>LVAV01000066.1 GCA_001604185.1 Clostridiales bacterium Firm_16 | reverse complement strand
ATACAGGATGAGATGTGGCTCATCTCTTTTTTGAATTTACACCATTATACGGACATAACTGACTAAACCCCGAGTAGTGGCAATCTAGTCCCCAACAGAGCTCGGAAAATGGGGACTAAATCCCGGGTAGTGGCAATCTAGTCCCCAGCAGAGCTCGGAAAATGGGGACTAAATCCCGAGTAGTGGCAATCTAGTCCCCAACAGAGCTCGGGAAATGGGGACTAAATCCCGGTTAGTGGCAATTTAGTCACCCGCGACCATTCCCATCGCACCGGAAAATATCTTTCACCATAGCCCGGAACACTTCCAGGTCGAAAGGATTCTCTTGGGTATCGAAAGTCAGTATCAGATTCTTCCCCACGTAGATCCCATTCTTCCCGTAAGCAGCAATCTTACTCATTGTTTTCCGCCGGTAGTCCGGATCATCCATCATCCCCACATGCTCATGGTAGATCACCCTGCGCGTCGGAACATGCAGAGCCGTGAAATCCGGATAACACACCGTTCCATCCCGAAGCGTAAGCTTGCACTCGTATTTGTAAGGGATCCCAAACTCGTCATACACGTTCGCCTGCATCAGCTCAACCTTCGACCGCACCATCTGCCCCTGCCGCGTCTGGAAACGCTTGCCTTCCGGGAAAGAAGGATTCGTCTCGAACTCCTGCTCCAGCCAGCGCCTGACATAAAGCTCATCATCCAGAAGCGCCGGCCTGATCAACGCCTGACGCACAGGCTTCAACGTGGTGAAAACATCATCCGCCCGATCTTTTTCGAACCGGGAACAAAATGAGTCGATTGCCCGCAGTTCCGCCTCCGCCCGTCGGATCACCTTCTCACCATACTCTCGCTGCGCGATTCTCGTCGCCAGCTCCTTGTCTTTCTTACGAAGATAGTGAACCCCCGGAGCCTGATCGTTGATCAGATAGAACTTGGGAGTCTGCCGCGTCTGGTCGATCCGAAGATGCCCCTCCGGCACCCCGTCCGAATGTTTTCTGCAGAAATCGATCGCCTGCTCCAGCCGCGTTCTTCTGTGCTCTAATTCTTGAAAAAGACTGTCCATTGTTTTTCCTCCTGCTTTTTTTGCAGAATCGAAGAACAAATCAACATATCAAATTCACATCAAATCATACGAGTGCTTGAAAAGAACTCGCGTCATTGATCCTGCTTGGTTTGGTTGTCTACCCCGTTAACCGGGGATCTCATCTAATGAAAAATAACTTTCGTCCCTCTCCTCACTGCACCATATGGAACAGGTTGATGAGGAAGATCCATGCGCATCCGTAATACGTAACGATCGCCACCAGGTCGTTGACTGTCGTGATGAGCGGTCCGGACGCTACCGCCGGGTCCACCTTGATCTTGTGGAAGAACATCGGGACCAGGGTACCCACCAGACTGGACACGATCATGGCCAGCCACAAAGACCCGCCGACACAGGCCGCCACGGCGAAAGAAAACCCGGTCGGATAATGCTTGAAAAGAGTTACATACAGTCCGATTCCCAGGAACGCCAGGGACCCCAGCAGCAATCCGTTAAAGAAACCGACCCGCATTTCCTTGAAGATAAACTTCACTTTCTCCGAAGTCTTCAGCTGCTCATCCATCAAGACACGGATCGTAACAGCCAGCGACTGGGTTCCAACGTTTCCGGCCATGTCCAGGATCAGACTCTGGAAACACACCACGATAGCAAGTTCCGCCACCACGGTCTCGAAAAGACCCACGATGGTGGACACGAAAAGTCCCAGCAGCAACAACGTTACCAGCCAGGGCAGACGCTTCTTCATGCTCTCGCCCAAGGTTTCCTTCAGATCCTCCTCCGAGGTCAAACCAGCGAGTTTCGCGTAGTC
Source organism: Clostridiales bacterium Firm_16 (assembly GCA_001604185.1). Taxonomy (GTDB): domain Bacteria; phylum Bacillota; class Clostridia; order Saccharofermentanales; family Saccharofermentanaceae; genus Scatonaster. Next base: position 67,405 of record LVAV01000066.1, on the reverse strand, counting down.
ATCACCCATCTCGTCATCTACGACCTCGATGATGTCCTGAGATGTGATGACACCCAGGATATTTCCTTCTTCGTTCAGTACCGGGATAGAATCCTCGGCGTAGTCCTTGATCTTCTCGATAGAGACATCGATCTTATCGTGGTCCAGAACATACGGATATGAAGTAACGATCAGGGTCTCCAGTTTCGTATAGTCACGAGCCCGGATCAGGTCCTTGAGATCGACCACGCCATAGAACTTGTCCTCCGCATCCGTCACGTACAATGTGGAGATGTTATCGTTCTCATCCGCCTGCTTGATCAATTCTTTCATGGCTTCCTTGATCGTCAGGTTGTTACGGATCTTGACGAAGTTGGTGGTCATCTTACTACCGATCTCGTCATCCTCGTAGGACTGGATCAACTGGATATCACGGGAACTCTCATCGTCCATCAAGGAGATGATCTTCTCCTGGGTCTCTTCATCGACTTCTTCGAGAACGTCAACAGCATCGTCGGCGTCCATGTTCTCGATGATCTTCGCAGCACTGCGGATATCCAGCTCGGCGATGAACTCCTCCGGATCTTCCAGGTAAGCAAAGATATCGGATGCCTTCTCCGCACCCAGGATATGGTACAACTTCTTACGTTCTTCTTTGGTGATCAGCTCGATCGCGTCCGCGATGTCGCTCTCATGGTAATCTTCGAGTTTGGCGCGCAACTCACCGTCTGATACGTCCGCACGGATCAGCTGCACGATTTCTTCAATCACATTTCTTGTCTCATTCTCGTTTTCCATGGAAAACCGCCTCCTTTTGCAAAATAATCGACACACGAAGCGTCGGCACATGAAGTGCTGGCAAAAAGGGAAGCGTAATGTGAAAAAGGATTCAAATCAGAATCGAGGGTATTTCATTCCGACGAAGAAAGACTCGTATGTGGTTCTCATCTGAATCGTTTTTCTCAAAACGGCCACACCTTCGATAACTGCCATCACAACTATCCATCTTCGTCACCTCCTTATTTCAGGGAATACCTATTGAAATTATGAACGCCGACAGGGTAAAAGTCAACGCCGATTTTTGCCATTTCGGATCAATTTCAGAACATTTTTCCGATACCGTCTTTCTACACAAAAACAAATCTCATTGAGGTTCGATATTTGGGTTTCGCAATCCGTTTTTTTCTGTTATTATATTTCCAGCCAAAAAGCAGTTTGAGGCTTTATCGGTAATAAAATTTTATAAAGCGAGGAAGACACCATGCCAAAGAAGGATGATATCAACAAGATTCTGATTATCGGTTCCGGCCCGATCATCATCGGTCAGGCGTGTGAGTTCGACTATTCGGGCACACAAGCGTGTAAGGCGCTGAAGAAGCTCGGTTATCAGATCGTTCTGGTCAACAGTAACCCGGCCACGATCATGACCGACCCGGATGTCGCAGACATCACGTACATTGAACCTTTGAATCTGGCAAGACTGACCCAGATCATCGAAAAGGAAAGACCGGATGCCCTTCTTCCGAACCTTGGCGGACAGTCCGGACTGAACCTCTGTTCCGAACTTTCCGAGGCAGGTGTCCTTGAGAAATACGGCGTAAAGGTCATCGGTGTACAGGTTGACGCCATCGAGCGTGGTGAGGACCGTATCGAGTTTAAGAACACAATGACCAAACTCGGAATCGAGATGCCGAGATCCCGCGTTGCCTATTCCGTAGACGAAGCGGTCAAGATTGCAGAAGAGCTGAAATACCCGGTCGTTCTCCGACCTGCCTATACGATGGGCGGTGCCGGCGGCGGCCTTGTTTATAATGTGGACGAATTGAAGGTCGTCTGTGAGAGAGGTCTTCAGGCCAGCCTCGTAGGCCAGGTACTCGTTGAGGAGTGCATCGCCGGCTGGGAAGAGCTGGAGCTCGAAGTTGTCCGTGACGCAGACGATAACGTTATCACCGTCTGCTTCATCGAGAACATCGACCCGATCGGTGTTCATACCGGTGACTCCTTCTGCTCTGCACCGATGCTGACCATTTCCCAGGACGTGCAGGATAAGCTCCAGGAGTATTCCTACAAGATCGTTCGTGCCATCGAAGTTATCGGTGGTTGTAACTGCCAGTTCGCACACGATCCGGTCAGCGGCCGAATCGTTGTTATCGAGATCAATCCGAGAACATCCCGTTCCTCGGCCCTCGCTTCCAAGGCTACCGGTTTCCCGATCGCTCTCGTATCCGCTATGCTGGCCTGCGGTCTGACCCTCGATGAGATCCCCTGCGGTAAGTACGGCACACTGGACAAGTACGTACCGGACGGAGACTATGTAGTAATCAAGTTTGCACGCTGGGCTTTCGAGAAGTTCAAGGGTGCTTCCGATAAGCTGGGCACACAGATGCGTGCCGTCGGTGAGGTCATGTCCATCGGTAAGACCTATAAGGAAGCTTTCCAGAAGGCCATCCGAAGCCTCGAGACCGGACGCTATGGTCTCGGTTTTGCCAAGAACTATCACGATCTTTCCAAGGAAGAGCTGATGCATAAGCTGGCTTATCCGACATCTGACAGACAGTTCATTCTCTATGAAGCTTTGAGAAAGGGCGCTACTGTTGAAGAGCTTTACCAGCTGACCAAGATCAAGCACTGGTTCCTGGAGCAGATGCTGGAGCTGGTTCAGGAGGAAGAGTCCCTGCTCAAGATCAAGGGTGCCGTTCCGTCTGAAGAGATCCTCCGTCAGGCTAAGCTGGACGGTTTCTCCGACCGCTACCTCAGCAAGCTTCTGGCTGTACCGGAAGAGGATATCCGCAATGCCCGTTACCAGTACAACATCCGTGAGGCCTGGGAAGGCGTTCACGTAAGCGGCACACAGGATGCAGCTTACTACTACTCCACTTATCACCTCTCCGAGGATAAGAGCCCGACGTCCGACAGACAGAAGATCATGATCCTGGGCGGCGGACCGAACCGTATCGGCCAGGGTATCGAATTCGACTACTGCTGCGTACATGCCGCTCTGGCACTGAAGAAGATGGGATTCGAGTCCATCATCGTCAACTGCAACCCGGAGACCGTTTCCACAGACTACGATACTTCCGACAAGCTCTACTTCGAGCCTCTGACACTGGAAGATGTTCTTTCTATCCACGATAAGGAGAAGCCTCTCGGCGTCATCGCACAGTTCGGTGGCCAGACACCTCTGAACCTGGCAGCTGACCTGAAGAAGAACGGCGTCAACATCCTCGGTACTACACCGGAGACCATTGACCTGGCTGAAGACCGTGACCACTTCCGCGCCATGATGGACCGTCTCGGTATCCCGATGCCGGAAGCCGGTATGGCCGTTACTGTAGACGACGCTCTGACCATTGCCAACAAGATCGGTTATCCGGTTATGGTTCGTCCTTCCTACGTTCTCGGCGGACGTGGAATGGAAGTCGTACATGACGACGAGATGATGCGTGTTTATATGGACGCGGCAGTAGGTGTTACTCCTGACCGTCCGATCCTCATCGACCGTTTCCTGCACCACGCTACCGAGTGTGAGGCAGACGCGATCTCCGATGGCGAGCACTGCTTCGTTCCGGCAGTTATGGAGCACATCGAGCTGGCCGGCGTTCACTCCGGTGACTCTGCCTGCATCCTGCCTTCCAAGAACCTGACCGAGAAGCAGATCGCAACCATCAAGGATTACACCAGAAAGATCGCGATCGAGATGAATGTACGTGGTCTGATGAATATGCAGTACGCGATCGAGGATGACGTGGTATACGTTCTCGAGGCGAACCCGCGTGCTTCCCGTACAGTACCGCTGGTTTCCAAGGTCTGCGCTATCAACATGGTTAAGGTTGCAACGGAGATCATGACATCCGAGCTGACCGGCAAGCCGTCCCCGGTTCCGGAGCTCAAGGATCGTATCATCAAGCACTATGGCGTAAAGGAAGCTGTCTTCCCATTCAATATGTTCCAGGAAGTTGACCCTGTCCTCGGACCGGAGATGCGTTCCACCGGTGAGGTTCTCGGTATTTCCGAGTCCTTCGGTGAGGCTTACTTCAAGGCTCAGGAAGCAACCCAGACCAAGCTGCCTTCTGAGGGTAACGTGCTTCTGTCTGTATGCGATCGTGATAAGGATGAACTCATCGACATCGCCAAGGATTTCGACGAGCTTGGATTCCACATCCTGGCAACCGGTAAGTCCTATGAGATGATCGTGGCCGCCGGCATCCAGGCTGAGCGTGTCAACAAGCTCTACGAGGGTCGTCCGAACATCACGGACAAGATCACCAACGGTGAGATCCAGCTGATCATCAACACACCGGCCGGTAAGACCTCTGTCCACAACGACAGCTACATCAGAAAAGAAGCGATCCGTCACAGAGTTCCGTACATCACCACTATGGCCGCTGCAAAAGCCAGCGCCGAGGGAATCAAGGCTTACAAGAACAACCCGAACTTCCCGGTGAAGTCCCTGCAGGATCACCACAACGACATTATCTGATCGCTGCCCGGTCCGCACGGATCCGGCCACCGGCCCCGCGCCCGAATCACGGCCAGCGCCGTACGTCGTTGAACGAAACGAAACAAACAGAAAACCTGCTGCCAAGGAAATCTCGGCGGCAGGTTTTTTGATGCATTAGAATCGCGCGAAGTGCAGGTTGCAAGATCATCGCGCAGAGCAGATCACGCGGGCCGCGGAATCAGATCAGACGCACGGCGCCGCGCTCGCGCCATCGCAGCAGGACCTTAGTGTCCGCTCCGGGTGAAATCCGTGGAATCCCCGGTCTTAGGGTTTTTCAAGGTCATATGGTTCTTATCCTTCATGATCACTTCTACGGTACGGAGCTCGTCGCGCACCATCAGGGAGAGGACCAGGGTCTTCTCATCCTTTATCTTATAATCCAGAAGGGCGGTATCGGAGTGCGAATAATCGTCGTAAGGCGTGTAGCGGATCTTGTTGCCTTCCTTCTCGAGCTTGAGGTAGCCGGTATATTCCTTCCCGTCGGCCTCGAGGGCACAGTACCACACATCCAGGAAATCCTTCAGCTCGTAGCCGTTTTTGCAATTGTTGACGATCTTCGGCTCCACAGAACCCTTCTCCTCAGCCGGGATCGCCTTGTACAGATAGACCAGGGAGTAGATGCCGCGGTTGATGGTCACCGTCATGGTCTTTCCTTCCTCGGCCATCTGGATCACCTTATCGCCCTTGAAGAGATGTCCGTTATATCCCTCCGGATAATAGGCCTCCTTCGAGAGCTTCTGGGATTTGCCGCCCAGCTTCACCGTCGCATTCGCGTCCTGAGAACGGGCGGAAGGTGACTTCGTTTCACTGTCGTAGTAGGTGGCGTACTGGAATTCCTCCGGGAAATCCGCATAGTCGCCGAAGCACACCGTGATGTCGCTGTACTCTTTCTCCACGTCATCTATAGTCTCTTTCCACTTCACCACGATCTGGGTCGAATCACCGCTCCACTCGATCACCCGCTCCGGATCACCGGGCTCGTAATTCGGGTTGATGCTCAAACGCGTCAGCGTCCATCCGTAGGTGTTGGTCTCCGACAGATTGATCACGGTGGTACGGTTCTTGCTCTGGGAAGTTTCCAGATCGAAAGGCACCTTCAGAAGAGGCTTCGCCTTCTTCTTCATGTCCGATTTGCTAGCGTAAACATAGAGCGTGTCCGGCAGGTTCGCGCACATCCAGCCATAGTCCGTGCAGTTGAAATCCAGGGACCAGCCGTCATCGGTTTCCGCGTCGTCCTTGCTCGGAGTTTCCAGAGTCCAGCCGTCGTTGGTGATGACGGTGTCTCCCTTACCGAAAGCCAGCACGCAGCCACGGTACTGGGGCATCTGGGAAGTAGTCAGATCCACGGTTTCCTCGATGCGGATGCACAGTTCCCGGTTAAAAGGCTCTACCACGGAGGCGCATTTTTTGCGGAGCTGTTCTTCGGTCCGCTCCATCACGAAACGCTCGATCTTCGGCAGGACTTCTTTGGCGAAACGGCGGCGGATATAGATCTTCAGTTCCGCCGTGAGCTTATCCTTCTGTTCGTCTGTCAGTTCGAAGAAGTTCTTGTAGTCCGACTCCGCCACGGCAAAAATGAAGTCCTCGTTGTTAGTGTTTTTCGAGAGCTCCCAAAACTCGTTGCAATAGTCGTCGATGCCCTTGTTCACTTTGTCCATCGCGGCCTTGGTATCCATATCGGACTGCCAGAAAGAATTGACGTAGAGGTCATACCAGTAGTGCCAGTCGAAGGGGTGGATGTTCTTATAGTAGGAATTAAAAACGTTGGTTGAGATCTCTACCTGAGTGTCCTGGGCATAGGATATCATGTAGTCCAGCTCCATCGAAAAGATCGTCACGCCCAGGAAGCCCAGGGTCAGTGCCGGGGAGCCGTAGCCGGTCCACATCGAGTAGAATGTGCCGGAGTTGGTCATCAGGTTTTTGTAGGCGTTGAGGGCCGTAGTCTTGGACTCGAAACCGTACTGGTAGGAATCGGAGATGACCTGCAGACCCATTGTCAGGATCGAGATGTCTGTCATGGCCTCCGCCAGGTCGGCGCGGAAGGTGTTCTGGAACGGCGCAAACTTCCCGTTCACCAGGACGATGTCTACCGGCGCTTTTTCCATAGGAACCAGGCCTACGCTGACGTCGATCAGCGGGGAGATGAGGGACCACCAGCCGCTGGCCTCGTTAAAAGCATCCATCGCCTGTTCCGGTGTGCGGTCTTCTGCGACCTCGGGAACAGCGATGACGAAGTTCTTTTTCAGATCGGTCACGTTCTTGATGGTGTCGGCGAAGAGCGGGTCCGCGGTCGTGAAAAGGATGTTTTTCCAGTTGCGGCTCAGCACCAGGCGCGCGTTCGGGGTGCCCTTGTCCGTGACCACATAGAGGGGGCCTTCGGCGGAGTATTCTACGCGAAAAGGACTGCAGCTTCGGGTGAGTACGTACACGCCGCCGTTCTCCTTGTCTTCGTAAGTCGCAAGGGGAATCCAGCTGTCGGTGGCGGCATCGTAGTGGGTCACTACGGTGTGGGCCGGGTCGTCAGCGGGAAATCGGAGGAGCACCGGGTCGTCGAACTCGTGCTTGTCGCCGAGGTTGATCTCGAACTGGTGATATTCCGTTCCGTCGTCTGCCTTGCCGGTTCCCTTATCCTCGACTTTGGCGGTGAGTTGTTTGCCTTCTAAGTCAAAACAGCCCGCATCCACTGTGACGTGGTTTTGTTCTACCACGGGCTGGTCTTTGCTGATCTCATCTTTCGGGAGGTCCCGGACGTTCTTCTGTCCGGAGACGCTGGTCGGTTCTGAGGATTTCTCCTCGCTGCGGAACCATCCCGGTTTCCAGAATCCTGCCACGCAGACTTCTACTACCATGATCACCGCCAGTACGATGCAGAGTATCGTCAGAAAAGGACTTTTCTTCGGTGTGTCGGGCGGGGTCGGCTGCGGGCGCAACGCGGGGTGCTGCGCGGGCTGCTGCGGCGCGGGCTGGGTTGCAGCGGGGTGGACCACTGCGGGTTGCTGCGCAGGTTCTTCCGAAATCGTCGCAGGCTGCTCCGCCACCGCGGGTTCTTCAACCACAGCTGCAGGAGCCGTTTCCTGTAGAGACTCTATCGGTTCAAATTCAGGTTCCGAAAGTAGTGGTGCCACTAATTCCGGTTCGGCTGCAGGTTCTTCCGGGGCAACCGGGTTTTCTTCAACAACAGGTTCGACCACGGGTTCTTCAGCCACGGGCTCCTCAACAACCGGTGTCTCCGGGGGCTGTGCAAATATCGGAGCAGCAGGAGTCTCCTCAACAACCGGTGCTGGAGCAGGCTCTTCCTGTGCAACTGGCGTGGGCTCCTCCGGCACTACTGGTGCAGGCTCCTCCGGCACTACTGGCGCGGGCTCCTCCGGCACTACTGGCGCGGGCTCCTCCGGCACTACTGGTGCAGGAGCGGGCGTGGGTGCTGTTTTCTCTTCCGGCTCCACCGGCGTCGTGGCCGGCTTAAACCAAGGACTGGACGCGCCGTCCGCCATTCCGCTTGCGAAAAACTCTTCTTCTTCGAGGAGGGATTCGTCGATGAATCCGTCGTCACTCATATAGGACGGCGTAGTCACGGTAGCATCCGAGAGCAGAGCGTCCGGAGTCTCCATCTCATCAAAAACATACGCACCGCAGTTCGGGCATTTTTGCATATCGGTCGTTAAGCGTGTTCCACACTTTCTGCACATCATAAGCTCCACCTCCTTACCTGCCGGGCCGGGATCTTGGGCTTAGCGGGGATCGTCGCATCGGCCTTCGTCGGCAAAACCGAGGTCACGGTCAGTGACTTGGTCGCCGATTTGGTCGGTGCCTTCGTAGGTGCCTTCGTCACTTTCTTGGTGGGTGCTTTTGTCGGGGCCTTCGTCGGTGCCTTCGTTACCTTCTTGGTAGGCGCTTTCGTAGTGGCCTTCGTCGGCGCCTTCGTCACCTTCTTGGTAGGCGCTTTTGTCGTGGACTTCGTAGGCGCCTTCGTAACCTTCTTGGTAGGCGCTTTTGTAGTGGCTTTCGTCGGTGCCTTCGTCACCTTCTTGGTAGGCGCTTTTGTCGTGGCTTTCGTCGGCGCCTTCGTCACCTTCTTGGTGGGCGTCTTTGTAGTAGACTTCGTCGGCGCCTTCGTTACCTTCTTTGTGGGCGCTTTCGTAGTAGACTTCGTCGGCGCCTTCGTCACCTTCTTGGTGGGCGTCTTCGTCGTCTCCGTCACCGAAACGTCACTTCCGGTCGGCATCGAGCCGGTCCCCTGCGCGACGGACTTCGCCGCCCCGCTCGTCGCAATCGAGTATATGATGATCCCCAGCAGGACTGCGTCCGCCAGGCCCAAAACAGTCGCAATGATTTTCTTTACCACGTTACACCCCTCCAGAATATAACTCTCCATCTTAAATTCACTATATCAGCCACGCGCGGAGATGTCCAACACTCGCGCGCATATGTAGTAAAGATGTAATGTCTAAGATTATTAATTTCCGCACTGCGCCGCGTCGCATTCCCGAGACACTGTTCTGCGTGATGCGGTTTTTTTGCAGCGACGCAGATCCGGGTGTAGAATTTCGAGGCATTATTCTGCGTGGTGCGGTTTTTTTGCAGCGACGTAGATCCGGGTGTAGAATTTCGAGGCGTTATTCTGCGTGGTGCGGCTTTTTTGCAGCGACGCAGATCCGGGTGTAGAATTTCGGGGCATTATTCTGCGTGGTGCGGTTTTTTTGCAGCAACGTAGATCCGGGTGTAGAATTTCGAGGCGTTATTCTGCGTGGTGCGGTTTTTTTGCAGCGACGCAGATCCTAGCGTAGAACCCCACTGCTTCGAATCTTTCTGTGTGAAAAGCTCTCGCGCCACTTCCATCTTCCCTCCCCTCTCAGCACCCACGCACCACCCACCTCAGTGGTATTTGACAGTAGGCGTAAAAGTGACACTTTTGTAATGTGACATTTTAAGTTGGTTTAAGGTTGCCAGACTAGAGTATAATCTGTAAGTGGATGAACGATCCACTAAATCGAAAGGAGCAGATGCTTATGTCTATCAACGATTTAAACAACAACAACTTATCTCAGTTGGGATCTTCCGCCAATACTGACTCTGAGGGAGCAGCCCGAGAGGTTTCTCCGGCACTTTCCCATGCCAATATGCAGAACCAGACCACGTCAACTTCCGAGCAGACGGTTTCCCCCGCGCCGCAGCGTCCGGGTTCCGTAATCGCCCAGCAGATGGCGAACTCCAATCCGGGCCCGATCGTGGCAGCGAGTCTGAACTCCCAGAGTTCGCCGGCCCCGCTTCCCACCACATCGAATTATAGTCAGACCCCGGGTCTGGCACCAAGCCTGAATCCGCAGCCGGTGGCTACATCGAATGCATCTCGTCCGATCGAGCCGCAGGAGCCCATCACGCGCCCGGTTACAACGCAGATCACCTCGCAGCAGCCGGAAGCTGTACGTCCCGCACAGCCGACCGTTGACCAGACCGTCACTCGCCCGGCAGCAACTCAGCCACAGTACCAGCTGCAACTGACTATGCAGCCGCACCAGTTCGCGCCGACTCAACCGACACTGTCGACACAACCGACACTGTCGTCGCAGCCGCATCAGGCTTCCGCGCAGCAGGCTCACCAGCCCATGCCGGTACAATCGACACAGCAGTCCACCCAGAAGTCCCGTTCTTCCGAGAAGAAGAGTAAGGGTGGCGCAAGGCTCGCCGCACTGGCTGTATCCTTCTCCCTGATCGGTGCACTGGCAGGCGGAACCGCCGTCGCTCTCCTGGCCAGAAACTGGTCCAACCAGGCGAAGGAAGAAGCCATCGCCGCAGCGAAGAAGATTGCCAGAAACGAAGACGCCGGCGATTCCGGTGATTCCGACAACAAGGGTTCGAACAACGGACAGTCCACGATCCTCCAGGGTCAGCGCGACTATACCGCGATCAACACCGCGAACATCGATACCAACCAGAAGCACTCTGCCGCTGAGATCTACGCAGCCAACGTGAACTCCACCGTCGGTATCACAACATCCATCGACTACAACTACTACGGTTACAAGACCACCGCCGCCGCTTCCGGATCCGGATTCATCTTCTCCGATGACGGCTACATCGTGACCAACTACCACGTAGTAGAAGGTTCTTCTTCCATCAAGGTCACCACCTACGACGGCAAGTCCTATGACGCTGCATTCATCGGCTACGACGAGAACAATGACTTGGCTGTCCTGAAGATCGAAGCCACAGGTCTCACTCCTGTCGTCCTCGGTAACTCCGACCACATGAACGTCGGTGACGAAGTCCTGGCCATCGGTAATCCGCTGGGCGAACTCACCTTCTCCCTGACCGCAGGCTGCGTCAGCGCCCTGAACCGCGAAGTCACCATCGAGAAGACACCGATGAATCTGATCCAGACAGACTGTGCCATCAACTCCGGTAACTCCGGCGGCGCACTCTTCAATATGTACGGCGAAGTGATCGGTATCACCAATGCCAAGTATTCCAACGCCGGCGCACAGGGTGAAGCATCCATCGAGAATATCGGTTTTGCCATCCCGATGAATTCAGTCAAAGATGTCATCCTGGACATCATCGAGACAGGTTTTGTTTCCAAGCCTTATATCGGCGTCACCTGCCAGGCCGTTACCAGCAAAATGCAGAGCTACGGTATTCCGGAAGGTATCGCGATTGCGGAAGTCCTTGAAGGCGGACCGGCAGATAAAGCAGGCATCGAGGCCAACGATATCATCACCGAGATCAACGGCAAAGAAGTGCCCACCAGTGAAGCACTCCGGTCTGCGATCGATGCTACAGGCATTGGCGGCAAAATGACTCTCAAGGTTTATCGCCAGGGTGACTATATCGAGCTTGAGCTCACTGTAGAGGAACAGCAGGTTCCTTCCACACAGTCGGCGAAACAAGGTTGATCAATAAACAGGCCGTACCCTCCCGACGGAGGGCGCGGCTTGCACTTGCTTTTGTAAGAACAGCGGGCGCGGCCCGCACTCGTTCTATGAGCCCGGAAGCGTACGACCGGCGCTCGCAGATAATAAGAAAACCGCGCGGCTCACATTCGGGCCCGCACAAAGAATTATGGGATTAGGGTTAAGGGTTGAAAGTCTGATAGAAAGGTAGGGAAGAAAAAAGCGGAAAGAGGATCTGTTTATGAAAATCCGAAGTGCATTGGCACTGCTCCTTGTGTGCGGGATGCTTGCTCCTACCCTGCTATGCAGCTGTAAGAAGGGAGGTTCCACCGATCCGGGTCCGACCGAAACGGAAGATGACCGAATCGATCTGGGAAGCATCTCTTCTGAAAATACATCTTCTACAGACCAGGATTCCACTTCAAAAAAGGTGGAATCCTTAAGTGCGTTTGAAGGACCTTCCCTTGACCTTCTGAAAGACGTCCCCTTCTACAAACAGATCGAACTGAACATGCTGGCCGTCGATCCGACTTTTCACAGTACGATCCCGGAAGCCACCTGCTGTCTGGATGACGGAGTCTGGATGTGTATTCATTCCGGCAAACTGATCCAGTTCGACTACGAAGGCAATCACCTTCAGACGATCGAACTGGACGAGAGCAACCCGGACTTATTCGACGAGCTTCAGTCCATTCTCGGCATGTACTATAAAGACGGCGCTCTTCATCTCATGACCTTCGGCTATGAAGACAGGCTCGTCCATGTCTATGCCGTGGACCAGACCACGAAGAAGATGAATCTCGTGATCAAGTTCCCCTCCCCCATCGGTTACCGTGATCTCGGAAATATACATCTGATCGATGCGACGGAAGAAGGACTCCACATGGACTTCTGGCCGGTATCCCTTTCCGGCGTCGTAGGAACGCCGACAATATGCACCATCTCTTACGATGGCAAGCTCCTCAACGCTGTTACCCCGGACTCCGAACTCCTCGGCGGATGGTATATCGATGACCAGTTCCATGTCATGACCCTGTACGATGGCACACTCAACAGCATCGTCTTGTCCCGCATAGAGGACAAAGGCGGTCTTTATCTCACCCATTATCTGGATGCACCTTCCACTGTATGGCAGTCTATCGTCACCGAGACGGCACAGTATCTCGTCGACTATATCGGAATCTGGAAAATGGACCGTAAAACCAACGAGTGGTCCTGCTTACTCCTATGGCAGGACACCGACATCGACTGGTCCGGATTCAACAACACACAACAAGTGGCCATCTCCCCGGACGGCCAGAAGATCATAGTCTTTAACACCGGCTGGGACGGATACACCACCCTGCTCGTCCCCTCCGAGGATCCCCGTGAAGGGCGTACTGTGATCTCGCTCTCCGGTGTTGACCGGTTCAGTGACCACGAATTCATGGGACTCGTTTATGAGTTCAATCACACAAACGAAGACTACTATATCGAAATCGACGACGATTCACTGCGGGTCGACGCCCGCCCGTACCGCACAGACGGAATCTTCGACCAGATCACCTACTGCAATGCCCTCGTGGATGATCTCAACAAGAAACTCAAGTCCGGCCAGGGCCCGGTTCTTTTGCTGGATGATGGGCAGGAAAACAACCGGATCACGCAGACCTCTTCCGGACCGAAAGTCTATAAATCCTATGACGAAGTTTTTGCCCACAAAGAATACTTCCGGGATCTTCTGCCTTACTGGCAGAAGGAAGACCCCGCATGGCAGGCGCTTTATCTGGAGTCCGTGTCCCGGTCCATCGGCAAGAACGACCATCTGTACGCCGTGCCCCTGGAAACTTCCGAACTGGAGTTCTCCGAGAACTACACCGCCCTGGGAAGCGGCAAAATGGCCGAAGCCCTGGCGAAGGAAAACAGTTATACGAACTTGCTTGCTTTCCTGAAGAACAACGAAGTCGATCTGCTGACTTCGAACATGACCTCAGAAACTTTCCTGTACTACGCTCTGAGCCGGGATCTTTCCTCCTTTAGAAAAAACGACGGCACCGTGGATCTCAACGACCCACAGTTCCGCGCCCTTCTGGAGATCGCCGGGACCTACCTGATCTCGGAAAACAACCCGAAGGATTTCTCTCAGAACGGCAACTACCTTCCGAAGGTGGCTGCTTCGCTCATTCACTCTGATCTGGTCAACATGAGCGTCGAGTTCCGGGACCCATACGGAGGACCGTCATTCTACTACCCAGACACAACCGGCAGACAGATCGCATTCCCCTCTGCCTCCGGCGGAAACACCGGTCTGGTCCATGCTTCCAGGCAGTTCCGCATCTCCTCATCGGCGACCCGGGAACAGGCCGACGGCGCCTGGGCATTCATCCGATTCTCGCTTGAAAAGAACTCGAACTTCAAGTTGTCGATTATTCAGGAGACGCTGGACGCCTTCGAACATCCTACCAACCACAGAGATTACTGGTACGCGATTTTCCAGGAAGATCTGATCTATGATCCCGCCAACATTGTTCCTCTCCCCCATGAGAAGGTCGCCGAATGCGAGCAGAAGATCCGAAATCACGAAGAGATCGTGATGCCGGATGCGGAACTGTACACGATCGTACTCGAAGAAACCTCCGGCTACATGAAGGGCACCGAATCCGCTGACGAAACGATCGCAAGATTGCAGAAACGGATCAACCAGTCCCTGGCCGGAAACTGACACCCGCGGTTGGCGGACGCAGCCCCCCGTCGGACGCCGGATTCCACACCGCCATCGGACGCAGAACCCCGCCGGGCCCCGCACACCCGGCCCGAGCAAACAGATAAGAATCTCCGGCCCCACACCGGAACAGAAATAGAAGAAGGAAGAGAAAGGATCGTAAATTATGAAGAAGAAACGCACCATGGCGCTGCTCCTTGCCTGCAGCATCCTGGTCCCAACGATGCTGGGAGGCTGCAACAAGAAGAAAGCCGAAGAAGATGACCGTGTTGATCTGGGCGCTACCACGATCACAGACGAGAATTCAGGAGCAGATGCCGACGGCACAGATGAGGCTGACAACCCTAACCTGCAGCTCCTCGCAGGACCGGACACCGATAAACAGACTGACGTTGTTTTTCACAAGGAGATCTCTCTGGATATAGGCAAAGCCACACCCGGACTAACGACGACGATTCCTGATGTCTGCTGTTGTTCAAATGACTCTGCCTGGCTGTATTTCCAGACTACCGCCCAGATCCTGCGATTCGACTACGAAGGAAACCTCCTCCGGACATATACTCTTGACAGCACCGAGTTTATCATAGATGAAGATGCCTTCTACATTGGGTACATGTGCTGGCAGAATGGTGATCTGTTCTGCTACTCTGCCTATGAGGGGGGCATCCGGAAATATAAGCTGAATAAGGAAACGGGCAGTGTGCTCTTCGTAGCAGAATATAACCCCCCCAAGATCACCGCCGAACATGTTACTTCCAGAATACTCGGCGTAACAGACGATATGGTCCACATTGCCTTTTACGCATTTTCCGGTCTCAGCGCATACGAGTCGTTAACCGTATGTTCCTACAAATCCCGCGGCACACTTACCGATGCGTACTCCACACCTCCGGATGTGCTCGGAGGCTGGTATCTCGGCGATCAGTTCTATACCGTTATTTCTGAGAAAGGTGAGCCGGTTCTGGTATCACCGGGTGCCGATGGTAAACTAAGCAGAGACTATAAACTGCAGACTTCCCAGGAAATCAGTTATACCGAGATCATAGGCGCCGATCAGTATATCGTCAACAAAGAAGGAGTCTGGAAGACGGATGCGAAAACCAAGGAATGGACCAACATTATCCTGTGGAACGAGACAGATGTGAAATGGTCCTATTTCAACGACAGTGCCCAATGTGAGGTTTCCCCTGACGGGCAGAAAGCTCTGCTTTACAATACCCAGGGATCTTCTGCTTTCTCACTCTTGGTTGCCGCAGAGGATACCCGTGATGACCGTACTGTGGTCCAGTTATCCGGCGCGCAGAAAGACGATGAGAAATTAATGAAGCTTGTGGAAGCTTTCAACGCAGAAAACAAAGACTACTACATCAGTCTGGATTTCCATACTATCAACCTGACAGGCGTGATGTTCGTGGACGGAGATACTTTACTTGAGGATAAATACAGAGAAGCCTTGGCAGATATTACCCGTAAGATCCTGCAGGAAAAGGACGGTCCGGTACTTTTCCTGACAGGAGATGATCCCTCCGAACCCCAGGGTACAGTAAACGATTTCTATGACCAGAAAGAGTTTTTCCTGGATCTCCTGCCCTACTGGAAGAAAGAAGATCCCAAGTGGCAAGAGCTTTTCCTGCAGGGGCCGTTTCAGGATGCGGAAGCAAAAGGACAAATGTATTCCATCCCCTACCAGCTCGCGGTGCACGGCTATCAAGAAAGAACGCCGGAAGTGCCTCTCGGCCAGATCTACGATGAGGTGAAGGGCAAGTCTTCTTATTCGGACTGGCTCAGCTACCTCAAGAGCCACGATTACACCTTCATGACGTCGACGATCTCCTCCGAGGATGCCATCTACTATGAATTGTGCAACAATCTCCCTCACTACAGAAAGGCCGACGGGCTCATCGATCTGGAGGATCCGCAGTTCCGCGCACTCCTCGAACTTGCACAGACCTACCTGCGCTCCGATGCCGCAAATGCACCCGTCCGCTCTTTGCCGACATGGGCCGTTGACAGCATGGAAAACAGTCTGGGGACGCTGCCCGTGCAGTACAAGGACGGAAGCGGAAATGCCTACAGTCTGGACGCCCGCATGATCGATCACCCGTCTTCTGACGGAGAAAGTCAGATGGTGTATTGCTCTTCGAAATTCCTCATCTCCGCCTACGCAAGTAAAACCAAGCAGCAGGGCGCCTGGGAATTCATCCGTTTCGTGCTTGAAAAGAACTCGAACTTCAGCTTGTCGTATATTCAGGAGGAGCTGGACGCCTTCGAACATCCCACTGAGCATGCGGAGTACTGGGCGGAGAAGACCGGGTACGATCCGATGTTCCAACTGGACCGTGTGGTGCCCATAACATCCGAAGAACGCACGGCTTTCGAGGAATCTCTCCGCAGCATCAGCCACATCTACACCCCGGATCCGAACCTGTACAGGATCGTCTGCGAAGCGACGAAAGATTATATGGAAGGAAATGAGACCATTGACCAGGTTATTCCGAAACTACAGACCCGGATCAATGAATACCTGAAGGAAAACTAATACCCGCGCCGCCGGGTCGGAAGATAAAAAGAAAGGACTTACGACCATGAAAAGACAACGTATTCTGGCACTTCTCCTGATCAGCAGTATGCTGACCCCCTCTATGCTTTGCAGCTGTCATAAGACAGGAAGCACCACCCCGGCCTCGGATTCGTCGGTGGGCTCAATTCCTTCCGAGACCGAAGACGAACGCGTCGATCTGGGCGCCACATCGGATACTATCGAGTCTTCTGTCTCGGACACAGATCCTTCCGGACAGAAATCCATGAGCAAATTATCCGCGTACAGCGGCCCGGCTCTCTCTCTGCAGTCGGAATCGACTTACATGAAAAAAGACAAACTGAACCTTCTCTCCTTAGACCCGACTCTGGGAAGAACGATCCCGAACGTCGCCTGTTGCGCAGAAGATGGACTCTGGTTTTACCTCGGAGGAGATCTTCTGCATACCGACTATGACGGAAATTACATCCGGACCTATCATCTGGGGTTTCTTAACGAGTTTACCGAAGTATACGATTACATTTTTAGAATCACGAACATGTTCGTCCGGGGTGATGATCTGTATCTGCTGTCCCATGACGAGAATGTGATCAAGCAGTTCAAGCTGGATAAGGAAACCGGAAAGCTGTCTTTCGAGGTGGAATATCCCGTCCGGCAGGTCGGCGGAGATTGTTTGCAAGCAGATTGTCTCGGTATGACGGATGATGAGATCTTCTTCAGTATCTGGTACGGAAATTCCTCGCTCATGACCTCTGTCTCGGCTCTGGCGGTCTTTTCCACGGATGGCAAGTTTAAGAACTCCGTCATTCTGGATGATAATTTCCTGGGATGCTGGTATATGGATGATCAGCTCTCCTTGCTTTCCTCAGAACTGATGAACCGGGAGAACTCCTGTAACGTCGTGATGGCCCCGCTGGGAGCCAAAGGTGATATTACCGACGTCAGTTACCTGGACTCACCTGCGCACGTCCGGTCTACCCTGGTCAACGGTGATGATCAGTATCTCATCGATGATAACGGGATCTGGAAGATGGACAGAAAAACCGGGAAATGGTCGTGCACGATGCTGTGGAGCAACTCGGATTTCAAACTCGGAGACTACGACGAGAAATATAAGTTCTCCATTTCTCCCGACGGACAGAAGGTTCTGTTCTATAACTCTTACGCCTACTTCTCCATCGTCTCTTCTGTCACGCTTTTCACCCCCGGAGAAGATCCTCGCGAGGGTCGGACAGTGATCCCCATCGACTATGCCGATCACCGGGACAGGGAGTTCGCAGAGCTCATATCCGAATTTAATAAGGAGAATCAGGATTACTACATCGAGCCTTACTATGAGACACTGAATGTAGACGCCGGATCGTACCGAACAGAAGGTGTCGTGGACAGTCGGGCGTATGACGAGGCTTTCGAAAAACTTCGGGAAGAAAACCTGAAATCCGGCAAGGGTCCGGTGTTGTACCTGGAAGAAAACCCGGATGTAAACCGCGTCATTTCAGTCATCTGGCACCAGAGCAGCCGGAAACAGAATGACGATATCTTTGCCCACGATGAATACTTCGAGGACCTCCTGCCCCTATGGAACCAGGAAGATCCCAAGTGGCAAGAGCTTTTCCTGAAGGGAGTAATGGACTCCTGCCGGAAGAACGGTCATATGTACGGCCTTCCTTTCGCCATTTCTGAACTCGGTTTCTATGAGAATGCCTTCCAGTTCCAGTCAGGCGAGCTCGTCCGGGCCATCGCAGGGGAAGAAACCTATGTAGGATGGCGCGACTATCTGAAGAAGAATCAATTCGATTCGCTGAATACCGAGATTGGTGCCGAGGATTTCCTCTTCTACGCACTGAGCCAGGACATGTCTTACTTCACGAAGGAGGACGGCACCGTGGATCTGGACGATCCGCAGTTCCGCGCCATGCTGGAGATCGCCAAGGATTATCTGATCTCCTATCACCGCACGTACGTCACTTCAACCACCACCAGCGCGAAGTCGCAACGCGCCACCGCGCTTCTGACCTCGGATGATCCGATTGCGGTGAAATATCCCTACAAGGATACTACCGGCTACGGGAGCTACATGTATATGGGCAAGGGTGAGAAACTCTCCTTCCCCTCTGCTGACGGCAGCAGTAATCTGATCCATGCCTCGCGTCTGTTCTATATGGCCGCCAACGCCTCACAGGAACAGAAAGACGGCGCCTGGGCTTTCCTCCGATTTATTATGCAAAAAAGCTCGAACTTCAGTCTGGATAACATTTCGTATATGCTGGACGCCCACGCAGATCCTTCGTCGCACGAGGATTACTGGGCAAAGAAGTCCGATTACTCTGACTTATTTGTGCTTGATGATGTTCTTCCCCTCACATCTCAGGAGATCGAAGCGTACCGGTCCTACATCCTGGATCTCGATAACATCGTGATCCCCGACCAGAAACTGTATAAGATCATCTACGAAGAAGTGGAAGCGTATATGCAGGGCAAGGAGACTGCCGATGAGTTGATCCCGCGTCTTCAGAAGCGGATCAACGAGTACCTTAAACGTTGATTCTGTGGCTGTAATATCCCAAGTCGTCCTGGCCGACGCGTAGGATGAAGGGGAAGTGGTCGTAGTCGATGCACATCCAGTAGTCCTGTTCGGGGAAGTCTTCCTGGAGTTCGGGTCGGAAGAAGCGTCTGCCGTCCTGGTTTCGCAGGTCGTGGCGGCGGATCTCGAAACCGGGAAGGACTTGCTCCGCTGTGGGACCGTATGTGGTGCCGGACGGTGCGGAAAGATTCTGTACGGAGCGGAAGAAGTCGTCGTTCAGAAGCAACGCACGGATATACTCGGCGCAGAGTTCGTCTTCGGCGGCATTGCGTTCGGCGCTCAGGCCCATGGCCACCAGAGATACTTTCTCCGGGTTTCGGGAGAGGATATATTTTGCAATCGAGCGGGCGTTGACGAGACTTCCTGTCAGGATCTCGGAGGCGCCCATTGCTTTGACGATACCCTGAGTGCCGGCGCTGGTGGTGTGGATCGCCACGCGGCCTCTCACCTTCTCTTCCTGAAGTGACGAAGGAGAATTTCCGTAATCGAAACCTTCGCAACGGATGCCCTGGCGTTCGCCTACCAGGATGGATCCGGGGATCTTCTCGTGAAGTTCTCTTGCCTCCTCGATGGTACCCACGGGACGCACCAGTTCTGCGCCCAGAGAATAGAGATAGCATTCTACGGAGAAGGCACGGAATACGTCGATAATGACCGTCAGGCCCTCGGCTTTTCTGGCGCCCTCCAGCAGGTGCAGGATCTGAATCTTGTCCGGATCCATGCTCATCCTTCTACACTCTCACCGGCATCCTTCACTTCCACGATGTGGTACAGAACCGACATGAAGTCGCCGGTACGGCACGGGAGATTGATACCCATATTCGAAAGCGTGCTGCCGTGGGCCAGGATTTCCTGTGCGGAAGCCTTGGCGGCTTCGGAGCCATCCAAAGACGCATGATTCGAGTCTTCCGGCTCATCCTTCACTTCCGTAATTCTATAAAGTTTATCCGGCGCCAGGCCGTGGATGTGGATCCAGCGGGACGGGCAGCAGGGCTGGTTCATGACATGCAGCATGGTCAGCAGCATCTCGGACTTGTCCTTGGATGCGACACCATAGCAGTCGAAGAGCCGGTTGTCCTGATACGAATGCATGCGATAGTAATCACCATTACGAATGAGGTCATTGAACCTATGGAAAAGCTTCACCTGCTTCTTGATCAGTTCTTTTTCCTCGTCAGAAAGCACCGTAATATCCAACTCGTAGCCGAAGGTGCCGGCCAGAGCCACGTGACCTCTCGTCTCGAAAGGCACGACGCGTCCGGTGACGTGATTCGGACAGATGGAGACGTGGGCGCCCAGGCAGGAAAGCGGGTACAGTGTCGCGGCGCCTTCCTGGATGCGGATGCGCTCGTACGCGTCGGTATCGTCGGACGTCCAGATCTGGGGACTGTAGTAGAGCATGCCCGGGTCGAAACGGGCGCCGCCGCTGCTGCAGTTCTCCAGGAGCAGATCCGGGAAGGCTTTCAGGAGTCTTTCCTGCAGGTCGTATACACCCAGCACATAACGGTGCATCAGCTCGCCCTGTCTCTCCGGCGGCAGTTCCGCGCTGAAGAGGTCAGACAGGTGGCGGTTCATGTCCCACTTTACGTAGGCAATCTTCGCGCTGCTGAGGACCTTGGTGATGGATTCGATGATATAATCCCGGACATCGGCGCGGGATACGTCCAGGACCAGCTGGTTACGGGACAGGGCCGCTTCTCTTCCGGGAACGGTGATGGCCCAGTCGGGGTGAGCGCGGTACAGATCGGAATCCGGGGAGACCATCTCCGGCTCGAACCAGATGCCGAACTTCATGCCCATCTTCTCCAGCTCGTCGCTGAGATATTTCAGTCCGCCCGGAAGTTTCTCCTCGTTGACGAACCAGTCTCCGAGACTGGAATCCGGGTCATTGCGGCGACCGAACCAGCCGTCGTCCATGACCAGCATCTCGATGCCGCAGTCGTGGGCGGTCTTCGCGATGTCCAGAAGTTTCTTCGTATCGAAATCGAAGTAGGTCGCTTCCCAGTTGTTGATAAGGATCGGACGCTTACTGTCCTTATATTTTCCGCGGATCAGATGCTTGCGGAACATGTCGTGGAAATGGTGGGTCATTCCGCTGATGCCCTCATCGGAATAGGTCATGACCGCTTCCGGTGTGTAGAACACTTCTCCCGGTTCCAGTGTCCAGGAGAAGCCCTCGGGGTGGATACCCATGGAGACCCTCAGGTCCCCGCTGAAGATCTTCTCCACGGTGGATGCGAAGTTACCGGAGTACAGGAAATTCATGCCGTAGACCTCGCCGGAATACTGGGTCGCACCCTCGGAGAGAAGCCCCAGGAAGGGCTGGTTGCGGTTATTGGTCTTACCCACGATAGAGCTGACGCCGGTCTTGCCGAAACCCAGCGGGCGGATATCCTTGGTGAATTCTCTTGCCCAGATGCCGTAGAAGGTCATGAGCTGGAAGGATCTTCCCTCCCGGTCTCTTCCCGGCATATCCATAGACATGGACAGTGCCCGCTCGATAACCAGTTTTTCCTTGCCGGTATTTCTGATCTCAACGCGTCTTGCGATAACGTCGCATTCGGCAAAAACACTGTAGAACAGTGTTACGAACAGGCCGGTGTCGGGGTCCTGCAGGTCTACTTCAAGCGTCTCAACGTCGCCCTCCCCGCCAAAGGTAGAAGGCAGACCCGGTATCAGAGTTTTTGCCGAAGAAATACGGTGACCTTGGTAAAGCAGGTTTGTCCGGGTGATGCCCTTGCTGTCCCGGACGCGGATAGCGCCCTCCCGGGAATCGCCGACGCCCCAGCCCGGATACTCGAAGTTGAAGCTGTCCATGAAGATGCACATCTCCTTCTTGTTCTCAAGAGCGGAAAGGGGGCGCTGGAAGGCCGATCTTACGGAGAAGTCCTCTTCCGGAAGATGCGGGCCATAAAACAAATGGCCTAAGTATAGGCCATCTGTGATTCCGATTGCATAAGTTGTGTTTCTGGTGTCGAGTCGCAGGATGCCCCGCTTCTCATCGTAAGTAATTGATCTACTCATTGTCCTTCTTCTTTCGATCCTCGTATGTCCGACTCAATGTACGGATGTCGGCCACTACGGGCTCTATGTTATTGATGTACCAGTGTCCGTCTTCGTTGACGAGCTTCATGACGAAACTCATGGAGTACGATGATTTCTTGAAATTCACAGATGCGCGGAAAGTAACATTGGCGGAGTGGACTACGGTATTCATGTCGACTTCCTCGATCACGAGAAGTGCGTCATCGATGAGTCCCGCGGACATTCCCTTGATCGCATTCTTGACGTCATCCGTCGCATCGTCCTTATGGATATAGTATGAAATCGTCTCGTAGTCACCGGAAATGATCCGCTTGGCCAGACGCATGCTGATATCCGTTGCTTCCTTCTTATATTCCTCGTTAGACTTGGTCTCCTTGCCGAAAAGACCCGTTCCGGAACATCCGAACAGACAGAAAACCGTGGCAATCACTAGCAATGTGGTTACAATTTTCTTCAGAGTTCTCATATGTCCTCCCATGTTACCTCAAAATAGGCACACCTATTCTTACATTTACCCTAGCATTGATTATACACCATCAGTGCCGTGCGTAAAGAAAAAATTATGGCAACACGAAAAAAAGTGTTGACAAGTGTTTTTTTCGGGATTATTATCTGCTTGAGTAAAAGCGATGACGAAGAAGGTCGTGACCATTTCGCCTCACAGAGAGCCGACACCCTGCTGAAAGTTGGTATCCGGGATGATCCAGATGACTATCGCTTCCGAGCTGGTACACCGAATAAGAGAAATCTTGAGTAGACTGTACACGTAGGAGCCGCGTTAAGGCAAAGGGTTTGATTGAACCTATTAAGTGGCGAATGATTTCGCAAATTGAGTGGTACCGCGGTAAATAGCCGTCTCAATGTCCAAGGAGGACGTTGGGGCGTTTTTTATTGCCTCAAGAAGTGAAAAACAGGCGCAGCTGATAGGGAGCTTATTGGGAGGAAAGAAAATGAGCGAACTAGAAAAAAATGAAACATTATTGAAGAGCGGCGAGCAGGGTGGTCTTCTCGAGCAGAAGATCTCTGAGGTAGCAAGCCGTATCAAGGCACTGCGTCTGGACATGGGACTCTCCACGAAGGACATGGCCGAGAAGGTCGAGGTCACCGAGGAAGAGTACGTCAAGTATGAAGAAGGTCTGGAAGACTTCAGCTTCACCTTCGTTTACAAAGTTGCCAACCTCTGCGGAGTCGAGATCTCCGAGTTGATGGAAGGTACGACACCGGCTCTCCGTGAGTATGCCGTGACCAGAAAGGGCGAGGGTCTTCCTATCACCCGTCGTGCCGGATATAAGTACATGCGTCTGGGACATCTTTTCAGAAACAAGCTTTGTGAGCCTTTCGAGGTCACCATCCCGTATTCTGAAGAGGCCCTGAACCCGCCGTACAAGCTTGTTACCCACTCCGGTCAGGAGTTGAACATCGTCACCAAGGGCTGCCTGAAGGTCATGCTCCGTGACCACTCCGAGATCCTGTATCCGGGTGACTCCATCTTCTTCGACAGTAGAACACCCCATAACGAATTTGCTCTCGGCGGCGAGGACTGTACATTCTACGCCATCGTCCTGAATCCGGAGAAGTGGACCCAGGGTGCGACCTATGAGAAGACTGTCCAGACATCTTTCGTCCAGGACAACAAGACTAACTTCGATCTGGCCGGCGTCAAGGATCCGGTCTACAGAAAGTACGTGACCGATACTCTCGATGCCGATAACAAGCTGACATCTATCTCCTACACTCCGGAAGCCGAGAAGTTTAACTTCGCTTTCGACCTGGTGGATGCCATGGCCGAGAAGGATCCGAACAAGACCTCCATGATGTGGGTAGCCAAAGACGGTGTCACCGACCATCGATTCACTTTCGATGAGATGAAGCGCTATACCGCTATGACAGCCAACTATTTCGAGAGCCTCGGCATCAAGCACGGTGACCGTGTCATGCTGGTCCTGAAGCGTCACTACCAGTTCTGGTTCTCGATCCTGGCTCTGCATAAGATCGGTGCCATCGCGATCCCGGCTACCAATCTTCTGAAGGAACACGATTTCGACTATCGATTCAAGTCGGCAGGCGTTTCGGCTATCGTGATCACCGGTAACGGCGATACGGCTCTCGAAGCCCAGAAGGCTGCCGAGAAGTGCGGTATGGATATCAAGCTCATCATGGCCAACGGTGCCGATGACGAAAGTGGTGCCAACCTCCTGAAGGTCCTGGAAGGAAAGGCTTCTTCCGTGGACGAAGCAGGATTGAAGAGCGAGGCAGTGCTTCACGAGGAGGGCAACAACGGCTTCCTGCCGCTTCCGGAAATGAGCAGCAAGTGGCATAACTTCAACTATGAGATGCCTTCTTTCAGCGACGTCTATGCACGTCCGGCCAATGCCACACAGGGCAGCGATACCATGGTCATGTTCTTCACTTCCGGTACTACCGGTTATCCGAAGATCGCGGCTCACTCCCACAAGTATTCTCTGGGACACTTCGCTACCGCCAAGTACTGGCACAATGTAGATCCGAACGGTCTGCACTTCACCATCTCTGATACCGGCTGGGGCAAATCTCTCTGGGGTAAGCTCTACGGTCAGTGGCTCTGCGAAGCGCCGACCTTCACCTTCGACTTCGACAAGTTCCATGCCAATGAGATCCTGCCGATGTTCGCCAAGTACCATGTGACCACCTTCTGCGCTCCGCCGACTATGTACCGTTTCCTGGTCAAGGAAGATCTGTCCAACTACGATCTGACTTCCCTGAAGTACGCAACTGTTGCCGGTGAGGCTCTGAACCCTGAGGTATTCAACCAGTTTATGCGTGCAACCGGTATCCGCCTGATGGAGGGCTTCGGCCAGACCGAGACTTCCCTCGTTATCGGTAACCTCGTCGGTTCCGCGATCCGTCTCGGTTCCATGGGTAAGGCGGTTACTCCGTACGATGTCCACATCCTGGACGAAGACGGCAACGACTGTCCTCCGGGTACCACCGGTGAGATCTGCATCCGCACTGTGGATGTAGTTCCTTGCGGACTGTATCTCGGTTACTACCAGAATGAAGAAAAGACCAAAGAATCCTGGCATGACGGCTACTTCCATACAGGTGATACCGCCTGGATGGATGAAGATGGCTACATCTGGTACGTCGGTCGTGTCGACGATGTTATCAAATCTTCCGGCTACCGTATCGGACCTTTCGAGATCGAGAGCGTCATCATGGAGCTGCCTTATGTACTCGAGTGTGCCGTAACCGGTACTCCTGACCCGCAGGGCGTCCGTGGTATGGTCGTTAAGGCTACCATCGTTCTGGTTCCCGGCCGCGCCGAACCGACAGAAGAACTGAAGAAAGAGATCCAGGAGTACGTTAAGACCAACACCGCTCCGTACAAGTACCCGCGTGTCGTCGAGTTCGTCACCGAGCTCCCGAAGACCATCAGCGGCAAGATCAAGAGAAACGTCATCCGCGACGGTAAGGATTCCTGATCCGGATCCTGATCCAACAGCAACACAAAACCGCCCTCAGCGCATTGCGTCGGGGGCGGTTCCTTCTTTTATTTCGACAAACTGTTAGAATTTCCTTCTTTTGGGTTCTTCACGGAAAGCTTGGGAGTAGATAATTGATTTGCTATTCCAATGCCACATATCTTTATGTTAATCCCAAGGAAACGTGGCGTATCTCTGGTTTCAGTCGGAAACGCGGAATTCGCATTTTAGACCGAACTTTTACACCCTGTTTTCGGCCTAGATCACGATTTTTGAATTTTAGACCGAAAAAACAACCGCATATTTCGGTCTAAATATGAATTTTGGAATTTTCGACCGAAAAACCACCTTCAAAGTTCGGTCTAAATCGTAGATTTCATGATTTCGACTGAAATGCCACCTTCAAAGTTCGGTCTGAATCGTGGTTTTCAGGATTTCGACCGAAAAAGTGCTATAAGTAGGTGTGATTCTTTGTATTGACCGATGCGTCTCCGCTCTCCTGTCCCTTTGTCCCGGTGTAGGATCCCGGCGTCTCAGTTCCCCTGCCCCTTCGTTCCGGAGCCGGATGAACGGAAAGGATGCAGGAACTTGTCCTTCATCTCCTTGAGATTCGCCTCGTGCTGGGCATCCACCATGGCCGTCACCTCTTCACGGTTCGCATCAGCCCAGGCCCGGTTCTCCAGCATCTGCTTCTCCAGCAGCAACTCCGTCCTGCTCTTGGCATTCTGAAGCTGTTTCTCCAGATTCCGGTTCGGCGTATTGCAGAAAGGACAATGGGTGTAAGGCTTATTGAAAGGCTCTGCACAATTCTCACAATATCCGTAAGGTGCTCTCTCTTCTTCACTCATCGCGCTCACTCCTTTATCCTTGTTTCGCCGCGGGAGAATATCCCCCGTGCGGCGCCCTGTACTTCATTCCTGCGTTTGCGCCCCGCATCAGTTATCCTCGGCTGTCGTCTCCGAAGTCTCACCCGGAATGTCTTCCGGCTTCTTGTCTGCGGCGGAGAATCCTCTGGGCAGCCAGTTCTCTTCTGTACCGATCTGCTCGATGGAAGAATAATACGGCATCGGAAGACGTCCGTAGAACTCTACGTCGCCCTTAAGGATATCGTATACGGCATTACCACCCTCAGAACCAGGGAGATAGCACATCACGATCTCGCTCCAGTCTTCCACATAATCGTTGATCAGAACATTTCTGCCCGCCACGATCAAGGTCAGAGTCGGCTTGCCGGATTCCTTGGCCAGCTGGATTGCTTCTTCATTTCCTTCGAGGCCCAGAGCACCGGTAAGAGAAAGATCCTCAGTATCGCCATACCACTCGGCATAAGGCTTCTCACCTACGCAGAGAAGAACGAAATCACACTCAGCGATACGCTCTTTGTCCGTGATGATCTCATATCCGTCTCTTTCCGCTTCTTCCTGGAGAGCTTCGAGGATCGTCGGACCCTCAGAACACCACTTCTCGCCCTGCAGGGCCTGATCCGAAGAACCCTGCCACATGTATGTCCATCCACCGCAGAGTGCACCGGAATCGTTCGCTGCCGGTCCACATACGAAGACCTTCTTTCCGCTTTCCAGCAGAATCGGTCCTTCCTCCGGAAGCTTCAGCGGAACCATGGACTTGGCCGCCAGCTCTCTTGCTACTTCGTGAGAACGGGTGGAATTAAATTCATATGAAGGCTGGACATTGTCCAGGAAAGGATCTTCGAAAAGTCCTGCATTCTGCTTCATACGGATGATCCTGGTTACAGCATCGTCTACTCTCTCCATCGCGATGGAACCCTCGACTACGCCCTCGATGATCATGTCCTTTGCTTCCGCATAGTGATCTGCTTCCATAAGCATATCCACACCGGCATTGACGCAGAGGATCACGTTCTCCTTATAGGTCTCACCGGAACAGTTCTGGAGAGAATCCCAGTCAGACAGGATCACACCCTGGAATCCGTATTCATCCTTCAGTTTGAGGATGTAGTCCGAATTCTCATGCATCTTCACACCGTTGAGTGCAGAGTGAGAGATCATGATGGACGGCACACCGTCCTCGATGAGTTTCTTATAGATCTCCAGCGTTGCTTCGATCTGTTCGTCTGTCATCTTCGCATCACCACGGTCAATGAGACGCTCGGTTCCGCCACTGTTCTCACCGGTTCCGTAGACCGCATAACCTTCACCCAGATAATGCTTCACGCAAGGAACTACATTCTGGGTCATAGAACCACGGACGAAGGCCGAGGCCAGGCGGGTCACGATGCCTTCGTCGTCAGACATGGACTCGTATGTACGTCCCCATCTGGGATCCTTGGCGGTAGCCACACAAGGAGCGAAATTCCAGAGCATACCCAGGTGGAGCTGCTCACTTCCCGTGATAACGCCCATCTCGAAGACCAGGTCCTCGTCATTGGCGGCACCGAGATTGATATGCTGCGGGAAGATCACATTGCCCTTGGACATGAAACTTCCATGGATAAAGTCGTTACCGTAGATATATGGGATACGCGTGGTGGACATCAGAGCTGCGGTCTGGTATTCACGGGTGATCTGCTTCCACTCTTCCAGAGAGGCCGCCGGCCACTGGGACTGATTGTAGGAAAGCACCGATCCGTAGCAGTTGATCTCCATCTCTGTATGCGGCATGCTGCTGTACTGTCCCTGAACCATCTGAGCGGCTTTATCTTCCAGCGAAAGCTGCGCTACGATCTCCTCTGCACTCAGGCCCTCGAAAGCCGGGTTGATGCAGGGATAGTCCGGAAGGATCGTCTCCTCCGGTTCTGTATATTCTTCGTAGTACGATTCCTCTGTCTCATTGATGGGACGCGGCATATCCGAAGGAAGGGTCTCCACCTTCTTTCTCGGCATCTTACATCCCGTCAGGACGAAGCTTCCCACCAGCATACAGGCCAGTACCGATTGGATCAGTTTTCTCTTCATAAGTTTTTCCTCTCTCTTCTCAGACTGAAGCGCCCGCACATTCCTCCGGACGCCCTCGCTCTTAAGTTCTTTTGTATCATAAAAATGCCACTTTGAGAAAGACTTCCTCAATTAATTGACTGTATCGGCTTCGATGATACCTTCAATGTCACTGATGTAGCGGATGACTTTCTTCTTGTCGATCTTATTTCTCGGGCGGACCGTCAGCACCACGGAGTAGATCGGTGCGACAGAATCGCGCTTTCCGGTAACTTCCAGGTTGCTGATGACCATCTTGTTGTCCTTGCAATAACGCATCACGTAGTTCAGAGCATTTTTGTCGTTATAGTGCAGCAGGATCTTGAAGGCCTCGTGGTGGGTAATTTTGCTTCCCAGATAGGTGAAAACGATCTGGGCGACGAGCACCAGTGCGGTGCCGACGATGGCGCCCTCGAAGAATCCGGCGCCGATGGCAAGACCGATGATACCGCAGGCCCAGAGTCCGGCAGCGGTGGTCAGGCCCTTGATCTTTCTGTTGTTGACTACGATGATGGTACCTCCGCCGATGAAACCGAGTCCGGAAACCACCTGGGCGCCCAGACGGGAGATATCGGTCGGAAGTTTCATGTTCAGATAAAGGTAAATGCCGGTCATGCATGCGATGGTCGCACCGACGCACACCAGGATGTGGGTACGGAAACCGGCGGGACGGTTCTTGTAGGAACGCTCCATACCGATGGCACCGCCCAGCAGGATCGCCATCAGGAGGCGGACCAGAACGGTCAGTGTGGTGATATCTCGTAATCCGTCGAAAATAGGCAGCATAGGTTCCTCCGTCACGAAATCAACTCATGCAGCGAGAGCACGCATGGCAGCTCGGCAATGGAAGAAAGCATCTCCGAGTGAGACGATTTCTCTTTGCTCATCTTCATGGAAAAGATCGCTGATGGGTAATTATCTTCGTCCGGTTCCTCCGGATCGATATCGAAAAGATGCGCCCCCTGATTCTCGATGGTCTCCTTGATCATCTCGATATCAGTGGGGTTAAGGTATTTGATAGTGATGGTGATGTTGCGAAGACGTCTCTTATAGAGGACTTCCAGCGGCTGCAGCACTTCCATGCAGAAGATGATGATCACGATGGCCGGGATCACGCATTCGTAGAAAGCCGCACCGGCTGCGATGCCCAGTACCGCCGCGGCAAAAAGTCCGATCGCGGAAGTCAGTCCGGATACCTGCTGGTGGGCCGACGCAATGATCGTTCCTGCCGCCAGGAAGCCGATACCCGCCAGCACCTGCGCGCCGAAACGTGTGCCGTCGAACTTCTGTCCGATCTCGGCCACCACTGATGCCCATCCACCCTGGAGCATCTCATATTCGTAGAAGGAGATCAGGAGGGTCAGTGCCGCTCCGATACTGATGAGCATATATGTGCGAAGACCGGCATTACGCTCTTTCTTCTCTCTGCCGTATCCGATCAGGGCACCGGAGATCATGGCCAGGACAAGCCGCACTACCACGGAAATGAAATTAAATTCCTTAAGATAACTCAATACCTCTGCCATGGAAAATCCCGGCTCCCCCATCTTCTCTTACAAAAATACGCGTCCATTCTATCACAATTCTGCTGCAAAAGATACCTTCCGGCCTGCCCCGCCTGCCTGATCTGCGGGCGCCCCGTGGCGGTTTTGAGGCTATCTTTTGCAATTGGTGATTTTCTGGTACACTAGGGGAGAATTTCCTTACGAACGGCTTGATTTGACAATCTATAACAGATACCTCGGTTTCTACCCAACGTATCGTGGGAAAAATCTTTCTGCAACGGAGCAGCCTGGAACGCCTATGAACCGTCGGACCAACTCAAGAAAAGTCAGACCCTCGCTTCCGCATCTGAGGCGGAATATTCAGCTTTCGGATCACTTTACCTATACGAGGCTGTTCCGCTTCGTCATCCCGACGATATTGATGATGCTTTTCACTTCCATGTACGGCGTGGTGGACGGACTTTACGTCAACACCTTCGTCGGGAAGGAAGCTTTTGCTGCCGTAACTCTGATCACACCTTTCCCGCTGCTGGTCGGTGCTTTTGCTTACATGATCGGCGGTGGCGGTAGTGCCGTCATCTCCCGGGCCATCGCATCCGGCAAGAATGACGATGCGAATCAGTACTTCACTTTCCTGACCATCGTATCCATCGTCGGATCCATCGTACTTGCAGTCCTGGGCATCCTGCTTCTTCCTTTCGTGGCCCGCCTCATGGGCGCGGACGATGCCGCCCTTCCCTACTGCCTGACTTACGGCCGGATCCTGCTGGCCTGTATCCCGCTTTACGTTCTGCAGAACGTGTTCCAGAGTTTCCTCACCGCTGCCGGTCACCCGAAAGTCGGTCTGGTGATCAACCTAATCTCCGCCGCATCGAACCTGGTGCTGGACTGGGTATTCATCCGTGTACTGAACCACGGTGTCGTAGGTGCCGCCCTGGCAACCGCGATTTCCCAGCTCATCGGTGGTGTCGTTCCTTTCATCTGCATCGCTGCAAGTCACCATCTGGGACTGCGCTTTGTCCGCCCGCACTTCCTGCCGGGGATCCTTCGAGAAGTCAGTGCCAATGGTGTTTCTGAGTTCATCAGTGAGATCTTCCACCCCCTGGCCAGTGTCATGTATAACTACAAGCTGTCCCAGCTGGTAGGTCTCAACGGAGTGGCCGCCTATGGTGTCCTCATGAACGTAGGCTTCCTCTTCGGCGCCGTGTTCCTGGGTTTCGCCGTGGGTTGTGCTCCGCTTTTCAGTTACAACTACGAGGTCAAGAATTTCGGGGAATTGCGCAATCTCTTCCGTAAGAGCGCCACATCCGTCGTGATCATGGGTTTCCTGCTGTACGGTGTCGCACTCTGCATTGAGGGACCTTTTGCCGCAGAATTCTTCCAGCACGACGAAGAACTTCTGGTCATGACCGAAGAAGGCTTCGCCCTGCACAGCCTGTCCTACATGGTCATGGGCCTGGCGGTCTTCTCCTCGGCTTTCTTTACTGCCTTGCAGAACAGCCGGATCTCCGCCATCATCTCTTTCCTGCGTACATTGCTGTTCGAAGTGCTGGCGATCCTGATCCTGCCGATGTTCTTCGACATCAACGGAGTGTGGGCCGCAAGCCTTACTGCGGAACTTCTGGCTCTTGGCGTTACCATCGGGCTTCTGCGTAAATACAGGAAGAAATACCATTACGGCAGTGAAAAATACTGATTTTGTCAGGGTGACGAGCATAGACTCCTGTGATAAAATATCTTTCTGTATTGGGGATTTGGGTATTATTTTTCGGCAAGAAAGTAGATCATGAAGCTATTTAAGAAAGACGCACCTTTCTATAAGAACGTATTTATCCTGGGTTTCCCCATTGCTTTGCAGACCCTGATCACCGTCGGTGTCGGTATGCTGGACAACATCATGCTCAGCCGTCTGTCGCAGGAAGCCTTCTCCGCCGCATCCCTGGCGAATTCTTTTATCACGATCTTCCAGATCTTCTGTATGGGTCTGGGCATGGGTGCCTCGGTCCTGGTGTCCCGTTACTGGGGCATGAAGAAAGCCCACGATAACGAGGAGAAAGCCGATATCTCCCTGAAGCAGACCGTGTGCCTGATGCTGCGGCTGATGCTGCTTACGGCCCTGATCTTCGCTCTGGGCGCGCTATTGATCCCAAGATACATCATGCTGACCTATACCAGTGTGGACCCTCTCATTGAGCTGGGCTGCACGTACCTGAAGTATTCGGTCGCCACTTTCTTCTTCCTGGGTCTTTCTCTGACCACCACCATCGTGCTGCGAAGTGTGGGCCAGTCCAGGTATCCGCTATACGTATCCATCGCTGCCCTTTTTATCAACCTGGGCGGTAACTATGTCCTGATCTTCGGTCACTTCGGATTCCCGCAGCTGGGCATCGCCGGTGCGGCCATCGCCACGTTGGTGGCCCGTATCTTCGAGGCCGGTGCCGTGCTGTTCTATCTTCTCATCATCGATAAGAAGGTAGGTTTCCGGGTCCGTCATTTCTTCATGAAGACCCGGACCCTGATTCGCGAATATATCCGTGTATGCATCCCGGTCCTGATCAGTGATGCCATCGTGGCCCTGGGCAGTAACGCCATCACCATGGTCATCGGTCATCTGGGTGCGGCCTTCATTGCGGCCAACTCCATCACGGCAGTCACACAGCAGCTCAGTACCGTCGTCATCCAGGGTGTCTGCCAGTCCGGCGCCATCATTACGGGCCAGACACTGGGCAAGGGCATGAAGGAGAAAGCCGAGGAACAGGGCTGGCTCTTCCTGGGCCTGGGTTTCGCCCTGGGTTTCCTGTCCGCACTCTTCATCTTCTTTACGAAAACTCCGGTCATCCATGCCTATGGCGAGAAGACCACGGCAGAAGCGGTCTCCATTGCGTACCAGCTTCTGAATTCCATCAGCCTGATCATCATCTTCCAGGCTACCAACAGTATCATGACCAAGGGCGTACTCCGTGGCGGCGGTGATACCACCATGCTGATGTTCGCCGACAATATCTTCCTGTGGGTGCTGTCCCTACCGCTGGGTCTTCTGGCGGGCTTCGTGCTGCACCTGCCGGCTTTCTGGATCTACTTCTTCCTGAAATCCGATCAGATCGCCAAGACCATATGGTGTGTCTTCCGACTGAAGGGCAGAAAGTGGATCAAGAAGATCACTACAGGCAACAACTGACCGCCGCAAGTTCTTTTCCCGTGGCAAAAAGCGGGGCGGCGGATACAGCAAATCCCCCGATACCGGGGCACATATCAAGGAGGTACTGCATATGACCAGACGAGCCAAGATCACCGTTCATCCGAAGTTCGAGATCGGAGAGATCTCCCCAAGACTTTTCAGTGCTTTTCTCGAGCCCATCGGGACCATGGTCAACGGCACCATGTATAACCCGAAGCATCCGACTGCCGATGAGCAGGGATTCCGCCGGGATTTCCTGGATGCCCTGGGCAAGACCGGTCTTCCGGCAGTTCGTCTTCCGGGCGGTAACTTCGTGTCGGCCTGGCAGTGGAAGGATTCCATCGGTCCCCGTGACCAGCGCAAGGTCCATCTGGATCCGGCCTGGTATCAGGTGATCACTAATGAAGTGGGACACGATGAGTATCTCCAGTGGGCAGAGAAAGCCCGCACAGCTCCGCTTTATACCGTGAATTTCGGAACCGGCACCATGCAGGATGCCATGGATATCGTGGAATATACTAATCACGAAGGCGGTACCTACTGGTCCGACCTGCGCCGCAAATACGGCCGGGAGAAGCCTTATGGTGTCGACACCTGGTATCTGGGCAATGAGATGGACGGCCACTGGCAGCTAGGTTCCTGGGAGAAGGATCCGCGGGGCTACGGTGTCCGCTGTCACGAGACTTCTAAGGCCATGAAGTGGATCGACCCCACCATCAAGACTGCGGTCTGCGGCTCTTCTGCTTCCTTTATGGATCACTTCCCGGAATGGGACGAGACCGTACTGGATCAGTGCTATGACGTAGTGGATTACCTTTCTATCCATCACTACCACAGTGCGCCTCCGGGAGATCTGAAGTGCCTGCTGGGCGGTGCCCTGTACTATGAGGATCTCATCAACACGGAAGTGGCTATGTGCGATTATGTCGCATCCAAGCATCGTTCCCCGAAGAAGATGATGATCTCTTTTGACGAATACGGCGGAATGATCCGTCCCAATTCCGAACTGCATCCGGGCTGGGGCCGCTACAATATGGCCCGCACCCATTACCGCGTAGACCCGGAGAGAAAGTATATCCTGCACGATCCGGACAACATGACCCACCGTGCTTTCCCGGGCGGAGATATGGAGCATATGCTGTCCATGACATCCATCCAGCTGGCTTTCCTGCGTCATGCCGACCGCGTAAAGATCGGTTGCATGACCGGCGGACTTTTCGCCCTCTGCGCCAGCGACCATGACCATGTCTGGAGAACCGCTTCCCACTATGCATTTATGCAGCTTCTTTCTTATGCCCGCGGCACATCCATGCAGGTCAAGGTAGATTCCGAGACCTACGATATGCCGGGTTATGCCATCGACGATACTTCCCAATACACAGGAAAAGACGGCGTCAACTATATCGACAGTGCCTGTGCCTGGGACAAGGAATCCGGTGTTCTTACGCTCTTCGTCATCAACCGTAACGAAGACGAATCCTACCCGCTGACCATCGATGTAAGTGGTTTTGCCGGCATGGAAGACGCACCGAAGGCCATCTCCGGCGTGCATGAAGAGATCTTCAGCGAGGACCGCTCTGTGGTCAGTGCTTATGGAAATGATGAGATCTTCGCGCCGGTGGAAGTAAAAGACGCCACAATGGAGAACGGATACTTCCAGACCCACGTGAAGCCGCTTTCCTGGAACGTGATCCGCTTTCAGCTGTAATCGAAGAATCAGTTAGAAAAAATGCCGGCGGGAGAATTCCGCTTATCCGCGGACCAGTGCGATCAGATCCTTGGCCACGCGGATAGCACGGCGCAGCAGGTGCAGACTGTTGACCCGCCAGAAAACTTCCGCCACCAGGATACCCGCCGGGATGTCCAGCAGTACGTGCTGCTTGGTAAGCACCGTCGAGGCGCAGATCAGTAACGCAAAGACTAATGAAAATGCTTTAAAAAGTAACGGCACTTTCTTCTCGTCCCATAAGCATCGGAAGCAGAACCAGCTTTCCAGACAGTGGATGGACGGGAAGAGATTATTCGGTGCGTCATTACTGTAGATCAGGCCCAGAAGGCGAATGCTGGGAGTCTCTCCTGCCAGTGTCGGACGGACCAGTGCCGACGGGATGATGACGAAGATCGCTGCACAGAGCATCTTGGCGCCGATGTTGCTCAGTGAGAAACGCAGGGCCTGTTCTCTGCCCAGACGAAGATAGTAATACGTGATCAGATACCAGAACGGGAAAGCCAGTACATAGATGAAGACGAATCCCGGGATCACCGTGATCTTATCGTCGATCATGCAGGACATATCTATATGAGTACGGCCGAAAAAGAGATTGATATAGCGAGGCCCGTAGTACGCGAGAAGATCTCCCACGATCAGGATGATCAGCGGAAGGATCATGTACTTAGGAAGGATCCTGGATATGAGTGAAGGCTCCGACGGCTGCCACCGGTCGCCTGTTTTTTCCGAAATCATAACTCGCCACCCGATTTGTTTTCTCCGCACATTATAACACGTGAGAGAGGAAGCACCAAACTTCCTCTCCCACGTGAAAGTAAATCTATCATCAATGTGGATGGTCACAGATGACTCATGTTGTGAAAGCCCCGGGGGCTTAGCCGTCGATGCCGTCGATATGGCAGAACTGAACGGTGGTGACAGAGACTTTACCGTCGGACTTCTTGCTTCCGAACAGCGGGGTCTTTACCTTCTTAACGGACAGGTAATTCTTTCCGTCACGGGTAACTACGGTCTCATCGTACTCCGAGATGTAGTAGTTAGAAGAATAGGTGATGATGCAGATCTCCGGCTCGGTGTAGAGATAGGTCAGATCGATGGCCAGTCTTGCATATGTCATGCCCGGTACCTGAAGGATCGTAAACTGACAACTGTCGATATCCTTTACTTCCGGATCGTAAACGACTACACAGTCCTGCGGGATCTGTTCGTATTTCAGGGTGCCTGTGTTGCCGCCCTGCTCGACATAAAGGTCCTTCAGGTTCATGTTATAGTACTTCACTTCGTAATCCGAAGAGGACAGTGAACGGTTCGGTCTTACAGCGAAGACGAAAAGCGTTATCAGAAGTACCCCGACCACGATACCGACGATCGCATTCTTCATCAGGTTATGGTGCATTTTGCGGTTGATCCTCTTCATAATCTCTTTCTCATCGATCGAGATCTCCGCTCCCTTGGAGGAAGAAGTCTTTGAGGAGGAAGATGCGGGTGACACCGTGGCCGAGGTTGAAGTTGCAGCTGCTTCTTCTTGCTTCATGATATCGTACACCTTACGACATTCGTCACAGGTGGAGATATGCTCTTTCACGAGATTTGCGGATTCTTCCGAACACAGTCCGTCTACGTAGGAAGGAAGAAGATCCTGGATCACTTTACATGTCATTTTCTCTGTCATATTATGCCTCACTTTCTGCCTGGCGGCGCATCTTCTCTTTACATCTGAAATATGTAACGCGCGCCCAGTTTTCGGTTTTCTTAAGAACCTCGCCGATCTCCTTGAAGGATAGATCTGCGAAAGCCCGGAGGTACATCACTTCGCGTTCCACGGCGGACAGCTTCTGCATCTCCTTAAAGAGCACCATCTTCTGTTCCTTCTTCTCCAGTTGATCAAGTGGAGAATCGGCAACAGCCGGAATCTCGAAGACTTCCTCTTGCTCATCCAGCGAAGCATTCTGGGTTTCCTTCTTCTTTACGTGATTCAGGAACTGATTCTTCGCGATGGTGCAAAGCCAGGTGAAAATATTTCCGCCTCGCCATGAGTCGATATGGGTGATTGCTTTGTAGAACGTATCGGCCACGATATCGTCCGCCAGGTATTCGTCCTTGCAAAGGGTCATGACGAATTTCTTCAGCGGTAGCGCGTAACGTCTGTAGATCGCGTCCATATCTCTCATGTCATCCACGTTTTGTTTCCCTCGCTTTCTGACTGTTTAACAAACCAACAGGAGAAACGTTACAACATTTCTAATTCTTTTTTCCGATTTTTTTCAGAAGGTCAACCAGGCGGGGTACCAGCGTCTCCGGAAAGTACTGCCGCATGGTGGTTTCATAGGAATTGAGGTCTGGCTTTTTTGCCTCTTGAAGCATAGCATCACACAGAGCCTGCGCCCCGCCGGCCAGAGGAAAATACGAGATCGTGTCCCCGACGATCTCCTGGAAGATCGACAGGTCACTGGCCAGGACCGGCTTTCCGAAAGACATGGCTTCCAGCGCGCAGATGCCGAAGCCTTCCGCCCTCGACTGGAAAAGCACTGTATCCGCGCATGCGTATAGCTGCGTCTTCTCTTCATCGCTTACGTAGCCCTTGTAGGTCACTCTGTCCGGGTACCGTGTGGTCAGGGAAGCCAGGGCCGCATCTACATCCTCTTCTCTCTTCTTGCCCGCGATGATGAGGTTCTTCGTGCCGCCTTTCTGAATATACAGATCGAAGGCCTCGATCAGGATATCCACGCCTTTGCGCTTCTCGACATTGCCGACATAAAGGAAATAGTTATCGTTGCGGAGCTCTCCCTCGTATTCGATCTTCGGCACGATGATATACATCACCTCCGACGGTACCGTCGCTGCCGTGGGGAAATACTGCTCCGTCTCTTTCTTCGTTTCATAGGAGTTATATAAGATCAGATCTGTGCGCTTCAGTGTGCGCTTGAGCATGAACTTGAAATACACACTGTACTTCTTTCCGAAGTACTGGGGCATGGTCACCGGGAACATGTCGTGGATCGTAATGATGGACTTCCCGTTGAATCCGGACAGCTTGATGGGGATCAGGATATTCGGTTCCCAGAACAGTTCCGGCTGTTCCTGCCGCAGAATGTCCCGGACGAATTTGAAATAGTCGAAAACTCCGGAACTTCTGTATACTTCTTTACCATATTCGATGATGCGCACGTCCTTCTTCTTCAGGTTCTGCATCTCGGAACTGGTAGCCAGATCCGTTACCAGGATCACCTCGAAATCCGACAGGATCCCGCACAGGAAGTTATAGGCATAGATCCCTATGCCGCTCGGCTTCGTTCCAAAGGTTCTTGCATCGATGAGGATCTTCATTTGCGCAGTACCCTCCCGTAGAATTTCTTGCGTAATCCCGACGGCATGGCCGCGACTACGGAGCGGATGACTACCGATGTGAAATAGTCCCATCTCGAGCAGTCCTTCTCCTTCAGCATACGCTTACGGAAAGCCTTCATGTAAGCCTTATATTTCTTGCCTCCGCGGCGGTCATAGAGACCTTCGTCGGCCCGCATCAGAAGGATCACGTCCTTCTCGTTGGCCGCCTTGACTCCATTCTTCAGCATTCTCAGCCACAGGTCATAGTCCTCGAAATAGGGGTAATCTGTGCGGTAGCCGCCTACGGCTTCCACATCCTCCCGACGCATAAGGACCGCCGGGTGATTCATGGGATTTCTCTTTCGGGCGAATCTGCGGATCTCTTCGTCGGTGGCAGGAAGACTTCTTCTTGGCAGTTCCAGATTTCCTGCTTCCCATTTCATGGACATGATCATCTCGGCCCGTGCCACCGAGTGTGTCTCGTCTTTATCCATCAGTCCGGCAAACTCGGCAACGGTACCGGACAGTAGTGTCGCTCCCGTCTCCTGAGCGAGTTTGAACTGCTTTTCTATACGTATATCGAGGGCAATATCGTCGCTGTCCATCCTGGCGATCCACTCGCAGGTGCATGCTTTCAGACCTTCGTTCAGTGCCCCCGCAAGCCCGCGATTCTCAGGAAGTGTAACGATGTTAAAGAGCTCCGGCCGGGAGGATCTGCACTCCTGTACTACCTCATTCAGCTCCGGTCCCAGGGGGCCGTCACACACCAGGATGAATTCCTTCGGCGGGACGGTCTGAAACAGCATGCTGTTCACAGCAAGTCTTAAATATTCCGATTTTTCTCGGGAATAGACGGACATCAAAACACTATAATCCATCGATCAAAGACGCCTCCTGCCAGATTTCCTTTCCATTATACACGAAAAAGAAAGGTGAGACGTTATCTTCTGGACATCAGTCGGATCGCGTAGGTCTGCCATACTTCTTCGCTGATGAGGACATACTCCTCAACGAAGCGGTGGTACAAAGTCTCGGAATCTGCCACGTAGAAAGCCTTCTTCACGGCATTTCCGTTCATGTCGATGAAGGAAAGAAGAATGCGGATGTATCCGTTCTTGAAGAAATACTTGTGGCCGGTATCCTCGGTCTCGCCGAAGTCCTTCATGTCCTCCGGTGCGATCCACTTCTCAATCGGGATAGACGGCAGGCGTACCGGGATGCTCTTGGTGGCGTCCGGGGTCGCGGCGGATGGCGCATTACCACGCAGAACCGCACGACCTTCGTTAGAAAGTTGACGGCGGTAGCACTGCTTCTGCTGCTTCTTCAGGGCAGCCAGTTCCGCATATTTCTCTAAAGGAGAGTCCGGATATTCTCTGAGATATCCGGCCAGTTCTTCCATTTTCTCTGTGTAGGAATTATATTCTTCGGCAAAAGCTCTCTTATCCTGTACCAGCAGTTCCACAGGGATGAGCTTGGTCTGTTTCGTGACGGATACGATGCTTCCCATGATGAGGTTATCGAAATCGTCTTTGCTGCACCAGGTAGAGTCCTGCATATCTTTGCCCAGCTGGATCGCAGCCACCTGCTTCCAGTTGGTGTTGATCTCTTTACCGGCGCGCTTGCCGTCCGGGAGGAAGATCTTGTCTACATGGGGAAGGATATACCGGTTGACCCAGCTTCTCGGTGCGTGGAGGATCTGACAGATGTCCTGGACAGAAAGCGTGTGGGTCTTACCTAATGCACGGATTGCTTCCGGCCAGGTACGAAGTTTCTCCCATGCCTGTCTTGCCGGCTTGAGAAAAGCCGTCTGCTCCGGGTTCTTCTCCTCCGGTTCGTCGTCGGTTACCGGGAACCATTCTTTCGGATAGATGCCGAGGAAATTGGCGATCTTCTGGGAGTCTTCGGAATTCGGCATACGCGTACCGTTCAGATAACGGGACAAAGAACACTCTGAGATGCCAAGCAGAGTTGCTACCTGCTTCTGGGTCAGATTCTTCTCGCGCAATGATTCCTTTATATTCTCATTCAATTCAAGCATGTATCAAAAGGCCCCCCGAACCATGTACGCCCATTATATCAGAGAACCCCTCCCCTTTTCGAAAGAAAATCGGGCGTAAAATAAAACATTTCATGAACAATCACGAATTCTCCGTCCCACTTTTCCGCATTGCTATCCGTTCTGGTTTTCGGTATGATGGATATGTTATTTCCAACACAAAAATCTAAAGTACAAAGGAGTACCGCATATGGAAAACAAACGTCCTGAAGACATGCAGAGAATCACTACCCGCGAGCTGGCTGATGCATTCATCGCCGAGCAGATCGATGCCGTGAAGAAACAGGTCGGCGATAAGAAAGTCCTGCTGGCTTTGTCCGGTGGTGTCGATTCTTCCGTTGTAGCTGCCCTTCTCATTAAGGCCATCGGCAAGAACCTGATCAATGTACACGTAAACCACGGCCTTCTGAGAAAAGGTGAGCCGGAGCAGGTCATCGAAGTCTTCAAGAACCAGATGGACGCCAACCTCGTTTATGTTGACGCATCTGAGCGTTTCCTGAGCAAGCTTGAGGGTGTGGAAGAACCGGAGAGAAAGAGAAAGATCATCGGTGAAGAGTTCATCCGTGTGTTCGAGGAAGAGGCCAGAAAGCTGACCGATGTAGACTTCCTGGCACAGGGTACCATCTATCCTGATATCCTCGAGTCCGGTCCGGTCAAAGCGCACCATAACGTAGGCGGTCTCCCGGAAGATATCCATTTCGAAGGTCTCGTAGAACCTCTGAAGTTCCTCTTTAAGGATGAAGTCCGTGTCGTAGGTGAAGCCCTTGGTCTTCCGAACAACATGGTTTACCGTCAGCCGTTCCCGGGTCCGGGTCTGGGCGTTCGTTGCACCGGTGCCATCACGAAGGATCGTCTGGAGATGGTTCGTGAATCTGACGCGATCCTGCGTGAAGAGTTTGCCAATGCCGGCCTCGAAGGAAAAGTATGGCAGTACTTCACACTGGTTCCGGATTATAAGTCCGTCGGTGTAAAGAATAATGTTCGTGCTTTCGAGAACTTCGTCGTTATCCGTGCCGTCAACACCCGTGACGCCATGACCGCCACCATCGAAGAGATCCCTTACGAGCTCCTCGGTAAGATCGTCAACCGCATCATCACGGAAGTACCCGGCGTCAACCGCGTACTCTATGACCTGACACCCAAGCCGACAGGAACGATCGAGTGGGAGTGATTCAGAAGATCAAGCTTTCTCGCATCCGAGTCCTCCGCGCTGCGCTTGTGCGGAAGGATGCTCGAAAGTGATTTTCTTCCCCTTTGATACTAAACTCAGCTAACATAAACCCCGAAAGCTTCTTCTGAAGCTTTCGGGGGTCTTTTTGTCCTTTGGACTTTCTCTTTTATTCGTAACTGCGTCTTTTAGGCCGAGACTTTAGCATAGATCTTATCCATTCTTTCTACATCAACTCCCGTCCTGATCAAGTCATCTCTCGTCTCTACTTTCGAAATATCAATACCTTCACAGCCAGGAATACTTTGAAGATCCTTCGTTAGTTTTTCATACTGTTCTTTTGTAGGGACAGCAACATATTTCCCTTCCGAATTATGAAATTCCCAACACGAGTTGCAGATATGCCTTTCGGCATACCTGCAGTATCCCCGTGTCAGAATAGTCTATGGATCGTCGTATGCAGAGCTCCATTTATTTCTCCTGTTATACTTCTTCACCTGCATCTGTGGAAGCAGATTCTTCGTACTGTGTCTCTTCTTCATTCTGAGCGGAGAAGGTTATGTCATCCGATGTAATCGATGCATTTCCTTCCGGATCGACATAGATGGTCACCAGGGCAAGTTCTGTGGAAGGATCCTCAACAACCGCCTTCACGCGGCAGAGGACCAGGTAGTTGAATCCGCCGACGACCTGGCTGCCGAGGAACGCGACCGGCTCCATCTCGCCACCTGCGATCACCATGCTTGCGAGTGCTTTTTCATAGGCAGCCTTCACTTCTGCGTTGTTTCCAAATGCCGGATTACCGGTGTTGACGCCCCAGCCGCCATCGACATCTGCATTCTCAACTTCAAGCAGCGAATCGATTTTCAGCACTTCCGCATTTCCCTCAAGGTCAGCGTACACATATACAAGGTAGTAGCCCGAGATTGCGTTCGGTACTGTCGCTGTACCTCTGCAGAGGATACAGTAATTCGTGCCGGCTACGATCTGCGTTCCGAGAAGGTAGATACCTTCGAAATCCATTCCGGTGAGTTGAGAAGTTGCCTTCTTCAGTGCGGCCTTGGCTTCTTCATTCTTATCGATATCCAGGTTCTCGATGTCTCCGCTCCATCCGCCAACTTTTCCAACCATATTCGGTGCATCCTCTCTCTTCAAGCTTTTCAGGTTCACGATCGCATTATCGTCCGCGATGTCCGCCACTGTCTCGACCGTCGTCTTGGTCGGCTCGAGTTTTTTCGTTGTTTCCTTTGTTTTTCCACAGCCGGTCATTGCGGCTACAACTGCTACTGTCATAAGGATTGCTGCTAACTTTTTCATTTTTCTATACCTCTTTTATGTAAGATTCTTCGTTTAGGCTTTCCGCCTTTCACCCTATATACAGGTGGGTATCGAAAAATGTGACACATGTTTCGAAAAAATTTTTCTCACACTGTTTCTTCACGACTTCTATATTATCATTTCCCCATCGATTCTGGTTTCATCGAACGACAAATTTATCGGTTATCCAACCAAGAATCGCCACTTTGAAAAGGCGCTGCCTCA
Organism: Clostridiales bacterium Firm_16; assembly: GCA_001604185.1. Taxonomy (GTDB): domain Bacteria; phylum Bacillota; class Clostridia; order Saccharofermentanales; family Saccharofermentanaceae; genus Scatonaster. The sequence goes on along the minus strand of LVAV01000066.1, from coordinate 24,249 downwards.
TTTGTTTTGAGACAGCGCCCTTAAAATATTCAGGAAACAAAAAACGTGAAAAACAGATTCACTAACCCGCAACCTCAACTTTCAGATCGTCATCGATGTTAAAGTCAAATACCGTGTCCTTGAAGAAATACTCCACGTGGTTGGAAGTAGGATTGATCAGCGAAATCTTCTTAAAAGCCACACCTGAATGTATCGGGTTCTTTATCAATACGAGATTTTTGAGTCTGATCAACTTAGGGAACCGGAGCGGGCATGGATATACTGTACGGTTTTTCAAGTAATTATCGTCAACCACTGTAGTCCCTAAGCCGTAAATCGGTGAAGTAAACATCTGGAGTCCGGACGTGTTATACAAAGATGTCGAATCCACTTCGCTTGCATCCAAGGTCAGCCCATTGATATAGACATTCGTTGGCAGGCTGCTGTAATAAGGTATGCCGTTTTCTTCGATAATGTCATAACCGTATGGAAATTTCGGATTCGGCTGGTAACTCACATTGAAGAATCGTGGAGCATAGTTTTTACCTAGATCCCATGTACAATTATTGACAATAACGTCACCATACCATGCACATCCGAAATCGACGCGCAAATTAATGAAGTGGTCTGAGCGTATAGTCGAATCCTCAATCAGCATCACTCCGAAACCAACCGCTGCGATACCCTTATGACCAAGAACGGAATTTTTGACAGTCAGATTATATGTACCCTTATGTGCATCGATACGGTTGATGCTCGAATTGTAAAGGTTAAGATTCTTGACATAGTTCGTTCCCGTCGTTCCCCATCTCTGCTTGTCCATAATTCCATCTTCATCAACAGGAAGCGGAATCTTCGGGAAATCATCGATTCCATACAGACCTTTATAATATTCCACTGTATACAAGTTTGTATGCGCACAGGTACAATTGTCAATCGTGATATTCACGCAATACTCTGCATAGTAATCATATGGAGATGTGGAATCTGTTTCGTTTCCTTTGTTATAAACCTGCAGGTGATTGGAGAAAACACACCCATCAAGTTTCACATTCATGCAGTTTCTCAGTTCGAAGAATGCATGATACGGTGAACCGAATTTGGCATGGATCTCTTCCTTCACGATTATCGGCTTTCCATCCGCATCTTTAACGATGTTTCCATTGCTATCTTTCTTATATTGAACGTAGTAACTGTTCAAACCGTCAAACTGCTTTTCTTCACCTTTCAGATAATGCTTCACGTTCTTTATCAGAACATTGGAACGCATGATCAGCATACCTCTGTATATGTACCCTTCCGTAACCTTATGGGCACTTACGATCGTTGTGAAAGTACCGCCCTGAACAGTAAGCAGCTGTTCATCGATCGGATACACAGATATGCGGCTGATATCCAGCCAGTCCCACTGAACCGGAGACAGATCATCGACCTTACCGTTCTCATCCACGACAATAACATCCGACTGTAGTTTGGATTGTCCTGATGCACCACTACCCGATCCATTACGTCCCCATCTGTTCACTGATGTGGTTTCCAGAATATAGAGAGCCTTGTAGGCAAACTTCTGCTGAACACCATTCACCACCGGAAGCTGGAATTGTGTCGTGTCCTTCGAGAATGTTTTGTTCAACATATTCTGAGCTGTAGAATCTGCAACTGTACCGAATGGAAGATTCGTGATCCTTGGATCCATTCCCAGGTAGGTATCCGATTTTTTCAAATCTCCATATGGTCTGCTGGGCTCGACTGTAAACAGGAAACATTCATCCTGAGTAAGTGAGATCGATTCATCATCAATGATGAATTTTGCATCGCCCCAGTCTGTATCCGTCATAATCAAAGCACCTTTTTTATTGTTTACATCCATATCATGGATATAGTATGTCGCACCCGGATCTGCCTTGACCGGAAGGTTGTGTTCATTCGCATAGGCATGCGCTTTCACGATTGCCTGGTAATCATCTGTCTTACCATCGCCCTTGGCACCAAACTGTTTATATGTTACATAAGATCCGCTAAATGGTGTCGGAGTCGGCGTATTCGTAACCTTCTTTGTTGGCGTAGGCGTTACCTTCTTTGTCGGTGTAGGTGTCGCCTTCTTCGTTGGCGTAGGTGTCGCCTTCTTCGTAGGAGTTGGCGTTGCTTTCTTCGTCGGCGTAGGAGTTACCTTCTTTGTTGGTGTAGGGGTATTCCCGCTTCCCGACACGCCAAAGTATTTCCTTGCAGATGCCGCATAAGCCATTATGTTTTGTACATAAGCCCATCCGGTTTCATTGGAAGATGTGCCTGCAGTATCCACCAGTGTTTTTATATAGCTTTCCACACTGTATGTATAGGTGCCGCTTATGAATGCGCTGTTCTTCTTCACCCTCAGGGTCAGAATCGGATGGTAATCCGGTGCCTTGATCATCTTGAGCGGTACCTTATAAAGCTTCGTTGCTGTGTTGTAGACAAAATCAGATAAATACACTTTCGAAGATTTATTCTCACCTTTTGCGGAAGTATAGGCCACTTCCAGATAAGTATTGGTGTCCGGATCAGAGGTAAATTGAAGATATGCAGAAAGATATGTCGAAGGTGTATTCTCCATCTCAAAATGGTCGATGGTGCACGTACTTCCTGAACGAGGCGTATACGTGTAACGGGAAGTGAAAGAGGTCGGCAGTTTCGACGCAAGTGCTCTCTGTGCATCAGTCAGCTTCGCATTCGCCAGATCCTGGATGTTGACGTTGTAGTACTTCTGCGATGCCGCGCCATAGTTTAGAAGATCCACAAGCAGTGTGCACAGTTCTTTATCTTTCTGAGCCGTGCTTCCAGCATGCTTTGAAAGAAGATCCTGGCAATATGCACGCAGAGAAAACTCATCCTGATCGGAAACATAGTTCTTTGAGCCGGACTTGCCGTAGAAAACTGCCCGTACCAGGTTAGGCATCTCTACAGAAGAAAGACCGTAATAACGGAAGATATACTCCCCGTTCTCGAAGGTGTGATCTTTCAATTCTATCGTCTCCCAGGTATACGCTGTACCCGCCCCGGAAAACTTCTGGCGCTGGATCTTGAGGGAAACATCGGTTAAAGATATACTCTGGTTCAGTTTGACATGGTATTCCACTCCAAGGTCTCCATACAGTTCCACCTTTCGGGTAATGCTTGCTTCCAGATGAGTATCTGCATTGATATCCCGGACAGCACCGGGAATGCTGACTGCCATAAGAAATATCAAGAGCATCGCCATAAAACGATATAAGTATTTTACGCTCCGAGTCATCTGACCATACCTCCAATTCACTTTTCCCGGGATAAAAAAAGTTCCTTTCACGTTCAAGACGTTCAGGAACATCACAAGAGTAAAAAAATCGGTCCAAATCTTGAACCGGGCAAATCTCTTCGTAATCGAAACCAAGATTATCCCTTCGTCAAAATCCCCCCGAATTTCAAATTGTAGAACAAACTCATACCGAGAGAATAGCACAGAACAAAATCGCTGTAAACACTGAAATATAAATATCAAATGAATATCAGAGGTTTTGACGGAACTGTTTTCGTAAAAAGTTCTCTGGATTGAATGAGCAGGAGCGAAAGGATGAAGTCTTTCTGTGTTAAAACATTTTTTGTGACGTTCATCCTCACTTTGTTGATTATCAGGTTATCTCCATCTGACGCGCTTATTATATAATCTGTATATTTTGTTTGTAGTGAAGAAAGCTATATTCTCAATATGACTTAAGTCACATATTGCTTAGCCAGTGTCTTCCGGTAATCTCTTACGATTCCATAGTTTCTATCAAAGAACCTTCGCTATATTCCTTCAGAACGATCCTGTTCTTTTAAAAAGGATTTCCCCGACTGCGTTAGTCTTCTCATTATTGATATCAACAAACGATGTGCATTTATGCGTAGCATTATAAAAAACTGTCATTCCTGATTTGGAACCGGCGCTTTCGGATTTCACGAGCGAGTTCAGCGATCTGAGACATCTGCTTTTCCAAACATAAAGAAATCCCTTGCGATGGGATCCAGAGTCGCGTTCCCGCAGGGCGTAGCCCGAGGACTCAGCGACGAGGGATCACCATCGCAAGGGGTTATTTCATTTTAGCGAAAGCAGGCGATCAGATCGTTCCGCGCTCGATACCATATGTCTTACAGATCTTCGTGAACTCCTTGCTCTGTCCGAAGAACGAAAGCACGCTGTCGCGGGTCTGTGTGCCCTTCTTGATCTCGCCTGTCCAGTAACTGACTTCCGAAGCTTCCGGTTCACGGTCCATGAAGGTGGTATAGAGTCTCTTAATGTACTCATCGTCCTTCAGGTTGAATCCGACAAACTCCTGACTCTTGAAGAACTCATTTGCTGCCGAACAACCTGTCTGTTCAAGATTTGTCAGCGCCAGGCTCCAGTACTGAAGACCCTTCTCTTCCGGATCTCTTCCAAGACAGCATGTGTAAAGTCTTGTCGCGAAACGGATGGCGTTCTTCGATGCAAACTCAGCTTTGTGCCACTTTGCACCTGATCTTACACCGTACGTCGCACAAACATTGCACCACTCCGTGGACTCGATGAAATTCTCGACCACCTCGGCACGAGTCATTTTCCCGCTATTGATCGCATTGACCCAGTTCTTCTTTCCGGCTGCATCGGATTCACGGTCAAAGAAGGTCTTATAAAGTGTCTCGACGAAGTCCTCAACAGAAAGATTTCTCTTCATGAACTCATCGGCATCAAGAAGGAAGAATCTTGCACAGTCTGCTCCGTTATACTCACCATTCTGCACTTTATCGACCCAGAACTTCTTTCCTTCCGGTTCCGAATCGCGGTTCAGTGCTACGACATACAGTCTCTCCACGAAATCTTCGAACGTCGGATCTTTTACAGGAACCGTCGGTGTAGGTGTCGGGGTTTCTTCACCCGGTGCTTTGGTGGGTGTGGGTGTTCTCGGTGTAGGTGTTACGGTTGGCGCCTTGGTCGGCGTTTTTGAAGGCGTCGGGGTAACCGGCTTTGGAGTCAACGTCGGAGTCGGCGTGCCTACGCTCGGCGCTTTGGTAGGCGTAGGTGTAGCTTTCTTGGTAGGCGTAGGTGTAACCTTCTTAGTTGGAGTAGGTGTCACCTTCTTCGTTGGCGTAGGTGTGACTTTCTTAGTAGGTGTTGGCGTAACCCTCTTCGTCGGCGTAGGCGAAGGGGGCAGATTCATGAAATCTTCTGGCGATATTTCTCCCGTAAACTGAACCGTCGCATCACAACTGAATATTCCATAAACATCTGCCCATTCCGGGAAGCAGTAGTAAACTGATCCGTTGTACTTCATACCGCCTTCGGAAATGATACTATTCCACATCACGTCAGAACAGGTATCGAGATTAAGCGAAGCAATCTGATTTGCCGCACATTCCAAAGAGATAAGATGTACATTGCTGAGGTCCAGTTCCGTTATTTTATTTCTCTGGCAATGTAGCCTCTTAAGCTTATCACATTGGCTGATATCCAACGAAGTCAGCTGATTTCTCGTACAGTACATTTGAGTAAGCGCTGTGCATCCACGAACATTTAATTCTGTAAGCTCGTTATAGGCACATTGTAAATATGTAAGTGAAGTACACCCTTCGAGATTCAACTTACTCATTCTATTCAAACTAAGCGAACCCTCAATATCAACCCATTTTAGTCCTTTCATTCCAGAAAGATCCAGTTCCGTCACAGTTGAAGAGCAGTATAATTCTTCGAGTTTGCTATTTGTACTAAGATCCAGTTCTGTCATCTCATTAAATGAACAGTCTAAATAGACTAGGTTTGAACAACCGCTGAGATTAAGTGTGAGTGGAACACTCGTTGCACTACTTGTGCAATGAGAGCAACTTAATTTGATAAGACTCTTACATCCACTGAGATCAAGTTCAGTTATGTTATTGTCTTCTCCACTATATTCACTGTCGTTCCCACAATATAACACTTCCAAACTGGTAAAATAACGTATTCCTTGTAATGAAGTGATTCCCCCGTAAATATCATACTTTCCACGACCAAATACACCACCAAGGTTTATCATTCTGACCGCATCAATTTCATCATCCGATAAAACGTGATCCTTATTCGTATCCACTGCCTTCGAAAGATACTCCTGGAAAACCTCATCCGGGAAATAAGTTTCGTTAATCGGAATCGCATCTGGTAACGGATTGGGTAATAGAAGCGGATTATCCGGACTATATGTTCCCGTAAACTGGACAGAAACATCGTAAGCAAATGCTTCCTGACCATCATTATCATTGCAGTAATAATATGTCTCATCTTCACTAAGATTCAACCCGTTTGTTGCAATATAGTTCCACATTCTGTCTTCGCAGGTGTCGATATTGAGCAAACTGATCTGGTTGCCCTGACATCTCAAGCATCGAAGCTGCATATTGCTCACATCAAGTTCAGTTAACTGATTCTCCTGACAGAACAGTTTCTTAAGTTTCAGTTTTTGGCTGAGATCAAGTTCCGTCAGCATGTTCTGTCCGCAATACAGATATCGGAGATCCGTACAATTATGAATATTCAGTTCAGAAAGAGTATTCTCAGAGCAGTCCAGAGTTTCAAGCTTTGGGTATCCGTTCATATCAAGGCTTGTGAGTTTGTTATTACTGCAATTCAACTCTTTAAGATAGGTACCTTTGCCGAGATTCATCTTAGTCAGCATATTCCCATTCGCATCAATTTCAGTAATTCTCTCATTCCCGTCGAGATTCAGCTCTGTTAACATATTATTTGAGCAACGCAAAATCTCAAGGAATCGAAGGTCTGTGGATTTCAAAGTGGTCAGTTTATTATTCGAACAATCAATCACTTCAGGCTGTGTTCCAATTACACAATTTATATTCAGTTCGGTCAGCTTATTATTTGAACAATCAAGGGTTCCAAAACTGTCAATACTCAGTTTGATCAACTCATTATGAGAGCAATCAACCGTATAAAAACGAGTTAATCCACTAAGATCTAGTTCGGTTAGCACATTATTTGAGCAATCAAGTCTTTCAAGACGAGAGGTCCCGCTGAGTAAAAGTTTAGTAAGTTCATTATTCTGGCAATAAAGAATAGACAGTTGAGATAATCCGCTAAGGTCTAATTCAGTAAGATTATTATTTGAGCAATCAAGTTGACTCACTCTCGAAAAGACTTCGACCCCTTTCAGAGAAGAAATCGAGCGATCATTTACAGAGAGTCTATAAACAGAATACCTTTCTCCAGTAGAAAGATAACCATCTTGGTTCTTATCTATACTTGTGACATACGCCCTGAATTTCTCATCCGGGAATGTATTCTCATCAATCAATATATCCTCTTCAGTTTCTCGTGCTGCTTTTGTCTCATATGAGAAGGACCACAGAAAACTTGCACAGGCTATCAGTGCTGTCATATAAAGGACTGGTTTTATTATGCGTTTCTTCATAGTGCCGCACCTCAATTCAATTCTTCTCACGAAACAAGTCCTGAGAATCAAAGCATCTTTCTCTTCACTATAATAATAGCATGCAAGAAGAGGGCCATAATAGCGTTTTATGGAAACAAACTGTAAATTCGCTGCGCGAAAATCTGAATTGACATATCTAAAAAAAGCCAGGGCTTTCATCCCACGGTTAAAACCGTGGGTTTTCCCGCCCGTTCACTATAATATGTCTGATCAACATATCAAACAAGAAAGCTGATATAATGGGGCTGTAGTTTATTGGGTCAGGATTTGGGAGGTTTATATGCATTATCAGGATTATAAAAGGCGAAGAAGATCACGAATCGTAACATTGTTACTCGCAGTTGCAATCGGTATGCCACTGTTTCCAAGCTTTTCGGGAATCAGTGCGGATGAGAATGAGAATGCCGCGGGAATCAGTGCGGAAGAGAACGTCAAAGCCACGGCAAGCAGTAGTGAAACCAAAAGATTTTTCCGTACAAATGGTCTGAAAGATCCCGTCATTCCTTCATCGGAGACGGATCCATGGAGAGGCAACTATGTGTATTTCGGAAGATATGATGGTAAACCTATCAAGTTCCGTGTTTTAGATACTCATGCAACAGAGTATGGTGCGGATACGATCCTGTTGGACTCCGATAAAGTGTTGTACATTGACGCGTTTGATGAGGACGGCGTTCCGAATAGCGAATCAGGCACTGCCAATCAGTGGTTGATCAGTGATTGCCGAAGAAATCTGAATGGTTATTCCTTCCTGAGAAAGGCGGGGGGATTCTCGTCTATTGAGAAAAGCATTATTCTTAATTCTTCACGTGCCGAGGCATATTATAAATTCGGTGATGGCCCCGGAGAAGTTCCGTTATTTGTTCTTTCATTTTTCTCGTATTCTGCAGCTTTAGACAAAGAGAAGTTTTTCCTTCTTGATGTAGGAGATTTGTCCAATCTTGCATATGGTTACAGTCAGGTGACGGATAACGAGACAGATTGTGCAAACAGACTGAAGTATGATCTGACAGGTAAAGCATCTCCATGGCGATTACGGACGGCTACTACAAGAATAGCTAACTCGACAAGTATGAATGCGTATATATATGGAACAGGCGAATTGCATATAGGCTGTGAGGCGGTAGAACGAGCCGGAATCGCTCCAGCATGCAACATCTTAAAGGACAAGATACTTATGTCAACTGTGGTTGCCGGAAATCCGACTACGGTAGGAACAGAATACTCGCTAACCCTTCTGGACGATAACATTAAGATCAAAGTAGATGACAGTAAGAAAGCTGTTTTGCGTGGTTCAAAAGTTACTGTGCCATATACACTCTCTGGTTCAGATTCAGGAAATGTAAACCAGGTATCGGTCCTCATCTTGAAAGAGAGATATGATCCTGATGCGGAAACGAATGAGATCCTTTACTATGAAACACTCTCTACTGACTCCTCAGGAAGCAGTTACTTTAATATGCCCTCCGATATGACTCTTACGTTTTGGTCAACTCGATATCATGTCTATCTTGTAGCTGAACATACAAATGGAACGTACGGAACCGTCTATGCAGGTATTTCTAATGAGATCACAAGACCAATCGCGCATGCGGAGCTGGATTTTGTTAGCAATAAAGAGGTCCATTTATCTAATGTTCAACGAGACGCTCTGAATTATCTTATTGATGAGGATCTGATCGACAGACGCAAAAGTTCCAATCCCGATGTCCAATACGTGTATGATATTGATAAGGACGGGAACTATGACTTTCAGTTACTCTATGGCAAGTACTGGGAAAAACTGCCTTCCAACAGTGTCGTAGGAGATTTATGTTTCACAGAAGAGCAGCTTACCGGTAGTGATTATTCATCTATTCGGTTTATGATGTCGAGACCCGATGTGGTTTTAGATCTTTCCGGAGGCACAACATATGTTGGTTCAATTGAAGCCGATGCGCTCATTTACTTAATGACGAAGAAGATCATCGGTTTTAAGTTTATAGATCACAATACTTACTCGGCCTATTTGGATATTGACAAGGACGGGAGTTACGACCTTGTTGTTCCAAAAACTGATGCGAATCCGATGATACTTTATTCGGGCCGAAGTCTTTCCGGAATATACTCTATCCCGAAGACACAACTGGCTGACAGTATCTATTCATCCGTTACGTTTAAATTCCCAAAGGCAACGCCGACTCCATCTCCTACCGTAGCCAAGCCGGCCCAACCTTTGAATGTGAAAACCACGACCGAATCACCAACGAGCGTAAAGGTATCCTGGAGCGCGGTAAGCGGAGCCAGTGGTTATCAGGTGGCAAGATCCACATCGCCTGACAAGGATTTCGTTGCACTCGGAACAGTCACAGAAACAAGCCGTGTGTGCCCGGGACTTACATGTGGAACAACATATTACTTCAAGGTACGTGCTTACAAAAATGTGAACGGTTCAAAAGTATATGGAGATTACAGTGCTGTCGCAAGCGTAGTTACAGTTACGAAGCCTTCTGCCCCGCCCGGTGTGAAAGCTACCTCCACCTCCACATCCAGCATCAAGGTTTCCTGGAGTGCGGTCAGCGGCGCGAGCGGGTATCAGGTAGCCAGATCCACCTCTCCGGATAAGGATTTTGTTGTACTTGGATCGGTTACGGAACTATACAGATCATGTACGGGATTAACTTGCGGTACGAAGTATTATTTCAAAGTCCGGGCATACAAGATAGTAGACGGAAAGCGTGTATATGGAGCATATAGCGCAGTAGTCAATGCTATACCGAAACCCTCCGCCCCGACAGGTGTGAAAGCGACGGTCTCCTCTTCTACCAGCGTGACGGTATCCTGGAATAAGGTTACCGGCGCGACGGGATATGAAGTATGGAGAGCGACGTCGGCAGATGGTACTTACAGCAAGACCGGAGCCGTGACGGAATGTAGCAGAAGATGTCCGGGCCTTACTTCCGGAAAGAAATACTACTTCAAGGTCCGTGCGTATAAAGAAGTGAACGGAACGAAGATCTATAGTGCATACAGCACCGTAGTGAGTGCTACACCGAAGTGATTCCAAAGAGCTGTGATTGGAACTTAACCGCCTAAACTGGTATACTTGAGGTCATCCGGGACATGTTCCCGGGTGACCTTTTTGCAGATGGAGAGAAGATATATGAATAGTCGGATCAAGAGGATCGCTCCTTTGTTCCTTGCGGCCGCGATTGGATTACCGCTGCTTTGCGGCGCGGGTTCTTTTCGTGCGGCAAGAGCGGAAGGAAGCGAAGAAGAAACAGAACCATACTGGTTTAAGGATATGTATAATACCACTTTCGGTACGAGAGTGATCGCACCTGCCAAATCTCCGGCCAGTGAAGACGCTGAGTGGCTTGGTACCTACGCCTGGTACGGCAAATATGATGGCAACCCGGTCAAGTACCGTGTTCTGTATCCCGGAGAAAGCAATTACGGAGGAAGTAGCGGGTCCGTCCTGATGGATTGCGATTCTGTCCTTTTTACAGGCGTTTTCAATTACAATGGCTCAGAAGCGAAATGGGCCGGAAGTACGCTCCGTGAGGCTCTGAATGGCGACGCCTTTCTGAATAAAGAAGGTGTGTTTACTGATGTGGAACGGAATGCGATCCTTTCCAGTTCCCGAGAACAGCACGACCTTGTGATAGGAACCGGCAAAGGCAAAGTGACGAGTTTTGCCAAGACTTGCTACGACCACTTTGTTCCGCTGACAGGAGATAAGATTTTCCTTCTGGATGCAGAAGATTGCTACAATCCGTTTTATGGATACAGCCAGTCTGACAACCCTTCCGTAAACCGGATCAAAAAGGATAAGAACGGCTATACCGCGGACTGGTGGATGCGCTCCGAGGCAGAACAGGGAACCCGTGTGGGCGAGATAACGGATGACGGTATGACGGATTGGAGGAAAGCGAGTTCTTCATCCGGTGTTGCGCCTGCTATAAATCTTGACCGCTCGAAAGTGCTCTTCACTTCTATTGTAGAGGGCATCAATGAAGATACCGGATATGGAGCTGAAGTGAAATTCACGCTGAAGGATCCGGATATCTCTATCTCTCTTACACATACAGATGGATATTACAATGCATCCGGTGTGGTCCATGTTCCGTATAAGGTAACCGGTACCCACGCTTCTTCCGTCAACCAGGTATCGATCGTCATTACCAAAGAGAGTACGATTACGGATCAGACGCCAATCCTGTATTACACAAGCCTTGAAAGCCAATATGGCTTTTTCACAGAAGGTGAAGGAGTATTCCTGAAGCCCTATGACGCCGTAACAGGTACGTGGGGAAAGGATTATCACGTTTTCCTGGTGGCTGAGTCCATCCATGAGCAGCATGAGTCAGATTATGCCAGTGCACTCGTGGAAATCCCTGAACCGGGTTTAGGTGTCCCTGTGTCCCAGACAGTCTTTACGGATGCGAATTTCCTTGCATACGTAAAGCAGTTCGATACAGATAATAACGGCTTCTTCTCACCTGGTGAGCTTGCCGCCGTAAAGAAGATCGACTGCTCCAACATGGAGATCCGTTCCTTGTCCGGCATCGTAAATTTCTTCTGTCTGGAAGATCTCCGCTGCATGCATAATAACCTACCCATTCTTGATGTAGCCATGATCACCACTTTAAAAACGATCTACTGCGCGTATAACCAGATCGAAGTAATGTACCTGGATGACTGTGATGCTCTTGTTACTTTATCGTGCGGACACAATCATCTTGATAAGATCGATCTGTCCGGCAAGAAGAAACTACGTGCATTGTATTGTATGGATAATGAACTGCCCTCTTTACATCTGATTGATTGTCAGAGCATTGGAACAGTGGATTGCAGATTGAATTATATACCCAGCGCACCGCCTGTTCCTGGTGATTTATGCAAACCGACTTTCTCACCACAGAAGCCGGATGTGGAAAAAGTAACTGCTACGGTAGAAAACGATATCACCGTACAGCTTAGCTGGAAGGCAACCGGAAAGGCATCGGCCTATGAAGTCTGGGAGCAGTCAAGTCCGGACAGTGATTATGTACTCATCGCTGATAATGTAACGACAACTACTTATACAAGGACGGTAGATAAGAGTGGCACGTATTCCTATCAGGTCCTTGGAAAAGTAAAGGTCGAAGGCGAGACATATTTCGGAAGATGCGGTTATGTTGAAAACGTAAAACTTGGTCTTGAAGCACCTGCAAAAGTTAAAGCGGTCTCCGAATCGGCCACAAGCATCAAGGTGTCGTGGGATGCAGTAAACGGAGCGGACGGCTATCAGGTGTGGAGATCGACTTCTCCGGATAAGAATTTCGTTGCAATCGGATCCGTGACTGCAACTAACAGAAGCAGCACGGCGCTGACGACAGGCACGAAATACTATTACAAAGTCCGCGCGTATAAAGAAGCGGACGGAACAAGGGTATACAGTGACTATAGTTCCGTTGTGAATGCGATCCCGAAGGTCGCCAAGCCCACAGGTGTGAAAGCCACATCTGAGTCGGCTGTAAGCGTCAAGGTTTCATGGAATGCTGTGACCGGTGCGACCGGTTATCAGGTATGGAGATCCACATCTGCAGATAGCGGGTTCGTCGCTGTCGGTTCCGTGACGGATACATCCCGCGTATGTGCAGGACTAACCACCGGAAAGACATATTACTTTAAGGTGCGTGCTTACAAAGAAGTGAGCGGAACGAAACACTATGGAGATTATAGTGCAGTTGTAAATGCCGTACCAAAGCTTGGTGTCCCATCCGGTGCGAAGGCCGTCTCCGCGTCGGCGACAAGTATCAAGGTGTCATGGAGCGCAGTAGCTGGAGTAACCGGATATCAGGTATGGAGATCCACATCTGCGGACAGTGGTTTTGTCGCGGTTGGATCGGTAACCGAAACCAATCGTGTCTGCTCAGGCCTTACCACCGGCACTACTTATTATTTCAAGGTACGTGCCTATAAAGAGGTAAGTGGCTCGAAAGTATATGGCGCATATAGCTCGGTCGTAAGTGCTGTTCCGAAACTGTCTTCTCCGACAGGCGTGAAAGCAACGGTCTCCTCTTCTACCAGCGTGACAGTATCCTGGAATACGGTATCCGGAGCAACGGGCTACGAAGTCTGGAGATCGGAGAAAAAGGATAGCGGATTCAGCAAGACAGGTGCAGTCACAGAAACAAGCAGAAAGTGTCCTGGACTGACAGCCGGAAAGACATACTATTTCAAGGTCCGTGCGTATAAGGAAGTAAACGGTACGAAGATCTATAGTGCTTATAGCACCGTAGTAAGTGCTACACCAAAGTAACGGCGCATTTATTCGTAGTCGGATAGAAAAACACCGGGCTCGTACTCTTTGTCGGAATAGACGCAGAAGATAACATGCGTCGTTCCGTCGGATGCGACACCGACATAGTAAGTGCCTGTCCAATTGGGGAATATATTATATTCCTCTTCAGAGACAATTTTGGTGATTTCCTTACCCTCTTTCATGAAGCGGATATAGTATGACTCTGATCGAACATCGCCGAAGGAATTACTCGAGGTCGTTTTCCCAAGATACTCGATCTTATATAGCCGGTAGTCCGCGTTCTTGGGAGAAATATTCTTTGTATTGAAATAAATGCCGAGAAGCGCGAATACAATAACCAGAATAAAGGCTCCTCCGAAAAAAAGCACCTTGGCATTTTCCGTCTCTTCTTCGTTCAAGTGGCGACGCCGGATAAGGATCTTCTTGACAGCAAGAATCGTTGCACCAACAAAAATGATCAGGAGGTCAGCAACTAACGCGGTCACGATAAGCGTGTTTCGTTCGGGTTTGCCTCTGTTTCCGTAATACTGTTTATAATCTTCCTTGAGAACGTCTTCCGTGATGGTTGTCTTGATAGCAGGATACTCATGCTCGACCTCCTCCAGAATTGAATCCGAAAAATACGGATCACCGTATTTCGAGTTGTACCCTTCATATGGATTATCGGAAACACGAAGTGCCTTCACCAAGCATACCGCAGTCACAGCGACGCACAGAAAAACAGTGATCAGTACTGTTAGTCGGGTAATCTTTCTGGATCTCTCCGAAAGAGCATCCTCGACTTTAAGCATATCTTTCAGGATCTGCTTTTCCGCATCTTTCTGTTCCTGTTCTTCGTCAATGACGGCTTCAGGATCGAAAAGCTTACCGCATGACAGGCAGACGTATGCATCGTTACCTGATTCATCGACCGCTTCTCCACCACATATCGGACATCTGTACATACCAACCTCCACCTATCCCCACGCTCATTATATCAGATAGCAGGCAGCAAAGGCAGATCCAGACTTTGGGAGAAGTTACCGATATACTGACAGTATCTCCTCACCATTCAACTTTATAAGTACAATATAGCTAACACATGATCACGATATATTTGTGTGGGGAGGACAGCAATATGAAGTTTGTATTTCCTGATCTACGATATAGGGAATCCTTGGCCGGCTTTTCTATTCTATCAGGAAAACAAAAACGGCAGATGACGAAACTCCTGTGAGAGTATAGTAAAGCGGAACATCTCCGGCCGCGCGGACTGGGACAGACTCGACTCCGTGCTTTCCGAAAGGAAGAACTCCGTGTCGCAAGAGAGATCGAAAAAGGAAGAACGCGATTTCCTCGAATAAAAAAGAGAGGGTGGTTTTGCCCCCTCTTATTTTTTATCGCCCTGTCTGTCCTGGGCGAACTTATATACCTGCGGTTTTGTGGTCAGAGAATGCCGGTTCGTGACCTGGATCAGTTTCCCAAAACCGACACCGAGCGAGATCAGAGGGATGCCTATGAGGAAAAGGAGCACCCCTATAAAGGTCTGCAGATCTCCCTCTTTACCTCCGGCAAGGACATCGAAGTCAAACAAGTAGTCAAGCGCTCCGCCCGCGAAAAAGAGGACGGTGACCATCGCAGTGATTACTGCAAATAGTGAGACGAACAATCCCACAAAAAGTTTCTTGTTGATCGGCGGCATCCCGACAACTTCGCCGGTCTGTCCGTTCACCAGGAATGTGTGCGGCTGGTTCTCATAGCGGACCGTGATGAACCATACCGGAAGAAGTGCATAGGACGTTTTCTCAAGTTGGATCTGCGCGCAGCTCGTAATCTCTTCCGAAAGACGGATGTTGATATGAGCTGCCTTAAGGGCTTTATCCAGTTTGGAAACATCATCCTCGCCGAAAGCCTCCCATAGCCTCTCGTTAAATTTCTTCTGGATCCGCTTCTCCGCGGCATACTCGGTCACCGTTTCTTCGACATTTGCGGCGTTCGAATAAAACCCCATAAGATAGGATGTATTAAACTCCTCTTTGGAAGAAAGATAGAAAGGTTCCAGAAGCTCTGCCGTCTCACGCGGAATGATCGAGCAGGAGATGGCCGGATGATCCTCGATCTCGCACTCGCCGATCATAGTAATATCCGGCACCTCTGAACCGCCTTTTCTGGTCTGGACATCTTTCCATGTTCCGGAGTAAAGATCCGCAGGAAGATAGATACCCCGAACACAATCCGGATCCAGTTTCCGAAAAGCACGCGGCACGAAGAATCCTTTCGTCATGTGCTTCTTATATTCCTCGATCGCCTGTTCTTTGGTGATCATGAAAGGAACAATATAGTCCGGTTTTTTCGTCTTGGAGATACGGCTGAAAGCCACGGCTGTAGAACCGCAGTAAACACACTTCGTGGATATCTCCGATTCGGCGACGATCACCTCACCGCCGCACTGGCTGCACTTAAAAATATAACTGTCGAAATACGCCTCTCCGTAATGGACTTTCTTATAATCTTTGTAGGATAGTTTTTTCGAAGGAGTGTTCTCCTCCGTGACTTCTTCCTCATCTTCAAAAGAAGCCGGCTCATAAAGATTTCCGCACACCTCACAGACGAGAGTATCACTTCCCGGATCGTATTCCAAAGCAGCACCGCAGCTCGGACAATTCTTTGCCATCTGACCGTCTCCTATCTTCTTTTCTCAGAGGAGACGATGTTCATATGACGGATGCTCGGACAGTCGTCACTCGTCTCGCCATGGTCGTTGGACTTTTTTAAAAGCGATGCGCAGATTGCAAGACATATTCCGAATATGGTAAGAATCACGCTGATAAGAACAAAGATCATATGCACTCCTATTCCCGATAAAACAACCCCTATTTCGTCAGTATACAATGAAGCTTTATCGGAAGTCAACTTGTGCTTTATGCCAGTTCGGAAAATGCTCTTCGGATGATCCTTTCATTCAGAGGATCGAGGTCCTTCGGAAGATCCGCTTCCGAGAAGAATCTCTGCTCGAGGACTTCGTCTTCCTGGATCTTTAATTCCCCGTGGAACTTCCGGCAGATATAGACGATGCCGGCCACGTAGATCTCATCACCGTTCGGATAAATATCTGTATAACGAAAAACTGGAAAGCCACACTACCCGCAACGAGATCCTGACCGGCAACGGTGTCAGCATCATAGTCACCGACGATCCTGAACTGAAGCTTTCTTATATGTTCCGAAATGTCTGGATCAAGCGGCTCCCTATGTCCGATCTATTCTCTTTGAAGAAACATAAGAATTATCTTCAGACCGCTTCGATCCTGACCTCAAACCATGAAAAAAGAACACAGATCGAGGAGACCCTCGCTTATATCGGAGTGATCCGGATCACCACCGCAGGTAATATGTCCCGTCCTGTAAAAGGCGAAGCCCACGACGGCACCTACGCCCTTCGTGAATACTCTAGGATCGTGGAGACCGAGATCGTGTAACCGCGATTGCCGTCAGAAAACGTTACTGTTCCTCATCCGGTATATACTTCTCCACCTTCGCGCTCAAATCGTCGCTCATGGCGTGTGTCTTGTATTCCTGAAACTCCTGATTTTCCTGAAGAAGACTCATCGAGCGGTTCATATACTGTTCCAATCCGGAAGATAACTGCGTTATCCCATCCTTGGAAAAACCAGGAATATATCCGTCCGGGTCGAAGTGGCTCCGATCGTCATCGCCAATATTGTTGGACTTATTCAGGATTACGGAGCCGATGAACAAAGCGATTCCGAAGCCTATAAAGCCACCTAGAACTATACTGACCAGAAGTGTTAAGTAATTCATTCGTCTCCCCCCTGTCTCTTCTTCATGAAATTGAACGTCACTGCGGATTGAGTCAGGTTCAGATTCTTCTTCATCTTTTTTATTCTCGCGATACCGGCGTAAAAGAGTCCCAGGACTCCTGCCAGAATGAGCGCTATGATATGACCGTCATTGAAAAGCCAGCTGTCTATAATGTGATAAAATATCCATCCGAAAAGCGCTGTCAGCCCAAGACCTATGCCCGCAACCAGGAGATCAAATGCCGCTTTATTCCACGGGATACCGCCTACAACTTTTCCTGTGTCCCCGTTAATCAGTATCGTGTGATGCTTCCCCTTATACTCGAAGGATACGAACCACACCGGGAACATGCAGTAGCGTACATCTTCGTTTACCAGTGTTCTCGAATACTTCCGCTCGACATGAAGATTGGATCCGCGGATCAGCCGTATAGCATCTTCCTCGAAAAATATCTCCGCACGTTTATTCACCGCCTTGACCAGATCGTGTTTCTTCACATCTGACACATCGGAATAGAAACCCAGAAGGTATCCCTCATTAAAGATACGAAGTTTCGAAAGATCGAAGGGCTCCAGCTGTACAGTACTTTCATCCGCCAGCATAAGCGAACCGTCCTGCGTAAGATTCTTGAATCTCAGGATTCCGCTTCTGCCGAAGTACTCGACCCTGGCGTCTTTATTCCTTTCCTCCTCGCCCGAATCCGTATTGGTTGTTATTCCACAGATGATGGCCGATTCCATATGCATACCGTCACAGATCCAGTACGGAACATAGATGCCTCTTACCATGTCCGGCTTTAGATTTTTGATTGCTTTAGGAATAAAGAGTCCCTTTCCCAGCCGTGTCTTGACCAGATCCACGGCCATTTCTTTTGTAACAGAAAACGGGATAATGAACTCCGGGGCTTTTTCCTTGGCAATACGTTCAAAAACAACACTTGGGCTTCCGCAGTACAGGCAGGTGGTCGATGCCTCCGTGCCGTTGATCATGACGTGCGCACCACAGGAATCACACACATAGACATAGCAGTCGATGAACTCGTCGATCACATCTTCCATCTCCGAATCCGCAGGCATGGCGCGTACTTTTTCCAAACGGTTTCTGTACGGATCATTCACTTCTTCCGGAGACCAGGCCGTATTACACTTCTTGCAGAATGCGTGTTTTTTCAGAGGATCATAGACCAGAGGGGTACCACACTCCTTACAAAGCGTTGTCCGGACTTCTTCCGGATGCCACTTCGAATTACATGTGTTGCATACATCTTTCTGTGAAAAAGGATCGAAGACCAGTGGTGTACCGCAGTTCTTGCATAAAATTGCCATAGCTTGTGCTCCTCAAAAGATTTTTTCCCCCGTATTCAACATCTTCATTATACCAATAAATCGTATAACCTCAGTCATATAACAAAACTATCTTTGCTTTTTGTTCTCTTCAGCATTTGCTTCTATCGTTTCAGCAAACTTCAGGAAAAGTGTGTACTTCCCCTTCAGATCCTCCTTGGTCAGACCGTGTTTCTCTGCAAGTCCCAGTGCTTCGGTCTCCGATGCTATTGGTGAAGACGCCGTCGTCGAATCACCTTTCTGACTGCACCCCGCAAGGGCAGCCGGCAACATGCAGAAAGCAAGAAGCCGACAGGAACGATTGAGTGGGAATAATACCGAGTGGCTTTCTGGTTACAAAAGAAGCAAACAAAGCCTGCCAACAAAAATCAATAGTTTGTTGGCAGGTTTTTTATTTCTTCGAAAACACTTTCCTAAATGTAACGAATGAAAATGCCAATAGCGAAACCAAAGCTCCGACTCCGCAGATCCTGACGACAGTATCCGGAATACTTACTCCGAATGCAAGTCTGCTTAGCATCACGATAAGAAATCCTGCCAGCAGAAGTCCGCTTACCATCCATAATACGTTGATCTTTCTCATTTGTTCATTGCTCCTTTTTCTTCGGAGTCCAGACCGAGAAGTCTTCTCTTTACTTCACAGAGTTTACTAAGCTTTCCGGTCATGTATAAGATCACAAAGATCAATGCTCCGATGGCAAGCCCCAATGTAAAACTCATTCCAAAGCCTGCCCAAAACGTATCCGGAAGTTCTAGGCACTCAAGTATCAAATGAACGATCAAAGCAGTAAGTCCGATAAACGAATAGATCATTACCGTTCTTGATATTCTTAAGCTACGATCATTCTGATATTCTGCAACTTTCAAAACGGTTTCTTTTGTTTTCTGATCTAACATCTCTTTTTTCCTCGCTCCGTCTAATATTTCACGGAGATCGACTTCATAAAGATCAGATAATTCCATTAAAAGATCAATATCAGGAAGATTACTTCCCGTTTCCCATCTGGAAACCGTTCTTCTGGCAACTCCCAATTTTTCAGCAAGCTGCTCCTGAGTAATCTTTTTCTCTTTACGAAGTTCTGACAGAAATCTTCCAATCTTTGCAAGATCCATAAGTCAACCTCCTTGATGTCCATAGACTAGCTTTTCGAAAACGAGAGTTGAAGGACACAAAGTGAGCATTCACGTTTTTTGCCTTGTGACAACAATGTCCCATATCGTTAAAACAACTGATACACCGCAGTTTTCAAGCTTCAATTCATTATACTACAATTCGTCCATGGAAAAAGAGGCGGGGCACTCAAGTATTCGTCCTCCTCACTTCCACTGCTCTATCTTATCGAACATGAAAGCCTCCCCGATATCCGCGTCGAGAATATTGACAATGACACGGATACTTATATTCCTGTATTCATCCTCCTTGATAACGATCTCGATCTCTGTGGCTTCGTTTCCAGTTGAATAGGCATCGGCATTCACGGAACTAAGGAGCGCTTCTTTCATTTCCGGATCTTCAAATGCGATTTCAAATCCTCTCTGATAGCACTTCCCTATTTCTTCATCGCTCAGCGAGTAGCAGAGATCGTCACTGCTATAGATCAGTACGGCCCTAACGCGGACATCGGGTCTTTTTTTCAGTTTGTAGGTATTGTCATCGAAATATTCTTTATAGTAGCGCATCGCGGTACTATCTTCGGCATATTTTTTATAGTCGACATCATCATATTGGTGCCAGTCGATCTGCGTACCCGGATAGGGATCTCCCTCATGCCACTCGAGGGTTGTCGCGTGGGCCGCGTGTTCCTGATACTCCGCCTTCAAGTCTTTAAAGTAATCTTCAGAGAGGCGATACTCCCATTCCAGAAGATCAAGCATTGTCTCGTCTTCTTCCGTCATGACACGGAATTTCCCATCATTAAGAAGCACCAGGTGCGCCTCTTTCCCTGGCGTAAGAGAGGATGTAATAAACGCCGCCTCCGGGGCTTTCAACTCATTAATGGCACGGGTGCTTTTCTTTCCACGGCATCCGGGAACAAGAATTGCGAGAGTAAGCAGGGCAAACAGTAATATCCAACACTTCATATTTTTCATGTAGGATCACCTCCTATTCTACTAATTATATCATTGCTTTCAGGAGCTCTGAGCATGCAAAAAGCACTCTGCACCGGTCAAGATGTAGAGTGCCTCGTACCAACCGTTATCTCCCAATTCAATGGGCTTTCTCATATCGAATGACAGGGTGCTCAAAATCGATATTTTTCACTTCTGAGTCTGTCAGGAAAAAGCACTCGATTCCTTCATATGTTGTTACAGTTTTTGTTCCATCAGCCAGGATGAAAGGTTCTTCGATTATCATTCCTTTAAAACCTATATATCTCGTCTCGGAAGCACCATCCGAAAAATGGACGGTAATCGTGACCACAACGTCTTTCAGTATCGAGTCGAAATAAGCGACATAATCTTCCGTGTGATCCGCAGGGGCATACTGCACCTGGATGCTGCCATCCGGCATTACCTCTTCGCTTATGACCTCAGGCTGCAGATCCTTATACATCTTTTCCAGATCCGGCCTATCGATAATTTCCTTAATCAGATCAAATCTGAAATCTTTCTTATCCGCAAATGGGTATGTGATCGTATACCCGTCATAAAACCTCACCTCCGGATACCTGCGTGGATTGTCAGCCGGCACAACTACAAAATCGTCATAATATGGTTTGATTTCGTTTCCCTGGAACAAATCGCTTTTTATCCCGGTATGTTCCACCCAGCAAAATGAATTAAAGAACGAGTAATATACACTTTGAACATCATCGCCCAGAACATCCAAGTTGAATGTAAACTGAAAAAAGTACGGGTATGAAGAGTACCCAGACTCTCCCAGAAGGTCTTCCGGATAAGTCAATTGTAGTGGTTTCCCTTCCTCCATTTCCTGTGCGTTGACCGTTATTGTAAATAGATTCGTATTCCCTTTTGGGAAGCCAAATCTGTTTTTCATACCGAAAAGAAGAATTACTGCCGCTGCTGCAACCGCCACCGCTGCAAAAGCAACTGCCCGGATCAACTTCTTCTTGCTTTTTCCTTTTTCATTCCCGGAAGACTTCACCACGACCGGATATTCCGGAAGATTCGCCAGAGTTTCTCGTGCTTTCGCCTGGACAATATCTGGAATGACAATATCTGTTTGAAACATATTTTGTTTATTCATCTTAACACCTCTTCCTGTTCTTAACGGAAATCACCATAGTACTTCGCAAGGATCTCTCTTCCTCGCTGAAGCCGGGTGGTAACAGTGCTTTTGCTTAATCCTGCCAATTCTGCAATCTCACTTGTTTTAAGATCGTACACATAGTAAAGAGTCATAACGAGACGATACTTCTCATCAAGTTTACCCAGTGCTTCTTTCAGCTCGAAAATGTATTCATCCACAAAAGCCGGCTCTTCCCACTCGGAAAGATCCGTGTACCTTTTCCGATCATTCAAAATCGCGTAGCTATTATTGATCAGGATCCGTATCAGCCAGGTTCTGAAATACTTTTCTTCGCGCAGTGTCGAGATCTTTTCCCAGCAATTCAAGATCGACTCCTGTATAGCATCGGCAACATCGTCATCGTTCATGAGAATAGAAAGGCTGACTTTATACATTTGAGCCATATTCATCTGGATCAGGTCAGTGAAAGCTTCCTTATTTCTGCTTTTCGCCAGATGTACAAGTTGTTCCATATCCGAATTCTGCATCAACACCTCCGAAGGGAATAGTCGATTTGGATCCAAGCTTTTTACTCTCTACACTCATTAGATAAGGTTTAAGGCATTTTGGTCTCATTATACTAAAAAAACATCTTACAGATTACGCAATGCTTCACACAAAAATGCCTCCCTGCAATCTTAACAGAGAGGCATATGGATTTTTCTTCTATACTTTTTAACGATTTCCTAAATGTGCATCGTTCAAGTTTCAGCTAGTACGATCAGGAGCAGAATTATCGCAAAAACAAGAGCTACTATATAACTGCGTCTTTTATACGTCTCCTCTCCCCAGAGATCGATAAGCTTTTCTTGAAGCCAAAGTTTGAATAACATACATACCCTCCAAAAAACTTTCTCCCCCCGTTTTTCATTGTTCAATAATGTTATGGCTATTTTCAACTTGGTAGTTGAGATTTATAAATCACCGATAAGCATAGGCCTATCGGAAATTTAATGGCACTAGCCGGATGCCTCTACCTGATCTAATTCAGGCTACTTGTAGTTTGGTGATCTGCTCTCCTTCCTTGATCCGGAGTTCTCGTATGCAGCCAAACTTGATTATCTGGTAAGCCGCATTCACATCTGCATTTATATAGACGCCGGTATTGCTCCGAAACAAGCCTCTCCTGATCCTTCTGCTCTTGTTATAGCATGACACATCCGGTTGTTCTCCGTCAAGGTAACTCGTTCCGCTTGTGTAACTCTCCCGCACTATCTTTACCTCGATTCCCAGCAGCTTCGCCTTGTAGGTGATCATGTCTATAAGCGTCTTGTAAGGGATGGATACGAAGTTCTGGTTTGTTTTGTTTCCCATATCCGCGTTCTGTTTCCATCCCGGGTTATTTCCGATCACGATGACACCCACACCGGTAGCGTCAGCCAGGTTCACGATCTTCCTGCTTGTCTTGTGCAGGTAATCTCTGACCTTCCTGTTTCTCTTTGCCGTCAGCCTCTCTATCCGTCTTGTCATATCACACCGGTTACTTTTCTTCGCCTCCTTCTGTAAGCGTGCTCTTGTCTTGTTGAAATACTGGTTCATCGATTTCAACGGTCTTCCATTCACGATCACGGGTTCCATGTCTGAGTCCCACACCGCTGCCGCGAGATTATTTACTCCCAGATCGATCCCCATGACTGTATCTGAGTCAACAGTTCCTGCTTCCTCCTTCTCATACAAAAGAGAGATAAGGATAATATCCTCACATGTTCTGATTCTGATCTGACGTATCCCTTGGTGTCTTGCACGGATGCGTATCCCATCCAGAAACTTCGGCATCCGGATATTCCCCTGTTCATCTACGTGGAAATTCTGGCTCGTGATCACAAGCGCACCTCTTCCGTCCTTCGGATCCAGATATCCGGGGGCATGTGGTCTTCCCAGAAACTTATCAGGAGATTTCAGATACTCTTTCTGTGACATGTAGAAAGACTTCCATTCTCTGCACTTCTCCTGGATACAGATCTGGCTGCAGGTCGCATAGGGGACAACCTTATACTCAGGAGTACCCTTCAGGTACCAGCTGAGAAAGTACGCATCTGCGATATAACTGTTCTCCTCGTCTACATATCTGAGTTCTCTTTTTCCAGGACGGCTTTCGTTATATCTTCGGATCCCATCGTTAAGCGCATCAAGCATATCC
>LVAV01000065.1 GCA_001604185.1 Clostridiales bacterium Firm_16 | reverse complement strand
AAAGATGTCCGGAAAATCGATTCGTAATCTTTTGGTGAGTTCGAGCCCGTTGATGAACGGCAGCTTGCAGCCGGCATCGGTAATCCCACCGAATTTGATGACGAAGGCGAGACCGTCTACGTCCATGCTTCTCCGGACGCCAGACGCGCTGACTGCATTTTCACCGTCAACGGCAACAGCATGGAGCCGGACTTCCGCAGCGGCCAGGACGTCCTTGTCCAGCGGCTTAATCACGGTCCTGATCTTCAATACGGTGAAATTGGTGCCTTTATTGTAGGCAATGAAACCTATATCAAGGAATACCAGGAAGATGGTCTGCATTCTTTAAATCCGGACTATCCGCCCATGCACTTCACCGATGATGAGTCAGTCTATCTGATTGGCCGCGTTCTCGGTATCCTTGACAAAGCAGACTACGCAAGCGCAGAGGAAACTGAACGTTATATCGCTGTTCACGGAGAAAGCTAATGAGCAGAATTGAAGCGGTCACAAGGGGATAGGAACCCCCTGGTCAACCACAATCCGAACAAACGAAAGTGCGCCAATGACCACGCCTCCGAGCGTGTCCAGTTTGAAAAAGGGTAAAAAATAAGGGAGAGGGCTGCAGTCGCGTTACCTCTCCCATTTTCTATTACCGAATGATCTTCCTGACCATGTCCTGCTCTCTTTCCGTGCCTTCGATCCACTTCAGTCTCTTAATGACCTCCATCCCGGCAAGCCTGCCGTAACCTCTCGGTCTGCTCTCGTGATAGAGTTTCATCTTGGCAAGGACTGTCTTTCCGAATAGTTTCTCAAAATTCTCCTTATCCCTCTCCCGCTCAAACCGGCCGTCTGTGGAAAACATATTGATCAGTTCGATGGTCTCGTTGACCAGTTCCTTCTGTGTGAGCTGTACCGGCATCATATACTCGCCGGATTTAAAGTCCTCAACTCCTTCCTGGAATACAACCGGGGAGCCTTCGTAGCAGCTCATCATCAAGGCTAATTCATTTCCCGTAAAGACCATGCCGTCAACCATATATCCATAATCGCCGCCATCCCAATCGTCGTCAACGCTCATGTACATGCCATTCATGCTTACGCATTCGAATTGTCCTATCGAGCCGATGAAGTAGCAGTGTTCTCCCTTAACTATGCCATTTCCTCCGCCGCTGTCGTCAATCGTCAAGGTCAGATTTTGCAGACGATGTTTGATTTTCTCCTCGAGTTCCAGGAAGCCGACCAGTATCCATTTTTCCTTATCTTCATCTTTATACAGCATTCTGAAATGCCTGATTTCGTAGTCGGTTATCGTATTATCAGACGCTATCCTGCCCGCCTTCGTCAGCTTGTGGATTTCTGTAGCCGTGAAGGAAAGCCCCTGATCACCATCCGCATGTTCCCGCAGCCACAGGGAGAGTAAGAATAAATGTCTTTCTCCCCTGGCGTCTATAGCCTGATAAAGATACTGTCCGCCGTCACCCACGTCTGAGCCGAAATCCGCTGGAGAGATAATATATTGATGACTTTCGGTGAACTGACAGGAAGGAGTATCCTCCAGCGACTCCATGAAGAGTTTATGGAGGGTCTTTCGTGGCAGGGATGCGTAATCCGTTTCACCGTCCGTCCTTGGGTTTTCACCCTCCTCTAACGCCATGCGGATTGTCGTAGCGCACAGGGAGCAGAGGTGCTGGTCGCCGTCCTCCTGCAGCATTTCATTGTAAGCAAGGATTGCAGGATTTTCCCTGTTTCTCCGCTCTTCCCAATGGTTCACTTTCCGACCAACCATCGCTTCGAGCATAGCAACCTGCTGCCTCTTCTCCGGAGTCCACGATTTGCGTTCCTGGTGTTCTTCCTCCTCGGCGATGTTCACAAGATCCTTATAGCCATGAATCGGATAAAGGATACTCGTCCTCCTTCCACAGCATGAACAGCTGGTTTCCGGATCCAATCGCCTTGTGATATAGTCTTTCGGCTCACCGTCAACAATATGGAAAACTACAAGGACAGGATATATATAAGGCAGCGCGGGCGTCTGATCAAAGTCCTTCTCAAATATGTAATCGGACAGGACAATCGGCCCATCCGCATCCTTCGCCATCAGTTCAAGTCCATTGTGAAGGATGGCAAGAACCTCGGATTTATCAAACTCTGTTTCGTCCACTTTAATCCTGTCACCGTCTATCTGATAGCTGTACCGCTCCAGGGAAGAAGTGACAAACACATCGCCCTGGTGCTCAATGAGAGCATTCCAAAAGGCTTCATCCGTGATGTTCGTGCTGAGGATAGCACGGGCATTTTCTTTTCTCATTTTCTCGTTGCTCTTTTGCCGTCTTTTTCTGTTCGCATCATTTGTAATCTTCACGCCCAGCTTATCCAGCTCCTGTACACCGCGCTCATAGGGAATAGAGGCGTTGACCACAGCTGATGAAAGACCAGTAGCTTCCATGATTTCGGCTGCACTCTTCCCTTCATCATACAGGCGCTTTATCTGGTAATATGAGGACGTGGTCTTGACCGGCTCATACACGCCCGCCGTTACCAGGAGCTTCTGAACCTTCAGAGATGACAGGTTGTACTGCGCCTGAAGTACAGCAAGGCGCGTATTTCCGTTCCGATCAGCATCTCCGTCCTCTGGGTTTTTATAGTCATGGGCAAGCTTGGTAAGAAGTTCATCCAATGTCATGCTGCACCCTCCATTTCGTGTCTATTAAGGATTGTTACGAAGAGATTTTAGCACGAGGGGTAAGGCTTGTCAAGAGAATAATGTGATTTCGTGTCTTTTAAGGATTTTTAGAAAAAGACACACATGGAATTCGGAGCCCCTCATTGCTCGACAGATTTTATCACCCCAAGCCGGATCAGGATCGGAAAGACATAGCTCCCGGCTCCCGGCAATCCCAGCGCCTTCGGTCCCGGAACCAATCCATCCAGCTCCAGAGCTCGTTTATACCCCAGTTCAACGGTGCTTCGCGATATGCTCTTCTTTTTCTCCATCCCGCCTGTGCTTATCCACAGCTCATTACCGTAACCTTCTACGCTCTCGCCACTATAATGCCTGCCGCCAGACCCACCAGGGGCAGACACAGTATATTTGAATTCAACGCCCGGTCGAGAACCGCGCCCTGTGGTTGTAAAGGTAGAGCCTTGGAAGCTGATGATTGTGCGCCATAGGGTGGCGGAATCGGTAATTGTGTAGTCGGTCATTTCAGTCTGAACTGCTTCTCTCTGTTCTTTGTTCCTGTGGACGGCTTAGTCAGGGTTGAAGGGCCTAAAACTCTCACTCCATGTGATCGTGCCTTCTGTGTTGAAGCCGACTACGATGGCGGTTACGGTGTAGTCCGTGGGTATGATATCTTCGAAGGCTTTGTAAGGTTCCTCAACTTCCTTGGGTGCGGGTTGTCTCCTTGTAAAGGAGTTTCTTGTAGAGGGCATAGCCGATCAGGGTGCCAAGAGTGTTATGGAGAAGGTCTGATGCGTCAAACCAGCCAAGATGAGTTATCAGCTGTGTGGTTTCGATGGTTAGACTCGCAACCGCTCCGAGCAGCAACACCTTCCACCAGCGGCGGAAGAATACGCAGATACTTGGTACGAGATAACCCAGCGGAACAAACAGCAGCACGTTCAGCGCCATTCCACTCATCTGATGTTTGTACCAGCCTATATGCTTCCATAGCTCCGGAAATCCACCAGAACTGAAACCCTGAGCAAACGATCGGAACATCACCGTATACCCATGGAAGGGGTTGAGTATCAGATGCGTTTCATAGTCAAACCTGCGGTTTCCAAGGGTCGGGCCTAGGGTAATGAAAAGTACGGCGATGATGTACAAAACGAGGAGGCTAACTGTGATTCCTTTTTCAGCTGTCACTGTGATACTCTCACTCTTTCTTATCCACCGAAGGGTCAAAAGAAGCATGGCAATCACAGCCGCTGTCAGAACAACTCTCAATACCGAACCTTTCCCTCTGCCACAGCTTTGAGATGCTCACCGTAGGGGGATTTTCCGTATAAGGCAGCCGACTCTTTCAACTTGTCCTTATCGATAAATCCGTTGATATATGCGATCTCTTCAGGAGCGGAAATAACGATGCCTTGCCGAGACTGAATCGTCTCTACGAAGTTTGCTGCCTGGAGGAGAGAACTCATCGTCCCTGTGTCCAACCAAGCGAAGCCACGGCCGAGCAGCTGAACATCAAGCAGGCCATCCTTCAGATACATCTCGTTTAAAGTCGTTATCTCAAGCTCGCCGCGAGCTGAAGGTTTCACAGCATTCGCTCTTGCCGACACTCCTGCCGGGTAGAAGTAGAGACCAGTTACCGCATAATTGCTCTTCGGCTCCTTCGGCTTTTCCTCAATACTCAGTGCTTTTCCATCTTCATCGAATTCAACAACACCAAACCGTTCAGGATCGGGCACATAGTAACCAAAGACTGTCGCCCTTCCATTTTCCTCCGCGTCAGCAACGGCACGCTTCAACAGCGTTCTGAATCCGTTTCCGTAGAAAATGTTATCACCGAGCACCATTGCTCCGGCTTCATTGCCGAGAAACTTCTCACCGAGTATGAATGCCTGAGCGAGGCCATCGGGACTGGGCTGTACACAGTAGGATAAACTGATTCCAAACTGACTACCATCCCCCAACAGCGCCTCAAACCTTGGCGTATCGTCTGGTGTAGAAATGATCAGGATGTCCTTTATCCCCGCAAGCATAAGTGTGCTCAGCGGGTAGTAGATCATGGGTTTATCATATATTGGGAGCAATTGTTTGCTCGTCACTTTTGTCAGAGGATACAATCTCGTACCACTGCCGCCCGCTAAAACTATGCCCTTCATAGGTTCAACCTTTCCACGGCAACCGCCGTCTTAAAATATATCCACGTCTGCCCGTGGGGAATCAGAACTTGAACGTGTCTTTAATTCCAAGCCATTTCTGATCCTTCTCGCTCAGGATCAGCGGGCTGCCGTCCGAAAGCGTATAGCCTGATGCATCAGCAGATACGTTATAAGTCCCAATTACCTCTGGCCACTTAATGCCGATCTCCGGATCATTCCAAGCAAGGCCGCCCTCGTCGTTAGCGTGGTAGAAGTCGTCGCACTTATAGCAGAACTCAGCCTCGTCGGACAGGACAAGGAAGCTGCATTCTGCGTCGTGAATGGGACACGAGTCTGCGCTTGACGGGACAGCGTTCCGTTTGAGTGGGACAGCCATCTTCCGGAACAAAAAGCATTCGTTCTACCCTTGGAGGACATCCGAAACGGATGAATCCAAACAAGGGGGTTGCTCATGCAACAACTCAATTACGTTGAGATCCTCAGGCTTGCCTATGGCAAGGGGATGGGGGTCAGAAGGCTCGCCCAGACGCTCGGGTACCCGAAGACGACGGTGGGAAGGTTCCTCCAGAGGTTCAAGGAATCGGGAATCGCCTATCCGCTGCCTGAAGGCATCGGGAACATCGAGCTCAAGGAACGGCTGTACCAGCCGACTCAAGAGAAAGATCCGAGTTTCGTTCTCCCTGACTACGATACGATCCACAAGCTCCTGTCCTTGAAGGGGTACAACCTCAAGAAGCTTTGGGAGCGGTATCGCCTGGAATGCGATGCCGACGGGAACCGTCCGTACCTGTACAGCCAGTTCTGCCGGCATTACGCCGACTTCGTCAGGGAAAAGCGCAGGACATTGTCATTGGAACGGATCCCCGGCGACGAAATGCAGGTCGACTTCACCGGACTGACACTGTTCCTCAAGGACGACATCAGCGGCGACAATATACCGGCCTATGTGTTCATCGCAATCCTCAGCTACAGCAACTACACGTATCTGGAGGCAATGGCCTCGATGAATTCGGCCAACTGGATCCGGGCGAATACCCATGCGCTGCAGTATTTCGGCGGCGTCCCCGCATTCGTGACCCCGGACAATGCCAAGGTGGCGGTGACCGAAAACAAGGATTGGCTCGATCCCAAGATCCAGCAAGCCTACCTCGAATGGGCTTCCTACTACGGTACGGTCGTCCTCCCGGCGCGGGTGAGACATCCGAAGGACAAGTCCGGCGTCGAGGGAGCGGTGAGAATCGTTTCGGCCAGGATTCTCTCCGACCTGCGGGAACGGACTTTCTTCTCCATCGATGAGGTGAACAATGCCCTCTGGGAAGCAATGGACGCCTTCAACGCCGAACCATTCGCCAGGAAGCCCGGCAGCCGCTTCAGCTGGCATCAGGAAGAACTGGGAAAATTGTCGCCCCTGCCTCCCGTTGCGTTCGAATTCTCGGAGAGGGCAAAGGCGACCGTCCACAACGACTACCACGTAGCCTATGACTACGGGTATTATAGCGCCCCGTATGAATTAGTCCGCCAGGAGCTTGAGGTGCGTGCTACCGCGGGCGTCGTCACGCTGTATCACCGCGGCTGGGTGGTCGCAGAGCACCCGCGGGTCACCCGCAAGGGCCAGCGCAGGACCAATCCTGCCCATCTGCCTAAGGATTACCAGCAGTATGCCGCCTGGAGCGGTCCCAAGTTCCGCTCCTGGGCGAAATCGGTCGGCCCGAACACCTTCATGGTCATCGACACCCTGCTGGGCCGGGCGGAGTATGAGGTGCAGGCCTTCCGTACCTGCGTGGGAATCCTCAATCTTGCCAAGAAGTCTTCCGGCGACCTCCTTGAACAGGTCTGCGCCGACGCCGTCGCCCATGGCAGGATCTCTTACCGCTACATCAAGGACTCGGTGGCATTGGCAGGACAAAAGCTGGCTGCTGCACAGCACAGCGCCAAGTCACCCCTTCAGGAGGCGGACCGGTATGTGCTGAAGAAGAAGGAAGGGGCGTTCAGCCTCGAGAACTTGAGGAGGAATGACCGATGAGCACAATTACCGGAAATATCGAGCAGATGCTGCGCTACCTCGACCTCAACACCATGGCCAACGCATTGGACGGCATCGTCCGCTCTCCGAAAGTGCAGGACTTGGACACCATGGAAATCATCCATGAGATGGTGGCAGCCGAATTCGACGAGCGCAATGCCCGCAATACCAAGGCGTTGCTCAGGCTCGCCCGGCTCGCAGCCGCCCAGGCTGATATCGAGAAGACCGACTTCCATCCGAAACGGGAGCTGAACCAGAATTTCATCAGGCAGCTGAGCAGCTGCGAGTACATCGCAGACCGCAAGAACGTCTACATCCTCGGGTATTCTGGCAGCGGCAAGAGCTTTTTTGCCCAAGCGCTCGGCGTCGAGGCATGCAGGAACCAGTATCGCACCAAATACTTGCCCGACTCCCAGGCTTTCCTCGAAGAGATGGAGCATTTGAAGGTGACTGATATGCTAATGTCAATGACTTTTTTAGGTGGGGGTGCGGACAAAAAGTTGGACTTTTCTATGATACTAGACCAAGACTGAGTTCGCCGGCGCACTCCAGCCAGTTGACCGGAGGAAAGCCGGCCAAGCAACGGAGATAAACCTACCAGCTTAATGCAATCGATGTTAGAACCTTGGATATGCATGCTTTGCATGCAAAGTAAATCCAAGGAGGTCAAGAATGACCAATTTTAAGGAAATTTTGCGTTTGCATTACGGAGGATTCAGTCAAAGAGCGATTGCCAGCAGCTTATGTTGTTCCCGGGATGCCGTTGCACTTTGTATCAAACGTGCAAAGGAGCGCGGGTTGAAACTCCCAGTTGCAGAGGACGTCACCAATGAGGATCTGAAGGCTTTCCTCTACAACAGCCAAGAAGGAATCCGTGATCCGGAATACATGATTCCTGACTATGCTTACATTGTGGAGGAACTGAAGAAACTTCATGTAACCAATGGCTTGCTATGGACTGAATATCTGGTCCAATGCAAGAGTGTGGGTCTGAAGCCGTACAGTATAAGCCAATTCAATGCTCTGGTACGTGACTATTCCCAACGTCACGATATAGTACTCAGGCAGGATCATCGGCCTGGGGAGGTTCTTGAGCTTGACTGGTCTGGTTCTGCAATTCTTCTTTGCGACCGGCTGACTGACGAGACTATTCCCTGCCACCTGTTTGTGGCGGCATTTCCGTTCAGCAACTATTTCTATGCAGAGGCCTTCAGCTCAATGAACATGCTCGCCTGGGTGACCGGCGTAGTTCATGCATTGGAATTCTTTGGAGGGGTTCCGCTGATTTTGCGGCCTGACAATCTTCGAACGGCTGTCTTGAAACCGGACAAGTACGAGCCGGATATGAATACTGCAATGATCGAGCTCGCGCAGCATTATAAAACCGTGGTGGTTCCAGCCAGGACCAAGGCTCCCCGAGACAAAAACGTGGTCGAAGGGTCTGTCGGGTATGCATCCCGTCAGATAATCGCAGCAGTGCGAAACCAGAAGTTCTTTTCGCTTGGGGAAATGAACCAATGCATCTGGGACTACATGGATCAGCTCAATGCATCCGACTTCAAGAAGAAGGAAGGTTCACGGCTGGCCTTGTTCAAGGAGCAGGAACAGACAGAACTGCTGCCGCTTCCGACCAAACCCTTTCAACTTTTCGATCGGATCACGGCAACAGTTGCTCCGGATTATCACATCGAGTTTGATTACCGGTTTTACAGCCTATCACCGAATCGGATAAAAAGCGAGGTTCAGGTAAAGGCATCTGCTGATACAGTGTATATCTACTACAAGGATAAATTGGAGGCTGTGCATCCAAGGCTGCCGGTGAAGGGCCAGAAAAGCACCCTGCCCGAGCATATTCCCGAGAAGCATCGTGACTACCTGCTCTGGTCGGCGGACCATTTCCTCAGTCAAGCGAGAAGGATTGGGCCTGCCACCGAGCAGATGATCAGGAACGTGCTGGCAAGCAGGGAGTATGAAGTGCAGTCCTTTCGCTCGTGTGTAGGCATCCTGCGCATAGCAAAACGATATTCTGCTGAGTGTCTGGAGGCAGCTTGCAAGCAGGGACTGGAAAGCGGTTTTCACTCCTACAAGGCTGTAAATGCAATTGCAAAGACCCTAAAGGATGTCGTCATCCCTGTTGGTGAATCAGCATCCGGGATGGATGTGGATGAGCAGGCTCTGGGAGACCTTTACTGTGTCCATGAGACAGGAGGTTCCCGATGACAGGCAAGGAAAAGCAACTGGTGATGAACTTCGAGCATCTGGGAGAGGATGGTATTGCAATGGGCTTG
>LVAV01000064.1 GCA_001604185.1 Clostridiales bacterium Firm_16 | reverse complement strand
GCTGCTGGCCCGAGGACCCTTTGTCGGCAACGGTTACCTTACAGTTATGTGTACCGATATAGCTGAGGAACATGGAGCCCAGCATGAGTCGGTCTCCCTTGGGAATACGGTTCCACTCGTATCCCTTGAACAGATCCTTCACCAGGAAGGTCTCCCCTTCCCGTACATGCGAGGTCTCATCGATTGCGGTTTTCAACAAGGAATTCAGGTCGTCCATAAGCAAATTTCCTCCATTTTTGTTATTGTTCTTATTATTGTTATTCTTATTGTTCAGAATATTGATATTATAGGCCAAAAAATAATGCGCGTCAATCGTTTTCGCGCTCCATCATCTCCCACACAAGCTTTCTGGCTTCTGGTGTCTTTCTGAGAAAGTCGATCATCTTGTCCCCACAGGGATTCTCCTTCGATTGCTCGTCTCCATACAGCAACCAAGATGCGCTTATATCGCATGCGTCCTCGATCCTTTTTGCAAAACGAGCCGTCATCTTTCTGCGTCCGAATTCTACTTCCACCAGATTTGCCAATGATATGCCGGTACGGGCTGCCAGATCTTTTTGGAGTATTCCATTCTCTTTACGCCACTGCACCAGTCTGTTGCCTGCAGATCCAGACAAATCTTCCGTATCAGAAGGGGCATCAAGAAACGGATTCTGTCCAATTTCCGGTGATGGCCATCGCGGATCCAAACGGAATACCTTGACAATCGTATCAATCATCTCTTGGGTTGGCATACCTTCGCCGGTCTCAATCCTGTATAGATGGACCGTGGAATAACCGATTTTCTGTGCAAAGGCTGATTTCGTCAGATTGAGCTTTTTTCTCAGAAAGACAAGCTTCTTCCCAACACTCTCATCAGTATCCTGCATCAGGATATTTGGTCCGGTGCCTTCTACATATTTTTCAATTGACAATGCTCTCAATCCCCTACAATAATTCTAACTTGTTATAGTATTATGGTATCTCAAAGAATTCTTTGAACAATGGAGGGGCCAACCTTGATCACATCAGACGCACCGCTCATCCGTAGCGACTACCAGACAGGACTGTTCACCAAACAGGCACTTGCCGAGAAATACCACGTACACCCAGATACGATCACGAATGTGCTCTCTCGGTGTGAAGATCAAGATGTCTACCGCAGGACTTCCACTCCGGGAAATCTGTTGATCACCCCGTACCAGACCTTCATCAAGGAACAGCTCCAGCGCGGAGATATGCAGGCCACATCCATATTCCAGCTTCTCATAAGGCTCGGGGCCTGTCTGTCATTGTCGACGGTCACCAAGGCGGTAAGGAAGATCAAATATGATCTGGATATTGCAGCCATCCGGTACGAGACCTCTCCTGGGCAACAAGCTCAGGCCGACTGGGCTTCGTTCAAAGGGTTCTCGGCAACCATCGATGGTATTGAACGCCCTATTTACGCTTTCTTCATGATCCTCGGTTATTCACGGATGCGGTATGTCGAATTCGTAACCGAGATGACCACGATGACCTTGATCAGATGCATCGAGAACGCCTTCGCGTATTACGGTGGCAGCACCAAGGAAGTGCTCTTTGACAACATGCCCCAGATAGTGAATCGTTGTCTTACCACGAAGGGTGGCAACTCTCTGGAGCGGATGCTGATTCCCGAGTTCACCGCCTTCGCAGACCATGTCGGATTTGACATAACTCTTTGCAGGATAAGGAGACCGCAACAGAAAGGCAAAGTCGAGCGAGTCGTGAAATATTTTAAAGAAGGCTTCATGCCCATGCTTCCCAAGAAGACAGGACACTCGCTGGTCGATCTGAACGAGCAGGCCATACAGTGGTGTGATGAAGTGAACCACGAGGAGCACATGACCACCATGGAAATTCCGTATGTCCGCCTTGGTTCAGAGAACCTGAATCCACTTCCCCGGATTCCCTATCTGGAGGATACCACGGCCAAGGTCTCCAAGGATGGATGCGTTGCCTTCCGTGGCCGGGTATTCAATGTCGATATGCGCTTTGCCGGTATCGAGGGCAAGATAATCGACCTTGAGGATACCATCTTCGGTTACTTCGACGGCAAGCTGGTCATCCTGGGCAAGCGCGACTTGCCCGTTCATGTCCGGCATCAATATTGCCACAGCAGGCACTCGGGAAAGCTCAAACAGAAACGATCCAAGCATATCCATTCCAACATTTCCCGATGGCTTGGTGGCAACCTGCCGCAGAAGATCTCGGTTGATTGGAAACTCATCTATGCGTGACCCGTTTACCAAGCAGGTACTGCAGGATATCGCCTCGTTCAACAATCGCTATCTTGGAGGCATTCTTGCAAACCTCTTTGAATCACATCCTGAGCTACAAGAGGAGATTGCCGATTCCATCATCGGTGCGATTGCCGCCAAAGATAATGACAACGTAAACAAGCTTCTGGAGGAGGCGTTTCTTCCCGGGTATCCCGATCACCCCACCCTTTCCGATTTTGATGCAACCTGTCTGTCAAAGACGGACAAAGAGGTGTATGATACGTTCATGACACTCGATTGTCTCACCGACAGGAACAGGAAACCGAATCTCGTTCTCTACGGTCCTCCCGACTGCGGCAAGGAAAAGGTCGCCATCGGATTGGGCGATCGATTGTGCAGGGAGGGAAAATCGGCGCGGTTCATTGATTTCCATCATTTGATGGAAGTGCTGCAGACCCATGGGAGACTTCCCTCCAGCAACACCCTGTATAGGATACTCACCAAGGTGGAGTGTTTGATTATCGACGATTTCGCCTGCATGAACATCCACGATGCCGATCTGCTTGACAGCCTCTATGTATTGCTCAGGACCAGGATCGACGATCATCTCAGTCCGAAGACCAAAAAGAAGATCCGCGCCACATTTGTCACGACCCATCATCATCTTGAAGATTGGCCGCGCCATTTGATCGGCGACGACTTCAAGGTGCTGCAGATCATCAACATCCTCTACGGTCGTGGGACCCTGCTGTCCATCGACGAGAAGGCTCCCAGAACTGAGGAGGAAGAAAATACTTCCTCATCTTCCGAGGCTACCCGATAACCATCAACCCCGAAAATTCAATTACGTTTAAAAAGTACCTTTTCCCAAAAGGCGGGAAAACCATGTCTTTTCCAATCCGGAAAATTGGAATGCTCAAAATGCCGAAAATTGCGATGCTGTCTACAACTTGTTTTTGCTTCAGAGTCGATATCCATTGACAGCAGAATCCTTCTGAATAACAATCTTG
>LVAV01000063.1 GCA_001604185.1 Clostridiales bacterium Firm_16 | reverse complement strand
CGCCTGAACGGCGCGACACCCGCCCAGATGGCGGGGGAGCTCGTCTTTGAAAGCGATGCGGCCCACGTCAAGAATTCGCTCAAGCTCCTCGAAAAGAACGGCTTTCTCGAAAAAGACGAGCAGGGCCATTATGTCCAATGCAACCGCTCGGTGACCACGGGTAACATCGACGTCACCTCGCTCGCCATCCGCGAAATGCACTGCCAGATGGGCGAGCTCGGCGTGCAAAGCCTGGACCACGTTCCCGTCAAGGAGCGCGACGTTTCTGGACTTACCATCGGTATTTCCGAAGCCGCCTACGAAAAAATCATCAAAGAAATCGCCGACTTCCGCAGACGCGTCAGTTCGATCGTCATGGAAGACACCGGTGAGGAGCGCGTCTACCGCCTGAATGTTCAGCTGTTCCCCCTTACCAACACCCTGCCCAAGGAGGAACGCCATGACTAAATTGCAAAAGAAAGCGGCCAAAATCCGTCTTTGGGCCATCGCCCCGACAGTTGCACTCGTTTTGTCTGCGTGTGGCACTTTCTGGGCAGGTGGCGTCGATGAAGAGCAAAATACGATTGCAGGTGCCGCGGAGGATAATAATCTACCAGCATCTAGTTCCGAGATGATATCGCAGCCAGATTCCGTATCGTCTTCCTCTTTTTCCACTCCTGCCGATCCGTCCGCCCCCACTTCATCTGGGCTCGAACAAGGCACTGCCATTGTCATTCCGGATCCCATTATCCGGATCAGTAGCTCGTCCTATACGCTTCCGGTTTCTTCTACAGCCACTTCGGAACCGGAGCTGGGCAAGCATGAATTTACGGGAATTATCAGGAACAATGGAAATCCACTAGACTTGTCGCTGAATGTAGACGGAAATTTCATCTCCACGACAACAGACCTGAATGGGAAATTCACCTTCGAAAATGTTCCCGAAGGAACCCACGTGCTCTACACGACAAAAGACGGAACCGTGGGCGATGTCGCCTTCCTGTTGCAGAATAACGGAAACCGCTGCTCCCTGCTGGGCCCGATTCCCGCATCGGAATCCGAAAACCTGACCGCAACAGATCTGACTGCACCTCCGATGCAGACCATCATTCCTGATGCAGGCGGCACGGATCTTCCCGATACACTTCCAAGTTTGGACGGCAATGGCAAGAATGATACGGTTGTTTACCATTCCGGAAATGATATAAACTGTTATCCTGTACGCGAAATGCCGCACGAGCCCGATTACGGACACGTATGCGCGTGGGACGAAGCCTCTCAGAACGGAACGGCAACGTCCGAATGCGACCTGACAGCAAATCCTGAAGCGATTACCATTGAGGCGAACGTCGTCATCGGCAGTCTCGATCCTGAAAGTTCGTACCGTCTCAATATCGTCAGCAAGCAATGGGAAAAAACAAGCGGGGTATTCAGCCTGGCAGTCATCAACAACGATTGCGGCGTAACAAAACCTTCTCTCGCTTTCTTCGCCTCAAACGGCTCCGCATACTCCTGTGATAACGCCCTTATCTCTGGAGTAACAGTAGAAACTGGTGTTCCGCTCGCTCTCACGGCGGTTTGGAACGGAACCTCGCTTTGGCTTTACAAGAATGGTTTTCCGGTTGCGTTTAGAATCGGATCGGTCGATCTTTCGAACGTCGTAAACGCACCGGTTGTATTTGGGGATGAGGAAGGGACGGTGACGCTGAACTCGGTTCAGCTCGGGAACAAGGCAATCTTTTCTGCTGATGTCCTGTATCGATACTATCTGAATGGAGGCGAACAATGATGAACATGATTGACATAGCTTGTTTTGAAGTCAACGAACACGGCCGCCTCCTCAGCGGGAATAGGCGTTTCTGCCGTATGTTCGGCTTCGAGCCGTCGGAAATTCCGTGGCACTACGTGACCGATCTCTATCGCCATGTAGGCGACTGGGAAAAGTTCAGGCGCGATACGGAAAACGCAAGCTTCACTATGCGCATGAAGAATCGACGCGGTCGCAGCTTCGACTGCTGCATCGTCAGAGAAATCTTCCAGAATGCCGATGGGGAAGTCATTTTCCGCAATACGATTCACAAAATTGGCGAAGGAAAGGCTTATGTCCCGCAGACAGTTCCGCTGTCGGTGGTATTCCTCGCCAAGTGCAGCGACTGTGGAGCGCAAATCCGCGTAGCATCCGCTCCGGAGACGAGGCTCCGCATGCTATGCAACAGCTGTGCCGCAAAAACGTTCCCGGAGACTTTCTACGGCAAGACCGCGCAGGTATAATTTGAGGAAAGGAGATCGGTTGGGAGAATTGGGTTAAGAGGAGAACTGGGGAAGGAGAACAAAGAAGAAGGAGAAAAAGAAAAGCGGTTCAGAAGAACCGCTTTTCACTTTTTTAAGGAGAAAAAAAGTATTGAATTATGCACCGAAAGCGTCGTCTGCAGCTCCCGAAACCTGGGCAGCGTTAGCGGCAGTCATTTCCGGTTCGGCAACAGCCATTTCGGAGTCGGCCTGTTCAGAAGCCTTCTTGTCGGTAATGGAGAGTTTGCCTTCCTTAAACTTGTACATAGCGATGGTGGTCGGCTTCTTAGTCAGGTTGATATAACCCTGGTTTGCCTGCTTGTTGACGAAGCGAGCTTCTTGGGCCATCATGACCACTGCGCGGAAAACGGAGCCTTGACATTGTTCGTTTGCATAAATGTCATCAAGATAGACTCTCTGTTCTTCAGCCATCTAGGTACCTCTGAAATTGTTTAGAAGAGGGAGAGGGATTCGAACCCTCGTTACCGTGAGGTAAACACGCTTTCCAAGCGTGCGCCTTCAACCACTCGGCCATCCCTCCAGGATGTGCGCCAAATATACCATTTTATTTTTCGTTTGTCAACCGTTTTT
>LVAV01000062.1 GCA_001604185.1 Clostridiales bacterium Firm_16 | reverse complement strand
GCCTTGGCCGTGCTACGGTTTCCCGGATTCGTAAACGGGAATCCGTCCGAAGTTTGATGAAACGCACATGGTTTGTCGATGGCGAGAGTTCCATCGCATTTCATATCCATCGCACTTGCCGTAGGAATAAAGGTGCTGTTTTTCTGATTAAGCTGGTTTTCGTCCCAGTTTGTGGACAACCCCACCGAGAAAAGCCCTACGCTCACCTGCATACTAGGCGGAATCGCACTTTCCATTCCGGAGAGCAAGCTGTTATACATCGTTTCCGCAAAAGGATATGTACTTCCCTGAACAAAATCGTACAAGGACGCCTGATTCTCTTGGCGTTTACGATCGTAATCCATTTTCTTGTAGGCCCTGTTATAAGCAATTCTTGCAGAATTATCCGGAGAATACCCCATTTCGCTAATGGCGCGCCCCATTACGACCGAAGCCTTAGAAGCCGCGCGGTTCAATTTAAAATAATTTAGATTTCCTTCGACAAGATTACCCTTCAGCTGTCCCTGCGCAACCAGGACTGACGGAAAACCCTTATATTCTGCAGCCTTGCGGTATTCCCCAAAAAGGAACCTTTCCGAAGATATATTCTTAAAATATTCTCTCCTTCCGTCCTTTTCAACATAGTCATACAGCAGCAAGCCGCTCGCACCAGGTCCATCAATCAAGTCCCGGAAAGCCTCCGCTTCAGCAGACCCGCCTTCTTTCGCCCAGAAATTAATCGTATAGTAAAGAGACAGTGGCAACACAGCCCCCTGATGGGGAGAATCCAGCGAGGCATAAAGCTTTATGGGAGCATCCATTTTCGCTCGTTTCGTATCGTAAAGATACGCTCCATAGCGTCCGAGCACCCCACCTTGGCTAATTCCCATCACGACGAAGCCCTCCTGTTTATTAGCAAAATCAATAAGGCTATTATTATTCAAGAACTGGAGAAGCCTCGAGAAATCTGCCGCATTCTCTTCGAGCGAACGCCTCACCGTTTCGGGGAACTGCACTAAAATCGGCGTGTACCCCAATTCCGAAAGAATGTTGGTGAGGCCGATTCCATTGACTTCCTTTTCGAACGCGTCCAAGGTGCGCAAACCCCTTAAGTCAAGATAAATCCCGTCCAAAATAAAGAACGGCCTATCCAAAGCAAAACCGTACTTGGCAGAACTACTCCCTTGCGGTTCATAGACGCGGATTCGAATGTTTGGAGTCATCTGAACGTTGCAAAACGCACCAGAGGCATCGACGAACCTTGCAGTAGAAGTTTCCCTCGCGCACAAGATCTGGTCAGCCGATTTAGCAAACTTGACAGTATAATTTCTTGCAAAAACAGATGTAGATGCCAGCAGGCACATAATAAGGATGCTCAGGAACTTCATTACTTTACCTCCACAAAGATATTCTGATTAACGGTCAATCCGCCTTCCGTCAGCTTAAGGCGAATCTTCTGGAGACCAGCCGATTCGAACTCCAGCTCCATTTCACTTTTCGGTTCAAGAACCTTCCACTGGTTGCCCGACCATATTTCCACCTTGGGCGGCGTTTTCCTGTTCGTGCTCACAAAATAAGGATCGTAGAATAATTTCAATCTGGAGCCGCCGACATTTTCCGAAGGCAGGCCCGCAAGCAGAACACGAGAATTCTTCAGCTGACTTGTTTCGCAAGCGGTATCCGCGCAAACTCGGTAAGCGTAATCTACATTGCCCAGCAACAGAGGCATGGCGCGATTATCCGTTCCCGCCGCATAAATTTCGGCCTCGTAAAAGAGCGCCTTGGGATTCGCTATGACACTATCCTTCAAGCGATTTCTTTCGACAAAGAACATGCTCCGGAACCATCCGCTACGCGATTCCTGAGCGGTCAAGCTGTCCCTATTCACAAATGCCCCTATTTGAATATGTTCATCTTCGCTTAAGACGAACATGGCGTTTGTCGACGCCGTCAAGGCGGAACGTTCCTCGGAAGAATATGCCGCCGTCGTTACCGGGACCTTAGACAGCATAAACTTAGGCGAGCGTGCGCTCCTTTCCGGAGAAATATCGCTGAAAGGATAAGCTTCTTCCATATCCGATGCACCAGCGTTTGCGTTGTCCGAAATTCCGCAGCTGAGGGCAATATCATCCACGAATACCGTCGTATACTGATGCGCCGGCACATCGAAGAGTCCGACCCCCACCTTCTCGATGCGGGCACTGCCCCGACCAAGGAGATTTTCTACCGGAGCCGTCAGGGAATAAGTACGGTTCGGTTCGAGATTGTAGAAGGAAACGCCGCTATTCCCAAAGTTTCCCGCAAGCCAGACGCCAAACTTCGCCTTCTGCGAGACGCGAACCTTAAGGGAAAGGTTCCCGCCCTGGACGGTCGCAGGCAACTTAGAAAGCGTCAATGCGCCC
This sequence comes from Clostridiales bacterium Firm_16, assembly GCA_001604185.1. Lineage (GTDB taxonomy): Bacteria > Bacillota > Clostridia > Saccharofermentanales > Saccharofermentanaceae > Scatonaster. Next base: position 5,188 of record LVAV01000062.1, on the reverse strand, counting down.
GTCCAGTCCCCCGCCTTGTCCTTCATACCGGACCAGCGGATATAAGGCGGGGTAAGCGCCTCCATTTCGCCCCAGTTGGCGCTCCATTCCGGCGCTTCCGGGAACGTCGTCCCCGCGGATTCCACCTTGCCCGATTCGCCATTCTTATACAGCGAGATTTCTTGACACACTTGCGCAAAACTCGAAAGGGACAATACGGTCCCCATCAAGGCTGCACACCTTGACATCCTATTTTTCATAGGACCTCCAACTTTATAATGTTATCAGAACACGACGGCACCCGCCGCCATGCAAAATCTACCAAGCCATATACCAATAGAGTCTAAAAACAAAAAAAAGATACACCCATGGCATATGGATGTATCTAATAAATTTTTTGCTCCGTCAAAAATTATAGTTAAAGAAAAAATCCTTGTAAAGAGGTTACGTCAAATTTTTTCAAAAAAATTAACCTTCAAGTTTTACCTTAAGTTCACTTATATATACGCCGTTTTCAACCTTCGTTGTATAGGTATAGCGGTCCTTGTACATAAGCTCCAGCCTCTTCAAGAATGTGGCAAGTCCGAGTCCACTCGACTTGGATTTACTCTTCCGCGGGAAGTTGCTGTTTTCGGCCCTGAAATAAAGTTCACCGTTCTTTTGTTCGATATAAATATGAGCAAAGCTTTTCCCGTCCGGATTCAGGCAATGTTTCATTGCATTTTCCATCAGGGGCATCGTCATCAGCGGCACCACCTGCGCCTGCGGATTTTCAAGGTTCACCTCGAACTTCAAATCAAAGGACTCGTCTAACCGTAACCTTTCCATGTCCGCATATTTCTCAAGAATTTCCACATCCTCTTTCACCGAAATGTACTGGTCAGACGTCTGGTAAAGCATCATGCGAAGCAGCTGCGAAAGCTTCGTCATGCTATTTTCAGCTAGGCCCGGGTCAATGCGAATCAGACTTGTGATATTGTTCAGCGTATTGAATAAAAAATGCGGGCTCAGTTGCTGCTTTAAAAAAGTAAGTTCGTACGCCATCTCGGTACGGCGTTTTTCGCGCATCACAAAAGCCCTCATGATCGAACGGCTCGCAAAAACAATGGCAATGCAAATCAAGCATACAAAACTCAATATCAAGAAGAAACTGACTGGCGTCCAAATCGAAAAATGTCCCCGGACAGCCCTGAAACAATATATGGCAAAAAAGTCCGACAATGTCTCGGCAGGATTTTTGGTCATCAGGAAAACGACAAATTCCCTACAGGCGATGCCAATGACCAAAAGCAAGGCGTTGCACAAGAAATAAGCCAAGTATTTTTTTCGGAAAAAAAGTTTCGGAACCAAGATGCGCAGGTTCACAAAAAAGATAATCATGGTCGCAAGGAGCGGCACATAGAAACTCACCATGTTCCACAAGTCAAACTCGTTTGCCATGGGAGCCGTCGGATCAAGAATCAAAATCAGCGGGAAGATCAGGATAAAGAACCAGACCAGAACCGACACCGCATAAGACGGCACCGGATAATGCTTGATGCTTTCGTCCTCGATCAGGGCGACAATCTCGCGTTCGCCACGGTCAAACTGAGCTTCCTGCAATTCGGCAAGCCACATTCTCAGATTGCTAAAAAAGAGTTTCACTCGTTCGAGTATTGACGCGCAGCATTTTTCTTGGGAATTTTGGTTGTCTTTTGTCATAAAAGTGTCTCTCTGGGTACAAAAATAGCCCTTATTTGAGCAAAAAACAGCCCCTTATGACAAAAACGTGACAAAAGTGCCGTTTTCCTTGACGAAATTCACAAAAAACTTTTGCGAAGTAAAGCGTAATCTATGACACTTCAAAATAGAAAAGGAGGTAGATTTACGAACGTAAACAAAACAACAAGCAACGAGGTAGATATGACAAAGAATACGCACGTTCGTGATGACAGGGATGTTTATTTCCAGTATCTGAACGATATTTCCAAATATCCGCTGCTTACCAAGGAACAAGAAAAGGTTGTACTTGCGAAAGTTCGCGAAGGCAGCCGCGAAGCCATGGACCTGCTTGTCAAAAGCAATCTCCGTTTCGTGGTGAATATCGCCAACCTTTATAAAGGTCAAGGCCTTGACGTGAACGAGCTCATCAACGAAGGCAATATGGGCCTCATCGAAGCCGCTCGCCGCTTTGACCACTCCCAGAAAATCAAGTTTATCAGCTACGCCGTCTGGTGGGTTCGTCAGAACATTACCCGTGCCATCGCAGAACGCGGCCGTCTGGTGCGCATCAGCGCCGAAAAGGAACTCGTGCTCCGCCGCTTCGCCAAGAAGGGCGGCCAGATGCACCAGGTCGTCGGCGGTGGACTTATGCTTGACCCGAAGAGCCTCGAAGGCGTTAGCAAGTATAAGGCGAACGACATCGAAAAGATTCTGATGATGGGCAACAAGTCCACATCGCTCGACGCTCCCGTCGGTGAAGACGGCGACATGACCCTCGGTGACACCATTGCAGCGACTGAATTCCGCACCGACGAGCTCGCCGAGCAGCACAACCGCAACAAGCTTTTTGACAAGGCGATGGACAACAGCCTTTCTGAACAGGAAAAAGAAATCATCAAGCTCTATTTCGGCTTCAAGATGGATTCCGACCTGAACCTGAAGGAAATCGCCCCGATGGTAGGCCTCTCCAAGGAACGCACCCGCCAGCTCAAGGATTCCGCCCTTGAAAAGCTCCGCAACGAGCAGCTGACCCGCGTCCTGAACGACGCCGCCTAACTTTTGACCTTTTTTTCTCTCTCTCCTAATATTAAAAACCGGCCTTTGAGCCGGTTTTTTCCGTTTTTCCCCGTTTGGGTCGCCCCGACAAAGAAATCAAATTGTATTTTTAGGGCATGAATTTCAATATGCTGAACTTTCGCACTCTTTTTGTAGCGGGTCTTTCGGCCCTTTGCCTTACGACGAGCCCTTTCGCGGCCAAAGACAAGAAGGACGCCCCGGGTGACTTCTACAACGAAGTCTCGCGCCTGAACAAGGTGCTTTCCGAAGTCAACCGCAAGTATGTCGAAGATGTAGATCCCACCGAACTCAGCGACGCAGCCCTGAACGGCATCCGCAACATTCTGGACCCGCACACGACCGTTTTCTCCCCGAAGGACTACGAAAGCCTGAAAGTCTCGATGGAAGGAAAGTTCGGCGGCGTAGGCATTACCATCAGCCTCCGCGACAATATCCTGACCGTGATTTCACCTTTGTCCGGTACGCCGGCCTTCCGTCTCGGCATCCGCGCCGGTGACCGCATCCGCAAAATCGACGGCAAGGACACCAAGGGACTCACCCTCGACGAAGCCGTGAACAAGCTCCGCGGCAAGATCGGCACCGACGTGACCGTATCTATCGAACGCGAAGGCGTCCCCGACCTGATGGACTTCACCATCACCCGTGCCGAAATCATCGTGCACGCCGTGCCCTACTACGGCATGGTCAGCAAGGACATCGGTTACATCAAGCTCGCCACCTTTAGCGACAAGACCACGAGCGACGTGGAAAACGCCCTCAGGGAACTCCAGAAACAGGGCATGAAGAAAATCATCCTCGACATGCGCTACAACCCGGGCGGACTCCTGAACCAGGCTATTGAAATCAGCGAACTGTTCCTGAAACAGGGGAACGTCATCGTAAGCACCCGCGGCCGCACCCAGAAGACCGAAAGCCACGCCCGCAGGAACGGCATTGTCAAGCCCGACGTGCCCATGGTCGTCCTTTTGAACCAGGGTTCCGCCAGTGCCGCCGAAATTGTCTCGGGCGCCCTCCAGGACTGGGACCGCGCCTTGATTATCGGCAAGACGTCCTTCGGTAAGGGTTCCGTACAGACGATCTTCCCGCTGGACAACCAGGGGAACGCCTTGAAGCTCACCACGGCCTTCTACTACCTGCCCTTCGGCCGCTGCATCAACAAACCCGAGAACGGCATCAAGGGACTCAAGCTCCTGGAAGAAGAATACGCCGCCGAAGAAGAAGGCGACGAAAAGGCCGATTCTACGAAAAAGGATACCGCCAAGGTTGACACCTTCTACACGCACAACGGCCGCATGATGTTCGGCAGCGGTGGCATCACTCCCGACGTAGAAGTGGAACTCGCCCCGATGCCCTGGGTGGTGCAGGTTCAGGAACGTATGGCCATGTACTTCAAGTTCGCTGTCAAGATTCGCCCCGACCTCGAAAAGGCCGGTACAAAAATCGATGCAAACTGGGAAGTCCCCGACAGCCTGTTCACGCAGTTCCGCGATTTCTGCATGAAGGATACGAACTTCACCAAGGTCAAGAGCAACGCCCTGGTCGGTGTGGACCAGCTCGAAAAGAGCATCATCCGCGAGCAAAATTACATGGGCGACAGTGCGAAGACCGTAAGCGATTCTACGCTTGCGGCTCGACTCGCCGACATGCGCAGCGCTCTCGAAAACAATCGCAACGCCCAGTTTGAAGAGAACAAGCAGTACATCAAGGACGGCATCAAGCGCGAACTTCTGACGGCGTTCATCAACGATTCCGTCAGCACGGCTTTCTCCCTGAAGCAGGACAAGCAGCTGAACGAGGCCATCAAGTACCTGAGCGACATGAACCTTTACAAGAAGGCCATCAGCGCCCCGGACAAGAGAGCCAAGAAAAGCGCCAAGGAATCCAAGAAGAAGTAGGGCTGATCCTTGATTACCATCATGAACAGGATCGCAGAAAGTCTGGGTAAGTTTATCCGGAAGTTTCTGCGTACGGTGGCAAGTTACCTGCACTTCGTGTGGATGTTGTTCAAGAGCATTCCCGGTGCATTCAGCAACTTCCACACGACGGTCGAACAGATGCAGCACGTGGGCCTCACCAGCATTCCCGTAGTGGTGGCGGCATCCTTGGCGACCGGCGCCATCATGGCATGGCAGCTGGCATACCAGTTCGCAGATATCATTCCGCTGATGTTCGTGGGCATGGCGGTCGGCAAGTCGGTGATGGTGGAACTTTGCCCGATCCTAACCGCGATGGTGCTTGCGGGCCGCATCGGGGCATCCATGTGTTCGGAACTTGGCACCATGGCCGTGACCGAGCAGCTCGATGCATACAAAGTATTAGGTTTAAGTCCCTATAAGTTTTTGCTAGCGCCGCGCCTGATTGCGACGGTGATTATGCTCCCGACGCTGACAATTATCAGTATCTTTATCGGTATTGTGGGCGGCTACGAAGT
>LVAV01000061.1 GCA_001604185.1 Clostridiales bacterium Firm_16 | reverse complement strand
AGAGTTTCAAAAGCTTGTAATTCGGTTTTGAGGTTTACTTTTTTAAGAAGTTAACAGTAGACCACCACCTCCACCGTCTGTTCCAAGGGAAGACTCTCCTTGTTCTTTCCCCACCTGATGTCGGTCAACGATTTGCCATAGGCGCTGCGGGAGGTCGAATCGACCGCACACACCTCATCCTTGTGTAATCTGTTTGCCCGTAATTTCAACAGCTTCATCCGATGTGCTTCGGTGATGGTTTGCGACAGCAACGTGATGGTAGACGGTGTAAGTTCCCGTGTGGAAGGACTCTTCGCGATCTTTTGCCATCGTGCGACACGGTTGTACGTAAAACCAGTCACATACGGAAACATGGCCAGGGTAAGGATATCGTCAACCAATTCCTTGTTTCCGTCGAAGACCACCTCAAGGTCCTTTCTGATGCCACTTTCCTGTGCAATCTGCTCCAGGAGCCAGATGTCTCCATAGAAACGGTTCGCATCCGTACCATCAAAAGCGGGGCGTCCTTTCTCCCGCATACCGGAAAGCTTACGGATCTCGCTCAAATCCCACTCGGGTGGGAAGTCGAGTCCGGCCTTCTCCTCATCCGAGGCGTAGATGTATTTGACACTGGGAAAGAACTTGAGATTCTCATCGACCTGACCCCAGTAGACCTGGCGGTATTTCTTCTTTCCCGTCTTCTCGTCGATGGTCCACGGTTGGGTGCATGCATAACGATAGCCGTTGTTGATATGGAGAGCAACGCGAAGTTTCCCATCGTCCCGTGGTGGTCGTCCTGCCATGCATCACCTCCTATTTGCAGTAAATATTATACTATAAATAAGATGGCAACGCAAGCAGACTCGAACCAATTATTTCATTTAATTAAAAATACTTAGGAAGCTTCAGAGTAATTAATAGTATAAATTCGCTTAAGACTCACAATGACTAGAGTCTCACCGGAAACCCTCACGCATCTTCGGGAAAAGTATCCCGAAGGCGTGGAAGTCGAGCTCATTCAGATGGACGACCCGCAGGCTCCTCCGACGGGTACCCACGGAAAGGTCATGTGTGTCGATGACACCGGAACCATCCATGTTACCTGGGATACTGGCTCGACACTGGGCGTCATCTATGGAGAGGATTCCTGCAGGCTCTGTCCAATAAAGGATGAAAACCAGAATACGGAATCGATGGAGGCAGGATCTTACTATTGCCGCTCAAACGGAAAGACAAAGTCGTATGCAACTACATCAAAGGCTGGGTTGTCAAGCCACGTGACACTTCAACTCTCAAGGCGTTGGAAAAAATGAAGAAATGGTACAACTGATAAAACCGGACCTTGCCGACTTGATTTAAAACAGGGTATAGGGTATTCTATTTTAGAAGTTGGTCATATTATTGAGCTACTTCTAAAAGGATGTGAGCATGTATATCAAGCGGGACTACTATCTTCAGAAGCTCATTCGAAGAAAAGAAAACGGTATGGTGAAGGTCATAGCAGGTCTGAGGAGAAGTGGGAAAAGCTTCCTGTTGTTCAACCTGTACCACGATCACCTTGTGTCCAGTGGCATCAAGGAAGATCAGATCATTCCCATAGCTCTGGACGACAGGCAATACTCCGAGTACCGTGATGTCTCCAAGCTTGACGCCTTCATCAGAAGCAAACTGAGAGACTCCGACCGAATGCATTACATCTTCATCGATGAGGTGCAGTATGCAATAAAGCGCGAAGAGCTGAAGAATACCGTTACAACCGAGCTGTATGATATGCTCAACGGCCTTCTGAGATTGAAGAATACTGATATTTATGTGACCGGAAGCAATTCGAAGATGCTCACGAGCGACGTGCTGACTGCGTTTCGCGGCCGCTCGGACAAAGTGGAGATATGGCCGTTATCCTTCAAGGAATTCTACGGATTTGTCGGAGGAGACAAGGAGGACGCATATGAGCAATACGCCCTGTTCGGAGGTCTTCCGGGGACACTGTACTATTCGGAACAAGAGGATAAGATATCGTATCTCAAAAGTCTTTTTGATGAGATATACTTCAAGGATATAGTCGAACGGTATAACATTGAACTTCCTGATGTCCTTGAGCAGGTCACCGACGAACTGTGTTCCTCGGTCGGCTCCCTGACGAATGCCAGCAGTCTTGCGCATGCCTTGTCATCAGCAAGAAGGTCAAAAATGAACGCCAACACGGTTTCCACCTATCTGGGGTATCTGGTGGAATCCTTCCTGTTTCGCTGTGCCAAGCGGTATGATGTCAAGGGAAAGAGATATTTCTCCTATCCTTCCAAATACTACTGCGCCGATCCGGGACTCAGGAATGTCCGCTTGAATCTTCGTCAGCAGGAGGAGTCCCATATCATGGAGAACATCATCTACAATGAGCTGGCCAGCCGTGGCTATGCGGTTGATGTGGGGGTCGTGACTGTCGATGACAGGAGCGAAGACAAGAAAGTGAAGCGGAGTAATCTGGAGATAGATTTCATCATCAACAAGGGAATGAAAAAGTATTACATCCAATCGGCTTTGAGGATGGACGATCCTGACAAGAAGTCGCAGGAACAGCGACCGTTGCTTGCTGTGAAGGATTCTTTCAGGAAGATCGTCATTACCAAAACCAGGATGGAACCGTGGGTGAATGATCAAGGAGTGATACACATCGGATTGTACGACTTTCTTCTGGATGAAACCGTCATGGATTTATAAGGGAATTCATTGAGAAGTCAGTCAATTATGTGACTGAGTAATAGAACCGCTTTCAAAATTCTAGAGTTCTGAAAGCGGCTCTCTATAATAGATTTTTGCAATTATAGCAAAACTCTATTGTATTTTGAACTCCTGTATCAACCCTCATACAACAAGAGTCATCAGGAGCACGGGAGAGAACTCGCCCGTACGGTCAGGGCACTCGGGTATCCTTGCCGCCAGCTTCTTCATCCTGGTCGCACCGGCGTGGTTGTTCACCCAGGCCGACACCCAGGCAAAAGTAAGAATGAGAAATTCTCCCAACTGGCGGAGCAGGAGAGACTAGATTTGCTTTGCGTGAATCCACGCAAGAAGATCTTCATAGCTCACCGTTCCGTCAGCCAGTGACAGCCCTACTTTGACGATCTCATCAGCGGACGGATCAATATGTATGCCGTTGACTTCCGGAAGGGCAGCATGACATAGATGCCGATACGCTTGTTTCCATCGACGACCGTATGATGAGAAACCAATGCATACCCTATCTTGGCCGCCTTCTCCTGTTTGCTCGGAAACAGCTCCTTACCGTCAAACGTCTGGAAAGCACTCGCCAGAGCGGATTCAAGAAGCCCCGAGTCCCGCAATCCCGCGGCACCACCTGTCTCTTCGATGAGAATCTACTGGAAAAGTGGAACCTTCTCTGGATCAAACGTGATTGTCGGGATTGTCCTTTCGGGTTCATCCCTCTCCGTGCGGCTGTTACTGCCGTACTCGTGTTATCCGCTTCGCTTCTCATCATTTCGCCAGTTCTTCGAACGCTTTACGGTGCTTGTGGAGAATACGTTTTGCAGCAATCTCAATCTTCTCGTCATCAGTCAAATCCAGGAACGTCTCCTGTGCAAGATCGATGACCAGATACTTGGGACGGTTGTTCTTGAAGATGACGGCGCTGCCATGCGCATCTACCAGCCGCGCCACCTTGGAAAAATTCTGATTGGCGTCAGTCATCGAGACAATCTGTTCTGTATTGACAACCATCATGATACCTCTCTCATAAGCATACAGTTTTTCTAGGATAAAAACAACCTATATACCTTCATTCTGACGCAGGGATGGACCACCTCCCACATTGGTGCATCAGAGTGCGGAAATCGGACAGAGCCACGCCTTGCGAGAAAGAGGTACAAGCGTCTTTGTCATGCAGAGGACGATACCGGCTTGCACATCAAGCTTGAATTTTGACAGGACATCGAAGTTCTTGTCCGCATCGGTTGGCAGCGCATTCTTCTTGATCTCTATCGGATAGATGGAGGAGCCATCGACCATGACGAGATCCAGTTCCTTCCGGTCGATATCCCGGTAGTAGAAGATGTCCGCAGGTTTTCCGTTGTTCTGAAAGCTCTTCACGATTTCCGATACCACATACGTTTCCAGGAACGCCCCGTCCATCGCGCCGTTTTCAATGGTTTGGGCAGTCGGCCAGCGCAAGAGGTATGCGGCCAGACCGGTATCCATGAAATAGACCTTGGGAATCTTCACCAGACGATTGGAGATGTTGTTGCTGTACGGATGCAGGATAAAAATGGTCCCAGAAGCGCGCAGAATCGTAACCCACGCTTTCGCCGTCGGGCTTGTTATGCCGATGCGCTTGGCAATCTCGCTGTAATTCAATTCCTGGGCGGTGATGGAAGCCATGTACACGAGAAAATCATAGAACTGGTCCATCTTCCCTACTTGGGCAAGCTGCTGCACATCACGTTCGAGATAGGTGTTCACGTAGTCGGTGTAATACCTGTCCCGGTCGATATCAGTGACATTGACGAGCGGCATCGAGCCTTTGAAGATTCTCTGGTAAATCTGATGGACATTCTTCCCCGTGTCATGTTTTACCAAGTCTTTGATCGCATCAAGCTGAGGGTTGAAGATGTATGACGGGCGGTTCTCCAGTTCAGCCGTGGAAAGACCGGACATCTCCAGAACCGCGATCCTGCCGGCCAGCGACTCAGTGACACCTTTCATCAGGGAAAACCGTTGCGATCCCGTCAGCCACATGATTCCGTTGCAATCTTCACCGTTACGCATTTTCTCATCGACGATGTTCTTGATCTCCAGCAGGAGAGAGGGCACCCGTTGGACTTCATCGATCAGAAGAAGCGTCCCATATGTTTCAAAGAATAATTGCGGATCTGTTTCTGCAAGTCTCCGTGCATTTGCGTCATCAAGCGTCACATACGCGCGCTGAGGTTCTTTGATGTGGTTGAGCATCGTGGACTTGCCGACTTGGCGCTGGCCGGAAACCAGCACGACCGGGTAATAGCGGGAGGCATATCGAACCTGCTCTTCCAAAAATCGTGATATATACATACCACCTCCTCGATTTATTTAAAATTCTATTTTATTTTACTCGATTTACTGCAAAGTGAAAAGCTTTTCCTAAAAGGAGTCACGCCGATAGCGACCCAGGCAAAAGTCATCATCAAAGGACAGCACGACATTGGATCAGACGTCAAGTCCGCATCGAAAGACCTGTCGTCGTCCAAGAAAACCGATCAAGGCTCAGAGACTAATCGGAAGGGAAAGACAGAGAATCTTGAGAAGTCAATAGAGCCCGAAGAAGATAAACAGGAAGACTGGGAAACTTGAACATGATCAGGACGGGAATTTGAGTTGTCCGCTTGAATCTTCGTCAGCAGGAGGAGTCCCATATCATGGAGAACATCATCTACAATGAGCTGGCCAGCCGTGGCTATGCGGTTGATGTGGGGGTCGTGACTGTCGATGACAGGAGCGAAGACAAGAAAGTGAAGCGGAGTAATCTGGAGATAGATTTCATCATCAACAAGGGAATGAAACGGTATTACATCCAATCGGCTTTGCGGATGGACGATCCTGACAAGAAGTCGCAGGAACAGCGACCGTTGCTTGCTGTGAAGGATTCTTTCAGGAAGATCGTCATTACAAAAACCAGGATGGAACCGTGGGTGAATGATCAAGGAGTGATACACATTTGAATCGTCGGTAGGGAACGGGCCTGTCAATAGTTTTTATTTGACTACTGTTGTCAAGCCCTAAATTCAAGGAACGGAACT
>LVAV01000060.1 GCA_001604185.1 Clostridiales bacterium Firm_16 | reverse complement strand
AGGGGTTATTATGATGTCTGTACAAAAAGACGTGGCCTTTTTGCGAAAGGCCATGCAGGCAGGTGCCAGAGATTATCTGTTAAAGCCCTTCGCCAGCGGCGAACTGGTGGATTCTATTAGGCGCGTAAATACAGAAACCCTTTCTAAAGGGGGAACCCGCCAGGCAGAGCGTATTGCTGTATTAAGCTGCCGCGGCGGGGCGGGAGGGTCGTCTTTTTCTATATCCCTTGCCTTGCAGCTTGCTTCTATGGGCAAGAGAACAGCATTGATAGACGGCGATCTCTATATGGGAGATGTGGCTTTTCTGCTCAATACCCCCTATGAGTTGAACTGGACCAGCTGGGCTAACGAATGTCTGAGCGGAACTGTTGATGGCGAAAGATATTTGGCCCTTGGCCCAAAGGATCTTATGATTATGCCGACAGCCAAGAACCCTGTACAGGCGGAACTGGTAAAATCCGGCATGGGGGACCGCCTTATAGAGTCTCTTTCTGACCGGTTCGATTATATTGTTGTTGACCTCCACCGAAACTTTGGAGATATAACCATTGAATTGGCAGAAGGATGCCAGCGGATCTGGCTCGTTACAGATTGCAGCTGCACCGGCGTTAAAAATCTCCACTTAGTGACAGGTTTGCTCGATCAGCTGAGAATATCGTGGATAGAGCGGGGGGTTATTGTTAATAAGGCGGAGCGGGAAGACCGGTCTATTGTAGAAAAGATACAAAGGGAATATGGTGTAAAGGGTTTGCTTCCCTTTGACGAAAAGCTTGAAAAGGGTTGGCTGAAGGGAGAGCCCCTTATTTTAAGCCAGCCCCGGTCTCCCTACTCTAAAGTCATACGAGAGATAGCCTCAGAGCTTGTTGGTAAGGAGAAGGTGAGCCTTTAATGAGCCTCTTACGACGGATTGCTGGAAATACGGGGGGAGACAGGCGGGGACGGGGAAGCGTGTCAGAGCTCTACCGCGAAACCCATCGCCGAATTCTCTCCCGTCTGGCCGATGAGATAGATATGGAAGAGGTTGCCTCGAAGCCCGATTGGGGAAAATCCCCTCTCGTTAAAGAGCAGATCACCCTTGAAATACAAGCTATGCTCGAAGAGGTAAAGGGCCTCAATGCCTTAGAGATCAACCGCCTTCACGATGATCTTTTGAACGAGGTCTTCGGGTACGGCCCCATTCAGCCCTTGCTCGATGACGACACAGTGACAGAAATAATGGTGAATGGCTGCGAGCAGGTTTTTGTAGAGCGGTGGGGCAAAATCGAGCCTACCGATGTGTTTTTTAATAACGATAATCACATACGGCGTATTATCGACAAAATAGTGGCACCTCTGGGGCGGCGCATTGATGAGGCCTCCCCCATGGTGGATGCCCGCCTGCCCGACGGTTCCCGTGTCAACGCGGTGATTCCTCCTGTTTCTATTGATGGGCCCACGTTGACGGTGCGAAAGTTCAGACGAGAGCCATTTACAGCCCAGGACCTCATTGCCCTAGGCACTCTTTCTGATGAGTCTGTGAGCTTTTTGCGGGTTGCCACAGAGGCTCGATATAACATTATTGTTACAGGGGGAACAGGTTCAGGTAAAACCACCACCCTTAATGTGCTTTCAAGCTTTATACCAAACAGAGAGCGTATTGTTACCATTGAAGACGCGGCAGAGCTGAGTATGCAGCAGGATCACGTAGTGCGTATGGAATCCCGTCCCGTTAATATAGAGGGTACGGGGGCCATAACCATTCGCATGCTTGTTCGCAACTCTCTGCGCATGAGGCCCGATCGTATTATAGTGGGTGAGTGCCGCGGTGAAGAGGCCTTTGATATGCTTCAGGCCATGAACACGGGGCACGACGGTTCTCTGACCACGCTCCACGCCAATTCCCCCCGGGACGTACTCTCTCGTCTTGAGAGCATGGTTCTCATGGCTGGGATGGAGCTTCCCGTCCGCGCCATACGAGAACAAATATCCTCCGGTATCGACCTCATTGTTCATCAGGAGCGATTAAAGGACGGAACCCGCCGCGTTACTTCCATATCTGAAATTACAGGTATGGAAGGAGACACCATCCAGATGCAGGATCTGTTTTTGTTCAATCATCAGGGGTTCGATGACGCGGGAAGAATACGGGGTAACCTCGATCCCACGGGTATTCAGCCTCATCGCAGCTATAAGTTTGATATGGCTGGCGTGGCTTTGCCCAGCGACATGTTGAGGTCTAGAAGGGGGATCTGACCATGGGAGGGATGTTGTTTGCTCTCATCATAGGGCTGCTTCTATTTTTAATGGTCTGGATTCTTTTCTTTGTCATGGTGGGAGAAGAAAAAGACCAGATGACACGAACTGAAGCCTGGTTTTTTTCAGACCGAGCGGGGAAGCAGACGAGTGAGAAAAAAACTGGGGGCAGGCCCTTTGCCCCTGATAACTTTCAAAAAAAGTTTGAGGCAGAGCT
>LVAV01000059.1 GCA_001604185.1 Clostridiales bacterium Firm_16 | reverse complement strand
TGGCGAAGAAAGAATAGAGTATGTGGAGGACGAGAAATGAACATAGCTGTATTTGCATCACACGGCGGAAGTGATCTGCAGGCAATTATAGACGGATGCAAAGACGGAAAAATAGATGCATGTGTTGCGGTTGTGATCAGTAACAACGGGGAGTCCATGGCATTGCAGCGCGCAAATGACGCGGGCATACCGAATTATCACATGAGTGCCAAAAAGTATGGAAGTGAAGAAACGCTTGCAAAAGAAATATTGAGTGTTTTGGATAAATACTCGATTAATATGATTTTTCTGGCCGGGTATATGCGAATGCTGCATATTTCAATACTTGAAAAGTATAACAATCGAATTTTCAATATTCATCCGGCGCTTCTTCCCAAATTTGGCGGTAAAGGAATGTATGGAATAAATGTTCATACTGCAGTTATAGCAGCGAAAGAAAAAGAAACGGGGATTACAATCCATAGAGTGAATGCAGAGTATGACAGCGGTGAAATTGTTGCCCAGACAAAAGTCAGCGTTTACGAAAATGATACCCCGGAAACATTGGCTGCCAGAGTGTTGGAACGGGAGCACGAATTCCTTGTAGAAGTCATATCCGATATTGTTTGCGGAAAGATCCCGATAGGATAAACAAATTCCTGTTTACCGGTGAACCCGTTAGCAAGGAATCTCGGAATTTTCCCAACTATGGAGGATGATGTGTAATGATACTATGAGGCCTTAAAAAACATGGCGCTCAGTCTGGTCGCCGACTGTAAAAACCTTGGCCATGACACACCTGACGGTGAGAAATTTATTCGTTTCATTGACAGGCATGAAAAGCTGCTTGGATCAATCCCCTGCAGAATGGTAAACTTTGACTTGTGGGACAGCAATGTGCTCTATAACGTAAGGACAGGGAAAATCTGCTGGATCGACCCGGAACGCGGCTTTTGGGGTGATCCGGTTGCGGATTTTTTAACACTTGGACCGGGGCCGAAAGCACCGCTTGCGGCAAAAAAGAAGGAACTCGATACTTATAATGAGATGGCTCAGGAAAAAATCTTCCTGACAGAGGAAACAGAGATCAGATACGCTCTCGCGGTTTGCTATCTGGCACTTATTGAAGAAGTTGAAAAGTATGTCCGATATGAACCGGATAATCCCACTTACATCAGAAACACTGTTGATTCAAGAGAAATGTATGACATGGCATTCGGGCTTCTTTGACTGGTTCCGGGTTGCTGCCTTGAAAACCCTGTGCCTGAAATACGATGGAGTGAGTGATAATGAAAGAACATGATATTCAGCAGCGCCTGGCTGCATTCATAGGACAGGAAACAGAATACTGGGATTTCTGGGGCGCCATTCGCATTGTAAAAGACGGAAAGATTCTCTGGGAGACCAGCCGGGGATACTCCTGCGCTGAGTTCGGCGTGAAGAACACCATGTCCACCCGGTTTACCATCGCATCGGTGTCAAAGCAGTTTACCGCTTTTGCGGTAATGCTTCTGTATGACAGGGGACTTTTGTCGCTGGACGAAGACGCGAATGCCTTTCTCCCGGAAGACATGCATATTCCTGCCGGGATTACCGTTCATGATCTTCTTGCCCATACATCCGGACTGTATAACTTCTACAACTTCGAAGATAATTTCTACATCGGGGAGGACAGGCTGCCCTATGACCGGAAAGCCTTCCTCAGCAAATGGATCCTGAAACAGCCGGTGAACGTTCCGGGAGAATCATTCAATTACAACAATTCAAATTACAATCTGCTGGCCTGGATCATTGAATACGTATCAAAGCAGTCGTACGCGGAATTTCTGTGTGAGAATATATTCCTTCCTCTCGGGATGGTCAGCACGGTTTTTGACGACGGCGTGGCCGTCCACGAAAACAAAGCAAATAACTATATGCACGATTACGGGAAAACAGTTCGTGTACCGTATGTCAATAACCTGTTCCTGACGGGTGCCGGGGCGCTGGTCTCGGATTGTGACGATCTGCAGAAGTGGTATGAATGCCTGAAGCAGGGGAAACTGCTGTCCGCAAAAGCTTATAAACGATATTTCGCTGAAAACATGAATCATTACTGCTACGGACTGGAACGGCATGACCGGAACGGCGTAACGATGTATGCCCATGGTGGTGATGCCAACGGGATTGCCGCGTATACACAGTATTTCTTTGAGGACGATATCTGCATCATCATTCTTTCCAACAACGAATCGCTGAACCAGTACCGGCTGGGAGAAGGCGTTGCTGGCATTCTGTACGGAAAAGAACCGAAACATGCGGTGCAACCGGAAGAGGTACCTGTTTCGGAGGAGGATCTCCGGAAGTTTACCGGCACATATCTTCCCGGCAAAATCCATATTGAAATGAAAAACGGGACCCTGTACCTGGTGCGGGTGAACCAGAACATCCATATTGAACTGTACTGTATCGGTCCCAATACATTTATCCGCAGGCACGAGGAGCAGAGCTATACGCACAATCTGCTGCCGGAAGGCGC
Source organism: Clostridiales bacterium Firm_16 (assembly GCA_001604185.1). Lineage (GTDB taxonomy): Bacteria > Bacillota > Clostridia > Saccharofermentanales > Saccharofermentanaceae > Scatonaster. The sequence goes on along the minus strand of LVAV01000059.1, from coordinate 1,612 downwards.
TGAAAAGCCGGCTGTATGGGGATATGAACTGATCAGCAAGGCATTTATGTAAGTCTCCGCGGCGGATCCGGACGCACAGCTCCCGCAAAGTGTCGTCGGATGCGTGTAAGGTTTGGCGAAATGATACGGGAAGGCCCTGAAAAGCAGCCGGTCGTTGGATCTGTTTGCTGCGACAGGTCAGGATTTGTGAGGTGGATAATGAAAGCTGAATGGGTTGATGGTTTTGAAATCAGGGTAACAGCTGAAAAGGGCGAAACCGTAATATCTGCAAACAGAGAAGGAATGCTCTCGCTGGCAAAGCAGCTCAGGATGCTTGCGGATAGAGTACCGGGAGATCATATTCATTATGATGAGAATAATTCTCTTGAAGAAGGCTCAGCAGTAATGATCATTGAAAGAATTTAACGATTCCGGTTTGTCCGGATAGCTGTTGGAAAGAAATATCGGAAAGCCCTTTTGAAATTCACGACCGTGATGATGGAGAACCAGCCATGAAAAGATGTGCACAGGGCGATCTGACTGGAATACTGGATTTTTATCAGCTGGTAATCAATGAAACGGAAGACATGCCTGTTCATGCTCGCCGGGTTTAAGGGCAGCATCCGACGGAAGAAATGATTACAGACTATGTCCGCCAGGGAAACATGTACTGTTCTGAAGACGGAACAGATATTACGGCTGCCGTAGCCGTAACTCCTTATCAGACGGATGATTACCATGAAATTGACTGGCAGGCCGCATTGAAGGATGACGAGGTTGCCGTTGTGCATATTCTCGCTGTAAACCCGCACTTCCGGAATCATGGCTGCGCAAAAGCCATGATGCGGAAAGTAATCAGCCTTGCAGACAGTAAGGGACTGAAAGCTGTCAGGCTGGATGCTCTCGCCTGCAATGTCCCTGCTCACCGGCTGTATGAGTCTCTCGGTTTTCAGAAACGGGATGTCCGCCACTGGTATGCAGAGAACACCGGGTGGGTGGATTTTTATCTGTTTGAATTTCTTCTTTAAAAACAGAATTCCCTGTTGACTCTCCCCTAAGGGGATCCTCTACAGTGTGAAATGAAAGCGGAAAGGAGGGTATCGAAATGCTGAAAATCGGCGATTTTTCCAGGCTGTCCCATCTGACAGTAAAGGCACTGAGGTTTTATGAGAAGGAAAAGATCCTGATTCCCGCGTCCGTTGACGAATGGACCGGCTACAGGTTCTATGAAACCAGCCAGCTTGAGGACGCGGCAAGGATCAAAGCCTGCCGCCAGATGGATCTTTCGATTGACGAGATCCGGGCGATCATGTCAGGCGCCGACATGATGCAGATGCTGTCCGATAAAGCAAAAGCGCTGTCTGATCAACGCGAAAAGATCGATGCCATCCTTTCCAGAATCCATCACATTCTGGAGGACAAAGAGATGAAGTATCAGGTAACAGAAAAAGTCATTCCGGCAGCGATTGTTTTCTATTCGGAGACCGTGCTGGAAAACTACAGCGACATCATGCAGTGGATTCCTTCCCTGGGCGAGGAATGCAGAAAACTGAATCCGAATCTCCGCTGTGCGGAACCGGAATACGAATTCTGTGAGTACCCGGACGGCGAATACAAAGAGCATGATATCCAG
>LVAV01000058.1 GCA_001604185.1 Clostridiales bacterium Firm_16 | reverse complement strand
AAAGGAATGAATAACATCGCTGCCGCTACAGCATGTTTGTACTACATTTTGTACAACGCCAGTTGATTTTCTGTTGTGGGCTTGATATGATTGTATCGAAAACGATTTCGATGGAGGGATGCAGGTGGAGCTATGGTTACGATCTACGACATTGCACGCAAAGCGGGGGTTTCCCCGGCGACAGTATCGAAAGCCTTGAATGGACGGCAGGACGTCAATGATGTTACCCGAGCGCATGTCATTGCTTCCGCAACTGAACTCGGATATGTTCCGAACGCCCACGCCAGAGGTTTGAAGATGAAGAAATCCTGGTTGGTTGGCGTCGCTTATTCCGATGGGGGCGTTTCGATGCCGCTCGATCATCCGTTGTTTCTTCCGTTGCTTGACAGTTTCAAGCGGATCATGGAAGCTGAGGGGTATGAACTTCTGTTCTTTTCGGATACTTCATCGTTGATCGGAAACAACATGGTCGCCCATTGCTTCTCGCGGCAGGTAGACGGCGTCCTGCTCGTGAAACTGCTGGATATCGAGCAGAATGCGCTTCGAACCGCGGCGCAGGATATTCCGATGGTCAGTTGCAATCTGTTGATAGACGGAATCCCTGCCGTGATTACCGACAATTTTCGCGCTGCGTACCAGGCGGTCGAATATCTGTATTCCCTCGGGCATAGACGGATCGCGCATGTCGCGGGTCCGTTGGATAGCCTTGCCGTCGCCGGGCCTGAGCGCCTGGCCGGGTACCGTGCGGCGCTCGCTGATCTCCATCTGGAATCGGATGCCTCGGATTTTGTAGAATCCAAGGGATGGGCGCCTGACGACGGGGCTGAAGCATTCCTTCAGCTACTGGATCGTAAGGATCGCTTATTTACCGCCGTCTTTTTCGCCTCGGACGCCATGATGATGGGTGCGATGCCGGTTATGGAGCGCTTGGGGCTTTCTTGTCCCGACGATCTTTCGCTGATCGGGTTCGACGGAGCTCAATGGACGGAGTACGTTGGCGGCGGGTATACGACGTTCCGTCAGCAGGCGGAGCTTCTTGGCGTTTCCTGCGCACGTTCTTTGCTCCGGCAACTGGACGGCGATGAGGTCGAGCCAATTGTAAGGATACCTGCCGAACTGGTCGCTCGGCATTCTTGCTGTCAAATCATTGTTTAGCTTTGCAATCGGAGGGGATATGGGGTGTCTTGAATTTCCGGAGGATTTCGTATGGGGTTGCGCAACTTCTAGCTATCAGGTCGAGGGCGCAGTAGATGCCGATGGGCGCGGTACAAGCATTTGGGACACGTTCTGCAAGATTCCTGGTGCCGTGTATGCCGGTGAGTCGGGCTCTGTCGCGGTGGACCAATATCATCGATATGTCGAGGACATCGACTTGATGCGAAGTCTGGGATTCCGTTCCTACAGGTTTTCGATCGCTTGGCCGAGGATCATACCGGACGGACGAGGTGGCGTGAACGACAAAGGCATCGCATACTACAGGAATCTGTGCGAAGCGCTTCATCGGGCCGGCATGACTGCAGTGGCCACGTTGTATCATTGGGATCTTCCCCAAAGCCTCGAAGACGAAGGCGGCTGGACCGTCAGGTCTACAGCCGAAGCTTTCGGACGTTACGCCGAAGTCTGTTTCGACATGCTCGGGGATGTGGTGGATCAGTGGATCACGCTCAACGAGCCGTTCTGTTCCGCATACCTTGGCTATCTGCATGGAATCCATGCGCCTGGTAAAAAAGACTTGTCGAGCGCAATGAATGCCGTCCATCATCTGAACCTTGCCCATGGTATCGCTGTCAAGGCGTATCGGAGCAAAGGTCTTTCGGCGCCGATCGGAATTACATGGAACCCGCAGGCTCCGCGTCCGGCGACTTTGGATCCTGACGACCTGCAGGCGGCCAAGTTTGCACGAGCTTTTGAAACGGAAGTGTTTATCAATCCAGTCTTCGGGCTCGGCTATCCAGAAGTCGTGACCGATGCGCTGGGCGTTTCATTTCCTGTAGTGCTAGGGGATATGGAGCTCATTTCCCAGAAAATCGACTTCTATGGCGTCAACTATTATCATGAGTGGCCTGTAGCACGAGATGCAAACTCTCGATTCGGGTATCGAACGATGCCGACTTGGCAGGAGACGCAGGATATGGGTTGGCCGATTGTTCCGCAGGGACTGCGTCGCATCATATTGTGGCTCGATGAGTTGAGCGGTAAGCTACCAGTGTACATCACTGAAAATGGCTGTGCATGCGAAGATCGTCTTGAGCCTGACGGGAGAATTCATGACGAGCAGCGAATCAGCTATTTCGAACGGCATTTTCGCGTCTGCAAGGATCTGTTGGATTCCGAGGTTCCGTTGAAAGGATATTTTGCGTGGTCCTTGCTGGACAATTTCGAATGGAACTACGGATATTCCAAGCGTTTTGGTATCGTATATGTCGATTATGCGACATTGCGTCGGTTCCCGAAAGACAGCGCCTATTTTATCCGCGATGTAATTGCTGGGTATGGTGATTGCACATGTTAATCTTGATATCAATCAAATATAGGTTATAAATATTAACATATTAAAACAATACATAAAACATGAAATATTTATATAAATAATTGAGTAAAAATTATAGAGTCAGTAGTAAAAAAATATTGATGCGAAATGCAAAGCACCTTGTTTATCGGAGTAATTTGATGAGATGGATATGATTTGCATAAGTTTTGCATGAATAGCAATATGATAGCAAACTATTACAATATTAATTTTGAATTGTTTTTGTATTGTAATTATATGGAAATTTATTAGTTATTATAACTGCACCGGTTATCTTGGGCAATATGTTCGGCCTTTCTCTCATGTCCCATGATGAACCTGTGAGCTCAAACGTTTTTCTCTTCAGATCGGAATCGTGTGGTTTTTTGATTCCATTGATTTGCCTTGGGTTGAATTTTCGAATGAAAACACACTATACGCGGCAATGGACCAGGACAACATGGAATGAGGCATGAACTCCTAGTCGGGATGATGTCCCATTCCATACAATGCAGGTGTCCTCGTAACGAAGTTTCCTGACCGTCAAAACAGCTTCCCCCTCACAACTGGAGACACCGCTTGTTGACCAATTATGTCAAGATGAAGCCTGGATTCTTGTGTCGACATCCGCGACAGAGATATGTCTCGACGACCAGAACTGTGTGTCGAAGACGAGGCTCTGAAATCCTACAACGACAGATTTTGCGACTTGACCGTTGTGAGTTTCGTAAATTCGTTCCTACGACCTGGATGCCGCCAGCCCATGGGTTTTTGCGTCCAAAACAATTATTTGTTTCAATTGTGGTATAGTTTGCTATGAATATCATATCGGTAATATCTTGTTATTATATAATAATAGTATTGTTTCTATAATATATTTTATAAAAATGAATGATATAGCACACGTAATTGCACTTGATTCAAAATATTGCTGTTCATATTTTTTATATATATTATTCCGATTAAGGATTGATAATAAAAATATGTTTAAATAAATTACTACTGACAAGTATTCATTATAGTACATTCACCTCTTACATTTGTAGTCAAAAGAATAATATCTATATAATAATGATATTTATTTAATATTTTATAAATATTTAAACAAATAAATTTAATATAATTGTCATATTGCAATTAGAAGATATAATATTGATTAATATAATACTTGTACGAATATTACTTAAGGTATATACTAAAACTAATAGGCAAAGTGTATGAGTAAGACAATTGCATTCCACCTCCAGAAAGGTGGTGTAGGAAAAACGACAATCTCTGGGACCATTGCATGCCAATCGGCGATGCGTGGCGTTCGTACATTGTTGGTCGATGTGGATCCTCAGGGAAATGCCTCCTCATGGTTCTTGACGGAGACTCCGCATTTCGAACTTGCGGACGTCGTCCAGGGGAAATGCTATGTCGCGGATGCGGTCGTCCCAGTTCTGCAGGTTGAGAATCTTTTTTTGTTGCCGACGTTCGGTATCGGTGGGGGATTGAAGAATTACTCTGAAACGAAACTTGCTGAAGAACCGTATGTTCTTCAGGATCTCATCCAAGAATTATCCCAAGATTTTGACCATATCGTTCTAGACCTGTCGCCTGGTCTTGGCCGGTTGGAACGTTCCGCATTGATTGCGAGCGATGAAGTAATAACTCCTATGACCCCTGAGGTGTTCAGTCTCGATGGACTCGAGATTTTCATTGATGAACTGACTAAGTTGAAGAAAAACCTGCGTGCTCCAGTCAAGCATTCCAGAATCGTCATCAATTCATATGATGAGCGCATTCGGCAGCATAGGGACATCCTTGCCGCTGCCCAGGAAGGTATTTTTGAAGTATTCAAGATTCCGGTCGATCCTGTCTTCCGGAAAGCTCAGGAGGCAAGCTGCGCTCCACAGCTTTTCAAGCAGAAGGGTCGGGGTTTGAAAGTGAAGACTATGAATGCAGTTGAAGAACTCGACGCTGTAATATGGAGATAGGGAAATGGCATTGAAAAGAAATCCAGGGATGGAATCAGTCGGCAAGGAAGACAGCATCAGTGGACAGAAGGCGAAGCAGTTGTTTGCGAAAGACGGTGGGGCCAAGAAAGAGAACAAAATCTTGACTACCTTTTCCATCGAGCCTTCATTCAAGCGCGAACTCGAGGAATTGTTTTCCAATATGGGATTGGGATGGGCTGCGGGTATCCGGTTCGCCTTGAAGGAATTTTCAAAGAAGCATTCAGAATGATCATATCGCAAGTTTCCAAGATGAACACATTGCCGCGCAGTTGCCATTTCCGCCGAATTTCAGTGAAAATAAATTGGAAGTGAATGTCTTTGTAGTGTTTTTATAATAAATGATATCATAACATATAAAAATGATATAATTGTTATATATTGTTTCTTTGTTTTTTTACTCATCATTACCTGTAATTATTAAAAAAAAATAAGTAATCATTGTAATAGGATAGTGAATCTATATTGTAATTACTAATATTACATATGTAACGCTATGATTTTTATATGGTAATGATATTATAAAACATATGAATATAGGAATTTGCCATACACTCTCTTTGTCCCATACTGAGATGCGGACAGTATCATGATGGATCTTTGCGAATGATTCCTGCTACATTCACTTCCATAAAAAAGAATTCGAAGCTAGGATGCTGGTATCGTGAACAATGACACAAACCAACAACGCTTATTTTCCAATCGCTATCTAGCGGTATTGATCATTCCATTGATTGCCGAGCAGTTCCTGCATATTTCTTTAGGACTGTTCGACACATTGATGGTCTCTTCTCTAGGCGAAGCTTCCGTCAGTGGAGTTTCCTTGGTCGATTCGATCAGTCAGCTCTTTATTTTTGTCTTTTCGGCATTCTGTACTGGAGGAGCCGTCGTCTCGTCGCAGTATCTCGGTAATCGTGAACCTGCGAAAGGGTGCGTCGCCGCAAAGCAACTGCTTAATACTGTTGTGTTTATTTCCGTTACCCTTATGGCGATTTCCTTGGCGTTGAGAAAGCAGATCCTTGATTTGATCTTTGGAGTGATCGAACCGGAAGTGATGGCTGCTTCGCTGGAATACTTCTGGATTCTTGCAATATCATACCCATTCCTGGCTATGTTCAACGCTTGCACTGCACTGTATCGGGCGATGGGCAACAGCAGGACGCCGTTGCTGCTTGCATTGGTCATGAACGTCACGAATATCGCATTTAATTCACTTTTCATTTTCTGGCTGGATATGGGCGTTTCCGGCGCTGCTTTCGGGACGCTTGTGTCACGGATGATCTCCGCGGCAATCATGCTGGTGTTGATTTGTGATCTGCGCAAGCCGATCCATATCGAACGAATCTGGCGTTTCGAATTCCACCGCGATATGGTGCGGAGGATACTGAGCATCGGAGTTCCCAGCGGTATTGAAAATGGAATGTTCCACATCGGCAAATTGTTTGTGCAAGGGATCATCGCGTCATTCGGTACAGCGCAAATCGCCGCCAACGCAATATCCAGCAATATCTGCAGCATGGAGAACATTCCGGGGTCAGCCGTCGGGATGGCCGCTGTCGCGATCGTCGGACAATGCATCGGAGCGAACGAACCCGGACAGGCAAAATACTATTCGAAAAAGCTACTTGGAATCGCATTCCTATCATATCTGGCGACAGCTCCTATATTCCTCCTATCCAGGGATTGGATGATCGGTCTCTACCATGTCAGCGAACATGCGGCTGAACTATCGATGATTCTGATCGGATCACATGTCGTAGCCGGGACATTGATATGGCCCCTTGCATTCACGCTTCCGAATTTTCTCAGGGCGGCAGGGGATGCAAAATTCCCGATGGTAGTATCGTTGGCTTCGATGTGGGTGTTCCGAGTCGGTTTTTCCCAAGTGCTCGGGTCAAGTCTTGGAATGGGCGTCGTGGGTGTCTGGCTTGCGATGTATATCGACTGGATCTGTCGAAGCGTCTTCTTTGTCCATCGATTCAGACGAGGCGAATGGCTGAAGAAGCGCGTAATCTGAAGTTATTTCCATTCATGTGGATATGGAGAGACTCTTCGCTCCTACGAATCTCCAATCGGAACAATTCTTCTATTCTCTCCGGTCAAGCCTGGGTACACCCCTTGCTTGATGAGTTGTAAGCGTGTCGGATGTGCGATCATCCATTTGTTTACTTTGAACAGCAATTTTTGCTCAGGATCCTCATCCGACGGTACATGAGACGCAGGTAACGGCAAATTGGTCTCTTTCGGTAATATGATGATTGACTTGAATCCTGTCGCATGTACCGAGCAAGGCGCCAGATGGAGAATGCAAGGATGTAGAAGGAAGGCGCTTCCTTTCGGAAAGAAAAAGGCTTCAGCATCGTAGGAATTGCATGTGGCGAAATCATGAAGACATTCGGGACGACAGAGAAATTGAACGCAGTCAGTAACGGCGATGAAGAGTTCAGGAGTCTTATGATATTCCATGCCGTTGATTGTTTGGTTCGGACCATTGCAATATCCGATTTCAATCGGATATTGTCCAAACAGATTGCTCAAAGTTTCATATGGAGCTGAGGTTTCCCATTCCGGTATGCTTGCCACGTATGTATTGCCCGAAGGATCGATGCTTGTGCTTTCATTTGCCATTTCTACGAGGTGTGAGAGATCGATATGTTCAATCAATCTGCCGTACCATGTGGCTCGTGAATTGTCCAATGAAAGGATTTTCGTCGAGAGATTGGCTCTGACCAGCTGGTCGGGAACTGCAAATGACGCATGTTGCATGGATTACCTCCTTCAATTCCAAAGCATAATGATTCCGGTCGCCAGCAAAAGTGCAAACACGATCAGGGAGAATATCCGCTCGTTAACTTTCGCATGAATTTTCTCACCTGCGAAGATTCCCATGATAACGAAAGGAATCAGTATTCCCGTATTCTTTACCACTTCCGTCGTCATACTTCCTTCTATGAGGTATGTACCGATGATAATGGTGTTGAGCGTCGTCCAGAGAAGGCAGAGTGTGGCTCGGAATCTTCCTTTGTCTGTGATGAACTTGGTCGCATACAGGACGACAAGTGGTCCCCCAGTCGAGAATATGCCGTGGACGATGCCTCCTGTGATAAGCAACAAGTAATAAGGAAGTGTTTTCGCTATGGATATCGTGCCGGGATGTGTCGTTGTGTGATTTCTGTGCATGAGTCGTAGTGCCAGTTGCCATGCGGATACGATACAGATGAAGATCGCAAGGATCGATCGCAAAGCGAAAACGTCTGCATGACGGAAGATATACATACCGATGGGTAGGCCGATCAGCATGCATCCAATGATGATTGAGAACTGTCTCCAGTCTATTTCCTTCCATTTTCGAATGACGAAATAGAGCGCGAGGAACCATGCAAGGATCGTGATGACCATGATACCGACCCGCATCCCCAAAAGCGCGGTGACGAACGGCATGGCGAGGACCGAGCAACCGAAACCTGTCACAGCCTCTATGGTATGGGTGATGAATACGACGAGACCGGAAATCAGGACTTCGCTCACAGTTTGCTCCGAAGAAGTGTATCGAGCATATCCGGTGTAATTCGGGGTTTCTGGTTTCCCATCTTGGGATCTGAGAACGCCCTGGAGAACTTTCGGGACAGTTCGTCCGGTTCTACAGAGACCGAAAGCTCTTTGAAAGTTCGAGGAATATCCATTTGTCGCATCATCGTCCCGATCATGGTTTTCAATGCGGAGACGAGGTCTTCACTTTCGTTGATGTCTGGATGGAAAGCACGGGAAATTTTCGCCAGACTAACGCTTATGTGTTCATCCCGTCGTGCGATATCGAAAACCTCTGGCAAGGTGAATGCGCATGCGAGACCGTGCGGGACATGCCAGTCTTCGGACAATATGAAGGAAATTGCGTGCCCGGCGGCCGTTCCTGTGATATTGAACGCGATGCCGGACATGCAGGACGCATGTAGCATGCGCAACTGGATATGCCTGTCGACGATGCCTTCCTGTTTCGCCTGGTACAGTCTCGGCAGCCATGTCAAAACTTCCTTCGCGGCATCTTCCGCCGCAGGAATCGTTATTTCCGTCGCATTGATGTTCCAAATGGATTCCAATGCATGATCCAGCGCATCTAGACCTGTAGATGCGCACAACTTCGTCGGCGCTGAATCGATGAAAGAACCTACTAGGACCGCGCAATGCGCAAGCATCAACGGGGATCCTAATGTGTATTTACGTCCCGAGGAAGCTGTATAGACACCTACTTTCGTTACTTCGGAGCCGGTCCCTGCAGTGGTTGGGATCAATATGAGGGGGAGGGATCGTTTGGAGATCGTTCGATCCGGCGCATTGCCAAGGTATTCTTCCAAATCTCCTCCGTTGGTCGCCAGCATCGCCGCTGCCTTCGCCGAATCCATGACGCTCCCACCTCCGATTGCCAGAACGGCATCGACAGTCGTAAAGTCTATCGAACGGACCATCTCCATGATGTCAGAGCAACAGGGATTCGGTTGCACGTTGTTTCGTCTCAGCAGTGTGCAATGGGCGGCAAGATCGGAAAGAACTGCCTCCTTGCGTTCGATCGGGGCGGAATCTTCGATGACGACAACCGTCATCGGCGAGAACTTACCGATGACGGTCGCAAGAATTTTCCGCAATTGTTGCTCTCCGATATCTTCGAACTCCAGGATATGGACAGGGGAGAGGATACTGTTGATCACTTGAAGTTCTCCTTTTCGATTTCCTGTACCTGTGAGAAGGCATTCGTGAGGAATTCCTTTTTGAACTCCATTTTCTGAGTGAATTTCATGGAGAGCCATGCATCTACAATCTGGCATCCGAGAAACGGAGCGGTGATCCAGCCTCCCAACGTGATGACGTTGGCGTTGTTGACGATTTTTGCCCGTTCTCCGGAAAAAATATCGTTGACGACGCAAGCGTAGATACCTTTGAATTTGTTCGCCACAATCGCCATTCCTTGTCCTGTCCCGCAGACGAGGATTCCTTTCTCCACCTCACCATGTTGTACTGCGAGAGCTACTTTCTGCGCTTGGATGTAGTAGGGTTTCGCCTCGTTTTCTGAAGGGATTCCATAATCAACGACTTCTTGCCCACATTCCAGAAGGTGTTTCTTAATCTCTTCCTTCAACGAAAAACCTGAAAGATCCGAAGCGATTGCGATTTTCATATTCATCTCCTTATGAGTTTCAAGGCAGTCTGTTCATCGCTCAACAAGCGATAGAGCCTTCCGTTCAATTTCTTCAGCGGTCAAGCGATAGTGTTCTTGAAGCCATTGCTGGGTCCCTACCTGCCCAAATTCGTCATGGATTCCGACCATGGCGAGTTTCGTCGGATGGGCGGTGCTGAGGAAATGAGCGACGCTATCCCCCATGCCACCACACACCTGGTGATTTTCAGCGGTTACGATGGCACCCGTCTTTCGTGCATAGGAAAGGACCAGTTCCTTGTCGAGAGGTTTGACTGTATGCATGTCGATGACGGCTGCCGATACACCTTTTTTCGACAGTGCGTTCGAGGCTTTGATGGCTTCCGGAACCAAGATGGCTCCAATGGCGATGATCGTTACGTCGGAACCATCCTTAAGGACTTTTCCTTTTCCCAATATGAATTCTTCATCCTTTTTGTAGATGCGCGGGACGGCTTTCCTGTGAAGCCTCATATAGGTGCACCCCTGATGCTCTGCGCATGCGATGGTGAGTGCTTTCAAGGAGACCGGATCGCACGGTTCAACGATCGTCAGATCCGGGATGAGTTTCATCATACCGATATCTTCAAACGGCATGTGCGTTCCGCCGTTGTACGCCGCAGATATTCCAGGATCCGTTCCGACGAGCTTTACGTTCAATCCGGCATAGTTCGCCGAGACGAAAAACTGGTCGAATGCCCGGCGGGAGGCAAAACATCCGAATGTGGCGGCGAACGGGATTTTCCCTGCCACACTGAGGCCTGCGCTTACTCCGAGCAGGTCGGCTTCCGCGACCCCGACATCTACAGCTCGTTCGGGAAACGCGCTTTTGAACGCCATCGTGCCGGTAGCTCTCATGAGGTCCGCCTCCACGACGACGATCCGTGGATCGTGCCTGGCGAGATCTATCAAAGTTTCAGCATATACGGCACGCATCTCTTTTTCTTCCATACAGGATTCCCCCTTAGCCTTCCAATTCGGCGATCGCCCGCATCGCGGTGTCCATGTCGACTTTCATGTTGTGGTTCGTGACAGCTCCCTCGCAGAATAAAGCTCCTTTTCCCTTGATCGTATCCAGTATGATCATGGAAGGTCTGGCAGTATCCTCCTTCGCCTTGAGAATCGCTTCATGCATCTGCTGGAAGTCATGCCCGTCCACTCGTTGGGTATGCCAGCCGAAAGCCTGCCATTTAGCCTGCAGGTCCTCCAGCCCGATGATCTGTTCGATTGTCCCGTCTATCTGCAGCTTGTTGAAGTCGGTGAAGGCGATGACATGACCCAGCTTGTATTGCGCGGCGAACATGGCGGCTTCCCATATCTGACCTTCCTGCGACTCTCCATCGCCGATGATCGCATATATGTGGCAACCGTTTCCATCAAGCTTTCTCCCGTACGCAACGCCGCAAGCGACGGAAAGACCTTGCCCGAGCGACCCAGTCGACATGTCGATTCCCGGTGTTTTCAGCCTGTCGCAGTGGCTCGGCAATCGCGTGCCACCTTTGTTGAGCGTTCTGAGCCACGAAGAAGAAAAAAATCCTTTTTCTGACAATGTAGCGTACAACGCAGGACCCGCATGTCCTTTTGAAAGGATCAGAACGTCCCGGCCTTCCCACAACGGATCGTCCGGACGTATGTTCATGACGTTAGTGTAAAGCAAAGCGAGAATATCCACGATGGAGAGAGCTCCTCCGATGTGTCCCACTCCAAGAGTTGCAATCTGAAGTATCGTCTCTTTTCTGATGGTCTTTGCGAATGAAGCTAGTTCTTGTAATTGTAGAGCTGTGAGCATTGAACACCTCGATTTAGTTTCTTATTGAAAATAACTATATAATACAATATGGTTGTTGTAAAGTTCTTGTTGTGGATTTTTTCACGGGAACGGAGTAGACTGGTGGTGAGGCTTACTGCCGGACGGCAACGAAGAATGTGAAATGAGGGAGGGAACATGCAAGACAATCCATTGCGAGCTTCAGATATGCGTCTGCATAACAAAAGTCTTGTCCTATCCCGCATCCATGCTTCCGGCATCAGGGGAATATCTCAGTCGGAACTTGTGCTCGAGACGGGATTGAAGGCTCCTACGATCTTCCGGATATTTTCTTCCCTTGAAGAGGACGGGCTGATCGTCCCTTTGCCGGGAGGGGAGGATGCTCCTTTCCAGAAGAAAGGGCGCCGACCGGTGTCGTATGTTGTGAATAAGGACGCTCTCTATTCTGTCGGTCTTGAATTCTGGGCTTCATATATCTCAATAGGAATATTCGATTTTTTAGGCAACCGGATATCTTCGAGCATCGAGCCTCTGCCTGAGAATGTCGATGCCGACACCGTAATGGACGCCATCGTCAGGATTGTCAGGGATGCGACGACACGTCTTGCGATTCCTGCTGAAAAAATGCTCGGGATAGGGATCGCGGCTCCAGGACAAGTGGATTTGACAAACAGGCAGGTGATGTACTATCCGCGGATCTCCGGAATGAAAAAGTATCCGATCGTGCGGGAACTGGAGGAAAGGCTCCATTTGCCTGTCCAACTCCATAACAACTGTTCTGCGATTGCGTTCAGTGAGTACCGATACGGCGGGTTTGACACACAAGGCTCCATGTTTACCTTCTTGTTGCGGTCAGGTGTCAACGGCGCGTTCGTCAATGACGACAAGATATTCCTCTCTAGCAGAGGGACGACGTTGGAGACAGGACACATCCCGATCAATTTCGATGGCCCACGATGCGCTTGTGGTTCGAGGGGGTGTCTTCAGGCGTACCTGCAGGACTTGGACCCATTGTCTGTCCAGTCTCGGCTTGCGTTGTTCGAGAGTCTTGACGCATCTTTGAAGGCGGGGGATCCAAAAGCGATCCGAACGATCGAGCGGGCCGCCGGATATCTGCTTATCGCAATGAAGAGCATCATTCGATTCCTCGCCCCCAGGACATTCTTGTTCGTCGGATGTTCCGCCGTCGTCGCCGACGCTATCGCAGATGCCGTTCGTCGTCTGTTCGTTGAACCGGATGCATTCGACGACGATATCCCTTTGATCTATTCCACCGCTTATGATCCCCTCTATGCTCAACGAGGCGCTTCGGATCTCGTTCTGACAGATTTCTTCAGCTGAACATCGCTTTGACACCACCATGACCGACGACATAAAAAAACTTGACTGATGGAAAAAACTGGGTTTTACTTACTTTGAGAAAGAAAATATAATCCAAGTACACGTTGGGTATTACGATGTCGGGTTGAGGAGTGGATGTGAAACAGACGGTGAGATTAGGTGTAGTCTGCCTGGCGAGGAAGACATATGACTTTGAGGCGGCAAAGCGGATATACCGCGATGTTCTTGTGAAACTTAGAGGGTTGGAAAACGTCGAACTTGTCGCTATCGACGAGCTCGTCATTTCGATCGAAGATGGCGCTGCGGCCGCACAATCGCTTGCGAGTGCGGCGGTCGACGGGGTGGTGTGCATCTCCGGTACCTTTCATCTTGGGCATCTTGTCATGCAACTTCGCGAGGCTGTCAAGCGTCCCTTCCTGCTATGGGGATTGCCGGAGCTCCCATACAACGGAGGCAAGATCCGCCTGAATTCCGTGTGCGGGGTCAATCTCGATGCGTCGAACCTTTACAAAAGCGGTGTAGACGATTACTACGTGATCGTTCAGGATACGATCGACGAGAACTGGGTGGATGCGATTCGAGCTATCAAGGCTCTCAGTCAGGCGCGGATAGGAATCATCGGGTATCGTGCCGACGGGTTCTTCAACGTAGGTGTCCAGGATAATCAGCTCTATGGCGCAACCGGTGCATTGGTGGATCATTTCGAGCTTTCCGAGGTGTTTTCCTACCCAGTCGATGATACCGAGATACAGGACAGGAGAGACCAGATCTACAAGACATTCGATGTCGCGACGCTTACCGAGTTTCAGATCGACAAGGTGGCGGAGCTATCCGCTCGCCTTGCCGCATTCTACCGACAGCACGGTCTTTCCGCTCTCGCCATCAGATGCTGGCCGGAGTTCGCCCGTGATTTCGGCGTGTCCCCTTGCGCCGCCATGTCGTTGCTTCAGTCCGAAGGGATGGTTCTCGCGTGCGAAGGCGACATTGACGGGGCCGTATCGATGATCATGCACAAGGCGATCGGAGGTGAAACTCCGTTCCTGTTCGATTTCTCACAAGTAGATTTTCAGAAGAACTTCGCTTTGTTCTGGCATTGTGGGGTAGCCCCCTGCAATCTTTGGGACGGTGTCTGCAACCGCTCCCTCGATACATATTTTGCAGGCGGCAAGGGCGTGACAGCCGATTTCGTACTGAAATCTGGCCAGTTGTCGGTATTACGACTCGATTCCGCGAGGGGAGGATACAGAATGTTCTTGCAGAAGGCGAATGCGATACCGATGGAGAAACTCCTGCGGGGGACATACATGAAGGCGGTTTTCGATCGCCCCGTCAAGGAGGTTCTGGATCTTGTCGTCGACAATGGGCTTGCGCATCATTCATCGGTTGTTTACGGTGATTTCATTCGTCCACTAAGGATCATGGCGAAGCTCAAAGGGTGGAAGATTATTGAATGACCGAGCAGGCTGTGATCGATTTTGGTGAGTTTTCCTACCCCTGCCCAAATGACATTTTTCTTGACAGGATATGAAATTCATGCGTATATACAATTATATTTCTTTCTCTAAGAAAGTAATGCAAAAGGAGTGTGGTTATGTTGAGTGCGAAGAAAATGCTAATGGTAATGGTGCTCTTGGCGGTTTGCGTCTTTTTCCCGCTGTTCGCAAGCGGTCAGAACGAATCGGGCGACAAGGAAATAGAAATTCGCTGGGCGAGCATTTGGGTGGGCAACGATAGTAAAGCTCCCGCCATCGAAGAGCTGATCAGCGAGTTCAATGCTACCCATGCAGGGAAAATCAAGGTGGTTGTCGAACCTCAGCCGGATTATAATGCATATGAACAGAAAGTCCGGACCTCGTTGGCGGCCGGAATCGCTCCCGCCGATATTTTCACGATCAAGTTGAATCCGACAACACAGCAGTTCTATCAGTCGAAGCTGTTGATGGATTTTTCGAATGTGATGGATGATGCGTGGAAAGCTACATTTGATTCCGGTTCCCTCATCCAGTCCACCGTTGACGGCCAGCTGAAGTCCTTGCCGATGGAGACTGCGATTCTGCCGATCTGGTACAATATGGACGCTTTTCGTTCTGTAGGCATCGATACGGTTCCTACAACGATGGATGCAATGTATGCCGCATTCAAGAAACTCAAGGCGGCTGGAATCGCTCCGACCAGCCAGATGACGGGCGATACGAACGCATGGACATCCATGATCTGGTTCTCCCATCTCGCGGTTTCCCTGGGAGGTGTCGACGTGTGGTCGAAACCGTTCACCGATCCTGCGCTCGTCAAGGCGGCTACAATCCTGAAGGACATCATCGTCAACTACTCCACTGCGGATGCGGTAGGGTTGGGAGCCGGTGGTAGCGGCGGTCATTTCCTTGCCGGTCGTACGGCGGTATTCTCAAACGGTCCTTGGTATGCCGGTCGGGCCGATCTTGCAGAAACTCCGTTCTACGATTCCATCCAGATCTCGGGACTGCCTCCTGCCGGAGATACCACTGATTTCATGATCAGCCGACTACAGGCGAATATCTGTGCGGCGGCTACGAAGGACAAAGCTAGGGAGACTGCGATCATCGAGTTCCTGAAGTACCTGACAAAGCCGGAGAATATCGCTCGGGTAGCGAGTACTTCTGGTGCTATGTTTGCAGTCAAAAATGATTATCGGCCGGTTAATTCTCTTCAGAAGCAGTTCTATGACCTCGCGGATTCTGTATCTACTACGGCGTCCGATCTGGAAGCTGCTCTGGGGGCGGAAGTCACCCTTGAGTTCGCACAGCAGCTTGGCGCCCTTTCCTTGGGGAGGATCACACCTGAGGAGTTCTGTTCTTTGGTTGATAAGAAAATCGAACGATAAGTTTTCCATCAATGCCGGGGCGTCATCTTTTTCTACAGAAGCCCCGGCTCTTCGCCCTTTGACGGGAATGGGAGTGTTTGATGAACATACGATGTGCAGGCGGCCGTTCCAATCATTTCATGAGGATCCTCTTTCTGATTCCTGTGATGATACTGTTTGTAGCTTTCTTTGTATATCCGTTTTTATTTACTATAATGACGAGCTTTACAAGTTGGCGTGGAATCGGATCGATGAAGTTCTTTGGAATAGGGAATTATCGGAAACTTCTGTTGGATCCGACGTTTCGCAAGGCGATTGCCAACAATGTCATATGGGCGCTTTGTCAAGGATTCATTCAAGTGCCGCTAGCTGCGATTGTCGCGATGATCCTCGTCAGAAAACCAAAGGGATGGAAGTTCCTTCGTACCGTCTACTATCTACCCAATGTCATCAGCACAGTCGCCCTGGCAATGGTATGGGTCGCCATGTACAATATCTCAGGACCGGTCAACACGATTTTTCAAAGATTGTTCGGCATGGCTCCGCGAAACTGGCTCGGGGATCCTTCGACCGCTTTGGGAGCGGTGATTTTCCAGACGGTCATCTACATTGGCTACTTCATGATCATTCTACTCGCTTCCGCCATGAATATACCGCAGACTCTCTATGAGGCCGCCGAGATAGATGGGGCAAGCACTTTACAACAAGAATTCCATATCACGTTACCAATGCTCCGGGGAAGTCTGGTAACCACCATGACTCTTGCGATGGCGTATGGAATCCGCCATTTCGAATCCACCTATCTGATGACGGGAGGAGGACCTGCATATTCGACTACTACGATGGGAATCGATTTGTACCTGAAAATGGATGCGTTACGCTATAGTGAGGCAAGTACAGCAGGAGTATTCCTGATCCTTCTGGGCACCGTAGTGATCTCATTGCTGAGAAAGATCTTCGGAAAATCCGATCCGATGTCCGAGATGGCCCAATAGGAGAGTATGAATGAAACAAGAGCATACTGCGAAGTGGATACTTCTCAACACTGTGAAATGGATTTTCCTCGTTTCCTTGCTGGCCGTAGCTTTATTACCGATCGTTTGGCTAGTCGTCAGTTCTTTCCGTACAAACCTCGAGTTGCAGGTCTCTCCGTTCGGGTGGCCATCTTCGTGGCAATGGACGAACTATGCGAAGGCCTTTTCAATGGCCAGCCTGCCGCGATTGTTCCTCAACTCGGTCATCGTCTCCGTGTTATCGGTCTGCATCAATATAGCGGTCACTGCGATGGCTTCGTTCGTTTTGGCGAGGGAATCTTTCAGAGGGAAAGGGATCATCTACACTGTCTTGACCACAGGGATCCTGATTCCCGTCATTTCTTTCATGGTTCCGTATTTTACGCTGATAACGAAAACGCATCTTTATAATAAACTGATAGCACTTGTTCTGGTATACTCTTCCGTGAATATTCCTGTCTCCATATTTCTCGTTACTGCATTTATGAAAAGCATCCCGAAGGAACTGGAAGAGGCCGCGATCATCGACGGTTGTGGCTTTTTGCAGCGCTTTGTGACAATCATTTTTCCATTGTCGCGTTCCGGGCTTGTAACTGCGGGGACGTTCTGTTTCATTTATGCTTGGAATGAATTCGTCATGGCGATGTTATTGACCTCAAGCATTGAATCCAGGACTATCCAACTCGGCATCAAGTTCTTTACCAGTCAATTCATCACTGATTATGGGAGCATGTATGCGGCAATCGTCGTGACGATAATCCCCAGTGTCGTGGCGTATGTGTTCCTCCATGATAAGATCATCGGCGGACTGACATCCGGTGCGGTGAAGGGATGATTTTCTGCAAAAAGTCTGGAGTATGGAGATGAGAATGGAGCAGGAGGACTGCGCATGATAGCTTGTACGATGGATGGTTCGCATCTATGTGTTGAATACAACGGACTTTTGTTGATCGACCATTGTCCCGCCCGCCCGTTCGTGATCGTCGGCAACGGTGAGACGGATATCGACATGTACCGCGGAAATTTCTTTTTTTCGGAACGTTCATTCACCACTCATCCTCTGACCTCGTATTCGATTACAGAATCTGTCATAGAAGGCGTCCTCTATTATAAAGTGGTGTTCCATGACGATTTACGTTCCGTGACTTGTTCTCTTCATGAACTTGATGATCGATTGCATATTTCCTTTGAAACTGGAGGGGTGACGTTCAATAGGTTCCTTCTCAATTTTTTCGCCTGCGAGACGGAACATGTCTACGGTTGTGGGGAGCAGTTTTCCTATCTGGATCTCCGTGGCAGGAGTTTCCCCCTCTGGACGCAGGAACAGGGAGTAGGCCGGAACAAGGAGACTGCGATTACACGGATTGCCGATGAACAGGACAAGGCGGGCGGTGACTACTACACAACGTTCTATCCGCAACCGACGTTCGTTTCCTCCCGCGGGTATTTTCTGCATGCCGAGACTTACTGCTTTGCGACTTTCGACTTTTCGGATCCTCAGCGTCATAACCTCCTGTTCTGGGAAGTTCCTCAGGAAGTAGTGATTGGGAGAAAGGAGACTCTTATTGACGTTGTGTCTGACATTTCCGCACTGCTTGGCCGGCAGCGTCCACTTCCAAAGTGGTGTTATGACGGTGTAATCCTCGGAATTCAGGGAGGAACAGAAGCATGTCTGAAAAAACTTGACAAGATGCGGTCTGCAGGCGTCCATGTCTGCGGGATTTGGGCTCAGGACTGGCAAGGGGAAAAGCATACGACGTTCGGCAAGCGCTTGCGCTGGAATTGGCAGTGGGACGAGGCTCTCTACCCTGGGTTGGATACCACGATACAGGAACTTGGGAGGCAAGGGGTATGCTTCTTGGGATATATCAACCCCTATGTACTTGCCGGAGCTCCTCTCTTCAAGAATGCTGAAGAGTGCGGGTATCTCGCCCGTAGCGGGAACGGTGGGACGTATCTTGTCGATTTTGGGGAATTCGATGCCGGTATCGTCGATTTCACCAACGAACAGGCATGCAGATGGTACTGTGACGTCATTGAAAGGGAGCTGATCGGGTTCGGATTGTCTGGATGGATGGCCGATTTCGGCGAGTATCTGCCCACCGACTGCATCCTGTCCGATGGAAGTTCCCCTTTGGGGATGCATAACGCTTGGCCGGGGATGTGGGCGCAAATCAACCGGGAAGCTGTCGAAGGATCAGGCCGAGCCGACGACATCCTCTATTTCATGAGAGCAGGAAACGCAAGGAGTCTGACTGCATGTCCGATGATGTGGGCAGGAGATCAGAATGTCGATTGGTCTGAAGACGATGGCTTGCCTTCCGCACTGACGGGGACACTTTCCTTGGCAATGTCCGGCATGGGATTGTGCCACAGCGATATCGGTGGGTATACAACCTTATATGGCATGCACCGCACGAAAGAGTTGCTTCTCAGGTGGTGTGAGTTCTCGGCATTCTCTCCATTGATGCGCACTCATGAAGGAAATCGTCCAAGTGAAAACTGGCAGTTCGATGGAGATGAGGATACGATTGCTCATTTTGCAAGAATGTCTGGTCTCCATGTTGCGCTGAAACCGTATCTTGAATCGATTGTTCGTATCAATTCCGAAAGAGGGATTCCTGTGATGCGACCGGTTTTCCTCCATTACCCCTGCGAGCCGTTTTTCGACTGTTCTGATGCCTACATGCTGGGGGAGGACTTGCTGGTCGCACCGGTCATGGAACCAGGAGCGGTTTCCCGTTCCCTCATACTTCCTGACGAGCATTGGGTTGATCTGTTCTCGGGTTCCGAAGTCTGTGGCGGCTATCGTCTCATAGCGGCGCCGATTGGCTTTCCTCCTGTGTTTTATCGCAAAGAGTCTGTCTGGAGCGATCTGTTTCGGTCAATTTCAGAACGATTCGGCGGTTTGAATGGATGGCGTTGACGAAGCTTGCGAGAAGGGCATTCCGTCATCGAACTCGATTATCCATCTGTCCCCGATAGATGAAGAACCTGCTCACCAGAAATTCGGTGGCCAGATTCGTCAGCATTGTTCCGAACAGAACCACATAGTCGTTGATTCCTGACGAGACGAGTTCCTGACCTGCCCATGTCGAAACGGGAGTGAACACAGCGTAATATATGCCTAGTTTCAGCATTGCGATCGGTATATTGGCCGTGGATTTGAAAGTAAAACGCCGATTGAGTGTGAAGTTATAGACGATAGACAGAATAAGCGCGGTCAAGTAGCTCGGCCAATAAGGCAGATGCAACGCCTCCTCTCCGATGGCGAAGACCGCGGCCTGAATAAAGCCTGCGCTGATCGAGAACATGGTGAACCGAGCGATTCGCACGATCGACTTGCGTCCGGGCTCTTGGTGCCTCATGCACGAAATCGTACCGCTTTTCAAGGTCGTTGCCTAGCGGTTTCTTTCTGGCATCGACGAAGAAAAAGAATTCTCTCTTTCGGCATGTGATGGTACACTGGTATCATGTATGCGAAAGGAAGTGATGCCGATGTTCGAGACTTGGTGGAAGGAATGCGTCGTCTATCAGATTTATCCGAGGAGTTTCCAGGATTCCAACGGCGACGGAATCGGTGATATTCCGGGAATCATCAGCCGGCTGGACTATCTTCGATGGCTGGGGATAGGCGCTATCTGGCTCAGCCCGATCTATCCGTCACCCATGAAGGATTTCGGGTACGACGTCAGCGACTATCGCGATGTAGATCCCGTTTTCGGTTCGTTGGAGGATATGGACCGTTTGATTGCGGAAGCACATGAAAGGGACATCCGGGTGATTCTCGACATGGTGCTGAACCATACGTCCGACCAGCATGCATGGTTTCTCGAAAGTTCCTCGAGTCAGGACAATCCGAAAAGCGATTTCTATATCTGGAAGGATAGGATTCCTGGAAACAGGAAGGGCCTGCCGAACAACTGGTACGCCTGTTTCGGAGGAAGAGCATGGACCTTCTCTCCCCAGCGCGGCCAATACTATCTCCACTCGTTCCTTGCCGAGCAGCCTGATCTGAACTGGCGAAACGACGCAGTGGTCGAAGCGCTGTTCGCCGATATCCGTTTCTGGCTAGACAAAGGGATCGATGGGTTCCGCTTGGACGTGATCAACGCGATCGTCAAAGACGAAACGTTCCGTGACAATCCACGAATGATAGGTCCCACACCGCGTCCGTACGACATGCAACGCCATATATTCGACCGCAACAGACCGGAAGCGCATGCGAAGCTTCGTAGATTCAGGAAGATGGTCGATGAATACGAGGACCGGATGCTGGTCGGAGAAATCATGGTCGAAGCGCCGGGAGAGCCGGAGAAGGCGGCTTCCTATCTTGGCGACGGCACGAACGAACTGCATCTCGCGTTCGACTTTACCTTGCTGAGCACGAAATGGAACGCTCGGGCTTGGCGCAACGTCGCCGACAGATGGTACAAGGCGGTCCCAGAGTCGGGATGGCCCTGCTGGGTGCTCTCGAACCATGACATGCCAAGGGCGATCAGCAGGTTCGGAGGAGATGTCGGGAAAGCCAAGCTGGCAGCCATGTTCCTGCTCACGCAAAGAGGTACCCCGTTCATCTATTACGGCGAGGAGATCGGAATGCCAGACATCAAGCTTCCGAGGAGCAAGTTCCAGGATCCATTGGGCAAAAAATACTGGCCGTTCCATCCTGGTCGGGATCCTGAACGTTCTCCGATGCAATGGGACGGCACCGAATATGCCGGATTTTCCGACACGTCCCCATGGCTTCCTCTCGATACGGCGCACGAATCGCTGAATGTCTCTTCTCAGATGGATAACCCCGCTTCTCTACTGAACTTCTACCATGCCCTGCTGGCCCTCAGAAATCATGATTCGATTCTTCGGCTTGGAACGCACAGGTTCGTTTCATCCTCGTGTGACGAGGTGTTGACCTATGTGCGGGAATTTGACGGCGTACGGGAACTGATACTGCTGAACTTCGGCAGGAAAGCCGCGGTATGTGCACTGTCCGATGCCCCGACAGGGAGCACTATGGATCTTTCAGCGTTCCGCATCCTGTTTTCCACAGACGGCAAGACAGGAGGATCGATGAATTTGCTTGATAATGGACGTTGCCTGCTCGGTGCGCATCAGGGACTGATATGTCGTTCTGATACTTGACCAATAGTGTAGCTCTATATTAATGATTCAATGATTATATAAGACCTATAAAAAAACGATATCTATTCGATAGCACAGGAATATAGTTCAGACACCGAGCGAGGAGGGCGTCCCGGTGCTTGCCCGTTTGTAGCGACGATTGTATTGCGCACGACAAAGCTGTTCACTGCAGCGATGCTTGCGATCTGGGCAGTCGGCAAGGCCGACCGTACGTCCTACAGCCGCTACAGACGGAACAACAGGTCGTCGTATGCGGGGAACGGCCATGCTTTCTTGTCGGTGTATGTCTCCAGTATGTCCACGTGGCCGCGAAGCGCTTTCATGGAATCGAGCACTTCGTCGCGATAGCATGTCGCCTGAGCAAGGGCGTCATCGGATAGGGACAGTGCCTTGGCGATCGAAATATGCAGTCGTTCGCAACACGTGATCGACATGTTCAGCTCCTTCGACAGTGTTCCGGCTATCTGTTTCTGCGCAGTTACATCGAAGCCGAGTCCCCGTTGCCGGACGATGCTCTCGCAGAGATCCGACACATAACGAGTCACTGCGGGAATGATGCTTTTCCGGACCATCTCCACCATGATGGATGCTTCGATGTTGATCTGCTTGCTATATGTCTCAAGGTAGATTTCGAGTCTGGAGGCGAGTTCTTCGCGAGAGAATACCCTCTGACGCTCGAACATCTCGACGAATTCCCGTCGCATGACCTGCGGGAGCGCCGATACCGTGTCAGTGAAATTGGGCAGACCACGACGCTTCGCTTCCTTGACCCATTCCATCGAATATCCGTTGCCATTGAAGACGACGCGGCGATGTTCGCGATAGAACTCTCTGATGATGGCATGACATTCGGCGTCCTTGTCATCGGCTTTTTCCAGCCTGTCCGCTACTTCCGACAAGATGTCTGCGACCGCTGCGTTCAGATAGATGTTCGGACCAGACATAGATTGCGAAGAACCTACCATGCGGAACTCGAATTTGTTGCCGGTAAAGGCGAACGGGCTGGTGCGGTTGCGATCCGTCATGTCCTTCGGGAGTTTCGGAAGGCATGTGACACCGAGCTTCATGTACTCTCCGTTCCGTTTGCGCCACTGCGTTTCGTCGGCGATGGCGTCGAGCAACTCAGTCAGTTGATCACCGAGATAGATGGAAATGATCGCCGGAGGCGCCTCCGCAGCGCCGAGCCGATGGTCGTTGCCAGCAGTGGCGGCTCCTGCCCTGAGCAGTGGGGCGTACACGTCGACGGCCTTGATCAGCGTTGTCAGGAAGATCAGGAACTGGACATTGTCTTCCGGACTAGCTCCGGGGGAGAGGAGATTCTGCCCGTCCTCGGTGGAAAGCGACCAGTTGTCGTGCTTGCCGGATCCATTGACGCCGGAGAACGGCTTTTCATGGAGTAGGGCGACCATGCCATGGCGCTGGGCGACCGACTGGAGCACGTCCATCAACAATTGGTTGTGGTCGGTGGATATGTTTGCCGCGTCGTAGACGACTGCGACCTCGAACTGATTCGGAGCCGCCTCCTTGTGTTGTGTCTTGCTGCTGATGCCGAGTTTCCAGAGTTCGTAGTTCAACTCCTTCATGAACACGGACACTCTGTCGTTGATCGTTCCGTAGTAGTGGTCGTCAAGCTCCTGGCCTTTTGCTGCAAGGTTTCCCAGTACGGTCCTGCCTGTCAGACGCAGATCCGGTCGCAGATCGTAGTACTTTCTATCTACCAGAAAATATTCCTGCTCCGGACCGATATTGACGGTGACTCTCCGCACTTTCGTATTCCCCAACGCACGCAGAACCCTGATCGTCTGCCGCTCGACAGCTTGCGTGGAACGAAGCAACGGAACTTTCTTGTCCAAAGCGGCACCGTTGAAGGAAAAAAATGCGGTCGGGATATAGAGTATCCTTACTCCGTTGAAGTCCTTGATGAACGCAGGGGATGTCGTATCCCAGGCAGTGTAGCCCCGGGCCTCGAACGTCGCCCGCAGTCCGCCGTTCGGAAACGACGATGCGTCCGATTCCCCTTGTACCAGCTCGGTGCCGGAGAATTCCATCATGACCTTCCCGTTCGCAGTCGGATGGATGAAGGAATCATGCTTTTCCGCGGTGAGACCTGTCAGCGGCTGGAACCAGTGTGTGAAATGCGTGGCGCCTTTGGAGAGCGCCCATTCCTTCATCGCCGAGGCTACAAGTTCCGCCAACGCGGGGGTCAGTTCGCATCCTCCGCACTGAACCTGTCTCAGCTCTTCCATCGCACTTTCTGGAAGATAGCGTCTCATTTCACTCTCACTGAAGCAATTGCATCCGTAGAACTCTGTCACCGGATGCACGGAGAAGTCGATGTCGGCGGACATGCGTGGGTACCTCCTGAGATGGTTTCCTGAGTATCTAGACAATACACGTTTGTGGGGCTGTTATGCAACAACTTGTTGCGGAAAGAAACCACCGGTCATCCCTGTTGCGACTGGTCGATCCTGGCGAAGCGTGCTTTCATTTTCCTGATCATTTCGGAAACATCTTCCTTCGTAGCTTCCTTGTCAGGTTCTTCGGGCGCGAATAGCTGGGAAGGAATCTCCTGAAGGAACCTTGACGGAACGGAGGGGCCGGTCTCCCTGCCACGCTTGCGATTCTCGCAACTGGAGATATACAGTTCTTCCCTGGCTCTGGTGATCGCTACGTAGAACAACCGTCGCTCTTCGTCGAGAGCCTCAGGATGTTCTTCGATAGTCCGAGCGTGAGGGATGATGTGGTCCTCGACTCCGGCAAGGAATACGAACGGGAATTCCAGTCCTTTCGAAGCATGCATCGTCATGAGGTGCACTTTGTCGTCTGCGGAATCTTCGGATTCCCTTCCCGCTACGGTGATGCGGTTCAGGTAGTCGTACAGCGACGAGGCATAGTTGTCCGGATCGTTCTCCCATCTTCCAAACATGTCGCACAGCATGTCGATGCTTTTCATTTTCCACTGCACAGCCTTTTCGTTGTCCGGATGCTGGTCGATCAGGTGTCCTTTATAATCGATTTCTCCCGCCAGAGCCTTGAGAACTTGATGTTTGCGGTTGCCCGCATGGAAGATCCTGTCGCGGTATCGGTTGACCATTTCGACAAGGTTCTGTAGCGTCTTGGCCTGGGCGTCCTTGAGGTTTCCGTCTGTGGCGAAAGCCAGCAGACTCATTGCGGAAAACAGCGAGCAATGCTTCGAATCGGATACCTGCCGCATCTTCTCAAGGGTCATTCTGCCGATTCCCCTTCTGGGCGTGTTGACGATGCGGAGGAAGCTGATGTCGTCGTCGGGATTCGCCAGGACTTTCAGATAGCAGACCATGTCCTTGACTTCCTTCCGCTCGAAGAAACTCTGTCCGCCGGAAATCTGGCAAGGGATGTTCTCCACCATGAACTGGTTCTCGAGTGTGGGAATGAGATGGTTCGTCCGAACAAGGACGCCGAAATCGCCGAACTTGCGATCACGGTGGAGATGGATGTCCCGAATCTTCCTTGCGATCTCCACTGCTTCGATCGCCTCGTCCTGGGGATGCATCATGTAGATGAAGCTTCCGTTTCCGCTGTCGGTCCAGAGTTTCTTTTCCTTGCGCTGGGCATTATGGACGATCAGCTGGTTCGCTGCCTCCAGTATGTTCCCGGTGGACCGATAGTTCCGTTCCAGCTTGATCTCTTTCCGCTCCGGGAAATCGTTCTCGAACATGACTATGTTCTGATAGTTCGCGCCCCTCCAGGAATAGATGGACTGGTCGTCGTCGCCGACGACGCATAGGTTCCTGCTTTTCTCGGTCAGGAAATGGACCATCCGGTACTGGGCGAGCGATGTATCCTGGAATTCGTCGACCATGACATGGGTATATTGTCCCCTCAGTTTTTCGAGGATCTCCGGATATTCCTCGAACAACCGGAGCGGCATCATGATCAAATCGTCGAAATCAACGGCGTTGTACGCTTTCATGTGCTTGTTGTATTCGGCGTAGATGTTCTTCAGCCGTTCGGAAGCGCCGTTGTTCCAGACGGAACGCTTTGTCTTGATGTCGCTGAACAGATTTCCGAGTTCGAACAGGTCGTAGTCCTCAACGTCGAGATCCTGACTGAGGATCACCTGCTTGAGCAGATCCTGACGATCCGCTCCATCATAGATGGTGAAGTTGTTTCTGTAGCCGAGATGGTGGATGTATTGCTTGAGGATTCGCATTCCGAACGAATGGAACGTAGTCGCGAGCAGGTTCTTCAGCGGCATGCCGGTCAAGGATCGTATCCGTTCGGCCATTTCTTTCGCCGCTTTGTTGGTGAAGGTCAGGGCGAGTATGTGCGAAGGATCGATTCCTGTCTCCAGCATATGGGCGATCCGGAAGGTGAGCATTCGCGTTTTTCCGCTTCCTGCTCCTGCTATGATCAGAACCGGTCCTTCAATCGTGGACGCGGCATGACATTGCTCAGGATTCAATTCTCGATGCAAGTCGAAGCGCATGGTGTTCCTCTGTGATTGTGCGAAGATCGAGTGGTTTCGGTCTCTCGTTCGATGTGGGTCAGATTACTTTTACGAATAGGGAATTCATGCCGACCCCGAGCATGATGATCGTCGTGACGATGATTCCCGCGATCAAGACCCCGCCGCATACTGCCAGCATTGTCTTGCGTTTGTCAAGTCCGAGCACCCATGCTCCGAGCGTTCCCGTCCACGCCCCTGTCATGGGTAGCGGAATCGCCACGAAGAACAAAATGCCCCAGTAGCCGAATCTGTTGATCTTGTCCTGGAGCTTGAGCCTTGCCTTGGCGACCGTCCTGTCGAAGAACCGGATGTACCAGCGCCAGTGCCGGTAGAATACTCCATGCAGCGTCGATAGGAACAGATATGCGACAGGTGCGACCAGTGCGTTGCATACGATCGCAAGAGGCGCGGCAAGCCAGATGTCCATGCCACGGAAATATCCGAACGGGATGGCTCCCCGCAACTCTGAAATCGGAAGGAAGGCAAGCAATATCGTCGTTGCGACCGTCATCGTATCCATGGTACCGTCCTATGAAAGCCCTACGCTTCCGTTCGTTCCGTCGAGTTGATCCTGATCGCATCGGCTGGACATACTTCGTGGCAGCAGTAGCATCTGATGCATCGGCCATAATCGATGGAGATTCGTCTGTCATTTCCGTCACCGACAAGCGACAGAGCCTTTCCCGGGCAGATGCGGACGCAGCGTCCGCATCTGATGCATCGCGACATGTCGAACAACGGCTCCGGCTGTTTCTTCTGATGTCTGAGCTTGAGGACTCTGGTGAACAGGGGAAGAACCAGCGAGGTGAACAGGTGGCTCGACGGCTGTTGCTCGATCCGCTTGTAGTCCTCCACGACGAGGTCGTTCGCATCAAGCATCGGATATGATATCTCCTGAGGAGTCCGCCAGCCGGTGAGCTTGCGGTCCAGCAACGCCTGAGTCAGTGGGATAGTGAGCGGATCGTAGCCCATGATCGTGCTTTGCGCCGCATCGACGGCTGTGCCGTCGCATCCCGCAAGAATGAGCCCTAGGTGTCTCGGTGTTCCATTTGCAGGGCCGGCCCCTTCCATCGCGATGACTCCGTCGAGTATGTTGAATGACGGCTTCGCGATGGAATAGATGCCTGCCACAAGCCGAGCGAAGGATTCGCGCGAGGGATACGCTAGGTGGCAGGGGCTTTTGTGAAGCCCCGGAACGAGTCCGAACAGATTCTTTACCGTTCCGGTCGCATACATGAGCTGGTGAGTCTTGAACTTAGCGACAGAAAAAACCATGTCGGCTTCCTGAAGGGCATGGGCGAACGGAAGCCGCTTGCCGAACGAACCTGGAACAGTACGGACATCGGGCTCCTTGGTAAAGTCGCACCATTCCGCCCGCTCTTCCTCACAGACTTCTTGCAGTCCGCAGTTCCTCGGAACGAACGAAGGACCCTGAATGCCGGGGGAATCTCCGACAAGGACGGTTTTCGCTCCTCGTTCCCTCAGTATTCTGATCAGAGCCCTGACAATCTCCGGGTTCGTGGTGATGTTCAGCTCTACCTTTGCGTCCGACAGTACGTTCGGTTTTACCAGCACCGTCAAGCCATCTACCGAAGGAATGGAAGCCGCGTCGCAAGCCTTCCGCACGGCAGAGAGGACGGTCGATCGGTCGTAATCGTCGCAACGAACGATCGCCACGGGAGCGTTCGTTGCTATCCAAGTCTTTTTTTCAGGACGCGCCGTGTGCTGGGGAGCCATTAGGACAGCCTCCTCAGCAGACAGAAAAAAAGAGGGCCTCTGCCTAATGCGGTATCGGGAAGTACGATCGCTCCGTGCGGTCGCTGCTCGGAATAGGGAACGGAAGTCCGAAGTTCCTCGAATCGTCCATTCCGCTTGTCATAGAGTTTTTCGATCACCCGCTCGTTTTCTGCCGGATTGATAGAGCAGGTGCTGTACAGGATCGTCCCTCCGATGCGTACCGCCTCCAGCGCCGCGGCCAGCATGGCGAACTGCTGGATCGCAAGTCGCTTAGGTCGTGACTCGCTCCATTGCGAAAGCGCCTGGTGGTCGTTGATGACGTGCCGTTCGCTTGAACATGGAGCGTCGAGGAGAACATGGTCGTAGGCTTGCTGTTCGTGGAGCCCCCACCGGGAAGCGTCATGCCCCGTGACCATGATATTGGCCCGGTACGAAGCCGGCAGATGTTCGTCTATGACTGTCCGAAGTCTCGCTCTCCTGGTGGCGGATCTATCGTTGCAGATCAGCGAGCCGGTTCCTTGCAGCTTCAGTGCAAGTACCAGTGTCTTGCCTCCGGGGGCCGCGCACATGTCGAGCACGTCGTCACCCTGGCCCGCCGGCAGAATATCCGCAGCGAAAAAAGAAGCTTCGTCAAGATAATAGGGATGAAGGAGCGGCTCTCCGATCTCCCGCTGGGCATGTGCTTCAGTCATGGCGGCGCGCAATGCGGTCCAACGGTCCGCATAGATCGAAGCATAGTATGCGTCGAACCGCTGTGCGGCGTCCGATGTCTGTCGTTTCGTCATTTTTGCTCCGAATACCTTGCGGACGGAGTCCACAAGGAAAAAAGACGGTTTGGTTCCGTCCCGTCTACTGTACTTGATTTCACGCCGATTGTGAACCGTGAGGTTCCGTTCAACCGGAAAATTCACGGAATCGAGTCGATCGACTATCGACAGATATTCAATATAAGGTTCGGAAATCGAAAAATATACGTTTTTCCCCCGAAAGGCTTGCATATTTTTCCATTTTTCCGTAT
>LVAV01000057.1 GCA_001604185.1 Clostridiales bacterium Firm_16 | reverse complement strand
CGGGTGCTTGCTGTCACCGGCAGCAGAGTATTGGAAAAAGCCGTCCTTGGATGTTGCAGCACCGTTCTTCAGGCACTTCCTCGTAGAAGCAAAAAGGTCAAATTCATCACCGGCAGCAGCCGCTTCTTTAAAAGTAGCCTTATGTGCACCTTCACCCAGCGCAAGCGATATACTCCCGGCAGCCATCGCCTGAATCGGAAAGACCTTGTAGTCAAGACCGGCAGCAGTGGAGCCGAGGTTGAAGATGACGCAGGTAGCAGCGGAGCGGACGATACCGTTATAAAACCTCTTTCCGTCTGTAGCATCATCGCCATCGTATTTTTCCAGAAGTGTTTCGGTGTTGATGACAAAGCCTGTGACTTTATCGCCTTCCTGCAGCATCAGGTCGGTAAACCAGACCGAACCGGTGCAATCTATGACGGTTGGCTTTACCGTAATGTTTACGACGCGCTTATCCTGCTTTTTTGTAATTGTCTCTGTAAAGCGTGTAAACTCCGGCATTTATCCGTCCTCCGTCCATTGAATTTCTGATACATGGCCTACCCAGCCGGTGGCGATAGAGCCGCCCTGCAGGAGCATATCTGTGATATATACAGTTCCGGTGCAGTCGGTCACGCATACCCGGATGGTGATCTTTGTAACGCGGCCATACTGAGGAGAGATATCCTGTGCCACGTGTGTAAATGAAGCCATAGAAATCCCTCCTTCAGATCAGGTCTATAAATCGTGTTTCCGTTGTTCCGTCCTCGTATTCAAAGGTCACCTCAATGCCCACCTGTCCATTTGTACCTTTTGAGAGATTCTCGGAGGCAATCTGCGCCGAAAAGGTATAGCACTGCCGGTTGGCGGGCGTTATGGTCTGTGAAAGACTCTTTGTGGTATTCAGCGCACCTTCGCATTTGAAGGAAGCCGTGCCGGATACGCCATTATCTGCATCCACGGTAAATCCGGAGTTTTGCCAGTAGGTAAGACCGGAATCTGCTCTGGAATTACGCAGGTGATTAAACGGCACCAGATCCTTCATTTCCTGACTGTCTATCAGATCGGTAGACTCCAGCGTATCGGCTGCGCTATCCCAGCGTGAAGAGGAATCGCCCAGCTCCCGGAGGGTAGTGGAAAGCTCCAGCACCGTATTCCAAGGCTCCTGCAGGTTGTATTCCCTACGGACGATTCTGGTCTTTACAGACAGGTTCAGGTCGTCATCCTTCACCATGACCGTATCGCCCAGCTCCCATGTTTCATGTTCATAGCCGGTTAACACCGACAGATCCATCGCCTTTAGCACATAGGAGATACGAGGAGATGCATAGTCTGCCAGACGCATGTTGGCATATTCCAGCATCTGATACGGATTGGTGAAGTTCGAGCAATCCAGCGTAGCAATTCGTATTTCGGAAGTATAGGTCGTGTCCTGCACATACTCGTTGCCGCCATTGATCGAAGCAAAGGTCATGCCGTCCTTGCCATAGGCGTAAAGCCTTGTAATCAGGCTGGTCGTATCAATGACGCGTTGGATGGATTTCATGTTTTTCTTGTAGCAGAACAGTACGCCGGAATCCTCACCGGAGAAGGTTAGGAGCTTCACGATCCTGTTTGCGTTATCAAAAATCAGGTCGCCGCCGTGAATGTTCTGTACTGCACGCAAAATTGCCAGCGCGTTTTTCTCAGAGCAAGTCCAAGTACGCTTTGTGGAGACATTAACCGTGCCCACATCCCAGTCGGTACCCTGCAGGGCATAAGCCATCGGCACATCAGCCGTGTCTGCGTTAAAGGTAATCTCGTCCTTTTTTACGGAGTAGGCAAGGTCATAGAATGCCGCTTCCGCATAGACCGTTGTGATGGCCTTGCCGCTTTCTTCCTTGTCGTCCGTAATCGTGCGGATGCGATAGATGTCGCTGACAATACGCACGGTCTTTTCGTTATCAATATAGGCGCGTTTGCTGTCCTGAAACGGCAGCTTAAATTCCAGCTCATCCACGCCGTTGATCTCACTGGTCACTATGATGTCATAGGCGTTATCCAACACAGCTTCCACATTCCCGTCTGAGTCCAGAATGACCGGTCTTGCATAGCCAAGTTTGGTATAGAGAGGCTTTGGATTATCGTACAGACTGATAGATGTCAGCGTAGGAGTCCTTGCTGTATTTGTGGTAGAAAGCGTGACGCGGTACTTGATGTATTTCTTTGCAGGAGATTCCAGCTCGCCGTTTGCACCGACAGCCTGCCACTCTGTCCAAGTGGAGAGGTCATCTGAGGTGGCTGTTTCCACAAGCGAGATAGAGGTCTCTCCCGGAGAGTAATCTGCCTTAACAGAAACTCTGCCGTTACCAGTCACGCCACAGTCCCTTGCTGCAGTAATGAGCTGTCCGCTTGACGGATAGACAGAGTCTGTAGCTCGAAGCGTAACGACATCCGGTGTCGTCAGAGCGTCCACATCACCGGTCAGATCTGCACCGTTTGCGGAGAGCGATTCCAGAAAATATTCTGAAAGGTCATCGGCGGTTAGATCAGAATCGCAGTCGAGGAACCAATCATCAAAGCCGCCTGCGTACCAGTAGGAGTCCGCGTGCATTCCCCAGATGAGGTCAGCCACGCAGCTACGGTTCAGCTCTCCGGTAAAGGTCAGCACACTTGACTGCCAAATCGTGCCGGAGCTCTTATCGCCAAGGATGTATTGCGCTGTCTTGGCATTTGGCTTAATCACGCATGCGATAAAATACCAGTAGCCGTTTAGCAAAGAGAATGATGGCGTTACAGACGTATCGAGGATCAGAGAACCGGAGGAGTTATACAGCATAATCCTCGGTTTTCCTCTGATCAGCGACAGATAGAAAATCGGCTGCCCGGAACCGTAGCGGGTATTCAAGATCGGAGTATAGGTGTTGCCGACTGAATATGTCGTAGGCTTCATCCAGCCGCCGACCACGATGGTTTCACCGAGGCTTGAGAAGATGCTGCCGTCGTTTTCTACCTTCAGGTAGGTTTTCTCAGATGAAGGATTATTGATGTTCATCTGAAAATAGCGACCGAAATTGCCCGTTTTCATATCTGCGGTTGTTCCGCTCCAGTTATGAACATATGCCTTGCGATCTTTCCCGGAGGAGTCCGCCAGATAATCATCTGCATCCGGTTCTGATTCGTTAAAGCGCCAGAGGCCGTCGGGAGCCCATGCAGCCGGAAATTCACCGGTGAAGGCATCTTGGGTATTCAATATATTTTTAAGAGCCATGCAATATCACCTCCAGCGGCTTCTGGCTTGAATGTTCAGTTCCGTAAATGTTGTACTCGTACCGACCACAGCAATCACGATGGTATTATCTCCCGTATTTAAGACCGGGAAATTCAGCTCCGACAAAAGCGGGAGACCGTTTCGGAGGGTTTCTCCATTAGAATCAACTACTTTTGCCGTCATCAGATCGGAGTCAATAATCAATGTTTCTCCGGCGGCAAGCCGTCCAATGATCTGAAGCTCGCTGCCGTTTGTGGTTATGGAGATATACGAGTCCGTCCCGGAAGGAATTACAC
>LVAV01000056.1 GCA_001604185.1 Clostridiales bacterium Firm_16 | reverse complement strand
AGGGTGCCCAAATCGCAGATTGCCGATGTCGGGTACATGGTGTATTTTACTAATTGGCTGAATTAAAGAGAGCTGAAAAGAAAACAGAGTGTTGGACAAACCTTTGAACCTGCCCTGATAAGAGGAGTTCCTTCGGGCCAGGGTCTTATTAAGCTTAAGGCCCATATCGCTTAATAACGACATGCGTTATTCAAACATCACTAAATAAGAAGGCGGAGGCACAATGAAACGAGGACCCAGTGGTCGTTACGAAACAACAACGGTTGGCGGAGAAGCGATTCGGGCATTCATCCCGTATCCCCTGCCGCCCCGTCCCGCGCTCGAGTTATCGGACGTCCGGTACCGTCTTCTGGATCGGGCAATGCTCGAACTTGGCAGGTTGGACAGTGTTTCGCTCCTCCTTCCCGCTCCTGAACTCTTTCTTTATACCTATGTCCGGCGCGAAGCCGTGCTTTCTTCCCAAATAGAAGGTACCCAATCGTCTCTATCCGACCTCCTGCTTTTCGAATTGGAAGAATCAGGCGGTGTCCCGCTTAACGATGTTGTAGAGGTCTCCAACTATGTTGCCGCGCTGGAGCACGGGTTGAAGCGCATGCAGGAGGGATTTCCCCTTTCCAACCGGCTCATTCGCGAGATGCATGCCGAGCTTCTGTCGCGGGGCCGTGGAAGCGACAAATCCCCGGGGGAATTTCGACGCACGCAAAACTGGATTGGCGGTACACGGCCGGGAAATGCCTATTTTATTCCTGCCCCGCCGTCTCATGTAGAAGATTGCATGGGGGCCCTGGAGCGTTTTCTGCATGATGATCCTGCAGTCAACTCTGTGCTTGTCAAAGCCGCTTTGGCTCATGTGCAGTTTGAAACTATTCATCCTTTCCTCGACGGGAATGGTCGAATCGGTCGTTTGCTTATTGCCTTTATTCTGCACCATGACGGCGCCCTTTCCAGGCCGTTGCTGTATTTAAGTCTGTATTTCAAGCAACATCGGGAGGAATACTACCGACTGCTGGACCTTGTGCGTACGGAGGGAGACTGGGAATCCTGGGTCGATTTCTTTCTCGAAGGCGTGGTTTTTACCGCCGGAAATGCCGTCCGGACAGCGCGCAGACTGGTCGATCTCTTCCAGGAGGATAGAGAAAAGATACAAACAAAGGGACGAAGGGCCTCTACCGCCCTTCGAGTCTTCGATATCTTGCGGTATCGCCCCCTGATCACCATAAATGATGTCTGCAAGCGCACCGGGTTGAGCTTTCCCGCAGCCGGCAGTGGTATGGATACCTTGATGCAGTTGAACATCGCCAAAGAGATCACCAGCCGACGCCGCAACCGCATATTTGCCTACGAACGCTACATGGGCATTTTGAACGAGGAAGCGTAGCTGATTCCAACTAAGTAAGGAGCTCGTCCCCTTGCCCGGGTCGCTGAACATCTTTTCCAGGACTGCCGTGTCCAATGGATGGTTCTCGACAAGCTTCATATCTGGTCAGCCCTCCCGCATGGTTTGTCCTCTTACGCAAAAGTACAACCTTTTCTTCCTGTGCACATATTTACTTGCTTTTCCCACCAGCCATGCTGTATGTTATTCCCGCAAAGTATTAAATAGGCTTGAAATAAAGCCTTTACGCTTCTGTTCGTCAGGAGCTCCACCTGGGTGGTTATGTTTTTTCGAAAAGAGGGATCGGCGTGGGAAAACAGGTTGCGTGGCTTAAGGCGCTGAAGAAGGAACACATAATTCTCCTGCTGGTCAACCTGGCACTGATACCCGGATTCGGCTCGCTCTTCCTCAGGATGCAGAACATTGAATTCGTCATCTATGTCGGGGTCATCGTCTTCTTCCTGTGTCTGGTGGGAATCAGCATCAACAAAGTCGATTATACTCTTGCGTCCCTGGTAGGGCTTACCATTTGGTCTGCCCTGCACCTTGCAGGCGGCGGCATCACCATCGGTGAAGGCAGGCTTTACGACGTCATGCTGATCCAGATCTCCGAAACGTTCCCGATCTGGCGATACGACCAGCTTGTGCATATCTGGGGATTCGGCGCGGCAACGCTGGTGGCGTTCTGCCTGCTGAAACCTTCGCTGAAGGACCCCCGTAAAAATCCTGTTGCTGTCGGCATCATCCTGGTCATGGCCGGGCTCGGCATGGGAGCCCTCAACGAGATCGTCGAATTCGTCGTATCGAGCATTATCCCCAGGTCCGGCGTCGGAGGTTACATCAACACGGCCCTAGACCTCTGCGCGGACCTGGTCGGCGCGCTACTCGGACTGCTTTACATAAGGTGGCACTACCTGGGAGACAGGGATACCCGATAAAGGGGTGGTCCTCTTTGGGTTCTTCGGGTCTCCCTGTTGTGAAACCCAAATGGCAAAATCGGGTATCTGATATAATGTTAAGGAGCAAGAAAGGGGTTGATCTGCATGGCATCCGTAACGTCCGTAGTCGATAAATCGGACATCTTCAGGCGCGTTCGCGACTCCGGGAAAATCCTGGCTTCGCTCGGTGTCCTGTCCGTCACCCTTTTCGGATCCTTTGTCAGAGGTAAGCAGACGGAAAAAAGCGACGTCGATATGCTTGTGGAATTTGCCACTGATGGTTATACCTTCGACAACTTTATGGAGGTTTCCTTTTTCCTTGAATCTCTGCTGGGGCGGAGGGTGGAAGTAGTCACCCCCGACTCCCTTAGCCCTCATTTCAAGGTCAGCATTTTGAAGGAAGCGGAACGAATAGATGTCGCAGCGTGAATATATCCTTCACATGCTGGAAGAGATCGACTTCATCATGGCAGAAACAGGCAATATGACTTTCGAAACTTTCAAGGGAAATCCCACCCTCAAGAGAGCCACTATCCGAAGCCTGGAGATCATAGGAGAGGCAGCAAAAAAGATCCCCGAGGAATTCCGCCTGCGGAACCAGGAAATTGAGTGGTGAAAATTCGCAGGGATGAGAGACCGGTTGATCCATGATTACTTTGGTGTGGATTACAGAATTGTCTGGGATGTTGCAGTAAACAAGCTTCCGGATTTGCGTAAGCAACTTGCAAAATTGCTTTGACCCTGCCTGCCGCAACTTTCAAATAGGTGTTTCCACCCCTTTTTGGTGCGCTTCCCCGGGAGCTAGACTTGCCTGAAACCGTTCGTTTCTCCGTCTGCTTCGTGACGACCGCACAGAGACAGGCAAAA
>LVAV01000055.1 GCA_001604185.1 Clostridiales bacterium Firm_16 | reverse complement strand
TCCTCCACATGGTAGTCGATCAGGCGCCACAGCTTGGTGTCGTGCTCCCCGATCTCCCGGGCCACGGTCCTGACCGGCATGTGCTTCACAAGGGTGAGTATCACCCCCTCCATCATCAAGGTGAAGCCGCTGCCGCTTCTTGCCCAGGGCACGGAAACGGTCCTCACCTTGCCGTCGGGTGTGATGACCCTGGGAACCCTTGCGGTGATGTAGCAACGGTATTGGAAGAAGTTCAGATGCCTCCACGTACGCTCTCGGGTGTCGTGGACCTTGCAGCTCTGGTCGAAGCCTGGACATTGGAAACTCGACCCTTCCTCAAAATCGATCCGTATGTGGAGTTCCAACAGCGTTGGTTGCTTCTCGGACGGAACCATCTCCAGTGAAGTGATGCGCCAAGGGTCCTCAAGGCCTAATCCGAGGCTGAAAAGTTTCTGAATATGCGGGTCGATCATCTGCTTTGCTCCTTGCCCTAAACATAGCAAATTACCCTCTATTCATGGATACCCAATTGAGTCTTACCCACCAGAAATAGCGAATAACCCATCATAATCGTCTTTATCATCATGCGGAATGTACTTGTGATATCTGTTGCCCTCGTTCGTTATGATGCCACTCCACCGTTTGCACTCCAAGACATAGATGCCGCTTCTGTGTATCATGATGATGTCTAGTTCAGTCACACCCTTGGAAGGCCAAGGAATGGTGCAGTTGTGGACTACCTTTGCGCCATCATTAAGAAACCATGTTTCAAGTTTGTTGAATACCGTCCGTTCGAAAGCATTGCTGAACAGTCTCTTGAATCCTATTTGGTGTGCCATGATATCCTCACTTCTTCATGAATCTAGTGGTGAATTCCTTGACGATAACCAACAGGTTTCCATCAAGATATGTGAGCCCTTGTCCGATTATCTCGTTGGGGATTCCGTGAACTGCTTCAGCAAAGCCTCCCGCAAAGGCTCCGATGATGTCCGAATCCCCGCCGATGCTCATGCAATTGCGGATGCAATCCATAAAACTTATCGATGTATAGAGGCAAACGTAGGCAGGATGTCAAGTGTGGTTGCAGAGCGAGCTCCACCGATTGTTGCCCCACAACCACTTCATGTGATACCGGTTTCGTTAGATTCTCTTTCATATCGCATCTCCATTTCTCTGTGCTTTCATGTCCATGATACAAAGAAGTCGAGGAGCTTTGGATTAACTGTGGGTTAATGATTAGTCTAAGATCGCTCCGGGGAGGGGGCACGGGTCCAGCGCATAGATCAACGCATCAATGGCGTAGAGGTCATTAATAGCGTAAGAAATCCACAGGCTGAGCCTGTGGTGCGATAGGTGGTTAGACCCGAACAAATGCTTCGAAAGAAAAGGCCTCCCGTGATACAGTTTGGTTGCGGTTCACAACACATCCGAGCAGAAGACAGGAGGCCAGATGATAGAACAGAGTCAGACACACGTGCTGGGATTGCACCTACTACATCATGTGGTGTTAGCATTGGGCGTAAGCAGCCACAAATAGACGGTCAGAAGTTTTTAATATAGATGCTGATAATAATCGAACAACTAGCAACTCGTGGTTGGCTAATTCTACTAACAAGAACATGTATAAACTTGGGTGATAATGATCTTACGGACCAATATGGTTATTAAAGGTATACTCGTTCGATAGGCTATAGCGTTCTAATGTGTTCCAAAAGGTTCTATTTGACTTGGAATCCGTTCACGATATAATGGTTACTGCAAATCTAATATCTTAAGCTGTGCAACAGTACCTACAACAATTACTGTGATGTTGGTGAGGGATGGGCCGTTGGTTTCATCCCTTGTTGCTAGTTGCTTGCTTTATTGAAGGATCAAAACACATGGGATTGGATACACCATACATCATGTCATTCTCCAGTGGAGGCCTGTGTCTCCACGAATCTTTGATACTCACACGTTTATACTCCGAACTACAGGATTGGAAGGCAGCAAGAAGACGCGTGCTGGATGAAAACCTATTCCAGGCTAGGATGGTGAGTTCTGCCAAGCGGACGGTTGGAGAGGTTCTTCCCAGGCTCAAAACATTTTCAGAAGATGAACTTTCATATTTCCTTGCGGCGGGGGAGCAGGACCAGAAGCATCTGCTGTGGCTCGCCATCTGCCGTAGGCACCGTTTTATCGCCGACTTCATGGAAGAGGTGGTGCATGATCGATATGTGAGCCTGAAGGACACGGTGGGTGCCGAAGAATTCAACCTGTTCTGGACGCAGAAGTCCGTGATCCATCCTGAGATCGAACGGATCAGCGACTTGACTAGGGAGAAGCTCAGGACGGTGCTATTCAAGATGATGCGCGAAGTTGGAATCATCTCCAAAGATAACAGGATCAATACCGTAGTCCTTAGCCCGATGGTTCAAAGCTTCATCCGATCCACCGATGCAAACGAACAGTATTGGTTCACTACCCTCGCTACCAACGGGAGACGCGTATGATACCCCACGATCTTGAGAACAAACCCCTGCATGACCGGTTCACCCATTTGCTTAAGACCATCTCCAGTGCTCGATTCCTTTCCATGCAGGGTATCGGTAACGAACTTCCCTTCTTCATCTGTCCCTTCCCTCCAGAGGAGAAACTCGAGATGGATTCTGCTGTGGACAACCTTGATGCGAAGCTGCAACAAAGCTCAGTGAAGGTACAGCGGATCAATCTCTACGACCTCTGCATAGCTCTACTACAGGACCGTCCCCGCGTCTGGCCACTGCTGATGGAGAGGGAGTCTGAGATGCCCAAGGATGATCTCTTCGAGCAGTTCCAGAAAATGTTGGACAATGAAGATCATCTCGCTCCTGCGATCATACGGCAACTGGAGGGGAAGGAATACGATGTGGTCTTCATCGAAGGTGTAGGAGAGGTCTTCCCCTATGTTCGGACCCACTCGTTGCTTGAGAACCTGGAGCAGCACCTGAGTAGGAAACCTCTAGTAATCTTCTTCCCTGGTACGTATGTACAGACGCTCCATACAGGAGCTTCGCTGGAGCTGTTCGGGCGACTACATGACGACAAGTATTACCGGGCATTCAACATATACCGATATGAACCCTAAGCGGAGGCTTTCATGATACTGCAAGACATTTTTCTAAAACCAGTGGACCGATACATCGATGGCGTGATCAAGGCAGACGACCAGCGCAGCCTGATCAACGAAGTCGAAGAGTACGTGGTGACGAGGGAGATCAACAGAGCCCTCACGAGTTTTTTCGATCACTACCTGAATAGCACGATCGTCAACGGTGCGTGGATCTCAGGCTTCTTTGGCTCCGGTAAATCCCATCTCTTGAAGATGCTCGCACTCCTGCTTGAAAACCGTCAGATCGACGGACACAGTACCTTGAAGATGTTCCTGCCCAAGCTGGAAGATGACGCGGTTCTTCGGGCTAACCTGGAGAAGGTTCACAACACTCCATCGAAAAGTATCCTGTTCAACATCGCCCAGAAGGCAAATATCGTAAACAAGAAACATTCGGATGCCTTGCTGGGTACCTTCATCAAGGTATTCGATGAGATGTGCGGCTACTATGGCAAACAGGGATACATCGCCCAGTTCGAGCGGGACCTGGACAGTCGGAACCTGCTCCAACGTTTCAAGGAAGAGTATCGTAAGATCGCGGATCTAGATTGGGAGCGCGGGAGAGAGCAAGATATCTTCGAGTCGAGGAACATCTCCGAAGCCTATGCGAAAGTTTCGGGTAACGATATCAAGGATGCATTGGGTGTCCTCGAGCATTACCGCACCCACTACAAGAAGTCCATCGAGGACTTCGCCGAGATGGTCAACGACTACATCCAGAAGCAGGAGGCGGGCTTCAGGTTGAACTTTTTCGTGGACGAGGTCGGCCAGTACATTGCGGACAACGTACGGCTCATGACCGACTTGCAGACCATTGCGGAGAGTCTGGCCACCCGTTGCAATGGACGAGCTTGGATCATCGTGACCGCGCAGGAGGATATGGATACCATCCTTGGAAGGATGCGACAAAAGACAGGGGACGACTTCTCCAAGATCCAAGACCGGTTCAAGTGCAAGATGAAGCTCACAGGAGCAAACGTCGATGAAGTGATCCGATTGAGATTGCTTGCGAAAAACGACACCGGAAGGGATATCCTCGATTCGTTGTACATCGCACAACAGAACAACCTCAAGACGCTCTTCGATCTTCCCGATGGAGCGAAAAAGTACAAGAACTTCAAGGACCGTGAGCATTTTGTCAGCTCCTATCCGTTCATCCCCTACCAGTTCACCCTGTTCCAATCGGCGATCCAGAATCTATCCAAACACGACGCCTTCACCGGAAAGTACCAATCGGTCGGTGAACGTTCGATGCTTGAGGTATTCCAGTTCGTTGCCAAGAGCATTGCCAAGGCTGAGGTGGGAGAGCTGGCTACCTTCGATCTCATGTTCGAAGGTGTGCGCGATGTCATCAAGGCGAACGTACGATGGGGGATCACCCAATCGGAACAGTTGATGGAGGATGAGTTCACCAAGCGGGTGTTGAAGGTGTTGTTCCTGGTCAAGTATGTGAAGGAGTTCCAGGCTACAGCCCGCAATCTCACCGTACTGCTCATCGAGCGGTTCGAGAGCGATCCCCAAGTCTTGCGTAGGCGTGTAGAGGAATCCCTTGGGATCCTCGAGCAACAGACCTACATCAAACGTAACGAGGAGCTCTATGAGTACCTGACCGACAAGGAACGCGATATAGAGAATGAGATCAAGAACACCGATGTCGATCCTGCTGGGATCAACGGTCAGATGGCCGCAATGTTCTACACCAGCACATTGAATCTCAACAAGATCCGCTATGATGTCAACGGTCAGGATTTCCCCTTCACCAAGCGGTTGGACAACCATGCGCTCGGTCGTGAATATGAGCTGGGTATCCATCTGCTTACCGAAAGTCAAAGCAAGGAAAACTTACGCTACCTGAGCTTACAGCATGAGGAGCTGGTGGTCGCATTACCCTCTGATGATCAATTCTATAAGGAGACCCGCCTATTCCTTCAGACCGACACGTATATCAAGCAGAATGCGTCCAATGCTTCAAGTGCCGAAGAGAGTGCGATTCTCTCCGACAAGAGTCACCAAAACCAAGCCCGTTACGAATGGCTCAAACGAAGGGCGTATGAGTTGCTGGGAAATGCCGAGATGTATGTGATGGGAGATGATGTACGCTCCGAGGTCTCCGATGCCAAGATGCGCATCTCCTACGGCTTCCAGAAACTTATTGAGAAGGTGTATCCCAATCTGGCCATGCTAGGTGAGGTCCATTACGAGGAGAAGGATATAGCCAAACATCTGCGTGCGGGCAAGGATTTCCTTGACGAAGCATTCAACACCATCGCTCCTGCTGAGTTGGAGATGCTCTCCTTCATCAACTCACAAAAGACCAATGGCATCAAGGTGACGCTGCACTCACTGATCGAAAAATTCGAGCACAAACCCAACGGCTGGCCTGTCGCGGCAATCCTTTGCCTGGTCGCGCGACTGTTCGGGATGGCAAAGATAGAGGTCGTCTTGGACAAGCCGCTTGACGAATCCACTATAGAGAAGACTATCAGGAATACAGCGTATCACAACAACATCATCATCCTTCCGGTTGCAGACATCAGTCCGAGCAAGGTCAAACGACTGAAGGATGTCTACAGCCACGTGTTCCACCAGCCACCGAAATCGAATGAGGCCAAAGCACTCGCAGGAGAGTTCGCAAGCGAGGTGGAGAAAAAGTACCAAGAGCTGGATAAGCTTCTTGCACGGGTGGAGACCTTTACGTTCCTTGCCCAATTGGGTCCCGTAATCACTGTGTTGAAGAACCTGAGGAGCAAGACATATGACTGGTACTATGCCAACCTCGATGCATTCGCAGACGAGTTGTTGGATCTTACCGATGATGTGATCGATCCGATGCTCACCTTCATGAAGGGTGAACAGGGGAAAATCTATGAGCAGGCCAAGAAATTCCTCAATGAACAGCAACATAACCTCTACTATCTAGAGGGGGATGAGAAGAAGCAGCTCAAGGAGATACTCGATAACCCAGCTTGTTTCCGTACCCAGCAGATGAGCGATGCCAAGAGCCTCACGGAGGTGCTCGAGGACAAGCTCAAGCGAAAACTAAAGACCATCAAGGGATCCTATACGGATGATATCAAATCGATGAAAGCCAAACTCGAGGGTATGGCCGAGTTCGAACATCTGTCTGCAGATCGGAAGAGAGAGGTTGAGGACAAGTTTGTCTCAATTATGAGACTAGTTGATCGTAGCGACCAAATCGCCATGATCAATGACCAATTCTCCACGTTCAGGGATAGCACATATCCAACCTTGATCGGAAACATCCAAGAGTGGGGAAACCTCAGAGAACCACCGAAGCCTTACAATCCGAGACCGGGTGATCCGCTAAATATCAAGAAACCAACGCCTAAGAAAATTGTACCTGCGAGAGAGGTCAAGGTGCAGTTCAAGAAGGCCTTACTGTATGACGAGAAAGATGTCGAGGAGTATGTACAATCGCTCACGAAGGCCCTTCTCGCCGAGCTGGAGAAAGGTAATAACATCCAGGTGTGAACTGATGAACCGAATAGATTGAACCAGGAGTAATTGAGCATGGACAACGCAGCACTGAAAACATTCGCCCAGAAATCACGAACCGACCTGATGGCTCAGACG
Source organism: Clostridiales bacterium Firm_16 (assembly GCA_001604185.1). Lineage (GTDB taxonomy): Bacteria > Bacillota > Clostridia > Saccharofermentanales > Saccharofermentanaceae > Scatonaster. The sequence continues at coordinate 10,029 of LVAV01000055.1, read as the reverse complement.
GGAGCCCGGCTGAAGCTCGTGCTCTCCCCCGATAGCCTGGAGCGTCGTGAATATCCTAACGCCATACGTGATCTTGAGAAAAGGATCGCTGACAAGGGCAAAGATGCGGTGATCGAAGAGGTCGCCTATACCTGGTTCAACCGCTTCTGTGCACTACGGTTCATGGATGTGAACCACTACAACCAGGTGGGGATCGTCTCCCCTGCGGAGGGGCAGGTACAACCGGAGATCCTAGGTGAAGCCAAGATGGGCATCATCGATGATGAGGTGGTCCCCACGCAATCGCGCCAGAAGATCACAGACCTACTGTCGGGACGGCTACAGAGCCGGGATGCACAGGGTGAGGCCTACCGCCTCCTGCTTGTCTCCTACTGCAACCACTTGCACAAGACCATGCCGTTCCTGTTCGAGCACATCACCGACTACACCGAGCTCTTGATGCCCACGGGTCTGCTTGCGACTAGCTCGATCCTATCCGAGTGTCGGAAGGTACTCACCGTCGAAACCTGCCGCGATGTTGAGGTGATCGGATGGCTCTATCAATACTATATCAGCGAACGCAAGGATGAGGTATTCAAGAACTTCAAGAAGGGCAAGAAGGCAGGTCCCCGCGAGATTCCTGCAGCCACTCAGCTCTTTACACCACACTGGATTGTACGCTACCTCGTTGAGAACTCGCTTGGTAGGCTGTGGATGCTTAACCATCCCCAATCACGTCTTGTAGACAAGATGGAGTACTACATAAAGAGCGAGCAGGAAGAACAGGATTTCCTGAAGATCTCCAAGCCTGAGGAGATCAAGGTATGCGACCCGGCCTGCGGATCGGGCCATATGCTCACCTACGCGTTCGACCTGCTGTATGCGATGTACGAAGAACAAGGATACAGCCCCTCCTCGATTCCCTCATTGATCTTGAAGCACAACCTGTATGGCATAGAGATCGACAAGCGGGCTGGAGAGCTGGCAGCTTTCGCACTCACCATGAAGGCTCGACAGAAGAGCCATAAGTTCTTCAGCAACCCGGTAGAGCCGAACGTGTGTGTCCTGGAGAACATCCACTTTGACCAGGAGGAATTGAAGGGTTATATGGACCACATCGGGCGTGATCTGTTCACCTCCCCCCTGCAGTCCACGCTAAAGCAGTTCGAGGAGGCCGACAACTTCGGCTCGCTCATCCAGCCCGAGGTCACCGACGTGCAAGGCCTGATCAGCATCCTTGAAACTAAGAATATCTCGGAGCAGCTGTTCCTGAGCGAGACCCACCAAAAGGTGCTGCAAGCACTCTGTCAGGTCGATTACCTGAGTCCTCGCTACCATGTGGTAGTCGCCAATCCACCGTATATGGGTGGGGGGAATATGAATAGTGGATTGTCCACCTTTGCGAAGAAGAATTATCCTGCTTCAAAATCTGACCTATTCTCCATGTTTATTGAACGTGGATTCTTGATGGCAATAAGAAGTGGATATGTGTCGATGGTCACCATGCAAAGCTGGATGTTCCTTTCATCGTTTGAAGCCTTACGAAGTAGCTTAGTCTCAGAGAAAACTATCTCGTGTATGGTACACATGGCAAACATGGTCATGGGCATTGCCTTTGGTACTGCAGCAACAGTGTGGAAGAACACATTTGATCGATACCAAAAAGGAAGTTACTGCTATATCGAGTACGAGAATCTTTCAAACGGCAAGCCGATTAAATTCCCCCCTAGAAACGCTAGGAATGACAAAGCCTTCACTCAAGGTGATAGTGATGGTTTTTATAGGGTATCAGCGGATGAGTTCCAGAAGATACCGGGAAGCCCGATTGCGTATTGGGTAAGCAAATCAATAACCGTTATTTTTAAAAATCAACCTACAATATTAAGTGTTGGGAACTCTATACAAGGAATGATTACCGGAAATAATGATAAATTTGTGAGAATATGGTCAGAGGTAAATCAAAAGCAGATTAGTCTTACCAATGATCATTCACAAAGAAAAAATTGGGTACCCTATAACAAGGGTGGAAATTATCGCAAATGGTATGGTAATCAGGATGTAGTAGTCAATTGGTATAATCAAGGGAAGGATTTCGTAAGAAATCGTCTCACAAACTCCCAGTATTATTTTAAACCCTACTTATCTTGGAGTTATATCACATCTGGAACTTTTTCTGCACGATACTATCAATCTGGCTTCTTATGGGATGTGGCAGGGTCTGGTATTTTCCCATTTAAAGCTGAAAATATATATCTTATATTAGGTGCTATCTGTAGTAAAGTGGGTAGTTTTCTTTTAAACATTATTAATCCAACACTAAATTTCCAGGTTGAGAATATTCTTGCGATGCCTTTCCCAGATGCAAAAAAGCATCCTAACATTAATCAATCTCCTGCTAGGAGTTTGATATATATTTCAACTATAGACTGGGACTCATACGAGACCTCCTGGGACTTTACCATAATCCCTCTACTTGATTCCGAATATCGCCAAGCTACCCTATCCGATACCTATCGCACTCTCCGTGCCCACTGGAACGAGATGACTTTGAAGATGCAACGACTCGAGGAGGAAAACAATAGGATATTCATTGAAGCTTATGGCCTTGAGGATGAACTGACTCCTGATGTGCCTCTGAAGGAGATCACGCTCACCTGCAATCCCTATTACCGGTATGGTGATAATAAAAGCGACGCCGAGCTTGAAGCATTGCTTCTAGCCGATACCATGAAGGAGTTCATCTCCTATGCGGTAGGGTGCATGTTCGGTCGGTACTCGATCGACAAACCGGGCTTGATTCTCGCCAACCAGGGCGAGACCTATGAGGATTACTGTCGTTTGGTTCCCGATTCTTCCTTCCCCGCTGACAGGGACAACGCCATTCCCATACTGGATGGAGAGTGGTTTACCGACGACATCGTGTCCCGCTTCCGCAAGTTCCTGAGGGTGACCTTCGGCGAAGATCATTATGAGGAGAACCTACGGTTCATCGAACAGGCTATTGGGAAAGATCTTCGACAGTATTTTCTCAAGGACTTCTACAACGACCATGTGAAACGCTATAAGAAGCGTCCGATCTACTGGATGTTCAGCTCTCCCGACGGATCCTTCAACGTGCTCATCTACATGCATCGCTACCGAAGCGATACGGCGAGCATCGTGCTCACCGAATATCTGCGTGAGTATCGCTTTAAGCTCGCATCCCATGTTGAGAGCCTAAGGCGCATCGAGGCGAATCTGAACGCGAGCAAGAGTGATCGTACCAAGGCGATGAAGGAGCAGGATAAGCTCAAGAAGGTCCAGGATGTGCTGGAGACCTATGAGCGGGATGTGCTGTACCCCTTGGCCACACAGAAGATCGAGATCGACTTGGATGACGGGGTGAAGATGAACTATCCGAAGTTTTACCCAGCGTTGAAGAAGATCCCCGGTCTGGAAGCGAAGGATGAGGAGTAGCCGAATATGGATGAACGTAGCGTAGCCAGTCTGCAAAAACTCTTCGAGCGGTATCGCATCGTGTTCTGGTACGATGACAAGCGTAACCTCCGCGAGGATTACGAAGTCTTGGAGCTCGATGGAGTGACCAAGGTGGAGATCGACAACAACGAGTTCTCCCTAAAATACCGCATGCTCCGAGAAGAACCCCAAACCAAGTTCCTACTCTACCACGAGGGACCGTGTCCAGATGACGAACACAATTGGCTGCTTGATGTATTTTTATACCAGGGAGAATTCCACACTGATCAGAGTGCGATTATCCTGAGTGAGCTGAATCTGGATCCCAAGTTCCTGAACCTCATCGAACAACACATGGTGTTTTTCGAGAACAAGAATCGGGTAAGCCAACTCAAGAAGCAGCTTTCCCATCAGGAGACCTTGCAGGATTTCCAGCTGAAGTTGCTCGCTGTGTGTTGTGGAACAGAGTCGGAGAAGTTCGACTACGCACTCATGGCATTGCTTGAAGAGGCCTCGATGGATGAGGATGACAAGATGCACACTGTGGAGCGCTGTGGACTCTCAACCTTCCTCTGGAGCGAAGTGAAGCGTCGATACGGCTATACCAATACCGAGGTGGGCATCACCGACTTTGCCTTCGAATTGTTCGCCTCAGCCTTCGCTCATGAGACGGGAGACCATGCGACACTCTCACGTGCTGCCGGAGTGTTCCTCAAGCAGTGGAAGGACAGCAAGACCTTCAGCTCTGGCTATGGGAGATACTCGGGAAAATGTGCAGAGCAACTGAATATCGCCGATAAACTCACCTCCATCGACTTCCGACAGCTGATCGATTGCGACCTGTTCGAAGTCATCGACCGCCATATCATCAAGGGGATCCTCGCCCAGGTGAAAGATCGGACGGTCAATGACGAGCAGATCAACTCCTGGATACGCAAGCGTAGAACGCTGCATTGGCACGACACATACCGACATCACTACGATGCCCTGATACATGCCTCTCGGTTCCTCACTCTGCTCCCAACCTTGGTCCTCTCCATACAGGGTATGGGAGAAGGAGTACGTCTGTACAGCACCACGCTGAGCGAGGTGGACCGACTGTATCGCAAGTACCTGCTGCATGTCGGCAAGGCCGATGCCTCTTCGCTATTTGCTGACCTGACCAAGGATGTGGAGAACCATTACAACAACACCTTCCTGTTGCCTCTCAGTAGCAGCTGGCACGATGCCATAGAACGTGAGAAACGGTGGGATGCATCCCCTGTACCTTTACAGCGCAATTTCTTCACCCGTCATGTCAATCGTGACAACAAGGTGTGCGTGATTGTCTCCGATGCCCTGCGCTATGAAGTGGCAGATGAACTGGCATCCCTAATCAACGGAGAGGATAGGTTCACTGCCGAGATCGAACCCATGCTTTCCATGCTTCCTTCTTATACCCAATTGGGTATGGCTTCGCTACTGCCCAACAAAGAGATGGTGATCGGAGACAAGGGAATAGTGAGCATCGATGGGGCCTCTTCGATGGGCAAAGCCAACCGAGACGGTATCCTGAAGAAGGCCCTGGATGGAAAAGCTTCTGCTGTGGATGCCGAGTCGATACTCAACATGAAGGTCGAGGATTGCAAGCCTCTGGTACGGGATAACCAAGTCTTGTATGTCTATCACAACGTCATAGACAAAGTCGGAGACGATCGGGACTCTGAGGAGAAGGTCTTCACCGCCTGTGAAGAAGCCTTGGATGATCTGCAGAAACTGGTACGGAAACTTTCCTCTGCCAATGCCAACAACATCATCATCACCGCCGACCACGGGTTCCTCTATCAGAACAATGTATTGGATGACAGCGACTTCGTGGGGCTTCCTGTCTCTGACGAGGGAGCATTCCTCACAGACCGCAGGTTCCTCGTGGGAACCAAACTGAAGGACAACTCGTCCATGATAGCCTTCACGGCTGCTCAACTTCATCTTGCGGGAAACTATGAGATCCAAATACCCCGGGGTATCAACCGACTTCGTGTGAAGGGTTCAGGCAGCCGGTACGTGCATGGAGGAGCGACACTTCAAGAGGTGGTTATTCCTGTGGTGAAGGTGAACAAGAAACGCCAGGGAGATGTCTCCTTTGTATCGGTGAGTGTACTTACCGGAACGAGCAACCGCATCACCAGCGGGCAGCTTGGCGTGACCTTCTACCAGAATCAACCCATCTCTGCGAAAGTGAAGCCGTTGCGCATTCGAGCGGGTATATATACTGCGGACGATGTGTTGATCAGTGAACAAAAAGAACTGCTCTTCGACTTTACATCTGAGCATGCGAGGGATAGAGAGAACCGGGTGAGGTTCCTGTTCGCCAATACTTCCGAGGCGATGAGAAGCCAGAAGGTGGAATTGCGTCTGGAGATTCCCATAGAGAACACTTCCAAGTGGAAACCCTATATATCGTACCCATACATGCTGGATCGGAAAATGGGAACAGACTTTTAATCCGACGGAGGATAGTACATGAACGATCTTGATCTGAAGATAAACGCACATTTTGGGGGACTCGTGGTCCGTAAGGACCTGGTCAAGGAGGTCAAGGGGAATGCCATCGTGCCTACCTTCGTCTTGGAGTACCTACTAGGTCAGTATTGTGCTTCCGATGATGAGGAGACGATCCGGAGCGGTATCGACACCGTCAAGGAGATCCTTGCCCGCCACTACGTGCATCGTAATGAGGCCAACCTTACCCGTGCCACCATCAAGGAGAAGGGACACCACAAAGTGATCGACAAGATCGCCGTGACCCTTAACGACAAGAAGGATGTCTACGAGGCTCACTTCGCCAACCTCGGGCTCAAGGAGGTCCTGGTGGACTCCGATACTATAAAGGCCCATCCAAAGCTCCTAGTGAACGGTGTGTGGTGCATCGCCGAGCTGGAGTACGAACCGTCGGAGGACAAGAAGATTTCCCCTTGGATCTTGGAGTCCTTGAAACCGATCCAGCTTTCCAGCTTCGATATGGACCTGTATCTCGAACAGAGGCAGCAGTTCTCTACCGACGAGTGGATCGACCTCTTGATCCAGAGCATTGGATTCAACCCCGAGCATTTCAGTAAGCGGGGAAAGCTGTTCCAGCTGTTGCGTCTGGTGCCGTTCTGCGAGCGCAACTACAACCTGATCGAGCTCGGTCCCAAGGGCACGGGCAAGAGCCACATCTACTCGGAGTTCTCCCCGCACGGCATGCTGCTTTCTGGTGGAGAGGTGACGGTAGCCAAGCTGTTCGTCAACAATAGTACCGGACGAATCGGCTTGGTTGGATATTGGGACACCGTGGCGTTCGACGAGTTTGCGGGCAAGGACAAGAAGGTGGACAAGGCCCTCGTCGATATACTGAAGGGGTACATGGCCAACAAGACCTTCAGTCGTGGTATAGAGACCCTTGGAGCGGAGGCCTCGCTCGCCTTTGTCGGCAATACGCAGAGAACTGTCCCATCAATGCTCAAGAACACCGATCTGTTCGATGGCTTGCCTGACAAGTACCGTGATTCTGCGTTTCTCGATCGGTTGTACTACTATATCCCGGGATGGGAGGTGGACATCATCCGAGGAGAGATGTTCTCATCAGGCTATGGATTCGTCGTTGATTACCTTGCCGAAGTCCTGAGGTCATTCAGGGATCATGACTTCTCAGATCGCATAGCCAAGCATTTCACCCTTGCCTCGGATCTGAGTACCAGGGACAGGGATGGTATTCGCAAGACCTTCTCGGGACTCATGAAGATCCTGCACCCCACCGGTGAAGCTACGAAGGAGGAAATGGAGGAGATCCTACGCTTCGCACTTGAAGGTCGCAAGCGGGTGAAAGACCAGATGATCCGAATCGATAAGACATTCACGCCTGTTCATTTTGGTTACAAGGACAACTCCTCCGGTAAGGATGTGTTGGTTACCACATTGGAGGAGAGGGAGTATCCCCGGCTCTATCATCGGGATGGAGAGGTACCACAGGAACTGAAGGAACAGACTGACACACCTAAGGTTTCGAGTGAGGAAGGCATAGGTTCGAGTGTTGGGAAGACAGACACTACGATACCCAAGCTGAAGGAACATCAGCTGATGTTCGAGGAGGACCAGAAGGGAATCTCGTACGACATGCTCTTCGGTCCTTACCTGGCGGGTGCAACCGAGATCACCATCACCGATCCCTATATCCGCTCGTTCTATCAGATCCGCAATATGATGGAGTTCCTGGAGACAGTGGTCAAGTTCAAGGCACCTGAAGACGAAGTGAAAGTACATCTCATCACACGTGCTGATGACTTCGAGAGCCAGAAGCAGCAGGAGAACCTTGATAGGATTATCGAGATGATCCGGTCTGCAGGAGTTGAGTTCACCTGGGAGTTCGACCAATCCCAGACAATCCATGCCCGCCATATCATTACCGATACCGGATGGAAAATAGATCTCGACCGAGGCCTTGATATCTTCCAGAAGTATGAGATGAACGATGCTCTCAGCTTAGCCAACAGGCTTCAGGAGTACCGACAGTGTAAGAAATTCCAGGTGACATACATAAAAGATTCTAAGATATAGGATCAAAGCTGGGAGTCCCTATTGATTGTTATTCAAAGATTTTTGTCTATCGTGAGAAACAAAGGCGGGTTCTAAGTTGTACGTCGCCGTATGGCCGGCCATCATATTCTTTGAATAATTCAAGCTCTCTCTCATGGCTTAAGGAGAATAATGGTCGTTCGGTAATACTAATTCCTGTTTCAGCAAATCTCTTGGATATGTTCTCAATATTGAGATGATTTTCTTCACAGTACTTTATAAAATTATCTCGAGTGACTGAGTTGCTACTACTTATCAAATTTGCTGGAAGAGATACCTCTTCTTCAGGAAAGAGTAGGTTATAATCATCAAGCACAATATTTTTATCCATACGTTTTGGATTTCTAAACAGCCAACCAAAAACTTTGCTCAAATGCCCTTGTTTAAATTTCTTGATGTGAATTAGGTTGCTGGTATCATCATCTACGTCCATTTTTAATCCAAACGCACATTGAATTCCGGGTCTTAGAAAAGGCTGCAGTCCTATCATATGGAACCTCGTGTCCAGTTCCTTATTCATAAAAGGTATATAGGTCAATACTTTGATATATCCGTATCCTTGTGTAATAGGGTAATAATCACCTGATCGGAACTCGTGGGTTGCAAAGAATGCTGCTGTAGCAATATCACTAGAGAAGTCAACTAACGGGGTCCTTAATCCATAGTGTTGTGCAAGAGCTGAATAATCAACCCGCATATGATCTTTCTTTGCAAGTTTGATTTGTGGAAATTGTTCGAGGATATCAAAAAAATCAAGAAGTTTGATTTCATCTCGAGCTATTTCTAATGCTGGATCAAAAGACTTTGCAGTGCGATATAGACTGGGGGTTAGATTCTTATAATACCTATTCTCTCCCCTGTAGTATCTTACCATGGGTGGAGATGGGAAAGCACACAGAGTTCCATCCATCATATCAATGATTTCATAAGTGTTTGTTCGGTTGAGTATGCTGGTATACCCAAATCTTTGAAAATCATTCTTCGCCTTCAGAATCATATGAGAAGACTCAAGAGAACGTATTACCTCGAATACGTCTTCATATACTTTTTCCATACCCAACTATACCATGACAAATATGTAAGGATGACAAATCGTTATACTTTTACACTACTTTTACACTACTCTATTCAATCAACTCGAACCCCAAAGGACGTTATTCTGAAGTATGAGAATTTGCTTATGATAAAGGCTGCTATCGAAATTTCAAAGAGTCCCTTTTATAGGTTCGCTTTTCTTGACCTTGATTCTGATTTTGATTTTCTAAAATAAGTGGACAGGGTGTCCATAATGTGTGAGCACCCTATTCATCACCAAAAGGTACATACTCGTTAAAAGTTTTATATGATGGTTTAGAATTTTTAGTAGGGGTTTTTCCAGTCCTAGTAATTTTTCGGAATTCTCTGTCTTTGAACGCATTGGTCAGTCTTAGCTTCTCCTGCTGAAAATCTTCCTCACTTTTGATAGGAGGATAATCGTATTGACTATCCCGAAGTATCTGGATTATTTCGGAAGGTACATCCTCAAGCTCACTAACAATAGCTTTTGCTATCGAGATGCTGGTGTTCCATTTTTGGAATCGAGGATGTCTGATGATGATTATCCAATCATGTGCGCAAATGATCTCACCCCGCTCCTGTAGATACTGAAGAACTTGAGAGACCTCATCTATACCTAAATCGAATGAGATCGACTGAGGTCGTTTTATATAGACACCAGCATTGTTGGTACTGGGGTTGGTAAGTAGATACAGATACACCAACTTTGCTCTTGGAGGCATATCGGCAAACCATGATTCATTCCAAATGTCAGTTTGAATGTATCGGTGCTTCTTAGCCATTTCCCTCTTCCTTTATCTCTGCTGTAGAAATTGGGGAGTCTACTATGGTGTTTTCCGCAGTGACGTTCTTAGCTGTATGATTTTTCTTCTTACCAGTCTTATGTTAGAGTCCGCTTGAATTAACCATTCAGAGTCAGAAGAAAACAACCAACCGGAGTCAGTT
>LVAV01000054.1 GCA_001604185.1 Clostridiales bacterium Firm_16 | reverse complement strand
AAGCCTTGTCCTGCTTATAAGTATTTTTGGCATTAAGATCGCTGTGGTTTATGTGGTTTGGGGTCTTGTTATTGCAATAGCAGGCGGAACCCTTATTGAGAAGCTTCATATGGAAGATCAGGTTGCCGATTTCATCCGCAACAGTAAAAGCAAAGTTGATATCGCTTCGCCTAAGCTGAAGATGACGGAAAGATTGATATACTCTCGTGACCAGATGCTATCTAATCTTAAGAAACTGTATCCTTATGTACTTGCCGGCGTGGCTATAGGGTCTGTGATCCATAACTGGATACCTAAAGAGTGGGTAGAGACGGTACTCGGCTCACATAATCCACTGGGAGTTGTGCTTGCGACAATAGTAGGAATACCTATGTATGCGGACATATTCAGCTCTATACCGATTGCCGAAGCATTGCTGTCGAAAGGTGCTCTTCTCGGTACAATCCTTTCTTTCATGATGGCGGTGACTACGCTGAGCTTGCCGTCTCTGGTAATGCTCAAAAAAGCAATTAAACCAAAACTAATGGCGGTGTTCATAGCCATATGCACGATAGGAATAATGATAGTCGGATATGGTTTTAACATATTACAAACAATACTGATCTGAAGGAGGAATTATTATGAACATTAAAGTTTTAGGCGGAGGATGCGGGAGCTGTGAGGCACTTCTTGATGCAGTAAAGGAAGTGGTTTCTAAAAACAATATCGAGGCAGATATCGAGTACATCACAGATATGGAAAAGATCATGGGTTACGGAATAATGAGTATGCCGGCTCTTATGATTGATGATAAGCTAATATCGTCAGGAAGAGTGCTTAAGCCAAAAGATATTGAGAAACTGATTGTGTGAGGAGAAAACATCTTATGGATTTTAATGTTAAAGAATATTCTGATATTGAAGTTATCAAATCGTTATTTGTTGAGTATTCGCATATCAACGGCGCGGAAAGCTGTTTTGTCTCGTTCGATAAGGAATTGAACGATCTGGAAGGCTTTTATTCCGGCGGAGCGATTTTAGTCGGTTACGAAGATGATAAACCGGTGGCATGTGTAGCTTTTAGAAAAATAAGTGATGAAACCTGTGAAGGAAAACGCTTGTTTATCAAGCCTGAAAACAGAGGTAAAGGTTATGCCAGGATAATGATTAAAGCGATGACTGATAAGGCTTCTGAACTCGGATTCAAAGAAGTCGTTTTCACGACAAAACCGGAAGTTATGAGTGTCGGATACGGCTTGTATAAGAGAATGGGTTTCGAAGAATTATCAGAAGAGAATGGAATCGTCTCGATGAGGATTGATCTTAGCAGAATGAATTGAGCAAAATAATACAGAAAACAAAAGACACTTCTTTTAGGCAAAAAAACGGTCGGACGCTTCTGTCCGACCGTTTCCATAGACCCGCTTTATTTTTTCGTTTTTGCTCTTTTCAGAGTTTCTGAAACATATCACTCCCGGCAAGGTCAATGTTAATAATTTCCTACCATCTTTTCTTTACCATTCTCCTTAAAATGCAGATATGATAATATTCCGATTGGCAGGAAATACAGGCACCATATCACCAGTGCAAAGGCTCCGCCGAAAGATTCCGAACCTGCACTCTTCAGGAACAAACCCGTCATAGGCAGGATGAAACATCCCGGGAAAAAACCGCCGTGCAGAAGAAGTAGAAATTTCAACGCTTTATCTTTCTTGTTCTTCACATTTATCGTGAGTCCGATAAAGAAAGTCGCAAGAGCCATGACTCCGTATCCCAGCATATCCAGATTGAACATGAGACCCATATGACTGTAATTCAGTATTCGGTCCACATCCTCTCCTAACTGTTCGTTCACAACCGTCGAACACTGAGTATAATACACGATTACGATCAACACCGCATATACCGCCGTAAACATGACCGCAACAATTCCCGCTGCCTTCTTCTCGTCAGGACACTCCGTATATAAAGCTCCGATCATGCAGATAAAACTCAATGCCAAAAGTATGCAGATAAAAAATTCTCCAAAGGACCAGCCGATGAGAATAAAAATTGCAAACCCCAGCACCGTTACAGCATTGATCAAAGATCCAATAGCTCCGATTTTATTATTCATAACAATCCCCTTTCGGTGTACCTTATTTCATGTATAACTATATCAAGTTCATGTTATGCGGAGTAGTGAATAAAGATGCTATCTAACATGACTTTTGTCACGAAATACAATATCTCTACCCTCTTCTTTTCATCATCAAATGTTCGATATTAAATCAGATCTGACTTCATTGTAGGGAGGAACCCAAAATGGTTAGGATATAATTTTGCTCGTTTCTTGGTTCGTTTAATTCAGGATTTTATTGACTAAGGCCAGTTCCGATACAACGGGACCGTTTTTTTCGCAGTAAAACAATGGTGTTTTTGCCTTGACCTGTGAATATTTGCGTGTTAATATTCACAGTGAATATTTAAGTGTAAATATTCACGAACATTTTCTAAGAAAGGACATTCATATGGCCGGGGGTTTTACCGATAAAGAAAGGGAAGAGATAAGACAGAAGCTTCTTGATTCAGGTTACGAACTCAGTACTGATATCGGTCTTAAGAAGATGACTGTTGCCATGATCGCCGGAAGTGCCGGCATTGCAGTAGGTACATTTTATAATTTCTATGCATCCAAGGAAGAGTTTGTGATTGCGATCATAAGGGATACCGAAGTGAGATTCGAGAATGAGATGGCAAAGCATTTCTCCAAGGACGGGACTATCAGTCTTAAAAAGTTTCTGGAGGTTTTCCGCGGGAACTTCAAACCTGAGAACAACATACTTCTGCGGATGAAGCTCGATGACTGGGTGTGGCTTAAGACTCATATCTCGGACAGTGCGTATCTTAATAAAACAACAGATATCAAGAAATACGAATTCCTGTTCACAAGGATCAAGGGGATCAGACAGGATGCCGACCCGGGTGTGGTCGTGAATTTCATCAAGTCGATATATGCCTTGTATCAGAACAGAGATTCATTGTTCGAGGATTCGCTTCAGATTAATGTGGATCTGATCTTCGAGACCGTTTACAGGTACTTGAAAGCTTGATGAACAGAGAGGAGATAGAGATATGTTATTAGCGGTTATGGAAGGTATCATACTTAGTTTTACGCTGCTTATGATCTGTGTGATGAGTATCAAGAACGGTCCTGTGGGCGGAGTTCATTACTACGAGCAGGATGTATGGAAAAGAGTTATAGAGATCGGACTCATAACTGAAAAACAAATAAAAAGGAATCAGACTGTGTCAGGGATCCCGTTCTTTGTTATGCTGATGATAGTATGTCCGATCATTGAATTCTGTCTGAATGATCCTTCAGGATTTATGGAAGGTTTTATTCATCTTCTGATTGCCTTTATGATCTGTAATCTGTTTGACCGCTTCTTCATCGATTGGTACTGGGTCGGTCACACAAAAGCATGGATAATTCCGGGAACCGAGGATCTGATGCCTTATATACCCAAGAATGCATTGATCACGAAATGGGTGTCATCCCTGATAATGTATCCGGCAATGGCGGCACTTCTGTCGTTTATATTTACAAAGATAATGTGAGAGATCGCAAATCTGAATATGCGAAATAAAAATGGCTTGTATAACAATATCTATGCGAAGAATCATCACGTGGCTACATTAGGACATGATCCTATGTTAGGATGGTTTTTTGGAACGGCAAATATAATGACCAGCACGATTACTTTTGCGGATTTTCAAAACTATGAAGTTCGTAGGGGGCATAAGGTGAAATCCTTGGGTCAGTTCGTTGATAGCAGAGAGCTGCAGTTTTCAGATCAAGCTATAGATTTCTGTGCCCCCAGAACAATCTGTGATATATTGGGCGAATGTGTAATGAGTGCTAAAATTGTTTCTATGTTGACATCAGAAATCCTTCCTCCTATAATACATATAAACACTTGATCGTATGTTCATATATAAGGAGGACTAGTCGTGAGTTCCATAGCTTTATATCAGGCAATCTCTAGGGTATACGATCTTCTCGACATAACTTACTTTAGGAATAAGGAACACAGCCCCCGCAAAGCCGTTCTCGAGAGAATCGGCGACGAAGATCATGTGCTTGATCTTTGCACAGGAACTGCAACTAATGCCATCAATATCGCCAAAGCAAAACCGTCCACAGAAATCACCGGCATCGACCTTTCAGACAAGATGCTCGAGGTCGGCAAGGCCAAGGTAAAGAAGGCCCTCCTCCCTAACGTCTCTTTAAAGCAGATGGATGCTACTGCACTTGAGTTCAAGGCTGCCTCCTTTGATACTGTCCTGATATCGCTCGTACTTCACGAGCTCGACGAGGACCTCGCAGGAAGACTCATACTTGAAGCGAAACGCGTTCTTAAAGATAACGGGAGAATAATAGTAACGGAGTGGGAAAAGCCGGAGAAGAGTTTAAGGCGTGCGCTTTTCGCGCCGGTCGCCCTGCTCGAACCTAAGCCTTACAGAAGCTTTATAAAGCAAGACATGTATAAGTTTTTCGCTGCGTTCGGGCTTCGTGTGGAGGAGTACGTGCACTGCGATTACTCACGTGTGATGGTGCTTAGTAAGGGCGAGGCTGAGCCTTACCTTGAGGCGACGCAGATGGTGGATTATGCCGACGCTTCCCTGCAGGAGCTGGTGCTTAACAAGGGCTGGAATCGCTTACCTGAGTTCGAGCGTATCGGTGCCATCTACAACTTCGTAAGGGACGACATCCTGTTCGGCTACAATCTCGATGATTCGCTGCCCGCAAGTCTCGTGCTTAAGGACGGATACGGACAGTGCAACACGAAGGGAACGCTGTTCATGGCGCTTCTTCGTGCGTGCGGGATTCCGTGCCGAGTTCACGCCTTCGCTATAGACAAGAAGATGCAGCACGGTGCCATGACAGGCTTCGTATATCGAAAAGCTCCCGACAACATCTTCCACAGCTGGGTTGAGGTTCTTTATGAGGGTAAGTGGTATAACCTCGAAGGGCTGATCCTGGATAACGTGTACCTTACTTCCCTGCAGAAAAAGTTTCCTGAGTGCACGGGTTCGTTCTGCGAGTATGGTGTAGGTGTTAAGGATTTCCGTGCGCCTGTTATTGACTGGAACGGCAATGATACGTACATTCAGATAGAAGGAATTAATCAGGACTTCGGTGTCTATAACAATCCTGACGAGATGCTTCTTGAGCATCACCAGGAGACGGACGCTGTGAAGGGTTTTATTTACAGGCATTTGGGAAGGCATCTGATGAACCATAATGTGAGGAAGATAAGAGGATGAGAACGAAGATTACTGTAGGTATAGATAACATCGCTGCCAATGGTTTGAAGGGCGAGTGGGGACTTTCGTTGATGATTGAATACGGTGATAAGAAGATCCTTCTTGATGCCGGTGCATCTGCGTTGTTTCTCAAGAATTATGAGAAGCTTGGGTTTGATATCGCTGATGTTGATTACGGTGTTTTGAGTCACGCGCACTGCGATCACGCGAACGGTATCCCTGCGTTCTTTGAGCATAACAAAAAGGCCATGTTCTATGTCAGCGAGAATACCGCCCCCGACTGCTACGGTAAGATACTGTTCGTAAGATTCTACACGGGTATTCCAAAGACCATGATGAGCGATTATGCGGATCGCATTGTTAAGGTGTCGGGTGTGTATGAGATTACTGATGGTGTGTATATAGTTCCGCACCGCGCGGGAGGTTACCCGGAGCCCGAGAATAAGGCTCATATGTTAAGGAAGACTGCTGGCGGATTTAAGTCTGACGGGTTCTGTCATGAGCAGAGTTTGGTGGTTGATTCTGACAAGGGACTTCTTATCTTTAATTCGTGTTCGCACAGCGGACCTGAGGCCATCATCGCTGAGGTGCAGGAGGCGTTCCCCGGTAAGAAGATCTACGGCTACCTCGGTGGTCTTCACCTGTGGGACAGACCTGAGAGTGAAGTACGCGAAGTCGCACGTGTGTTTAAGGATTCAGGACTCGAATATATCGCGACGGGGCACTGCACGAAGAACAAGGCTTTAGGTATCTTGAAAGAGGTTCTTGGGGATAAGGTAGAGCAGTTCCGGACCGGTATGGTGATTGAGGTTTAATTATAAGGGAGATATCTAAGGATTTTTAAATCTTCTCTTCATTATCATTCAAGCTAATGATGTGTTAATGTATGAATACTTATAAGCAGGGGATTATACTCGGAGTTTTGTCTATAATAAGCGGACTTTTGCTAAACGGTATTCCATACGGAACTAACGTAATTGAAATCATCAACGAGGCTGTCCTGATTCTTGGCGTAATCACACTAATGATTATTGGAATCAGCAAAAAGAGATACACTGCCGCCGTAATTGCAGCTGCCGTATATTGGGTTGTACTGTTTGTGCTAACAATGATCATTGAACTTAATATGAGCGACTTCGTTATCGTCGGAGTCGGATTTGTTCCTGGTCTGTCGATGGCAATAACCGGCCTCATCACATCGATACAACAGAAGGGAAATATGAAGATCCTCGGCGGATTAATAATCACTTCAATTGGAATACTTATAAGTGTCATAAGTCTTGGCATGTCAGTGATGAATGGATTCATCATCAGATAACCATATTGAGCAGTGGACTAACTCATCGGTTTTAAGGAATTTGGTCCACTATTTTGATCATTTTAGTGGACTAACTTGGCGGAAAACAACGATTCAGTCCACAAAACTATTGATTAAATGATCCAACACACTATATCTTTTGCGGCAGCATATTTCTCGAAAGCAGACTTTCCATCTTCAAGAACAGCATTAAGATCAATATCGTTCTCAAAGCAGTATTACAGTTAATTATAGCTTTTTTACCGGATCAGCATAATTAAATTACTTGAATAATCAGGTCTTGCTAAAGAATTGCCCGCAAAGCCCGATAAACTCATCCATATTACTCAGCATTGCAGGATGTCCGCCATGCTCAAAAACATGGACTTCTGCCATATCAGTCTTCACACGTATCTCATCAAACAGAACCTTGCAATGCCCCTTCGGGAACATATCATCCTCAAGGCTTCCCGTCAGAAGCATCGGAACATTCAGCTCATCTATAGGCTTGTGAAAGAAATCTCCAATCTGTTCAGCGTGCCTTAACACAGCATCCGTATCTGAATCAAAAACCTGTTCCCAGTCATCACCGTGAAGTGTCTTAAGGTACTCTATAAAGCCGCCATAAGTCTTTGCCTGAGCGCGTCCATTACGGATCTGTTCCGTGATTTCGGGATCAGCCTTAAGCCCTTCAAAACTGTCGGCAATAATAGATTCAACCAATTCGGGGTATTCAAGTGCTGCATTGATCGCTGCCAACGCACCACCGCTGCTGCCGATGATCTTCACTTTCTGCAGATCAAGCTGATCACACAGAACCTTAACCTGTTTTGCCCAGTCAAACCACAGATCGGAAGGCCATTTATCCAAACGGTCAGAACGGCCGTTTCCGAGAAAGTCAGGCACGATTACCCTGTATTTCCCGGCTAATGCAGGAACTATAGGATCAAACATCTTTCCGCATGAAGTGTTGCCGTGCAAAAGAATAAGCGGTATATCTTCACCTGACTCTTCGTAATATACTTGTCTGTCACTGTATCTGAAATAACTCACTTCTATTACTCCTCTTGCCCAACCCATATAAAAACGTGCATATTATGATCATTATCACATAGGCAATTCCATACGCAAAAGTCTTTATGAATGATGTACCGAAGAATGCCATTATGAGTACGTTTGGAAGCCACACTATCGCGGACAGTTTTAGAGCGAATGTAATCCTGCCTGCAACGCCTGCTTTCTCAGGCAAACAATATCTGTACCATATTGTCAGAAGAACACCGGCCAGGAACATAAACGAATTAAAAACTGTATAGAACGTGGTTTCCTGCGCCGGTGAGACACCTAATATGCAGCTAAGGCGCCATGTTTTATCTGTCATTCCGGCAACAGCATCCGTAAGAATATTCAGGATCGCAAAGACCATTCCGTTGATCAAACTTGCCAGTATCATGAAAGAGTTTGATATTGCAAGCGGCGGAGCGTTATTTCTGACATCGTAATTCCTCATAAGGAATCCTAGAACAAATCCCTTCAATGCATACGAGATGACATCTACAACCACTATCCCAACGGTAAGTGACTCTTCGATTATCTTTCCGTCACCGCCCAACATCGCAAGGATATTCGGAAGATAGCTGCTTGCAAGTATCAGCATTATGTACATAAAGCCACGTAAGACCCGGTTTTTAACAGGAAGCTTATAGCCGAGGATAATGTATCCGAATCCTACGACCAGTTCTGCACAGACCCCGTAAATAAGAAAGGGGCCCGTGACGAAAGCCGGTGCTTCTTTCTTACCTTCGATCACCGCCTCAACGAAGATACGGAGTGGTGTGTTTACGATATTCGGTAGTATTACAAACAGTATCAATCTCGGTATTATTCCCCAATCGAATCTGTCTTTTATCATTGTTGAGCTTTTATTCATTTACAGCCTCTTCCGTCATACCAGACTTGATCATTTCGAGTTTCGCCAGAAGCTCCTGTTGAACTTTTGCAAAGGCTTTTATATCCTTTTCTGATATCCCTGAATATAGTTCCTGAACAAACATTACATTTTTCTCAAGATTGTTCTTACCCCAACTGCGGCCCTTCTTTGTTATGATCACAAGACAGTTACGTCTGTCGTTTTCATCTTTTTCCAGACGGACAAGGTCCTTCTCCACAAGCTTATCTACAAGCTGCTTTGCGCTCTGTCTTGTGATGCCGCACTTTTCAGCAAGCTGATTCAGATTGGGAGCCTCCTCACACCTTCCAAGAATCATGAGCGGGAGCCACTGTCTGGAAGTGATGTCACTCATCCCCATGTCCATTACTGTTTGCAAAGTATTGGCAAGTCTCGATATTTCAACAAGCGATGTAAATTCAGGTGAATTGTAATGTTCCATTATTCCTCCGCATTATGCAGCATACTGCCTATTTCCCAAACAGTATATATGCAGGATACTGCATATGTCAAGAAATATCACTCAAACAGCGATGCAGTTCTTAAAGAGCATCCAAGACTTTTTTTATATTCTTCTCATTAGGAATTAAGATATTTATATCCACTTCCGGATGTTCCTTAACATACGAAGTAAGGAATCCCATCAGGTTATCTTTGGTTTCCATGTAATCGTCTACGATAACCTGATCACTGTACCCGAGTTTCTTAAGAATGATCGCCGATACGACTCCCGTACGGTCCTTCCCTGCCCCACAGAAATACATAACGTTACTTTTCGCATTCATTATGGTATCAATGATCTTATCCATCTGATCGTCAAGCATACCGAGATAAGTCTTAGTCACTGCTTCAGGAGACTCGGGAGTATCTCCTCCGCCAGTAACCGGCAGATGATAATAGATAAACGTTTCTTCATTTTCAAGTCTGCACGGTTTGGCAAGGTATTCTTTTTCTTCACGCAGATCCACAATGGTCGTAATATTGTTTTCGAGAAGCCATTTCACTTCAGGATTAGACAGATTACCCGGATAGTCACTTCTTATATACCGCATCGAACCAATGGGCAAAGCTCTTGTGTTAAGAGTTGAATCCAATAAGGAGCTCATAAAGTCTGCTTTCATTTCCTGATTAGTAAAACTGATTATTTTCTATACCAAGGGTTACCCCCATTTAAAATAATTATACAACAAAAAATTGGTCGTAAATGAGGGGCGAAGATTAGAAAAGCGACTAGGCTGATTCTACCTAGTCGCTTTAGCGTGTTCTCTTTATTTCTGGTTATAAATCTTCTTGCTCGTGTCTCAAATCTGTCTCAATGTCGCAAACAAAAAATGCCGAAAACCACTGAAAATAGGCGATTACTTGTCTAAACTTTTCATGGTAGGGAAACTAGATACGATTTTCCTGATAACCTTTAACATCATTTAACTCCCTTTATTCAGAGGATTTGCTCAAGTCGTTATGGCTTGATAATCTTCGAGAATTAAGTGTATTTGCTGCAAAATTGTTGTCATTTGGGATATCTTGTATATAATCTGTTCAACAGCATCCAGTCATTTGTATCCATTGTTCTCATAGGCACTTCTCCCTCAAAGATTATTTGATCCTATCCCAAATCCTTAAGCCACAGATCGGCAGATGCATCACTTGGCATACGCCAGTCACCGCGCGGCGATAAAGATACCGAGCCAACTTTGGGGCCGTCGGGTAAACAGCTTCGCTTAAACTGCTGTGAGAAGAACCGCCTGAAGAAGTTCCTTGCGGCATCTTTTACCTCCTGCTCCTTTAGTTCCGGATATGCCTTCATGGCATATGAAACAGACCTTGACGGTTCAAATCCGTTTCTTAATGTATAGTACATAAAGAAATCATTAAGATCGTATTTACCGATCTTTTCCTCTGTCTCCTGAGCAATCTTTCCGTCATCACTCGGTGTCAGCTCCGGAGTTATCGGAGTATCACATATTGCAAGAAGCACTTCCCTTAATTCCTTATTTCCGCACATTTCCGCATATGTACTGCATAAATATTTAACAAGGGTTTTGGGAACGGATGAATTGACCGCGTACATGGACATATGATCTCCGTTATAAGTACACCAGCCAAGTGCCAGCTCCGACAGGTCACCGGTTCCTACCACCAGACCGTTTTTCATATTTGCCGCATCCATAAGGATATAGGTCCGCATTCTTGCCTGGGCATTCTCATAGGTGACGTCTCCCTCACCCTGATATGTCTTTTCATGTCCCAGCTGTTCAAGGTGGAGCTTAACACCCTTCTCTATCGGAACCTCATATATTTCATCCGCCAAAAGCTCCATAAGGCGGGTTGCATTATCGTAAGTAAGCTTTGATGTATTGCCCTGACTTGGCATGGTATAAGCAATGATCTTTATATCAGGGATTATCTTCTTGGCCTGTGCACATACAATAAGGGCCAGCGTAGAATCAAGTCCTCCCGATATCCCTATAATAAGATTCTTTATACCCGTAGAACGTACCCTTGTGGCAAGCCCGTTTGCCTGGATCTGCAATATCCTTTTGCATCTTGAATTTCTTGTATCGTCATCCGCGGGTACAAAAGGATTTCTCGCAACAGGATAGTCATGCTGTTTCAATATATCAGCCATTCCGCCTATGTCGGTCTTAAGCGGGCCAAGAGTTCCGATACTTACAGGTATCTTCCTGTAGGCTTCATATATGTCATTTTCGAAGGAATTCTGGCGCTGCCTGTTATGCATGATGGTACCGATATCAGCTATGGCTTTTTCTGCATGAGGATATTCCGGAAATATCGATTCGGAAAGAATGCTCCCGTTCTGCGCTATTATGCTGTGGCCCGAAAACACCAGATCCGTACTGCTCTCATATGTTCCGGATGAAGCATAAATATATGCACAATAACATGCTCCGCTCTGCTGGCTTACAAGATGCCTGCGATATTCCTGCTTGCCTATAACTTCATCCGAAGCGGACAGGTTGGCTATTATATTGGCACCTGCTAAAGCTGCATGGGTGCTCGGCTTATCGGGGATCCACAGATCCTCGCATATCTCAACCCCAAGAACAGCTCCTGACTCTGCATCTTTCGCAAGTATATCCGTGCCAAAAGGTATTTCTGTCCCGTTTAGTGAAATCGTTTTCCCCTTTATATCCCTGCCCGATGCGAACCATCTGCAATCATAAAACTCCGAATAATTGGGAATATAAGTCTTAGGTATGACAGCCTTTACCCCTCCGCATGAAAGGATTGCGGCACAGTTATAGAGGCTGTTTTCATACCTTACCGGAAGACCCACTATAACCGTTTTTCCAGTATTTTCTGTTTCTTTTGCTATTTCAATAATTGCCGAAACTGCACCCTGCAATAGGAGTTCACTTAAAAAGAGGTCCGCACATGTGTATCCTGTTACGGACAGCTCGGGAAATACGATAAGTCCGCAATCGGGAAGGTCCCTTATCATCCCTGTGATTTTTTCCGTATTATATTTTACATCTGCAACCTTAAGGTCAGGCACGGCTGCCGCAACCTGTATCAAATGATTTTTCATTGTTGATCCCTTCTGTTATTCTAACGAAAAAAGGCGCTCAGCTAATGCTGAAACGCCATTGTTTATTAAAGTAGTATAAACTCCGTTTTTATAATTTGCAAGAAAATGTATTCACTGATCCAAAAGACTAACTTATCTGATATATCTTATGTGGAGTGGTGTTACAATTTATCCCGTATGAAGCTGCAAACCACTGATATTACGGCCTATTTGTCCAACGACTTCATCGTCGGGAGGCCGCCTTGAGAGAAAACGCAACTGACCAAAACTGGCAATGAAGGACATCTTGTTTTTCCGATTTTGATGTTAACTGGCAGGAACCTGTCACATCCTCTTGAAGTTTACGACCGTCCGGTCGTAAGCTGGTGGTACGAGCGAGATGGGGCGCTCCATATCCAGATTCGGATTTTCTTCTTTGAACCGACTGTAGAAATTGTTCAGGATCTCCATCTGCTTCGATGTGAAATCCGTCGTGGCCTCAGCGTAGATGTTCAGCGTCGTCTCAATATCCGCATGACCAAGGATCGTTTGGATCGCTTTCAGGTTCAATCCGGCTTCACACATTCTCGTTGCAAATGTATGGCGCAGCCAATGATTCGAGAAGTGGGGCAGAAGAACAGGATCCGGTTCATTCTTATCCAGAGTCTTGAAGTTACAATCCCGGATGATCCTATCGAGCGCACGGTTCAGGGATTCCTGGTTGTGCGTCTTCCCGAAGCGGTTGAGAAAGACGAAGTTCGTCACACCATCGATCGTCACATCACACTTCTCATCACAGAGATAGTTAAAATCCTTCTCTCTCAGAAGTGCCTCCCGAACCTTCGGGAGCATCGGAATGTATCTGCATCCTGCTTCCGTCTTAGGAGTCGAGATCGCATAGACACAACCGTCTCTCTTACTCTTGTTGAAGTACACCAGATTCCGGTTAACATAGATCAGATTCTTCTCGAAATCAACATCTTCCCAAGTAAGACCTGTCAGTTCTCCGACTCGCATTCCGGTCCAGAGCATCGTGACAAATACCGGTTGCCATCTCATGTACTTCGGTTCGGTTGAGATAAACTCTTCAAAGAGGTCAGACTCCTTCACAGTCAGTGCGCGGATCTTCCGCTTTTCTCTACCAGTGATACGCTTCAGTTCTACCAGAGCTCTGTCCGATGGATTGTTCCGGATATACTCATCGTCCACTGCCATGTCGAAAACCTGATGCAGAACATTATGTACAGTGTCTAGTGTCGCCACTTTCAAGCCACGCTGTTCATGCAAACGGTTGTAGAACGCTCTGACATCTGTCTTCTTCACATCCGACAGCTTCATCTTTCCGAGATCTTCCCGGACAAACATCTCATACATATACTTGTAATTCTGAAATGTTGTCGGCTTCAGACCTCTCTTCACGTTCACCCAGCGATCGTACATGTCGTTAACTGTGAGCAGCGAGAAACGGTTGATCCCATCCAGGACATCCTTCGTGATATTCTTTTCCTTCTCACGAAGTTCGTCGAGAGTCCTCCCGTAAATCGAATGACGCTTCTTCATCTTGTCGCGCCATCTGTACTCATAGTACCCCTGAGGCCTCTGGTATTCGCCCTCTTTCAATATGCGGTTCTTGTTGTCTTTTCGTTTTGTTGTAGCCATAAAAATACTCCTTTCTCCGCATGGCTACACAAAAAACATCTTGGAAGTATTATACTCCCAAGATGTCCTTAAATGTAGTCAGTGGTATTGTTTATTTATTTGCGTTTGTTATTGGGTTGTACCTAGTAATTCGCAACCCATTTGAGTTTACAAAAACTCAGAAATGAATTCTCTGAAATCTCACTAATTGCTATTTCATTCTTCTGCATTAGATTCTGTTGAGTGTTCCAATTCTGTACCCTTGTTTAGGATTTCGATGTATTTTGCGAACGCATACAACTTATTTCGGCTTTTTTTAGGAGTCAAATCAATTAGGATACCTAGTTCACAGAAAACATCTATAATACTTCCAGCAGTGGGATTAGAAACGCCTAGGATGTTTATGACATCGTTTCTCTGAACAAATGGTTTTTCAAACAGAACATCCAGAAGACGTTGATAGTTACTGTTGTTTCCATCCTTTGCGTATAATTGCGTTGAACAATCCTCTTTCAATTTCAGAATAGCTTTAGCTGACGATGTTGACTCATCTGCCACCTCTGCTACACCACGAAGGAAGAATTTAATCCATGCTTCCCAATCTCCCTTTTTTCGAACATCCATCAGTCGATCATAATACTCTGTGCGGTTTTGTTTGAAATAGTAACTTAAATACAACAGTGGCTTCGTTAGTATTTCTTGATGGCATAACCAAAATGTAATTAGCAATCTTCCCATTCGTCCATTTCCATCTAGAAATGGATGAATTGTTTCAAACTGAGCATGAATCAACGCAATCTTTATAAGTGCAGGTAAACCGTCGTCTTCATAAAGAAATAACTCCAAATCGCCTAATGCTTGCATCATATCTGGAACAGATGGGGGAACAAACGTTGCATTGCTCAAAGTACAACCAGCAGGCCCAATCCAGTTCTGTGATTTTCTGAATTCGCCGGGGTTTCTATGAGAACCACGAGTGTTTTGCAGTAACTCTTTATGAATGTTTCTAATCAGCCTTAAACTGAGAGGAAAGTTCTTCAATTCATTAAGACCCCAGTTCATGGCACGAACATAATTGGATACTTCTCCAATATCATCCCTGCGCTGATCTTCAAGTTGGTTATATTCAGCGCTTAGAACATCGGCGAAAGATGCTTGCGTGCCTTCAATCTGAGAACTAAGAACCGCTTCTTTCCTAACATACATCGCAACAAACAGTTCGGGATTGGGCAAAATCTGAGTAATACCATCAAGTCTCCCAAGTTTTCTATCCGCTAACGATAATAGACTCTGCATTTCCGCATCATACTGAATTGGAGGATTGGGAGGGAGTTTAGCAGGAACAAACGTATTAAAGCCGTTTCCTTTCATAAAATGACCAGCTCTGTTTGGATATTCCATAGTTTTCCTCCTCATTTATATGTGTTAACTTCTGTATAGAGGTTAAATCTTTAATTGTGGCTTTATGTTTTCCCTCGAATTAAAATCTATCTTAATTACAGGATCACCAAAACGCAGTAATTAAAATTAGTATACGTTTTTTTTAATTAACGTCAAGATTTGTAATTCTACTTTAATTGATTTTAGTTGGAGATGTAAGGGAAGTCCCCCATGCCGATTTCGGATCGACATGGGGGACGGGTTACGCCCATCGGGTAAGGGAGCATGTTAAACGAAGTACAGATTTTAACCTAAATAATCTCCCCATTAGCAATCGTGTCACGGATATCAATATGTAGTCGATTTTTTTCAAAGTCTTGTACAATTTTCGAGTTTGTGCTGTTCTTGTTACCTTTTCGTATTATGAAGCTCGTATTTTCAAGGCGTTTTACAAACCATCGGAACAATTTGCTGTATTTTGTCGGAGTGATTTGCGGTATTTAGTTGGAGCAATTTGTGGTCTTTTGTCGGAACGATTGTACCTGTCAATAAAAGTGGATTGTACTGTCAATAAAAGTGGACACAAAAAATATTTTTCTTTAGTTTGTTTTTCTGTAAGTAGACACTATAGATATTTTTGTCTTCTTTTCTTTTCTGAAAGTAGACATATTCTTTGCATTACCTTCAGCTAATTCCATTATATCATTCACAAATCCTTGATACCGTTCGGGCGAGAGGAGCACCCATGCCGGTCCCGAAATCAGGATCCGGCACGGGCATCCACCCTTCCTTCGGTGAGGGGACATACCACTTATGAGCGAACGCCTGTTCAGCACTCACGGATCAGTGTCCACTCTGTTCATGCTTACGGGAGTTCACTCACACCGAGTACTGATCCCGCAGGTACGCTTCGAATGCTTCTCTCTTGATCTTCCTGTGTCCACCGACCCAGAGAACGAATGGACACCGCTCGCTGTTGGACAGTTCGCGGATCTTGCCTCTTCCGATTCCGAACAGATCGGACGCTTCTTCCACCGAGAGAAGTTTCTTGTCCTTGAGCTGGGACAGATCATACTTGGCTTCGGCATTCGCACCTGCCTCGATCTCTTCTCTCTGCTTCTTCATAATCGCTACCAGATACGCTGTACTGATATCCTGTCTCACGACCGGATTGGCACGCTGCTCCAGAACGATCGTCATTTCTTTTCCAGATGATTCGTTTTCCATATGCGTTCCTCCTTTCCTAGTTTTCTTCATTGCCGCTCGGCATTTTTCTCTGCCACTTAAGTGCATCGATCATGGCGAAGTTGCCATTGAGTTTTCGGACCTCTCTTTCACACTCACGGACCAGAGCCTTATACTGCGACGGATCGAAATTGATAGTTGCTGCAATGAGGTTGTTACTCACAGCCTGTTCCACTGCAAGTTTGAAGAGGATCCTCGTGATCCTCTTCGTGTTCTCATCCGAACATGACTTCATCGAAGACAAAATAGTCGGGGAGAGATAGTCCACATTTCTCTCCGCCTCGAGATATCCCACATAAGTCAGGATCGCTTTCTCGATGAACTCACTCTGGGTGCTACAATTATCTTTCATGTAGTTCTCTTTTACCTTCTCGACCGTGCTTTCGGCAAGCCAGGTCGAATGTCTGATGTGTTTTGTCTTCATGCGTATACGGCAAAAGCACCGACACACAAGACAGCCACTGTTTTCAGTCCTTTTCGAGCTTTTGGCACACGTTTTTGCCTCGAAGGGGTAAAATGGAGTCGGTTCTGTCCCCAAGTTCAAAACCCTGAAACGCCCTAATGGCGGGCACTGCCAGCCATTGTGAAACGAGTGCGGGTATGAAATTGACGTCACTCCTTTATCCTGCTTACTAATTTGCTTTTTTCGATGCCATTTTCGACTGTTTTGAGGCTGTCTTGGTGTGGTTTTTCTGCCTTGTCCTTCCTTTCTGTTTGGATTTTTGTTGCGGTTTTCCGTGAAGAATCTGCTTCTTTCTTCAGCCGGTGCAGACTTCAGATTCTGCACCGGTGAAGAATTTCACTCGCCGAAATCGTTGGATTTTCAGGCTGAGTGTAGAAGTGTAGAACTGATGCACGGCGCCGCAAAAGTGATGAAGAAGTCGATTTCTCTCGGGGGAGAATAAGTCTTCACTTCTTCACCTTCTACACTTTTTGCCGTGATAACTGGTGCGATCGCGGCCGGTTTTTCTTCTCTCGGAGGCAGATTGATCGGGCAATATTTCCCCGTTTCGACCTGTTCCTCGATGATATCCGTGATCGTTTTTCCCTCTTCAAGAGGGAAGTCGATGACCGGCGGAGGGAGCATCACGATATCTTCCGGGACATCAGCTATGACGGAAATGTGGAAGAAAACTCCGATATTTCTTCTGTATTTTTCGAAGTAGATCCCCATTTTTTCCAGCTGCCGTCTCCGATTGAAGAGCTTTCCACCAATGGATTGCGCCTTCTTTGTCGACCCGATCAGCTCACAAAATTTCGATGCCGGACCATCATATTCACCATGCTGCCGGACATACTCCACTGCTTTTTTCAGATCCGGATCGGTCTTGAAAACATCTTCAACGGGTGTATTTTCTTCCGCGAGCTGCCAGCGAAGTGTAGTCTTGTCGAGTTCCATTGTCACGATCCTCGGATCCATATCACGGTTCTTGAAGTAGAGTTTCATCCTCGAGTCATCGTACTTGTCCTTTCGGAATACGAATGCTCCGTCCGCTGCTCCATAGAGGCCGTTCGTTCCGGAGATATCATCGAAAGGATCTTCCGACTTCATCTTTCTAACGTGATGTACAACAAGAATTGTGATACCATACTTAATAGAAAAATCGTGCAGGATTTCCATATTGTTATAGTCAGCCTGGTACGAATTGTTGGCAGCAGTCTGGTCGCTTCGGACTGCTGCCAATGTATCTATAATGATCAATCCGATATCCGGGTGACGTGCCATCTGTTCTTCCAGCTGCTCTATCAGATCCGTATCGAGAGTCATCGCCGAAAGCGTATAGTAGAAGTTCTCCGGATAATCATCCGTCATCTGATACATTCTGTTCTGAAGCCTGAGCTTTGCGTCCTCGAGATCGAGATACAGAACGTCTGCTTTTCGAACATCGTAGTTCCAGAATTTCTGCCCTTTACTGACATGAAGTCCGATGTCAAGGGCCATCAAAGACTTGCCGACCTTAAGTCCTCCGCAGAAAAGGTACGCGCCGATTCCGGGAAGGAAGTTGTCGATCAAGGGTTCGATCGGTTCCATTTCTTCTTGTGCCAGGTCGTGAAGTGATGACACGACCATAGGCTTGTAAGGTTTTTTCATTTCATTTCACCTCGATTCTTTTGTAAATTTTTTGTTCTTTTGCCCGTATTTATCGTCCACTCCCGGGCATGAAGTCTCCCTTTGAAAAGGGTTTCTTCGGATCTCCAACACCCAGGGTTCTTAGGCCCTTCCTACTTCTAACGCTCATTGGGTGTGACGGCTCACGATGCTCGTTCATCGCTTCAACGCTCGGCCTGTGACTACGCGTAGGGTTCTGATGGAGGTGTTGGATCTGCTATTCAGTTGTCAAGGTACAGGGGAGGGCGAGTGATCCTCCCGAGGATATTCTTTCAAACTCAGGGGTTGTTATCTCGGGGAAAGGAAAAGGACACCAACTTCTCGGAACGGGTTTCTGGCATAACTTGCCCTTACCCATCGGTAGGGGATGGTCCGAACATTCCTGTCCCTTACCCATCTGTTGATCCCGATGGCCGTTCCAAACTGTTGGTGTCCTCTGCTTTCTGGCTTTGCGTTTCTCTCTTCTCTTTTACAACGCGTATACATAGTTCTACCCATCCGCGAGATGACGGTCCTCCTTGTTTGTTAGAATCTGATTGTCAAAGTTCAAAAAGAACAATTGTTCTTATAAGCGATTATAACATCCCGCAACCGGATGTCAAGAACGAATGTTCGAATTCCTTCGTAAAAAAACCGCAGAAAGATTGTACAATCTGCGGGTTATTAAGATCCGATATAGGGTCAGTGAGTGTGTAACAGTGTTACAAAGGTTGATAAATAAGTGTAGGAGTTTGCTTGTACATATAATCAGATATTCCGAACTATTTCGCTCCCTGTCAACAAAAGGAGCGTTTCATTTCTACCCACGATACTTTCTTGCACTTTTTAGAATCAACTTGTGTATCTCGTCAGCATCAATCACACTCATCATAGTATTCTGATCATCCACAAATCTTCTTGCGTCTCGAGTCACGTGGCCTGTAGTCACCAATCCCGATTTAAAATCCCCGAAATCATAGGCGCTTGTCGCTGATTATAGGGCTTTAATGAAATCCTCTGAAACCGTTGAAAACAAAGGATTTTACGCAATCTGCTCACCGAATCCCTTTATTAAATGTTACACCGTTTCTACAACGCCCACGCAGCTCATAAGGGCAAAAGCAAGGGCAAGAAAAACCCATAACAGGATATAACAAGGTGTGGCAATCGGGAGCCTGTGACATATGTGCGAATATACTTCAACGACTATTATAACGGAGGATGTCAATATGGAAAAGTACATTTATGACGAAAACAACGGCTTGTGGTACGAGCTGAGGGGCGACTATTACATCCCCTGTCTTACATTACGGCCTCAAGAAGAAAGACCTATCGGTATTTGGGGGCAGCAGCACCTACGGTACATCAAACAGGAGCGTAAAGCCCTGTACACGGAGCTGCTGACCAGCGGCAAGCTGAACACCTATCTGGCGGACATCAACGAACAGGCGGAAAATATGTTTCTTGAGCTGGTAAAGCAACTGGCCGTCCGTGAGGGCGTCACTGAACAGCTCAAAGCCCAGGACCAGATGCTGTGGGTACAGCGGATGAACAGCATACGGGACAGGGTAATGGAGATCGTAAACCATGATCTGATCTACGCATAACGTATCGAGCGGCGGGGATTACTCCCCGCCGCCTGTCGTATTAGTGAATATCTATCTGTTGGTCTTGATACAACGCATTGGATAGAAGCTCTGGCGTCTCGCCGACAAACGCCTTCGCCGCTTCTTCATCACCTTGGAGCTGCCACAAGAACCATGCAGTCATATAACCGTCTGCAAAACTGAGCATATCGCCATGATCCGCGTTGGTTCTGCGGGCCATCACCTTCGTAACAGTTTCAGGGACGGCGTCATAGATTTCCTGCAACTGGGGACCTGATACCACGAGATTCTCGTCGCTGTTTCCCGTGCTGGATACCAGAAAAATCGGAACGGAGATCTGGCTGGGATCATAATCCCACATCAGGGCTTCCGCCAGTGTCAGGTTTGTCGGGCTGGCGGAAAAGATGGCCTTGATCATACTGCCGTGTTCGTTTTCGGTGGCGGCATTGATGACGCCGACGCCGCCCTGCGAATGACCGGAAACGCCAATGTTATCAAGATCTACGTGATTGTAGAACGGGTTTGTGTCCCATCCTTCAACGCTTTCCGTCTCATTCAGTTTGATGATTAGGCGAAGGCACATTTCAGAAGAAAAACCGTTCCACGAGTTTTCTTCCTCGGTTGCCATGACGATAAAGCCCCACGATGCAAGATGCTTGAGCACAGCGGGGTATTTCGACGCCTTAATGCCGGTGCCGTTGGAGTAGATGACTACAGGGTATTTATCAGAGCCGCTTGCAATATCCGAAGGATAGTAGATTTCGTATTTCTTGAAGTCATGCATCCCTGCCTGCTCCAGATAGGAAACCTCGTGTGATCCCATTGCGAGATATTTGGCTTCGATGCTTCCGCCGGTCTGTACCTTCTCTGTATAATCGTTCGATACAGCAGGCTTCTTGGATAGATAAATCAGAAAAGCCGCTACGAGAACGGCGAGTACCAACACGATAATACCGATGACTTTCAGCACTTTCTTCATTGCGCTCCCTCTTGACACCCCAGAAATAATCTGGTATATTTTATGTGACGATTGTATCATAAATCTCTTCGGTTTTCAAGAGTCTGAAGGCCAAATGTGACAAACAGTGGTAAAATGTATCATGAAGATCAAGCGGGAAGCATTGGTAAGCGAGTATATCATGGACGCTCTGCTTATGCTGATGCGTAAGAAAGAGTATAAGGACATATCCATCACCGAGATTTGCGAAAAAGCCGGTGTGACGAGGATGTCTTTTTACCGCAATTTTGAAAGCAAAGAGGATATTCTAAAAAAATGGCTTACTTCCATAACGGATGATTTCCTTGCGGTATCCGGTATCAGTTATAAGAACGACAGTAACAGGGACTACTTCATAAAGCTATTTACTCACTTGAAGCAGTACAAAGTGATCTGTACGACTATGTACAAAGCTGATATGATCTACTTGGTAAAGAACCAATTTGACAGAGTCTTTCTTGAGATTCATCGGGGTGATTATGACGATTATAAGTCGTATTTCCTCGCTGGGGGAATCTATAACGTGTTCCTGCTATGGTTAATAAATGGATGTAAGGAGAGTCCGCAGCAGATCGCAAATAAGATGAGAGATATTCTCATCAAATGACACCCTGCAAGCCGCAAACATGCAGGGCGTTTCTATGTACACACCGCAGGGGCTTCCTGCGGCGTTTTCTTCTGTCTTAGCGTCCTCTGTCATAGTCGTAGTTGCGGTGTCGTGTCTGCTGTCGCCGTGCATCGTTCCGGCGCTTTGCTTCTGCCTCCATATCCCGGAGCTTCTTTCGGATGCTCTCTTTTTCAGGCGGTTTCTGCTGGGGCTTTTCTTCGCCCTTAGCCTGGCGCTCCCATGCGGCCAGATCACGGTTGTACTGCTCCACAAAGGCCGTGGCAGCGTCAAAAGTCCGTTTGAAGGCCTGCACGTCTGGGTAGCCGTCCTCTTTGAGGATACCGGGCAGCCGATCCATACGGCGGTCAATTTCCTGCTGTAGACCTGCAATCTTTTCCTGCAAGGCCTTACGCTCTTTACCCTTGAACAGCCCGGTCGTCTCGGCAAGCTGTTTTTCCAGCTTCGGAAGCTCCCCGTGCATGAGCTGCTTGATCGCCCTCGCTTCATCCTGTACTTTGCCCATCAGCTTCTGCATCTTACGGTACTCCGCCATGTCAACGGACAGGACGGGCTTGGGCGGGATCTCCGTCTCCCGTATCAATACCTGTAGGATTTCCTTTGCTTTCTTGATGATTCCCCGGAACAGTCCCGGCAGCCAGCCGTGCTTCTGAACGGAGCGGGTCGCCTCGTTGTAGACGTGTTCATTCCTGATCTCAATAATCTTAGTTTCGGCGATCCCGGAAACCAGCGCCATATCCGCCGTCCTGTTCCAGTCCTTCCGTGCGGCATTATCTGCCTCGATCTCCGCCGCCTTCGGGTTGTTCTTCCCGATCTTCTTTGTCGGGAGATATACACTGTTCGGGTCAAAGACCTTCAAGCGCCGCTCCGGGTCGTGGATGTGGCGGTTGATCAGAGCGGTGTAAAACTGCTTGGCTTCATCCAGGAACAGCTCATTCTTGAATACATCATCCTTCGCCGTGAACAGGTGGCGCTCATAGACCTCGCCCTTCTTGATGACGGTGCAGCCCTCACGGATTTGACCGTCCACGCCGGTGATCTCTTTCTTTGTCCGTACCCGCTTCCCGAGTTCATCATAGAACACACTGCGGGTGGCGATCTTGATCTCCGGCTCCGGCAGCCAGCGCCGCTCCGAAAAGATCAGATGGATATGATAGTTTTTCTTGGTCTTGTTGTGATGGAGCGCCGAGACGCATTCCACGTCGTACCTTTTCTTGAACTGCTCCGTGAACTCCCGCAGCACCCGGTTGGGATCAAACTGCGTGTATTCCTCCGGCAGAGCGATGATCAGCTCCCGTGCCTCGATACATTTTCCTTCTGTCCCGAAGCGTTTGAACTCCTCCTGACACTCCTTCGCCAGATCGTTCCAGAAGGTCATATCTTCCCTTGTGGAGAAGGTGGCGTAGAGGTATTCCTGCCGCTTTAGGTCTGAGATATACGATAGAATTCACCAGCATTCTTTTTGGAAAGATCAGCAAACTTCTTGATTAGGAATTCGTAAGCATCCCCCATGACATCAGCAGCATAGTCATTATTTCCAACTCGAATCTTTGACATATGCTCTACGAGATCCTTAAGACGTTCATCACTCAACTTTGTTTTATCGGTCCATGTAGCGTCGTCAAAGCTGCTGAAAACACCAGAGAGTCTATCTGGATTTGCACGTTCGATGCCATACATGGCATTGACGATAGCCGTACCAACATTCTCACTCACTTCTCGAACATCATTCCAATGACACCCATCCGGGATAACAAAACTGTGATTCTCCGGGAAAGAAGCATACTCTTCATCGCCATCAGATTCCTCCAATGCTTTCTGAGTCTCTTCGTCATATACATCCGATAAGCGCTTGAAAAACAGTATCGGCGTTACATAGCTCTTATATTCATCTTGATTAATCGGACCACGGAGAATGTTGCAAGCCTCAAAGAGGTGCGAAAACAATTCCTGGCTGGTTGTATTATCAGTGCTCATATCATACCTTTTCTATATGCAGAGTAAATAGTCAATTGCCTTACAATACATTTATTATATCATTTGTGTTCATTGTAGATATGCGAGGGGAGAAATAATTACTCACAAGTGGAATCCCCCAATTTCCAACACTTTCCAGCATTTTGTATTGGTCGCAAAAGTACCACCGTCGTAGGCTTTTCGGGCGTTTGATTGTAAGAATGGTTGCTACATATTTGTACGACCACCCCATCGTTGGTATTCCAGGCAAGCTGCAAGCCCAGAACAACCCTCAAACGCCCATATTCCGCGATTTGCTGAAAAAGGAAACGACCTGTGAAGCACTATGTTGTTCACAGGTCGTTTGGTTAACAGTGTAAGAGTCGTGTTTTCGTGTAGCTCGAGCGGACTGCAAATGCCTTGTTTTACCGATTTTCTACGTCATAACTTACCATAGTTACGACAGGTTATGGTCGTAAATTGGTCGTAAGTCGTAAAAATCTCGCAAGTAAAAATCCCTAAGTTTCGGGCTTTTTACTTGTCGATGGACTTCATCGTCGGGAAAAGTCTAAAACAAATGTTCTGTTTGTGCATTATCCTGCACAGCCTTCTGATTTCGATGTTCTCAAATGCATTGTCATGAATAGCCATGTTCGCAGCATTTGAATAACTGGTGCACAGAAAGTGCACTGGGTATTTTTTCTGATGTACAAAAGAGTGTGACTCTTCCTACACTATGTTCGTGCTGTTAAGCTGCCTAAATACGTCTTGTTTCTTGGACTCAGATACTTCGGCGTAGATATCCAAAGTCGTCTGGATGTCCTTATGACCCATGATCATTTGGATCACTTTAATGTTTGTCTCATTCTCACAGAGCCGGGTACAGAATGTGTGCCTGGCAATGTGGCAACTGAAACTCGGAACCACTACGGGTTTTCTTCCTTCACGTCTGGCATTGACCTGCTCTCTTGCATTGCAGTCATTCACAATCCGCTTGATCTCTCTGTTGATCGATCCCTGATTATGAAAACTGCCGAATCTGTTGCAGAAGATAAACCCTGTTAACCCTTCCATCTCCATGATGTTGTGGTTGCCGGTTTCTGTCTGATACTGCTTCTCATCAATAAAGGCCTGTCTAACCTTGTCGAGCATCGGTATGGTTCGCGTTCCGCTCTCTGTCTTCGGATCAGTCATCTCATATTCACACCTTGATCCGCTGTCCAGACGGGGATAGTAGGTGATGTTGTGCACCACATTGATCTTATTCTCATTGAAATCAAGATCTTCCCATCTTAAAGCAATAAGTTCACCGACTCGAACTCCTGTCCCGAACAACACGGTGAAAATAGGCTTCCACCGACTGTACTCCGGTCTGTCAAGGAATGCCATGAAAGTCTGTTGCTGCTCGAAAGTCAATGCGTGTCTCGGCTCCGGTCTTCCTTTGAGTTTCTTCTTCACTTCCGCCATTACATGATCAGAAGGATTATTCCTTATGATGTTATCGCGGACCGCCATGTTAAATGACGGATGAAGCAGACCGTGTACCGATTCAACTGTTCCGATCGATAAGCCTTCTTTGATCAGGGACTGGTAAAAGAACAGTACATCTGAATACTTGATCTCAACGATCTTCTTTTTACCAAAGCCCTTCCTGACATATCGATTATACAGGTATACGTAGTTGGATTTTGTTGAGCTGCGAAGGTTTAACTTCGTCTCTATGTATCTGTCAAATACAAAGTTCAGATCCGACTTGGCCAACGCGTAGATATCAATTCCATCAAGTTCATCTTTCTTCACTCGCGTCTCTTGTTCTCTCAGTTCGCCAAGATCCTTTGAATAGATATATCTTCTCTTTCCAAAAGAATCAATGTACGAATATCTGAACAAATCGCGATCGCGGAGATATAACTCACCTCTACGTAAAACACGTCCCTTACTATCTTTCCTAACTTTTGCCATCAAAAACTCCTTTCTTCAAGTTAGGAAGAGAAGTCTCACAATACTTAGGATTTGCGAAGTTGCATGTCCTTTCGTATTGTCTCAGCGATGGTTAAGTTATACTTTTCGGCTCGTTTCTTCAGACTCTGATATTCGGCATCCGTAAACCGGACCATAACCGCGTTCTTACGCGGATCTTCCGTTTTTGGTCTGCCCATCTTTGTCAAAAGAATCACCTCCAAGTACACTTATGATTATTGTACTTATGAGTTGCTCTAAAGTCAAACATAACTCATCGCCGCTTCTTCTTCCTTACTGTTAGAATCATTCGCGGTAATACTCCATGAACTTGTCCAGGATCTCCATGTTTACAAGAGCCATCTTGTTTCTCTTATAAACAGCATTGGCATCGTGGGCGAGCTTATAAAACTCACGCTCACTCATACTGTAGATCTCTGCGCCTTCCTTGTATCGTACGAACTTCTTTCTGTCGAACTGTGTGCGCATCGTCATAGATACGAAGATCTTGACCGGAATATTGATGATAGCGCCGTTGTAATGGCACTCAACCATTTCTTCTTCATTGAATGAACTCTTTTTCATTGAAAATCACCTCGCTTTATTGAATCTTTTCTAAAAACAAAAGGATATGGCGGGGAGCGTTTAATATACTTCCCAGTAGCAGGGGAGTACGCCACCCGCCACATAGTTTTTGTCTTTAGACTTTTCCCGAATTTATCGTCCACTCCCGGGATCAAGGTCTTCTTTCGATTTCCTCGGATCTCTTCTCTCAGGGTCTGCATCAGACCCTCATAGGACTTTAACCTCCGTGACTCTCGTCCGGCTGCACTCACGGGGTGTGACGGCTCACGGAATCCCCATTCCGCTTCAACGCTCGGCCCATGACCATACAGAAGTATCATTGTCCCCGTGCCCCTCATCGCCGCACCGTATATGCAGTACGGTTTCCATGGCTGTGGCTTTCCACTTTCGTGGTCTGCAGTTCCATGCTTGGCTCCAAGCAACGGGAAGGTAAGAGAAGAACTGCTGTTCAGTTGTTAAGGTTCTAATAACAAGACCGCCTACAACAGCTGTTGTAAACGGTCTGTTACCAGCTGTGTCGATTCTTTCTCAATCGACACTGTGATTGTATTCTCATGCTCCTGAAAAAGCAGTCTTAACTCTGTCTTAACTGTGTCGCAACTCCGTCGCAACTATGTCGTAACTCTGTTGTACCTCATGATGCCATAAGGGTTTTCTTCATGTTCGGAAGCACACCACCCCAAAAGCAAACACCGAACATTACGAGGGCTTCCCAGCGCTTATCATAGTATCTCGCCCTGCTAAGACTGAGCTCTTCGAGTATCTCCAATTCTGAGTAAGGACTCTTAATGATGTACCGTTTGCTCAGCAGATCAAAATAGAGGTCTCCTTCGATGGGTGTTTTATGAACCTTAGTCATTGCCTGTTCAACCATTTCAATGAGCCAATTCTTATCTGTACTCTCTTTTACAGAACGGACAAACTCAGTCTTGTTCATACTCGGATCAAGATTTTCGAGAAAAAGAATGACATCAATCGGCTTCTTCTCTTCAAACGCTTCCTCGAAATACTCCTCATTATCCAGGCAACCGGTAAAGCAGATATGTCGATAAGATCTAAGAAGCAATTCAGCTCGACCGAGAAGTGTCTCCGCATCCATCTGATAAACCTTGCAGTAATTGCGAACCATCATCCTTGACGACGTTTTCTCTCGGCTCATATCAGTTACCTCCCATCACAACAATTCTCTCTTCCACGAACCATTTATAGTTTTCTTCGTAGAAAAGACGGCACGGTCTTCCCCAAATCATGCAGATATAGCAAATCCCTGTTCCCGGAACACGCTGCGAATCCATCCGCTGGATCTGCTTAATCTGATCAATGTGGTACTCTTTTCCATCGTTCCAGGTGATCTTAGTCGGTCTCAGGCGACCATCCGGATAGAAATCCGCTGTTACCTGTACATATGTCTTCTTCAATACGGTCATCGTGTTAATCTCCTGTTTTCTTGCTTCGTTCTTCATGGATCTCTACCCTCCAATCTATATGTAAGAGTTTTGTTCTTCAGAAAATCGAACAAATATTCTTCGTGTTCTTGAGCGCATATTAGCACGGTTTTTTATGTAACGCAATAGTAAAATTTGGACATAAATGTTCAGATTCCATTTCAGCAGACTGAAAACCTCCAAACGCCTAAGATCAAAGGATATTTGTAAACATTTTTCGCATCTTTCCAACGCACAAAAGTCCCAATATTGGGACAATTTGCATGAGCATAATATAAGGTTAGGGCAGTAATGTAAGTTGCGTTTAGTTTTACACAAAGTCTTTGATTTGCTGTCCGAAAAATGGGACAGTATTTTTTGTAGAATGGGGTCAAATACATGAATGATCGAATTGGTCCAACCAGAAAGAATTCATGAATAACGGAGGTAGCAACATGTCAAAGATGTTCATCACAATTACTGGCACTGATTTCAGATACGGTAACAACTACCTTATGAAGGGAATGACCGTCAAACTTATTAAGGAGCCGGATAACCAGTATGATAAAGAGGCAATCCGCGTTGAATTAAAGCCGTTCGGCAGAATTGGTTATGTTGCAAACAGCGTAAAAACTGTTATCGGTGAATGCTACAGCGCAGGTCGGATTTACGATAAAATTGGCAAAAAGGCAAAAGCGGAAATCTGCTATGTCACGGAAAGTGGCGTTATTGCCAGAATTAAAGGTTCAAACAACAAGTAAACTAACTTCTACTGACTGTTCTTTATACTGTACTTGAATGAGTAAGTACAGCGCTTAGATATGTTATGGGACAATAAAACATACTATTGAGAAAGGCGTGTGGTAAATATGTATTCATTCCTTACTAATTTGATTGGACCCCAAAACTATAACGATGTTGCAAAATTTATTGATTGGCTTGTAGATGATGATAAGTTTGATATCAAATTTTGGAATAAGCGAAAATCATTAGAATATACCAAAAGAATAAAGCAACTCCGTGGGTTTGTAGAAAAACACTATGAACACGGTGGGCAAAAGGATATAAACTACCCCAAAAGGTCATTGAACCATTTTGCGATTTACATGCAGAATGATGATTCAGTCTGTAAAGATTTGATAAGACATATTCGTAATGGGTTTGCTCATGGAAATATAAAACTTAAAACAATAACCAACATTCAGTTTATGGAAATCTGTGATTATGGTAAATCCAACAGAACTGATAAACCATCGGGACAAACAGCATATATACTTGCTCCAACAGAATTCATTTTTAATTTGTATGATGAATATATTAAAGTAAAAAAAACCAAATTGAGTTAAGAAACATCCTTTTTCTAGCTAATTCCTATGTATTCAATAATATATCAGCATGAATGATATAATATGATTGTTGGTAAAGAACCACTTTGAAGAATAGGTGATCGCAATGAATGATACAGAACGAATCCAGTATACAACTGAAAAAATGGATCGTATCAAAGATAAGGTTCAGCAATTGATTGAAATAGTTAAGGAATTGGAAACGGACTTTCCGGGAAGACATTTTACCTTGGACGGGCACTTGGTGGGTAGCATCGGTGAAGTTATTGCAAGCTATTTCTATGGAATAGAACTGTATGCAGCATCAGCTGTAGCTCATGATGGCGAGGTTGACGGGAAAAAGGTGCAAATAAAGATTACACAGCAGGAAGACATCGTTATCAATCATGAACCAGATTATTTAATTGCTTTATATCTTAATAAAAACGGCAGTGTTTACGAAATATACAATGGTCCAGGGAAACCGCCATGGGATTCTTCAAGCAAACGTGACAGCCATAACAACAGGCACATGAGAGTAAACAAGCTCATGCAACTTGATCAACAAGTAAAATCTGATATGAGAATCAAATCCATACATCCCATCGAGAAAATGAAAGCGCAATACAAGAACAAACGCTGATTCTTTACACTAGTCAGTATTTTTGTATAATGCGTTCGATTTTTGTCTTTTACTAATATCCTACAATAGGAACCTCGACTCCATTGTCCTGCAAGCTATCAAACCCGCCAGAAACAGTTCCACAAACATCTAGGAATGACCATCTTCTCCCAATATGAAACCCTTCAAAACTGAAGCTTATCTTGCCATCGACGCTGAGTTCGATCGTTTCTGGCATCAAGGAATGATAAAGAAGTTCCCTTGAAAGTATTCTTTCGGAACCAGGGCCAGCAACACTATAAAAGTATGGCAGAAAACGGTTGCATGCATATAATCTAGCTGCAACTGTCCAATTCTCTCTTTCTCGAAAAATAGCTTCGAAAGCCAATTTGAGGACTAGTTTCTCTATAGCATTATCTGGGTCACAGTGAAGAAACATGTGTACCGGCCAACAAAGCCACCACAGATCGCCTTCGAAGCTTCCGCCATCCTCAGAGTATGTACAGATTACGTTACTGCAAACAATGATTTTTCTGTCGTTCATATGCATTCTCCAAAGTGATTCTTGAGACTATTTTACTGTGAAGAAAAGCACTTTCACAACCTCAGTTTCCAGCAATTATGCTATTTATTCCTCGCAGTTATATTTTGGCGAACAAAAGCGCAACATTATAATTTTGCTGCATTCCTTGCATAATTCGGATATCGTTTCATGGCATAGAAAGCAAAAACCTGAGAATAGAGTAACCATTCTCAGGTCTTACCTGTGAGAGCACTTATCATTTCCAGGACCCTCGAAATTGAGATCTTTCTATAAGATCTCCAATTGGAGTATCGCCCTTCCTTGATGTCAGAATCGGCTGGCAGGTCTATTTTGCCTTTCATCAGCGAGACTAGTTCGGTCCGAACACAGAAGTCCATGTTTTCGGTTCTCCGTTTCGGCCAAACGTGAGCAACGCGCGGATTAGCTTTTCTTTCTGTCCCCCAGAAGATATCAACGCATTTCTCCCCGATAGTCGTGTTTCGATCGGCAGAATAGCTAGTTCCAACGAGAGCATCATTGATAATCTCGGCTATTTCGTATAGCACGGTTTCAATATCAGCGTCCCAATGAATAGTATGCGCTCCAACCAGCTCTGTTCGTTCTGTTTTTCTGTTCATATGATTTCCTCCTTAATGTGTTCTACGTCTCTATTCACCTTATAAAAGAAAATGTGCAACTCGTAGCGGTGCGACTTACCGAGCCGAACTAATTGATGTTGTCTTTCTTGTCTTTGGTTGGGTCGAGCGAGAAAGACCCTTTAGCAATGCCAAGATGATAGCCGGCCGAGATAGCTTTTCCGACAATCGCCAGACCAGCGATTAGCAGCATTCCAAGACCTATGCTGTCTGTGTTTGCAACCGAAGAGAGAAGACCGGTCTGCTTGGTTTTGTTTTCGTTTAGTGTGTAGTATCTTCTATCCATAGTATTTACCCCTTTCGTTCTGTTAGTCTTTCGCTTTCTTTTGGTCATATTATACGATCTGAATGTAAATTTCTGAATAAATAAATACAAGAATATTATATTTATGTTCGTTGAGTTATTGACAAATATGTGCTAATATTAATTCATATTATATTAATATATGGTGATGAATATGAGAGAATTTGTTGCAAAATGCAATGATCAGATTCAACATGTTAGTCTATCCAGGCACGCATATTCAACTATTTGTAGTGACTCTGTGACGTTTCTGGGAAAAATAAATCTTTCTGGGTTTATCAACAGAATTGTGAGAAACTCAATCGATGATCCATTACCTCCATCGGTTGTAAAAACCGCTATCGCCACCAAGGACCGAATCAGCAAAAACATACGGTTGAACAATAGTGTTTTCAGTGATCTTTATCCACTAAACGGTCGATGGTTTGGATACAAAGATTTTAAATCACCCGGAACATATATAAATGCAGTATTAGAACAATACGCTCATAAAACATTCTTCTTCAGAGAGAAGATCTTTTATAAAGATACTTTGGATACACTTTTGGCGCAATCCTCAATTCCTGAGCAAGAACGACGCATTTTCAAAATAACGCTTTCTTCTGGTGCCCAATATGATTTCAAGTTCCTGAGAGTATCCGCTGATTACGAAGGTTTATACCATTACTTGATTGGCCAGTCAGCAGAATGCAACACAAAACGTTTTCAAACAGCATCTTTCAGGCTAAGCAGAATCTCGGATATTCGTCCTCGCGGATTATCTCACGGATCTGGACATATAAGTAGAAAAGTCCAAATCGAAATCGAGGACGAAATTGAAATGAAAGGGGTAGAGTACCTAGTTGGCAGGCCTTGTAGCTTTTCCATCAAGCTCTCTAAAAATGGAGAGAAGCTATATAATTCAGTGTTTCATCTCCGACCAATATACGAAAGGGCAGAACGGGATGCTGATGGAACTCTGACAATAAATCTTGTTGCTACAGAAAAGCAAATATATGATTATTTCTTCAAATTCGGAAAGGACGCAATTATCTTGTACCCTGAGCGAGTTCGCCAGCTTTTTTCCGACTCATACAAAAACGCATGTCAACAATACCAATAATCATTGGTACCACTGCACAGATTGCAGAGAGTGCTTCTTTCGGTTATCACTCTAGACTCACTCAATCAGAAAAGTAATTTTTGATTTCATTTTCCAGTCCGGTAGCGCTATCTCTAAAAGATTGCAACTCGCTATCTGAAATATCTGCTGCATGTGCATCTGCTCGATAATAATTCACATTTTCCATATAATGAACAATAGTATTTCTATTTTTGGAAAACACATTTTTAAAGCAGCTATCCCAATTCATCTTGATAAGCATTGACAATTGCGAAAGATAGCACTCAGCAATAGTAGGATCAAATAAATCATCGTATTTTCTATTCATATAGCGATCTCTGAGTTGTGGCTGCATGCTTTTAATAACACATTCTTTCGCTTTTTGCTCACCCAAGCCAAACTTCAATTGCTTTTTGACAAGCGTTCGCAATTTGGTTTCAATTCGATTTCTTCTTTCACTAATCTCTGCCCACTTCTCTTCAATCGTAAGATTCTGTTTCTTATATTGGTTTTTATTAACTAAATAAGAACGAAGGATATCGATTTTGAAACCATAGATTCCATTATTATTCTCGAGAATATTATAACCCATCAAATGTGATAGCATTTGTTGATCTATCTGTTCCATGTCGGCGTCTTTAATATTCCCAAGTGCAAAATCTTCTATATACTTATATTCTTGTGCGTAATTCTTCTTAAGCACTTCGATTATGAGGTTGCAATACCTGTCAGCCTCATTTGTTACAAATATAGGCATTACTCTGTCATAAACGGCGGATGTGATAGTTATCGGCTTTGCGCCAGGTTTTTGTTCATCAATATACGCATTGATTGAACTACAGAAATGACGAATCAAATATGGATGCCCACCGAAATCGTGAGTAAGTCTAGAACATACGATTCCATCAAATCTTAACCCCATATAACCACCAAGTTTATTAACCATATCACTTGTATCTTCAACTGTAAAAGATGGCAAATAACTATTAGTTTTGATTTGGTTGAAAAGAGGGTTGTCATAGCCATTGATAGTTACTTTCTCGATGGCAGAAGGATTTGTTCCTGCAAGAATAAAAGTGAATCTATTCCCGTACTGGATAAAGTTTTTTCGTATAACCTGCCAGAACATAATGAAATCATTTCCTGATTTCCACGCGTCTTCAGGAGAATATGACGGGCTTATCCACTCGATTTCGTCAAACATCAACAAAATACGTCTCTCGTTATCCTTGGCAAGAACTTGTCCAAGATGTTTGGCAAAAGAAGAACTTGCCTGTTCCGGCGAATACTCATCTTCCTTTATTTTCAATGGATATCCACATTCGGCGACAATTTTCTTCATTACATCAAACAATGCCGCATTCCAACGAGAATGATATAAATCCTGACAGTCTTCGATAA
Organism: Clostridiales bacterium Firm_16; assembly: GCA_001604185.1. Taxonomy (GTDB): domain Bacteria; phylum Bacillota; class Clostridia; order Saccharofermentanales; family Saccharofermentanaceae; genus Scatonaster. The sequence continues at coordinate 211,129 of LVAV01000054.1, read as the reverse complement.
CACAAACACCATTTGTTTGATTTGTAGCACGTTTAATAGCTTGAAGAACAGAAGATTTACCACTTCTCCTCAATCCAAATACACCAGAGTTCTCTCCGCTGGCATGTCTGCTGATTAATTCATTTACATAGGTACGACGGCCAAAAAAATGAACTTCTTCTTTCAATGGAGATTCGATGGCAAATAAATCCTTCTCATAAAAGCATTCTTTAAACCTCGAAATCACTAGGCTTTCAGTCCCGTTATTGATCATTTCATCATACGAAAATGGAATAATCACTAACATCTCAGGTGCTGTTTTGAGAAGACGTTGGACGTTCTCTTTAGTTTTTGGATCTTTACTAATTACAAGACTACACATCTTGTCAAGTCTGAGCTGCTGGCCAATCTTTTTATGGACGTGGGAAATGACATCGAATTCCCGAGCTTCAACCTTGTCATAATTTGCAAGAACAACAATTAGTTCTCGCTCCAGATTAAAAAGCATTTGAAAATCTTTAGTTGGTTTAAGTAAACAATAACTATATTCACTAGAGTATCCAAGACTAATATGCGAATCTGCTCTTGTGACATAAAAAAGCTTGGAAAGGTTATGAATGATGATCCGCTCGTTTTCAGAGAATTCTTTCAGTCGAACCATTTCATGTATTCCAGGCTTAATATCTTCAGAAACAACCTCATCAGATCTGATAAGATTATCATAATTGTACAAGATAACTCTAACGTCACTTGCGCTATCACGGCCATCATCATGTTTTCTGACGTTAAAAGTAACCTTATCATTCTTTTCAAGATCGTTAAATGATGTATTCTTTACATCTGTGGCATGAAAGAAATAGTTTTTCTTGTCATCTCCAATAATAAATCCATATCCTTTTTCGGTCTGAAGACTTAGTATTGTACCGTTCATAGCAACGTCCTCACGATAATTAAGCTTAATAATTCCATTGGAACTGATAAGAATATTATACCAAATCTTCACCTATACAGAAACAAGTACATGTTCCGATTATATAAGCGGAATCTCGAATAAATAAGTCAAATGTCGCAGATTGCTATCTGAAACACGAACATAAAATGCTTTCTGGGTATCATTCTGTGAGAGAAACTTCAGGCATATCGTTTTGTCCATCAGAGTCTGAATAGTTAACATTCTGTCCTAACTTATTCGCATAGAGAGTGTTCCAGTGAAGAGGTCCCTTCATTTTTTTGTTGTAGTAGATAAGCATGGCTTCCGCATAACCAAGGGATCCCGCTCTGCGTTCTTTGGCTGTTCGCGACAATTCTTTCACAGAGACTTCACCAAGCTTTTCCTTGAAAATCTCATCCTTAAGATTGTCCCCATATGCATAGAGCAATCGTGCAACGCCATTCAACATATTTGCGGAAAAAGATTTCTGCTCGCCCTCCCATGTTGCTATGATAAGTTTAAGTACATGATCTAGCATTCCATACCCGTATTTATCGTATATGCGTTCGAGTGCACTTACTGCAGTAATACATCCGGGTGTAGATGCTGCAGCGATTTTTAAACCATACGATTCAACCAGCCCCTTGATCATAAGAGATTTACTATTTCCGGCTTCACAGTTAGCATTGAAAATCTCAATCGGCAACAGAGCTTTAACATTTTTCATCTGATTGGCAAAAATGTCTGCCTCTTCAGCATATTCAAGCTCATCATATATCATGCACCATACTGGAGTCTCCCTGCTCCCGGAAACCATTGCTATTATTTCTGCTGTATGCTGCCCGTTGAAAACATAATTTACCCCATTTCGGCGACTCACTTTTATAGGGTTCACCTGATTTAGGTCGAAGTTTTCTACTGCTTTCTTCACATGTACCATAGATAGATTCCGCTGATATTCCTGATTAGAGACCAAATCCTTTATTGGGACTAATTCGAAATGTACACGGGGCACAAAAGCATTAAGGTCCTCCATTAGTTAACCGTCCTTTCTACCATAGATTCTTGGATTACATTTATTGTGTGTTCTAATATTGATAGTTTTTTCATAAGCTTTAAACTAGCCACTTTAGTAATCTTGGGGAAATTATCTGAAGAGCTCACCCTGTTCATTGACGATATCCATGAATCGATAGTTAAGCACAAACTATTTACCTCAGCATCAGGGTCATACTCGGGCATTTGCCGAATTGATACCTTGTTTCTGATTTTTGCTTCCGATCGTTCACGTCTACTAACAGGGTTCCGCGGTTGTATGTGACTCCACTTAACTTCATTTCGAATATACGATAAAGTAATATGATCCACATTTTCTTGAAGCGAAGATTTTGCAACTGCGCGGATTTCCTCTGGTTTCAGCCTTGATAATTCAATAGTATTTTCATGGGACAATTTCAATTTGCCGCATAGAATAGTCTTTGCAAATGCAATATCCTGATCAAAAATGTTATTCATTGCTAAAGCATACAAATTATACTTCTGAACAGTACCTGCAGAGATAAATAATTCCGATGCTATTGTTGAGGCTATAGCATATTTTGAATCGCAATGCTTTGTTGTAGAATTCAAAGCCTGTTCATACAAGTATAATTGTCCAATCAGGTATTTCTTATATTCAGTCGCGAGATCCGAACGTTTTAACTGATTCAGGCAAATATATCTTGCTGCTTCATTTGCATCAACAAAATCCATAACTTGAATCGACATAGTCAAGTTGCAATGTTTACATATCTTATATACCTCAACATCATCCAAATGACAGCCATTCCAGGTATGCACAAGCCGCGTATGAGGAGTGCGAAAGAGGTTTTCTCGCAATTGTTCCAGCAACTCCTCATCATATGGTTGAATCAAGCGCATAAACTGTTCATTTACTGTTATTTCCGAATCACGATCAATAATCATAATTCGCCCCCTTTCATTCTTTAGGCTGAAGGTTCATACTGATCGAGTTATTTCGAAGGAAGAATTTTGCAATCATATTTGTATTCTCTATCTTTCCATGAACTCGATAAGTACATTCATTGGACCAATCTGGTTGAAGTCGACTTAGCTCGACAAACAAATTTGTGCTATATATCTCACATTCTCGTTTTGAAGGGATTTTCACGGCATCCTTACTGTTTTTATCACACGCACATATAGCTATAGCTTTTTCTTCAGGATGAACCCAGATGTAGATATAGTGAGGGTCACACAACAAATGAAGAGTTTGTTTGTGTATCCGTATCCGTTTCTTTTTCATATCTAGGGATATCATTGCAGTCATTTTTGTCCGCGGCCTCGCTTTCCTCATGCTTTTCAATCTTGAAAACTGTATAATCATCAAAAATGCTAACAAGTGTCATATCTTCATGGTCTTTGACTGGGACTCCAAATTGGTTTTTCCATTCTTCCGGGTAATATGCTTTTCTCTTGCTATCTGGAGAATCCTTATCTTTTTTCACATAAGTCTCAGCGCTTGACAGATCAAAGATAAATAGAATGTCAGACTGTGTTCTAATAAGCTTTCCAAGGACTTTGTACCTGTATTCAGGATTCCAATTCATAAGATTCATAACTTTTGCAAAGAATATTTTGCATGATATCATTTTGGGCTTTCTTTTTCCCTGTTTTGTCGTACTAGCCCAGCAAAAGGAGTCTTTTACTTCTTCAGAACATGGTTTTACTGCCAACTTTTTTTCAGTTGGATTTACCAAGAACTGAACATACTCAATATTGGGAAGTTTGTTCAGGCAGGCAACATTAACAGAAACTTTCTCATCTTTGAAGGTAACCGACGGCTCGAACAGATGCGCAAAGAATTCTCCTCTTACTACCTGATAGCCATCGTACGAGAATGCAGGATCATTATGAATTGTGTTTTCAATAGTGTTTTGTGCATTTGTTATAATGTCATTGTTTTCGTTATAATTCATCGCTAACTCCTATATCCTTAAGAATTCCTTTTATCTCATTTGCTGCCTGGGCAGGAGAAGTAACATTTCCTTCATCCGTAGCAAATGCCACTTGTTCGTCTGCTAACAAACCGTCCTGACACTCCGCGTTTTCTAATTCTTCCTTTGCCTGGCTTTCGTAGTATTCATCACCGAACGAGTCCGCCCATTCTTTGGGGAATGCCACTATTCTCTTACTTCGCTTCCGATGACCATTCGTTGTTTCGATCTTTGTGCTGCTATACTCATTCGTCTTGAAATTGTCTTTCTCAATTGATACAAGGGCATCAGATGCATTAAATAGGAGAATGCTTTCTCCACCGCATTTACGAAGTTTTCCAATAATCTTATACTGTACACTTTGATTCCATGAAAAGACCTTATATAGAGTTGGAATAAACGCACTTCCACATATTATCTTAGGAGAATTCCCTCTTTCCATCGCTTTGCTCCACTCAAGAGCAAAACGTGAATTTGCAGTTGCTTTTCTAATCGCTATGATTCTTTTCCCTGGGTGAACCAAGATTTCGATTTTTTGTGTTTCAGGTATTTTCATTACAGCAACTCGATTGAAAAGGATTTTACTAAGTGATATTGAAAGGGTAATTTGGCCTGTTCTCGACAAGAACTGCGATCTTACCACTTCATATCCGCGCAAATCAAATTTGCCCTTCGCAACCTGGACCTCAAATGGTTTCGATGGTATTTTACTAACATCACTTAAAACACTTGAACTGGCTTCATAGTATTCATTTTCGCTGAATCCTGCCCATTTTGGATGTACAACCACATACCCCTTTAGGTATCCGGTCTTGACCACTTGCATCTCTGGGAAATACCCTTTGTTTCTATATTTTGCATTTCTAATCAGTTTCTGGACCGCAAAATAGTCTTCTCTTGTAATGATTGCATCGTGATGCCCTTTTTGACGGTATTGGTTGCGCTCATGATTGTTCTTTTTTGATTTATGGTTGAGATAATTGGGCGTGAAAGTCTTTCTGGCAAGAACATCGCCACAGTAACGTTCATTTGTCAGAATCTGTAAAACTGATGCAGCCGACCAAAACACATTTCCTCTCTTGGTTAAACGTTCCAAATCTGTTAAAGCATCTGCTATCTGCTGCGTAGTATATCCATACAAATATGAGAAAAATATGAGTCGGACAGTCTTTGCCTCATCTTCGTTTATGACAAGGTTTCCATTTTCATCATGATCGTACCCGAGCAGGGTAGGTGTCAGAAAGATTCCTCTTTTAAATCGCATCTCTATTGAAGCATTCATTATTTCTGACTTTGAATGGCTTTCTTCCTGTGCAAGTGTAGCTATAAATGATAGAGCCATCTCTGAGTTCTCATCAAGAGTGAATATGTTTTCCGTTTCAAAGTAAACTCCAATTGGTGGATTCTCTGCTTTTAGTTGTCTCACATATCCGATACAATCAATGATATTCCTGGCGAATCTGGAAACGCTCTTTGTAACTATAAGATCTATTTTCCCGGCTCGGCAGTCATCTATCATTCTCACAAAATTATCTCTGTGTTGAAGAGATGTCCCCGAAATGCCTTCATCTGCGTATATATCTACTAATTCCCAATTATCCCTCCTGTTTACAAGATCCTCGTAATGATTCTTTTGAAGCTCATATGATGATGTCTGATTTGGATCATCTGTAGAAACACGCGCATATACGGCTACTCGTTTGTGGACTTCAGATTTATAAAAATCCTCTTGAGGTGTTGCAGGAATAACGTCAAGCACATCTTCACTCACGCCTTTGTATCTTTCACGAATCCGCTGTTTTGTCAAATCGATGCTTTGATTCTTTTCGTTTTCAGCCATACTTCATGATCCCTTCTACAATATGCTTTTCTGAAACAAAAATAATATTATTTATGTTTTTCAACCATATTCCGTTGGTTAACTTTTTATCCCACAAGTTAAATAACCGGCAGATTCGAATATCTGCCGGCTATTCTGAGAGAAATGTTTGGAGGATTTCAGCTATATTTTTTGTTATCACACGTTGTTTTTCTGGGGCACAAAGAGAAATCATATATTGTAGGTCACTATCAATTGCAGTATTCGTGTGGTACGAATTATATATGAAGTCATTGATAGTAACATGCATGACTTCAGCAATTTCAGATAATTTCTGCAAACTCGGCTTCTTTATTCCTCTTTCAATATTGCTCACATATGCTGCAGAAGTTTTTATTTGGAAGGCTAATTCTTCCTGTGTAATTCCTCGTTCTAGCCGATAATACCTGATACGCCTTCCTACAGCCTTATAATCTATCATAGTATTGTATCCTCCAGGTTATATTACATACCCTCGTATGAGGTATTACCACTTTCGAGGTACTACCTCTATGTGGGATTATATTGCATAATTGTGGCAGATACAAGACTTTGGAGAATTCGTTTCATGATTGTGTATGATCGGCTATGGAATACTATGGCCAAGCAGGGAATGACACAATACAGACTTGTAACACTTGGTTTAGGCCATGCTACTCTTTCGCGCCTAAAAAACAACCAACCTGTAAACACTGAAACCTTAGACAAACTCTGTAAAATCCTCAACTGCAAAATTGAAGACATTATTGAGTATAAGCCTTCGTAGGCATAGGAGAAATATGGACCACCAATTCTTAATTGAATATTTCGAGTTCGCCCGTTCCATTGAAAAGGGAAATCGTATCATCTCCATCATTACTTCTGATTACAACCCTAACAATATTAGGGAACTGGTTCGAAAGCACGAGGAGTATAATCAGGCTGTGGATGATATTGTTGATTATATTCAAACTATTCCTGGCTTATCGACACAACAGAGCAAACAACTCGCTCAACGTATCAAAAAGACCGAAACAAAAAAAGCTGCTGTTAATAAGAGTTGCGTTTCACTTTCAAATCTTCTATCGCATTATGCCGCTATTGCAAACGCTAGCAAAATATCATTTGTGATTGTTTTTCAGAATGGCGAATACTGGAATGTTAGTTTTACGAGCAGTCTTCGTTCCGACCGAATGGATACGCATTCAAACAGATTCTTATTATCTCAGGGTTCTGAACGAAACATCTTGGTTGTTTGTGGGTATCCTTATCAAGACGAAAGCAGTATTAGTTGCATCAACGAAATTAAGCTAAATCCTGCTAAATATGGTAGTTATATCCAAGTAGTAAGTGTAGAAGAATTGCTAGACGACCTTATGTATAACATATTCAAATACAAAATTGACAAAAGTGGTAATTTGTATTTAGTTAAGCCCAAAGATCAATTGTCGATAGTTAATGGCGAAAGAGGCACCCAAATCGAACACATTTATGCTAAAGCCCTGGCAAATCCAATCAATTTCGAACTGTACAAGAATCAAACTGATCCGAGGAAACGAGAAATGACAGCAGGTTCATTTCTTCCAAATCAATATGCCACTATAATTGACCGTCTGCTCAGAGACCTTAATGTCGACATTCCGAAAGTAAAAAGCATATCTTGTATTCCCATTGGCGGAAAAAAGTACAAATCAGATGTTTGGGTGAGCATAGAACTATCTGATGGCACGATTCATGATCGCGGAATCAGCATAAAATCATCAAGCTCTGAATCGGTATCTGTAAATGAGAAACATGCCACAGAATTTATCTCAGACCTGGGAATAACCGATGCAACAGTTCAAAACGCAATTCAACAATTTGAAACAGTTAAAGCGTTAAAGAATTTGGATAAGAATTACGTGTCTGCACTCTTCAATTACTTCAGCAATGATAGTATAAAAAGACAATTACTTACTTGGTCTGTTATCGGTGGGAAGAACGAACCATATAAAGCAGATTATGTTTTACTTCATTCGTATATATTTAATGACAACCAGGCTTTAGGAAATGCTATAAAGATATATTCTTGCCAGGAGTATATTGATGAAATAATGGCTTGTGACTATGAAGGTACTTTTGGTACACACTTATCGTGGACGTACAAAGGGAACATACAATTAAAAGCACCTTTTATCTTCTAAAAAAGGAGGGAAAATCTCCCTCCTTTTTAGATATGCGGCGGTATACAATTTACAAACTGTCGGGCCATTGCATGTGCTAACAGCGGCGGTATTGCATCTCCAATTTGTTCATACTTGTCCTGAACTTTATCGCCGTGGAATTGTACATATGGACCAGCAAACTGGTACCAATCAGGAAAGCTCTGCAGTCGGGCTGCCTCTCTTGGAGTAATCGCACGATTAAGAACCGGATGCAGGATTTCATCCAGGCAGTGCGATGTTACAGTAAAACTTGGCTCGTTACGGATGAGTCTTCTATTTCTGCAACCATATATAGTGTTAGGGAACAGGTGTCTATATCTCTCAAGGCGACCATCTCGTTCCAACGATGCATAAGTGGCCTTCATGCTACTTCCTTCAGGAATAAGCTCAAGAAGCTCTTGCTTGCGCCGTACATGTCCCGGACCTTTATGAAAACCGACAAGATTATCCGCAAACAAGCCCGCCTCAATCAGATGCTGTGGGACATGAGAATGCAGTCCTTCCTCATCATGATGTCCTCGAACGATTTCTACAAACCATTGCTGATTCTCATTGGCAAACTCTACTAGAGGTTCGTAAGGCATTATATCCGCGCCCTCTCCCATGCCCACTTCGGGGAGATCAGATATAGCATCATTAGCCGTAACATACGGATGCGCGCAATTAGGACCATGTGTAGGAGTAGGGTAGATATAGCGTACACCATCATCATACAAATCACGTCTAATTGACACCAAAAAAAGTCGTTCGCGCAATTGTGGCACACCATAATCGCATGCTTTCATTAAGATTTCTTCCGGATTTCTCGATGCCAAGCAATAACTGGGATCCGAATCAGGAGACTCAAATGTATCGCAAATATGCTGGAAAATGGCGCCTCTTCGTCCGTTTGCGTCTGCTTTTGAAAACATTCCTTTTACATTTTCAAACAGTATGGCTTTTGTCCTTACAGCTCTTGATATTCGAACAATATTATCAAACAAGTCGTCTCTTTCATCGCCAACCGTTCTTGTTCCAGCCATACTGAAGCTCTCACACGGAGCACCACCTGAAACAATATCCACAGTTTCATTATGCGAGTCAATACCATATCTGTGAAGCAGTAGCTCACAAATCATATGATTAGTTACCAAGTTAATATCACCATGGATAACCAAAGAGCGCGGGTTTTCTTGCATGAACTGATTTAAATATTCCTCGTTAACCTCGTCACCATTTACATACTCTGACAAGTGCAGTACATCAGCATTGTGGCTTACCGAATATGTTTCAACTGTTGTATCCGTCCATTCAACAGCTATCAGTGGCAATACTCCAGCCCATTTGAATCCTGTACAAAGGCCTCCCGGACCCGAGAACAAATCAATACTAACTAGAGAATAACCCTCTTGTATCATTCTATTCATTAAACCATCATTCATTTCGTTTTTTCCTCTTCTTTTCGATCTTTCACTATTTTTGTTGCTTCGATTAAAGCAGTTCGGCGAATAAACTCCGAATAGGTCGAATAGGATTCTAACATGGCGGCTTTCTTGAATAAATCTAGCTCTTCCACACTAACCCTTATGCTAATTGAAGTTGTTTTTTTCATGCATTACACCTCCTCAAACAGTGTAAAAAAAGTGTAGTGCATTGTCAAGCACATGCCCGGCAACAGAATATCTTTCATTATATCCACATTATATCCACATACAATTATATCCTACTATTGTCCCAATATAAGGACAGTCTGCACATTTCTGGGGTTATTCTACTATTCTTTCTGTTTTTCGCTCAAGAATCGCATTTTCAATTTCATTAATGCAGGACTCTATATTCTTCTTAATGTCTTCCCCCCAAAAACGCACGACTATCCAACCCATATGTCTTAGTTCACTATTGTTTCTCTCATCACGCTCCATGTTTTTTTCGATCTTAGAGATCCAGAAGCTCGGGTTGCTTCCTTTCAGCAAACGCTCTCTTAAATCAATCCAGTTTTTGCCGTGAAAGAACTCACTGTCACAGAAAACAGCGATCTTATATTTCGTTAGTACAATATCAGGTTTCCCCGGCAAGTCCTTGTAATTCTTTCTGTATCCGTAACCTTTTTGTCGCAACTCCCTACATAATAAAACCTCAATACTGGTATTTTTGCTACGAATACTACTCATGTTGCGATGACGTTGCTCTTTAGTTAGTCGATCCATTTTTTCCCACACAAGCAAATAGCATTTTGCATATATCATTTCTATCGAGAAACTATTATTCACATGTAGTGTTCAATATAGCGCGCAAGTTGTTCCTGATAGATCACATCATCTATAGCTGAATAGTAGTCCGAGGATATTTTCTCCCGATACTTTTCAACCTCGCGTTTTTCCCGTTCATTATCACGAACTTCATCTGGAACAACCATTATTGCTTTTTTAACATTAGGTTTTATTCTCTTTATATGTTCAGCATTCCACTGCTGAATACACATTCTATCGTTGCGAATAGAGTTCGTAGAGAAAATCAACCATCCATTACCGTTAAAAAACTCTATATAAAAAGGCGCATAAAACTGTTCCGAATTCTTTTCTCTATATCCGCATCTATAATCGGTCAAACAGAAATTAATACTCCGCTTGTCGCAAAGCTCTTTTAATCGGCTAACTAATTCTGATTTAGATCGTGAACCGTTAATTGCTTTTAATTTGTTATCATTCATCTGCATCTCCTTATAATCTAGGCGGGAATTTCAATATGCTTGCATCTTCATCAGCATTCTCGATCGAAGCAACATCATCAAGCCACTCTCTCAAAAATGCTTCGGTCTTTGTATCTTCGGCTCCCTGTCTCTTAAAAGTAACTTTATTAGGCAAATTAATACGAACACTTTGTTTACTGGAGAGTCGACTCTTAAGATCCAGCCCAGCGGCAAATCTTCGAACATCAGAAACGAAGTCTAATACAATTACTTTATCCTTGTCTTCAGATATACGAAGCCCCCGCCCAAGTTGCTGGATGAAAATCCTTCTTGAGTGTGTAACCCTCTGAAAAACAAGAATATTAACGTCAGGAACATCGATTCCTTCGTTAAATACATCGACAGTACAGATGGCATTAATCTTTCCATCTGAAAAATCACTCAAAACAAGATTTCGTTCCGCCATTTCCATTTTCGAATGAATAGTTGCAGCATAACAAAATGACAGCGCGTTTATCTTGTCCCGCATTATTTGCGTGTGCTCAATTGTCCCACAGAAAATAATAGCTCTTGGATTTACTTGTTCTGCCCAAGCTTTCCGAAACTCTTCTACTACAGCATCGTCCCACTGATTAATAAACAAGGTTTTGTTGATCTGCTTAGGAGAAAAGCAATCCCCATGAAGCGCATTTAGGGCATTCCAATCAATATTATCCGTATGCATTCGGTAATCTACATTCGCGAGATATCCATGTTTCATGCCATATACCATATCAATTTGTATTCTTGGTTCTCCGAACAGTTCCTTGATATCCTGTTCATCCGGTCGCCACGGGGTAGCAGTTAAGCCTAGAACAAAACAATCTGGTGTCCCTGCTGAAAGTTTATCCAAAACATATTTGTAAGTAGGAGATCCCGCGTGATGACACTCATCCACAATAATCGCATCAAACGAAAAACTGTCTCCTCTCTTGAGTGCTTCATAAACAGTATCAACACAAGCAAAAACCATGTCAGAATCATTTACATCTTGTTCGGTTAATCGTTCATACCCATTCCATACAGACGTTGACTGAGTCGGTTTAAGAAATGGCCAAAATGCTTTTTCAAGTTGATATACTAAAGAATTGGTATGGGCCAGAACTAGCGTATGTAGCTTATGAAAAACGTTAAGACGCCTAAAAGCTTCTGCTGCTACGAATGTTTTTCCCAAACCCGTAGCCAATACAATAAGGGCCTTACGTTCATTCGAATAAGCTTGCACGATTGAAACAATAGCCTTTTCTTGATATTCGCGTGGACTTTTCTTGTTTATCGTAACATCAGGAAGTTTGTTAAAATGACTGACCATCGTCTCTGCTGACCACAACTGAAGGTTGATTCCTTGAGACATCAGAGTATTTCTGTACTCGTATACAGATGTTTCAAATCCTCGAGACGCAACAATTACAGGGATATCAGCACCATATGAACTAAGTGCCGACAACGTTTCCTGAACAACATCAATTCCTATTGGTTTCTTCCATTGTTTTGCTTGGAAGAGCCAGCGTTTATTATACTTTGATGCTATTACATCTGCTCCCTTATCTCCACTCCCTCCAATCAATCGCACATTTTGATACTCTTCACACAGAAGGAGACGAGAAATATTCCTCTCAAAGGATTGCCAGGTTCCGTTCTTCAGTTTTTTTTCATCAACAAAATTCATTCATATCCCTCAAGCTTATTTTCCAAATGCCTCAATGCCGCATCAACCTTCCTCAGTGCAAGCTTTTCATTAGAAGAAAAACGAGAAAACAAAACCAGCGTTTCAAGGCTATTACGATATTCCAACAGCGTTTGTTCATACGTCTCCCTAAGTATCTCCGCGTTTATGTCTTCATTCTCTATCTCATAATCGACATTCCATACACCTTTATTAAAGAAAGCTGAAGGATTATAATCATACACTTTGATTAAGAACTCAGAAGGAACATATCGCAGATACTCACCAGACTGTTTTAATTCGCCTACTTTTTCGAGGCCTATTCCGCATTCAAACAGTTTTGCCACAAACGCTTTTTGCATCTCGTTTGTCATATCTGCATACAGCTGAGAAGCATCATCACTTGGGAGCGAAACTGATATAAGCTGTTTAACATGGTTCAACAGATTATCAGCTCTCTCTCTCATGATAGAAAAGCCAACTCCGATATTCTTCAACCAATACTTGTCCAATATTGAGTAAGCGATACTTGAAATCGTATGCTTAGGGTACTTTACAAGATGTCTGTTTGTGTCAAAAATATAGGCTGCGATTTCATTAGCCAGCACTTCCTCAAACTGAACTCTACACTCAGAGAAAAATGCATGCCGAGGATTTATAAAGACACAGAAGACACTTGGTTCTTTGAATGTCAGTAACGGAATTGACTCCCGACTGCCATATGAGACAATTTCACTTTTTGTAAAATACGTCTCGAGTTTTATCTTCAGCGAATCTGATCCGTCTGCTAATCGGATCGTCAACGAATCAATGGATAAATCATCATATTTGTTGGATTCACTTAACAAATGCTCTTTGCTTAAAGGATTTGGAGTTCCTTTGGGGCTTTCGCACTTCGAGCAAATCATCATATCGCTCGAATTGGAACAACCACAAACGTCACAAGTCCACGGAGTCTCAATCTCAGGAATCTGACTAGCGCCACAGATTTCACATACTACAGCGGTCACAGGTATCATGGCAGCGCAATCAGGATTAATACATTGTTTTCCTTTAAGAACACATCCACACCCAACACATATATCAGCAGTCTTAAGATTCTGTGTCTGACATTTCGGGCATTCAACAAGTGGATCTACTGGTGGATGCGATGCTTCTTCAACTAGTTTCCACCACTCTGCATCATCATAATAGCCAGGGAGTTTTTTCAAGAATTTTTCATAATACTCATGCTCTTTTTCACGATCGATTCGTTTTGCCTTGCCTTGAACAGAATCCCAGAATCCCATGTACATGTCTGCTTTCCCTGGCTCGCGAACTTTTCTATATCCCTGGTATAGTTTGAATATATAAGAGTGATTATTCTCAGCCCCAGGCTGTTTTGGCTGCAAAGAGCTTTCGCCCCTTAAAACTTTCATTGCCTGAGCCCACTCATCACTACTTCGTTGGAAATCTTGTTTTAGAAAATCTACAGGAACAAAATCTAAATTGATTTCACCGACAATTCTTCCATATGGTCCATCGATGGGGTAGTCCTTGATAACATTTTTCAGGTCATCTACAAACTCAAAGAACGCGCTTTTCTCTTGCAAGCGAATAGCTCGCCCATTACGTATCAAGTCAATACCATATTTACTCGCATCATCAAACCTCTGTATTCCAACCCATCCGGTTATTCGTTCTTCTATAGAACGAATCGACGTTGAATGGCATAGCGGGCATTCTGTCAAGTTGTCTGGTATAATTGCACGGCATCCACTACATCTACGCTTTGTACCAACCAATTCATCTATATCGAACCTAGCCGGAATTTGCTTTCCATTTCTCTCGACATAACGATTGCTTCCCCAAACACAGTGTTCAAAAGCCTCGCATGCTTCTCCACCAACAACAATAATAATCTTTCGTTTTCGGAGAATGGTTGCATACCGTCTTCCTAATTCCTGCATTATTTTGGATTTCCCATACTGAATCAGTTTCCGGACAAAACCACTGTTTGCATTTCCCTCAGGCCACCAAGACGAAACTTCTATGATTGTCCCTTGTACAAAGTTCTCGTTCTTTGGTATTTTCCTCGCTTCAAGCATGTAATTCTTTGTTTCATTGATTTTCTCTAAATCAATGACAGTTTCTGTGTAAAAATCATCACTAAGCCTTGCTGTACAAAAACGAGTGATCTTTCCGAATTTGCTTGTTGAAATATTAAAACCCATGCCAAACAAGCCAAGTCTGTCGAACGAATTGTTAGACGAATAACCAGCTTTGATTGCTTTTTCTGCTTGGTCCGGAGTCATTCCTGGTCCATTGTCTCTTATTCGAATCATGCCAAGCCCTTTATCAAGATCACTTTTTTTGGGCAAGTCAATCCAAACAGTAGGATTTGCAATTTCTATTCCCTGTTCTATTGCTACACTAAAGGAATCGATAGCATTATCTATTAACTCACACAAAGCATCCATTGGCAGCATACTTGTATGAGACAAAGCTATTAACACTCTTGGATCTGGAGTAAAGTCAAACTGAAACGAAGAAACATTTTTAGCATCCATATAAGGCACCTCTCGTAAACGTTTTTCCAGTTTTCTTTGAACTTAGCTATCCTTATTATCTAAACGATAGTCAAAAAGAATCAAAGCATCTAAAATAATTATATAATAGAAATGCTTCTTTCTTTGTGTACATACTGTTAATTTCATTAGCAGCATCAGAAACTGCGAAATAGCGTTTTTGATAATGATGCATTATTTTCTTACTCTCGCATAGTCGCTTCTGTCAAGCGAATCCAACCATTCATCAATATTGTTGAACACAATTGAATTCTGCCGAAGAATCCGAGCTATATCAGCAGCCGTAACGATAAGAATCGGGTGACCATCTGTTATTACTTCCTCATACGCCTGCTTATGTACAAAACTGGTTGTCATCATAATCCCAAACTGTCTATATCGGATACGGGAAATGAGTCTTGACATTTCTTTAACACCAACAGAGTTATCTTGGCTATAGCATTTCGCTTCGAGAGCACAGTCGATTCTTAATGGATAGTTTGCTTTACTGGAACTTCCTATTACATAGTATCCCAGTGCATCACGGCCACCATCCCGCCATGGTCTAGTGAGCGAAAAATCTTGGAAGTGCTCATCCATTTTTTCAAGGAGATCCTGAGCACAACGCTCAAACCCATATGCATTGCTGCTATAATGTGATCGTATTCTATCAAGACAAAGCATCCCTTCATTATCACATTGTAGCTGTGCATATTTATCAGGGACCTTAGGTATTTTCTTCGATATCAAAGGAACAATGCCATTACGGCCTTGATTAATAAACCGAACCCAAGTAGGCGGAGCATATTGGAGACTATCACCATGATTATATATCAAGGCATTCAGCCATCTCCGATCTATGGGTTCACATGTATCTAATACTGTGAAATAGGCCTCATAGTTTTGAAAGCGTTTTTCATCCATTGTTCTCCAGAATGCGACCAAGTCTTTGTCAGGTGATAATTTGGGGTTTCCGGGAGCTGCAAGCCCAAGAAATTGCACATCCCAACCATGTCCGGTTTTTTTAAAGATAAAGAAGGGCGGAATATTTTTTATAGATCCATCCCGACTGTTAAGACAGTCAAACACAAATTCCAATAATTGATTTCCTTTACGTGGAGTGTCCAGTAACGAGCGTCCAGGAATTCTATTATCACCGTAATAGCGAAAAATCCCTGTCTCTTCATCCAAAAAATCCGGCCATGCTAATTCTGACATTGAAGTATATAGTACGACATACGCAGGAAGCCCGCTCCCATCTTTGCGCATTACCTTGCGGAAGCCGCCCGAATTACTACACCCCGGCATTAGTTTATGAAGGACGTCAGAACCTTTTCCAATGTCCTTTCCTCCCTCATATACGGTATCTACAACAAGATCTGCTGATTGCAAATTCTCAAATACTACTTTCATATTCGACACCACCAATACTTCATCTGGCAAGCGAGATCAGGGTTTTCGAAGCCATTTCTTCCGAGACAGAGTTTTGTTTCACCATTATCATATATTTTCTAACGTTCAAAAACAACAAAAACGCCCTCACGAAACAACAATGGTTTCGTGAGGGCTTCGCTAAAGCTTATTGTTTTTGATTTGAAAGTCAGTGATGAGAACTCACATTTCCATCTCGAGTCCAGCCCCTTGTTCGGGGGCAACAACAGCGAGCTTGAGGCTCTGGGTCTGGGAGTCGTACTCATAGACGTTGTCAGACAGGCGGTCTTCGGGACGGACAGCCTCGATATTGACCTGCTGGACCATACGAGCGAGATCCTGAAGATCCATCTCATGGTCAGCTACCGCAGACTTCGGCATGATCAGTACCTCATCTACGGAAGAGGGGAGTACATAGACTTCCCCGAACTTGGCTGTGATCTGGTCCATGAACTTGGCAGAGAGCGCCATGACCGCACCCTTGGTCTTCTGCTTGTTGGTCAGCATGTACAGGGGCAGGGGACAGTCATCAGAGATGGAATCCAGGTCGAAAGTAGACTCACCCGGTCCGGGGAACTCGCCGAACATGGCCTGCTCGAGTCCTACAAATACCGGTTCGTGGGCTTCCATGTTACTCATGGCCGCCTCGTGGAGATCTTCCACGTCCACGCCCCACATCTTGGCGAGGTCGTAGTCGATCACAGCCTCGGCAAATCCGGTGCTGTTCTCGTTAATACGGACGGCATAGACCATGGAAAGATCTTCCACCTCGGTATGGGGACGGGTAATCAGGTAGTCCTTGCTGGTCTCAGAGTTCACGAGCCTCGGGTAGATCTTACCCTTGACCTTATCGAAGTTCATGAACATATCCTTTTCGAGCCCCTCAGGGATCGGCACGTTCATGCGCACATCCGCCAGATCCTCACAGATCTGTTCCACAGACTGGCCATTCTGGTACTTGTTGTACGCCTCAGTCAGATTCAGGGCAGGGATGACGCTATAGCGCTCCTCGCCGGCCTTGCGGATCATGAGGGCGTCGTAGCTCTCTCCACCGCTCTTCTTCACCTCGGACAGGGACATATCCGCATCCGCGTAGTCCTCAGTGAGGTATTCTCCGATCTTATCCTTGATTGTCTTCTTGAAATCTTCAAAATTCATCTTCATAGTTTTTTCCTCCTAAAGTTTTGTTGGTAAAAGTGCTTTTCGCACTGAAAAATGGTTACTTGTCTTGTGGTGATGTCACGATTGCACCGTGGAAGGTCGCAAAATAGGGCTTCGGATCCGGAGTAGTGGAAACTTCCACTTCCGTGTTGGCCGGGAGATGTTCCGCTCGATTCTTCTCCTTCGCTTTCGGTTCCGGCTTGGTATCAAACTCCTGTTTGGGAATAGGTGTAGCCGTTTTAGGCTTCTCTTCCGGCTTTGGCTCTTCCTCCTTTGCCGGGAAAGCCATTCTGATGGCAGCTTTGATTCCTTCCTTGTTGGCGTATTCCACTTTTCGGGCACCATGCTCGGGTACGAAGTAGGGATTTTTCTCATCGAATTCGATGCCCCACTCGAAAAAGAGCTTCATGCGAGTCTTCATGGGGTGATAACCGGTCTTCATGACCACAAACATGCCTTTCGGCAGATTTCGAAGCTCGTCGGCTGTCATAAGCGGTCGTTCCACCATCTGCAGGGTCTGCGACGGCTGATCCTTCGAACGGGTAACGGAGCCACTCATGACAGTTTTCGTTCCGAGAGCTTTGGAGATGGTTTCCGCCGACGTGCTGTTCGGGGCGAAGCCACCTGAGATGGTAAGCTGCGTGTTGTCGATAATGATCTCCGAGCCTTCCTTGCCATAGTTCTTTTCGAGCTGGGCAAAGGACTGGATGATCGGGACGATCTGAAGACGTCTGGATCTCGAGGCAGAAAACATCATCTCTGCGGAGTCGATCTTGGGCAGGGTACCGAACTCATCGCAGAAAAACACGCAGCGGTTCTTGAGTTTACCGTTCGTCTCGTCGGCCACGGACAGGATCTCTCGGTACATTTGCTGGATGATCAGCGAGATGAGGAAGAAAGTGTTGGGGTTTTCTTCCGGCATGATAATGAACACAGCGCTTTTCTCGTTGCAGAACTTCTCGGCATCCAGCTCCGTGTCGAAACACAGAAGCTGTTCAAGCTCTGAGTCGAGGAATGTGTTCAGTCTCGAAAGGGCGGTACTCATAACTGAGTTCATGGACTGCTCCGGTGAATTGAGCGCCGCTCCCGCAAACCATCTGGCTTTGTGATCATCCGGCAGAAGATCGATCAGGGTCTGGAACTGGTTCTTCCCACGGATGGTGGAGGGTGCTAGGAGTTCCTGAATGATCTTGAACACGGACACGATATGCCGCTCGCCGGGCTTTCCGAATTCGGCCACCAGCAATATGGTCGCTGTCAGGAGCCCTTCGGCGGCATCGTAGAAGTAAGCGTTCTGCCCGAACGAGGTTGCATCCATCCCCGAGAGGATGATCGTTTTGGAAATAATCTTCGCGTATTTTTCCGATTTGGCACGAAAAGCAACGTTGTCCGGATCCTTCTTCGTGAGGTCCATGTACTTGTTGACCAGATGAAGCAGGTTGTTGCCATTCGAGCGTGTCGGGTTACGCAGATCAATGACCGAGACGTTGTAACCGTAGATCTTGCAGATGTTACCGTAGTTGCGCATGATGTCGCCCTTGGTATCGGTGGAAAGAAAACTCATTCCAGATGCCAGAGCATACTCGATGCACGGGTAGAGCCAGTAGGCTGTCTTACCCACGCCGGCGGCACCAAGCATCAGAGCATGGACGTCACCGGTATCCACGAGGGCAATGTTCTTTTTCGTGCATCCCACGACCAGTCCCTGCGGAACCGGCTGCTCCGGGATGACAATCTCAGGAAGTCCTCGTTTTCTCCGGATAAAGTTACGGAGCCCCAGTATTACTGAGACTCCGTTTTCTATCGTTGGCTCTTCTCCGTATGCGGCCTGCATTCGCCACTTCCTCGGGGTGAAGGGGATAAAGCGATACGTCCGCTTCAGTTCCGACCTTGTGGCCCACCTCGAATTGCCGTGCTGGCCATCGCCTACGGTCTTGCTTTTTATTCCATTCAGGTTGTAGATGTGACCTGCCATGGTGACGATGCCGATGAAAGACATCATGATTACCATCACAATGACAAGGATGGGGATTCCGCTTGGCATGGTGCTTCACCTTCTTCCTGTCTGAAACTAAGAAGATCCTCGTTCCAGTCTTTCAACTGGGGAACAAGGATCTGTGCTTGATACCCGGAAGTGGTCAGTCTCTGGCAGAGGCTTTCGGCCGCCCGCTGACCAGGGCCATCGTTATCGAAGCATACATAAACTTGGTGCAATTGTGGTCTGTCGTGTAGGACCTGCAAAAGTGACTGATCTGAGACGCTGCAGGCCGCTATATAGCTGTCCTCCCACCAGTGATCTGTATGCAAATTGATGTACGACAACATGTCGATGGGTGCCTCGAAAAGGAACACCCTGTCAGACTTGCCTCGCCAATTGAAACTGTATCGTCCATCGGAGCCTGCCTGATTCGCTCTCCAACCGCAATGCTGACCGCTACTTCTCTTGTGTGCGTGCCGTGGAACACCATATCGGTCATAGCCAACAAACACGACATTGTGGTAGTCAGCATCCTCGTAGATTAGGTTATTCTTCTCAAAAATCTCCACGATGTCTGGGTTGATTCCTCTGGTCTTTTCCAGATAAGCCTCCACCCGGCGCATGTTGCTATTCCTTGGCGGAAGAACAAACTCAGACTCCGGCTTCTTCTCGGGCAGGGAAGTGGCAGCTGACTTTGTTACTCTGGCGATGTTGCTCACAGGTCTTCTCTCTACCTTTTGTCCGGCGGTCTCGCCGAGGATCATGAGCATGGCTTTCGGGTAGTTTAGACCGAAGTACTTCTCGACAAAGCTCACGGTCTTGCCACCGGTCTGGTTATAGTGATCAAACCAGAGGTTATCAAGGATCGACACCGTCCTGCCTGCGCCTTTCCATGTGTATTCGGAGCCAGTCTTCTTCACCTCGTAGCCGGCCCTCTCAAGAATCTCTACGATACTGGCCTCGTTCGCCTGTCTCTTCTGATCTTCTGTAAACTGAATAAACATCTTTCTTTTCTTCCTTTCTGTATTTTTCATCCCATCTTCATACCATGTGCTTCTTCCTTCTCTCGGATCTTCTGCCAGATCTTCTTGTCCACCTTTGCTCGGTGCTGGGGGTAGTCCGAGAACTGATCCCGAAATATCTTTCCAATGTTGTTAAGGAGCCTCGTCACGGTGAGTGCAACCTTTCCGGCCTCGTTGGTCTTCTTCTCGTAGTTCTGCCGTGAGTTGCTGATTCTCTCGTGAATCGGGGAGCGGTCTTCTTTCTTCGGTCCTCCAATGTCGATTACCTCTTCTTCACTGTCATCTTCTTCCATCTTTTCCGCATCGAATCCATCTGCTGCACTGATCACAGCATTTCGGATCGTCTTGAATGCCGAGTTCGCTGACAAGGGGAGTCGCGGAGGCATTTCCGTTTTATAAATCGACGAAAGCGCCTCCTGCTTCTCATACCACAAGTCATACAGTTCTTTTACAGCAGGAATCTGACCGATCTCGTCCACAATACTGTCCACCAGTTTCTTGTCCAGTGGCTTCAGATAAGAATACTTTTTCTTCCCTTTGTGTTCTTTGAGGCGGCGGGACAGATCCAGGATCATCGCTTGAAGCATGACGTTCTCATTCGAACCGTCATGGATCCGTTGAATGATCTCCTCGATCTCATCCCGGCCCCGGTTGCGGAGCGCGTCACGGCTTTCGGACTTGGCCTGATCCAGAGTGAACATCTCATCCTGAAATATGGCGTGGGCAAACGAGCTCTTGATCCGCTCCACGCTCTCCTTGCTCAGGTATCCTCTGTTCTCCTTATCGTAGATGATGAGGTGAACATGCGGATGATGCGACTCATTGTGAAAAGCGCCGTACCACTTCAAGGATGTTGGCAAGATTCTGAAAGCCTCGGCGATTTCATTCCTGCGTGCGCGAAGCATCTTCCGCCACTGCTCGCCGGTATCAAATCCGGACTTCTGGGCATCCTCTCTTTTCAGAGAAACGATCATCGTCCAGATCGTTCCATCAAACCGGTTGAGATCTTTCGAGACCTCTTCCAGATTCACTTCTTGACCCTCGTCAGTAAACAGACCGTGCTTTCCGATCCGCTCCGCGCGGGGACGGGTAGCGATGTAATCGGCATACGTCTTGGGATCGGTCTCCTCGATGAAGGACTCCTCAATAGCACGCTCGATCAATTCAGATGCTTTCCCTCTGGTGGGATGCACGATGTAATCGAGATACTCAGGACTCGTTTTCAAATCGGGGAAGTCGGTGATGATCTTTTCGAGCAGTTCCTTCTGTTTCCATGTCGGATCCTGATGCTGCCGGCTGTCATCCACCTTCTCAACTCCTTCACGAGTCCCTATATACTTCGCATAGCCGCCGGCTTTTGTTCCGCCGCCGGACTTCAAGTACTTGATTTTCACCACAAGTCTTGCCATAACTATTGCTCCTTCCTTTTTCCGCAAATCCTCTCACTTAATCAATGTCCATCTTCTTCTGCCACTTCAGTGCATCCGTCATCCCGAAGTCACCATTGGTTTTCCGAACCATTCGCTCGCTTTCTCTTCGGAGCGTGTTGTACTGCTCCGGATCGAACTGGACCGTCGCGGCAATGAGATTGTTCATGACCGCCGACTCCACTGCGAGCTTGAAAAGCATCCGGGTAATCCTCGTGATGCCTTCGTCCGATGCCGCACGCATCGAGGACATGATGGTCGGGGAGAGATAGTCCATGTTCTTCTCCGCTTTCAGGTAGCCGATGTAATACAGAAGCGCCTTCTCGACAAACTCGCTTTGCGTGCCGCAGTTGTTTTCCTGAAAAAGTGCTTCGACCATCTCTGCCGTGCTCGGCCGGAGATACCATGTCTTCTTCACATTCTCTCTTTTCATACTTCTTCGGCAGAAAAACTGCCGTCACAAGAAGCCCCTGATTGCAGGCGTTACGGGCGACGAGACGTCAAATTTCCGAAAACACCCAATCTGTGACGTCGTGTAACAGTGTTACACAAAACCTTCAAACGGCCTATTTACGGGCACTGCCCGTAAATGTAAAAGAGTGCGTCATGTAAAATGACGGCACTCCTTTATCCTGCTTCTTTTTTACTTTTTCCGAGGGCAGTTTTGGGCCGTTTTCGGGGGTCCTCCTTGTGCGTTCTCTGCCTTAACCTTCCTTTCGCTTAGTATAGATTTCTTCCTTCTTCTTGATGAATTCTCTTACGAGATTCGGTACAAATTTCGTGTAAAGAGCCTCCATCGACTTCTGAAGTTCGATGTCGATTGTGGAGTTTTTCTGCAGAATATAGATTCGCAGCGCATCCACTTTCTCCTTGTCAAACGTCACTGAAACTGATGTCTTGTCCATAGATTTCATGCCTCCTTTCCTCTTAAGTTTCGCTTGGCGCGGCCTCGGTCGGAGTGGACGTTTCTGATGGAATCGTTGTTATCTGAGTGGTCTCGTTCGACGTTTCAGATGTCTCCGTCGGCTCCACCTGTACATCTTCTTCGAGATAAATCAGCCCCGGAATCTCGAACCAATGGGTGAACTTTGTCTCAGAAAGCAGCTGTTTCTCCACGCCTCGGTGGGTACCGTTGGCATGAATCACATAGCCGTTTCCAACGTAAACTCCAACGTGACCATCGTGCCAGACACCAAGTCCTGGGGTTTCCGGAATGGTATCGAGGGTTCCTTTTTCTGTGGCTTCCTCATAGAGTTCGTTGGCTCGCTTGTCCTCGTAGCCCGCCAGTTCATAGACGATCTCGCCCGTGGAATGGTCGTACCAGAAGTACGCCTTGATGAGGCCGGCGCAGTCCGCTGTACGATGTCCGCACCAGTTCTGTTTGATAAAGGACTTCTCTTGTCCAACCTCATCTGGGAACTGCTCGGCCAACTCATCCAGTTTGACGGCGGAGAGCATTTTTCCGTAGGTTGCCCACACGTAACCCCACTGGTCATCGCATGCTTCTTGGCAGAACGCAACCAGATCGATGTTGTTCACTGACAGCGGATCCGTGAAGATGTGAGGGTTGATCGTTGCTTTTCGAAGCTCCACGATAACCTTCAGATAGTCCTCCAAAGAGATCTGCGTACCGAATACACTGTTCACCATGGCGACCAGTTCTGCATCCGTTTGTCCCGGCGAAAAGCACCCGACCAATTTGATCACGAAGTTCTCATCGTACATGTGGTCAACCAGGCCCATAACAAAAAGTGTCTGGGCTTCGTCCACTCGATCAGGGAATCCGGCCTCCTGCATCCGCTCATTGATCTCACCATACGTTGCATTCAGCTTCGCATAGTATTCTTTCTGCTCATCTGTCAGAGCATTTTCGATATCCTCTTCATTGATCTCGATGTTTCCTCCAGCAAAAATGCCGATGACTGCAGCCATCGGCATCAGGAGTCCCACCAATACGGAGAGGAAAAAGATTGCTACTTTCTTTATTGTTTTCCTATCACATAGCAGTGCTACTGCGATTTTCTTCAGTGCTGCACCTACAGTTGCGCTCATATTCATGAACCTCCTTCCACAGATAGTCATACAAAGCCTCAATCAATTGCATAGGTACTCTGTCGTATCTCCATTCACCATCAACGACATGAGATTCACATCCATCGATTTCGCGAATCAGATACTTTGCTCTTGGAATCTTTCCACGAACCCTACTCCAATCATTTTTGATCTGCTCATTCTTCTTCCTATAATTCATTTTTCTCACCTTCCTCCCGCATTTCCGAAGAGATCTGCCTTGTATGCCGGTGCTTTTACCTGCAGCAGATACCGCTCGTTACCGCACCGATAGAGGCAGGTTCCTCGTTCCGGATACTTGATTAGTTCGTACTCCGACGGCTCGATCTGGAGCGCATCCATGTAATCCTTCGGGTTAATCTGACCCGGGTTGAACATGAACTGATGAGTCGGAATACTGAATAGCGGCTTCGTCAGTTCTTTGATGCCGGGAATCAGAAAGTCCTCGATGTTCTGGGAAGCCAGAATCATGGTCGATTCCTTCTTTCTGACTCTCTTCATAGCGTTTCGGATATACTCGATTGCCGTCCGGTTCGTCAGGAAAAGATACAGCTCATCGATGCTCGCTGCTGTAAATCCATCTCCCAGGAGCTTGTTGCTCATGTAGGATAGGATATTGAAGAGCATTGCATCCTTGAGTTTCTTGTTGGTGTCCATCAGCCCCTTGACCCCGAAACAAACGAACTTGTCATCGGTGATATTGGTCTGCCCGTTGAAGTATTTGCTCTCTGCGCCGACACAGATTGAGTTGATTCCGAGCGTAATATCTCGGACGATCTCTCTGGTGTAGGGGAGATTCTGTTTCGGATCGTAGGTGTTTAGTTCCTCTTCACAGATCTCGTAGAAGTCTCTCATGGTAGGGTAGTCCTCTGCAATCAACTTGGAGAAATCCGTGCTGTCCGTGATGTTGAACCTCGAGTAGAGCTTCTTCAGAAGAATCTCGATCGTTGCCGTGTGCCGCTGCTTGAAATCTTCATTGTAGGTGCTGAAGAAGTCTTTGAGAAAAGCAATGTGCTGCGACAGTCTTGTTACCCGTCGAAAAGCATCGGGCGCAGTCTTGTCTGCCTCTCTTTCTCCTTCCGACCATGCCTTCGGCTCCAGCGGATTGATGATGTACTCGCCACTCATGAAGTCAATGTAGCAGCCGCCAAGGTTGTTACAGAGATCCTCATACTCATGTTCCGGATCCAGAACGATAACACTCTTTCCGGACTCTCGAATGTTCGTAAGGATCAGTTTCATGAGGTAGGATTTGCCCTGACCGGAGTTGCCGAGGATCAGAATGTTACTGGTCGTCTTGTCTTCCGCTCTTCGATCGAAGTCTACCAGAATGTTGGTGCCGTACTTATCTCTTCCGATATAAAGCCCCTTCGGATCTGTCTTACCGCTGAAGTTGAACGGGAAGAAGTTCGCCACGGAGCTTGCCGGAAGCACTCGTTCGAACTGATCTCCAAACTGATTGGATCCGATCGGGATAACCGAGAGGAACCCTTCTTTCTGTCTCAAAAGCAGCTTGTCCACTTCAAGATGGGATCTCTGAAGCTCCATCTCCACGTCAGACTGCAGTTCTTTCAACTCATCCATGCTGTTCGCTTTGAGTTCAATGAACACCGAAGTATGTAGCAACGGCTCCTTGTTCTTTCGAAGATTACTGAGCATCTCCACTACATCCTGCAGGTTCTCATTGGCCGCGATCGTCTCGTTCACATCGTTGCTTGTAGACTGCATCGTGTTCTTTCTGGCCGCGTCCTGGATGATCTTTCTCTGTTCCAGCGGCTCCACCAGTCTGAAGTAGTACCGGAGTGTAATTCCGGCCTTATCCGACAACTGGGCATGAAGTGCCTGCGCATCTGTAGTCGGCGGATACCCCTTGATCGCCCAGACGCACTTATACGAATTACCGCAGATATAGTAATCCGTCATAAACTTAATGTGTCCCGGAGATGCACAGTCGAAGAAGTCCTTCGTCCTGATCTGCTCAAGCTCGTCCGGTGTCACAACTCTCTGTTTTGCCATTCATTATCACATCCTTTCTCTGTTTTCTGGCATAAGAAAAGGACCTCAGATATCTCCTTGGTCCTTCGTCTCACTCTTCCTTTGTTCTTCCAAGTATTGCTTCACGAACTCGATACACTGTTCAAATGACCAGCCTGCCACTCTCTGCATATAAGCAACCTTGTACCATAGTTCATGGAACTCGCACCAGTGATCTTTATCAACCAACCGTGCACAAAACGGGCTTTTCTTTTGAATGCATATTAGTTTATCCGAATACCTTCGAGACCATGCGCAACTATCACATCGTTCGTAATTCTTTCTTTCATTTTTCGGCATTTTTCTCACCTCCTTCACTGTTATTTCGTATAAGAAAAGGACCCTGGAATCCTCCAAGATCCTTAATCATCATTTGTTCAACACCAATAGACCGAGTTCAAAACCGTCTTGTTCTGAACTTGGACTGATGGGTTGGGCTTTTCTTTTCCAAACTAATCGAGTATACGGACTGTATTTACCCGAGTGTTTGGCTCGTCTTTCTCCTAAAAAGCGCATCATTTTGGGGGAAAGCCAAGATGATTGGGAGAAAACTGTTCTCGTTCCTTAGTGCATTTAATTCAAGATTTCTGTACTAAGGTTGTCCCTTAATCCTTCTGAATATATTATTTCCCATTCAGCATGTCATGCAGTTCCGAGATAAAAGCTTTCCACTGTTCATCATCGGAATCCTCGAAATCTTTGGTTCCGTAGAAGCTGTTGCCTTCGACAAGCTCGTACATCTTCTCTTTTGTTTCTCTGCTGCAGTTCGGATGGACCGCTAAGAAGTGAGGAACCTCAAAACCATCGTCCCAGTTGTACTCCTCGACAAAAGCATCGAGTTCCTCCGCCTTGGTAGTCTTCTTCAGGATACCCGTCTTTTCGTAGTCCTTGAGGATTTCTTTGCAGACGGACAAGGCGCGCTTGCCAAAGACTACACCTTCCTCTTCCTCTTTAAATCGCGGATCGTAACGGGTCACCCACATCCGTTGTTCCAATGGCTCATCCTTAAAGTTTTTGACCTTGCATTTGAAATAGTCCACTGCCGGGCCTTTCTTCTTACCGTTGGCACGATAATAGGAAAGATAGGTAGCCATTGTCATATCTTCCATCGCCGTTTCGTACTTTTCGACCGACAGTCCCTTCTTGTTTACATAACTGATATCGGCGCCCTGATCCATCAGATATTCCGCCACCATGATCTCTCTGTTTTTCGCCACGACGATAAAGGTTTCATCCAGAAACTCCTGACGCTCGTCTTCTTTCATATTGTCAGCAAGGATCTTGATCCTTTCAACCATGAGAGACTGATCCTGCACATTATCACAGTTTCTTCCGTCGATGCGGGAAAACACTTTCAAAAATCCGCTCATATATTTCAACGCATGTTTCAGATCAAGTCGGATATCCAATACTTCAGCAATATACGGGAACAAGTACCATCTTGATTCTAGCGCATAGCACTGGTCATAGATCCAAAGCTTATCTTTCTCCGTCAAAGCAACTCCAAACATTTCCAGTCCTTTTCGATAGCAATCCAGTTCTCTTTTATCATAGATACGATGGGCACGAAAGTATTCGAAAAGATTCTGGCGGGCCGGGAGCTTCGTGTTTTCTCCTTCTTCCAACTGGTTATTCTTATATGTTTCGATCACATCATTAACATCTCCGGCGACATTCCGGTAGACCTTTACATTAAAATCTTCCATGGCTTTTGCTGCGCCATCACCGATTTTTCCGCAGATCAATACGGCCATCAGTTTTGTATACTCGTTCTCCTTTTCGATACGCAGATTAGACTGCGCTTCGGGAAGCCATTTCGTTCCGTCGGCCAGATAGCCGTCCTCACTGATCGTGTATTTCATCAGGGACGCTTCCGGCGAATAATCGGCTACCTGCTTTGTCTGTTTGTCATAGATCACACCAATGTACATAACTACCACCTTACTGAGCACTGAAATCTGATGATTATCTATACCAAGGGTTTTCCCCTACCGAGTTCATTATATCATGACTCGGTTAAGGGATAACTCCTATTCAAACTCTGTCTCAAAGTACTGTGCTCCATCCACATCCGGCATTCTGTCTCCGGTATAGGAGGCATCGAAATAGATAGCCAGGAAGCGCTTTATGTCTTCCTTGCTCATCCGGCGCACCTCAAATCCCTGATCAGATATGACCTTCTCCACTCTGTTTGCCAGCGCAAAGACCTGATCCTGTTTCAGTCCCTTGCACCTTGCGATAAACGCAAACTGTCGGGAAGTGGCCATCTCGATCTGGATACTGTCGAGGAATTCCTTGTCCTTCTTCAGCAGTGACCGGATCATCGGATTCGGTTCATCTTCCATTCTCTCCGTCAGATAGATCTGGTTGTCATCGAAACACTCCGAAGAATCCGTGCACGTGATCTCGATGTTCGGAAGTGTCGAGAGCACATGCATCAGATTTCGGATCTTCGCTTCGATCGAAGCTTTTGAGAGAACGGAGATATTGATCGGGCTCACCTGATAAAACAGAAGCTCGCCCTTATTGGTCCGAAGACCGTACTTCGTAAAAGACTCGACACCGAGCAAGTTCTGCACAGATCTTTTCGAGCCTTTCGAAAACAATTCAAAAATCCCCATTGTTTTTACCTCCATTCGAATTCCTGCTGCGTTGTAAGAAAATACCTCACCGCGTATTTCAGGAAGTCCAGTATTGTTGCCTCATCGAGGCTGATCGTGAGAAATGCGTATACCAGAACTGCCACTGCCGGATAAATCAGGCGCAGGTGGATCAGGAATACGATCGACAAAAGGGCTCCGACCGCCAGAATCACAAAGTGTTTCAGGCTCCAGAACCACAGTGTCGGTTTCGCTTTCAGGTTTTCTGGGTATATGTAATTCATGACTTCGCACCTCCCACCATACGGGCCAGGTTTACCGAAGTGCAGGCCGTGTGTACCATGCTGGTCACATTCACGTGCACAGAGGAATCCAGACCAAACTGCTGCGCGATCTTCGGAACTTCATTGGCTGCCAGCATAATTCCGGTTCCCAGAGCCAGACTGTCCGTCATGGTCAGAAGCCCGAGAAACATGAGCGTTGTTTGCATGAAAGCTGTAAAGCAAAGCGCAATGACCTGCTTGCACCACTGATTGAATCCGTCGGTGTAGCCTCGGGGTACCGAGAACATATAGAGGGATCCGATCGCGATCTGGATCAGCAGGATGCCGCCACGTTTAATGTTTGCGAAAAACAGTTTCACGGTGCAGTAACCGAACGCTATCAGGTACAGGAGCATCAGGAGTCCTTCAATACCTGTACCGATAAAGAACACAGTTTTCAGTGTATCCAGTATCAGAGTGCTATAATCCTTCGAGGCTTGCCCATCGATAAATGCATTGATCAAATCCTTCGAAAACGTGTTCTGTAGCGTTATTGAGAACTTATATAGTGCAATAGGCACCGTGCCCAACATGCTGCAGGCGAAAAAACCCTTAAGGATGTTCAGACAGCAGGAGCGGATATTCGCTCTTCCGTGCTGATACTCGATAGCAACATCGAATACAGCAACGGCAGTTCCGGTTATGAATAGTGCCCATCCAAAAAGTACAAACAGCCTCACGGCTGCCTGGATCCAACCGAGGTCAAACATCTCGGCGCCGTAGTTGTTGATAGATGTGAAGAAATCGGCAATCGCTCCATAGATAGTCTCATAGACCCATCTGAGCATCGTATCCCAGATGATTTTGGATACAACTTCGCCGATACCTTCGTATATGTCTGAGAGAAGATCTCCCAGTGCTTCAATAATGTCTTCTAGCCAACCAAACATTGGTCAATCTACCTCCAATCTTTCTTGAATTGAGAAAGGCGGCTTGCGCCATTGCAAACCGCCCATTCTCAGGTCGTTACGACTCTTTCTCATCCGATGATGTTCCAGATGTAAAGAGGCGCAGTCAGAGTAAAGATCAGACAAGCAAACAGGATGCAGGGAGCAGCGAACTCAAACTGTCCGTGCTTCCTATAGTCAAAGTAAGCCGTACCGATCTTCACAAAAAAGAGGATCGCAAGGATCATGTCGAGCACAGGGAAGATTACATTGTTCGTGATCGTCTTCACCTGTCCCTTGGCGGAGTTCCATGTCGCTTCCACGGCTCCGGCAACATCGCCGTTACCATCCGCGAGACAAGGAACTGCCATGAGTCCTACGACCAGCACGATCATGAGGATCGTGCAGAGAATTCTGCGGGTATTACCCGACTTAAGGACCTTCATCATAGGTTTCACCTTCCTTCTTTTTATTCGTTGTCCTTTTTCTTCTTGATCACTATGAAAGCAATCACACCACCGAGACAGATAGCGATGAATCCGGCAAGAACACTTCCTGTGGAATCACCGGTCTCACCAGTGGACGGGATCCACGGCTTTACCGATACGGTCTGGCCTTCGTCATTCAAATCCGCGTGGGAAACGATCTTGGTCAGTTTCTCAGCCGGCTGTCCATCTTCTCCAGTCACGACTTCTACCAGATACAAATCCTCGAAAACTACGAGTTTCTCGTACTGTTTCAGTTCACGTCCGAAGAATGTAAATGTCACTTCAACGGTTCCGTTTGCGGTAGTCGGAAGGAATCTTGCCACACTGACAACAGCCTGTGCCTGCGGTGCGAAAGGTTCGCCCGAAGTCCACATGAGCTGGCCGCGAAGTTCATAAACCTTACCGGGAATCAGATTCTCGTAAGATACTGTGTCTGTCAGAGTAATGGAATCACCGGGGAAGAATTCCTTCTTTCCACCAACTGTCGCTGTGGTACCGATCTTCGGGAAAAGAACCGTCTGTCCTTCATCCTCGATGTCGGCATGGATAGCGATTTCAACATCCTTATAGAGAATCGTCTCGAAAGCAACCACGGTCTTACCCTGGAGCAGGCTGGAATCAACAGTGAACTCGATTTCAACGAATCCATCAGTCTTTTCAGCTGTGAACTCAGCAGATGCTGTAATCGGCTTACCATCGGCGCCGGCAAGTTCTTTTCCAGTCTCCTTATCCATCAGGATACCGGTAACTGTGTAAGTCTTTCCAACTACAAGTCCCTTGTAGGAAACCTTATCGGTCAGAACAGTGTTTTCGCCGATTCTACTAAGATGATCGCCAGTTTCCTTGTCGGTAAGGGTAGTGCCGATCTCCGGAACACGTACCGTCTGGTTCACGTCCTTGATATCAGCATGTACAACGATGGCCACATTGTTGTACTCCAGTGTCTCAAATGCAACGAGGTGTTTACC
The DNA here is from genome assembly GCA_001604185.1 of Clostridiales bacterium Firm_16. GTDB lineage: Bacteria > Bacillota > Clostridia > Saccharofermentanales > Saccharofermentanaceae > Scatonaster. The sequence goes on along the minus strand of LVAV01000054.1, from coordinate 179,874 downwards.
GGCCAGATCAGCAGTGTCCACTGTGAACTCAACCTCTACTTCGCCACTCTTCTCTTCGGGAGTAAATGTCGCACTTGCAGTAACCGGATTCCCATCCTTATCCATCAGTGCTTCGCCTGTCTCCTTGACCATGAGTGTTCCGTACACGGTGTACTCAAGATTCGGAGTGATGTTCTCGTAGTAGACTGTATCCACGAGGGTGACAGTGCTGTTGCCACGGGTCATGTCTCTCATCTCGGGATCCTCTGCCAAATCCTTGTCATAAAGAGTGGTTCGGATATCCGGGATGTTCACGGTCTGATCCACATCGTTGATGTCGTTGTGGGTAGCCACCGTGATGCCGTCGTACTTGAGTTCTTCGAAGGCTACCAGCGTTGTGTTCTGGAGCAGTGAACTGTCGAATGTGAATGTCACGTCGACCTTGCCGCTGCTTGTCTCAGGAGTGAACTCGACTGTCGCAGAGATCACATTTCCATCCGCGTCTTTCAGGAAGTCCTCGGTCTTCTTGTTCACAAGGGTTCCTGTCAGAGTGTACTTCTTGCCGGGGAGCAGATTCTCATAAGCGACTGTATCCACCAGTGTGATCTGCTCGCTCTTAGGAGCAACATGCGCTTTCGTGTCCTGACCGAGAAGCGTTGTACGGATTCTCGGGAGATATACGGTCTGATCCACATCGTCGATGTCGTTATGCTCGACTACGAGGACATCTCCGTAAAAGAGGCTTTCGAAAGCGACAAGCACAGTGTTGTCCGCCAGTTTTCTGTCGAATCGGAAGGTGACGGATACGGTTCCGTTCTTCTCGCTCGGGGTGAACGTCTCACTAGCTGAGATGATCTCACCATTGTCATTCTTCAGCGGCTCGTTGGTGTTCTTGTCCATGAGATAACCGGAAACAGTGTACTCGAGTCCCGGTACAAGATTCTCATAGGTGATGACATCTGTAAGTTCCACTTCCGGGTAAGCCACAACGTGATCGTTGGTGCTGTTGTCGGTGAGGGTAGTGTGGATGTCCGGAACCTGTACGGTCTGGTCTTCATCTTCGAGATCAAAATGAATGCCTACCCACTTCTCACTCTCTTCGTGTCTGACCTTTTCAGCTGCTACGAAAGTCTTCTTTCTTGCAACTTCCGTATTGATCGTGAATTCGACTTCTACAGTTCCTTCCACAGATTCAGGAACGAAGGTAACGGAAGAAGTGATTTCGTTTCCGTTTCCGTCCTTAACAACTTCGCCGGTCTCCTTGTCATAGAGAGTACCTGTCATGACGTAAGTTTCTCCGACATGCAGGCCGTTGTAGGAAACAGTGTCCACAAGGGTGATCGTCTCGCGAACGATGGTAACGTGTTCCTTGGTCTCTGCATCCTTAAGGGATGTCCCGATGATCGGGTTATGGTTCAGGAATTCACCCTTCACGCCTTCCACTACTTTCCACTGAACGTTATCCACGGTGACGTTTCTTGTCTTCGGGGTAAGTTCAAAAGCGTAGTAGTTCGGATCTGTCTCATAGTACTCAGGAGCATCTGTCTCTTTGACTAGATACTTTTTGTCCAGAGGCATCTTATCGAGAAGATAGATACCATCGCCATCCTCATCTGTCAGCGCTTCGCAGTAAACTGTGTCTTTGCTGTCAAACTTGCCGTTTCCATTGACGTCGTTATAGACGCAGAATGTAGCACCGGTAAGTCGTTCGCCAGTCGCATCATCGTACTTCTCGATCTTCATGGAGCCGGTCGAGGTGATCGTGTTGACTACAGGGTTGTTGGAGAAATCCGCATGCACGGTTGAAGTGAACGTTGATTCACTGTAAGAGCCCTGTACTGTCTGCACATTCTTGCCATCGACCTCCAGTGTCGCTTCGATAGCGCCATTGGAAGGAGTCCAGGTGATCGTTACTTTACGGACTTTGGAGTCCGCTTTGCAGGCGATCTTGATCCACTCACCATTGAAGAGGATCTCTGTTGCGGGCTTGGTCTCCTTGATGTAGAAGACTTTCGTCTGCGCAGCACTCGATGTTCTCAGTGCCTTGTCAAAAGAGATACCAGAATAGATGTAGTTGCCGTTGTTGTTCGGGTCAGTCATGGTTCCGATCGCGTTCTTGCAATCTTTATCGGAGTAAACAGTAAACTCAGCGCCTCGGGCACTTCTTCCAAGATTATCAACCTTGAGCACTGTGATGTCTGCGTTTGCATAAACATACGGTGTGTTCTTCCAGGGCTTTCCTGTGAAATCCGCAGAAACTGTCGATGTGGTTCCGTTGAAAGAACCTTTCTTTGTCAGTTCAGGTGTTGCACTGGTAAAATCTGTCACAGCGCTGCCATAAAGGTAAGCTGTGATATCTCCGTTCGTCGGATTCCAGACAACACGGATTGTTCTGACTGTACTGTCGAGTGCACAAGTCGCTTTCTGCCAGGATCCGCCAACCTTCACTTCCGTTGCTGGCGTCAGTTCTTTGATGTAGTAAACAGCAGGGGAAGCAGAATCAGATCTCTTTCTGTTCGGCCAAGAGAATCCAGACGCTTCATAGATACCATCGTTATTGGCATCTGAAAGTGTAACCGAGGCTTTCTGTGTACAGCCAGCATCAGTAAACACTCCAAAAGTAGCACCTCTTGCAGCATTGCCTTTCTCATCCGTCTTCTGGATCGAGAAGGTTCCGTTCGCATTGACCTGCTGGTAGTTCACGGTCTTGCCGCCCTGATTAGCAGTACCAAAAGAGATGGATCCAACCGTAGATCTACCAGATCTGTTTGCGGAACCACCACTCGTTCCGGTAGCTGACCATGTCATCTTACCGGTTGCTCGATCGATTGAGATACCGATTGAGTAGGTCGTACTGTTCGCAGCAAAGGTTGCCTTCTTCCACTCTCCGTTTACATATACTTCTGTAGCTGGAGATGTTTCTTTGACAGAATAGGTTCTGCTGATAGGAGTTGTGATCGGTTTTCCGTTGTTATCAGTATCGTAGTAGATGTTATTCTCATCCGCGAACTCACTTCTTGAAAGAGAAAATGAGTAATGACCATCATTGTTAGCATCAGTCATGGTGCCAAATGTCGTTCCATCTGCCTTATATACTGTAAAGGTAGCGCCTCTGGACGGATTTCCTTGATCATCTATTTTAGTCGTATTCAGAGTTGCAGCTGCTTGATATGCCTCGCGCTGAAAACTGAATTCAAAAGATGCATATACTTTCGAGGAACTTGCAGTTGCTGAGATGGTAAGCTGATTACCGTTGCCCGGTGTCCAAAGAACAACACCCCAGAGGTTATTGGCATTGTTGTCATCGAGCATGTAGACAACTTCTCCAGCCTGACCAACCTCTGCACTGCTTCCGTAGACTCGAGTCCATCCGAGAGTGATTTTTTCTCTCTGAGTGGATGTTGTGAAATCTGCGGAAGTGTTGTTGATAACATACTTCCAGTTTGAGGAATCAACGAAATTGGTTGGGTTATAGAAACTATTGTACCCATATGCAAAATGACCAACACCGTTCTCTACACTGGTTTCTCTGTTAGCGTGTGATTCAGCATCAGATGCAGTCTTATATACGCTAATGCTGCCGGTAGAATTCGCAGCTATCGACTCCCGATTCTGATAGTTCTTGATTCGAGATCGAAGTGTGTCGATACAACCCTGAACTGAAGCGTTTCGGGAATAGTACGTATTACCGGTAATCACTTCCCAGATAAGCGCCTGCGTAGCAACGTACTTGTGGTAGTTACTGTTTGCCATAAGAGTTGCATCGTCTGCATCGTGATCGAAGATAGCAGCCTGAACCTGCCCCCAGCCGTTATTGCCGTTATAGCCACAAACATAGATCATGCCGACGGCATCACGGACGGACATGTTGTAGGTCGAATTCCAGGTGCTGTTCGAATACATCGAAGCGGTAACGTAGTCCGTATCGTTAAGATACTTACCTTTCTCTACGCAGTAAACGGGAATCCAGTTTCCATCCTTAACCACAGCCTTGGCATTGCAGTTCGAAGTACCTTCCGGGTTTCCGCTGTGATACAGTTCCGCACACTTTGAGTTATGCGTCATGTGAATCGTGCCATCACCAATCGGTGTTCCCCAGGCACTGACTTTCGCACGAGTAACTATAGGTGATATGGCAATCACCGTTGCAATTACGGCGGCCATTGTTCGAATAAAGTTTTTCTTTTTTGTCTTCATGTTATTGTCCTTTCTACAATTTGGGCATAAGAAAAGCACCCTCGTTTCTGAAGGTGCTTACTCATGCTCTTTCTTTTTGTTACTTACAAGTTGTAATCCATGTATTGAACCGTATATCGTCCTGCTCCAACCCATTCGCCTTTACTGTAGTCGTACTCCATTTTTCGGAAACCAACCGAGTAAATCGAGATAGCATATGGATCCTCCCAAGCGGCTCGATGCCCTGGAGAGTTATACAGATCTTGATAACACTCGTCCACATTCGTTCCGCCTACGATGTTCGTCTCGCTACCGCCTTTCCCATTCGGTCTATGATGTGAGAAGTGTCCGAGGAGGCTTATCTCAGCCGCCCGAGTTTTTGTCTCACTGATGTGGCTTGTATCCTTCGAAAGCCTCGGAAGACCGATACTTTCACGGTAGTCGTTAACCTTATCGTCAAGGCCACTCATATCCACATATACTCCATAGATTCGTTCCGTCTTTCCATTCCCCATGTCGATGTCGATGATCTCGTAACCGTTTTCTTTGGCTGACTTGTCAATGTCGAATGGTGTTGGTTCAGACGTTGGAGTAGGTGTCGAAGTCGGAGTAGCCGTAGGTTCCGGTGCTGCAGTTGGAACCGGGGACTCTGTCGGCTTTGGAGCTTCGGTCGGGACTGGCGTCGCAGTTGCTATCGGCGCTTCTGTTGGATCCGAATCTTTTGTAGGAGCCTTTGTGGGTTCTGTTTCTTTTGGTGTAGTCTCTTCTGCTTCTGAAACAGATGGCTCTGTCAGATCAGGCGCAACAGTATCACTCGCCGAGGTTGCAGCGCTTGTCGTCGTTTCTGATGTTGTTGTGGATTCTTCTTTGCTTTCGGTTGTTTCTTTCTGAGCCTCTACTGTAGTAGTCGTGATCTCGATATCGTCTTCAACAATCTCCCTAGTACCCTTAGCCTTACAACCAACGATTCCGAGGACCACAGCTACGATAAGAACAGCAGAGATGATCTTTCTGTCTCTCATACTGTGACCTCCTATATGTACATCCCAAAGGATGCTTTCTTACTTGCAATATATCTTGTTTTTGATTGGATGTCTATAGGATTTCACGGCGGAGAGGCCAGAATCACATCATCTGTCCCAATATCGGGACTGCGTCCTCATCCGGCACACCTTCTTCAACGGAGAAGGGAAGTCCTTCCATCGTTTCATCTCCGGAGATTGGAGTATCCTGCACCGGGGCTTCCGGAACCTCTTCGTTGCTCTTGGCATGACGTTCGTTCTTGTACTGCTGCGCCAGCGCCATCGACTGTGTATAGGCATCCAGTACCGAATCCTGAATAGCCTGCCACATTTCACGAGTGACTGGATGCGCAATGTCAACATACGTCTTCGTGCCCTTGCTCTCCATCGGACGAACCGGCATCGATACGAAGAGTCCGTTCTTTCCGTTGAAAACGGCAAGTCCGCGAACCCGGAAGCAATCGGCAATCGTGATCGAAGCCGTAGCCCGTCTGGGATCTACTGCGGGATCCGTTTCGCTGTTCATCCAGGTGATCCTTGCAGTCACTCTCGGGATCTCCACCTGTGTGTTCGTTTCGTTCTGGTTTTTGTTCTGATTGTTCTCGTTCATAATTGTTTCCTCCTGTTTTTACATGAACTGAATCATTGTGAAGCCGACATCCGCTTCGGTTTCTTCCGGGCTGATGTCTGGAGCTTCGTCGTACTTTTCCTGATACCTCTGGATCTCCTCATCTGTGAGTGACCGGCAGTCCTCTTCGGTCAGTCCCACAACAAGGAAGTTCCCGGCGATAATGCCCATGCCGTCAAGATATCGGTTTCCTTCTTTGTACTTGATCTTTGCCTCTTCATCACCGACGAGTGTCGTCCCATCGTGGTTGTAGATGAATTCGATCAAGCCACCGACCGCTCTCTGCTTGGCTTCGAGCGTGTTTGGGATCTCTGCCACATACGGTTTCGCGTGTGGCTGCACGAAAAGCACCTTGATCTGGTTTTCTGTGTGCGCCTTGGACTCATCGAAGTCGACCTTCTGAAATCCTAGTTTGCTGTTCCAGGCAAAAGCACCTTCCTTCGTGACAATCACATCGCCTTCCGTCATGGCGTGTCCGGAATACAGTGGGTGAGGATCCACGGTATTGAAAAGGTAGTATGCTCCCAACAGCGTGTCCTCGTTCACTTCCGCGTCCAGCACCTTCCTGTACTTTGTCGGATCGATCTTCCCATGCTCGTCAACTGGTTTGATCCCGTGGTGGCTATCTTCCCGGGTCATGTCCATCTGGTAGATTCTCATTCTCACTGGGGACCACCTCCTGCACCAAACATGTTCTGCAGCACAAAAAGCACTTTCTCCATATCCTCAGGAGCGATGTCAGGAACGATTGCCGTTACCATAACGCCTTGTTCCGGCATCTGCGGTTCTGATCTTTTCTTCGGAGGCTGTGGCTCTCTGCACTTTGGCGGTGGCTGCGGAATGCTCTTAGGACACATTCCAACCTTAGTCAGGACAAGGTGTCTGCCGTCCTGTGTCAGTTCGAATGCGAGGAAGTCTCCATCGCGAATTCCCATTGCATCTCTCAGCTCCTGAGGGATTGTTGTTCTGCCTTCTGTTCCAATCTGTCTAATTACGTTTTTCATAGTTGTAAATCCTTTCGTGTTTGTATTTCAGTTTTCAAACTGAGTATTTAAGTATGAATTCACGAACCTCGTCGGGGAGGTAATCGAGAATATCCTTGTGATATGTGGTATGAGCCACCGACAAAAGCATGTCGTAACGCTTCTGCTGATAAAGCTCGATCATATAATCACGTGTTCCCTGAAGATCCGTCATCTCATTTCCCATGAGGATCTTCTCTCTCAAATCGTCGCTGTGGTTTCGTTCTGCAATCTCTGCAGCCATCATTGAAATGTTTGAAACATGAGAATCAAGAATGTGATTTCTTGCTTTCAAGGGTGTATCGATACCGTAAGACTTCCACTCATCGAGTGTCTTCTGCACATACTTCAGATCAAAGTTGTCTTTGCGGAAGAGGTTATCCTCGACAGCCAGCCTAATCATGTCCAAGTCTTCGCTGTTCTTCACCCAGCCGGTGCAGATCCGGATTTCAGCATGCCAGAGTGGACGACCAATTCTCTCTTCGATGAAGCTTCTCAGTTCGTCGATCGCCTGTTCCATCTCACGCGCACGCGAAGTAAGCAAGTAAGCATCTCTTTGTCCTTTAGTACTTTGTCTTTTAGTATTTTGTTTATTAGTATTTACTTGTGACTGATTTTCCGCATGCGGTTTTTCCGTAAACGGTTTTTCCGCATGCGGTTTTTCAACATGCGGATCAGATGCTTTATTTCCAGCGTTTTTCGGCGGTTCTTCAAATATCGTGTAGACAAAAGAAGTCATTCGTCCTTTTTCGTCTCGATCTTGATAACGAACGATGTATCCTTCTTTTTCCAGTTCCTGAACAGCTCCGTTGATGGAACCGATCGATTCCTTGCAAATATGATTCAGTCCCGCTAACGTGTAATCCCAATCATCAGGAAGAGACAGCATCAGCGCATGCAAGCCTTTAGCTTTCAACGAGAGATTGTGATTCCGAAGGGAATGATTCGACATACATGTAAAGTTTTCGTTCTTTTTGACTCTAAATACTGCCAATGCATTTTCCTCCTTGTCTTTTCGTCAGAATAGAAAAGCGCCCGTTCTGTTCTCCGTAGAGAACGAAACGAGCGCCTAAAGCCTTATGGCGGTGTTTCCGCTATAAGCCGTCGAGCATCTTGTGAATTAACACTCCGTGTACCTCCTTATCTTGTCGTAGTCTCTTAAGACATCGATATCCATCGGGATCTTCAGCCTCTTAAAGACCTGTGTCAGTGTGTAGTTGAGAGCTTCTGCTGAATCGTTTTTGAGCCGGACACACTTGCAGTTTTCGAATTTATACCCAGTCTGTGGGATAATCCGAATGAGCGTGATGCCCGAGTTCAAACAGAGCCAGTTCTTCGCATACTCGTATCGCCAGTCCTTCCAGCCTTCCTTCAAATGTGAAGTGAGCTCTATAGCTGCACACTTCTCTGGAAAGAAAATCTGGAGGGGAATTCCGATTTTACGACCAATTTGGTCGTATACGACCGAAAAACCTGTTAATGCCGAGTAATAGCGGATTATAGCGATTCGAAAAGCACTGTCCTTAAGATCTCTGGATATCTGTTGTTCTCTGGATAGTTCCAGCCGCTTCTGACGCTTTTCAGCAAGTCTTGCCTGTTTCGCATCGAGTCGAGCCTGCTTCCGCTTCCCAGCGGCAAACGCAACGCAGAATGGGCATCCGTGGCCTTCAGATCGGTCGGCGATCCTTGCCTTCCATTCATTCCCACATTCACTGCACTTCCACCAGAATGGCTTATCTGAGCGAGCGGTGAACTGTCGGGGAGTGGCTGGAAGATTCCTCTCCGACCATTCCTTTGCTATTTCCGGGTGTACTGATTCGAAATCGTTGAACCCGACAAGAACCCTGTTCCCGGAACAGTAGGGGCACCCGTGGTGGTTTCCCCGATTTTTCACGGAAGCCGTCCACGTATGGCCACAAGATCCGTTCCAAACGACCAGCTTGTTGGATCCATAGGAAACCCGATCCGGTCTCCATTTATTCTCCGGTGACCATTCACTGAGCAACTCCGGATGAACCTCTGAAAAACTTCTCATAGGCTATCTCCTTCATACAAATTGATTCATCATCGCTGAGACAAAAAAAGACACTTTCTGGTTTTATTTCGCAGAAAGTGTCTGTAAGTCTTGTAAGACTATTTACTCAAATTGTACAAAAGATTTTTGCATGATCATGTCCTATCATGCACCCGGTTTGGAATAAATGATGCACTAAAAGATGCACTAAGCTATTCCGAAACCCTGAAACCACTGAAATCTCGGGCTTTACTTCTCCAACGACTTCATCGTCGGGAACAGCAATACGTCTCTGATCGCCGGGCTGTTGGTAAGCAGCATGACCAGACGGTCGATGCCGTAGCCGATGCCGCCCGTCGGTGGCATACCGATCTCGAGAGCGTTGAGGAAGTCCTCGTCAGTGTGGTTAGCTTCTTCATCACCTGCATCGGCAGCTGCGTCCTGCGCCTTGAAGCGCTCGCGCTGGTCGATCGGGTCGTTGAGCTCGGAGTATGCGTTACACATCTCCCATGTGTTGATGAAGAGCTCGAAGCGCTCTACCTTCTCCGGATCAGACGGCTTCTTCTTCGTAAGCGGAGAAATAGCAACCGGATGGTCCATGATGAATGTCGGCTGCAAGAGCTTCTCTTCACAGAACTGCTCGAAGAACAGGTTGATGATGTCACCCTTGGTGTGACGATCCTCAAACTCAACGTGATGCTCCTTGGCAAGTGCTTTTGCCGCATCATCATCGGCAACTGTATCAAAGTCGATGCCGGTGTACTTCTTGATGGCTTCGTTCATGGTAAGACGCTCGAAAGGCTTACCGAAGTCGATCTCGAGGTCGCCGTACTTGATGAGTGTGGTGCCGCAGACCTTCTCGGCCAGGTAACGGAACATGGACTCGGTCAGTTCCATCATGCCTTCGTAATCAGTGTATGCCTGATAGAGTTCCATCAGTGTGAACTCCGGGTTATGACGTGTGTCGACACCTTCGTTTCTGAATACACGGCCGATCTCGTAGACACGCTCAAGACCGCCTACGATCAGACGCTTGAGGTAAAGTTCAAGAGAGATACGAAGCTTGACATCCTCATCGAGAGCATTGTAGTGGGTCTCGAAGGGACGAGCTGCTGCACCGCCGGCATTGCTTACCAGCATAGGTGTCTCGACTTCCATGAAGTCTCTTCCGTCGAGGAAGTTTCTGATCTCCTTGATGATTTTGGATCTCTTAATGAATGTATCACGAACTTCAGGATTTACGATGAGGTCGAGGTAACGCTGACGATAACGCATATCGGTATTGGTCAGACCGTGATGCTTCTCCGGCAGGATCTGCAGGCTCTTGGTCAGGAGCTTGAGTTCTTCGGCATGAATGGAGATCTCACCGGTACGGGTTCTGAAGAGATAACCCTTGACGCCGATGATATCGCCGATATCGTACTTCTTGAAATCCTGGTAGTCATCTACTCCCAGAGAATCACGAGTCACATAGACCTGAATGTCACCCTCCAGGTCGCGGATCGCGGCGAAGGAAGCCTTACCCATAACACGTTTGAGCATCATACGGCCGGCAACGGAAACCTCGATTTTCTTCTCCTCGTGGAGTGCTTTCAGCTGCTCGGCAGCCTCTTCCTCGGAAAGGGAAGCATCCAGCTTACCCTTCAACTCGTTATCGAGGGCCTCGAACTGTGCTTTCGCCGTAAGGGAATGCGCGGTTACGTCGTACTTCGTAATGGTGAATGGATCCTTTCCTGCAGCCTGAAGGTCAGCAAGCTTCTCGCGGCGGATCTTCAGGAGCTGGTTCAGGTCCTGCTCTTGTGCCTGATTATTGTTATTCTCATCAGCCATGGGGTCGACTCCTTTTTCTTATAAAATCGGGCGCGGCAGGTCATAAGGCCTGCCGTGCTTTCCATTGTAATAATCTATCTTACAGTTCGATCTTCATGATCTTGTACTTGAAAGAACCGGCAACAGTGTGTACTTCAACAACCTGTCCCTTCTTCTTTCCGATGATCGCAGCGGCTACCGGAGAATTCTCGGAGATACGCTTCTCGAAGATGTTGGCTGCCTTGGCGTTAACGATCTGGTAGGTAGCTTCTTCCTTGGTCTGCTCGTCACGGATCGTTACCTTGGAACCCAGGGAAACCTTGGTCTTGCTCAGCTCGGACTCGTCGATCACTTCAGCGTTCTTCAGGATCTCTTCGAGCTCTGCCATACGGGCAGCGTTCTTAGCCTGTGCGTCTTTCGCTTCATCGTACTCAGAGTTCTCGGAAAGGTCGCCCTGTGCACGTGCTTCTTCGAGCTGCTTAGCGATTTCACCGACTACTCTGGTCTTTCTGTCTTCCAGTTCCTCCTTGAAGCGTTCCATATCTTCTCTGGTAAACTTGTTCTTCTGCTGTTCTTCTGCCATTGTTTTCACTCCTTTGGTTTAGTTTATATTTCTATTTAATTATCGTATTGCATCCGGCGCGGATCTCCACGCACGGTCCGGCGTCATGCCGCGGTCAGGTGCAACCGCTCCACGGTCAGCGCGGTGCGTCGTTGTTCTTCGTGATAACGTCGTGAGCGCCACCCTCGACGATAGATGTGGAAGAAACCACTACGAGGCGGGCCTTCTCCTGGAGCTCCGGAATCGAAGAAGATCCACAGGAGCACATGGTCGCGCGCATTTTTGCCAGAGAAGAATCGAGGTTATCCTTCAACTTACCGGCATATGGTACATAGGAATCGACGCCTTCTTCGAAAGCCATCTTGCCGCCCTTGCCGCCGTCGTCATAGCGCTGCCAGTTACGGGCACGGTTACTGCCCTCGCCCCAGTACTCCTTCACGTAAGCACCGTTGACTACAAGTTTTCTCGTCGGGCTCTCGTCGAATCTTGCGAAGTAACGGCCCAGCATGATGAAATCAGCACCCATAGCCAGAGCCAGGGTCATGTGGTAGTCATGTACGATACCGCCGTCAGAGCAAAGCGGGATATATACGCCGGTCTTGGCAAAATACTCGTCACGGGCTTTAGCTACTGCCAGTACTGCGGAGGCCTGGCCACAGCCGATACCCTTCTGCTCACGGGTGATACAGATTGAACCGCCGCCGATACCGATCTTGATGAAGTCGGCACCTGCCTCTGCCAGATACTGGAAGCCTTCAGCGTCTACTACGTTACCGGCACCTACGATCACGTCCGGATAGTTGGACTTGATCCAGGTAAGAGCACGGGACTGCCATACGGAGAATCCGTCGGAAGAGTCCAGGCAGAGAGCATCGGCACCAGCCTCGATGAGGGCCGGAACACGCTCTTCGTAGTCACGGGTATTGATACCGGCACCAACGATGAGACGCTTGTCCTCGTCGAGGAGCTCCAGCGGGTTAGCCTTATGGAATTCATAGTCTTTGCGGAATACGAGACCTACGAGGCAATCGTTGTCGTCAACGATCGGGAGCTGATTCAGCTTGTGGTCCCAGATGATGTCGTTGGCTTCCTTCAGGGTCGTACCCTCACGAGCCACGATCAGTTTCTCAAAAGGTGTCATGAACTCGGCGACCTTCGTCTTCGGGTCCATACGGGTCACACGGTAGTCACGGGAGGTAACGATACCCAGGAGCTTACCATTGGCCTTGCCGTCCTCGGTTACCGGGAATGTACCATGGTTGGTCTTCTCACGAAGTTCAACCACTTCTTCCATTGTATTGTCCGGGGTGAGATTGCTGTCAGAAACAACAATTCCGGCCTTGTACTTCTTTACTTTCCGGATCATCTCGCACTGTGACTCCACAGACTGTGACTGGAAAACGAAAGACATACCGCCGGAACGTGCCAGTGCGATCGCCATACCGTCATCGGAGACGGCCTGCATGACCGCAGATACCAAAGGGATGTTAATCTTGAGCCTGGATTCCTCTTCTCCCTTCCTGTACTTCGCGATAGGAGCCGAAAGGTCCACCTGGTCAGGTGTATTCTTCTCCGTAGTAAGGTTGGGAACCAGTAAATACTCACTGAATGTACGTGATTCTTGCTCAAAAATCTTCGCCATAAATTGAAATCCTCCCTTTGTATATATGATTACATTAGAAAATATTTCATACAATCATACCATACTTAGAGAGGATTATGCCAGTTTTTTCATTTGCCATTCGCACATTTTTCTCTTTCCTTTCGGGAAAGAACTCGTGCAAGTGATACACCCGGCTAACTTGCTTTATTTGCTTGCTTTATCTTCGGATACGATCTTGACCCGGAGCAGGCCCAGGGCAATGGACACACCGATCAGGATAATGGCGGTGATCGCGGCTTCTACCAGAAGGAACGTTCCGTTATAAAGTGTAGAGTATACCCATGGATTCTGGTCGCCGGCATATTCTGCGTAGAAGATGACGCCGGAAAGCAGATGGGATACGAAACGCAGTGCAAAAGCAACGAAGACACCTGCGCCGATACGCCAGAACTTAATGAGTTTCAGACGCTTGATCGGGTTCTTCACTTCGATTCTCTTCTTGGCCGAAGCGGCAAAGAATCCGGCCGCACCGATCAGGGTGAAAGCAACGATATAGTCCAGCATGACCTGCGGGAAGTTCATGAGATAACCGCCGATCAGCTGCAGCAGGCTGTATACGAAGGTAGCGCAGAAGCCTTTCTTCGCACCGAAGCTCAGGCAGAAGAAGATCAACGGCAGCATCGAAGCCGGCGTGATGGTACCGCCCTGCGGCATTTCATAAAGCTTCACCAGGGAAAGCACATAACTTAACGCAATACAGATACCACCTGTTGCGATGGAAAGGATCATCTCGCGGTTTTTCACGCGCTCAGAAGCCTTCTGCTCCTCGGCGCGACGCTTTTTCTGTTCGGCGATGGAGATCTGCTCATCCACGATCTCCTGATCGTTTTTCAGATCATTAGACATAAAAATACTCCTCCTTTTATCCCGGCACCCCAAGAGCAAAAGAAGAAGCCCACGCTTCACTTATGTTCCCTCCGCCGGCATTATCCGGTTCAGGTCATCCGGGTCGGCGCGATGGATCGCCCCCTCTCAGCCGGCTCGCTATGCCAGCTCCCCTCATTTCTGAATCGTCGCTATTGTAGCACCTGAAACTTGGAAAATCAACAGTTTCAGTTCTTTTCACGGATAAAAACCTCGAAGAAGGAAATCCCCGCGCTCAATCTTCCGTCTCGTCCTCTTCTTCGGGCTCCTCTACGCGTGCAGAACGGCGTCCGATCAGGCGCTGCCACTCGTTGTCGGCGATATTCTCCCGGAAGCGGTCGATCTCCGCAGAATACTTCTCCGGGGCGTCGTTATAGGACATGCAGTGCTTGGCCCCTTCGATAAAGCAGATCCGCTTCGGTGCGCGGATGCGGTTATAGACATTGTCACTCATGGTGGAAGGCACCAGTTCGTCGTCGGTACCGTGGAACAGCAGTACCGGCACTTCAATGCGGGAAGCGATCTCCTCGGGGGCATCCTTCTCGATGGGGAACCCGAAGCGCTTCATGGTGATGGACCGCACCAGCATCAGGAAGGGGCGGACGAAGAACCGGTGGTCTCTCTGGTAAAGATGAGCCATAAGCCGGTCTAATGCGTCAAAAGAACTGTCCGCGATGATGCCTCGGAGACTGTCCGGGGCGATTCCGGATCCTGCTGCCATAATGGCCGCCGCGGCGCCCATGGAACGTCCGTGGAGTATGATGGACAGATCCGGGCCCAGCCGGGTCTGCAGATACTGCATCCACATCACGATGTCCTGACTGTCATAAAGTCCGTATCCCACCACATTGCCGTCGCTCATACCATGCGCACGAAGATGCGGGATCAGGATGTGGCAGTCCCTCTTCTCCAGATGAAGCTGGGCGAAAGCCGCCATAACGGAGGGATGGTCGTTATAGCCGTGAAGCAGGATCACGACTTCTTTCGTTTCTTTCTTAGCTGCCGGAAGGAAATACGCGTAGAGCTTGATCCCGTCGAAAGCGGTCATCTGCCAGTCCAGGACATTCATGCGGTTGCTGTAGAACCAGTTCTGGCCACGGCCGAAGATCGTGTTCTGATCAATGGAGAGAGGTGATCTGTCATAGGGCGGTTTTGCCTCAGGACGACCGAAGAAACGGTACGCCAGGCGGACCGCATGGGAATAGATCAGGATCGCCACCATGCCTGCCATCAGCAGCAGAAGCACAACGATGATCAGAATGATAATGATTTCGAGCGGCACCTTCGCGCCTCCTTCCCTTTCTTCCTATATATCCTATTCTCCTAAGATAATTCTACGGCGGTTTTTTAACCGCTGTGTTACAGCCTTGTTAGGATTGTGGGTGGGAAAGATAGCGCGCGCCTTCCTGGGACAGCAGCACATCGTCCTCCACACGGAATCCGAAACCCCATTCCGGAATATAGATTCCCGGTTCTACGGCAAAGACCATGCCCGGTACGAAGACCATCTCCCGGTCACAGACATCGTGTACGTCAAGTCCCATGTGGTGAAGTGTGTTATGCCAGTAGTATTTCTTCACGGCTTCCAGCGGATTCTTCTCGGAATGCGGGATCAGACCCAGGTCCCGAAGGCCCGCGGCTGCCGTCTTCTTCGTCTCTTCGTTGACTTTGGCAATAGTACTGCCCGGCTTAATTGTTGCCAGCGCCGTTTTCTTGCATTCGCATATCAGCTCGAAAAGCGCCTGCTGCCGTTCGTTCCTCTTGCCGTTGACTGCGTAGGCTCTGGAAATATCGGAGCAGTAGCCCCCTGCCCGCGCGCCGGTATCGATCTGAATCATGTCTCCGTCCTCGATCCGCTCGGTGGGCGTCGGATAGTGAAGGCACAAAGTGTTCTTCCCGCCCGCCGTGATGGTGGAGAAGGACTGGAAAAGTGATCCGCGCTTGATCATCTCTGCTTCCTGTATGGCGAAGACTTCGCACTCCCGCATACCCGGATAGAGAGATTGCTCCAGAACAGCCAGCGCTTCCTCCGTAACCTGGATGGCTTTCGTGATTGCGTCGACCTCAGCGGGGCTTTTGACCACGCGTAACATTGTTACAAAGCCAGAAATATCGGTCACGGAGTCGAACCGGTCACTCTCTGCCACTTTCTTGCCGAAAGCGGCTCTTGCAGGTGAAATATCGGTCTCATCCCAGGCAATATTGAAGGATTCTCCCAGCAGATCGTCCAGTTCCTTGTCCAGAAGATCCAGCGTCCGGATATCCGAAATGCCAGAGATCTCTTCCGCTTCTTCCGTAGCAAGGCGCCGGCCGGTCCACTTCTCCTTCTCCGGCTCTCTCGGGAAGATATAAAGCCTCTCCTCCCAGTCCTCCGGAGCATTTCCGCGCTTGATCAGGAGCAACACCGAGTTCTCCTGCTCGATGCCGCAGAAATAGAAGAAAGTACGGTTGGCCAGGAAAGGATAGGCCTCATCCAGAGACGCCACGGGTGCTTTTCCCGCAAAAAGAACGACCGCCGTGCCTTCTTCGATCTTGGTAAAAAGGCTGGCGCGTCGTTTCAAATACTCGCTTTGAGGGATCCGGTATCCCGTTACATCGATCATGACTTATCTTCCTTTATCTCTTCGCCTCTCCCGTCAGGAATCGCCCGAGCGGACGTTGTACTCGTCAAAGAGGATCGTATTGTTGATGTATCCCAGTGTCGCACCGGCAGACTGGCGGATCAGGCCCGGGTTGCCGATGACGATGGAGTTGTCCGGTACGTCAAAGTTCACGTAGGCGCCCGGCGCGATCAGAACGTTGTTGCCGATCTTGATCTTGCCGACGATCACGGCATTGGCACCGACCCATACGTAGTTGCCGATGGTCGGCGAGCCACGTCTCGAGCCACGGAACTGGGTTCCGATGACGACGCCGGTGGAAATATTGACATTATGGCCGATCACGGACTTCGGGTGAATGATGATTCGTCCGAAATGCGCGATATAGAAGCCTTTATCGATCTTCGTCTCGTACGGGATCTGGAAATGGTACTTTCTGGACTTTCTGTCCAGCGCGTGACTGCAGAGCCGCAGGCATACCTTATGGAAATAGTACTTAAAGTCGCGGATCTTGGTCTGGGTCTTGAGGTAATGGTAGTTGCAATGACGGAAATTACTGATAAAGTGGAACTCCGGGCTGGTCATCATCTCTTCCACATACGTAAAGAAGACGTTCTTATATCGTCTCGTATTGCCGGTATACCGGAAAAGATCACTATAGATGATGTCCTTCAGTTCGTCTGTCATTATATGTACCCCATTGTTATCTCTGAAAATATGTTACCCCTTTTTCAAATTCTCATCAATAAACTACGACACGAATACACAAAAAATATACAATTGGTTTGATTTTTACAAATCAGGCCCTGACTTGACGGAACCCCGCCATACTCTTATAATCGAATAGCAATTCGCGTTCATGTGCCGGGATTCCGAAATCAGGCGTCACGAGCCGCGATCCATAACGTGGAGACGTATCGAAGTGGTCATAACGGGGCGCACTCGAAATGCGTTAGCCGGGGTAACCGGCTCGAGGGTTCGAATCCCTCCGTCTCCGCCAGTTTTATTGAAGTTACCCCCATTTCTTGTACAGCGATGTACGATGAATGGGGGGCTTTTTCTTTTAAGTGTACGATATGCAGGGCCGGCTGATTCTGTTATAATGCGACCTAGGGAGAAAAATCGGAGGTTTACGATGAATAATGAGATAGACTCGCAGGACAACATCCTTACCAAGCTGGTCTCTGTATTGCTAACAGTGATCTTTCTTATTTTCTCTTTTTTTAAGGGTATGCCTTTCACCTGGAAACTGTCGGCAAAACTTCTCGAGGTCTTTAACTCCGAGATAGCTCAGCCCAAGGTCGATACTCTCATCGTCCTATGGCGCGCAACCCTCATCCTGGGACTTCTGCTTCTGATCCAGTCCCTCTTTTGGGCACATAAAGAAGCGGGCAAATTCGAGACCTCAATCATTCCGCGAATCTACGAACTGACCGCCAACGTCGTGATCATTATCGGCAGCATCGCTCTTATACTTCTTTTCCACTTCAAATGCTCACTGGAAACCACCACACAGAGCCTTGCCGGCTTCGTGGTCTTCAATGTCTGGTTACTGCTGGTACTGATCGTCAAGGGCATTCTTTTCTTTCTTTCGGCAAAAACTCTGAAACTTCCTCGTCTTGTCCCGGCAATGGTGCTGGTCGCCGCGTTCGTATGTGTCTGCGCATTCTTCACGTTACGGCCCATGAAGAAAGTGGGATATGAGAATTATAGCGATGACTTATCCCATATTGAAGAGCGTGTCGAGGATAAAGCGGTCAACAGCCTGAACAGTACTGTCTCTGTCGACGATACGATCTATGCCATCCTCGTAAATCCGTCGAGTGAAAACAACACAGTAAGGGATCTGATGCGGATCTCGAAGAACGGCGAGACCGAGCGTCTGGATGGCGGGTGCGCAGGAAACGTGACTAACTACCAGAACACGATCTTCTATGTGAGGTACGCGGTGCAGACTACGCTTTGCAGTCTGAACGTGAAGGATCAGAGCCGTGATGAGTTCTCAGCCGATGACGTTTCGGAAGACCTTAAGTATCTTTTCCTGAACCAGCAGTTCAGACTGCTGAGCGTACGTGGCGAGCATCTGTATTTCAGCGTCGAAGTGTACAAGGAAAATATCGACGGGTTAAATGAAATATCCGACGAGATCTGGAGAATAAAGGTCAGCAACGGTAAGATGGATAAATCTTCTTTGGAGAAGTATGCCTGGAATTGCAAATCATTTTCTTCTCATATTAAAGTGTGCTATCAGAATCTGCAGTACTATTACCCCGGTTACCACACCGAGCATCTGATATTTTACAACGCCGAAAGAAAGATCAGCATCGGCCGAGAGCCATATTCGAGTTCGGAACTGGGGATCGAGGAAAAGTGGTCACGGAATTATGATCTGTTTCACATCAGTTCCGGTTCAGGACTCAAAAAAGAGGCTTACAATCATGTAGAAAAAGCTCTTGCATACAATGTGTATAAGGGAGTGTTCTATTATGCACTTCTTGAGGGCTCAGAACTTCAGATCTACAAAGACGATCTGGATCTTGCGTCCCCGGTGCTCATAGACAAGTACGAAGTTGACGTGACGGGTGCTCTTCGTTACGAGGAAGACTGCAAGCTGCTTATATCGGATTCGTACCTGCTCTTCCTGCATCGAAATAGTTCCGAATATCGGGATGTTTTCGAGGTTTCGACACTGTAACACGGAAATCCGTCCGACGCGCTATGACGCAACCTCTGAATAGTGCGGTCGGGGCACCAGGATCAGGAGTTCTTTTTCAGATCGTCATATGCTTCCAGGAAACGACGGCGGATCTCTGCATCTGGGTCATCGCCGAGTTCTGCGATCTTATCCGCGAAGATAATGCCGCCGGCCATCATGGGGTGTCCGCCTCCATCACCGATACCTTGCAAAGCGACATGGATCAGGTCACCGGCGTTAAGATTGGCCAGTTCGGAACGGATGGAGAACTTCATGCCCTTTCCCCGCTCTGCATATACAACAGAAAGCACAACGCAGTCCAGCGAAAGAATGAAGCTGGACACCATAGCGATCAGACGGTCCGGGCAGTCGAAAGGAATGTGTACGAAACCAAGTCCTTTGCTGGCGTAGAGATTCTGGATCGCGGCACCGTATGCACGGAGATCATCGATCTCCAGTTCGTTACTGTCGAGTCGGAGAATCAAGGCCTGGTCCGCCAGAGAATTCAACATGGCAAAAGCCGCAATATCGTCTGCGGTTACGTTCTTGGTGAAGTTCTGGGTATCGACCTTGATGGCATAAAGCAGCGCTGTCGCTACGTCTGCCGGTACCTCGATATCGTTCTCTCGGAAATAGTCCACGATTATGGTGGCACATGCGCCTACGATCCGGTGGTCCACGAAAGCATATTCGTAATCGGTTACCCACGGGTGGTGATCGATGCAGGCGATCTCTTGACCGATCATGTCGGTAAAGTTGGCATTGTTCTTCTGCCCGTCTACGTTGATGAGATAATCATCCTCGCTGCTCGCGAAATTCTCGGCCTGTGTGGTCTTGATCTTGAGCAGTTCCGTCATCAGGCGCAGGGTAACTTTGTCGAACGTGCCGAAATAAACGATATCGGAATCGATCCCCCTTACTTTCAGCAGATACTGAAGTCCAAACGCAGTAGCCACCGCATCCGGATCCGGAAAATTGTGAGTCTGAATAACGACTCTCTTCCCTTGGATAAGAGACACTAATTCATCTAACTTCGACATATTATTACCCTCGATCTTTTTTCATCCCAAGGTTTATTATACCACTATTTATAGGGTGATAGGATTTGTATTGTAATCCAGACGATCGTAAATCTCAGTTTAGCGGATCGTGGAGCGCTTACGAACAGCCCGCGGGGCACGCTGCTGAATGCCCGAATCCTTGATTTTCCATCGTATGTAGTGTTAAATGA
This sequence comes from Clostridiales bacterium Firm_16, assembly GCA_001604185.1. Classification (GTDB taxonomy): domain Bacteria; phylum Bacillota; class Clostridia; order Saccharofermentanales; family Saccharofermentanaceae; genus Scatonaster. The sequence continues at coordinate 159,609 of LVAV01000054.1, read as the reverse complement.
AAACACCAAAGAGGATAGGAAAGAGTTTTTCGCGAGGCGGGAGGAAATGCTCGCGAATAGGAGGAATGAGGGTTTATGAAAAAACTGATAGCCATGATCCTTGGCGCATCGATGGTGCTGTCTCTTGCAGCATGCACATCTTCGACGCAGAAGACGCGTACCACAAGAGAAACCACCGAGGAAGTCGAAACCACAGAGGACACAACTTCTAAGACCACAGAGGAGTCCACTACCGAGGAATCTACAACAGAAGAATCCACAACTGAGGAGTCCACAACAGAATCTACCACAGAAAAGCCGACCGAGGAAAGTACTACAGAATCTACTGAGGAATCCACTTCGGAGACCAGTGACACGACCGCGGCCCCTACTGAGTCGGAGACCACTTCTGAGACCACAACGAAGAAAGATCCGTCCAAACCTCTGGAGAATCTGGAATCCACGATCTACTATCGTCGCGATGGTGTCAATCTTATGGATACGTCCGGAGATGAGCCGGGATATGGATTTGTCTCGATGGAATGTCCGTATCTTTTGTTCCAAAATCCGAATTACAAAGATCTGGAATCGAAGATTTTCGATGACGTGTTTAATCCATGGATCAAGATCAGCCAGACCGAATACGACAAGGCGGTTGAAAATCTCAATCAGAAGAAACTCGCGGGCGAGTCGCTTTACCCGACGTATTGCGATTATTCGATCGACCGCTTCCGCATGGACAGCGAGGTCGTGTCTTTCGCCATCTGCGATGGTTCTGAAGCCGCGTCCTACACCTACGATGCTCAGACCAAGACGCAGCTCACACTGAGCGATCTTTTCCGTACTGATAAGGATTTCTTCAAAGTGATCGAAAAGCGGATCACTGCTACGGAAATGGGCGAAGAAAACGTGAAGACGGTAATGGACCAGTTGAAATCTGATAATCCGGTCTTCGGCATTACCTATGACGGTATCCTTCTGCCGGATCCGAGAGGGATGTATCGTGAAGACTGGTTCAAGATCTCCATCGTCGGAATGGAAGATCAGGTCAACATGGCCTACTTTGGAAGCACCCCGGAATTCTACACGCTCTTTTTCGATGCAAATCAGACGCTGGAATGGGACGTCACCGGAGACGGAAAAGTTGACACCGTTAAGTTCGATTTTGCCGTAGAAAACGCGGACCTCATGAAGGGCAAGCTGTGTGTGGATATCAACGGCAAGTCATTCGAGTTCGACAAGCTGTCGGATGATGTTTCCATCGGAACGAACGACAAGCGTGCATTCGTTATGCGCACCGATGACGGTTTCTATCTCTACTGCACCTGCGGCGTGATCGAGGGATATGAGGATACATACATATTCAAGATCGGGGACGGAAAACTGACCTATGTAGACTACGTCGATTTTTTCTTTACTGATACCACCTATATCGATCCGAACAATTTCCCTATGTTCTATCGTTCGGGTGTGATCACTCCTCATTCTTCTGAAGCGGACTTTAGTGTTCTCGGATGTCATGGTTTTCCTACGACCAAATCGGATTTCTTCCGTTCTTATGAACTGGGTCTGATCACCAAGAGTGTTATGTATGCATACACAGTCGATGAGAATCTGAATTCGGTGGAAGGGTTCGATCTCCCGGCGGAGACTTCCCTCGCGATCGTAGCTTACAACCCGCAGAAACAGACGATCATTCTTCAGACTATGTCTCCGACCAGTGACAACGAAGGTCATGTGATGTATCTGCTTCAGATGGTGTTCAAGGATGACGGTACCACTATCATCGGCGGATGCAATCTGGAAGATGCCTTCTACGGGATCGAGGAGATGTACTATTAATTTCGTGCAGAAGGACTGAGTCGGCGCTTCGCGATTTACCAAGACAGGTCGACACAAAATGCCATTTATCAAGGGAACTGCCAGGGATGTTTAGAAACACCCGAACAGTTCCCTTGTGTTTTCGCGGAGAATGTTCAAATTGAGCGGGTGATCCTCTGTCTCGTGCGTCAGGATCAGGTTCTTGCCGACGTAGATCCCGCTCTGGCGATACAGTTCCAGCTTGTGCATGTTGTCCTTGAAATAACCGGGGTTGTCGAGCATGCCGAGATGCTCGTGGAAATAGAGTTTCCGCGTGATCTTGTGAAGCAGGGCGAAGTCGATATACTTCACCTGATTGTTAAACAGCTTCACCGGGAAGTCGTATTTGTACGGGATATCCAGATCAAAGTACATATCCGCGATCATGGCCTCCACCTTCGAACGCACCATCTCTCCCCGCTTGGTGGCATAGATAAGATGCTCCGGGTAGGCCGGGTTCGGCTTGTAGGGCTGGCGCTGCCACATCTCCGCAAACGTGTCGTCGTCGACAAGGAGAGGATTAACAATGCGTTTGCGCGCATCGTGCAGGCCCTCGTATACATGGTTGGCACTGAATAATGACTTGCTACGCAGAAGATCATCAATATATTTCAATTCACGGCGTGAGACATCCAGAAGCTCCTTCAGATAATCCTTCTGGCCTAGTTGCTGGATAAGCCGCTTGCTGTCTGAGTTGAGGTACTTCCTTTCTTCTCCAGTTCTATTCTCGACGATCTGATAATACATAGCAAATTCTTTTTTCTTTGAAAGTCGCAATCGCCCGGCCGGCATTAGACTCAGATCCTGCTCGATCTTCGCGATCACTTTCTTCAATGTGTTTGCTCTCTGCTCTAGTTGCTGAATCAATGCTTCCATAGTTCTTCCTCTCAAATGATGTATTTTCTGCATCTTGAAATCTAGCCGAAGTTCGCTGCTTCGTGCGATCTGGAATACAAGCCAAGCGAGGACATGCTTTATTCAAGCGGCTGTCCGATACTTCAACGAAATCAATACATCATTTAATTGGGAAAATAACAAAAGCTTCAAGATGAAGAATAGATTCATTTAACTATGATTCCAACAAAAAAGCAAGGGCTTATCAGTCATTATCTGCTCAATCACAATATTCGACTGAAAGAGTGATGAGATTCGGAGGTGATCACGAGCGAATGTCAGTCGAATTCGGGGAAACATGCTTGCGCGACTGAAGAATTGCATACCACTTTCAGTCGAAAATGGATAATTTCGGGTTCTCGACTGACACATATCGCTCGGACTTCAGTCGAAATCGAGCCAACCAGCATCTGCGACTGAATCAGGGGGCCCAGATGTCAGTCGAAATCAGGCAAACCCGCATTCACGACTGAAACAGTGTTTTTCCTTCAGTCAGAAACACACACTCCCCCTCCCTTCCACCCTGCTCCTCAACGTCAATCCTTTCTCCTGTCATCAGATTAGCCAATGCTAACCGTTAGCATCGGCTAACTTTTTGTTCAATATCACGAAATCCGTCATCATCGGTGATTTCGGCAACGCGAACTATTGAAAATCGTCCTGAAAAGAAAGATAATTCCCGTGTAGATAGTTAGCGGGCGCTAACTGCGCTGCTTACAAGGAAAGAACAAAACGCAACATTGGCATTCAGCCGGAAAAGAGGGGGGACAAATGATGCCGCTTTGTTACTCGAAAGTCGGTGAAGAAAACATCATCAAGAAAGTCGGTGGAAGTCCGGACGTCAAGAAGCACCTTGAAGACCTGGGATTTGTAGTCGGCGGAAGCGTTACCGTCGTGAACACTTTGGCGGGAAACGTCATCGTTAACATCAAGGAATCCCGTGTCGCCATCAGTGAAGAGATGGCCAGAAAGATCATGGTGTGAGAACCATCTGACACACGGAAGTAAAAGGAGGAGTTATATGACACTTAAAGAAATCAAAGTCGGGAACACAGTCACAGTTAAGAAGATCCACGGCGAAGGGCCGGTGAAGCGCAGGATCATGGACATGGGGATCACCAAAGGAGTGGAGATCTTTGTTCGCAAAGTCGCGCCGCTTGGCGATCCGATGGAACTGAATCTTCGTGGCTATGAGCTTTCCCTTCGCAAGGCCGACGCGGAAATGATCGAAGTCGAATAAGCCAGCAGGTGCACTTCGCATCCGCGCAATCTCGCATCGCAAGGCCGCGCACTCTCGCGACCGCGCACCTTAACAAAAAACCAAATCATTACCTGAAAAGCAGAAAGTGAGGAATCTCGAATGGACATTCGTATTGCCCTGGCGGGTAACCCGAACAGTGGTAAAACAACATTATTCAACGCATTGACCGGTGCTAACCAGTTCGTAGGAAACTGGCCGGGTGTAACAGTAGAAAAGAAAGAGGGTAAGCTCAAGAAGCACGATGGTGTCGTGATCACCGACCTTCCGGGCATCTACTCCCTCTCCCCTTATACACTTGAAGAAGTCGTCGCACGAAACTACCTGATCCAGGAGCGCCCGAACGCGATCCTGAACATCGTAGACGGCTCCAATCTGGAACGCAATCTGTATCTGACAACACAGCTCACCGAGCTCGGCATTCCGGTAGTTGTCGCCATCAACATGATCGACGTCGTTGAGAAAAACGGCGACCAGATCAATCTCGAAGAACTGGGACGTCAGCTGGGATGCAAAGTCATCGCCATTTCCGCCCTGAAAGGCAAGGGCGTCATGGAAGCCGCCGAAGCCGCAATCGATGCAGCAGAGAACACCAAGACGATCCCGCAGCACTCCTTCTCCGGCCCCGTCGAGCACGCCATCGCTCACATTGAAGAAGCCGCCGTGCATGACAAGCCTGAAGAACAGCAAAGATGGTACGCCATCAAGCTTTTCGAACGCGATGACAAAGTCATTGAATCCCTGAACATCCCCGCCGACAAGATGGCACATATTGAGGAAGATATCTCCGCCGCGGAAAAAGAACTGGACGACGATGCAGAGTCCATCATTACCAATGAACGCTACGTATACATCGCCACCGTTATCAAGAGCTGTCTGAAGAAAAAGAGAACCGGCAAGCTTTCTACTTCCGACAAGATCGACCGGATCGTTACCAACCGCTGGCTGGGCCTTCCGATCTTCGCTGCCATCATGTTCCTTGTTTACTATATCGCCATGATGACCATCGGCGCCTCCGCCACCGACTGGACCAACGATAACCTTTTCGGCGACGGATTCCACCTCTTTGGAATCGGTGATTCCGAATACGCAGAGATCGAAGAAGACTATGGCGACACAGATGCCATCGTAGCCGCACTGGTCGGCGAATACGGAAACGAAGAAATGGCTGAAGCCCTGGATAGCGACGACGGCCTTTCCGATGAACATGTCATGGCCCTGAAAGCCGCCGTTCCGGAGAACACCGGCATCGAGTACGAACTCGAAGACGAAGATACTCTGGAGATTACAACAGAAGAAGCATCCGCAGAAGATGTAGCTGATGCACTGGAAAAGTACGGCACCCTCCCCGAACCCTCCGAATACGGTATCTGGGTGCCGGGTATTCCGGTGCTGGCCGAAGAAGGACTGGATAAGATCGGCGCCGCCGACTGGGTCAAGAGCCTGGTCATTGACGGAATCATCGCCGGTGTCGGCGCCGTCCTCGGTTTCGTACCACAGATGCTGGTCCTCTTTTTCCTGCTTGCGATCTTGGAAGCCTGCGGTTACATGGCTCGTATCGCCTTCGTGCTTGACCGTATCTTCAGAAGATTCGGTCTCTCCGGAAAGTCCTTCATCCCGATGCTGGTAGGTACCGGCTGCGGTATCCCGGGCATCATGGCTTCCCGTACCATCGAGAACGAACGCGACCGTCGCATGACGATCATTACCACGACTTTCATTCCCTGCGGTGCCAAAGTTCCCTTCATCGCCATGATCGCGGGCGCGATCTTCGGCGGCTCCGGATGGTCCCGCTCCCTGGTTTCCGTATCCGCATACTTCATCGGTATGGCCGCCATCATCATCTCCGGCATCATCCTTAAGAAGACAAGAATGTTCGCCGGCGAACCGGCTCCATTCGTTATGGAACTTCCCGCCTACCACCTGCCGACCCTCAAGAACGTACTTCGTTCCACATGGGAGCGTGGCTGGTCCTTCATCAAAAAAGCCGGAACCATCATCCTTCTTTCCCAGATCTTTGTATGGTTCACATCGAATTTCGGAATCGTAGACGGCGCCTTCCAGATGCTGGATGAGAGCCAGATCGACTCCTCCTTCCTGGCCGTCATCGGTTCTGCACTGGCCTTCCTCTTCAAGCCTCTCGGCTGGGGCGAATGGCAGGCAGCAGTGGCATCCATCACCGGACTTGTAGCTAAAGAAAACATCGTAGGTACCATGGGCATCCTCTACGGCGGTGGAGACACTTCGCTCTACGCCACACTGGCCGCCACCTTCACCGGCGTTACCGCCTTCTCCTTCTTGGTCTTCAACCTCCTCTGCGCACCTTGCTTCGCCGCCATCGGTGCCATCAAGCGAGAGATGAACAGCGCCAAATGGACCTGGTTCGCCATCGGTTATCAGTGCGGTTTTGCCTACATTATCTCCCTCATGATCACCCAGTTCGGCGGTCTCTTCGACGGCACCGCCAACATCTTCGGTGTGATCATCGCAGCTGCGCTCCTGGTATTCGGCATCTACATGCTCTTCAAGCCTTATAAAGAAGCAACCAAGCTCACCACTAAAGTTAAGGTCTGATCACCATCCAACGACTGCCTACGGCAGTTGCCCCTCCTATACATAGATTGACGGAAAGGCCGTCCTCAGGGAAAGATCCATTTACCTGAGGGCGGTCTTTCTCGTCCCCCAATTCGCGCAGTCTTCCACATCGCACTCTCGAACACGTCATTTCTTCTTTCCGCCAAAGTGTGATAGGATTAACGGATAAGAGGAAAAGAAGATCGTAAAAGAATCACACTGAAGGAACGGGGCATCGGGTGGGCGCCCCGGTAAGGATATATGAACCACAACGTTTTGCAGATCATCATTCGCATCATCTTAGTCGTCGCAGCAATACTTCTGCTCATCGACTGCTCCCTTTTGTTCATGACCGGCGCCAGCCGGAACATCGGCAGCCTGACGGCCATCATCCTGAGCCTGATAGCCATTGCCTACGGACTCTTCATGCCCCGCATCCACCACCGCATCGCAGAGATCTGGAAACACGGTGGCGGTGGCAAAAAAACTCTCACCATGATGGCGGTCCTGGCAATCGTGGTGCTGCTCACTGTGGCGGTAGAAACCGTTTTCATGTGCGCCTACAGCAACCGCCAAGCCCCTGCATCTGATCGCGAACCGGTGGTCATCGTGCTGGGCTGCCAGGTACGAAACGGCGCACCCAGCCTTCTACTTCAAGCCCGAATCGACGCCGCCTACGAATATCTGACAGAACACCCGAAGGCCTACTGCATCGCCTCCGGCGGGCAAGGCCCGGACGAAGCGTTCTCCGAAGCCAAATGCATCTACGACGAACTCATCAAGAAAGGCATCGACGCCAGCCGTCTTTATATGGAAGACCGCTCCACCTCCACCCGTGAGAATATGCTTTTCAGTAAGGAGATCATGGAGAAGGAGAACCTCGGCGATACCGCCATCATCGTTACCAATGCCTGGCACGAGCTCCGCGCTCAGATGATCGCCTCTGACCTGGGACTGGCATGCGGCGGCAAGGGCGCTTCCACCGCCTGGTGGCTGCTCCCCTCCTACTATCTTCGCGAACTATACGGAATCATATATCAGATCGTGATGTGACACACCCACGGGCGGCGCGTCATCACACAACGGTTATCCACGGCACGACGTACGCGCCCGGCATCACGCCGCGCGCATGAAATCGCATAACATCTGATCTCGCGGCGTGGCTTATCGCACCCGCGTCATCGGGCACGCATCACTTCGCGCTCCACAGCGACTCCATCCAGATCTGCGCCATCTCGGGCCACATGGCCACGTCCTTGAACTCCGGCGCCACGAAGCCCTCCGGCATCTGCAGCAGCGGTGCGGAGAACTGCTCGATCAACTCATTGCGACGCTGCTCCGAGACATTAATGCCCTTTCCCTCGCGGACTGCATCCACGGCCTTCATGACCTGCTCCATCGTATACTCCTCGCCGAACTCACCCTTACGGGACGCAAGATTATGCACCGACAAACCATGGTTGCCATACGGGAACGCGTGATACGTATACGGCACCCCCGCCTTCCGGCAGGCCTCGGCAAACATCATGCTGTTCTCCACCGGCACCAGATCGTCGTCGACGGTCTGCCAGATAAAGCACGGCGGCGTATCCGAGGTAACATTCTTTTCCAGAGAGAAATAATCCAGCTCCGCCTCAGACGGCTCTTTACCAATCAGGGCCTGGATCGAGTAGATATGCGTAAACTCCCCGGTCGTGATCACCGGGTAACTGAGGATCAATCCGTCCGGTCTGTTGCTGATGGCATCCAGCTCCGGATCCGGATCCTTCACATCCTTAAAATGCACACCGAGGCTACCGCACACATGAGATGCAGCCGAGAAACCGCAGACCACGATTTTTGAAGCATCAATACCGAAACGCGCAGCGTTTTTACGGACATAGCGGACGGCACGGGAGACATCCTCCATAGGCTGCGTCTTCAGCGGGACCGACATCGTGATATCCGTCGTATAGGTAAGAACGAAGCAGTTCATGCCCCGCTCGTAGAACTCTTTGGCCACCACTTCGCCCTCCGGCGGGACTACCATACAATATCCGCCGCCCGGAAGAACGATCATGCAAGGCCTGCCGCCGGCCGGAGAACCATCGCCGGATGCAGCACTATCCGTGGCAGAGCTCGGACCACCGTCGTGGAGATAAGCCATCAGATTCGGCACGAAGCCGTAGGCCGCCTCATATTTATATTCATCATCTTTCCAGATATTTTCACGAAAAGTCTGCATAACCCGTTCCTCCCAAACGAAATACTAAGATAATCTTACCCCTTATCCACACCTTTTGAAAAGCACCAGAAACCGAAGCATTTGATTTTTCAAAAAAATCTTCCTTCCTTCTTCTCGATTTCTGTCAAGAATGGTATAATGCCCATGGTATGTATAGGAAAGGTTGGGAATAACATGAAGAAAAAGACATTTGTTGTGTTCATTGTAATCCTGCTGTTATTGGCTGTAGCATTGGTACCTTACAAGATCACAAAGATCGGCAACGACGGCACGAAGTGCTACAAGTCGCTGGTTTATGAGATTACGGTCTACAATGAGAAGATCAATAATACAGAGTTTACCAAGCAGGGTGTAACGGTCACATGCTTCGGCAACGAGATCGTTAACAGCACCAGCGAAGGATAAGATTGATTTCTTTCTGGTCAAGTTACTACGCAGCACGCACTGCGAAGTTATCGAAAGGATTCAGTTCTTGACTACGTGACAATGGGAAAAACCGAACGCATCGAGGCAGGAGATCACTTCTGCCTCGATTTTTTCGCCGCAGACGACGATCTGGACGCCCGGCGGGCAGGAGCAGGGCATCATGTGGGCAGTACGGCCCTCAGCCTTCTCCAGCGGCACGATCTCGAATGGTCGCATACAGGCTTCGCGGATCGACATCACGCGTTCCGGACGAAGGTGCCACTTCTGCTGACCATCACCCGGCATTCCTTCCGGCAGCGCGGAGATCTTCTTACGCAGGATCTCCCACTCTTTATCTGTGGTCTCCGTCGAGGGCATCAGCACCACCGCATCCGGACCTTCGTATTCCACTTCTATCGGATCCGGTTCCTTCCGGAACACATCGCCGATCCCCGCAACTTCGGCACTGCCGACACAGGTGAGAATCGTGATCTTACAGGGCTCTTCCCCGAAAACTTCATATCCCTTTTTCAGAAGCAAAGCTTTCGTCACTTTCGTCTGCCGCAGAGTCTCCGCAAGACGCGTTTTCCATGCGTCGTCAGCCAGGATCGTATTGGCGCGGTCCAGGGACTGCAGGATCAGCCAGGACGGGCTGGTAGAGGCGAAAAGCAGCATGGCGTTCTTCACTTCTTCTGGCGTGAAATTCATCGCCGAAGAGTTTTCTCCGGCAAAAGCACTAACGTGCAGATATGCTCCACCAGTGAGAACGGGTAACGTCTTGTGGGCCGAGTCACAGCAGAGATCCGCGCCCAGATCACAGGGGTGCAGAGACGGATCCAGAAAACGAAGATAGGCGCCGTGGGCGTTATCCACCACCAGCGGAATGCCCCGGGCATGGCACACCTCCGCGATCTCCTTGACCGGCAGGATATGCCCCAGATAATCCGGGGAAGTAATATACACACAGCATGGTTTGGTATCCAGTTCCAGCAGAGCACGCTCTACCTGCTCCGCAGTCAGATCCATGGAAAGAAGATGCTCGTCCGAAGGCCACATCCACCGGACATCCAGGTCCAGAAGCGCCGCCGCCGAGAGGAAAGACTGATGCGCATTTCTCGCCGCCAGCACGACCCGCCCCTCCCCGCGCATCGCGCAGAGATACAGCATGGCCCGGATACAAAGCGATGATCCTTCCGTAGAATAATACGTCTTACACCCGAAAAGCTCTGTGGCATTGGATTCACTTCTGGCAATGCAGTGGTCCGCCTCGTTCTTGCTGTCGTATAGGAAACCCGCGTCGGCGATCTCCGTGATATCGTAAGCGTTCTGCACCGACGCCTTGCCCTTATGGCCGGGCATGTGCATACGGACCGCACCGCGATCGACATACTTTTGAACGAAATCACAGATCGGTGTATCCACGTGCTCCCTCCTGTTGATCTTTAATGAGCCGCCGCAATGATGTAGCGGCGCGCCGTTGTGGCCGATGTGCGCCGTCGCGTGCGACCATGCGCGCCCGCCGCTCAGCGCCGGACTTACTCGCCCAGTTCTCTATGGATCGCTACCATCAGCGCGCACTCGATACGCTTCTTAAACAGCTCGCAGCCGTACTTATACACACCGCGGACAGAACCGGTGGCGTGATAGGCGTTCGCCGCACAACCGCCGGAGCAGTACAGTCTGGCCCAGCAGTTTCTGCATTCTTCACGGGCATAAACATTGCAGGAAGCGAAATCTTCCTGGATGGCGGTGTTCTTCACACCATCGAAGATGTTGCCCAGCAAGAACTTCTCCTCGCCTACGAACTGGTGGCAAGGATACAAGTCGCCCCACGGGGTCACGGCCATATACTCGGTTCCCGAACCGCAGCCGGAAATACGCTTATAAATGCAAGGTCCGCCCTTGAGATCGATCATGTAATGATAGAAAGTGAAAGGCTTGCCTTCCTTATCCCGCTGGATCATGAGCTCCGCCAGCTTCTCGTACTGATCCAGTACGATAGGCAGGTCCTCCTCCGTCAGTCTCGACGGATCGTCCTCTGCGCAGACCACCGGCTCCATACTCAGCTCCGTAAAGCCCAGGTCCAGCATGGTCTTGATGTCTTCCAGGAAATCCGGATTGGCGTGGGTAAAGGTGCCACGCATATAGTAATTCTTGCCGCCACGGGCCTCGACGAACTTCTGGAACTTCGGCACAATCTTCTCCCAGCTGCCGTTGCCCGCGAAATCCACACGGAAACGGTCATGGATCTCTTTACGTCCGTCCAGAGAAAGCACGACATTACTGCACTCGCGGTTGGCAAAATCGATGACATCGTCATCCACCAGCACGCCGTTGGTGGTCAGGGTGAAACGGAAGTTCTTCCCCTTCTCCTTCTCGATGGACCGCGCATACGCTACCAGGTCCTTCACCACCTGGAAATTCATCAGCGGCTCACCGCCGAAGAAGTCCACCTCCAGGTTATGACGGGAACCGGAATTCTCAACAAGAAAATCCAGCGCGCGCTTACCGATTTCAAAACTCATCACCGCCCGCTCGCCGTGGTATTTGCCCTGGGACGCGAAGCAGTAGGAACAATTCAGATTGCAGGTGTGGGCAATGTGCAGACACAGGGCCTTCACGACACCGGAAGTCCGGGCCTTCAGCTCACCCGCCATCGGCTCATAAGTATCCTGTGTGAAAAGCTTCCCCACATCCTTCAGCGCCACGACCTGGGCATAACACTCCTCGATCTCAGCAGGATCCGCAGCCGGGTATTTCTGACACAGGAAAGAGAGTAATTCGTCCTTATCCTTCTGCTCGAAAAGCTCTATCACGTCGTAGCTGATGTCGTCCACGACGTGGAGGGCTCCGGAACAGACGTCCAGAACGATATTGTATCCACCGAGTTTGTATTGATGTATCATGGTTCACCCCATAAAAAAGCTGCCTTTGCTACAGAAACTGAGAACCAAAGACAGCGATTTATTCTTTAGAAATGTCCGATCCCAAGAATTACTTCTTGTTCTCGCACTGCTGATTTGCGATACCGCAGGATGTCTTGCAGGCAGACTGGCAGGATGTCTGGCACTCGCCGCAACCACCGTTCTTAGCGCTCTCGCAAAGGTTACGTGTTTCAATAGTCTTAATATGCTCCATGAAAGTATACCTCACTCATTAAATGCTATGAAAATATTAGCATGCACCATGATTGGTGTCAACCATGAAGCCTTAGGCAAAACCTACAAATCCCGCCTTGTTCTCCCTTTCCGAAATGTTATAATGAAAGTCGGAGGGCGGTATTTCATACTATGTCATATAAAGACGATCTGAGAAAACTACGCGAAGAAGCGGGGATCGATCCTAACGATCCTAAATATACCCCGTCGACGCCGGCACCGGAGAAACCGGGCAAGGCGGCGTCTGATGCGGACGTTTCCGCCACCGAGCCCTTCACTTCTGAAGAGAAGAAAATGTCCCTCTGGCAGAAGATCTCTCTTCCCTTCATCCGAAGCAGTATCCTGTCGGTGCTTTTCTTCGCACTGATCACACTGATCTGGATCGCCGTAAGTCATACCGTCGTTACGTCGGTCCTGGATGCATCGGATGATGTCCGTCTGGTGCTGATCATCAAGGATTTCACCTATGCACTGATTCTGGCCTTCATCATGTACCGCCTCTTCTGCTCCCAGTTTGCCAATTCTTTTCACCTGGAACAAGATCGTGAACGTTCCCAGTCGAAAGCGGAAGAGTGGCAGGCTATCCAGAACTCCATGATGGAGACCGTCCCGGACATGATCGTCTACACCCTCGATACCGAGTTCCGCTATACTTCATTTAATAACCGTCATAAGTACTCCATGCTGCGAATCTGGAAGAAAGAGATCCAGGTCGGACAAAGCATCCTGGATGTTTTCTCGGAACCGCAGATCATGGAAGGCATGAAGAATGACCTGCAGCGAGTCCTGTCCGGTGAATATATCTCCCACACAGAGAAGTACGGAGACAATGACCGCACAGCCACCTACTGGCAGACCTTCTACGCTCCGATCCTGAACGCCGACAGAAAGATCATCGGTATCTCCTGTTTTACCAACAACATCACGCCGCTGAAGCAGGCCCAGAGCAAGAACCTGTTCCTGAGTTATCACGACCCCCTCACCGAGCTTTATAACCGCGCTTACTGTGAGGATGTTTTTGCTAAGGCCGACCGTGAAAAAATCTGTCCCTACAGTCTCATCGTGGCGGATATCTGCGGTATGCATCAGATCAATGAGAATTACGGCCGCGAGACCGGCGATCTCCTGCTGATCAAGGTCGGCGAGATCATCTCCAAAGCCGTGAAAGATAACGGCATGGTGGCACGCTGGGAAAGTGATGAATTCATCGTCCTGATGCCGGAGACGGAATCCGAGAAAGCGGAGGCTTTCACCAACATCTGCAAGTGCCAGTTCCCGGGCGTGACCGTAAACGGCATCCCCCTCCGCGTACACATTGCTTTTGCTACCCGCACGGATCCGGATGCACCGATTACCGACACACTTCGCAAGGCGAAAGCCAACTGCGTTCCTTCCCTGTCGGAAAAGTGGTCGGAGTGATGGCGCCGGGCGTCTGCTGACTGATTTCCTACACGCCACTTGCGCACCCATCTTTCGTTTTCGACTGTCGGAACAAATTCTCTGTAATATTCTCTTCATCCGTCGTAGTCATTCTACCGCTTCCCAAGTGACAATACTGTCACCGAAGTTCGAAAAGCCAAAACCCGAAAGGTACTCATACCAGCGGTTTTCAACCACACGAAACGAGAGTTTTTGCATCGATTTAGCAAAAGAGTTTTACTTGAACTTCTGTATACGTCTTGTTACAATAAGCAAATTGAATCGTAACTTAGCGATGCTATACTGATTTCACATCCAGGAAATCAGCTACAAACATTACAGATAACGTGGTTTGCGCCACTGAGGTCTTCGACCTGACGAGCATGACCGCGACGCATATATCAAGGAGATCAATCGTGAAGCATTCTTCCAACTCAGGCTATAACATCTACAGTTCCAGAAGAAGTAATCAGACCAAGAGGAGGAATTTCGTCATAATATGTCTTGCGATCTGCATGTGCTGCGTCATCAGCGACATCATCTTCATCAGCAAGCTTATGTCTTTGAAAGAAGATACTCCCGAGACCAAGGTTACTACTGTTGCAACTTCCGGTGCGGAGACAGATGCTTCCGGTAATCTGATCACTCTCGATACTTCTGCTTCCAGCGAAGAAACTACGCCGGCCGAGACCACTGCACCTTCCAAGACGCAGACCGTCGATGCGGAGACAAGAGCCGCAAATCTTTCTGCACTGCAGACCAAGATCAACGATTATCTCAGCAAGCAGTCCGGCCGCTACGCCGTGTACTACATTAACATGAGCAATAACGAGACACTGGGTTACAAAGAGACTCAGCCGATCATCGCGGCAAGTTCAATTAAGCTCGCGTATAACACATATCTTTACGAGAAGGCCGAATCCGGCGAGTTGAAGCTGGACGAGAAGATGGCTTACAAAGCAACGCCTTACAAGGATGGTGTAGAAGGCGGCGATCTGGAGTACGGCACAGGTACGATCCAGAATTCTGCAGACGGAACAGAGTACACGCTTCAGCAGGTATCTCATCTCTCCATCACGATCTCCGATAACTGTGGTACCAACATGGTCATCCGTCGTCTTGGTGGCGAGGATTCTATCAACAACACATTCCTGAAGACCATCAGCTGTGTTGTAGATTATCGAAGCAAAGCAACTTATACAGATTACACCGGTGCCGAGAAGACCGGTATGCGCAGAACCAGCGCCATCGACATGGCCAAGTACGCCGAGCATCTGTACAACGATTATAAGAAGAATCCGGAGCACTATGGACCGCTGATCGACGATCTGTGTAACACCGAGTATTCCTGGGGTGTACCGGGTGGTGTTCCTTCTTCCGTCAAAGTCGCTCACAAAGTCGGCTTCAACGGCGCAACCTACAACGATCTCGGTATCGTCTTCGGTACCGAAGATTACGTCCTCGCTCTCCTGACCGAGAGTGGCGACGCCGCCCGCGCCAAGAGCATCATGGGCGAAGTCTCCAAGATGATCTACGAATACATCGAGTCCAATTACGCTGGTTGATGTTGATTGCTGTTTTTTGATTTCACTTACGAAGATTGATATTGATTTGCGATTCCGCGTTCTGACTGAAACCAGAGATACGCCACGCTTCCTTGGGATTAACATAAAGATATGTGGCATTGGAATAGCACATCAATTATCTACTCCCAGGCTTTCCATGAAAAACCAAAAGGCTTCTCTACCGAAGTGCGTTCTCCGCCCACTCCACGACCTGCTCGTCCGGCTCCTCCGTGTCCTTCAATTCATAAGGGAAATGCAGTTCTTCGTACTTGAACTCGCCCATTTTGTGGAACGGCAGCAAGTCGATCCGCTCGACGCAGGAAAAACTCTTCAGCTTCTCGATTCCGCCCAGCAATTCTTCGTTGGCTCTGCGCCACTCCTCTTCTGTTGCAAAAGCTCTTCCATCTGATTGTTTATCGACAAGCGTGATGCCGGGCACCATGACGTGTCTGATCCACACGGGTTTTCCCGCATCCTGCCGAGCCTGCAGAAGCCGCCACGCGTGCTCCGTGGTAAAGCCCGTCAGTTCTTTCGCTCTCTCCATATCGAAACTCTTGATATCCAGAAGCAGAAGGTCTGCTTCCATCGCGGCCTCCAATGCCACGCCCTCACAGTAGATCCCGGAGGTGTCGATAGCCACGTGGATACCTTCTTCATGCAGCGCGCGGATCATGGCCAGAACAAACTCCGCCTGCCGAAGCGGCTCGCCACCGGAGATGGTCACACCACCACTTTGGATATAGGTGCGGTACCGCAGGATCTGCTTCACCTGCTGCTCCACCGTCACTTCCTCCCCGCCCTCGAAACGCCAGGTATCCGGGTTATGACAGAACTTGCAACGAAGCGGACAGCCCTGAAGAAACAACACGAACCGAAGCCCCGGCCCGTCCACGGCACCGAGAGTCTCAATAGAGTGCACATAACCTTTTACAGAATTCTTCATATAAGCTTCTCACAAATTATCTCTTCGCTGGTCCTCGTCGCTCCGCTCCTGCGGAATCGCTCATCGATAGCTTTGTGAGAAGCTATCGGAGAATTCTATAGAAGCCTCTGCTCCCGCGAGGGCGGAATCGCTCCTCATTATTGTCTCATATGAGGAGCGAGTTGAAAACAATAAACGTTCTGCGCGAGAGGAATGGTTATTTCTCCTCGGCAACCATCGTTGCCACGCGGCTCTGGATATTCGCAGCGACCGCTTCCGCCGTCTTAGAGCCATCGAAGTAGGCCGGCGCCTCTTCCTGAATGATCTCTTTGATTGACTCCGGCATGCAGACAGGATTCCCGATTCGCTCCACAAGACCAACGAACTTCGCGGCCTCATCTGCATTTAGCGGAGCGGAATTCATGCTTCGCCCGTTCTCTTTCACCTCAACCTCATAATCCCAGATATTCAGTTCATTTGCGTGCTTCAGACATTCACGGTTGATGCTGACGGCGAAAGCCGAGTTCTCATCGGAAATCTTTTCCAGCACATCCGGTTGCATCATGTAACGGACAAAATCCCATGCTTCGCTCTGATTTTTGGAAAACGCCGAAATCGAAATCGTTACCGTGGCAGAAGCACCCAATCCCGAACCTCGGGATGTCGGCCATCCGATCACGCACGGATCTCCTCCGCAAAGATCTGCGCAACGTCCGTAATCGTATAGGCTTCGGCTGCTGAAGAAGGAAAAGGCGCACAATCCTGCATCCATCACTGCATCTGTTGAGTCATGGTAGTTGTACATGTTATCAAGGTTTAAAGATTCCATAATGCTTTCGAACGTGCTGTTACTGACAGGCCGGTCACATTGTTTGCTGATCTTAAGAAGCTTGATGAAATCCTCGCTGTCAAAATGCGCTTCATATTTGTTGTAATCCACATAGTGACTGAAATCCTGCGACACCATCGTGAGAAGATAGTTGACTTCATTTCCGCCGGTAGAGAAAAACGGGAGAACATTGTCCGGGAATGTTGTAAGCATTTCTGAAAAAGCATCGATCGTAAGATCCGTTTTCCCGTTCATCGTATTCTTATTCGTAAGCAAAGCATTGAATTGCACGGAAAGCGGAAGCATAAATAGTTTTCCGTCCTCTTCAAAAGCACGCATCACGTTGTCGAAGTAGAGGCTTCTGTCGAGCCCGTCCGTACCATCAAGATACGTATTCAGATCCACCAGTACGTGCTCCGAATTGAACTTTCCGTAATCATAAAAATTCATCAGGATATCCGGTCCATTTCCCGACTTCATATCCAGAAGTACGTGATCGGCAATATCGGCGCGTGCTTTGCTATACGCGCTTCCGGAACTGATATCTCCGGTATGGTCATAGATCAGCACCCGCGTCTTACTCTCCGGTTTCTTGTTGTACTCGATCACTGCGCGCTCATACACCCCCCGAAGTTCATAAGCTCCAAGCGACAGTACTTTTCGCCCGGCATACGGATTCTTCTCTGTTTTTTCAAGCTTTACGAGAGAATGCGTATGCGTGGACCGACCGGCGCCAAGTTTGACTTCTTTCGCTTTAGTAAAATAAAACTCCGTATCCGATTTTACAAAAGGATTCCCGATGTTGCCCTGTGGAATATCTGTATCGCTCCAAAGGAAGACCTGCGTCTGCTCACCTGTCTGAAGATCCCATTTCAGAAGGCCGTTCGTTCCGATATCATAAGCCGCATCAGAAGTGTAGGATACTTTCATCGGCACTTTCAGTTCTTTTTTAGGCGCAATCAATTTATTGTTCTGCATATCCGCTTCGTAAAGCGTTCTGGTTTCGCCATCAGCCGTGTATTTGACCATCTCCACATAGATCGTATCGCCGATCTGACAGACAGATTCCGGCTGAGAATTCATAATAATCACATGCTTGTTTTTCCCTTTGAGATCAATTTCGTATAGTGTATCCCAGGTACGAAGCACAAGATCTCCGTTCGCCAGTTCTATAATATTGAAACCTTCGACCAAACCGGTAAGCTTGACCTTATCCGTGCGTTTCCCGGTCTTTGCATCAAAGAACCACAAGTAACCGACACGCTTATCCGTATTCCGGTTCAGAAACTGTCCCCACGCCAGAAGACGTCCATCCTTCAGCTGAATGATATTATTCAGTTCCTCGCTGACATTCATTTCCAGTCTGGCAATATACTTGCCCGAATAATCGAAAATACCGTACTCCGGATGAGTATACTCATATGCAAGCGCATCACGTTCCTTCAAGGCATCGATGGAAAAATCCTGACTTTCCAGTTTTTCCTGCACTTCCTTCGGGATTTCGTAGGATGTACTTCCCGTTGCAATCAAAAAATCATCGAAATACCGAAACCCGGCAACATGCTGACGTTCCAGTTTTTTGGTTTCATCTAAAGGAAAAGAAATCTCGATCTCCGTATCTGCATAGTACGGATCTGTCTCTAGGATCACTCCGTCAGGATGCGGCACATAAGCAGCCTGGCCGGCGTTTCCCGTTCCTTGCGGCTCAACCTGCGAACCCGCACTCTCACCAGAAGGCGACACACTGTTTTCCGGGTCGTTCTTCTTACACGAAGCCAACGCAAAAACCATCGACGAAGCCAGCACACCCACCACGATCCGCTTCACTTTGCTTCCTGAAAAACACTTCATCCAATCGCCTCCCATTCCACTTCACCAACACATCTTGTGTATTCATTATGAGAGCGAAAACAAGCGCATGCAACCGCATTTCCGCTTTGTAAGAAAAATGAAAAAAAACCGAGTTTTTCGCGGATTACTTTTCGTCGCTAGGTCCTCGCAGAACGTGACGCGAAGAGATTTATCTATACACGAAAAAATCATTTTGCCGAGCCTCCGCAGTTACGAAGCAACGAGGACAGATCGGCAAAATGATTTTTCGTGTTCTTGATTAAAGCTTCGCGTGCACCGTTCTCCGCACTACCTCAAGCTGCTGTTCGTGTGTGAGTGTGGTGAAGTTTACCGCATATCCGGATACGCGGATCGTCAGCTGCGGGTATTTCTCCGGGTGATCCATGGCATCGAGCAAAGTCTTACGCAGGATAACGTTAACGTTGATGTGGTGACCACCGTCGCTGAAGTAACCGTCGAGAAGGTTATAGAGGTTGACCTTCTGCTCGTCTTCGGTCTTACCAAGTGTGGACGGCAGGATGGAGAAGGTATAGGAAATGCCATCTTCGCTGTAGTCATACTGCAGGTTCGCAACGGATCTCATAGACGCAACTGCGCCGGAACGATCACGACCGTGCATCGGGTTGGCACCCGGTGCGAAAGGCTCTCCGGCCTTACGTCCGTCCGGTGTGGAACCGGTCTTCTTACCGTAAACGACATTCGATGTGATCGTCAAGATCGACTGGGTCGGACGAGCGTTACGGTAGCACTTATGCTTGCTGAGCTGCTTCATGAACTTACGGACCACTTCTGCTGCGATACGGTCAACCTTCGGGTTGTCGTTACCGTACTGCGGATAATCACCGGTGATCTCGAAATCTACGGCCAGACCCATCTCATTACGGATCGGCTTTACCTTCGCGTACTTGATGGCAGACAGACTGTCCGCGATGACCGAAAGACCGGAAAGACCACAAGCCATGGTACGGTCGATCTTCTCATCGTGCAGCGCCATCTCGAGACGCTCATAGCAGTACTTGTCATGCATGTAGTGGATAACATTCAATGTGTTGATATAAAGTTTGGAAAGCCATGCACAAGTCTCATCGAAACGTGCCATGACCTCATCGTAGTCGAGGTATTCGGAAGTGATCGGGTTACGGACCGGACCCACCTGGTCACCCGTCTTCTCATCACGTCCACCATTGATCGCATAGAGCAGAGCTTTTGCCAGATTCGCGCGGGCACCGAAGAACTGCATCTGCTTGCCGACACGCATAGCGGATACGCAGCAGGCGATGGCGTAATCGTCGCCGAACTTCTCACGCATCAGCTCGTCACTCTCATACTGGATGGAGGAAGTGTTGATGGAGATCTTCGCGCAGTACTTCTTGAAATTCTCCGGCAGATTCGGGCTCCAGAGGATCGTCATGTTCGGCTCCGGTGCGGACCCGATGTTCTCCAGAGTATGCAGGAAACGATAGCTCATCTTTGTGACCATGTGACGGCCGTCGAGACCGATACCGCCGATGGATTCGGTGATCCATGTCGGGTCGCCCGAGAACAGTTCGTCATAAGCCGGTGTTCTAAGGAAGCGTACGATACGAAGCTTCATGATGAAGTGATCGACAACTTCCTGGATCTCCGACTCCGTCATGGTGCCGTTCTTCAGTTCCTCTTCCGCATAGATATCGAGGAAAGTGGACACACGTCCGAGGGACATGGCCGCACCGTTCTGCTCCTTGACCACACCGAGATAACCGAAGTACAGCCACTGCACCGCCTCGGTGAAATTACGGGCGGCACGGGAGATGTCGAAGCCATAGCTCTGGGCCATCTTCGTCAGCTCGTACAGACTCTTGACCTGCTCGGAGATCTCTTCTCTCTGCTGGATCGTCTCTACGTCCATGACATCCGGCAGGATCTGGTCCTTCGCTTTTCTCTTCTGGGCAATGAGGAAAGCCGTTCCGTAAAGCGGGATACGGCGATAGTCACCGATGATACGTCCACGGCCGTAAGCGTCCGGAAGACCGGTCAGGATACCGCAGTGACGCGCACGCTGCATCTCCGGCGTATACGCGTCAAAAACACCATCGTTATGCGTTTTTCTATATTGGAAGACCCGCTCGACTTCAGGATCCATCTCTCTGGCATATGCATCGAGAGAAGATCTGACCATACGGATGCCGCCGAAAGGCATGATCGCGCGCTTAAGCGGAGCATCGGTCTGAAGTCCGACGATCTTTTCTTTTTCTTTATCAATATAACCCGGGGCGTGGGAAGTAATAGTAGATATAGTATGCTCGTCGATGTCGAGTACGCCGCCGTTCTCCTTCTCCTTCTTACGAAGCTCCAGGATCCTGTCCCAGAGGTCCAGCGTGGCCTGCGTCGGGCCCGCAAGGAACGACTCGTCTCCATCGTACGGGGTATAGTTCTTGTTGATAAAGTCGCGGACACAGATGTCCTCCGACCATTTTCCAGGTACAAACATTGCAATAATCCTCCCTATCGAACACTTTCTGCGGAGCACCCTTAGTCGGGCCCTCTCCCGAATCATTCATCTAAAAAAGCCTTGCATGAAGCTCATCTTTCCTTCGATTTTTCCTCTGCAAAAGAACTGTACCTCCACTTTCCTTCTTCGGGTGCCACCCCGCGGGAGGAGCTGCATGTTGTTCGGGTGCCACCCCGTAATGCAGTCGTCTCGGCGAAGGACGATCGCCACATCGTCCACAGCTTTCTGCAGGAGAGATACTCTCTCCGTTCAAATGATTTTCATTACCACTACATCATATGCCAACAGGCACGTTCTGTCATCTGTTTTGGAGCAGATTTTTTGTACAAATTCCTTTACCTTCGCAAATGAGGAATTGGCGTTTTCACCGAGAGCCGACAAAGGGGCGCCGGCCGCGCTTCTCCCCCACATATTTTGCGGCCGCCCCGGGCATGCGGGCACACGCACCCCATGTACGAGTCTTTTTTCCGTGACAAATCTATCACTCAAATATTCGAAACAAAATGTATGATTTAGCCATAGACATAATGAAAACACATGACATCTGGAGGTTTTACAATGAAGAAAGTGATTCGAAGCTTGCTCGCTGTGTCACTGGCGGCCTGTGTGGTCCTGCCGATGGCCTCATGCGGGAAAAGCACCAAGAAATCAGAGAAAAACACAAACGTTGAAGACAGCGATCTTTCCGACGAACGAGCCGAAATAACAGAAGATCCGTCAGATAAGGGAGACACCGAAGGTGCCTCGAATAAAAACACGCCCAAAACTTTGAAGGCGAATCCGAAAAGGACCGTCGAAAACAAATCGTCGTACTATAACGCAGAAAAGGCAGAACTGAAGCTGGCGCCGGTAGAAGGCGTAGAGTTCGCGACAAAGGAATTCACCACGGCCTCCATCGTAGGTGACCGGATCCTGGCGAATGTACGAGTGACGCTGACAGACAGTACGAACATGATGAATACGTTACTGGCGAATGACTACCTGATGCTCGATGAAGAGATTTTCTACAGTCTGCAGCTTTTCGACCTCAACGGAGAGAACATCTGCACCATTCCCATGGGTGACCGCTGCGACTTCCTGCGCGCCTTCCCCATGAATAACGGTGAGATCCTGGTCACCACATCCGAGTTCAACCCCAACGACTGCAAGACCAAGCCGAAGTTCTTCGTGATCTCCTCTTCCGGAGAGAAGCTCCGCGATATTGAATTTGAAAACACCGGATCCCTCTACATGCTGCAGGCCTACCCTGTGGATAACGGCAATTTCTTTATCTCGTCGGAAGGAGTTCTTTTCCTTTTCGATTCGGAAGGCAAGCTCATCAAGAAGCAGAAAGATCAGAGTCTGGGCTGCTTCATGAACTATTCTGACGGCAAATGGTATGTCGCGCGCACCATGCCGCCGGCAAACTATATCGGAGCCTATCAGGAAGTAGACGTGAACACCGGAGAACTCCTGAAAACATATAAAGTAGATGAAGAAACCGCCGAAGCGCTTTCTAAAAACAAGGATTGTCTTATTTTCTCCAACACAGGCGTATCGCAATACCACATCGGAGAAGGCAAATCCACGCCGATCCTGTCGAATACGAGTGCCGACGTGAACTGTGCACATCTGACGAACGGTGAGTTATTGTCCGATGGTTCGATGACTTTCGTGAATGTGGATCCGGATACTGATAACGATCAGTACGGTACCGCATGCTATTGCCACAATGCCAACACCATGACTGCCGTGAAACTCACGCCGGCCGATAAGAATCCGAATGCAGGCAAAGAGATCCTGAAGCTGGGCTTATACACCGACACGGATCCTTATCTCACGGAAAAGATCATGGAATACAATTCAGATCTTTCCAGCAACGCGTATATCGAGGTCTACACCATTCGCGACAATGACCTTGCAGGAAATCCGGAAGACACCCTCATTCAGTTTATGGGTCTTTCCGCCCAGCAAGTGGAAAAAGAACTGTACGAAGGTACGGGACCGGATATTCTTGTGGGTTTCTCCAATCTTGCTGAGTTCAATACCGACGAATGCCTGATCGACCTCAAGCAGTATCTGGATAACGATGCGACCATCAAGAAAGATGACTACTTCTACAACATCTTCGATGCTTTCTCTACCAACGGCAAAATGTACAGCATGCCCCTCACCTTCTCTCTTCACGGTATGGTGGTAAATACCACAGACACGGAAGTCAAGGAAAAGTGGACATTCGAAGATATGGAGAAAGCAAAATCTTCACTGTTGCCCGAACTGCGGATCATCCCGCCTTATACCTGTGCGGAAATGCTTCTGCCGATCATGACTGCGTGCTATTCGGATTTCGTTGACTATGAGAAAGGCGAGGCGAACTTCGACAGTGCTGAGTTCAAGTCTCTGCTTGAAGCTGTGAAAAAGAATACCGTGACTGATACGAAATACGAAGACGGCATCATCTTCTCTGACGGTCATTTCCTGTCACCGGATATTCAGTTTAATACTAATTCGACCATCGCGATCAAGGCCAATTATGCAAGCCTGGATGACTACTGCACAGTGAACGGTGATCCCGCTCGAAAAACACTTAACACCGGTTATCCTTCCCTGCAGGGTAAGGGTATGACCGCTCGTGGAGAGCTCTCCATGTCCATCACGGCATGCGCATCCAATCCTGACCTGGCCTGGGAGTTCATCCGCTATTTCCTCAACTCGGAAACCCAGGATTATCTGAGCACCAATAAGAAAACACTTCCTGTCAACAGAAGTGCTTACGACACCAATTGCCAGGCCCAGATCGATCTGAGCTCAGCGCTTTATAAAGAATACTCCAAGAATCCGGCAGAATTCGGCGCGGAGCCGGTCCGCATCACGGATGAGAAAAAGGCCGAACTCACAAACATGATTACTTCTGTGGACAACGCTTATCGTCTCGATAGTGAGATCCTGAAGATCGTACTCGACGAAGCCGACAGATACTTCCGTGACTTCCAGAGTCTGGACTTCATCTGCAAGACTATTCAGGAGCGCGCAACTGAGGTACTGAAGAACAGATAAGTCCCCGCGCGGCGCGCCCAACGAAACCGCGGAGCAAGCGCGTAAAAAACACAAAATAAAACCTTCGAGGTACGGTGCCGGCATCGGCCAGGTACTTCGAAGGTTTTTTCATGCGTGATTTATGGTGCGGCGCCCGCAGGCCTCACTTATAGTCGTCCACGTCGAACTTCCTGTCGCGGAAATAGTAGTCGCGGTCGTCTTCCGTGATCTCGCGGACCACGTGACAAGGATTCCCGAAAGCAAGCATGTTGTCCGGGATATCCTTGGTGACGACGGAACCTGCGCCGATGACAACGTTATCTCCGATCTTCACGCCCGGCATGACACAGACATTTCCGCCGATCCAGACGTTGTTGCCGATGGTGATATCGATGCCGTATTCATAGCCGGAATTACGCGTCTGAGGATGAAGCGGATGCCCCGCTGTACAAAGCATGACATTCGGCCCGCACATAACATCGTCACCGATGGTGACTTTGCCGACGTCCAGCACGATAAAGTTATAGTTAGCAAAAAAGTTCTTCCCGACTTCGATGTTGTAGCCGTAATCGCAGAAGAAAGGCGACTCGATGCAGACATAACCTTCCTTCGTTTTGCCAAGGATCTCGCGAAGCAGTTTCTCCCTCTCCTTCGGCTGATTCGGCGGAAGGTTATTGTACTCAAAGACCTTCGTCTTATTCGCCATGCGCTCCTCGGAAAGTCCGTCCAGCCAGGACTTATACGGCAGATTCGCCAGCATTCTTTCTTTATGGTTCATATCGAGCCCCCCTTTCATGATATAATTATACCGAAATCGCAAGAAGACCGTAACTATCATTTCGCATTCTCCGTGCCGTCACTTTTTGACAAATCGCACAATATTTTTCTGTAGTATTGACACACATAGAGTGGTATCTTATATGAGGCAAAAAACTTGTATCACCCGTGACGCGCGGTAGGTCCGTGCCGTTTCCGTGCTGAGGATCAGACTCGGGGAAGCCCTCCGGGCACCCCGTGACGTCGCGACGCAATAAGGAGAGAAATCATATGTGCATGCGCAAAACGAAAATAATCTGTACTTTAGGCCCGGCCGCAGATTCCGATGAGGTAATCCGCGAACTGATGCTGGCCGGCATGAACGTGGCGAGACTGAATTTTTCCCACGGCTCCTACGAAGAACACCAGAAGCGTATCGACCGCGTGAAGCGGATCCGCGAGGAACTGAATCTTCCTGTGGCCCTTCTTCTGGATACCAAAGGCCCGGAGATCCGTACCGGCGAATTTGAAGGCGGCAAAACCACTTTCACCGAGGGTTCGGAAGTGGTCATTCGTGAGAAGGACGTCATGGGTACGGACAAGGAATTCTCCGTTTCATACAAAGAGTTGTCTCACGACGTGAAGGTGGGTTCCCGTATCCTCATCGATGACGGTCTCATCGAGCTCGTGGTCAAGAAGATCAAGGACGGCGACATCTACTGCACCGTAAGTAACGGTGGTCCTGTATCTACCAAGAAGAGCGTCAACGTGCCGGATGTGGAGCTCTGCCTCCCCTCCCTCACCGCGAAGGACAAAGAGGATATACTTTTTGCCGTCAAAAATGAATTCGACTTCATCGCCGCATCTTTCGTCAGAAAGGCCAAGGATGTGCAGGAGATCCGTCACATCCTGGAGAAGAACGGCGATCACGGCATCAACATCATCGCCAAGATCGAGAACAACGAAGGTATCCTGAATTTTGACGAGATCCTGAAGGTAAGTAACGGCATCATGGTGGCCCGTGGTGACCTGGGTGTCGAGATCCCGGCAGCTAACGTACCGATCGTGCAGAAGCGCTGCATCCAGCAGTGCCATACAGCGGGCAAGATCTCCATCACAGCAACCCAGATGCTGGATTCCATGATCCGTAATCCCCGTCCGACCCGCGCGGAGGTTTCCGACGTGGCGAATGCTATCTATGACGGTACTTCTGCCGTCATGCTTTCCGGCGAGACCGCCAATGGTAAGTATCCGGTAGAGGCCCTGAAGATGATGGTCCAGATCGCAGAGCAGACCGAGAAGTCCATCGACTACTGGGATCAGTTCAGTAAGTCCAAGCCTTCCATGATGCCTTCTGTGGCCAACGCTATCTCTCACGCAACCTGCACAACCGCTATGGACATCCATGCGAAAGCCATCGTCACCGTGACTCATGGTGGTAGAACGGCTCGTCAGATCTCCCGTTTCCGTCCGGCCAGCCCGATCGTTGCCGGTACACTTTTCCCGCGTGTGCAGCGTCAGTTGAACCTGAGTTGGGGCGTATATCCGATCCTGGTTCCGGAAGTCGCTACTACCGACGAACTCTTCGAGGTCGGTATGCAGGCAGCCCAGCAGTGCTCTTTCCTAAGTAACGGTGACCTGGTCGTTATGACCGGTGGCACGCCGGTTGGCATGAGTGGTACCACCAACACCATCCGTGTACAGGCTCTCGGTAAGTCCATCGTGCATGGCAACGGCCAGCCGACTACGGACGAGCAGGGTTCGCTTGTCACAGGTACGGTCTATATCGTCAAAGATCCGGAGCATCTGGATGCCCAGCCGCCGCTTTCTGAGGACGACTCCATCATCCTGGTTGCCCCGTACACCAACAATAAGATGATGCCTTTCATCAAGCACGCGAAGGCCCTGATCGTAGAGGACGATGATTCCGCCAGCCATGCCGCAACCGTAGCCATGGCGCTGGATATCCCGGCCATCCTCTCCTGCGAGAACTGCACCAAACTTCTGACCAACGGCTGCACCGTTTCCGTAGACGCCAAGCGCGGATCCGTGTCCTGAGCACGGTTCTGCGTCCTGGGTGCGCAAGTCTGCGTCCTGAGTGAGCGAGTCTGCGTCCTAAGCGTGCGGCGCGTAGGACGGATTTGCACTAAACAATGAAACCGTCCGATAAAATCGCCGAAAACGTAGGACGAATCTGTGTTTTTCGAGAGATCTGTCCTACCACGAGCCCCATGCTGTAGGACGGATCTGCATTAAACCATGAAACTGTCTGATAAAATCCATTAAACCATGAAACTGTCTGATAAAATCGCCGAAAACGTAGGACGAATCTGCGTTTTTCGAGAAATTCGTCGTACCACGAGCCCCATGCTGTAGGACGGATCTGCATTAAACCATGAAACTGTCTGATAAAATCAACCATGAAACTGTCTGATAAAATCGCCGAAAACGTAGGACGAATCTGCGTTTTTCGTGATATCCGTCGTAGCCTGGTTCATCCGGTGCATCCGCGCCAGCCAGGCCATCCGCTCCACCTGCTCCACCCGGGCCATCTCACACGCCGTGAAAAAGCGGCGCGGGGAAGCCCTTTTGGGCGACAAGCATTCGCAGAAAGAGCCTGTTTTCAAGCCTTAGATATCCTCTGGAAATCCTGATTTTTGCGTTATTTGACGATCCGTGGTAAAATGTCAAATAGTTATTGTATCATGGGAGGAAAATCGGATTGAAATTTATTGGTATTACCAAGAACGTTCATCACGAGAACAGCCGTTTATCAGGCATCATCGGTGCCGGTATCATCGTGCTGCTCGCCTTCTCTTGTGTTGTGGGCGCGGACTCCCTTCTGAGTTCCAAGAAGAAGGAATCCGATGCGACTTTCGACCAGGCTTCCAACTACTATGTGGAATCCACCGTCGCCACTTCCGAAGCTACTACTACGACCACCACAGCAGAGACAACACTGCTGATGGATGATCCGGACGACAAGCATATGGCAGGTGCCATTGCAGATCTGGACATGGGCTCCGGTGCCAACAGCATGATGCTGGATGACCCGGACCGTTCTTCTGCAGGCATGCTCCCCACCGGAGAGTCAGATGAGACTTCTTCTGACAGTTCCCTGGGCAGCATCATGGGCGGCGCTCCTGCTTCATCCGAAACTTCAGAAACAACGGCACCTGCAGAGACAACTGCTCCTGCCGAGCCCACATCCGCACCGAAGGAAAACACAGCTACACCTACACCGAAGCCGGCTACTCCGACTCCGGCCTATACCGAGAAAGCAATGCGCGGCACCTTCTACGTGAACGGCGAAGTTAACGTACGTTCCGGTCCGGGTACCGAATACAAGATCACCAAGACCCTCAAGGCCGGTGACGCCATCGAAGTCGTAGCTATCACGAGCAACGGCTGGTACCACACTATCCGCGATACTTTCGTTCTGGCATCCCTGTGCGTTTCCGAGAAGCCGGCAACCCCGACACCTTCTCCGAAGCCTACACCGAAGCCGACCAAGGCTCCGACCAAAGCACCGGAACCGACTAAGTCTCCGGAACCGACGAAGGCCCCGAAGCCGGAAGATCCGGAACCGACACCGTGTCCGACACCTACCCCGAAGCCGGCAAAACCTACACCGGCACCGAAGAAGGGCGAGAAGACTCTGGTTGCTTCTGATTTCAAGGTAACTTTCTATGGCCCGCAGGCAGGCGGACGCTGGACCCGTTCCGGTACCGAGTGCCAGGAAGGCCGTACCATTGCTGTAGACCCGAATGTAATTCCGCTGGGTTCTACTGTTTACATCGAGAATGACCCATTAGGCGGCGATGGGTATTATATTGCTGAAGATACTGGCTCTGCCGTCAAAGGCCATATCATCGATATCTTTGCTGAGGACGGCGAGACCGGAAACTATCCGACCCTTCGCAATGTCAGCATCTATATCGTCAACTAAAACTGAATAACGAAGGATAATACTTTATGGCTTTATCGAACAGACGTGGCGTGGCAGGCAGAAAGCCTTCCTCGGCACAGTATGACAATGCAGTTCGTCTCCCTTCTGCTACGCAAAAAAAGAAAAAGGGAAATCTTAGTGCGCCTCGTTCTACCCTGAAGAAGCGCCCCTCTTCCGACTCCCGCGAGGATACTTCCCTGACGCTGGTCGAGAAGAAACCTTCCAAGAAAAATCAATCAAGATCCTCAGCGAAAAACGCTACGCGTTCTTCCGCTTCGTCTTCGCGCTCTTCCTCCGGAAGGAGTGCCTCAGGAACTGCTTCGAAGCGCAAGCTCACCGCAGCAAATAAGAAATTCGTAAGTAAGGGTGCTTTTGCCTCTGCATCCGAGGAAGTACTGTCCCAGATCAACGACACCTTCATGCAGACCGTCAAGGACGTGGAGAAGGCTTTCGCCAGCAAGCGGACCTCCCACAAACTGAAGGTCATCCCCCTGGGCGGCATGCAGGAGATCGGCAAAAACATGACGCTTTTCGAGTACGATAACGACATCATTATCGTAGATGTCGGCGTCGCCTTCCCGGAAGAAAGCATGCTGGGCGTCGACTCCGTTATCCAGGACTATACTTACGTGATCCAGAACAAATCCCGTGTCCGCGGTATCTTCCTGACCCACGGACATGAAGACCATATCGGTTCCCTGCCGTTTCTGATGCGGGAACTGAAATGCCCGATCTACGGTGGCAAGCTGACCATCGAACTGGCCCGTCACAAGCTGATGGACGGCGGTGTAGGTACCCGCGGCATCGAGCTGGTCTACGCGGCAGCCGGTGACGTCATCAAGGCCGGCACCAGCTTCTCAATCGAATTCATCCGCGTCAACCACAGTATTGCCGACGCTTTTGCTTTCGCGATCCGCACCCCTGTGGGCAACGTGATCCATACCGGTGACTTCAAGATCGACTTCACGCCGATCAACGGTGATCCTATCGACCTCGGCCGTTTCGCTGAATACGGACGTCAGGGCGTACTCCTGATGCTGGCCGAGAGCACCAACGTCGAGATCCCCGGCTCCTCCCCCTCCGAGAAACACGTGGGAGAGTCTTTCCAGCGGATCTTCCAGAACACCACCGGCCGCATCATTATCGCCACCTTCTCCAGCCACGTGCATCGTATGCAGCAGATCTTCACCGCGGCAGAGATGTACAACCGCAAGGTTGCGCTCATCGGGCGTTCCATGCTGAACACCTTCTCGGTGGCTAATTCGCTGGGTTACATCAACATGAATCCCAGTACCCTGATCGATATCAACGACATCAACAAATACGAACCGGAAGAGGTGGTCATCCTCACTACCGGAAGCCAGGCCGAGCCGATGAGTGCCCTGTCCCGTATGGCTTTCGCGTCTCACCGTGTAGTGGACATCCATGAGGGCGATACCGTCATCCTCTCCGCTCACCCGATCCCGGGTAACGAGAAGCCGATCTACCGCGTCATCAACGAGCTTTTCCGTCGTGGCGCCCACGTCATCTACGAGTCCCTCGCAGATGTACACGTTTCCGGCCACGCCTACCTGGACGAGCTGACTTTGATCCATACCCTGGTACGCCCGAAGTACTTCGTGCCCTGCCATGGTGAATACCGTATGCTTTTCCGTCATGCCGAACTGGCTAAGCGCCTGGGCATCCCGGATTCCCGTACGTTTATCTTGAATAATGGTGATGTGCTTGAGTTGAATTCTGACTCGGCAAAAGTTACCGGCTTTGTGCCTGCGGCGCCTGTCTTGATTGATGGCGCCGGAGCTGGTGATATCGATAACCGTGTCTTCCGTGACCGTCGTGTCCTGGCGGACGATGGTGTGGTTTCTGTATCCATCGTCATCTCCAAGGTCTCCGGCAAGCTTCTCTGCCCGCCGGTACTGCAGTCTGTAGGTTTCCTTTTCGAGAGTGAGGCCGGACCGATCCAGCACGAGTGCTCGCAGAAGCTCTTCAACTACCTGCATCGCCTGGAGTCCCAGAAGTCCACGAAATCCATCCGCGAAGCCGTGGAATCGAATCACATCCGCGACGCCCTGAAGAGCATGCTCTTCGAGATCACGAAACGCCGCCCGCTGATCCTTATCTCCGTGTCGGAGATCTAAACAATTCTCTCGGGACGGTTATGTGTAGCCCATTGGGGATGGGACAAGTCAGCGTGGCCGCTCACCCCATCGGGAATGAAGCACGCCTGCACGGCCGTTCATCCAATCGGGAATGGAGCACGTCTGCTTACAGCAACACATCCATCCCACCCTAGTCCTGTGCAAACACAGTCTGCTAATGACTTCATTTTGATAATAGTGTACAAGGAAGAACTGTTCTGCGGCACTCAGGCTAGCGTGTACAACTGTTTTACTTCAAACTTAGAAATCGTCTGACAAAATCGGCAAAAACGTAGGACGGTTTTTACTTCAAACTTAGAATCCGTCTGATAGAATCGCCAAAAGCATAGGACGGTTTTCACTTCAAACTCAGAATCCGTCTGACAAAATCGTGAAAAGCGTAGGACGGTTCTTGCACAAGCATAGAAACAGTCTGATAAAACCGCGAAAAGCGTAGGACGGTTAGTTAAGTAGCCGGTAAAAGTACTGCCGCAGCGGGGCATCTCCCCACTGTGGCAGTCCACTTCAATTGATCCTATCTGTTGATCTTCGTTCATGCCTTCGCCACCGTTGTTTTCCCGCTCCCGGAGTTTCCGCGAAGCATGATCAATTTGTGCATATTCTTTCCTCCAAAGGACTACTAAGCCCAGTCCTCCATCTCATAGCTTATTTTTTCAAAGTATCTCAAAAGCATTGTATCATACGGTTCAATTCAATCGCACCTGCAACTTCTACAAATACCTGATCCCACCTTGCGGGTCAAGCAATGGCCGAACTGACCTCGAAAATTATTGCCAGAGAAATCCGTTGTTGATATTATTATCTAAATTACCTGCAATGGCACACAGAATCAGAGGAGAGAAATGACAGTATTAAAGAGTAATCTCTGCCCGACATGCGGCGGACTTCTCAACATTGATCTTGATAGGCAGATGTATGTCTGCGCGTTCTGCGGTGTTTCTTTTGACTACGAGTATTTTCGCGAGGAAAATGTTAAGGACATAGCTTCCAAAGCTCTCCTCAGAGGCGAGTACGGTTCAGCAAGAGACGCTTATGAGTTCATGCTCACAAAAGATCCGCACGACTTCGAAGCGTTGCGCGGACTCTTCCTTTGCAAAACAGAATGGCCGGACATGAAGCGGATGTACAATGACAGCGAGATTCACGTCAGTGATGATGAGCCCACACTATTAAACGCAATCGAGAAATGCCGTCCTGAACAAAAACCATACTTCGAAAAGGTCCGCGAGGCACTTATCGAACTTCGTCATTACAGGAATCTTAAGTCCGAAGCCAAAAACATCAGTGGAAAGAAGGATAAGACCGAAAAGACGCTTCACGAGTTTCAGGATGAACTCTATTCAACTACCCACATGTTCACGGAGTTATTTGATGAGGTAAAGAACTCGAGTCTAAAAACGATTGAAGCTGTCGTCTGCTTTACAGTCCTGCTCCCTCTGTATTTAATAGGTTACTCCATATGGAAGCGGGAATGGAGTCTGCTTATCGCTTTTGCAGTAATAGTTGCTGTGATCATCATCGTCTACCACGTCATAAAGTTTATCGCCGCTAAATCTCTTACGAAAAGCATGGAACCTCACAAAAAGGAGCTCGCTGAGCTGACCGAACAATACAAAGCAATGAACGAAGAAGCAGCACAGTCTATCTCGAGATACAAGGCGCTTGTACAGGAGTTCATGGATATGGATCCCGCGCCATCGAAATAAAGTTAAGCGGCAAAACAAACCAGACACGTCTGTCTAGTACTGAAAATACGGCAGTTCTCACTCTCTGTCGTGTTGTTTTTCAGAAGGTCGATTACCATTTGAACTGAAAGGAGACTTCTATGGATCAGACAAAGATCGGTTCTTTTCTAAAAGAACTCAGGAAAGAAAAGAATCTTTCTCAGGAAGAACTGGCAGAAAGATTCAATGTATCATCCAGATCCATCTCCCGATGGGAGAATGGTAACACAATGCCGGATATCAGTATCATTATTGAACTGGCAGATTTTTACGACGTTGACATCCGTGAACTTCTGAACGGAGAAAGGAAGAGTGAGAACATGAAAGAAGAATTAAAAGAAACCCTAACGATGGTGGCCGACTATACGAACGCCGAGAAGGAAAAATTGTCAAAACAGCTCATTACTTATCTGGCAGGTTCCGCTGTATATTTCGGGTTTCTTGCCATCATACTCGTTTTTCACCTCACAAGAGTCAGTATTTTTTTCGAACCATTCGCGATCTTCTGCTCTGTAATCGGACTGATTTATTCGATTGCCGGGATTATCCGATTCCGTCAGCTGACAGGAAAAATGGATAAGGATGCGCACAGAAAAGTACGGATCCGCCTGATCGTTATCGCCTGTGTTGTGAGTCTGCTTGCTATCCTGGCGCTCCTGTTCGCGCTCGGAGTAATCGGTTGAGCGAAAAGGAGGTTTGAAAATGAAATGTCCTTATTGCAATAATCAGATGGAAATCGGTAGAATTCAAAGTCCGCATGAGGTAGCGTGGCTGAAAGGACTCAAGAGACCTCTGCTGAACAGATCTTTTCTTCATCGCGGATCAGTCGTTCTTTCAAAAAAGTCCATGATGCGTGGATCGGCCGTCAAAGCCTTCTGCTGCGGCATGTGTCAAAAGGTGATCATAGATTATTCTGACCGGAGTGCCGATTTGAACTGCTAATGAATGGATGCAGATTCTGTTTTGCCATTACAGTCGGGATTAATCCGCCACATCTGTATCCGGGATGATCAGCAGTTCGTAATCCGGGTAGGATGCGTGGATCTCTTTGGTGAGTGTTTCTACCGCTTCTTTTCTGTCGACATCGAAGCTGACGACTACGTCGAAACGGATCGTTTTCTTTTCTGTATCTGCGTAGAAACCGTGGAGCTGCAGTGCCCAGGAATGAGACATGACCATCTTCTGGATCGCGTTTCTCATCTGGGCTGCTTCGTCATTCGAAGTGTTAAAAGAATAGACTCCGATACCGGTCAGGATCACGCCGGTCTTGCGGTATACATCTGTCTGAATCCTGCGTGTGATCTTGTCGACATCATCGACACTGAGGTTGTCGGGAAGCTCGATATGTACGGATCCGTAGTTCTTGTTCGGACCGTAGTTAAAAAGCGTAACATCGTACGCACCGAGAACGGACTCTTCTTCGCAAATGATCTCCTTCAATTCGCGGATCGTGTCTGCGTCCTCACGCTTGCCGATAATGTCATTCAAGGTTTCGATCATCATCTCGATACCTGCTTTAATGATGAATCCCGCAATGACTACACCGACATAAGCTTCCAGAGAAACATCCCACAAGAGGAAAATAATCGCAGATGCAAGTACCGAAGTAGAAAGGATCGCATCGAAAAGTGCATCGGAACCCGAAGCCGTGAGGGCGCCGGAGTTCACCTTTTTGCCTTGGCTTCGTACATACATCCCGAGGAAAAGTTTCACGACAATGGCAACGGATATGATGACGAGTGAAACGATGCTGTAGTCGGCCGCTTCCGGATGGATGATCTTCTTGATCGATTCCACAAGGGATGTAATGCCTGCATAAAGCACCAGCGCAGCTACCATCATGGAACTGAGGTACTCGATCCGTCCATAACCCAGAGGATGCTTCTTGTCGGGCTGTTTTGCACCGAGCTTGGCGCCGACGATCGTAATCACAGAAGAAAGTGCATCCGAGAGATTATTGACCGCGTCCAGAATAACGGCGATGGAATTGGAGACCAGACCGACAAAAGCTTTGAATCCCACAAGCAGGAGATTGGTCACGATGCCGATTATACTTGTCTTTACGATCGTCTTTTCTCTGTTTGCGGACAGTACCGCCATATCGTTATTCAGTTCACTCATAGTCCCGCTCCTGCTTGAAATCTATCTTTCCATATTTTGTGTCTATCGAAAAGAAAATGCAAGAACATGTCGAAGGCGGCGTGCTTATGCGATCTCTCCTCGTTCGATGCCGTACTTCTTACAGATATCCGTGAATTCCTGTGACTGTCCGAAGAACTGCATGATGCTGTATCTGGTCTGGGTTCCTTTTCGGATCTCGCCGGTCCAGTAGGTGATCTCGTCTGCGGCCGGTTCTCTGCCCATAAAGGTCGTGTACAGACGTCTGACATACTCCGCGTCCTTCAGCTTGAAGTTCACAAACTCATCGCTCGTGAAGAACAGTTTTGCCGCCGTGCAGCCTGTCTGTTCGAGATTCGTCAGAGCCAGTGACCAGTACTTCAGTCCCCCCTGCTCCGGTTCTCTTCCGAGGCAGCAAGTGTAGAGTCGTGTGGCAAAATCGATCGCATTCTGCGAGGCATGGTCAGCTTTAGCTGTCGGTGCTCCGGACTTGACTCCGTAATCCGCACAGATGTTGCACCACTCTCTTGAGTCAATGAATCCCCAGATCACGTCTGCTCTGCTCTTTCTGCCGCTCTTCAGTTC
Organism: Clostridiales bacterium Firm_16; assembly: GCA_001604185.1. Taxonomy (GTDB): domain Bacteria; phylum Bacillota; class Clostridia; order Saccharofermentanales; family Saccharofermentanaceae; genus Scatonaster. Next base: position 123,874 of record LVAV01000054.1, on the reverse strand, counting down.
ACCGACCCAATAGGCTTTACCGTTCGGTTCGGAATCTCTGCCGAAGAATGTCTTGTAGAGAGTCTCCACAAAGTCCTCAATACTGAGGCCACGGTTGTTGAACTCTTCACTCGTCAGGAAGAACAGGCCACAATCCGCACCGGTCTTATTTCCGTTTGTGATCTCACCCACCCAGTACTCCTTGCCATCCGGCTCAGAAGCACGGTTCAGGGCTACCGTATAAAGTCGCTCAACAAAATCGGCGATGGAAGGAGCCTGTGTCGGCGCTTTCGTTGGCGTCTTGGTCGGAGCCTTAGTTGGTGTCTTAGTCGGTGCCTTTGTTGGCGTCTTAGTTGGCGCCTTCGTAGGTGCCTTTGTTGGTGTCTTGGTTGGCGCCTTGGTCGGTGCCTTGGTTGGAGCCTTAGTCGGCGCCTTGGTCGGGGCCTTGGTCGGCGCCTTGGTCGGCGCCTTGGTCGGGGCCTTGGTCGGCGCCTTGGTCGGGGCCTTGGTCGGAGCCTTGGTTGGCTTCTTTGTCGGGGCCTTTGTCGGCGCCTTAGTTGGTGCCTTCGTTGGCGCCTTGGTCGGAGCCTTCGTCGGTGCCTTCGTTGGTGCCTTAGTCGGCGACTTGGTCGGTGTCTTGGTTGGTGTCTTGGTTGGTGTCTTTGTCGGAGTCTTCGTAGGCGTCTTGGTAGGGGTCTTAGTCGGTGTCGGTGTTGCTTTCTTAGTCGGTGTCGGAGTCGGGGACTTTATGCGCACTTCTGTTTCATCCGAAATCACCAGTTGGGTATTGTCTGTCCCGTCTACCAGCGAGTAATATACCGCTGAATATCCGTAGACTGCCCCATTCGTTTTCTTTCCTTCTGTATATACTTTTTTCAATCGCGGGCACTTTGATATATTCAGTTCATCCATCGAAGATGCTACTAGAAACACACTATAAAGCTTCGTGTTATGACTGATGTCAATTGAAGTAAGTTTCGACCCGCAAAAATACAAAGATTCCAAAGAAGTAAAGTGTTCAATACCTTTCAGCGATGTGATGTCTCCCGTTGGGGACTTGGTGTTCATCAAGTCTATTTCCCTGACAAGTCCAAGTTCTTTTCTATCCAGATACTGATCCATATTCAGGTCCACATCCAAGTCAAGAATAAACTGTCGGAATATAGGATCCGGGAAATTTATCGAATTAATCGCAATGGCATCATCGGGAGCCGCATATGTCGAAGAACGGATGACTACCGTCGAAGCCGGGGTGGCATCTTTCTTAATAATCTCACGACTATCCTGCGACAAGGCACCGCCTTCCGGTTTAACAATAGGTTTACCATTTAAGATGATCTTTCCATTTTTCGATGTCACAGCACTATACTCAGTCTTATCCTCGGATACTGCGACCACTACGCTTTGCATGTTACTGCTTAATGTTATATTCCCATCAGCAGACAAAGCCTCCCCGACACTATTCAAAGCACGGATCGTGAGATTTTTGCCGTTGATAACAATACTGCCTGCGTACACTACCATATTGTAACTATCAGAAAGAATGGTAATATCACTGTTGGGCGCAAAAGTCAGTTTTTTGCTTACGTTCAAAAAAGTTCGATCACACTTGATGAATGCGTTTCCCGCTATTGTAAGGTCTTCTGTGGTTGCGAATACATCATAATAGTTAACCGAAAACTTCGAAAAATCAGGATTCGCAAATGTCAGCGTCTTGGTATCGGGATCGTATTTGCAGGAGCCGCCGTCTTCCAGAATGTCATCTTTATTTTTCGAATTGACCGACGTGCGATAAAGCCATATCGGATATTCTACGGTCATGGATTGATAGCTTATCTTAGTCTGTTCTGAGATTTCATGGAATTGATTCAAATTCACAGGCTCTGGACGGTATCCTGCCTCGATCGTAATATTGATTTTTTCTCCTACATGACGATATGCGATGACCTCTTTTTCAATATCGTATTCCGTCACGTCCGAAACATAAAATGATCTTCCTTCTGATTCGCTGTCCCCGTATGTCCACTTGATGTAGTAGGCATTCGCGCCGTCAAAAGCACTCCAATGGAGTACGCCTTTGTCATCTACTTTGACATTCTTGACCGGACCCGGGTTCCATGTGTAATTCAGAACATATTTCGGGATACTGGTATAAGAACTATCCTCATAACCTTTTTTCCTGGCCACCAGTGAGAGCGAATACTCGACTTCTCCTTCCGCGATCTTCAAGAACGAGTAAATAGATAATTCAGGATCCCAGCATGTGATAGTGGAAGACTTGTATACACCGTTAATTGTTGTTCGAACTTTAACATCGTAGAAAGTGTCCTCGTCCGCTCCTTCACATTTCCAGGTGACATTCTTATTTGCTTCATCGAAAACAATATCAGTAGGCGGGTTCATTCTACCTAAGGATACGTATTCATAGGTTGCTGTCCACTTGTTCGTGACAGGTTTGTTAGAGGAATCAAACAATTGCACACTTACTTCATATGAACCGGTTTTCCACCCGCTTATGCCGATTTCTGATTTTATATCAAGAGACATTTTCGTCGACAAGGGAATACTGTATCCGTTGGAACTAATCTCAATTCCCGCTCTATACGCTCCCATCACTGTGCCCCAGCTCAGTACGCCGTCAGCCGAGATCGAAACATCAGGCACATCCGGGAGGTCACCGTCTGCACTCACTTTTCCGTTTACAAACAATAAAGGAAACGCAACAGCAAGTATAACCACGCCGACAAGAAGACTAATCCAAAAAGATTTCTTACTCATATACCAAACCTCCCGAAAACAACCCTATAACATCCTCATTATACTGGCAAGCGGGGGGCTATCACAATACCCGAGGGGGTCTGTTGCGTAGGTTATTTCTCATTGGTCGAAGCCTTCGACGGCGTGTGTATCAGTGTCATTGTTGACATATGTCAGGAATGATGCTATACCATAAATGACATATGTCAGAAACGAGGTGATCAGATGCCGCGGAAACCAAGATGCAGGTGTATAAGTGCTTTTCCCGATTACTGGACATTCGGACCGGATGATCCTTCTGCCGAGACGGTCGTGATGACCCTCGATGAATACGAGGCGATACGGCTGATCGATAAAGAAGGAATGACCCAGGAGGAATGTGCTGTCAGCATGGGAGTGGCGCGCACTACGATCACGGGGATCTACGACAGTGCGAGGCGAAAGATCGCGCAGGTACTTGTCGATGGCAAGCGGCTTCAGATCCGTGGCGGCGCCTATCAGATTCACGGCGCAGAGCCGGTCGATGTAATCAAGAAAGGAAGTAATACAATGAGAATCGCAGTAACTTATGAAGATGGCAAAGTTTTTCAGCACTTCGGACATAGCGAACAGTTCAAGCTCTATGATGTCGAGGACAGCAAGATCGTAAACAGTCAGGTGATCGATGCTTCCGGCAGCGGACATGGGGCTCTGGCCGGTTTTCTGAAGGCAGCGGATGTGGATGCACTGATCTGTGGCGGAATCGGAATGGGCGCGCAGATGGCGCTCGCCGAGGCGGGAATCAAGCTTTATGGTGGTGTGCAGGGCGATGCCGATACGGCTGCGGAATCACTGGCAGCGGGCACACTGGCCTTCGATCCGGATGCGAGATGTGATCACCATGATCATGGTGGAGACCACGACTGTGGACATGGCGGACACGGATGTGGGCACGGAAGTTGTCACGAGTGATCTGGTAGTAAGGATTAAATATGTTAGAAAATATATCTCCAAAGAATAATCAGGTCACACTCGTGCCATTGGCCGCGTCGGATAGAGAGCAGTTCATCAAGGATAACCAGGAAGCCTTCAACTACGGCGCGATGGAAGAGTTCGGCATGCGTGACGATCACTTCGAGGAAGATGGTCAGATCATCTCTCGTGAGACGATCGAGCGATCGATCGATGGCGGTGAAGCCTACCGGATCCTCTGTGATGGTCAGCCGGCCGGTGGTGTCGTGATCAAAGTGGATGGTACCAAAGGGGATCTGGATCTTCTTTTCGTATCGCCCAAAGTCCACAGCAAAGGCATCGGCTATCGTGCCTGGTGTGCTGTCGAGAATCTTCATCCCGAGGTAACCGTCTGGGAAACCGTCACTCCTTATTTCGAGAAGAGAAACATCCACTTCTATGTTAACCGGTGTGGATTCCATATCGTTGAATTCTTCAACAGTCATCACCCGGATCCGAATGATCCGGATATGCAGAACAGCGAGCCGGACGAGCAATTCCCGGAGGGTATGTTCCGGTTTGAAAAGCGGATTGGGAAATAGAAAAAGAGCGGGAGCGTTCTTCTATGAGCGTGGTGTCTTCAGGCCTTCCAGGGTCTTGCTTTGCCGAGCCAGCCGTGGCTTTCCCAATACTCTTTCTCTACCGGCGAGGAGCCCATGTTCTTCTTCTGAAGAAACCCCATGAAGTTGAACATAAACTTAGTCTTCAATCCCACGCGAGGCTTCGAACTCGCGGAAAGTTTTTTTGCCAAACGAGTCGTGGCCTTATCGATCCTGGCCTTGGTCTTGTCGTTGATGCCATCCCAGTTCATGGCGTGAACGGGCAGGCCGAACTTGGAAATGGACGGGATGCCGAGGTTGAAAAGCGAGTCCTCCACTTCCTTCATGGCGTGCTTCGCGGAGGAGCCGGCGGCCGTCGACACGATGGCGGCGCGCTTACTGAACATCGCGGCTTTCGGGCGATGAACCATCCAGTTATCGAAGGTCAGCTCGAAGAAAGATTTCAGCGCGGCGGAGATGTGCATGCAGTACACCGGCGTGGAGCAGATGATCACGTCCGCCTCTTCCAGTTTCCGGAAGATCGCGTGCTTGGCCTCGTAGTAGGGGCACTTGGTGTCGTCCTCGATGCAGTTGTAGCAGCCTTTGCAGAAATAGGGCAGATCGCGGGGGAAGAAAAACTCTGTGATCTCGTTAGTACCCTGGATCTTGTCGGCCACCTGGCGGGCGATGTGATAGGTGCTTCCTTTGTGATCTTGTCCGTGTAAAAGTACGATCTTCATTATTTCTTTCTCCCGTATATTTTGTTGAATTGACGGATGTGCTCCGCCAATGTTTTCAGTGCTTCTTCTTCTCGTTTCGGGTCCCGGTCGCAGATGCTCAAAAGCAGGAAGATCGGGGCGTAGAACTGGAGTGTCATGATGTCAACTTTGTCGGTCTTGAGGATGTCTTGCCGGGTCAGCATGGCGAGGATGGCGCCCTGGTAGGACAGCGGTTCGTCGACGTAGATCTTGTCGTAGAGTCTGGCCAGTTCCGGGTTATTGAATTGCTCGATAGTCATCATTTTGCGGAAGCGGCTGGAGTATTCGTCGTGCAGGAAATACCGGAAAAGCATGGTTCCGACTTCGACGAGTCTGTCTTCTGTGATGTTCCGGAAAAACGGTGCATCGTCTTGTGCGTTTTCGCCGCCGAAGTTCATGAGGCTGGTCTGGGCGCGGTATCGTTCGTTCATCTCTTCCAGCACCCCTTCGAAAATCGCCTGCTTGCTCTTGAAGTGTTTGTACAGCGACGGGGCCTTGATCCCTACCTTCTCCGCGATCTCGCCGACGAACACGTTGCCATATCCCTTCTGCGCGAAGAGCGACAACGCTTCGTCCAGGATCCGGTGCTTCGTGTCGAGCCGGGGGGTGGAGCACGGTGCGGCGCTCGGGGTGGACGGATTCGTGTTCGGTGGCTTCTTGCTCATGGTGCTCTCCTTATTACTTGACGCAGTGCGTTCATATCCGCGCTGGCTAATCCTAATTAGCCACATTATAGGCTAATCGTAATTAGCTGTCAACTGTATCGGAATGATAATGATTCGTGCCGCCCCACTCCCACACCATGCCCCATTCCCACGCCACACCCCCACCCCCTTCCATACTTTGCAAGAATCGGCGCATACTCTGCAATTGACTCTCGCGGGGGCTCGTGTGACAATGAAATCAGAAGATATTCAACGGATGTGAAGGGTATGAAGATCAGACTAATTGCAAGTGATGAACATTACGACGAGATCGCGCAGGAGCTTCTGCAGCACGGGATCGAGGTCAGTGACAGCGCGGATCTGGTGCTGACGGAAGGGAACGCGACGGTTTCGTACCTCATCGGCAGGAAAGATGACGAGATCTACCGTCTACCGGTAGCGGAGATCTCGCACATCGAGAGCTTCGCTCATGAAGTGGTCGCCTACACCAACGACGATCAGTACCGGATCAACGAGCGGCTCAAGAACCTGGTGGCACTTCTGGATGGCAAGGCCTTCATCCGGATCAGCAATTCGGTCATCATATCCGTGGATCACATCAAGAGTATCAAGCCGGCCCTCACGCAGAAATTCATCATCACCATGAAGAACGGCGCGAAGGTGGATGTCACCCGGTCCTACTATTATTCATTCAAAGAATTCATCGGCATCTAAGCCCCGCGCCTACGTGCTGAATCCATACGAGGTAATCACATGAAAACAGAAATGCTACTAATATTTGTTTTGATCAGTATCGGCCTGGCCCTCCTCGCCACCGCAATCTACGTTGCGATCTATAAGTCTTCTTTGGCAAAAAAACTTGCGCGTGGTATTGTGAACCCGGAAGGCAGTGGGAACACTTCATCCGGCAAGCACTGGACCTTCGTCTCCCCGCTTCGCTTCTTTCTCATCACCGTCATCGCATTCTGCGTCCTTTCGGTCGTGTTCTTCGTCATAGGCAAAAGCGCCACGAAGAAACCAGTCGCTCTGCGGGATCCGATTATTTCCGTGTGCGATGAGAACAGTCTTACTGCCTCATTTACTCCGGGTCAGGACATTCCCGGCTACAGCATGCATGAGAAAAAAGAAGGAAAGATCCACGTGATCTATTACGTGAATAACGCAGGCAGCAAGGATGCCTTCCCTCCCCTTCTATTCTATATGGACAAGACTTCGGACCCGGACAGCACTTGCAGTTACACCCTCCAGTGGACACCGAAAAACAAGAAAGCGGAAAACACGCAGAAAGGTACTTTCTCCTGTTCTTACGAAGGGCACTGGTTTGTCATCGACGATATTTCCGACTGCGAGAACACCGAGGTTGAGTTCTCGAATCTGCAGGACTCCGTGAGGTTCGCGTTCTGATACGCAAAGCACGGCTTCATCACACATGCCAAAAGGCCGCACCCAAACGGATGCGGCCTTCTCTTTCGGCTTTTTTCGAATCACACTCTGTTCATCGCGCGATTTCTGTTTCAGTACCACACTCGATCATCGCGTGATCGGAACATCAAACAGATCAGATCTGTCCTCTCTCGATGCCGTAGGTCTTGCAGATCTCGGTGAATTCCTTGGACTGGGCAAAGAAAGCGAGGATGCTGTGGCGGGTCTGACGACCGCCGGCGATCTCACCGAGCCAGTAGTCGATCTCGCTCTGGGCAGGTTCTCTGTCCATGAAAGTCGTGTACAGTCTCAGGAGATATTCCTTATCGCTTGTCTTAAATCCGATAAACTCATCGCTCTCGAAGAAGAACAGGGCCGCTTCTGCACCGGTCTTCTCCAGGTTCGTCAGAGCCAGGGACCAGTACTTCAGTCCACCGTCTTCCGCGTCACGCTTCAGGCAGCACGTGTAGAGACGGGTTGCAAAGTTGATGGCATTCTTGGAAGCCTTGGTAGCCTTGTGGTAGATAGCACCGGACTTCACGCCGTAAGTTGCGCAAACATCGCACCATTCTGTGGACTCGATGAAATCATTTACAACTTCTGCACGAGTCTTCGCACCGGAAGATATAGCGTCAATCCAGCCCTTCTTACCGGCTGCGTCGGATTCACGGTCGAAGAATGTTGCATAGAGAGTCTCAACGAAGTCTTCTACAGAGAGGTTTCTCTTCATGAACTCGTCTGCGTCCAGGAGGAAGAAGCGAGCGCAATCTGCACCGGTCTTACCTTCTTCAACTACCTGCTTCACCCAGAATTCCTTGCCTTCCGGTTCAGATGCGCGGCCGAGAGCCACAGTGTAGAGACGCTCTACGAAATCCTCGAAGTTCGGATCTTCTGCCGGCGGAGTCGGAGTCGGTGTCGGTGTCGGTGTCGGGTTCGGGTTCGGCATCGGTTTTCTCGGATGACCCGGAGCTTCCGGAACATCGTAACCTACGATATTTGTTTCATAATCGAATGTACTCAGAACTATATATGCTTCAATGATCTCGATATCTTTCGTCTCGATCGTCTTCGGTATGACTCTGCCCGACTTATCGGAAGCATAGCCTGTCCCCGCCGATTCAAGCTCTTCCGGTATACCACAGTAGAAGAATCCGCCTATTGTATCGTCTTTGATTCCATACTCATCGTACTCAGCCAACAATGCCGGGCACTGACTGACATCGAGCACAGTGATATCGTTATACGCTACTACCAGGTTTTCCAAATTCGGATGGCTTCCCAGCTTTACTTCGGTAAGCTCATTATGCTCGCCAAACAGCTGAACTAATTCCTTCAAGAAGCTGACATCCAGAGATTTCAGTTTATTATCATCGCAAGTGAAGTACATCAGTTTCTTCTGATTCGAAAGATCCAGCTCAGTCAATTGGTTTCGATCGCATCCGAATCCGGTAATTTCCGTGTTATGAGAAAGATCGAGTTTTTTGATATTGTTCTCAGAACAGAAAAATACGCGCAGTTTCGTGTTTTTGCTCACATCTATAGAAGTGAGTTTATTGGAAACACACCAGAAGTTCTCCAGGTTTGTAAGAGCGCTTACATCGAGTGCTGTCAGCTCATTCGACATGCAGTAGAATTCAATCAGTTTGGTATTCTTGCTCACATCTATGGTCTTGAGCTTGTTGTTGCAGCAATCCAGAATACGCAGTTCAGTAAAGTATTCAATACCAGTCAGATTACTGATCTCAAGACCGTTCAGATTGAGTTCTACAACTTGTTCGATTTCACTCTTGGACAGAATAAGGTCTTCATTCGTATCAAGGTCCACTACGGCCGCACGGAAGAATTTGTCCGGGAAATTCTTCGCATTGATCTCCACTACCGGTTCGTTCGGGTCCTGCGGGTCTTGCGGATCATATGGTTTTCTCGGATAACCCGGCATTTCCGGAATCTCGAAGCCCTCGAGGTTCGTAGTATAGTCCAGAGTAAAGACGGTCGCCGTGTACTCATATCCCTCTTCCGGATTCTCCACTTCAAGGGGTACTTCACAGACGAAACATCCGAACAATTCACTACTCTTGACTCCAAACTCTGTGAATTCATCGATCAATGTCGGACACTGTCTGATATCGACAACGGTGAGATCATTATACGCAGTCTCCAGGGTATCCATAACCGGATGGCTTCCCAGTTTCAACTCGGTAAGTTGATTTCCTTCGACTTGCAACTGTACTAAGTCTTTCAGGAAATGGACATCCAGAGACTTCAGTTTGTTGTTCTTACAGGTCAAATACTTCATTTTGACCGTGGGCGAAAGGTCCAGTTCAGTCAATTCGTTTTTTTCACACGACAGGCCCGTGATGGCCAGATTATGGGAGAGATCAAGTTTGCTAAGTCTGTTAGAACCACATCCCAACACTTTAAGCGAAGAGTTAAAAGTTAAATCCAAGGACTCGATTTCATTTTCGTCGCACCAGAGCCTCTCCAGCCATCCATTTTCGGACACGTCCAGCTCTGCCAGGGCATTCCCCCCGCAAAACAGTTCGATCAGGTTTATATTCTTACTTACATCCAGCGTCCGAAGTTCATTATAATCACAATTCAGATAGATCAATTCAGTAAAATACTGAACGCCAGTCAAATCACGGATTTGACTTTCTTTCACGTCCAATTCCTTGACGACCGAAAGTTCATCCTGTGACAATACAAGGTCTCCGTTCGTATCGAATTGCTCAACGATTTTCCGGAAGTTTCTGTCCGGGAAATTCTTCGAATCGATCGCGACCGAAACATCCTGACTCGAATCCGCACGAGCCGGCTGTTCCGAGAAGAACGAGACTGCCAGAGGTGCCACAAGAGCGGCTCCGACAACAGCACCTAACCACTTTTTTACCATAAACTCACACTCCTTTTATTCCTGAACTTTTACACTCCCATCCCTTTCATCTGGCAAAAACTCTATCCCGATCCTCCTTTCGGGACAGCGTATGCTCAGTTCCCTTTTCTTACCTCGATAACGTCACGAACCGCCTTAACCCGGCCCATAACGCGATCGAACTGCGCCTGATCCTTGACCTCAATGGTCATGGAGAGACGTGCGGTAACATCCTTCAAGGCCGCCATCTGTGCAGATGTGATGGTGACCTTCTCTTCTGCAATGGCATTGAAAATATCTGCCAGCAGGTGTTTTCTGTCGTGGGCAATAATAGTGAATTCCACAGGATAAATGGCCTTGGAACTGCCCTGTCCCTGGTGGTCCCAGAATACTTCGATCAGTCTGGATGCACGCTCGGCCGCTTTGACCGACGCAGTTGCATTCTTCATGATATTTACTATATTACTACAATCCTTCCGATGAACGCCAACACCGTTACCACGGGTGATGTATCCGATGATCTCATCGCCCGGCATCGGGTTACAGCAACGGGAAAGATGCACGAGACAATTCTCGATTCCGGTAACCACCACGCCTGTATCGTCGTGGGCACGTCCCGGACGCTTGCCCTTATGGCCCTGCTCCTGGGTGCTGGCCAGTACCGCATTCGGCGTGGCCGTCATATTCTTCTCATCCAGGATCTCGTGGGCGATGGGCTGGTAAACGACCTGACCGTTACCGGTAACACGGTAACCCAGCTCGAAACGTTCGTCCTCCGGTAATGCGCGGATGTATTCATCACGCAGTCTTCCCACGACCTTCTGGGCCGTGATCACACCATAACCGATGGCGGCATAAAGATCATCCAGAGTAGACTGGGTGGTCTTACGCAGGATCGCCTCGACGAAAGGCTTCTGCAGAAGCTGTTGCGGCGTAAAGCCCAGCTTCTTCATCTCTCGTTCGACGGTTTCCTTGCCGAGGAGGATGTTATCGTCACGGGTCTCCTTCTTGAAGAAGGAGTTGATCTTCGATTTAGCAGCGCTGGTTTTGACCATCTTCAACCAGTCACGGGACGGACCTTTTACCTGGTCGGAAGTCAGGATCTCAACGATATCGCCGTTCTGCAGTTCTGTCGCCAGCGGCACCAGACGGCCGTTGACCTTGGCGCCGTACATACGGTTACCGATACCACTGTGGATGGTATAGGCAAGGTCGATCGGACAGGAATGCAGCGGCAGAGAGATAACGTCTCCCTTCGGTGTGAAGACGAAGACTTCTTCTGCCACAAGACCGGTCTTCAGGGAATCCAGATACTCGCCGGCATCCTTGGATTCACCCTGCCAGTCCAGGATCTGACGGAGCCAGGAAAGTTTCTTGTCGAAGGCCGTGTTCTTGACCTTGGCATTGGAGTTACCCTTCTCCTTATAGTTCCAGTGGGCTGCGATACCGTATTCAGCAGTACGGTGCATGGCCAGTGTTCTGATCTGGACTTCGAAAGGAATACCTTCCTTACCGATGACCGTAGTGTGCAGTGACTGGTACATGTTCGGCTTCGGCATGGCGATATAATCCTTGAAACGGCCCGGCATCGGATAATACATCTCATGCACAAGACCCAGGACAGCGTAGCAGTCGCCCACGGTGTCCACGATGATACGGCAGGCAAAAATATCGTAGATCTGATCCAGGTTCTTGCCCTGCTGTTTCATCTTGTTATAGATACTGTAGAAATGCTTCGGACGGCCCTCGATCTCGGCATGGATCCCCATCTGGGACACACGCTCATTGAGCTCGCCGACCACTTTCTCCAAGAATTTTTCACGCTCAGAACGCTTCTGGGAGATCGCGCCTACCAGTTCGTAGTAAGCATCCGGATCGGTATAACGAAGACACAGATCCTCCAGTTCCCACTTGATCTTATAGATACCGAGACGGTGCGCAAGAGGCGCGTAGATATCGCGGGTCTCCATGGAGATCTCTCTCTGCCGCTCGGGATTCTGGTGCTTCATGGTACGCATATTGTGGAGGCGGTCAGCCAGCTTGATCAGGATAACGCGGATATCCTTCGCCATAGCCAGGAACATCTTACGCATGTTCTCCGCCTGCTGCTCTTCCTTAGAGGAATAGGGGATCTGACCGAGTTTCGTCACACCGTCAACCAGCAGGGCCACATCGGCGCCGAAAACCTCTTCGATCAGGGCGGTGGTGACTTCTGTATCTTCCACGGTATCGTGCAGGAAAGATGCCACCAGCGTATCTGTATCCACTTCCAGCTCCGTCAGGATCTGCGCGGTCGCGATGGGGTGGATGATATACGGTTCACCGGATTTCCTCTTCTGGGAACTATGGGCTTTATAGGCGAAAGCGAAGGCGCGCCGGATCCGTTCCGGCTCTGCTTTCTCGGGGTCATAGTAGGACTTGTATCGTCCGATGACTTCGTCGAGCATATCCAGAATATCCTCTCCCACATTCTCGGGGAACGCAGGGTCACGAAGCTCCGCGAAGATCTCGGGCTCCTGGATTTCTTCTATTTTCTTGTGGTTGCCTCCGGTCATTTACTTACCTTCTTCCTCAGAAGTATAAAGCAGCTTATACGTTCTTGTATCCTCAAGTTTAACCTTGTCATGCACAGATAGCAAGGAAAAACAGATTCTTTCGTCATTTAGACGGATGATCTCCATCAGCCCCGCCTCCCTGAAAATATCCATGGCACGGGATATTTTGAAAGCGTGGAATGGCTTGCGGAAATGGCCCGTCAGAAGTCTTGCCAGAAGACTTAAGTCGCAGATATTCGTCTCGTCTTTACAGTTGTCCATTAGGTAACGGTAAAGAAGCCCCATCTCTTCGCCGGTGGCCAGCAGGTCTTCCTTGCGGGCCTTGCCGATCATGGCGATCTGCTTCATGGGAAGCTTGTTGCGGTACAGATTCTCCAGCACCGTCGGGTTGTCCCAGATGCCCTTGCCCACCGGCACGAAATGCATATCCACCACGCGGATGGAGAGGCTGTCCGTACCGTTCCAGGAGTGGACCGAAAGCTCCACCAGGATATCTACCCGGCTTCCGGCAACATACAATTCCGCCAGGTCTCCGATGCCGAATGCGATGGCATCGTAAAGGTCGTATTCTCCGTCCTTCTCCAGGGCAAACTGCAGTCTCAGATGGCGGCCGTCTTTGCTCTTGCTCACGGTTGCGATCTTGGCGTTCTTGACCAGGAAGATCGGTACCCGGTTTCCTTCGCCAAAAGGTTCCAGACCGAGGATCTCTTCTGCGACATCCAGCGTCAGCTCCGATGGCTGAAGGACCTTGTCCACGGCAATGAAAGATGTATCCTCTTCTTTATTTCTCGTATCGGCAAAAGCTCGGACACCTGCTTTGAAAGCGTCGAATTTCTCGACCTGGACACTGACACCTGCGGCCCGCTTATGTCCGCCGTACTGCTGGATCGTCTCTTCGCAGCTCCTAAGGCAGTCCAGGATCGGGAAGTCTCCCGCGGAACGGCAGCTTCCTTTCAGAACTTCGGGATTGGCGGAGTCCTTGGTAAAAACAATGGCCGTGCGCTGGTAACGGGTCACGAGGCGGTTGGCCACGATGCCCAGGATACCGGCGTGCCAGTCCTCTCCCACCAGTACGATAGGCATGGAGTCATTCTTCATGTCCTCCATCAGGTCCGTGGAACCTTCGATCTTCTTCACCGCTTCGTCTACGATCTGCTGTTCCATCAGCTGACGGCGGGTATTCTCGTTACAGAGTTCTTCTGCCAGCTTCTGGGCAGTGGCGATGTCCTGTGTCAGGAAAAGCTCTACCGCACGGGCTGCATCACCCATACGTCCGCATGCGTTGATGCGGGGTGCGATCTGGAACGCCACCTCCGTAGAGGAGAACGGCGCAGACGGGTTCGGGGAGTTTTGCCGTATCAGGGCGAAAAGCGCCCGAAGTCCGGGGCGGGATGTGCGGCCCAGGTTCCGCAGTCCTTCCTTGACGATGGTGCGGTTCTCGCCGGTGATGTTCACCACGTCGGCAATGGTGCCGATGGCGGCGATATCCAGGTAGTTCTTCCATTCGTTCATCTCAACGCGTCCCGTCAGGCGGGTGCAGCAGGCTTCGATGAGCTTGAGGGCCACGCCGGCGCCGCAAAGATGCTCGAAGGGGTATTGGTTGTCTGCGCGCTTGCAGTCGATGACTGCCATGGCCGGCGGCAGGGTCTCTTTTACTTCGTGGTGGTCGGTGACGATGACGTCCATGCCGTCTTCCACCAGGGCAAGAATCGCTTCTTCGTTGGCCACGCCGCAGTCTACGGTGATCAGGAGCCGGGGAGCGTGGTTGCGGATCCTGGCGCTGAGGGCTTCGGAGATGCCGTATCCCTCATTCATACGGTCCGGGATCACGTAGTCCACGTTGGCGCGGACTTTCTTAAGGAAAGACACCATGATCGTGGTGGACGTGACGCCGTCCGCGTCGTAGTCGCCGCAGATCAGGATCTTCTCGGCTTTCGTCACCGCGGAGCAGATCCGCTCCACCGCGACGTCCATATCGTTCATGAGAAAAGGGTCATGCCAATCCACCGGCTCTTTGGCCAGGAACCTGGCTATTTCTTCGTTGCTGCGGATACCGCGGGCGAACAGAAGGCTCTTCGCAAGCGAAGTCTCCTTGCCGCTATCGGCACTCTCTTCCGGCAACCGCCACTTCTTTTCCAGGAGGATCACTGCATCTTCCCCTTTCTAACACACTTTTGTTACCTTATCATTGTATCATTCTTTTCCCGCTGAACAGCGGGTTTTGTCAGTGCGCCTTACGAAATTTCTTAAGGCACTGCGCGCGGCGTTTCGAATCGGCCGGCGCGCCGCACGGGGGCTCCCGCCGGGCGCCCTGCATGGCGCCGCGCGAGGCGAGAGAAAAAGAAAGACCCGAGGAAATCAATGTTCATCGGGTCTCATGTAAAATCACATTATAGAGAAATTATCTCTTACGCTTTCTAGCCGCCTCCGACTTCTTCTTACGGCGTACAGAAGGCTTCTCGTAATGCTCTCTCTTACGTACCTCAGCGAGTACACCAGAACGAGCGCAGGAACGCTTGAAACGACGCAAAGCACTGTCAAGGGACTCATTTTCTTTAAGTCTGATTTCCGACACTTGTTATCCCTCCTTCCGTGCATTAAACTTGGAAAACCTCGAATCGGGTTCAAACATGAGATATATTACTCTAAAATCAGCCTCACGTCAAATGAATTTGCTGATACTTCCCATATTTTTGCCAGAAAACCTTCGAAACCTTTCGAAAACCGTCGCTTCGGGGCAGATGTCTTATCAGATCTCACCGCGTTCGATGCCGTAGTCGGCACAGATCTTGGTGAACTCTTCGCAGGTTGCAAAGAATGCGATGAGGTCGGCGCGGGTCTTTTTGCCGGAAGAGAGCTGCTCGAGCCAGTACTCTTCGTCATTCGTATCCGCATCTCTTCCCATCAGGCCGGTGTACAGTCTACGTACAAATTCCAGATCCTCCTTGGCCAGGTCTTTTAACTCATCGGACTCATAGAAGAACTTGGCAGTCTGGGCACCGGTGGTCTCCAGATTGGTCAGCGCCAGGGACCAGAACATCAAGCCTTCATCATCGGCATCTCGCCCCATGCAGGTCTTGTAGAGGCGGTTCACGAAGTTCAGAGAAGCCGTGGAAGGCACTCGGGACTTAGCAGTAGGGGCACCGGATTTTACACCATACTTGGCGCAAAGCTCGCACCACTCAATAGAATCGATAAAGCACTCTACAACCAGTTTACGAGACATGCCGTCGGCCAGAGACTTCATCCAGAAATCCTTGCCTTCCTTCTCGGACGCACGGTCGAAGAAGGTTGCATACAGCACTTCAACTAATTCATCATCGGTCAGGTTTCTGTCCATGAATTCAGGAGCGTCTACCAGGAAGAAATGTGCACATTCTCCACCGGTCGCACCTTCATCCTTTACCTTCTTGACCCAGAAGTCCTTACCTTCCTGTTCCGGTTCACGGTTCAGGGCTTTCTCATAAAGACGGATAACGAAAGATTCGAAATCGTACTCTTCCGGTGTCGGAACCGGAGTGTCTACAGGTGTAGGTGTAATGGTCGGGGTCGGGGTCGCGGACGGCGTCATCGTCGGAGTCGCGGTCGGCTTACCCGGGACCGGTGTAGCTGTCGGTGTTGCGGTCGGAGCCGGCTCTTTTGTCAGCTGAAGATCCAGAGTCTTGTCTACGCACAGACAGTTGCATGTGTCGTCCGCATCGTAGTATTCATAGGTAATTACGCCGTTTTGCTCGGTCTGACTGCCACAATAGTATGCCGACACAAGACCTGTGTTATAGTAGATATTCAGCGTAGAAAGCTTTGTCCCGTTCACAGCAAGAATGTGAAGATCCGGGTTCTTCGAAGTATCCAGAGTACTGATCTTCGTATTGTCCAGATAGCACACCTCAAGCTTCGGGAAACGGGTCAGATCGATCTCGTTTATCTTGGCCTGGCTCAGACTCAGGATCTTCATGGCGTCGCATCCGTCGACATTCAGAGAAGTCAGCGGGCAGCCGCCGCAATCCAGGAAATAGAGGGCTTTGTGATTGCTCACATCCAGCGCCTCGATCGCGTTCTCCGAAATATAGAGAACTTCAAGCTTCGGATTCTGGCTCAGGTCCAGTTCCTCGATCTCATTGCCGTTGGCAAGAATACCTGTCAGTTCCGGATTATGGCTTACATCCAGCTTCCAGACTTCATTCGAAGAAATATCGAACTCCTGCAGTTTCGCACAGTTCGACAGATCAAGATCCTTGATCTGGTTATTGGTACATGAGAAATCCACCAGTTCCGTACATTTCGTCAGATCCAGTTTCGAAAGCTGATTCTCGGAGCAGACCAGGGATTTCAGATTCGGGCATGTTGTCAGATCCAGTGTCAGCAGACGATTACCCAGAAGATACAGTTCCTCAAGATTATCACAATGCTTAAGATTCAGTTCGGTGATATGGTTGCCCGTGAAATTCGCAGACCGCAGTTTCGGATTCATACTCAGGTCAGCTGATGTCACCTCTTCACAGAAAAAGACCACTTCTTCAAGATTCGGGAAATACTCCATGCCTGCAATCGACTTGATTCCCAGCTCTTCCGTCTCGATCTTGGTGACGGCGTTCATCTCCGAATCGTCCAGTACTTTGTTTTTGTCGCTGTCCACATTCGCAAGTACATACTCGCGAAAAGCCTCATCCGGGAAATTCGTCTCATCCACCGCAACGGTATCCGAAGACGCCTTTACAACCGGTGTCGAACCCAGAACATTTCCTGCTCCAAGGCCGACTGCTGTCACGCCAATGCCGACGCCCACGGCAATGGCTACTCTCTTAAATAACATAAATACCTCTCTCCTTTCGCTTATGCGATAAAAATACATATATATATTAGCTCACCGTGGCATGAAACAAGATGACAAGATAGTCACTTCTTCTTGACATGTGCTATACTGGTTTCGATGTTTGGAGGTGTTTTTCATGAAGATCGATGTGAGCGGACTGACCTTCCGCGATGCAGACAAAGACGAGAAAAAGTGTTTTTTCCGTCTGATGAATCTGCGGTCTTTTATCATGACGATCGTAGCTTTTGCCTGCTTCGGGATCGCAACATATTGTCTGTTGCGGACTAACCGGCTCACCTGGCTGGCACTTACGTGTTTTGTCATTGAGATCATTTTTCTGATCTGGAACATCATCGTCGACATGCCGCCCTGGAAATGCAAGATCTGCAAGGGTACCGTGCAGAACAAGCGCGAAGTTTACCCTGACGAAGAAACCGGGCTTTATTTCGACGCCGTGACCTTCACCTCCGAGAATAACGAAGTGAAGGACGAGCTGCCCGTTTTTTCCGAGAAAACTTTGAATCTTCTAAAGGACGGAAGCAAAGTCGTAATCGTATGTTATAACAAACGCCAACCGGTGCTTTTCGCGGAGGAGCAGCTCCATCGCAAAAGCAAGTAACCATCTCGCTCTGAGAGGAAGGAAATCCTATGGCTGAGAACCCGATCCTGGATGTACATTGCTCCAACTGCGGCGCCGCCGTTCAATTCAACATCGAGTCGCAGGTTTACAACTGCGCTTTCTGCGGCACCGCCACCCCGACTACTCACGCTATCGCGGAGAAGAAAGGTTTCCGGGCACTGCATCGTGAGAAGATGAATAACCAGCCGAAGACCTTCAAGCTCCAGTCCTGCACCTGCGACAACTGCGGCGCGGAAGTAATTTTCCCGGAGAATGAGGCCATGACCCAGTGCGCGTTCTGCGGCAAATCCCTGGTGCGTAGAGAATATCTGAAAACCGACAATTTCCCGGAGCTCCTGATCCCCTTCTACCTGACCAAGGAAGAGGCGGTAGCGATCCTGGATCACTGGTGCGACACGCACACATCCATCACGGAAGCGAAACTTGTGAAGCCCCACGTATCTGAGTTAACGGGCGTGTATCTCCCTTACGAGCTGACCCGCGGTCCGGTGACCGGATTGGTAGCCCGTAATTCTTCGTTCCGTAAATTCGAGGTTCGTGGTTTCATCAACGGTATTTTCGTCAACACGTCCAAAGACCTGGACAACCTGCTTCTTGAGGGGATGGAGCCTTTCGATCTTTCCGGCATCAAGGAGATGGATTTCTCGTATCTCGCCGGCGGGGCGGTCAAGGTCAAGGACATTACAGATAAAGACGCGGAGAAGCGTATCGCGGACGAGGTGGCTTTCGACTACGAAAAGCACTTGTTCAAGCCGATGGAGACCCGCGCTATTACGGTGACTCCGAAAACTGACGACATGATGCGTATGCCGGTGCTTTTGCCGGTCTACTACATGCGTGTCGATACAGACAAAGGACCAGTGCTGGTGGCCGTCAACGGCCAGACCGGTAAAGTAGCGGTCAAGGAGCGGAAAGACCGTTTCCTGATGCCATGGTGGATCAAGCCGATCATTACGAACGTGCTGATTCTGGGCGGTTTCTTTCTGGCGGCACTGCTGATTTCCCAGAATCTCGGCGCAGCTGCTTTCCTCACGGGAGTCATCGGCATCTATTTTCTGATCGTTATATTCTGTCTCTACTCCGATTACGCGGCACCGCGATTCCAGTTGCGAAGGCGCGTCTTTGAATCGGAAGGCGGACCTTTCTTCCGTCAGAACGGAACACTTTACCAGCAGCAGGAACCGATGAAATCGAATGTCGACGCGCCGGTATTTTTCGAAGAATTTGGCGGGTACCACTTTCCGGTCAAGCTCAAATTCTCTGCCATGCGGCGTATGATCGCCATGATCCTTCTCACCGCTGCGTCCATGTTCCTGCCCTACATTCTGGCATTCATCCTGAACGGATTTTCTATCGAAGGACTCGGCTTCGGTGGCGGTGCCGTATGGCTCTGCATCTTCGTTCCCGTAGCCCCGGTCTACTTCCTGAAGTTCGGCCGACTCGAGATCTACGAGAAACCATGGTTCTACTTCACCGACGGAAGCGGACGTTCTCACCGTGTTAAGAAAAAGAAGAAGAACATGAAGGTGTACGGACCGAACGGTCAGCCTCTTCCGGTCCGGCAGACCTCGGCCACAACCGCCAAGCCTGCCACTCAGGCAAAAAAACCGGCGTCCTCACCTCAAGGCAAGAACGCAGCTACGTCTTTCATTGATAAAATCGGCGACAATATCCATGATTTCTGCTGTTCCCCGTTCGTGCTCGTGCCCGTCGTATTCCTGGGACTTCTGATCATGTGCACCTATCTCATTCTCGACTGGTCCAATATCTGAGGAACCGTAGTTCCGAACAACCGGCCCGCATTTTTTCTGCCGGTCACGCGGCAGCTTTCGCAGACTTCTGATGCGTCAAAATCACTCGACCCAGTATACGCGTCCGTCTTTGCGTGCGGCCGCCTCAGGGATCTCACCGTCCACATAACCGACGGCGCAGTGACCGATGCCCTCGTAATCACCCTCGATGCCCAGATCCGAAAGGAGCTTCTTGTACTCGTCCGTCTCGAACTCCTCCTTCGCACGATGGATCCAGATACTGCCCAGACCCAGCGAATGCGCCGCCAGCATCAGGTTACCCATTACCAGACTTCCGTCATACTGATATGTCATGCACTCCTTGTTGCCCAGCACGATAAAAATCGCCGGCGCACCATAGAAAGGATCGTACTCTTCGCCCCAGCCACCAATACTCCGGTTAACATCCATAAGCCGGTCACGCACGTCCTTCTTCGTCACAACCACCGTCACCACGGCCTGTCTGCCCATGCCATTCGCAGCATAAAGCCCCGCCTCCGCAATCTGCTCCAGATCCTCACGAGACGGCATCTCCGCCTTAAACTTACGGACACTTCTTCTCTCTTCCATCGCCTTAATGATCTCATTCATAAGCATATCCCTCCCGAAAAGAACTCGTACTTCATTTCCAGTATACCCCAGCACCCACGAAAGAAATATCAAGAAACCACCCAAAGCATAACAAGATTTCACGCAATCCCATTCACATCATCAAACTAAATGCGTCGCACTCTCCTCAGCCACGCACCAACTTCATGCGTCAGCCCCCGAAAAAGTTAAAAATGTCCTGGCGCGTTTACGCAGGCACGAAGTGCCGAGGACCAGCGCCAAGACATTTATTAACTTTTATACCTCTATGTACGCTCCCGCCTGTGCTTTCCACATCTCAGCATACTTTCCGCCTTTTTCCAGCAGTGAAGCATGTGTTCCTTCTTCCACGATGTGGCCCTCTTCCAGCATGAAGATACGATCGGCCAGACGTGTGGTAGAAAGACGGTGCGAGATGAAGATAACGGTCTTATCTTTCGTCGCAGAAAGCATCGCGTGGTTCAGTTGATACTCCGCGATCGGATCAAGTGCCGAAGAAGGCTCGTCGAGGATCATGAGAGATGCATTCTGATAGAACACACGAGAGATGGCCAGCTTCTGCCGCTCACCCCCGGACATATCTACACCATTCTCCGAGAACTCATGGGTCAACGGTGTATCCAGTTTCATCGGAAGCGCATCTGCACGCTTTAGAAGTCCACTGTCATCCAGCGCCTGACGCACCCGCACCTCATCCGCATGTTTCGCCACATCCAGAATAACATTCTCTTTCACCGAACCGGCGAAGATCTCGAAGTCCTGGAAGACCGTACCGATGGAATTTCTGTAGGCAGTCAGATCGTAATCCTTCACGTTCTTTCCGTCCGCCAGGATCTCACCGGAAGACACATCGTAAAGACGCATCAACAGTTTAACCAGTGTCGTCTTACCTGCACCGTTATATCCGACCAACGCGATCTTCTCACCCGGATGTACCTTCAGAGAGATATCCGACAGAACTGCCGGGAGGTCCGCCTTGTAAGAGAAACCCACATTATGGAGCACAAGTTCTTTTGCATCCGAAGCGGGCGCATCCGAACTTGCAGAAACCACCTTCGGCTCGTATGCCAGGAAGTCCCGGATCTTCTGGATATAAAGACTCGTCTCGCAAGCCTTCGGATAGGTCTCCGTGAAGATACGAAGACTGTTCTTGAGACCGCCGAACCAGTTGAAGAGCATGACCATCGTCGACAGGTTGATCGCGTGCATGATCGCGTAGCGGTACACCAGATAAGCGGTGTAAAGCGTGTCTCCGATCAGGTGTCCGAAGATATGATCCTTGAGATAAGCAATACCGAACTTCTTATGCGCAAGTGATTTTTCCGCCTCAAGCACCTCATTGTTCGCTTCGACAAAGCGCTCTTCAAGCACATCCGTCACTTCCGGATCCAGACGGATCTCTTTCGCGTAATCCTTGAGATAGAAGACTCGCTTCACATACTCGCGCTTTCTCTCGTGCGGATTCCTGCGGATGCGGACCTTGAAAGACAACTTGTTGTAGATCTGGTTTAAGCCGAAAGTGATTACGAAGGTGATCACGACAAAGATGATCGAGACCTTATCCTTCGCCAGGAAGTACCCGCCCGTCAGGATGAAGACCGTCAAGCCGGAAAGCACGCTCTTGATAAACTCCATCGTCTGATCGATCTGCTTGTCCACTTCTGAGATGGCGAGCACCTGACTGTTGTAGAACTCCGGATCATCGTAGCAGGCGAGGTCCACGCTGCGCGCTTTCTCGTACAGCATCAGCTTGATCTTCTCTCTGACTTTCGGCCGTTCTTTCTCCTGCATATAGTCGCCGGCCAGCACGGTAAACACCATGCCCAGCGTGATCGCTGCAGCAAAGATCACGATCACCGCTGCCACTCTGCGGAACGGGTAACCGAACTCCGCCGCCTCAAGGACGTAGCCGATGAGGATCAGGTGCTCGAAAAAGATCGACACCTGGCCACGGATCGCATCCAGCGCCGGGAAAAGCACAAACTTCGGGGAAGCTTTGAACATCATCTTCATGAAGAAGAGATTGTTCTTGAAGACCTGCGAGGTCGACTGCTTGGTCTGCTCGTTTTTGTTATCGGCATTCTCCGTTTTCTTGCTCACAGGATCACCTCCTCTTCTCTTTCTACTGCCAGATAGTTCATGGCCTGGCGAATGTACATCTTCGCATACTTACCCTTCTTGTCCAGAAGTTCACGGTGGTTGCCGCGCTCGATGATGGTTCCCTTCTCAAGCATGAAGACCTTGTCGCAGTTCTTGACCGAAGACAGTCGGTGCGAGATGAATACCATCGTATGGTCACGTCCCTCTTTCATGATGTTCTTGAAAAGCTCATACTCCGCGATCGGGTCAAGCGCCGAACTCGGCTCATCGAATATCTTGACCGGTGATTCCTTGGCAAAAGTTCTCGCGACCGCGAGTTTCTGATGCTGGCCTCCGCTGAAGACCGCACCATCCTTGTCGAACTCCTTCGTCATGATCGTATCCACGCCCTTCGGCAGCGACTCCACTTTCTCCAGGATGCCGGCACGACGGAGCGCACGGTGCACGATCTCGTCTTCGTTCTCATAGTGACGTCCCATCAAGACATTTTCCTTGATACTCATCGCGAAGATCGCGAAGTCCTGGAAGGTCGTTGCAAAAAGTCTTCGATATTCACGAAGGTCATACTCCTTGATGTTCTTGCCGTTCAGCAATATCTCACCGGATGTCGGATCGTAGAAACGAAGCAGCAGCTTGATGATCGTTGTCTTGCCGGCACCGTTATGTCCGACGAGCGCCACGATGTCGCCCTTATCGATCCGGAAGGAAAGATCCTTGATGGTCTCTTCGTCCTTGTAGGAGAAGCATACGTCCTTGAACTCCAGACTCTCGAATCCTTCCGGGATCTCACCCTTCTGGTCCTGCGGGATCTTCTCTTCGTACTCTAAGAAAGTACGGAGGTTATTCATAAAAACACCATTCTTGATCAGATCCATGACGTTCTCGAAAGCACGGATCAGGATCCAGGTCATGGCTACCATAAGGCTCGTCATGATGGTCAACTGTGCGAGGCTGATGGTCTTACTTACCAGGTTCCGGTAGATCGCGTAGAACAGCACGCCTTCGAAGATGATCGTGAAGGTAAACGTGATCCTCCAGAAAGAAAGCGAGCAGTTCGCAAAAGCATACTTCACCGCTGCTTTTACATTCTTCTTTGTCGCCGTCTGATACTGTTCTTTCAGAAGCGCAAACACATTCGAAAGACGTATCTCTTTCGCACCGTCAGGAAGGTACATCATGCGATTGACGTAGTTATGTACTTTGTTGTTCGGCACCTGTTCCTGATAACGCTTGTACTCATACTTCTGTTTATAGTTACCGAAGATGAAGTTACCGATCAGCGGCGAGATGATGAACAGCACGGCATAGTGATCAATCTCGAACATGAAGTAGAAGACCGCCGCCAGTGCCGGTACCGATACGATCACGCCCCAGAAGCTCTGGACGATCGTGGCAACTTTCTCTTCCGCGCCATCCATGGCCATCGTGTATTTATCGTAGAAATCCGAATCCTCATAGCAACGGAGTTCCACGTTTTTCGCCTTCGCGAAGAGCTTCTTATAGATACCGCCGTAAAGATGGATCGTTCCCAGTGGCAAGGTGACGTTCTCTGCGTATTTCGAATAGAAACGCAACACCAGGAATACTACACCGGTCAGGGCGATAAACCACATAATCTCATTAAACGGCTGATTCGTGTCCAGCGCATTGACGATCTTTCTCATGAAGATACCATCGTAAAATACCCACTCGAAGTACCCGAACAGCATCAGCAGGAAGCCCGCGATGACCAGTCTCTTGTCGATCGACGCCGCCAGCTTCATCGCATACAGATCGTTCTTCACCGTCTGCTTGAACGTAAGCTTATTCTTCTTTTTCTTCTGTTTCGAGTCTTGTGTCTGATTCTCTTCCTTACTCATTTTCCTGCGCCTCTTTTCCAACCCATATCCGAAATCCTTCGGAGCCTTTATCCGCTCGGCTCCGTCATTTCCAAACAGCGCTCTTCCTTAACCTTAAGCTATTCTAACATACACTTCAAAAGTTACTAAAGATACTTTCAGTATAAATCCTGAAAAAGAACTTGCACCGTTGGTATAGGTGACTAGATCACAAGAGGTGCTGCTTTAGTTACGCGACCGCCACGAAAAGAGGTGCCCGGATCCGGGGCACCGCTCTCGGATACTAATCTTCTCGCGCACACAAAAAAGAGGGGAGACACCCTCGGTATCTCCCCTCCCGTTCACGCGCCAAGACGGCATGCTTTGAACAAGGAATTTTGCTTGGAAGGAATTAATAGGTAGGCTCTATTAGACCATATTGACCGTCCTTGCGCTTGTACACTACACAGACATTTCCGGTTTGCGCATCCAAATAAACCAAAAAGCTGTGACCTAGCATTTCCATCTGTAAAATCGCTTCCTCCGATTCCATTGGAACCAGTTCGAAAGTCTTTCTCTTGATGATCTTCGGTTCGTTATCCTCTTCCTCGTAATCCTCCTCAACTATATCGTTCAGATATTCGTTCAGAATCGGGTATTCCTTCTTCTGCTTACGAATTCTTGTTTTCTGTCTTCTGATCTGGGATTCAAGTTTATCCACTGTCCGATCCACTGCATTCAGGATGTCGTCATCCTTGGCCTCAGCTCTGAAAATGTGATTCTGGAGCTTGAGTGTGATCTCCACTTTCTTAAGACCACCTTCCGGATGAATGTTGATGCTAAAGGATCCTTCTTCTCCGAAATACTTATCAAATTTTGTAAGTTTGCCGGCGATTTTTTCCTCCATGCGCTTGCCGATTTTGATTCCGTTACCTTGTGTCGTGATCTTCATATAATCACTTCCTTCCGCTTGTTCGTTTAGTGAACCCTTGTCTGTTCACACATTCATTATACCGAACCATGGTTCACAGAATGGTAACAGACACGACAGAGGAAATTCGCAAACTGTGCTATAATAATAATGTTGGGGCTTAAAGAGAAATCCACTCTTTAAGCCCCATATTTTTTCACTACCTTATCCCTGATCTCTCAGGAAAAACTCTTAGATTTTCAGGCCTTTCCGCCTGTTGCGGAAGGCGCCCCGTTACGTGTGCACACGCGCAACGAAGAAACTTACTCGCGCACTTCCGGAATGCTGTCCGGGATCTCACCTTCGACGGAACCGCCACTTAAGATCCGCTCCTCATTCTCTATCGGAATGATATTCTCAGCAGCCTCCGGAGCGGCTACTTCTACCTGGTTCTCCACAGCCACGGCTGCCGACTCGGTGATGCTTTCTACCTCATCAGCTACGGCTTCAACTACCGGTGCATCTTCCACTACCGGCTCCTCTACAGGAGCCTGCTCAACCGGTGCTTCTACAGCCGGTGCTGTCACCGGAATACTCTGTGTGTTCTGGTTCTGGATACCAACCGGTCCCAGTGTCACCGGATCAACCTTCGTAACTACAGAGATATCATTCGAATCCGGGAATTTCTGTCCGCAGGCACTGCAGTACGCATGCTCCAGCAGATTCTCTTTCTTACAATTCGCACATTCCTTGAATCCGCGCTCATACAGGATCTTCAGTCTGCACTCCTCGATCTCCACATAGAGCGTGGAGATACTCTCGCAGCGGGTATTGATATCCTTGGCCACATCTGCGTTCATGTCTTTATACTGCTTATAATAAAGACGACCGATCTCATCGAAAAGGATACCGATGGTACGGTTCTTATCATCGATAGATTTCTGCAAAGCAGAGATCTGATTCTTCTTCGGATCAAAAAGTGCCATGTTTCTTCTCCTCCCTTTCGAAAAACGGCTCGCCCCTATTATATAACCAATCCCGAGGTTTTCTCAACCTTTCTTTTCGTCAGCGGCCTCGGTCGTCTTCTCGACATTCTCGGTTTTCTTCTCCCCCATGATGGCCACACAACGCTTGATCGGGATACCCTGTTCCGCATATTTACTTTCGAACTCGGTGCGGATATTCTCCGCATCCCACTCACTGTTATGCAGATCCCGCGTCACGCAGGTGGTCTCCCAGCCCGACGCCTCGAACTCCTCAAGAGAGAAATCGAAGAGCGGATCGTTATCGGTCTTGAAATGGATCTGTCCCCCGTCCTTCAGCACCTGACGGTACATATCCAGGAACGCCCGGTACGTCAGTCTCCGCTTCGGTTTGTTTTGCCGCGTCCAGGGATCACAGAAATTAATGAAGATCCGGTCCACTTCCTTCTCACCGAAGAAGTCCAGCATCAAAGTCGCGTCACCGCGGATGAAGAAGAGATTCTTCAGGTCCTCGCGGGTCGCTTTCTCCATGGCCAGCAGACAGCAGGACGGCTCCCGCTCGATCGCCACATAGCATACATTCGGATTCTTCTTGGCCATCTGCTCGGAAAAAGCACCCTTACCGCAGCCGATCTCGACATACAGTTCGCAGTCCTCCGGCATATTGCAGGCTTGTCTCCAGCTGCCCTTGTTCTGCGTCGGATCGTCAAAATAATGCTCCGAGCAGGCTTCGGTCCTGGGGATCAGGTTCTTCTTTTTACGCATTCTGGCCATAGGTCCATTCCTCCTTGCCGCGCTTTCCGGAGCACTGCCCCGCCTCCTCGCGGCCCAAGTTATTTTACCCGAAAAATCAGACTTTGTCTTGTGCTTTCCCCTTTGCAAATGCAAAAAAACTCAATATACTAGGTATTGATTTTGAGCGGATGCCCCATGTGGTGACGCCGCCGGATTCACGAGGTAGAACATGAAGCCAACGATTGCAACCATTACATTCCTGCAGAACGGTGTCTCCCGGACCCTGGATCTTCTGAGCGACGAGACGCTTCCTTTCTTTACCAAGCAGCTGCTTTGCGAAGAGGAATACGTCCGCCTGGCCCTGGAGCCGAAGAAGGCCGTGGAAATCTCGGAGATCAAGCTTCAGTTCCCCTGCACTTTCGAGCGCCAGGACAGTATCTTCATGAACGGATTCCAGTCCTGGACCGTCTGCAAAGAATACAGCATCGACACCACCAAAGGCGTGGTGGAGCAGATGGCCAAGATTCTTAAGCACGCGCCTTCGGACCAGTGCGGCGACCGTGATTTCACAGATTATCCAAAACAGAACCGCTGGCTCCATGGCGTAAGTTACGGCTACATCCGAAGAGAGAAAGATTTCCGGTTCTTCGCTTCTTTATCTGAGAACAGAGGTTTCACCTTCTTCGATATCGATACCGACGCGGGCATACTTTCCGTGCGCAAAGATCTGCAGAAGCGGATCTTCACAGATACCATCCATGCTTTTGACCTGATCTTCCTCAAGGGCACCGAGGCGGAGGTCTTCGACCGCTACTTCCGCGAGCTTGAGATCGAGCCTGCACCGGCCCGTCCGGTCACGGGATATACCACCTGGTACCGCCATCAGCAGGATATCTCCGAGAAGAAGCTGCTGGCCGATATCAAGGAAGTCAGCGATAACGCGGCAAAATATCCCTGCAGTGTTTTTTTCATAGATGAGGGATACGAGAACGCCACAGGCGACTGGCTGGTACCGAAGAAGAACTATTTTCCTCACGGCGTGGCGCCGCTGGTCAAGAAGATCCTTGCCTCTAAGATGAAGGCCGGCATCTGGATCGCGCCGTTTATCTGCGATAAGAAATCCGATATCTATAAGCACCACCGGGACTGGCTTCTCCGGGATTCTTCGGGAAACCTGGTAGCCGCCTGTCGTTCCTGGAAGGACTGCTACTGCATCGACATCGAGAACCTGGCTTTCCGCCACCACATGAAGAACGTCCTTCTCACCATGCGGGATGACTGGGGCATCTCCTACTTCAAGTTCGACTTCCTTTTCGCCGCATGTCTTCTTCCCTCGCCGACCAAGACCCGGGCCGAGAAGATGTGTGAAGCCATCGAATTCCTGCGTTCCTGTGTGGGACATTCTGTTACCATCGCCTGCGGTGTTCCACTCATACTGGCCGCCGGCAAATTCGACTACTGTCAGGTCAGTTGTGACTATTCTCCGGACTGGTATCCGGCCCTGACCATGGCCTGCCGCGAGCAGAATTCCACTTACCGGGCCGTGGTGGACACGATTATGCACAGACAGCTCAAAGGCCGTGCTTTCAGTATATTTAACAATGTTACACCCATTAACAGCAAGTCATTTCTCCTCGATTCTGACAAGCGGATCCTTCTTTCTATGATCCAGGGACTGACCAATGGCATGATCCTCACTTCGGATGAGCTGAACAAGTTCACAGCGGAAGATACCGTTCTCTGGAATACGGTCCACTCCTTCCGGGACGCCGAAATCAAGGATGTCTATACCCAGGAACAGGAACTCATCGTGGAGTATGAACTGAACGCCCAGCCCCAGAAGATCCGTATTCCGATCCTGGAGTAGTCCACGTGGGCGCCGTGCAGGCGGCTATACATCTCTTATGGAAAACCTGTTGACAAACCGCATCAAAGCAAGTACAATTATTCAGCATCTTATATGATGCCAGTCGGTCATGGAGAAGTCGCGTAGCCTGGTCGAGCGCGTACGACTGGAAATCGTATAAACCCCATAAGGGTTTCGAGGGTTCGAATCCCTCCTTCTCCGCCAAACCTCCGGAAGTATATTCCGGAGGTTTTTTGTTTAGAATCAAATTGGTCTTATTTGTAAAAGATGAAGTACAATCACATCGAGTGGACGGAAAAGAATGCAACCGACAGCATTATATATAATACATGCTGTCGGTCAGTATGAACTTTGATAGGAATTTGCGGGTTCTTTCTTCTTTTGGGTTGTAGAAGATGTCTTTAGGCGAGCCTTCTTCAACAACGACACCGCCATCCATGAATACGACTTTGTTTGCTACATTCTGTGCGAATGACATCTCGTGAGTTACAACGATCATGGTAATACCTTTGGTCGCGACTTTTTTGATGAGATCGAGGATCTCGCCGACAAGTTCCGGATCGAGGGCGGATGTGGGTTCGTCAAACAGTATGACTTCGGGATTGAGAGCAACGGCTCTTGCGATACCTACACGCTGTTGCTGACCGCCTGACAACTGACTGGGATAATGATCTGCCTTATCTTCGAGTCCGACCCACTTAAGTGTTTCTTCTGCTGTTTTTCTAGCTTCTTTTACGGGAACTTTTCTGGCTGTTATAAGTCCCTCCATTATGTTTTCTATAGCGGTCTTGTTAGCGAAAAGATTGTAGTTCTGAAACACAAAACCGGTCTTGCGCCTGATCTCGAGTATGTCCTTGCTTTTGGCGTTCTTGATATCAACATGTTTGTCGCCGATCGTGATCCAGCCGCTGTCACCTTTTTCGAGAAAGTTAAGGCAACGGAGAAGTGTTGTCTTTCCGGATCCGCTCGGACCGAGTATGACAACGACTTCACCTTTTTTTACCGCAAGAGATACGTCCTTCAGGACTTCGTTCTTGCCGAAACTCTTTTTGATGTGTTTAATATCTATCATATTTAACTCCGTTTATTATGTTGATGTGCTTTGAGGTCTTCCGATGCGGAATATATTAGTTCTTTTTTCCATGTAGGAATAGAGCAGTTCGATCAGGATAGTGATCACCCAATATATCAGTGCTGCTGCCAGGTAACCTTCAAAAAACGTATATGTCTTTGAAGACGGGATCAATGCACCTGATAAGATCTCCGCTACACCTATCGCATAGACGATCGATGTTGATTTGATAAGGCCTACGGTAGTATTGGTGAGCGCAGGGATAGCGATCGGTATCATCTGGGGGATTATGATCCTACTGATCGTTTGCACTTTTGTCATTCCTACGGAATATGCTGCCTCGGACTGGCCCTTGCTGATAGACAAAAGTGCTCCTCTCATAACTTCTGATATGTTGCATATCATCATAAGGCAAAGGGCAAGAAGACCGATGTAGATACTGTCTATATCAGCGATGGTCTTGTTGCTGTGAAAGAACTTCAGGATATCGTTTGTTTTCATAAGGTATATCAGATTATAGGCAAGAAGTGACACAACGATCGGAATGCCCTGATAGAACGGTATGAAGACGGCAAAAAAACGGGAAAGAACGGGTACTTTGTTTACTCTGATCAAAGCGATCAACGTTCCGAAGATTATACCGGTTATGAGCGGAACAAATATCAATATCAGTGTTCGCGGCAGATACGTAAGTCCGCTCAACAGGCTTTCGTAAAAAGCTTTCGGATCTATATTCATTTTGACCTCGCTTTCTTGTTCGAATAATCCAATTTATGTCCCCAGAGCCCGAAAATACCTCGTGCCGAGAGACTGAAGACGATAAATACGATCGCCGTAAATACATAGGCTTCCAATACGTGTCCCGATGCGGACCCGATGCTCTTAGCTCTTCCCAATATGTCAACGACACCGATCACATATACCAACGACGCATTATGTATAAGACCTATGAAGTCTGATCCGAATGGAGGTAATGCGATCCTGATGGCGAGAGGGACGATGATGCGTCTGAAGGTCTGTAATCTTGTAAGGCCCACGCTCAGTCCTGCTTCAAATTGTCCTGTCGGAACGCCTTTTATCGCTCCGTAAAATATGGATGAGAGAAAGGCTCCCTGGTTTAGTATAAATGTTGTATAAGCGAATAGTATCGGCGGCCACTCTCTGGATATATTTGTTCCGAGTACAGGGTCAATAAGAGCAGGCAGACCATAATAGATCAGCATGAGCTGAACGAGCATCGGAGTTCCTCTCATAAAGGAGATGTAAACCAATATAAACTGGTAAAGAACTGGGATCTTATTCATCCTTACCGCTGTTATCAATAAGGCGAGAAGAACTCCGAATATCGTTGCAAAAAACAGTACCTTCAGGTTTACGAGAAGATATGGGAGCAACTTCGGAATATTATCCAGAAACCTTTCACTACTAAATAGATCTCCCATTTATCACTCGTTCTCCGTGAAGTCTCCGCCAAGCTGGGCAATAGAGATCTCAGATAATTTGCCGTTCGCCTTAAGTTCCTTGATAGCTCCGTCGACCGCCTGCTGGAGTTCCGTATTACCCTTGGCAAACAGATAGTTTGTTGATGATGACTGGACAGGATCACCTACGATCTTGATAGCTTCACTGCCATATGCATTATTATGCTTTGCAACATCACGCTTTGTTGCGATTGCAGCGTCCCACTTACCGCTCAGAAGACCCTGAACAAATTCTTCGCTCGTCAGACTCTCTGCGTTTTCGATCGCGATCTTGTTATCAGGATGTTCCTCGTTATAGTGTTCGATGATATAGGTTGAATTAGAACCCTTGCCGCCGGTATATATCGTCTTGCCAGCAAGATCATCGAGGCTTGTTATTTCGTTATTGTCAGCCGGAACGACAAGGTAGGTTACATAGGTCGTGTAAGGTTCCGTACCGAACAGATATTTCTCGTTTCTCTCATCGTTATATTCATATTGGTGAGCTGCTATATCGATCTTTCCAGCATCGAGTGATATCAATACATTTGTAAAGTCTGATGTCTGATACTCGAACTCATATTGAGGGAGGAGCTTGTCGACTTCTTTGAGTACTTCGTATTCGTAACCGGCGAGTTTTCCGTTCTCATCGAGATAGCAGTATGGCTCGTAACCGTTACCTGTTCCTACTATTATCTTTTGTACGCTTTCTGCGCCATCCGCCGATTTATTATCGGCTTCAGTCTTTGCTGCCTTGGCACTGCATGCCGTAAGAAATGATGCCGAAGCAAGTACAAGAGCGACGATTCGCGAAACATTTGAAATGTTACTGTTCTTTTTGATCTTATTCATGATTGTTACCTCTTTTTCTGAATTTTTCGTAATAAAAAAGCAGTTACCGTATCCATTGGCAACTGCTTCGATCTATGGTGTTACAGTTTTTAATGTATACGCAATATAGGAGTATGAGAATTCATCATCATACAGCAACACATGCGCATCGAATTGTTATTGATTGTTGTCTTCATAACTGTGGCCTCTTCTTTCGTTTATTGTGTCTTTTATCCGGATGTTTTAGACCTGTATTGAATTGTACTGACAAGGTCTGCTATAGTCAATCAGATATTATCTATCATGTGCAATAACTTCAGCTTATACTGTTTTTGTTTACTTCAAGATAAGCTTTATTGATGTAATGCAGCATGCTACGATTTATTGATACAGATCCTCTACAGTGATCTTCACTAGATTTTGATTATCTTCTTTATCGAACCACTTGGTAAATCCGCTCAGCGAGAAAAGCAAAAAACGGATAACACGATAATTACCGGAAAGCAGTTTGGATCTGCGTAGCAGGATTTCATATATATCTTTATCTACCTTCTCGTTTTTGAACTTGCATTCACCAATAACCGCGGTTTTATCTACGGAGGAAATACCTACCACATCAATATCCGCCGATTGTGAATATCTCTTCCCATTTTCATCTATGATCTGTTCCACTCCCCACCAGGTACCCGTCTGAGTCAGGAACGAATCGTATGTTCCTTGAATTCCTTTCTCTAAGGTGTAATAGCGACACATTTCTTCAAAAACACTCCCCATATAGGAATGTATCTGCGGTTTAACCACCTTTTTGTAATACACAGCTCCTTGGTCCATTTCAATTACGCTAACTGCCTTTGGGATAAACTGATACCAAAATTTAAACATGTGATCCTTTAACACATATTGGGTTTTCTTCTTGTTTTTCTCTTCTGTTATACAATTCTTTTTCTCCACTAATCCTACATCGATCAGCTTCTCAAGCGAATATAAGACAGTGGTATCCTTCTCGTGTACTTTGGCTGCTATATTATTCAAAGTGTTTTCTCCGGAAGCCACCTGTTCGATAATATTGTTTACAAGCGTCACATCAGAGAACTCCTGAACAAGGAGATTCCTGGTCTCATCAAACAAATAACCATCAGTATTGAAGAAGAGCCGTATTATGTTTTCATCAAGACTCTTTCCCGAATCGAAAAGCGACAGGTATTTGGCGACCCCTCCGGTAACTCCATAACAGATTGCTTTTTCTTCCGCTGAGTAACCCGGAACAAACAAAGCAGAATCTCTGTAATTAAATGCTTCCAATCTTATCTGTGAATCACGTCGTCCGAATATCGGACTCTTTTCACTGAGTACTTTTTTTTCCATAAAGCTCAGTGCCGACCCGCAGAGTATGACCATAATGTTCTTGCGGTTCCACTGGGTATCAATGTACTTTTGAAGAACTGACAAGAGAGATTCATCCTTCTCTGCCCAATATGGTAACTCATCGATCACAAGGATAGTCTTATGATTATCCGGTGCTTTATAGGTAATAATGTCAAGTACGCTTTCTATCGAAGAGAATGTGGCTGTACTCATGGCAGGGTCCAAAACATCCAACACCTGCTTTGAAAACAATTCCAGATTTCTTTCCGCACCGACCTTGGTTGCAGTATAGAAAATGACATTCTTTCCTTTGACAAATTCTTTGATAAGCGTTGATTTTCCAACTCTCCGACGACCGTATATGATGGTCATTCCGAAACCGTTCTTGTCATATACATCTTTTAAAGCTTTCAGCTCCCGCTCTCTTCCTACAAACATCTGTTTTCCCTCACCATAAATTTGTTGTTCACTTCGATTTTATTCAAATTGATTTTAATGAAAACCATTTGAATATAATATACTGCTTACCAAGCTTATTTTCAATATATAGGTGAGAAAGGGGTATTTCGATACTGGTTCGAATCCCTCCTTCTCCGCCAGAGTCCCGGAAGCCTGAATTCAAGGCTTTCGGGATTTTTCTTTGTTTTTTCATACATGGATCTACGCTTCCCATACGGAAGAAAAGTTCCGCTGTTCCGGCACCTACCCAAATTCGTTCATTGTGACAAAAATGTATTAAATATCTTACAAAGGAAGGGTATAATCTTTACGGGGAACAAAATCAGGAAAAACAAGGAGTAAATCTGTCACTATGAAACATGCCATTCCAGCCCTACTTATCTTTTGCATGATCCTCTCTTCTTCCGCTTGTTCTAAAGCGGCGAAGACCACTGACTCTTCTTCGGAAACAAGTCTTACGGAAAAGACGACTACGTCCGAGACGACGGTAGAACCCGAGACAGAGACAGAAACCGAGGCCGAAACAACAACAGAACCGGCACCTACGACAGAGGCTACTCTCCCTGACCCGCTCCCGGTCGACAGCACCTATTTCCCGGATTCGATATTCCGCACATACGTATCTGAAAACATAGACGCCGATTCGGATGGTTTTCTGAGCAAAGAAGAACGCGAAGCCGCGCAGGCAATCGAAATCTATTCTGCTTTTGAACTGTCGTCTTTGGTCGGGCTCGAGCACTTCCCCAACATAACAAAACTGACTTTCGAAGGAGGACAAGTTACGAGTCTCGATGTGAGTAAAAACCTGGCTCTGGAATACATCGACTGTTCCAATAATGAAATATCTGAGCTCGATGTAAGCGGATGTGTGAACCTGAAACGTGTTTGCGGTATGTCATGTCCTGTCAGCAAGTTGAACGTCAGTGGATGCACGAGTCTGGAAAGTCTTGATTTCAGTATAGACTGCAACATAGATACTCTGACTGGCTTGAGCGACTGCAAAGACCTGAAGGTATTGGAATTTTGGCAGATCGACGCAAAGCTTCTGACTATCGGCGATTCTCCGAAATTAGAGACGCTTAAGTGCATCGTGGACGATCTTTCAGAATTAGATACGAGTCATAATCCGGCGCTGCGAGAATTACGCGTCACGGGCACGACCGGACAGATCGATGTCAGCCAAAACGTCAACCTGGAGATATTAGAAATCGAAGGCTGGGAAAACACCAGCGCTGATTTCCAGTCCTCACTGGATCTGACTCATAATCCGAAGTTACGGTATCTTAATCTTGCAAATACACGTTTTCAATCGATCGATCTTTCGAAAAATCCGGAACTTGTGGACATCAGCATAACTTCGAATCCCAACCTTACCGAACTGGATCTTTCCGGGAATCCGAAATTGGAAATCCTTCGGTGTTACAACAATGCTCTCACTTCGATTAACACAAGTAATAACCCTGCACTCAAACGATTGAGCTGCGCCGGAAATGCCCTGTCTGAAATAGATATCTCAGGCAATCCTCTGCTATCCCAACTGAGTTGTGACCACAACAGACTCTCTTCTCTCGATACAAGCCCGTGCCCGCATCTTTATGATCTGAGTTGTGACAACAACAAGCTGATCACTTTGGATCTATCGGGGAACAGAGAACTCCGCAATCTGAAAGTTGACCATAACAACATTGCAGAACTGAATGTCAGCGCCAGCAGGGATCTCCATGCTCTCAGAGAAACGAAGCCCGATCTTCGTGATGGAGTATACAGATATTTTTTTGAGAAAACCGAAGAATCCTATATCAGTCTCGAGTGCGATCCCACAACCAAAGTGAAGTTCTGACGATTCCTTTCTCCTCGGATCCAGATCATCGACGGTGCGCCTTACGGGACAGGAAGAGCTCGCCGACAAAAAATATGAACTGGATATTTACAAATGGTTCATATCAGGTTTTCCAACGTATCCTATCATGGTAGAAGTATAAAATCATTTGATTTTGCCGGGGAGGGTATTTATGAAGGACTTGGAGACCTTCGCAGACATCACGACACCAGAATCAGCAAAACGATCTGGACGGAAGCGTTCTGTAGTGCTTTTCGTTTTCTTACTGGCACTTTACATCGCTGCTTCCTTATTTACATTTATCGCATCTCGTTCTACACAGGTCTTCACTCTAGGAGATCATCATCTTCCGGCTACGGCCTTCACCGGAGTCTTCTCTTCCCTTGCCAACATCTGTCTCATTTTCATCGTGGTATTCTTCAAGAGAAAGGGATTCATCACTTCTCTTGTTATATTGCTTATGCAGTTCCCGATGCTGCTCGTCTTTATTGTGGCGCGGAAGAACATGTCGGTATTGCCCGGATTTTTTGGAAACATTTTCACCATTATTGCGATCATCATGATCTACAGAAGGAACCTGAAGATCGAGCAATACCAGAAGATCGAGATCCGTCACTTGAAAGAACAGAAACGTCTCGCACAGCACCTCTTCGAACAGACCGCCACTTCCCTGGTCAATGCTATCGATGCAAAAGATACCTACTCTCGTGGCCACTCTGTCCGTGTAGCAGAATATTCCGAGAAGATCGCCCGCGCCATGGGCAAGAGCGATGAAGAATGCTACAAGATCTACTACGCAGCACTTCTTCACGATGTAGGAAAGATCGGCATTGACGATGACATCATCAACAAGAAAGGTAAGCTTACCGATGATGAATATAACACCATCAAGCAGCACCCTGTTTTCGGTAACCAGATCCTTTCCAGTATCAGCGAATATCCTTATCTCAGTATCGGTGCGCACTACCATCACGAACGTTACGATGGCAAGGGTTATCCGGAGAAACTGAAGGGCAACGATATTCCGGAGATCGCACGTATCATTGCTGTCGCAGATGCATACGATGCCATGACTTCTACGAGAAGTTACCGTGCTGCCATTCCTCAGCAGAATGTGCGTGAAGAGATCATCAAAAATTCCGGGACCCAGTTCGATCCGGAGATCGCGAAGATCATGCAGCACATCATCGACATGGATACAGAATACAATCTGAAAGAAAGATCCACGGTACAGGAGTTGGCCGGCAAGAGCGAACTTCATTGCAAGAAATATAGAGATGAAGTCTCCGGCGGTATCCTTCTTATGCCTTGGAAATCCCATATCCAGCTCCGCTGCGATCTGGAAGATCCGCAGGACGAAGCCAAGAGTGTTCAGTCCATCATTCTTTTCGACTCACTGGACGGATATATCCACAAGAACGAACAGGATATGCAGAACCTGAATTACTTCGAATATTGCGAGATCTTCTTCGATGGCCGTATCAACAATACCGGTGCAAGAAAGATCCAGACCAACGTGGTCGCAAATAAGACCGGCAAAGGTCAGCGCAATCTCGACAGCAACGGTAACGGCAAGCGTTACGATGTGGAAGCGGTGCGTTTTAAGGACCATGCGTTGATCAAGATCATCGATGAATCCAACACGTTGGAAGTGACCGTTGTTTTCCCGGATAACGCACGTTACTCCTACATGAGTTTCACAGGTCAGAACACACATTTCTTCGATGTGCATATCCGTAAGTCAGATAACCCCGTTGACGAGAATTACATTCCTCGTATCGCCGAGGAGATCAGTTATATCCAGGGACCTGAGGGAGATATTCCGAATATCCAGATCGACGGATTCCGTTTCTTAACTACGAAAGGCATCGCCATCAAGGACGGCATGCGGATCGAATTCCACTCTATGAGTCTTCCGACTGCAAGATTGATCTGGCACTGCCCGTATATCGACGTTTTCCATTCTGCGGATGGTGTGGTGCATGGCGAAGATTACCGTGAATATGCTCTTGTCCGACTCGATGGAGAGAACTGGAACGGCGATGGTAAAGCTGAAAGCCAGCTCACAGTCGAGAAGACCGAATCTTTTAAGGACTGGGATGATTGGAAAAGGCAAAACAAAGAAGGCATCGACTGTGTCGTTACCTTCGCAAGAAATGGAAATACCATTATCGTCACCACTGAGAATCTCGGCCTGGTCGTCACCTCCACCATCACGATCCAGGATGGTATGGAAGAGATCTACGCCGCCCTCACCGGCGACCAGTGTGCACTGACGAATATCCGTATCATTAACGGATGATTGCCCATCGGGCGACGATTTCAGAATAGTATGATTCCTTTGTTTTACGACTTACAGCTTCAGATTCGGTAGAGACCAAGGTGATCCCCGATCTCTACCGATATTTTTTCGTGAAGCGTCTTTTTTATAAATCGAACTCGGCCATAGCCCAGTAATCTTCTGCGGCCTCCCATTCAGGAGAAGTCAGACGAGTGACTTCCTTGATGAGCCGATAGTGACCGCTCTTCAGGTTCCCGCATTGTTCCTTCAGATCGATAGTTCCGCAGGCTTTGATGCGGCTTGCTCCGGTTTCTTCATCTCCTAAGAAAATGATGCCTTCCATCGTGATAATTCCGTGCTGCGGAACGACATACCACTGTCCATCCTGCTCATATTCCAGAGTGTACCTTTCGCCGTCCAGATACCGATCCGAATCTTCACCGCTGATCTCGTATTTGATGTTCTGATCCTCTTTAACCTCAACCTTCATGGGAAGGCTTCTTCCGCCACAATCCGATGTGGAAAATTGGGAAGGATTTCCCGGATCGTTCTTCGCGAAGGCCTTAAACCCGAACAGAAGCGCAACAGCCGCCAGGATAGCAACGACACTGAATATTAATACTGTTTTTTTCATAATAAATTCCTCCTTGTTTCATGCGTCTCTACACCAATAAACAGAAAACAAGGAGGAATATTACAAAGTGACTTAAGAAAAATCAGAAAAGATTCTTATATGCGTCTTCAAGATAAGACGGACCCGGGTCCTCACCCTTCAGATATTGTGCAAGCGACAGGAGTGAAGCCGCACAGCCGGCACTACCGTGATAAAGTCCGGTATAGGCTTCCGACTTCCAAGGTTCATGCCGGTTCCACTGTGTGTACCAGTTCGTGTACTTCTTCAGAAAATCATATGTCGATTCACCGATCAATGTCTCCGCTGCATCTTTGGCCGCCTGCAGGAATTCATCCTGTCCTGTGAGCTTATGGATATTGATGAAATGTTCCAGCATGCCGGCGGCTCCACAGCAGTAGCAGTTGGTACGCCAGTATCCTTCGGAATGTTTTGCCGGCGCGCCGGTCGCCAGGATACCTCTTGTCAGCTGCAGGATGAATTTCTTGTAGGATTCATCGATCGTGATCTCATAAAGCTTATAGAAAAGTCTGGAAGTACCCACTGGACCCTGACATACACCAAGATAGAACAAACCCTTCAGATATGTGTCGTTATAAGGCACCAGCGCCGATTCCTGATCTTCCGAATACACGGCCACATTCTGTATATATGTTGCGGCGCCTTTTGCCGTCTCCAGAAGTTCCTCATCCTTGGTATATTCATATACGACAGAAAGAATGTATCCGGATCCCGCGGCGCCATATTCGAAGCCCGGGAAATATCCGCCGGCTTTGCCGATGGTCGGGAATTTCTCTGTGTCCATTGCATACCAGCGATAACCGCCCACCGGCGCTTCTTCTCTCTGACTGACGATATACTTCGCGCCTTTATGCGCAGCGTCGAGATATCTTCTGTCGCCATAGGTATCGTATGCATCAACAAGATAAAGGATCAGGCTGCCTTCACCGATGATGCCGTACTGTCCGTACCAGAAAAGTTTACCGTCCTCGTCATGAGCCGCAGTGATCAGATCTTCGGTGACGCGTATAGCATAGTCCTTAAACTTTTCTTCCTTCGTGATCTCATACAATCTGCTTGCCACGAATGCGCCACCCGCAGGTCCGTTCAGAAATCCGATCTCCGCACCGGGAAGGAAATCCGAATCCGAGAGGAAATCCTCAGTCCCCCGATATCGGGATATGGCATAGTTCACACCGGCCTTCGCATTCTCCAGGTATTTCTTCTCACCTGTCGCACGATACAACCGCAGGAAAAAGAATGCCACGCCAGGTGCTCCTCCATAGATTCCGGTGGGCTTCAGAAGGAAGGCTCCCTCCTGCTCTTGACCAGGAAGCACGTCCCAGTATTTCGTGTCACCTTCTTCGTGTGCATATTGTTCGATCCACTCCGCAGTCTCGATCGATTTCTCGATCAGTCGCTCGGATGTGACCGGTTCAAATCTTCTGATAAATCCAAGCTTACTCATGTTGGTTTCCTCACTTTTCTTTCGTTAGGAACATCATAGCAGAGGCTTGACCTCTTGGATAATCGTTTCCTTATATGGTGGATTATAACCAAAACTTATAAGCCTGTTTTCATGCAAAAAGAAAGGACCGCCTCTCGGCGATCCTTTCCTTCAGTGAGATTAAAAGACGGATGGATCGTTCCGTCAGTTGTTGTCGTAGATGTCTTCCGTAAACGTCAGACTGCCACGATAACCGGCATAAGTTCGGTTGAAGATCAATCGCTCGCTCATGGGGAAGCTTCCCAGAATAAACTGGACGTCTTTCTCCAGCGCGATCTCACGATCGTTACTGCTTCCCACAAGAAGGGTGATCTCCTCCTCTTCCTCACGGATCGCCTGATTGATCTCATACTGATCCGACAGGAAAAGCACTTTCGGCGGGCGGGCATACTCGAGATCCGAGATCTCTTTGATGATCGTCTCCTTATCCTCCGGACGGAAGATCGGTTCGGACACGATGACCAGCACCGGCGTAAAGCTATAATCATTGGCAAGATACCGGGTAAATCCTACAGCACTGTTCGCATCCGCGACCACCGCGAAGCGCTTCCAGCTGAGGACACCGATGGACTGCCCGAGATAGTTGTATACATATTTTTCTTCATCTGCGATGACACGTTCTACCAGATCGTGATCAAGGTGCAGTGCTTCTGCTACAGCGCGGACAAACCGGGTCGTATCGGTCGCACCGACGAAGAGTCCCGGGATACGAAGACTCGGTACACCGAACTTGGATTCGTACTTGGCCGCCGGGCCCTTGAAGAGCCATGGATTCACAATGATATTCAGAGCAGCGGCTGAACTCTTCTTAATGTCTTCGATACCCTGTCCCTTGGTAAAGAACGTGTTGACCCGAAGGCCAAGACGGGAGAGGATACGGTCGATTTCTTCCAGTGTTCCGCTCCAGAATGGATCGTGATACGGAATGATACCGAAGATGTTCACGAG
Organism: Clostridiales bacterium Firm_16; assembly: GCA_001604185.1. Lineage (GTDB taxonomy): Bacteria > Bacillota > Clostridia > Saccharofermentanales > Saccharofermentanaceae > Scatonaster. The sequence continues at coordinate 82,700 of LVAV01000054.1, read as the reverse complement.
TTTATCATCTTTCGGCACATCCTTCTCGATGACCTTATCCAGGAAAGTATTCCAGACCGTCTCATAACCGAGATTACTGTCACCGGTAAAGCCCGGTGTCTCGATCGGATAGACCGGTATACCTTTCTCGAAGAATTCATTCGTAACACTGGCAATATCGTCACCGATAATACCTGCGGTGCAGCCGGTCAGTACGAAGTACGCTTCCGCGTCGATGATATCGATCGCCCCCTGGATCGTCGTTCTCAGTTTATTGGTTCCTCCGAAGACGACCTCCTTCTCCAGCATATTACTGGAAGGAATGGAGACCGCATTTACGAAGCAGGAATGCTTGTGTCCGGATTGTCCCTGGTCCGATGCCGTGGTCTGCATGCAGCAGCCGGGGCCGGAGTGATAGATCGGACAGACACGGTTGATGGCACTGAGGACCGAATTGATCCCGGCCAGCACACAGCCGCCCTTAGGAAATTCCGTTACATTAGACATACCTCAGTTACCCCCTTCCCGGATAATATATTTGAATGCATCTTCTGAGTACCAGGACTCCTTATACGGGAGCTTGACGTGTTCAGCAAGTTTCTTGTTAAAGCCCGGATTTTCGAGCTGGTCAGCGATCTTATTTCCGAGGAACAGAAGTCCGTCGTATCCCATGGTCGGACGTTTACCATCGAGAACATGAGTCGTGGGAATACCGAGTTTGGCGGCCCACTCCGGAACTCCGATGAATGCGTCGGGCTTCAGTTTATTCACCAGGTTCACCTGCTCGAAAGGCTGCATGTTCGCAATATCCACGACGAACTCTTTATGGATGCCGTTGAGGTATTCGATATCTACCTGTGCATCGTCGTCATAAGTCGGCGTCTCCAGTCCGACAAGTTTCATTCCGAAATCATCGATGAGCGCTGCCGCAGCAAAAGATCTTCCTGTTCCACCGCAGATGAACACGCGTTTTCCCTGGAGCCGGTCACGGATCTTCTTCACCAGTGGCTCGATGCGTTCGTGCTCCTTGGCAATGATCTCCTCGACTTCCTTCTCTTTGCCTACAACCTTCGCAATACCTCTGTACCACTTATCTGTGTTGCGGATCCCGATAGGCATAACTGTATGGGAATAAGGAATATCGTACTCTTCGTAAAGGGTCTTCATGAACTCATCTGCGAAGACTTTGCAGATCGAAGTCGAAGCTTCCGCTGCCGGGATCTTCTTGATCTTCTCCAGTGAACTGTAGAAAGGAATGTAGTTGACTTTCGCACCCAGAAGCTGAAGCATTCTTTCCATTTCTTTCTGGTCGGCGTAGCTGACTGTCGTAGGAGCGAAAAGATTGATCAGACCCGGCTCTTTCTCTACCTTCTGATGCTTCAGAATATACTTGTTGATGGAAATAAAAGCAGCATCGAATCCGGATGCGCAGATCTTCGATTTGAAACCTTCACAGTGGATCGGAATGATCAGGGTGTCAGGATAGTCATTCTGCAGATCCGCGCAGATAGCATCGATATCGTCACCGATGATTCCCGATGCGCAAGATGCGAATACGAAAGCCAGTTTCGGACTGTATCTCGTGATGGCTTTATCTACCGCTTCGCGGAGTTTCTTTTCTCCGCCGAAAACGACACTTTTCTGATCGATGTTGGATACGATCAAGCGTGGATTCTTCACGTTATGGACACCGCGATGGATCTGTCCGACACGATACATATCGACGGCCATGATGGCGCATCCCACACAACCTTGCGGAGAATGGGAGATGAATACCGCATCCTCGAGAGACATCAGAGCCGCAAGACTATTGATCTGCTGGCACTGAAGACCCTGGGCGAAACTTCTGTCGGCCCGCTTCAGGCAGCCTTTCTTGAAGTCTTCACTGACCTGCTGTCCGGTGGTTCCTAAATCATTGAGTCTGCCCGGTCTGCTTTCCCGCACACCGGAATACGTTACTTTCGACATACGTACAATGATCCTTTCTCTTTACTCTTCCTCTTCCTTCTCCACGGGGGAACGAAGAGACTGACGGTTATCGATCTTGAAGTAATAGGATGTGATCTTGTCCAGTGCATCCTTCACGCTGATGTCCACGTCGAATACGGAAATGGCTTTGCGTTCGAACTGTTTCTGTGCTTGAAAACCGACCTTCTTGCAGACGACACAACGGCAGTCTTCGATGAGGGCTACTTTACCGATCACGGCTTCTCCGCCGCCGCATCCGTGGCCGTTCCCGGAACACCCGCTACTACTGCAGGAAGTCTTCCCGGCGTCACCGCAGGGAACCGGATCCCCGCACTCCTGTGGCAGAGTTTCGGCCTCAGAGGAGGATGTATTTTCCACCTTGCGTACTTCCTGAAGAGCAATGGTTTTCTCTTCGACCCGGTAGATGTAGAACCGGTCTGTCTCCCCGAATTTCAGATCGACATTCTCTCCGTTGGAAGAACCGACTGCGATGTAATATGCCATATCCGGACTCCTTTCTTATTTTCTAAAAATATACCGGGCACATTTTCCTGTTATGCACCCGGCATATTTTCCACGCAATATTTCTCAGTTGAATCTCGAAACAGCAACTGTGTAAATATCTTCGATCAGGCGGATCGCGCCTTCGTATCCTGCATAGAAACTGTCGAATACGACCTTGTCCTGTACCGGCCAGGAGATGTTCAGGAAGTTGCCTTTGAGACTCTCGGTGACTTCCTTCTCATAGTAACCGCCGAGCACCAGCGGGTATCCGTGATAATCGTGGCTCTTGATCTCTTCGTGGATCTTGAATCCGTCTGTCTCGAAGGAAACCTCCGCCTCGATGCCGAAATTCAATTTCTTGAATTCCTCTGTGATCTGATCGCGATAGTTCTTCGGCGTATCGTCTACGACGAACTGCTTGGCCGGGATCAGACCCAGATCGTTGACCAGAAATTTGGTGATGCCCAGAGCATACTGTGCATCGGCTACGACGGTGAACTGCTTGTTGATGACACGGTTCTCCAGGAACAGATCGGCATAGCGTCCGATGAGGTAATAGTAGTAATCCTCATGCTCTTTGATGACGGCTTCGACTTTCTCTTCCGGAACACCTGCGAACTTGCCGACTTCACGCAGGAACTTGCTGGTTTCGGTCGCACCGATCGGCAGTGTCGGATAGTGAAGATACGGGGTGCCGAATTTTCTCTCCATCTTCTTGACATTGTTGAGACCCACCCAAGGAGAGACAAGGAGATTGAACTCGGCTTCCGGTATCTTGTTGATGTTTTCGATGCCACGCTTATATCCGAAGATCGTGTTCGGGGTAAGACCCAGTTCTGCGATGAGCTTCTCGAGCTGACGGATATTGCCCAGCCAGAAAAGATCCTGGTACGGAACGTCGGCCCAGATATTGATCAGGCCCTTCTGCTTCTTATCGGACTTCTTCAGGTACTGGTCGATGATGGCATCCACTACCTGCTCGTGACCCTTATAGTTATTGCCCTTGAATCCGGCTGTCGGTGCGTAGACCACAGGTTTGTCCGCATCTTCGAAGCGGGAGACCACTTCTCCGGAATCGTCGCCGACGATTTCCGGGATGCATCCTGTCAGTACGACATAAAGGTCTGCATCGATGACTTTCAGGGCATTCTCGATGGTGGAATTCAGTTTCTTGACACCACCGAAAACAACATCTTTCTCATTGATACTGGTACACGGGAAAATGTTCGGAGAAAAGTATCCGGAACTACCTGTCGTATCGGAAAGCTTCTGTGCGCAGCCCGGGCCGCTGTGCAGGATCGGAAGAGCCCGGTCGATGGCCTGTACGGTCTGCATCGCACCCAGCGCACATTTATATCTTTGTTTGTCCAGTAGTTTCGCCATTACTTGATCTCCTCCAAAAACTTATCCACGTTCTGCTGATACCACCAGTCGGTGTATGGAAGTTTACTTCTCTTTGCCAGGTTCTCCTCGAAGCTTCGGTTATTGATGGCATCCAGGATCGTCTTGGCAAATTCGAGAGTGTGTTTGTATCCGAAGATCATGTACTCATCTGCTACGTAGATCGCCGGGGTACCGTTCTTAATGGCCCATACCGTGGAACCCGGATGACGGGACAGATACATATCCGGCTGATACTTGTGAAGGATGTTCATGACTTCGTAGTTCTGCTGGTCTGCCACACTTGCTTCAAAGTCGATATCGTTATCCAGAAGATACTTCATGGACGGCGGTACATCCCCGTTCTCGTACTTCTTGTCATAGTGCCATGCCAGCGCCCAGACGACCTTGATACCGAGTTCATTGAGAACACGGGATACTTCAAATGTATAACCCGGACCCATGCCGAGAACTGCGGTCTTGCCGATCAGCTGCTTCTTGATCTCCTCGATCTGCGGGAGATAGATCGCACGCTGTTCCTGGATATACTTCTCGATGGATTCGGATCTTCCTGTGACTCTTCCGATCTCCCGGAGCCAGGATTCGAATCCGACGATACCGCACTGGTTTATGGATCTGACATACGGTACGCCGTACTTCTCTTCCAGGGCATTTCCTAAGTAGTTTCCGAGAGTACCGCAGATACATGTTGTCGCCAGGCTCTCCGAAATGTGGGAGAGTTCTTCGATGGTGGAGTTACAGTACAGGAATACCGGATCCAGATCGAAGTTCTTGAACATCTCGATGATCTCAGGACGAGCGCTCTCGAAGAAGTTCTTGAAGTTGATCTTATTCGTCTTCACGCCTTCTCTCGGGGGCTGAACGATCTCCTGAAGTATCGCATGGTCTGCGATATCGAAACCTGTCGCCCAGATCCTGGACTTGAAACCTTCGCAGTGTACGGCTACGATGGGCACACCCACTTCGTCTCTGACTTCATCTACGATACTGTCGATATCCTCACCGATGATACCTGTGGCACAGGAACTGGATACGAAGATCGCCTTCGGAGAATATCTCTTATTCACTTCCAGGATGATGTTTCTCAGTGCATTGGTGGATCCGAAGATCGTATCGTTCTCGTTCATGTCGGTTCCGACATAGATCGTGCTGCTGGTAACACCACGCTTCTTCGGCATGACGCGGGACATGTAGTAGGCACCGGCGCCGGCCACCGAGCATCCTGCCGGACCATGATGGATCACGGCTACATCACGGATTGCGGAAAGCTGACCGAGACCGCAGCTGGAAAGACATGTACTGGACTGTGAGAAGCATCGGGAGCATCCCTTCAAGGTGCCGCACTCACTCTGTGTCGCCAGGTCCTTAAGAGTACCCACATAACCGGTGATGGAACCGATTCTGTTTTCTCTTGTAGCGACGTTGGAATTACTTAAGTTGATAGCCATTTATTCTTCCTCTCAGAAACCGACATTTTCTTCTACTTCAGGACGTACGAGCTGCAGGTCCTCAGACAGATATCTTTCACCGTTATCCGGCAGAAGCGGTACGATGAGCTTGCCTGCATTTTCTTCCTTAAGTGCCTGCTTGATGGCTACAGCCAGAGAAGCACCGGCAGAAGCACCTACGAAGATACCTTCGTACTTGGCAAGAAGATGGATCGCACGTAGCGTCTCGGCATAGGAAATGAAGATATATTCATCGGTCAGTTCGTCACTGAAATTGGCAGGAGCCATTGGTGTGATACCGTCATCGTTATGTACCTGATGGATACCGTGGAAACCACCGTCTTCTACTCCCTTGATAACAGGATTGGCGACATCGTTGGGGTCCGGCTGGGTGATGATGACCTTGATGTTCGGGTTCTTTTCCTTGAGGTACTGGCTGACACCGTGTGTGGATCCGCCGGTACCGACACCACCCACGAAAATATCTACTTTTCCGTCGGTGTCTTCCCAGATCTCCGGACCGGTATGCTTGTAATGTGCATTGATGTTATCCGGATTATCCAGCTGACGTGTGGCATAGGGATGCTCAATATCTTTCTCCATGTAGTCGATCACGTCGCCGAAAGCGGCAATACCTTTTTCAAAAACACCTGCAATGAGTTCTTGCGGAACATCGGCGATCTCTGCCTGGTAGGCCTGCAGAAGTTTCAGTCTTTCTGCGGATACACCGTTCTGCAGTCCGATCTTGAACTTATAGCCCTTCGCTGCGGCGAAAGCAGCCATTGCAATACCGGTGTTACCACTGGTGAACTCAATCAGCGTAGTCTTATCCGGGCTGATGTCGCCTCTTGCTTCTGCTGCTTCGATGATCTCCAGCGCCATTCTGTCCTTATGGGATCCGGCCGGATTGAAGTACTCCAGCTTGCCTGCGATACGGCCCTTCAGGCCGAGTTTTTCTTCAAGTCTTTTGAACTCTACGATCGGGGTATGTCCTACGAGTTCGGTAATGGAATTATAAATCTTACTCATGGTTAGTCTCTCCTTATTTTAAGTTCTTTTCCCATATGAGGGAAAGCAATGTGTGATCAGATCTTGTAGTCGTCGGCCAGTTCCATCATGCCGTATTCCATGAGGATCTCCTCAAGTCTTTCCTGGGTCATCGGTGTCGGGATCACGAAGTCGGTGTTCTCGATCACGGCCTGGGCCAGGTTTCTGTATTCCTGTGCCTGATGGGAATCCGGTCTGTACTCGATAACGGTCTTCTTGTTGATCTCTGCGTGCTGCACGATGTTGTCTCTTGGTACAAAGTAGAGAAGTTTGGTGCCGAGCTCCTTGGAGAATGCACGGAGGAGGTCAAGTTCGCGGTCTACGTTTCTGGAGTTACAGATGATGCCGCCCAGTCTTACACCGCCGGTCCTTGCATATCTCTGAATACCTTTGGAGATATTGTTGGCAGCGTAGAGGGCCATCATCTCACCACTGGCTACGATGTAGATCTCTTTGGCCTTACCTTCACGGATCGGCATCGCGAAACCACCGCAGACAACGTCACCCAGAACATCGTAGAAAACATAATCCAGATCGTCTGTGTAGGCACCTAAGTTCTCCAACATGTTGATGGAAGTAATGATGCCTCGGCCGGCACATCCGACACCCGGTTCCGGTCCGCCGGATTCCACACATTTCGTTCCGCCGTAGCCTTCCTTCATGATGCGGTCCAGGGAGATATCCTCACCCTCTTCACGGATCGTATCAAGAACCGTTTTCTGTGCCAGACCTCCGAGAAGAAGTCTTGTGGAATCGGCCTTCGGGTCACACCCGACCACCATGACTTTCTTACCATGCTCGACCAGTCCGGCAGTAAGATTCTGTGTTGTGGTGGATTTACCGATACCTCCTTTTCCGTAAATAGCAATCTGTCTTAGTTCGCCCATGTTCTTACCCTTCCTTACTTAAATAACTCGTTTACTTGCTCGAATTTCACTAATTTTTCAATGGATTCCGATATGATCCCCGGGATCTCGTAACAGCTGATCCCGCTTCGTTCCAGCGCGGCCCTGGCACCGTTTCCGATGCGGCTTGCCAGAAGGTGGGTACAATCGGAAAGTTTATCTACATTTTCCTGAAGTCTTGCTTCATCGTGTTCTCCCGTTTCACATACAGGAGGAAGTTTTCTGACCTCAAGAAGCTCTGTTTTTTCGCCATTTTGGGCGTAGATATAGAAGGCCCTTGCCCGACCGAAGTGGTTATTCACCACGATCCCGTCGGAGCTGGCTACCGCAATACGGTATTTTGTTTCATCCATGTGAGAATGTCTCCTTCACTCCTAATCGTCTCTGATAGATCTGATCTCCGAATTCAGATTTTCCCGGAACACCTACGGCATCGGCCCTACAGTGCTGGCAGTGACGGAATACATCGATATATTTGGAAGCTTTTGTTCTCGCCGCATCGATCTCGGCACAAGTCGGTGCCTTCACATCTTTCAGTTCATGCTGCGGGATCAGCGGAATGATATTGTAGATCTTCGCGCCTGCTTCCTTGACCGTCCTGGCAATGGTTTCTATATGCTCCCCGTTTATTTCCGGTACCAGTACGGTATTGACTTTAATGGTGATTCCGGCTGAGGCGACTTTGCGAATGCCTTCAAGCTGGTTTCTGATTAAGATCTCTGCAGCTTCCACACCTTCTATCTTCTTTCCATGGTAGAGGATATAGGCGTTCAATCTGCTTTCGATCTCCGGATCTACCGCGTTGACTGTGACAGTAAGTGAATCAATTCCGATATCGATCACATCCTGTGCTCTCTCACTTAGGAGAAGTCCGTTGGTACTCATGCACTTGATCAGTTGTGGGAATTTTTCCTTCACGATCTTGAAGGTCTCCAACGCGTAATCAGACGCAAGGGTATCCCCGGGGCCGGCTATTCCGGCCACTTTGATGTCAGGGCAGATCTCCAGGGCTTTTGTCAGAATCGCTTCGCACTCAGCCGGCTTCAACACCTTCGAAGTCACTCCCGGCCGTTCTTCTACATCGTTGATGGTACGGTCACAGAATCGGCATGCAATGTTGCATCCCGGGCTTACCGGAAGGTGGATCCTTCCGGCGTTGTTCTTATGCCCGCCAAAGCACGGATGGGAGTTCTGCAGATCTTGATATGTATTACTCATCCTACTCAGTCTTTAAAGAGCGGAGTAGAAAGGTAACGGTCACCGGAGTCAGGCAGAAGTGCAACGATCACTTTGCCCTTATTCTCAGGTCTCTTCGCAAGAATCTCAGCTGCCTTCAATGCAGCACCGGAAGAAATACCGACCAGGATACCTTCGGAAATCGCGAAAGCTTTTCCTTCAGCAAATGCATCTTCGTTCTCGATGGGGATGATCTCATCGTATACCTTCGTATTCAGTACATCCGGTACGAAACCGGCGCCGATACCCTGGATCTTATGAGCACCCGGTGTGCCTGTAGAAAGAACGGCACTCGTAGCCGGCTCAACAGCAACGACCTTGATATTCGGGTTCTGGGACTTGAGGTATTCACCTGTACCGGTAATGGTTCCGCCGGTACCGACACCAGCAACAAAGATATCGATCTTGCCTTCGGTCTGTCTCCAGATCTCCGGGCCTGTGGTTTCCTTATGAATTTTCGGGTTAGCGGGGTTAACGAACTGTCCGAGGATGACTGATCCTTCGATCTCCTTATTCAGTTCTTCTGCCTTGGCGATGGCGCCCTTCATGCCCTTGGCGCCCTCGGTCAGAACGAGCTCTGCGCCGTATGCCTTCAGAAGAGTTCTTCTCTCGACGCTCATCGTATCCGGCAGAGTCAGGATGGCTTTATAGCCCTTAGCGGCAGCAACTGCTGCAAGTCCGATACCGGTGTTACCGGATGTTGGTTCGATGATGGTTGCACCCGGCTTCAGGATGCCCTTGTTCTCTGCGTCTTCGATCATGGCCAGAGCGATTCTGTCTTTAACGGATCCAGCCGGATTCAGGTACTCAAGCTTTGCCAGGACGGTTGCCTGTGTGATCTCTCTCTTCTTGGAATATCCATTCAGTTGAAGTAATGGTGTGTTACCGATCAGTTCTAATGCGCTTTGTTTAATCTCACTCATTTTAATTTCCTCCTAATGATTAAAAAAATCAGCTGTTACCCTGTTGGCAACAACCGAATGAAAATGTTGTTCTCAACAAAAGGTTTTTTCTTCTTAGTCTTCCTTGAAACATGCAGAACACATACAACACATGCAACACATCTGCATAGTTTTTCGATCCATCATATTCTTCATGTTTTTCCCTCCCTCTTGATGAGTTTTTGCGTTCCCTGTTCGGGATGAGTTAATAGTACCATGACCTTTGGCATTTGAAAAATCGTTCGTATTTATCGTTTGTGATAAGTTTCACTTATAACACGAAAGCGCCCGTTATTCCTGGTCTTTCTTTTTCCCATAATCCAGAGATACCGGTGCATCTTCATCTCCCAGAAGCTGACGGGCGGCAAACTCTTTATACTCGTCCAGATCTCTCATCAAGGCAAATTTGCCGGAAATATACTGAAGCTGTTCCGAAGAGGACATATTTATCCTCTCCATAGGAGTCAGCGCACCTCCGAATAGAATATCGACAGAATAATCTGTTTTCGTATCTTCATCGAATTTTTCAATGTTTTTCTTAAGCTTTCTACTGATCACTTCAAACGTGATGATCGCAGCGAACAATACGCCCCAAACAATAGAATAAAGTATGAAAAGAACTGAAGTATTCATATCACTTCTCCCCCTCTTTTCCTGTATGAAAAACAACGCCGTTCGAGATCCGCCTGGCGCCACGCAAACTATCCTTGAACCCGCGAAGACTGATCACAAAGAGAAAAACAGGCAGCTGTAATAGGCAGAACAGAATTACTCCAACAGCAACCATAAGAGTCCTGTCACTGCTCTGCATCCATCCCGTAAGATCAAATGCTTTATATATCAGGAACGACAGCAAAGCCGCAGCCACTGTGAAAATTCCAAGTCCCAGACCCAGGAGTGGCGCCTTCTTCCAGGGAACCGGTGCAACCACTTCAGCTGTATTTCCGTTAACCAGTATCGTGCAGTGCTTCTTCTTATACTGATAACTTATCACCCATACCGGAAGATAGGCATACTTCACATCCCGGTCGACCATGCAGGACTCCATTTTCCGGGTAAACGGATACCTTTTCACATCTTTATAGTAGTCATTCTCCATTCTTCGTTGAAAATCTTTGCACAATTCATCACGGAAGATCTCTTCTGCGCGCACTTTTGCCGCTGCCCGAAGATCGTGGTTCTTCAGATCCGCTACAGCAGCATAACTTCCATTTAACGCAGATTCGTTGAATAGCTCCAGGTCTTTGTATGTATATGGTTCAAGTTTATGGGCCATATTATCCGACAGGATCGTTGATGCATCAAGCGGAAGCCCTTTTATCGACAGAAGCAGATGCCCGATAGCTTCTTCGTGTTGTCTGCTTTGACGGCCCACGCTCTCTGCATGCATGACATCGCAGATCCAGTACGGAACAAATACACGACGCACATCCGCAGGTTCCATTTTCCGAATTTTCGCGGGAATATAAGACAGACTATTGAGTTTCTCCTTAACAAGCGTTCTGGCTTTCTCTTCGGAAACCGAGAAAGGAAGGATGAATTCCGGTGTAGGCTCCTTGGCCTGGCGGGCAAGATATACTGTATCTTTACCGCAGTAGATGCATCTCTCGGAAGCCTTTTTACCGAAATGAATGATTTGCCCTCCACAGGAGCTACAGGCATAGATCTCACAATCGATCGTTGACTCTTCCGAATCCAGAAGCAATTCTTCCGGTTTATGCTCAGAAGATTCCGCCTTTGCCAAAGCTGGCTCAGAGTTCGTTTTCGGGGTCGCCACTGTCTGAGAAGCGCAGGAACTGCAGATCCCTGACTTGATCTCTGAAGCTAGCACCAAAGGTGCTCCGCATTTACTGCAAAGTGTTGCCATATCATACCCTCCGCCTAACCTATCGGCTTTGGGTATATTTTATCAGATTTTTGTGATATCTAATACCCGTCCGGCGTATTCCTTCACATGATCATCGTGAGTCGCAACCAAAACGGATTTTCCGGATGCAGCCTGTTCAGCCAGACACGAAAGAATGATCCTCCCCGTGCTGCTGTCCAATCCTGTCGTCGGTTCATCCGCAATCACGATCTCCGGATCCATAAGAAGAGCTCGGCCGAGAGATACCCGCTTCTGCTCCCCGCCGGAAAGCTCATACGGGTAGCGGTCAGCAAGATCAGAAACACCTAGTTTTTCGAGAAGGGCCACGGCCTCTTCCTTTAATGCTTCTTCGTTCTGGTCCTTTGCGGAAAGAAACGGAAGAATGAGGTTTTCGAGTACCGTATAATTCTTCAAAAGGATATTACTCTGCGGAACATATCCGATCTTCTTTTGATGGATCCTCGCCATCTCGTGATCTGGAAGAGCATACAGATCCTGATCATCAAGACGTACCACTCCGCGGTCCGGCTTCAATATGCCCGCAATGATCGCAAGGAGAGTGCTTTTGCCACTGCCGGATTCACCCATTACTGCACAGAATTCTCCTCGATCAAGGGAAAAGTCCGTGTCTAGAAGAACATGACGTCTGCCTGCCTTATACGATTTACTCACTCTTTCCGCCGAAAGCATAACCTACTCCTCCCTTCTCATCGCCAGGTACGGATCAACGCTGCTGATATGAACAATAAAGAAGATCGATGCCAAAAACACGATCAGGAATACGCCCAGTACGATCAAGGCAAACGATACCATCGTAGCCGCAAGCCCAGGTCCGAGATAAGGCATATTAAGTGATCTTCCGATAAATGCTCCGAATGGGATCACAATGACTGCACTCAGAAGGCAGCCTATAACCGCGCCGCTGATACTGATAAGTCCCATCTCGGAAACCAGCATACGGATCAGATCTCTTTTTGTACGTCCCAGCACACGGAAAAGCGCCACTTCCTGTTTTCTCTGGTTCATAAGGATACTGTTGATGATCAGAAGGATCAAAACCAGAAGTCCGCCGAGAACAAAGGAGATTATATTGACGATGCCCGTAATCTTGATAAGACTTCCGGAAAGGGAGGCGTGAAGCTGTTTCGGATACACTACATCGAAGATATCTCCGATCACCTGATGCACCGACTCAACAACTTTCTCACTCTTCTCCCCCGCTTTGAGGTTGATAAAGATCGACGAAAGGATCCCGCCGTTTTTCTGGTCCTCAGTCAGAAAAGAGCCTTTCTCCTCTGCATTTTCAAGAATTTCCCCCATCGCTTCAGATGTAAAATATACAGAACTGTCCAAGGCTGTCCCGGTCTTCGCCATTTTCGACACAACCGGATACTCCTGGCCGAAAAGCTTGATTTTCCCGTCTTCACTGGAAATACTGTTCCCTACCACTACCTGATTTCCGGAAAGATCCTTCCGGTATTCTGTCTCGATCCAAGGTGCCACGACAAAGTCAGACTGCGGGTCGAAGAATACGATTTCTACCTCGCTGCTGCAGCAGTCTGCTGACAGCGATTTCAGGAAACACTGGGAGGTGATCTCCGAGATTCCATCGACCGCAGCCACTTTTTCATAAATCGACGCATCGAAATAGAAGGTGCTCCGGCTTCCTTCCAGAAGCATATTCTCCGCCTTCTCCTTCGAACCTTTCGGCACCAGCATAATATCCGCACCGAGCCGTTTCTGCATATTGCCCATTCCCGTGCGAAGACTTCCGCTGACCACCGTGCCGGAAAGAAGCATAGCGGACAGAAGAACGATGGTAGCAAGAAGGCACGCATTATAAAATGCGTGTCTTCGGATGTCCTTAAGAATGTTTTTTCTTCCTCGCCGGTTCATTCGTTCGTCTCACTTTTCGCAAGGAAGAACAGATCTCCCAGTGATATTGCCACCAGTACGATCGCAAGAACGATCAGGGCCGGGAGAGTTTTGACACGGCAGGCCATGTCACTCATTTTACAAAGACCCGTAAGTTTCAAGGGATAAAGAAGTACCAGTCCGGCACTGAAGAACTCGGCAATAGCGATACCCAGACGTGCACTTTTATTCTTTAGAAAGAAGTACACCACACCCAATGCGGCGATCAGGATACCGATACCGATCTCGGCCTCTTTGGTATAGTAGCAGGCCATTTTCTTCTCACTCTCGCACACCGGGAAAAGCACTGTCGGTGCCAGTATGATAAGAAGTCCCAGAAGGATGAATGCTAAAGCAAAAACAACTCGATTTTTCATAAACTATATTTCCTCACATTTCTAAACTTGATTTCATAAGATCTCTAATCACAGATAGTATTCGACTTCGTCTACCTGACCACCGAGGTTCAGCACATTCAATATCCGTGAACGGTAATCCTGGAAAGTATCCTGCGCACGGGCCCTGGGCCGTGGAAGTTTGATGTCGATAACGGCCTCCACTTTGGATGGTCTGGCAGACATGACCACCACCTGGTCCGACATGTAGATCGCTTCATCCACATCGTGGGTGACCATCACCATGGTCATGTTATGTTTCTTCCAGATATCGATGATCTCATCTTGAAGATTCATTCTCGTGAAAGCATCCAGTGCTCCCAGTGGCTCATCCAGCAGAAGTACAGAAGGATGACCGACCAGTGCTCTGGCCAGAGAGGCTCTCTGCTGCATGCCGCCGGATAACTGATGCGGATAAGACTTCTCGAAGCCCTCCAGTCCTACCAGTTTGATATATTCCTGGACAGCGCTTTTTTGTTCTTTATAGATGTGGCGAGCCTTTAATCCGAAAGCGATATTCTTCTCCACCGTCAGCCATGGAAAAAGGTTGGAGCCCTGGAAAGCAAAACCTCGGTCACTGCCCGGCTTACGGATCTCTTTTCCATCGATATAAAGTTCCCCTTCCGTCGCTTTATCCAGTCCTCCGATGATACGGAGCAAAGTCGATTTACCACATCCGGAAGGACCGATGAGACTAACGAAAGATCCCGGCTTGATGTTCAATGAAAAACCGTTCAGCGCAACCACATCGTCTTTTGTCGGATCTGTATTGGGAAACTTCTTGTGCACATCTTTGATCGTTATTTCGCCTACCATTTGATGACTCCTTTCTGCCAGGTAAGTACTCTGTCACGCACTTTAAAAAGGATCGTAAGGGACAGGGAACAGATCAGGGCAATGATGATCAGTCCGGCATACACGCCATCGTACAACATGACGGATTTCTGCCAGCTGATATACCAGCCGATACCGCTTGAATTACCGTTCATTTCAACCGCCATCAAGGTGGCAAAAGAAGATACGGTTCCGTAGAAAACGCCGAGAAAAATACTGGGCATCGCGGCCGGGATCGCAACATGTACGATCTGGTAGATGGTGGAAGCACCCAGTGTTCTGGACACTTCGAAGTTAACGTTGTTGATGCTCTGGATTCCGCTGCTGGTCATAAGCGTTACCGGGAACCACACAGCGAACGCGATGAGAAAAACATTGGCGCCATGTGTGGTAGGAAAGACAGATAGTGCCAGAGGGATCCATGCCGTAGTCGGGATCGGTCCGATGATCTTCGTGATCGGATTAAGCCAGTATCCCACTACCTTGAAGTACCCCAGGGCCAGACCGGTCAGGAATCCGACCGTTGCTCCCCACAGAAATCCGGTCACCAGAAGTTTCAGCGAATCTCCGACATTTTTCAGAAGAAATACCCGGCTTTCCACCAGAAGTCCGATGATACGGTCCAGTGAAGGAAAGTACAGTGTCGGCAATGCGGTGGTCTTTGTCGTAATGAAATTCAGCAGGAGCAGGAACACGATCACGCCCGTCAGGAAAGGTGCTTTGTGAAGGATCCTTTTCCGGATGTTGTGGTTGAAGCATCCGATAAGGATCTCAAGAAGGATCACCGCACCGATCACGCCAATGAAGTACAGATAATAAGGATGCGCGGTCTGCTTCTGTTTGCCGTTGTTTTTTACGTTGTAGTAGATCAATATTGAAATTGCTATTGCGATGAACGGCAATAGCAACTTCAATACTGCAAAAAGTTTCTTTTTCATGGAAGTCCCCTTTTACAAGTTGTCAGTTCACCTCGGTAAATTTTCCGTTCTCGTACTTATACGAATCCGGAACCCCGTCGAAGTTGGAGAAGGCTTTGCTAACGAACGCGGAAGGATCGTCGGCCTTCAATTCTCCTATACGGATCAGTTCACTTGCCGCGTTGATGATGGTGTCTTTCGCGATACTTACGGACGGTCCGTAGTTATAAGATGCCAGTAAAGATGCATTGACCTGCAGATCCCCGGAACACTGATTGTTATCGATCTGGATCTTGGCCGCTTCCTGAGGATTCGCCTGTACGAAAGCACTGGCTTTCAACATGGCTCTTGTGTATGCTGCGGCCGCCTTCGGATTCTCTTTGGCAAGCCTGCTGGTGACAAACGCCATACAGCAATATTCGTTCTTAAACTTCTCGTCTGTACTCAGGTCCAGGATCTTCTTGAATCCGTATTCCTGTTCAGCGCTGTATGCTACCGGATCGTGGAGCGCCACCACATCGACGGCACCGTTCTGTAATGCCAGTGGAAGATCGGTCAGACCATATACCACCCATTCGACTTCCAGGTTTTCTGTGGTAACTCCGATGCCATTGTCGAAAAGGATACGCTTCAGAGCGATGACCGAAGAATCTCCGATCGACGGAACACCGATCTTCTTGCCTTTCAGATCAGCTACGGACTCGATGCCGGAACCTTCCTTGGTATAGTACTTCGTACATCCTGTATGAAGTCCTGCGGTAAAAGTGATCTCCAGTCCGTTATCTACCTGAGGGATCATGGCGCCGGCCAGTTGTGTCGAAGCGTCGATCTTATTGGATGCGACTAATTCTGAAATATTCGCCAGATCGATCTCTTCCACTTTCCAGGTCACACCTGCGTTCTTGAACTCTTCTTCGAAGTATCCGTTATCGATGGCGATATGAAGTGGTGCCAGACAGAGTGATCCGTTTGCGGTACCGATGGTGATATCCGGTTTCCCGTTGCCGCCTCCGCCGCTTTCTGATCCAGCACTGTTCTTACTGCTGCTACATGCTGCAAAACCCGCTATACTTAATGACGTGATCAACATCACGGAAACTTTTCTGACAAATGATTTTTTCATATTTCTTTCCTCCTTTTCACTTCTCGGGATATCCCCTTCAGGCAACAAAAAACCAGCGACCGCAGTCACTGGTTTTCCAGTTCTTCTGGTCGGATTTCCTGTCGTTGAAAAAATCATATCATCGAAATCCGTTCCTGAATAATGCTTAACTTTTATCGTTTGCTATAAGTTTCTGTTATCGCTATTTTTCCCTGTATTTCAGCAGTTCATCCACATATTTCTGACCGATTTCACTGAGGGAATGATTGCTTCTTATGATGTATCCGATCGTAAGCGGATCTTCCTCTTTCAGCTTGATGGTAACGAAGCCTTCCTTCAGGGTAAGGCTGTCGATCATGATACCGGTACCGATGGAATAACCGTTCAGTGCCGCCATCAGTTCTGCGGATGTGGCACGGTCATTGGTTTTGATCAGTTTCTCGAAATCATGGTCACCCAATGCTTCTTCCGTAAGATAGAAATCATTCTCACTGCTCTGGTCGAAAGAAACACACGGATAATCCGTCAGGTCGTCCAGAGAAAGTTCTTCTGCTTTCGCCAGCGGATGGTCTTTCCATACATACACGAAAGTTTCCTTCGTCATAAGAGGATGGAATTCCAGTTGGAACTCCCGGAACAGTTTTTTCATGATCTTCTCATTCGATCTGGAAAAAGAAATGACTCCGATCTCACTGGAGAGATTCTTGACGTTATTCAATACTTCATCCGTACGTGTCTCATGGACGGCGAAAGTATACTTTCCGTCTTCGAATTCCTTCGTTACGTTAATAAATGCATGCACGGCAAAAACATAGTGCTGCATGGATACACTGAAATGCTTCTTGTTCTGGTCTCGGTCCAGATAGCGGTCTTCGATGAGCTCGTACTGGCTGACCGCTTCCTTGGCATAGACCAGAAATTCCTTGCCGGGTTCAGTCAGTCGTATTCCTTTGCTGGTACGTTCGAAAAGTTGTATGTTCAGTTCTTCTTCCAGTTCGCGGATCGTTGAAGAAAGTGCAGGCTGAGATACGAAAAGACGACTGGCAGCTTCACGGATTGATTTCGAACCGGCAACGGCGATCACATATTTCAGCTGCAATATGGTCATATCTCTAACCTCTACTCTTTCGACTTGCTGCCAGTCTTCTTACCGGCCACTTTCTTGTTGGAATACTTCAGTTCCTGCTTCTTCGCGGTCACGCGGGTCCCCTGTTCTACGGAGTTGATCAGGAAGGTGTTACCACCTACCACAACATCGTCACCGATGACTGTCTCACCGCCCAGGATGGAAGCACCGGAATAGATCGTTACATTATTTCCGATAGTCGGATGACGCTTCACGCCGCTTAATTTCTGTCCGCCGCGTGTGGAGATACCACCCAGAGTTACGCCCTGATAGATCTTCACGTGCTCACCGATGATGGTAGTCTCACCGATAACGATACCGGTACCGTGATCGATAAAGAAATACTTTCCGATGGTGGCACCCGGATGGATATCGATACCCGTGATGCTATGTGCATGTTCGGTCATGATCCTGGGGATCATGGGGACCTGCATCACTTCCAGTTCATGGGCGATGCGGTATACGGAGATGGCGAAAAGTCCGGGATAGGAGAAGATGATCTCCGCCTTGCTCTTGGCTGCCGGATCTCCCTCGAAAGCTGCCTCAATATCAGTCTCCAGAACGCCTCGGATCTCCGGGATCTTCTTCATGAAATCCAGTGTGATCCTCTCGGCTTTCTCATCCAGTTCCGCTGCCGGAACCGCTTCGTTATCCTCGTTATATTTCAGCACGATGGCGATCTGCTTCTTCAGATGGTAGATTACATCCTCGATAGTAGCGGACATGTTATTCTTCAGACTATAGATCTTATAGACCTTGTCGCTGTAATATCCCGGATACAGGATCTTCAGAAGTTTATCCACCACGTCGATGATCGCCGACTTATCCGGCTGGTTATGGATGTCTATCTGGTTGACTGTCCTTTCGTCTTCGTAGTCATTCAGGATCAGGTCCACAACCTCACTGATCTTCGGATCGATATATTGTCCCATGTCAAATCTCCTCGCATCTTACGCGTTCTCCACGAATTGTTCACGGATCCGACGAAGACACTCAGCCACAGTACTCCTGGGTGCGGCCACGTTGATCCGCTGGAATCCATCACCCGTCACGCCGAAGATCACTCCGCTGTCCAGCCATAATCTGGCGTCATAGATCAGTTTCCTGTCGATCTCATCGAAAGAAAGACCTGTCCCGCGGAAGTCCAGCCACATCAGATAGGTCCCCTCACCGTCGATCACCTTGATGCCGGGCAGGTTCTCCTTCGTGTAGTGCTTAACGAAAGCAATGTTTTCCTTAACATAGGATATCATGTTTTCGTACCATTGTTCACCTTTTTCATATGCAATTTTCGTAGCCGTCAGTCCCAGCGTCGCAAGCTGGCTGATTCCGGCCGCATCCACCTGTCTTCTGAATTCTCTCCTGATCTTCTGATTCGGGATAAAGATATTGGAGATCAGCATGCCGGCCAGATTGAAGGTCTTACTTGCCGACGTGCAGACGATGCAGTTGTCCGCGAACTCCTTCTTCACTTTCGCAAAAACAGTATGTTCTCCGAAGAGTGCAAAGTCGTTATGGATCTCGTCGCTTACCACCAGCACTTCATGCTTGAGACAGATATCTCCCAGCCTGGTCAGTTCTTCCCTCGTAAAAACGCGTCCCGTCGGGTTCTGCGGGTTGCAAAGGAAGAACAGCTTGATATGGTTGTACACGATCTTTCTTTCAAAGTCTTCAAAATCGATATGGTAACGGTTGTCGTCTCCTAAGTACAGATCGTTGCTGACGATTACGCGCTTATTATCCTCGATGACTTCGGAGAAGGGATAGTACACCGGCTGCTGGATCAGCACCGGATCTCCCTCTTTCGTGAAGGCTTTCACCGCCATGGCCAGGGCGAATACAACACCCGGGGTCTTAACCATCCATCGCGGATCTACTTCCCAGTCGTGATGTCTCTTCATCCAGCCGGCCACCGCATTGGCATATTCATCTCTGGTCTCGGTGTAGCCGAAGATCCCGTGGCGCGTTCTCTCGATGACCGCATCCTCCACATAGGAACTGGTCTTAAAGTCCATGTCCGCCACCCATAGCGGCAGCACGTCTTTCGGTCTTCCTCTTCGTTCTGCAAAATCGAACTTCAAGCTGTCTGTATTTCTTCTTTCGATGACTTCATCGAAATTCAGGTTTCTTTCCGGCATTTTCTCTCACTCCTTATTCAATAGTACACCCGCCCGGATCCAAAGGGCGGCGTTTTCTTTATTCCAGTGTGGCGAAGACTTTCTCCAGTTCTGCGATCAGGTCTTCCACATCCTCAATACCTGTAGACAGACGAAGCGTACAGGGCGTGATCCCGTTTTGCAGACGGATCTCCTCTGGCACATCGGCGTGGGTCTGGGTCGTGGGATACGTGATCAACGTCTCTGTTCCTCCCAGACTCTCCGCGTATTTGATCATCTTCACTTCTTCCAGGATTTTCAGAGCATGGTCCTTCGTATCGACGTTGAAGGTGATCATGGAACCAAATCCCCGGGCCTGTTTCTTCATGATCTCATGTCCCGGGTGTTCCGGAAGACCCGGATAGAATACGGCTTTCACGGCGGGTTGCTTCTTCAGCCAGTTCACCAGTCCGATGGCGTTCTTCTGGGCTCTCTCCATCCGAAGTCCCAATGTCTTGATCCCCCGCAGGATCAGCCAGCTGTCGAAGGGCGCCAGTCCCGCGCCGGTGGTCTTGATGAGGAACCGTAGTTTCTCGATGATGTCATCCCGGTTCGTGACGATGAATCCGGCCAGGGTATCGTTATGTCCTCCCAGAAATTTCGTCCCGCTGTGGACCACTACGTCCGCTCCCAGCAGAAGCGGGTTCTGGAAGTACGGTGACAGGAAAGTATTGTCCACGATCAGGATCAGTCCGTGCTTCTTGCTGATCTCGGCAATTTTCGCAATGTCCGAGACGTTCATCATGGGATTCGTCGGGGTCTCCAGATAGATGGCCTTCGTGTTGGGGCGGATTGCCGCTTCGATATCCTGCGTGGCACAGTCCAGAAAGGTAAATTCGTACTGATTCTTTAATGAAACATTGTTAAAAAGCCTGATACTTCCGCCATAAAGGTCGGACTCGGAGATAATATGGTCTCCGGGTGCGAACAGCTCGAAAAGCAACGTGATGGCTGCCATTCCGGTGGAAAGTGCGAAGGCTTCTTTGCCATATTCCAGTCCCGCCACAATCCGTTCCAGATGATCCCTTGTCGGATTCTGAAGCCGGCTATAGTCATAACCGGTACTTCTTCCCACACCCGGATGGGCATAGGTCGCTGTCTGATAGATCGGAAAGCTCAGTGCTCCGTAATTTTCTGTTTTTCCCTCTGTTTCCTGCAAGTGCAGACAGCGGGTATTCAATCCTCTGTCCATGTGTGTTTCTCCCCTTCGTCCCGCCTTGGGAATCGCGGCGGGTTCTTTTGTATAGGAATATAACATCTGAACGTTTTTTTGAATAATTCCCTTTTTATATCAGCAACTATAACCAAAATTTATAACACAGAAAAGCCAGGATGTGGAGGACTCCACTCCCGGCTTGTTACAGTGCTTTTCCCCTATCTCACTTCAAGACATTCTTCTTGTATTTGGCCAGTTCTGCCACATATTTTTCCGCCAGTTCACTCAGGACGGCACCTTTTCTGGATATATATCCGATGGTCATGGTCTCCTTGGTCTTGAGCTTGACGGCGCAGTAATCCGTGCCGTTGAGATCTTCGCAGATGATGCCCGAGCACAGGGTATAGCCGTTGATGCCCACCATCAGGTTCAGAAGCGTGGCACGGTCATTGGCCCGAACCACCTGCTTATAATCGTAGGTGCTCATGACTTCTTCCGCATAGTAGAAAGAATTGTAATCTCCCTGGGCGAAGACCAGACACGGATAGTCATCGAGGTCCTCCATGGTGATGAGTTTACGCTTGGAAAGCGGGTTGCTCTTACTCATGTATGCGTAGATCCCGCAGTCGAAAAGCGGTGTAAAATCCAGTCCCGCTTCGTTGAAGATCTTGGTCAGGACACTTCGGTTGAAGTCGTTGAGGTAAAGCACACCAACCTCACTCTTCTGGTTCTTCACGTTCTCGATGACTTCATGGGTCTTAGTCTCGTGGATCTCAAACTCGAATTTGTCCATGCCGTACTGCTTGATGACCTCTACAAATGCGTTGACTGCGAAGGTGTAATGCTGCATGGATACGTGAAAAGTATGCTTCATGCCAGTACCGGAAATATACTTGGCATCCAAGATGTCGTACTGCTCAATGACCGACTTGGCATAGCCCAGGAACTCACTGCCCTTCACGGTCAGAGAGATACCGCTCTTGGTGCGAAGGAAGATATCGAATCCGATCTCTTCTTCGAGAGATTTGAGCGCCGATGTCAGGGCCGGCTGGGAGATAAAAAGACGCTTTGCCGCTTCATTGATGGAATTTACTTCCGAAAGCGCGATCACATATTTCAGCTGGTTTAAAGTCATTTGCCCGCTCCTTTGTTACCGTTCTTTCCTTTCCCGGATTTCTGGTCGTTATTCGGAAGTGCGATAAGGATGGCTGCGATACCCACAAGAACACCGAATCCGGACACACCCAGGAAGATCCAGGCCGTCAGCTGTGTACCGGTCTCCGAGACAACGGTCGGCACACGATACTCGCCCTTACTGTTCTGGTAGACTTCGATCTTCTTGATGTCGCCCTTCTTCACTTCAGAACTGAATTCTTTCTCATCTTTGTACTCGTTACCGTCTACTGAATACGCTACCTGAGCCTTCCAGTAGAAGACCTTTGTATCCCACTCGTTCTTTCGGGAATGGACTTCGACACTTAAGACTTCCGCATCGACAGTACGGGTATCCTTCGAATCGGCATAATCATTATATTTCGATTTGATCCAGAAATATCCGATGATACCTCCGACGATCAGAAGGAGTGCGACGACTCCGGCAATGATCGCCATACGGATCGATTCTTTTCTCTCCTGCTTGCGTCTTTCTTCTTTCTTGCCCATATTTACCTCCGGCATAACCGTTTTCCTTGTTTTACTTTAATATTATACTTCCAATTCATTATACACTGACGATTTATTTCACGTCTTCGTCCTGGTTCCTTCCGATTTCCGGACGGCGTGTATGTTATAATGTCCTTGGTTACCGAATTTAAGCCTATTTGAAGGAGGGCATGTTATGAAGAAATTCGAGATTACCGCTGTACTGGAAGAAGCCTGCAAGCAGACTCTACTTTGCCGTATGTTCCTGAAAGGGGACCCGAATTGCTACAACTGTTTTCCTCTGAAACTGGGGGATGAGCTTTTCCTTTATATGGATGAGCAGGATTTCCGTCTGGACGGCTTCGTCGTCAGAAGGCTGAAAGACCTGGTAGAGATCAGTTCCAAGCAGGATATCGTCAACGAGATCCTGGAGAGTGAAGGTGTCACTTCCGAGATCCGTCGTCCGGACATCGATCTTTCTTCCTGGAGCAGCGTTCTGCGCTATCTTTCCACGAACAAGTGCAACGCTATCTTCGAGTCGGAGAACCGCAACAGCGGTCAGATCGATTTTGCCATCGGAAGACTGGAGAAGACCGATGATCGCTATCTTTATGTCCGTTGCTTCGATGCTTCCGGACAATGGGAGGAAAAGCCCGCGAAGATCGCTTTCTCCGAGCTGGTATCGATCTCCTTCGGAACCCGTTATGTAGAAGTCTTTTCCAGATACCTGCCGGTATGTCCGATCGAGCGGGATATTTCTCTGGTAGACCCGAATCCATCTTCAAGAAAGGAGTAATTTTATGCATTACACGTACAGGACTTCCGGTGTATGTTCATCGAAGATTGATTTCGAGATCAACGATGGCGTGATTTCGGATGTCGTATTCACCAATGGCTGTAACGGCAATCTGAAAGCCATCGGAAAACTGGTTGACGGATGGACGGCCGATGCCATTGCCGAGAAACTTGCCGGCAACACCTGCGGATTCAATTCCACATCTTGCGCCGACCAGCTTGCCAAGGCTGTCCTGGAGGCCAAAGCTCAGGAGAATGCCTGAGTCCGTGAGCGGTTCTGTTCGAAACAGTTACCTCTCCCACCATGTTATGTGACAAAACACTTATATATTTATTATATAATTCTTTGAATTCAAGGAATTTTGTTGTATAATACGTTATATTGTTTATTATATGCTGATTAGAAGAAAGGAAAAATGAGTATGAAAAACAATGTTTTAACTAAAGCGTTGGGTCTTACTCTGGTAGCAGGTGTCGTATCCGGCGCTTTCCTGGTTCCTGCCAAGACGGTTTCCGCTGAATCCGTATGCTCCGAACATGATGTTACCATGGAAGACCATTCCATCATCCTGAAAGATGACGAACCGCACGTAGAGGGCGAAGTCGTTATTTCAACCAAGGGCGTAGATCTGACCAAGGATACATCTTCCCTGAAATTCGACGTTACCAGCGTTAGAAAGCTGGATCTGGACTTTGATGACAATCTTTATATTGTTTCCTACAATACAAACACATTGTCTGCTCTGTCCCTGTCTAAGTCTTACGACGCTAGTCTCTTCAACTACATGGAGTACAACTACTATTCATTCCTGATCAAGCCGTTCGTAGGCCACAATGTCCCGAACGTTGGTACAGGTCTTGAGACTCCTGGTTACCAGCACACCTACCTGGATACAGCCGGTGCTTATAAGATCATCGACGGTATGACACATAAGAAGGTTCGTGTAGGTATCGTAGATATGGGTGTTGACTATACTCACCCGGATCTGGAAGGTCTCGTACTGAAGAACCTCAGCTATGACGTTTACAACGGCAAGAAGCTCGATTCCGACGGTTTTGGTGATCACGGTACACACGTTGCCGGTATCATCGGTGCGAAGAACAGCGGTTCTTCCGATAAGTGCCACGGTGTTGCAGCTAACAGCAAGAACAACATCTGCGAAGTAGTCAGCTACAACGTATTTAACTGCGCTAACCCGAATGCAGGTGCTTCCAATGAGCACATCGCTACAGCTATCACAATGGCTGCTAACAACAAGTGCCAGGTTATCAACATGAGTCTCGGTGGTTACTTCTATAACAACCTGATGGCTAATGCCTGCAGATATGCTTATGCAAGCAAGGGTGTTACGATCGTATGTGCTGCCGGTAACGACAGAGTTCCGTTCCCGTCTTACCCGGCTGGTTACAATGAGTGCATCAACGTAATCGCTACAGGCGCTTACACTGACCCGACAGTTTACATGGGCGATGCTGCTTACAGTAACTTTGGTCACATGTGTGATATCTCTGCTCCTGGTTCTCTGGTTTACTCCACAGTTCCGGGCGGCGGATACGAAGAATTCACAGGTACATCCATGGCTTCTCCGTGTGTTTGCGGTGTTGTTACCCTGATGCTCTGCGCTAACCCGAACCTCACACCGGCTAAGGTTAAGAGCCTCCTTACTTCTACAGCAGTTGATCTTTATGTTCACGGCCGTGACATCTACACAGGTTATGGTTTCGCAGACGCTGCAGAGGCAGTTGCTGCTGCTAAGAAAGCTACAACCAAGGACGTAGATAACGTTGATGAGCTCATCACACGTGTTTACGGCACAGCTCTGGATAGCCTCCCGGATTCTGAAGGCTATGACTTCTGGTACAACAAGCTCACATCCGGTGCTTCCGCTTCTGAGTTTGTCTATTCCGTACTGACCAGCGATCTGATGAAGGAGCAGGAGCTCTCCGACGCTCAGTTCGTAGCTGTTCTTTACACTTCCGTATTCGATCGTGCAGGTTCCGCTGAGGAAGTTGCTTACTGGATCGATTACCTCGCTGCCGGTTACACAAGACAGGGTCTCATCTGCCAGTTCCTGAACTCTGCTGAGTTCAAGTCCCTCTGCGATGCGAACGGCCTTGTAGCAGGCGAAGTTGCTTTCGAGAACGAGAGTGACAAGAATCCTCAGGTAACTGATTTCGTTAACCGTCTCTATGCGATCTGCATGGAGCGTGGCTATGATGACGAAGGTGAAGCTTTCTGGTGCAAGGCTCTCAACGATGGTTCTATCTCCGGACAGCAGATCGTATCCTTCTTCTTCACAAGTGACGAGTACAAGGATCTGGCCAAGAATGACGATGCATTCATCAACGATCTGTACCTTGCCTTCTTCAACAGAGAAGCAGATGCAGAAGGATATGCATTCTGGGCTGACTTCCTGGCTAACGGCGGAGACCGCGCTGTAGCAGTTGACGGTTTCGTATATGCTGAAGAATTCCAGGCACTGTGCGTATCTTACGGTGTACGCCAGTTCTGATTTCAGGCAGACGCTGAATAGTTGATTCGAAGGACCGTTTCCACGAAGTGGAGACGGTCCTTTTCTTATGTCTTTTGGGACAGAGACATAAAAAGCATCGGCGCAGACAGTAGGTATACCATCTTGCGCCGATGTCGAGTCGTGTCCAATCCTCTTATTCTCTTCCTTTAAATCCTTGGAATGCCAAGTATGTGTCTGCCAAAAAGCCTTCTTAAGACACGACTCTCTTTTTCGGCTTTGGCAATCATTTCTTTACCAGAGTCTACCAGCGTCTTGAACTGCTCATCGGTAAGACCTTCCTGGCTGAAGGCCGCACGCTGTGCCAGCGCAGTCAGACGATGGGACGGGCGTTTGCCGTAGTTATTCAGTATCATACGGAAGTAGCGGTAATATGCCCGGGCAGAAGCATTTCTCGAGCTGCCCTTCAGTTTTCGCAGCCAGATCACGATATAGATCAGACGGAGCATTGCGATAAGCAGGATCACTGCAAATACCCCAACAATAACCTTACCCGTTGTTCCCATCGGCTGGGCATCACTTTCTTCACTTCTGGCGGTGAATGCCGGAGTCGGCGTTCTTTCGGATTGGCTTTCCGGAGTCGGAGTCGCATCAGAAAGATCCGGAACAGGTGTGTTTTCCGGCACCGTAGCAGACGGCTCAGTAGTAGGTGAGACCGGATCCGGATCATCTTCGAAAGATTTCACCAGCCTATTTCCATAAATTGCTTCGAAACTGAAGCCTCTCTCCGCGTTCTCATTATCAGGGGTCGGATCACACATGATCCAGCCGTAATTCTCATCGAATACTTCGATCCAGGCATGGGCATCGGTCGTATATACTTTCGTAGGCTGATAGTTCTCACTACCATCATCGTCGTCCAGATTATTCAACATATATCCCTTTACATAACGCGTAGGAACACCGAGCATACGAAGCAGGATCGCCGCGGTAGATGCAAAGTGAACACAATAGCCGGTCTCGCCTTGCGTCATAAACCATACCACAAAGTCTTTCTGGTCGCTGGGCATAGACTTCGTATGTTCGTTGTACGGGCAAAGATTGCGTACAAAATGCAGGACCCGTTCTACCTTCTCACGATCGGACATCTCTCTCTGTCCGTAGTAACACTGCGTAAACCAGGTCGGCAGTTTCCCGCTTCCCAGGATACCGTCTCTCGTAGTAGTCGGTACCGCAAGATATTCTGCATTCACCTTCCGGATGTACCCGTCCTGCAATCTGCCGTTAAGTGCAGTCGGAATATTATTGCAGGCGTATATAAATCTCGCATTCTTCGCATTGGGAACTTCTTCCATCAGGGCCGAACTGTCAAGCAGATAGACGCTGTGGATCGAATCCTCGAGTTGTCCTGTATAGAAGTCTGTATAAAGCGGAACCGGACGATTGCTCGGATTGATATTGGCATCAATATCGATGAAATACTGACACTCCCGCCACTGGGATTCCATGTCATCCACATAGTACGAGTCAAAGCTGCCGTTCTTCACTGTGGAATCCCATGTTGTTCCGGTATACTCACCCTTAGACTCTGCTTTCAGATACAGGTATCTGTCATTGTATTTGGGTCCGGAATAATTCGGATTCGGGATCCTTCGAACCTCCATCAGTTTACTGTCTTCGATATTGAAATCTCCGATCAGGTTCAGATACTCCGGTCCTGTTTCAATAAGAGGCTTGAAAGTAGTATCTTCCGGAAGATTCTCCTCGATCGGCTTGATGAGAGTCTCAATCGAGGAAGGTATCTTCTTGATGTAGCGTCCCACCTTCTGATAGATACTCGTAGCCAGCCTCACTTCTGCTTTCGCCATGTCCTGCATGTCGTATTTCTCCTGCGGAGAGATGGCACCGACAATCACCACAATGGCCATGACGGCAATCAACAGGATCAAGATCGTACGATTGGTCTTCTCGTCGTGATGCTTTCTCATATTCTGGAAAAGGAACATCACCACGACACATCCAAGGGCGATCAGACAGCTCCACTGCTTCGGGAAAGAATAGTTCAGGGCGATGGTCAGCCCGAAGAACGGGAGGAATCCCACGAGAGAGAAAAGTATATTCTTCTTTCTGGTAATGACCCAGCACGTCAGTGCGATCGGGATCATGTTCAATATAAACAGCAATGCCGCCGCAGACATTTCCCCCGTTGCCCGAACGTTGAAAGTCAGTCCCATATCGTGGAAGGTAAACAGCTGAAGCTGGCAAAGCAGGAACTTGACGGACGTTTTCAGATGGAAAACATCCATCACGTCGAAATACTCAAGTGCCGCAGCTCCACCGGACAGAATCACCGAAGCGATGACGAAAACAAGGGCAAGTTTGCCCTTTCTCCGCACGATGAGGGTCGATACCAGAAGAGCATAAGCCAGGATCGCCGGAATAAACAGAAGATATGAGAACGGGATCTCATACGTCTGGGCGAACATCGACGTAAAGCTGAGGCTCATGAGTCCGGAAAGCAGTACCGGAAGAGCTATGGCGAACGGTTCAGATCGCTTTGTAGTCTGAGGATTGGCCTTCGTATTACTCGTCATGGTCATCCTCCTTCGGAAGCGTCATATGCAGTATCCGCAGGATCGCCGTATCCAGGTCTCTCTGACTCTGAATATCGAAGGATACTTCCCTCTTCTTCGGCGGCAATACACGAACTCTGTGCATGATATCTCTTTCCAGAAAATAGTTCGAGGTGAAAAGCACTTCACCCAGTTTCGTATCAATGGCATCCCGTTCATCGTTCAGGGACAGGTAGATACGCGCATGACCGAAGCACTCCTCCTGAGGCTCCTTGATCAGGGTCTTATCTTTCTTGGCAGACAGTTTCCAGTGGATATTCTTGATCGGATCTCCCGCAACGTAGTCACGGACGTCGTAGATCTCGGAGTAGGTAGACGAAGATTTACGAAGCATTCTGGCCTTGAAGCCGTTCATCTGCGGGATAGCCTTCGGGATCTCCGGTACCGGCCGTACCACGACTTCCTCCCGAATATTCAAGCTCTTGTTGATGAAGAAAAGTTTAAAAAGGTCATATACCCTCACCTTCTTCGCTTCAAAAACGAAGGTACCGCAGTGGGCAGTATCTACAGGATAGAAGTGGACACCACCTTGATGGCTCTCGATTTTCTTCTTGATGGTCGTATCGGCCATAACATCTCTGACCGACAGATAGATGCGGCAGATAAAGAGAGACAGCATGCTGTTGCCGGCCACCTGAAATCCCACTTCTGCCTCATCGTGGATCTTGACTGCCTTGGGCACGATGGTCTCGATCTTGCAGGAATGGACATTAATGAGCAGCACGGTAAGTGATGCCAGCGGAAATACCAGAAGAAGCAGAAGACAGAACCAGGCCAGCCACATCTGGTACACCAGAAAAAAGACGATTCCGGCCAGGCACAGTAAAATGTAGATACACCAGTTCTTCAGCATGGATGTTTATACCTTTGGTACGGGTACAGACTTGAGGATCTCCTTGGTGATCTCTGTCGTGGTCTTCTCATTCACTTCCGCTTCCGGAGTCAGAATCAGACGATGACCCATGACCGGCGGGAAAGTGGCCTGTACATCACTGGGGATCACGTAATTTCGGTCGCATAAGTAGGCATAGGCCTTCGACATGGAAGTCAGAGCCAGCGTCGCTCTCGGGCTGGCACCACGCTCCAAGGATTTATGGGTTCTGGTGGCGCCTACCAGGGCAACGATATAGTCCAGTACAGGTTCGCTTACGAACACGCGGCTGACTTCGTCCTGCATCTGAAGCAGTTCATCGACACTGCAGATCGGCATAACATCCTCCATCGGATTATGGCCGTTCTGACGGCCGATGATCATGTTCTTCTCATCCGAAGAAGACGGATAACCCATGGAGATACGGATGGCAAAACGGTCCATCTGCGAGTCCGGAAGAAGTGATGTTCCGGATGCACCGGAAGGGTTCTGAGTCGCAAATACGGTAAAAGGACGAGGCAAAGCATAGGTGTTGCCATCGACGGTGACCTGGCCTTCCTCCATGGCCTCCAGAAGGGCAGACTGGGTTCGGGAGGAAGCACGGTTCAATTCATCCGCAAGGAAAAGATTGTGGAAGATCGCACCTTGCTGATAGACCATTCTCTGGGTGTTCTTATCGTAGACCGAGAATCCCGTGATATCCGAAGGCAATACATCCGGTGTAAACTGGACACGTCCGTAATTCAGTCCCATGGTCCGGGAAAAGGCAAGGGCCATGGTGGTCTTTCCTACACCCGGTACGTCCTCCATCAGGACATGGCCGCCGGATAACATACCGGTCAGTGCCATCGCAATGATGTAATCCTTACCACAGATAACTTTCTTGATCTCTTCGATAATGCTCTTGGTCTTTTTACTCATTTCTTTCTAATCCTTTAACTCAGTTTTTAACCGCGGATACTCTTCTTATCCACGCAGAGAGAAGTACGGCGTGCCGTCCTTCAGGGTAGCGCCACGATACTCAGCCATCTCACTTACTGTCACCAGGGTAAATCCACGCTCGATGAGAGCCGGGATAATGACCTTGGCCGCCTCGGCAGTCGTAGAATACAGGTCATGCATCAGGATGATATCTCCGTCCTTCGCATTGTTCAGTACTACATCGATGACGTGCTGGGTATTTCTGTATTTCCAGTCATTGGTATCAACGGACCAGAGGATCTCCGGCATACCGACGTTAGCATCAACGGTTGCGTTGCGGTTTCCGCCTACCGGACGCATCAGCTTCGGCCAGATGCCCGTCAGGTTATAAAGGGCATTGTTGGTCTTGGAGATCTGCATACGTACACCGGCTGCATCCAGCTTCGTCAGTGTCGTGTGGTCCCAGGTATGGTTACCGATCTCGCATCCCAGGTTAATGGCCCGGACGATGCAGTTCCGATAAGTATAGACACGGTCACCTTCTACGAAGAATGTACCATGGGCGCCATATTTCTCCAGTACGTCCAGGATCGGCATAGTCACCGGTGTCCACGGACCGTCGTCCCATGTCAGGGCGATCATCTTCTTCGGAACCGAGATCACATTCTCGATACCGAAGGCCTTTAATCTGTCGTTAAAAGCACTGTTCTTGGCAATCAGGCTGATCACCTTGGCACGACTGATCCCGTTGTTCAGAGAGATGCGGTATGCACTGTACTGGCCGGCACTGCCGTCGTGTCCGTAGCAGACCTGGAAGGCTGCGGCCAGGAAGTTATTGTTGTTCGAGTGGTACGCCTGACTCTCGGGAGACTTGACCATATCACAGAGGATATCTTCCACTTTCTTCTGCCCGTTCATGGCGGCGCCCACGTAGGTGTCCAGTTCCGCTGCCGTTACGGGTCGGCCCACCAGGGCCGGATAGGCCTGGGAAATATAACCGCAGAGCTGGTAGTTCTGATCACGAGGCGCTTTCAGGTTGACCTTTCCAGGTACCATGCCGTACTGATTGCACAGTTTGGCGAACTCCGGAGATTCTGCGATCTGGTTAACGATGCAGCTCATGGTCACACCGGTACCCAGTACCATGGTCCAGCTTTCCTTGCCTGCCGGATCGATCTCACGGTTCAGCATGGATTTATATAGATAATTCAGGACTGTATCGTTATCGTAATTGTTCTTGAGGAATTCGGATGTGTTGATAAACTCATTGACGATCTCTGCCGCAGAGAGGCTGCCGTCACCGATTCCGCCGGTCCAGTAGTTCAATCCGCCGACATCGGCTCTTCTTCCCAGAAGGATCTTATATACACGGGAGACATACTTTGTCACACCCTGGTTCTTGTCACGATTCTCAACAGGATCCACATTACCGGGAGTGATACCGAACTCTTCACATACCTTCAGGAATTCTTCTGACTTGGTAAATCCGTCTACAACGGAACTGATGCTGAAGCCGTCTTCCATATACTGAAGCCAGTACTTCTTGCCGGCCTCGTCCGCATCTCTATCGAACATCACGTGGTAAAGGATATCGATCTGGGCATCTTCCGTAAGATGTCTCTCATACATTTCCTGGCTGACCATGAAGCCGTTCACCAGGTGAGCAGCGGTCATCTCGCCGCTCTGGAGGCTCTTGTACCAGAATGCATATCCGTCCGGATCCGGTTCACGTTCCAGGATCAGATCATAGGCACGAGTCACGAAATCTCCTAACGGATCAGACTGTTCCTCTGCACGAATGATTCCCTTTGGAAAAAACATTCCGAGAAAAAGTGCTGCACACAATGCCAATGCGCCGAAAACACGGCACATACCCCTACGGCTACACATAAAATTCATATTGCCACCTCAACCATTCATTATCTTCCATAACTAGTATATAACACTTGTTGCCCTGGTAAAGTGACAGAACTGAAATCTAAGGAAATTTCCTTAATAGTGAAATATTGTTATACTTTTCGGAACAAAACTTGTTTGTCTTCAATGCCAAATCATTATATAGTTAATACATAAGAAATATACTAAATTTTGGCATATTTTTGGTTTCAATGGTTGGTTGGAAACCGTGCCTCACCGACACGATTCGTTCCTCTTTCGGTGTTTAGTTGAGATTGACGGAGTTGGGTTCTCCGTCCATAAATCGAAATCACGGGCCTTTTACTCGTTTAGCCCGGAATTCACAATAGGGATTGGTTTGTTGTGTTTCCCAATCCCTATTTTTTTGCTCTTTTTTCGGTTTTTCACGGAAGACTCGAGAATAGATAATTGAAAAAGCAGCCATGCGCGTCGGTTATGGCTGCCGTAACGATGACTACTTCTTTATCATTCGATCTCCAAAAGCATCGAAAACCTGTTAACAGGGATCCACCGCGTGGGGTCTGATGTCTCAATAAAAAACCATGAGATATTGTGACGCTCTCCCTGTGCATAATCCGTATCGATCTTTATGACCTTAAGAAGCTCGTTCTTGGAGACGTTTATCTCGCCGAATCTCTTTCCGTTCCATACGTTTTGCATCTTCCCGTCAACGAAAAGGACCATCAATCCGCTTCGTTCACCATTGCTATCTGTGTTATTCATATTATCAATATAGAAGTGCATTGTCGGGTTGGACCGCGCCTTTGTCAATGCGTAACCGTAGTGATCAGATTCAAAATCCACGAATTCATCCGAATTAACGAAAGGCATTGACGAGAGCTGATTGACTTCACTTTGATCCTTAGCCGCAAAAATGTTTATATCTGACTCAGGACATGCTGCAATAAAGTTACCGTCATAAGCCTGTTCTGACGTGAAGTAAACCGTGTCACTCTGGCAGTCAAGATATAGTTCTTTGTCCTTACTGTAATTATATACCAGCAGCGTCATCTTGTTCGTGCCTTCAACGACCGGAAGGTCATCAGCACTTACCGACATGACATAATCTTTGTTAGTTTGCAGAGAGGTCGTCAGGATCCCTCCCTCACTGCTTGTTCCGTCGATGCTGAATTCGACCACCTTACCATTCAGGAGCAACATGGCGGTAGTCTCAAAAACTGAAGACCCGTCATAGTCCGCTTCTTCGATCCTCATTACTGAAGTTGCCGTTATGCTGTTTTTGTCTGCATGAATCGTTTCAACGGGTTCATAAGGGGTTTTGTCTTCCGTGAACTTTATCAAAAGCATTGTTCTCAATGGGTGATATCCCATCTGCTCAGCCTGCTCATCTACCTCATTAATCTCTTTAATCATTTCACGCAGAAACGATATTGAAGATTCGGGATGAACACTCTTAGTATCAGAGGATGCTGAAGTTTCCGTCACCTCTGTTATCTCAGATGATGCTGAAGTTTCCGTCATCTCAGATGATTTGATAACCTCTGTGCTTTCAGTTACTTGCGTCTCAGATCCCGAATGACCGGTTGAGCAACTTGCCAGAAGAAAGGAGA
Organism: Clostridiales bacterium Firm_16; assembly: GCA_001604185.1. Taxonomy (GTDB): domain Bacteria; phylum Bacillota; class Clostridia; order Saccharofermentanales; family Saccharofermentanaceae; genus Scatonaster. The sequence continues at coordinate 48,984 of LVAV01000054.1, read as the reverse complement.
TTACGATCAGAATTGATACTAACGATGTTTTCCTGAATGCCATAATAAGTGTTCCTTTGCCAAACATAACTTGATGGGTCTGCTTTTCCAAAGCAGATTTATACTATACTATTGTTCACTGTATTTCAAACCACATATCTTTACGTTAATCCCAAGGGAAACGTGAAGGACTCTCTTTTTCTGTTATTTCGTGAAAGACTGCTTATCCTCGCAGGGAGAAGTAGGCTTTGCCGTTTTCCAGCTGGGTCTTCTTATACTCGGCCAGTTCGCTGATGGTCACCAGTTTATAGCCTTTCTCGATGAGTTTCGGAACGACGGTCTCCACTGCAGCGGCGGTCGTCTCATAAAGATCGTGCATCAGGACAATGTCTCCGTCCCGGACATTATTGAGGATCTCATTGATCACGTGGTCGCTGTCCTTATACTTCCAGTCATTGGTATCAATGGACCAGATGATCATGGGGCGGCCTACATTCTCTGCTACCTTATTACTATAGGAACCACCTACCGGACGCATGACCTTGGTATGGACACCGGCCAGATTGTAGACCGCATTATCGCAGTCCAGCATCTGCTGGGCTACCGCCTCTCCTGAGATCCGGGTCAAGGTGGTATGGTTCCAGGTGTGGTTAGCGATCTCACAGCCCTGGTTGACAGCCTTGATGATGCTCTCGGAATAGTTGTTCACGCGGTTTCCCACCACGAAGAATGTGGCATGGGCATCGTAAGGCTTCAAGGCATCCAGGATACGGAAAGTAACCGGCGTGTACGGACCATCGTCAAAGGTCAAGGCAATGACCTTCTGCGGTTCATCTGAAGGAGCAGTGTCCTTCCGGCCGACGCCCAACGCACTCATCTGCTCCGCGAAAGCAGGATCCGCCATCAGTTCTTTTAACACATGAGAGCGGGTAATACCGTGAGAAAGACCGATCTTGTAGCCCTCGATCTCCGCATCTTCCGGCTCGCGGCCGTAGACTACGTTGAATACGGCATCGAGGAAATCGTCGTTGGAACTCAATGCCTCCTGGCATTCCGGCGATTCCAGCACATCGGAAAGCATATCCGGGATACTCTTATTCTCTTCCAGGATCTCCCGGACACCGTTGTTCAAGAGTTCTCCCTCCGGGCGGGTTCCCAGAAGCTTGGTATAAAAGCGGGTCAGGAAACCCGTCAGCTCCAGATTCTGATCCCGAAGCTGAGTGATCTTAATCTCACCCGGCAGGATCCCTCGTTCCTGACAATAGGAAGTAAAACCGGATTCCGTGCTGAGGGTCTTCAGGATAAAGTCCATGGAAACTCCGCTTTGCCAGTATTTCTTACAATCTTCCATCGTGATCTTCGTTCCCGGGATCGCCGTGATCAGGGCCTGGGCCGCGTCTTCATCGGTAGGATTCTGGATCAGGAACTCACCGCTCTGGCTCATCTGCAGGATCAGGTCAGAGAAAGTCATCTCCTGACGCAGCAGAAGGCCGGCGTATTTGTTCAGTTCCGTCGTGTTCGCATCACGCTTGAGTAATGAGCGGTAAAGGCTCATGACCGCAATGGTGGTATTCGGAGCAATGTCTCTCTCCTGGGAAGCATTCACCAGACCCGGAGTGATCTCAAACCCGGTGCAGTAGGTTCGGAACTCGGATGAAACCGAAAGCTGATGGAGCAGCGCATCGGTGCTGACACCGTTGTTCAGAAGATTCGACCAGTAGGCTTTGCCGTCAGGATCGGCCGGACGGTTGACCATGGCCTTATAGATCGCATCCACTTTGTCTTCGGAAGAAAGATTCCGGTTCTGGAATTCCTGGGCGATCAGCATGGAACGGACCATCTGCACGCCGGTGGTCTTCTCTTTCTTCAGATTCTCTCCCCAGAACTCCAGTTCGTCCTTCACCGCCTCCCGGGCAAACATGCTCTGGAAGACCTGATTGACGAAAGGTTCGGTCTTGTCCGGTTCTTTCTTGGAACAGGAAGACAGAAGAAAAACAGTAGAAAGCATGCTCAGAACGAGGATCCAACTGATCCACGAAGAACACTTTCTGCCTGCACGGAATAACGCGCCTTCACCTGCTTCGGAAGACGTGGAACGACTGCTCCGATCTGATTTCATATAGTATTAAACCATCTTTTCTGAAAGTTTCTGACCGCCAAGGATATGGAAATGTACATGCTGTACGGTCTGTCCGCCGAATTCACGGCAGTTGTTGATGATGCGGAATCCTTCGTCGATACCTGTGGCTTTCACGACTTCCGGAACAGCCATCATGACATCCGCGATTGCTTCCTTGCCCTCCTCGCTGGAAGCCATATCCAGAATATCGTCAAAGTGTTTCTTCGGCACGATCAGGACATGGACCGGGGTGGCCGGCTTGATGTCTTTGAAACAAAGGACCTTATCGTTCTCATACACTTTGGTTGACGGGATCTTGCCGTCTACGATATCACAGAATAAACACATATCTTCACCCTCCGGCTAAAAAGAAAAATTCTGGAGACGTGTTACTTACGCCTCCAGAATTATTGTATCATGATTCATCAAAGAAAACTTTCTAAATCGTCACTTGGACGGCTCAGCCCAACATTTTCTCCAGTTCGGTCTTAACGGCCTTCAGAGCCTCCTCGATACCATTCGGATTCTTACCGCCGGCCTGTGCCATATTCGGGCGTCCGCCACCGCCGCCTCCTACGATCGGAGCGACAGCCTTGATGAGGTTTCCGGCATGAGCACCGGCTTTCACGGCGCTGTCTGTGGCCATGATGACGATATTCGCCTTTCCGTCGATGGCACTCATCAGGGCGATGACACCATCTCCGATCTTCTCCTTCAACTGGTCACCCAGATCACGGAGGGCACCCATCTCAACATTCTCGAGCTTCGCAGCCAGGAGCTTGACGCCCTTGACATCCTCAGTCTGCTCCAGAGAGCTGCCCAGTGCATCTTTGGCTGCCTGAGACTTCAGGGATTCGATCTCGGAGTTCGCGGCCTTCAGACTGCTCTGGAGGTGTGCGATCTTCGCTACGATCTCGGAAGGATTGGACTTAAGGAGTTTCGCAGCCTCAGCCAGCATGTTCTCCAGGTCCTTATAGTAAGCCTGTACACCGTCACCGGTGAGAGCTTCGATTCTTCTTACACCTGCGGCTACACCGGATTCAGACAGGATCTTGATCTGCTGGATCTGGGAGGTATTGGAAACGTGAGTACCACCGCAGAGTTCTACGGAGAATGCTTCCTTATAGTCTGCTTCTGCCTCGCCGCTGGTACCCTTGCCCATGCTGACGACACGAACGGTGCTGCCGTACTTCTCACCGAAGAGAGCCATGGCACCGGTCTTAGATGCATCCTGGATGCTCATCTCATCGGTACGTACCGGAAGAGATGCCGCGATCTCTTTGTTCACGATCTTCTCTACTTCTGCGATCTGCTCGGCAGACATGGCGGAATCATGAGAGAAGTCGAAACGCAGACGGTCCGGAGTTACCAGAGAACCCTTCTGCTCAACATGGTCACCCAGCACGATCTTCAGGGCCTTCTGCAGAAGGTGGGTCGCGGAGTGGTTCTTACAAGTGTTCAGACGGTTATCTGTCTCGACGGTAACTCTTGCCGCATCACCATTACGGATGGTGCCGCGGGAAACATAACCTACATGACCGATACGGGAATCGGAAAGGTGGATGGTCTCGGTGACCACGAACTCGCCGTCAGCGGTAGTGATGGTACCCTTATCGCCGACCTGACCACCCATGGTGCCGTACATAGAAGTGACATCCGTAATGATCGTTCCCTTTTCCTTCTCGGAAAGTGCATCCTTCAGGGACTCACTATCTGCAACAGCCAGGATCTTGGCATCGCAGGAAAGGTTGTCGTAACCGACGAAGGAAGTCTTCACATCAGCACTAAGGGAATCGAAGATACCTTCGGAAGCATTGAGCTTCGCAGAGAAGTTCTGGTTGTCACGAGCCTTCTGCTTCTGCTCTTCCATAGCGGTCTTGAAGCCTTCTTCATCCACCTTCAGGCCTTCTTCGTCAGCCAGCTCAACGGTGAGTTCGATCGGGAATCCGAAAGTATCGTAAAGGTAGAAAGCGGAACGACCGTCGATCTCCTTCTTGCCTTCGCTGTTAGCACTCTCCAGGATCTTCTTGAACTCCTTCATGCCGTTCTCCAGCGTGCTTTCGAAACGCTCGATCTCCTTGGTGAGCTCGTTGAGGATGAACTCTCTGTTCTTCACCAGCAGCGGATAGCTGTTGGAATAGATCTCATCGATAAAGAGGGAGGCAATCTTCAGGATGTTCTCCTTCTTCAGGCCGAGGGCACGGGCATGTCTTACGGCACGACGGATCAGACGGCGCAGAACGTAACCGGCACCTACGTTAGAAGGTACGAGCTTGGCTGCATCACCGATGAGCATTACGCTGGTACGGGTGTGGTCAGCCAGGATACGCATAGAACGTGTCAGCTTCTCGTCACTATTGTACTTGGTTCCGGAAACCTGCTCGATATAAGCGATGACCGGTGCGAAAAGATCGATCTGATATACATCTTTAGATCCGTTGAGGAAGGCGAGGATTCTCTCCAGACCCCAGCCGGTATCTACATTCTTCTGCTTCAGAGGAGTTAAGGTTCCGTCCTGATGCTTCTCATACTGCATGAAAACGTCGTTGCCCAGCTCGGTGTACTTACCGCAGCTGCAGCCCGGGCCGCAGTCCGGACCACAATCCGGCTTGTCGGCAATGTAGAACATCTCACTGTCCGGTCCGCAAGGTCCGTACTCCAGACCCCACCAGTTATCTTCTGCCGGAAGGTAGTAGATATTCTCTTTCTTGAAGCCGGAAGCAACACGATACTCTGCACCCTCTTCGTCACGAGGTGCATTCTCATCTCCTGCGAAAACCGTCGCAGCGAGGTGATCTGCATCGAATCCGAAGACCTGGGTAAGCAGCTCGAAGCTCCACTGGCATCTCTCTTTCTTAAAGTAATCACCGAGGCTCCAGGAACCCATCATCTCGAAGAAGGTAACGTGGCTCTTGTCGCCGACGGAATCAATATCGTTGGTACGGACACAGCCCTGCACGTTGCACAGTCTGGTTCCGAGAGGGTGCTTCTGACCCAGAAGATACGGCATAAGAGGCTGCATACCTGCTACGTTAAAAAGTACACCCGTCGATCCGTCGGATACCAGTGAAACGGCACCGACATCCACATGACCACGGTCGATATAGAACTGCTTCCATGTATTTCTCAATTCATCTGAGGTAAACTGTCTCATTTTCTCGATCTCCTTTATTCGAAACGCTGTCGGATGGCTCTCCGGACAGACAAGGCACGCGTCTTAGTCTCCGCGTGCCTTGTAATTTTACATGATTTATAGAAGAAAATCTATACAGTAGTAATGTAAATTATAAAGGAAGTTTCTTGCGGATCTTGAAGGCATCGAAAAGGTTCTTTCTGGTAACATTGGCTTTCGCATAAAGCATATCCAGATTCTTCTCTTCCTTACTGATCAGAGCAAGAAGTTCTTCCTGTGAGATTCCCTCTCTGCTGAATGTCGCCTTCTGGGCGATCTCCACGCCGCTTTCGGATGGCGGGCCTTTCAGGAATTTCGCCATGGTCCTGTAGTACTTGTAATAGGCACGGCTGTTTTCATTCAGATCCTCCCCGGCAAAGCGTTTCTTCCAGTAGTACTGGAAAACGAAGCGGGTTCCCAGGAACAGCGCAACTACAATGGCCATCCCGATCAGGATCCATACCAGAAGGTCGAAAGCCCGCTCGAAGAACGTCAGAAGGAAATTCCGGTTCTCTTTTACGACGGGGGCTTCCGTATCCGTTGTCGTTCCCGACTTCTGAGCAGAATCACTCGTAGCCGGTACAAGTGCGCCATTTCTGGTATCTTTCGGTCTGGGGGTGACCATCGTCGTCTCCGGTCCGTAGACCTTCGTGATAGCTTCAAAGTTAAAGAAGCTGGCCGCCCGCTGGTTTCCGGGTGTCGGGTCGTCCATGATCCATCCGTAATCGTGGTGAAAATACTCGATCCAGGCATGGGCATCCGTGGAATAGACATCACAGGGGACCCCGTCTTCCACATCTGTCAGGAAATATCCCTTCACATAACGGGCCGGGATCCCGGCGAGACGAAGAAGTACCACAGCCGTTGATGCATAGTGAACGCAAAAGCCGGTCTTGCTTTCTCTCATGAACCAGGTCACGAAATCCTTGTCCGTTGGAGGGAAGCCGGTGTTGTCATCGTAGGTGTTCAGGGTGCTGACATAAGACACGACGCCCCGGACAATCTGCTCCGTCGACCAGTCATTCTCGCCGGAGAGAACCTTCATGTACCAGTCAGGCAGCATACCGGAATAAAGAATGCCCTCTCTTGTGGCAGACGGAACAAAGAGGTCGTCGGTATAGATATTATCGAGATAGGCCTCCGACCACTTCGGCGTATATCTGACCGGTACACCGTCGTAGGAATAGATATAACTTGCAAGAGGCGGATCCTGTTTCACCTTCTCGTTGATGTTATGGGAATCTTTCACCGTCAGTTCCGAAGAGGAAAGAAGGATCGTCTCACTCTCCGGATCCACATGGTAGTGGTCCACGTAGTACGGGATAAAAGCGTAATCTCCCGAAAATTCCGTTGAAACGAACACAATATACTGGGACTCTTTCTCCTTCACATTCCGGGACGGATAGTAATCCGAATAGTTCAACGGCTCCTCGGCCGATGCCCAGGAACGGCCATCGAAACGGTCCATGGACGAGGTCTTGAGATACATATACCGGTTACCTTTAGTCGCATCCCCGGTGTACTTATCGTTCTTCATGCGGGTCACCGTCATGAACTTCCACTTCGGCATGCCGAAGTTACCGGCATTCAGGAGGTTCTCATTATCTACCGACATGGTCAGCACCTGGTTGGCCAGATCCTCCATGACCACACTTCCGGAATAGGTCGCTTCGGTGACCGGCCGCATCTGCGGGTCCAGGCTGGCGCCGGTTCCCCATGGGATCCGGTTCGTGATCATCTCGATATAGTTCTGGAACCGGAAGTAATACTTCCTGGCCAGTTCATCCTGGGAGTATCTCTTCTGCGGATTAATAATCGCAAGAACGATCAGGATGACCACTAAAGGTGTCATGACCTTCAGCATGTCCTGATAGGTCTTCTCTTTGGCACTTTTCCGGACATTACCGGCGATAAAGAGCATCAGGAATCCCAGCATCGTCGTAATACCTGAGCCGGTGGAAGGATAGCGGTAATTCAAGGAGAAAGTGCAGACCAGGAACGGCAGATACGCAAGGATCGCAAACCCGATCCATCTTTTCCGTACCAGCACCCAGGTGGTCACAAATAACGGTATCGAGGAAAGAAACACCAGAAACAGCGTCATGGAAATGGGATTGACCATGCCTTCCGCATCGCCTGCCGGCAGGAAGGAAATAGCGTAGTACTGGATGGTGGCAACGAAATTCGCCGCCGCCGACTGGACGGCCATCAGGTCCAGAAACAGCGACAATCCGAACAGCACCAGGATTCCGCCCAGAACGATCAGGTTCAGACGGATGTCTTTGCGGGCATGGATATAGCTGAATCCGAAAGCGAAGATCGGAAGGAAGAATACAAATCCGAAGGAGTCCACTTCCAGCGGATAGGTGGAAATGATCATCAACGCATTACCGATACCCAGAACGGACGCGACAAGTCCGGAGAACAGGATCGCCCAAACCGGTACGGTCTCGCCTCGAGGGAATGCCAAGGAAAGAGGTCTCTTCTCACGCATCGTGCTGTCCTCCTTCGATCGGCATACGGAGGATACGGCGCATGGCACGGTCCATCTCCTGCTTGGAACGGATCTCGAAGATCTCGGGGTGCCGGATCCGGGAGACGACCTTGATATTTACGGGAATATCCCGAAGAAGGAAATACTTGATCGTGAAAAGGACCTCACCGAGATTCTGGTCGACTCTGTCTCGTGAACCTACCAGCGGCATCACGATCCTGGCACGGCCATGGGTCTCTTCCTGGGGTTCGCGCACCATGATCTCATCTTTCTTGGCGGACATTTTCCAGTGGACGTTCTTGATGGGATCGCCCTCCACATATTCGCGGATATCGTAGAGCTCCGAATAGGGAGAATTGGACTTGGTCAGGATCTTGGCACGGAAACCGTTGGAGTCCGTCGCCACACTGGGCATCCGTTGGACCGGAAGAACAGGGATCTCACTCTTCAGTTCGATTTTGCGCGGAATCGGGATAAGACCGAACATATCGTAGACACGGATCTTGATGGACTCAATAGCATAGGTGCCACAGTGCTCCGTTGCCAGATGCACCGAATAGTCGGTACCGATCTGGCAGGTAAAGTGGTAATGTTCACGAACACCGCTCATCATCTCGCGGATCGTCATACGAACAGAATAAAGCTGACCGGGAAGATAGCGTGCGTTCTTCGTCGAGAACACCAGATCGGTCTCCATCTTCATGGTGATCATGTCCGGCGCCTTCAGTCTTACCTGGAAAAAGAGAGATGTCACGAAGCTCAGCAGTGCCGCAATGATGGGAATCGCGCGCAGCACCACAAACAGGTACCAGGAAAACCACATCTGATACACGACGAAGAAGGCGAAGGAACCCGCCAGCAACAGGATGTATACGATCCAGTTCTTCAGCATCTTATTTCTCCTGAACTCGCGTCTTCTTTACGATTTCTTTCGCAATATCCTCCGTCTTCACTTCATTGAACTCCGCCTCCGGCGTCAGGAGAAGACGATGACTCATGACCGGTACAAATACGGTCTGCACATCTTCGTTCGAAACAAATTCCCGGTCATGCATGTAGGCATAGGCTTTGGCCATAGCCGTCAGTGCAAGAGTCGCACGCGGGCTGGCGCCACGCTCCAGATCCGGGTGATTTCTTGTGGCATCTGCCAGCGCCACGATATAGTCGAAAAGTTTGTCACGTACATGGACTTTGGCAGCTTCCTCACGCATGCGCATCATGTCCTCTGCCGTGCATACGCGTTCCACGGTCTTAAGCGGATTCATACCGTCCTGACGGTTGATCAGCATGGCTTTCTCATCCAGGTTGGCAGGATATCCCATGGAGATCCTTACGGTAAAACGGTCCATCTGGGAATCCGGGAGCAACGATGTACCCGCAGCACCGGATGGGTTCTGGGTCGCGAATACGAAGAAAGGTTCCGGCAGCGGATAGGTCTTCTCATCTACGGTGACCTGACCCTCTTCCATGGCTTCCAGGAAAGCCGACTGGGTACGGGAAGAGGCGCGGTTCAACTCATCTGCCAGGAAGAGGTTATGGAAGATCGCGCCTTTATGGTAGTGCATCTCATGGGTCTCTTTATCCATGATGGAGAAGCCGGTAATATCGGAAGGCAGTACGTCCGGAGTAAACTGGACACGTCCGTAGTCCAGACCCATGGCCTTGGAGAAAGCAAGGGCCATAGACGTCTTGCCCACACCGGGCACATCCTCGATGAGAATATGTCCGCCGGAAAGCATCGCCGTCATAACCAGACGGATCACTTCGTCCTTGCCACAGATTACTTTCTTGACTTCTTCAATGATCTGATTCTTCACATCTGCCATAAATCCTGCCACCACTTTCTCAACATCACGAAATTTACTTCTTGAAACAACTCTAATTAGCATTGTATAAGAAACAAGGACAAAAAAATACGTGACATCTTAAAGATAAAACACGGATAGAATCAAGCTTGAAGCGCTTTCTGCAGATGTTCGTGGTAACGGTCGATGACACTCTTGGGTCCGACGATGGAGAAAGCACCCTCATACTGGCTGACCCAGGAGAAGAATGTGGGGCTGACATTGACCGACACATTGGCGATCAGGAACTCCGGATTCTTGGGATCCGGAAGCACCGTGACCGATTTATCGAAACGGTCGTAGAACTGGGAAAGCAGATTCTTGCCGAAGCGGATCTGGACAGCCTGGGGCTTGCCGCCGTACATACTGAAGGAAGACTCTACGTGACGGGCCACGTTGAAAGTCTTGGGCGGACGGCACAACGTACGCTTGGCATCGACCTTGACGTTCTTCATGCGGTCGATCCTGAAGTGCACCACCTTATCCTTCTCCCCTTCTTCGCTCTGCTCCGGACGGATCCCGATGCAATAGTAGAAACCGTTATTCCAGATCAGGGCATAGGGATGCAGGATGTAGTCCATGCCGTCATGCTTGGGCACTTCGCCTTCTCCGTATACATATTCCATATACTGGAAGGTCACCGGATGTCCCTCCGCCATAGCACTGCGGATCCGATTTGTGGTATAGATGAAATCGTTATTGGTGGAATGGTGACGGCCGATATAGTGGATCTGCTCACTGAGCTCCGCGGCCTGATTCTTCGATGTTAATCCCTTCAGTTTCTGGATGAGAGAGGCTTTCTTCTTCTCTGTCATGAAGCTTGCTGATTCCACGGCATCGATGAGGATCATGACTTCTTCGACTTCGAAATTGCGCTCGGCGATGAAGTATTTCGGAGGCCGGCCGATCTGTTCCAGCGGAACAGCAGAATCCGTAATGGCAGAAAAGTCGCGGTACAAAGCCTTTCTCTCGACACTGTAACCATGCTGCTCCAGTTTCTGCATGATCTCGGATGTGGAAAGACCGTGCTTCTCATCCGTCTCATTCATCAGGATCTCCAGAAGACAGAGCAATCTTCCTCTGCTGTTCTCTGTATTTGCCATACGTCACCCTCCTCTCCACACGAAGACAAATCCTTATCTCCAATATATCATTTTGAATATTCAAAATCTATCCGTTGAAATACGCTAAAGGTGGCACAGTTAATGCTGTTCAGCAAGAAGTGAAATGACTTTTTTCCGGAAAAGAATTCTCAGCGGAATGATCGTAACTACAACACACAAGATCAGGATAAGGATTGCGCGTATAGCCATATAAGAATAGTTGATAACGAATGTATCTACTGCTTGACTCCATTCATTCGTCGAAGCTCTTTGCATGAATTGGTTCAAAAGATTTGTCAATATAACGGCACTCACACAGGACAGCACGACAGAAAAAACACTCGTAATGAAACTGTTGATTAGGTAAATACGTCTAACATCTTTTCGACTTACCCCCACAACACGAAATATACCGATCCTTCGTGACTGGTCATTCACGTTATATGTTAGAAAAGAGATCAACAGAAAAACTACCATAATGGCAATGACAGCTATAATCAAAACCAGATAGATATTTTCAGTCTCTGTCATATGTTTATATTCATACAAAGAGTCACAAATCTCTTCTTCTGAGATTTCCACACCCAAATCGGACATTCCGTTTATTTTTTCATACAGATCTCCATCGGTAAAAACCAGAATGTCCTGGTAGTTTAAATTCTGAGCATAATCTCTTTTCAATAATTGAAATACATCATCCATGACGACAAAGTCCGAACAGTCCGGATACATTTCCGAATCATACACACCGACGATCTCGACTTTCTTGCCAGTAAAATCAAAAAGGTTCGTGACCATCCCATACAGTCCATTGTATTTATCATCGTACAGATTAGGCAGTCGATATTCTATGGCATAGCTACCTGTAAATAGATCATCTCCCATTTCAGCCGCTATCAAATCCGATATCAGAAATTCGTTATTAGCCGTTGGCATTCGTCCCCATTTCAATTTCACCGGATCCTGAAGTTGGAGGATAGTCCCGATAGAATCTGAATAATACGCATAGTCCGCCACTCTAGTTGAACATGTAATGTCTACACCTTGTAACGATATACTTTGCTTATTCTCCAAGTATGATTCTGCAACTGCTGAAGGTACAATCGCGTACTTATCTTGAACTCCACCTATTTTCCCGGAACATATACCACATATGTCATACATCACATCATTTATATCTATTTTGTCATGGATAGATGCATCAAATGAAATTGCAGCAGTTTTACTGATTACTATCTCTTTCCCGTTATGGGGCCATCTTCCTTGAACCTCTAATTGTTCGAATACGTCTTCACTTTCTGCACTGATTAAGTCTAATGATTCTTCTCTTCCATTATTCACAGCATAGCATCTGTCGGAAAACCGTTTCGCATATTCATGACCAAACACAGATTCTATCATCTCAAGGATCTGTTTTCCCCGTGTTATACTCTCTTCGCCGTCTTTAGTCTGAATTGATTGTTTTACAGCAACCATTTCGTATTCTGAGTCAAGGACATAATCCGCAATAACGCGATTGAAATCATTGGTTGAAATAATCATGGCGATATGGAAAAGAGAGCAAACAAACGCAATCAGAATAATTGTCAGAATGGTTCGAAACACTCTTTTTCTAATAGGATAAACAGCATTCAACAAAGTGGTCTTGAGCGGAAGTTTCGTGGGTTTCGCATCTCCATTTTGCAGATTCGAGATTTTCTTCTTAGCAGGCTTATCCACATTCTTATATGCGACCTTTAGTTTCATGCTCAATTCTGCAAAAAAAGACCCATTCCACTCAGCTTTTTGCATCATTTCTTCTTTCAGGTTAAACTTATTTAAAGGTAACTGATCCTCCTCACCATTTACCTCTATATCAACTTGATAATCTTTGTTGTATAAGTTTTTCTTCTTGGTATTATCTATATCACTAATCACTTTTCCATCAGAAAGAGTGATAATACGATCTCCATAGTTTTCGGCTGCAACTTGGTCATGAGATATGAGGATAACAAGACGGTCTTCCGCAATATCGCTGAACAGACGTAGCATCGCCTCGGAGTTGACGGGGTCTAAATTACCCATCGCTTCATCAGCCAAAATGATTTTGGGATTTTTAATTAGTGCTCTGGCAATAGCTACACGTTGCTTCTGACCTGCACTGAGTTCTGCACTTTTTCTGTTCTGGAAATCCGGAAGTCCAACATAAGCCAAAGCTTCTTCAATCGTTTTTTCGGCAGTTTCATCATCAATTCCTTGAATAGTCAATGGAAGAAGAAGGTTCTGTTTCACAGTCGAATCATCAATTAGATTAAATGTCTGGAATACGATTCCAACCTCAAGATTACGGTATGCGGCCCATTCTTTCTCAGAAAAACCGCTGATTTCTTTTCCACCAAAGAAAATCTTTCCGTCTGTTGGCTTATCAATTCCGGAAAGGAGATTCATCAACGTTGTTTTTCCACTTCCGCTTATACCGTTGATAAATACAAATCCACTCTTAGGAAACGAAAGAGAGATCGCGCTTAGCGCATAGACATCTCCGCTGCTCAATTTATATGTTTTGGATAAATCTGTTAGCGTCAAAAAATGATTATTCATTTGATTTCACATCTCTATAGATTTGCATACAAAGATGTTCTCCTAAGACTTCTTTTCTATTCAAATTATCCTCATCATCTCTCGACCACATTCCATAATGTCTTACTCTGAGACCTTCATATGTCATGTATCCAAAGCTCATATCCTCATCACTCAGGTTGCAATTATCCAAACTGTTTTTTATCATATCCAATTTACTTGTTCCAAGGTAGTAAAAATTGAAATTCGGATGTTTATCTGCATACTCTACCAAACGCAGAAAATCTTCCTTTTTAAATTCTACATTTCCATCAAAGTCACAAATCAACAAATACACATAGTCCGCATCCAGAAAGACGGTCTCATCTTTAAGGTTATTCACTTTTCGACAGTTAAAATTCTCCGGGAAAGCTATGTCCTCACCATACAATACTGCCTGGAAATCTACAACTTCGTTCAGATAATCAGCGCCAATCAATTTGGGCGGACGATACCCAATTGCATAATTATATATTTGCAAAGCTACAAAACCCACAATTAACGCACCAATAATCGAAAAAATGATAATAATAGTTCTCTTGTTCATTGTTTCTAATACGACCAAACCTAAATACGATATATTCTGTGTTATTTTGCACTATTTCGTGTCTCAATACAAGGACTTTGAAAACATCATACTGTTCCTCTCACAAAACCATATCGCGCGCAAACATTGGAAAACTCTTCTGAATAAATAAAATCTTTCACTACTTGATCACGGGTCTTCTTCTTGCTTTGTATTTCCTTCACCCAATAAAGCATTCCACCATCATCTGGCTTTCTGTCAAGACATGTCACATACAGTCTTCTCACTAATTCTTCATCCGAAACTTTCAAATTTCCAAACTCTTCAGAATAATAGAACTGGTAAATAATCGATGCCGCCGACACATCTCCATTAGTTAAATCTAACGCCCAATAGTTCCATCCACTTCTATCAGGAGTTCTATTCATAAAATTCTTATATGCTCTCTCAACAAAATCCAATGCTTTTTTTGTCGGAGTATAAGAATTTCTAGGAAGCGTGTATTTATATCTTCTTGTCCCAGTTTTCTTCCATACCGCACTAGTGTAAACTGATGTCGGCATTCGGCTTTCAGTCGTTGCTACCCCGAACCGTGCCTCATAATTTACATCAATTTCAACAGTTTTACCAGTAGTGGAAAACTCGGCCACCTGGTAATGGTTTGAAGAATCCGAAAAATATGCGTTATCCCCCCAAAACGTATGTGGTACATAATCATAATCAACGGTGTAGTGACCACTCGTTTGATAAGCCTTAGGTTTAATCTTCATTTCTTTCAGATCTATCTCATAGGAAAATCCAACAGATGTACCTACTCCAGGATCTGCACCCTTTGCACCTCCAACAGAGAGGGTAATTTTGCGTGTCTTTGGCTTGTTTCTCGGCTCCCACTCATCTAAGTTTGTAAGATATGTATCAACGATCATATACTCACTTACTCCCCACCCGGAGAAAGGTCTTTCGCTGATGGGGTTATGATCATTTTCTTTGCGAACTCGAACTCGGTTCTCACTTGGTGTCATGCATTCTTTCATCATAAACACGTATGTATTCGTTCCTTTACGTCTTGCTAATCCAGCAAGGTAGCTAAGATAACCGATTTCTCCCCCACCTTCGGTTTTTACTGTATAGGTTTGATAATCATAAAACTGAACAAAATACTTACTTTCATCAAAAAGAAAACCTTTTTGCCCGCCAATATCAGCTCTAAGAATCACTTGACCGAAATTTGTTAGTAAAACAGACAACAAAACCAACAGACCTAAACTAATGTTCTTTTTCATAAACTAACCACTCTTTCCCGTATTACTCACCATTATCCGTATCTCGTAGAATTTTGTCAATTGTTTTTATGATGTAATATCGATGCAATTTAGACGCCGTCCTTTCTTTTGCTCAAATACTAAATAGATGTATTGAATCTCTTTTCCATAGAGCACGTGTCATTTCTCAATGATTTCATAGAACTTTACAGGAACCCGTGCTATAATATTGGGGCAAAACTTTACTCATCGGAGGTTCTCCATGGAATCGATCTATAGTGATATTGCCGTTGCGGCACCGAAAATACTTCTTCCGGCAGATGGCGTAAGCCTTGAGAAATGGGCGGTTATCGCCTGTGACCAGTTCACGTCGGAACCGAAATACTGGGACGAAGTAGAGAGCATCGTCGGCTCCTACCCATCTACACTTCGCATGTTCCTTCCGGAAGTATATCTGGAGAAAGATTCTGTGGAGCAAATAGAGGATCGTCTTTCCAAGATCTCTGCTTCCATCAACGACTACCTGTCCAAGGGGATCCTCCGGGAACTGGATCCGGGATTTATCCTTCTGGACCGCAAGACAAAATATAACGAATCCAGAAAGGGCCTGATGCTGGCTCTGGATCTGGAACAGTATGACTATACCCCGGGCAACAAGAGCCGGATCCGTGCTACAGAGGGAACGGTACTTTCCCGTATCCCGCCTCGTGTCCGCATCCGTGAGCGTGCTCCGATCGAGATGCCGCACATCATGGTGCTCATTGATGACCCGAAGCGCACCGTGATCGAGCCGGCTTTCGCAGCCTTGTCCAAGGACAGCAGCAATCTGGTATATGACACAGACCTCATGATGGAGGGCGGCCATATCAAGGGTTACTATGCCAAGGATCATTCCGAGATCGGAAATAATATCGTTGAAGCACTCCGTGACCTTCTGGCCACATCCGATGACGGCTTCCTATTCGCAGTCGGCGACGGCAACCATTCTCTGGCTACCGCCAAGACTCACTGGGGCAATATCCGTGAGAGCCTCTCTGCAGAAGACCGTCTGACACATCCGGCACGTTACTGTCTGGTAGAGATCGTCAATATCCACGACGAGGGTCTGCAGTTCGAACCGATCCATCGTGTGACCTTCGGTCTGACTATGGCTGATTTCAAGGAGAAGGCCGAGGCCTACTTCCACGACCAGCAGATTACATTCTCCGACGCAAGTGCTTTTGCCAAAGAAGGCGGAGCCAACGGCGAGCAGACCATCCTGGTCACCAACGGTAAGGAAGATCTGTGCATGGTCATCGGCAAGCCTGCTCATACACTGGCTGTCGGTACTCTCCAGAACTTCCTGGATTCCATCGAGGCAGTGAATACGACTCATACTGACTATATCCACGGAGAAGACTCCGTTCGCGCTCTGGCTGATGAGAAGAATCTCGGATTCCTCCTGCCGGACGTTTCCAAGAATTCCTTCTTCGAGACCATCTCCAAGGAAGGCGTGTTCCCGAGAAAGACCTTCTCCATGGGCGAAGCCGTTGAGAAACGTTACTATCTCGAAGCAAAGATGATCTGATCAACTGGAAGGAGTTACGTTATCATGGCGGATAAGATGTCCATATGCGTGATCGGCGCCGGTCTTTCCGGGCTCGTCTGCGGCTACAAGCTGGCCCAGGCCGGTTTTCGCGTACAGGTCGTAGAGCAGCAGTCCACTTCGGGTGGCATGCTGGCCTGCATCCGTTTCGGCTCAGAGTATATCGAACTGCTTCCTCATCACATCCGTAAATCCGACCGCGCCCTGATCGGTCTTCTGAAGGATCTGGGCTTGTCTGAAGAATTACAGTGGTACGACTCCCTCTGGTACGGTCGTGCCGGCAGAAAGAAACTGGGATACCTGGACAATGGTTTCCACTCTCTTCTGGCGGCGCTTGCCCAGGAGATCACGGACCGCGACGGCATCATCCAGTACGGCTATACCGTAACGGAGATCGCCGAGAGCGAAGACCCGACCCGCCCGCGTTATCGTGTGCGCTGTATTCTGGCCGACACCACTTCTATTATTCTGGAATGCGATACGATCCTTTATACCGGCTCCTGCCGCAACCTGGTCCACATCACTCACCCGCTGAATATCCCCACGGATTTCCGCGATTCCCTGATGGATGTGACCTACCAGGCCAATATGTGTCTTCTGCTCCTGATGAAGTACCCCTTCACGGAGTGCTATTCCCGTCAGATCGAAGACGACGAGCCTTTCCAGCGCATCATCCAGCACACCAGCATGGTGGGCGAACGCCGCTATGGCGGACATGTTCTGTACCTTTCCGGAAGTTTCCAGACTTCCGCCCCGCTTTGGACTGAATCCGACGCCGAGGTCTTCAAGATCTTCCTTAAGCGTCTTCAGTATATGAATCCCAGCGTTTCGAGAAGTTCCATCAAGACCTGGCGTCTGACGAGAACCAGATACGCGAAGCCTCTGAACCGCCCCATGGATGACCTTCTGGAGCCGGTAAGGGGACTTTACGTCTGCTCACTTGCCATGTCTGAGAACGGACCGAACGACAACGATAACAAATACCGGATGGACGCCTGCATTTCTCAGGCACTTTCCACCGTCGCCAAAATAAAGGAGGATTTCTCTCATGAAAAAGAACTCAAGTAAGAAGAGTTCCGCAAATGCGAAGAAGAGCACCACGAAGTCTGCTTCTTCCGGGAACAGAGGCCAGGAACTGGCCATGACAGCCTATGGCAAGCTTCCGGAATTAAGCGCAGGCAAGATCGGCATCCGTGCACTGGTACTTCTGATACCGGTGGTCGTCGCCATTCTCGCCAGTCTTGTTTTCAAGAGCGAAGCCGCAGACTTCTTCACCTGGTGGGCTGCCTTCTACATGTACGGCTGGGCTGCCTTCCCGATCGTCGCTTACTTCTTCCGCGGATTTGTTTCTGCCGGATTCGGCTTCGCAAGAAGTCTGGGGCTGGTATCGACAGCAGGTGTGGTATGGCTGATCTCGTACCTTCGATTGTTCGAATCCTTCAGCCGTCCGATGACCGTCGTGATGTTCTTCCTGCTGACTGCCATCGCCTGGGGTATTCCGAAGACGCGTAACGCAGCTCTCGTAGCACTGGCAGACGACAGCAATATCAAGCATATCCTCTTCGAAGAGATCCTCTTCATTGCGATCTTCGCTTTCCTCTGCTACTGCAAGGCCATGGCTCCGACCATCAACGGCGAAGAGAAGTTCATGAACTTCGGCTTTATGAATTCCATGGTCCGCTACGACGGACTTCCGGCCAAGGATCCCTGGCTCGCCGGACAGCCGATCAACTACTACTATTTCGGTCAGTACATGTTCTCTTACATGACGAAGATGCTGGGCACCAATACGGCCGTTGCCTATAACATAGCCATGTGTGCCGCTATTGCCCTGCCTTTCATGTCGGCCTTCTCTCTCGGCCAGTTGTTCCTGGACGGTCTGATGCAGAAGCGAGATTACCCGGTATCGAAGTGGTACCTGCCCTTCGCCGGTCTCCTTTCTTCCTGCTGCGTGATCCTGTTCGGTAACTCCCACTCCTTCTTCTTCGACGAGGAGAGCATCGGAAACGGCATCCTGCACTGGGGCATCTGGCAGAAGCTGGGCATCGTCTTCGGAAAGACAGATTCCTTCTTCTATTCAGACTCCACCCGTTATATCGGACATAACCCGGATCTGGTCGTAGATCTTGGGAAAAAAGTAGGTGACTACACGATCCATGAGTTCCCTTTCTATTCCTACCTGATCGGTGACCTTCACGCCCACGTTGTCAGCATGACCATCGTAATGCTGATCATCGCATTCCTTTTCGTACTGGTCTTCCGGGCAGCGTTCCCGAAAGACAGAAGCGAGAAGATGTATCGTTTCAAGAACCTTAAGAATAACCTCATCGGTGAGATGTCCTTCTGCTTCCGTCCGGAACTGTTTATCGTCGCTTTCTTCCTGGGACTTTCCCAGATGTGCAACTACTGGGACTTCCTGATCTACTTTATCTTCAGCGCCATGGCCCTTCTGGTCTATAACGGGCGACGGTCGAACTATCTGATCTCTTTCAGCAGCGGTCTGGTATTCCTGTTCGAATTGATCGGTATCCTGGGCATATACCTCAAGTTCAGTGAGAAGATCTTCCTCCATCTGGCTCTGCAGGTCGGTCTCTTCGTGATCGCCTATATTCTGACCACGATCTTCCCGTCCGCGTTCTCCAGGACCGGCGCCGCCATGTCGATGCTGTTCTCGCTGGCCAGCTTCATTGCACTGACCTTCAACTACAACTTCGACATGATCTCTAACTCCATCGCCCTGACCAGACAGCATACACCGCTGTTCCAGTTCACCGTAGTATGGATGACCCACTTCCTGGTTGCGATCGCATTGATCCTTCTGGTGGTCCTCACCCAGAGAAGAAAGTATAAGAAAGTTCCTCTTCCGGTACTGCCTGCACCGCTGGATCTGGAGAAGCCGTCTATGGCTATCGAGAAGCGTCGCGCCAGAAAAGCCGCGAAAGAAAGTACTTCTGATGAAGATTCAGAGGACAACTCGGATCCGGACGGCATCGTGAAAGACGACGCCGACTTAGATCCGGACATGATCATTGAGAAAGCCCACATCCGCCGTGCCAAGGCAGAACCTGCCGTTGCGAAGCCGGAAGTGGAAGAAGATCTCCCGGATGAAGAAGAAGATTACGAAGTACAGCCCGGATTCCTGGCCCGTATCCTTCTTCTCTTCAAGACACTGGATTATTATCTGGCTACCTTCGGCGACTTCCTGATGACCAAGTTCTTCAACAAGCGCTCCATCATCGATGTCTTCATGGTAGGTATGTCCGTCGTCGGTATGATGATGATCATCGCACCGGAGATCATCTACGTTCCGGATATTTACGGCGCCAGCTACGAACGATCCAACACCATGTTTAAGTTCACCTTCGCCGGATTCATTATCCTGTCCCTTGTGATGGCCTACACAGTCTTCCGCTTTATGGCCCACATCACCAAGAAGGGACACCTTTCCAACTGGGGTCTGACCGTAGCCATTGCGCTTCTGATCCTGATCCTCTTCGTTCCCGGCAACTACACCATCCGTTCTCTGACCCAGCGTGCCGAGATCAGCTCCGAGAACTATAAGGGACTGGACGGTACCGCTTATCTTTCTACTTATGATTCGAAATACTGGAGCATAGACGGACACGCGGCTGATCCGGGCGGAGACTTCGATGAGAACGGTGTATGGCAGAAGGCCTTCAATAAAGAAGAACGCTACTACGAAGGTAACCTGGTACCTTACCAGGAGGCCATCGGCTGGTTCAACACCAATGTCACGGATGACGTCAACATCTGTGAAGCATACGGCAACAGTTACTCCGACAAATGTATCATCTCGGCGTACACCGGTCTTCCTACCGTTGTGGGATGGGAGGTCCACGAATGGTTGTGGCACGCCAAGGGCACGATCAATCCGGATACCCATGACTTTATAGACGATCCGGAAAACGGTTCTCTGGTGAAGTATCTGAACCCGAGACATCTGGATGTTCAGAATATCTACCAGTCTGACGATGAAGAAGAAGTCCGCACATTGTTGCATCTTTATGATGTCACATACGTCGTCCTCGGCGATATGGAATACAGCCAGCTCGGCGAAGTCAACTACAATGTGCTGGATAAGATCGGCGAGAAGGTCTTCACCTCTTCCGATGGATCCCTGTACATCTACAAAGTCCAGTGATCTGAAAGCACAGGAATTTGAAGTATAAAATCTGCAAAAAGCAAGGGTTTCCCTTGCTTTTTGTCGTCTTTACCAGTCTTTGAACGCAGACATCGCAATAATATGTCAGATTCATGAAAAACATATGTTACTGCCCCGTATTTCTTGCATTTGTGAAGTTTTTAGTTTATTCTGAACCCGATAACCAATGATTTTGTGACCGCTGGCCGGTCACGGATAAGGGGTGCAATAATGGGTATCCGTATATCGGAGATGATAGGCGAGATCGTTGCGGCCTTGGTCATTCTGGCATTCATAATCGGCGGAATTATTCTCGGGTTCTACGAGTACCATTCCTCCGCTAACGAACCGGCTGCTCTGCCGGTCATACCGGAAGCGGTAGTAGAAGCCCAGGTTGACTTAAACAGCAACTCTGAATTGTGAATCTGACACAAGCAACTGCCTCAGGTGCGAACGCACCGAGGCAGTTTTTCTTTTCTCCTGCACCAAAATCCGCGGCTTCCGGCCTTTCTTTCCTCGTGACAAATCCGTCACCCTCATCTGCCGACTCTCCACTATAATATAGTTGGTAGTTCAGAACCGGGCCAGAATATGCCCGGTAGAAAGGACGGCGCAGAAATACCGTCCGGAATGGATCTGTTAATGTTTGAGGCGCGGGTTATGGCGCCGGATACTTGAGAGGGCGTGCTCCCCTTGCCCTCCGCATAATAAAGGAACTGACCGTAAACGTTGAGCCGCGTTTTCGGTCAGTTCTTGTTTTTACTAATCTGTTTCTACGTGATGCCCGGATATTTTCGGGACAACGTATTACTTGATGTAGCCGATCTCCTCAGCCAGTTTTCTCTCGATGACTACGGTTGCATCGCGGTGTAGTCTCATGAAGGTAGCCGGGCACATCGGATCGATACGATCGTTCATGAGAAGCTTCGTAGCGGCATCCTTCTTGTTACCGTTGATAATCATGAGAAGCGCTTTTGCACGAAGGATATTACCCATACCCATAGTAACGGCATAACGCGGAACTTCGTCACGAGAAGCGAAGAAACGGGCATTGGCATCGATGGTGGATTCGTCCAGGATCTCCTTGTGAGCGCCGTCGATGAGGACCGGACCCGGTTCGTTGAAGCCCAGATGTCCGTCCGGACCTACGCCCAGGACCTGGATCTCGATATCTGTCTTATCCAGTACTTCGTTGAATTCCTTGATGTTGGCCTCTACAT
Source organism: Clostridiales bacterium Firm_16 (assembly GCA_001604185.1). Lineage (GTDB taxonomy): Bacteria > Bacillota > Clostridia > Saccharofermentanales > Saccharofermentanaceae > Scatonaster. The sequence goes on along the minus strand of LVAV01000054.1, from coordinate 26,920 downwards.
CGCCGATTCCCTTGGCAACATAGGTGTTGGCTTTATCGATATTAATGTGGTCGAACAGGTTGCTGTCCATGAAGTAACGGTAGCTCTGATCGTGAGTCGGCTCCAGGCCTACGTACTCGTCCAGGTTGACCGTGTGGATCTTGGAGAAATCCAGACCCTCTTCCTTGCAGCGACGGGAGAGTTCCTGATACATGCCGACCGGGCTGGAACCTGTAGCCAGGCCCAATGTGCATTCCGGATTCTCACGGATGATCTTCTCCATGATGTCTGCTGCCTTCTTGGCGCCGTCCTGATAGTTCTCTGCGATAATGACTTTCATAAATGTACCCCCTTGTACTTATGTTTTGGATTATCTGATTATTTTCTCTTAATAACGATATTGCCCTGGTCCTTGTAGATGCTGTCTGCCGGGATCACGCCACGTACACAGGATGTCGGATAGACATTGCTGTCGCGTCCGATGACCGTACCCGGATTCAGAACACTGTTGCAGCCGACTTCTACACGATCGCCCAGCATCGCGCCGACTTTCTTTCTGCCGGTCTCGATCTGCTCGTCACCGTTCTTGATCACTACAAGCTGCTTGTCGCTCTTTACGTTACTGGTAATGGAACCGGCACCCATATGGGACTTATAGCCCAGGATCGAGTCGCCTACATAGTTATAGTGCGGAACCTGTACGTTATCGAACAGGATCACGTTCTTAAGCTCTGTGGAGTTACCGACTACACAGTTCTCACCAACGAGAGCACTGCCACGTACGAAAGCGCACTGACGGACTTCTGTGTTGTGTCCGATGATGCACGGTCCGCCGATATATGCGGTGGCGAAAACCTTGGCGTCCTTAGCGATCCATACGTCCTCGGAAGGATGATCGTACTCATCCAGGGAGAGAGTCTTACCGATCTCCAGGATCAGGTCGGTGATTCCGGCCAGCGCTTCCCAGGGATAGGTGAACTTCGAAAGATATTCCGCAGCCTGCGGATAGGTATGAGTCAGGTCATAAAGGTCTGTGATCGTATACATTATTTCTTCACCTCCACCAGATGTCCGCTCTTCTCCATCGATGCGATGATGGCGTCCACCTGCTTCTCGCACTCTTCGTAGGAACCGGCCTCAGACATAACACGGAGTACCGGCTCGGTGCCGCTCTTTCTCAGGAGTACACGGCCATTGTCGCCCAGTTCCTTCGTGCAGGCTTCCACCTGTGCCTTCACAGCTTCATCTGCAAGGGTTCCGTCCTTATCGTCTACAACGACATTCTTCAGCACCTGCGGATACATGGTACAGCCGGAAGCCAGAACAGAAAGCGGCAGATTCGTTGCCAGGAGTACTTCCATGAGCATGATCGCCGTGATCAGACCATCACCGGTGTGTGCATATTTTCTGAAGATAACATGTCCGGACTGCTCACCGCCGATCATGTGATCGTTCTCCTTCATGTTCTCATATACATAACGGTCACCGACCGCTGTCTTCTCGTACTGGATACCCGCTTCGTCCAGGGCCTTGTAAAGACCGAAGTTGGACATGATGGTGGTAACAACGGTATTGTTGTTCAGCTGGCCCTTCTCCTTCATGTACTTCGAGCAGATGTACATGATCTTGTCGCCATTTACAACATTACCCAGCTCGTCTACAGCCAGGCAACGGTCTGCGTCACCGTCGAAAGCGAATCCGATATCCAGCTTGTTGTCTACAACGTATTTCTGCAGTCCCTCAATATGGGTAGAACCGCATCCGGTATTGATGTTCACGCCATCCGGTGTGTTGTTGATGACATAGGTCTTGGCACCCAGTGCATCGAATACCGCACGTCCGATCATCCAGGAACTGCCGTTCGCGCAGTCCAGGCCGATCTTGTGCTTCGCATAAGACTTGGTTGCCAGTCCTGTCAGATAGCCGATATAGCGGTTTCTTCCGGAATAATAGTCGATGGTCTTGCCGATACCCGTATCGGAAGCCCACGGGATTTCTTCACTCTCACCATCGATATACTTCTCGATCTGGTCCTGAAGATCGTCGTCCATCTTCTCACCGATCTCATTCATCAACTTGATACCATTATCGTAGAATGGGTTATGGCTGGCCGAGATCATGACACCACAGTCAAAGTCCTCTGTTCGAGTGATATAACTCACACATGGTGTCGTTGTTACATGCAATAAATAAGCATCAGCGCCCGAAGACGTGATGCCTGCTGCCAATGCATTCTCATACATGTAAGAAGAGCGACGCGTATCTTTACCGATCACGATCTTTGCAGACTCCTGCGCGCCCTTATTCAAATGCTGCTGTGAGTAATACCAGCCGAGGAAACGTCCTGTCTTGAAAGCATGTTCCGCAGTGAGGACCACGCCAGCTTTTCCACGGAATCCATCCGTTCCAAAATACTTGCCCATACAAAATTCTCCTCTGCCTATAAGATTTATGTAAAGATTTTACACTTACAGTCAGAGATTGAAAAGGTTTTTCTAACGATTTTTTTATATTCGGGCGAACAAAATCGAGATCAGGCGGTTTTCCCGCTCTGATTCGTGTAATTCTCAATCGTTTTCGTTATCGGAAGAGGTAAGACCGACGCTCTTACGATGAGCAGGGCCGCCACAATTGAGACGCAGGCCGCGGTTAAGATCCCGGGCATATACCTTGACTTCACGACCGCAGGAGCACTTGCAGAACCACTGCAGGTTCTTGCCGCTCTTGATGCCGGTCATAGTGGTAACCGTGAGGTCTCCGAATACCTGGCCGGAGATATCGTCCATAGCCGAAGTCTCGCGACGGAGTCCTCCGGTGAAATCTTCCTGTTTCAGAAGCTTACGGCTGGTATCACGATAGGGGCAGGCCTCATCGAAACAATTGCTGATCTCCGTATGCAGAAGACGGTGGGATGTGATCTTCACTTCATTTCCGCAGTCACAGCGGCAAAGCCAGACGACCTTTCCATTAAAGCGTTCCGAGGTCTCTTTTATGGCAACGAGATGTCCGAATCTCTCTCCCGTAATGTCTTTAACTTTTCGTCCTCGATTTTCTTTTTTGACTCTTTTCGTCGTCGGCATATATAATCCCCTTTTTTCCCTATGGAATACGGCAAGTTACCGTAGCTTCTATTATTCTAACATGATTCAAGAGAATCTCAAGATAAGTTTTTTTGATTCATTCCGTGGGGCTTGCGGCCACAAAGAAGAGGCTGTCTCTTTGTGAACCGGATCACGTCTGAGACAGCCTCTTCGCATTTTCTTGGTCTTATAATCGGTTACTCCAGTTCGAAAGCACCGGTATAAAGCTGATAGTACTTACCCTTATCGGCGATGAGGGATTCGTGGTCACCACGTTCGATGATGTGACCGTTCTCCAGTACCATGATGGCCTTACTGTTCTGTACAGTAGACAGACGGTGGGCGATAACGAATACCGTACGGTTCTCCATAAGAGCATCCATACCACGCTGTACGATGGCCTCGGTACGGGTATCGATGGAACTTGTGGCTTCGTCAAGGATCATGACCGGCGGATCCGCAACGGCCGCACGGGCAATCGCGATCAACTGGCGCTGGCCCTGAGACAGCTCGGCACCATTGGATGTCAGTACCGTATCGTAGCCCTGAGGGAGCTTGCTGATAAAGTCATGTGCGTTGGCAAGTTTGGCCGCCTCGATGCACTCCTCATCGGTAGCCTTGAGGTTACCATAGCGGATATTGTCCATGACCGAACCGGTAAACAGGTTCGTATCCTGAAGAACGATACCCAGGGAATGACGCAGGTCTGCCTTCTTGATCTTATTGATGTTGATGTCGTCGTAACGGATCTTACCGTCGGCAATATCGTAGAAACGGTTGATCAGGTTGGTAATGGTGGTCTTACCTGCACCCGTGGCACCTACGAAAGCAATCTTCTGACCCGGTTTCGCGTACAGGGATACATCGTAAAGAACCTGCTTCTTACCATCGTAACTGAAGTCAACATCGAAGAGGCGGACGTCACCACGCACTTCCGTATAGGTCAGCGTGCCGTCACCGTGCGGATGCTTCCAGGCCCAGACATATTCGTTGCTGTGCTTGTGCTGCATCGCCTCGTCTTCGGAAACTTCTGTCAGTTCTTCACCGTTCTTCTTGCAGTGAACCAGCGTTACGTAACCGTCGTCTGTCTCCGGCTTCTCATCCATGAGCTTGAAGATACGACCGGCACCGGCCATAGCCATGATGATGGCGTTCATCTGCTGGGAAACCTGAGATACCGGCATGACAAATGCCTTGGTCAACTGCAGGAAGGAAGCGATAACACCGATCGAGATGGCGCTGACGCCGCACTGGATCGCCAGGAAACCGCCGATGAAAGCAACCAGTACGTAAAGGACGTTTCCGATGTTGCCCATGATCGGCATCAGGATGTTAGCGAAGATATTCGCCTTGGTGGCATTCTGGCACAGATCCTCGTTCTTCGTGTCGAAGGTCTCCTTGGCACGGTCTTCATAAGTAAATACCTTAACGACTTTCTGTCCGTTGACCATCTCCTCGATGTAACCGTTAACGTCACCCAGGGAAGCCTGCTGCTTCACGAAGAAGGTGGCGCTCTTTCCGCCGATCTTGCCCATGAGGATGATCATGGCGAAGGTTCCGGCCAGAACAACGATGGTCAGGTGCCAGCTGGTTACGATCATACCCACAAGAGTGGCAATGATCGTGATCGCTGAAGAGACCATGGACGGGAAACTCTGGGAGATCATCTGCCGCAGAGTATCTACGTCGTTGGTATAGTGGCTCATCACGTCACCGTGAGAGTGAGTATCGAAATACTTGATCGGCAGGGTCTGCATGTGCTTGAACATATCATCACGGACATTCTGCAGAACGCTGTTGGCGATCACCAGCATGATCTGGCCCTGGAAGAAGTTGGCCAGTACACCGAATCCGAAAAGGACGGCCACCATCTTGATCCAGCTCAGAAGTCCGGAGAAATCGTTGCTATTATCCACCAGAAGCGGCTTAATGTAGTCATCGATCAGGTTGCGGATAAACATGCTTCCCAGAACAGATGTAACGGAGGCAATGATAATGCATAAGAATACAATGCCCAGCAGGAATTTGTATTTGCCTGTCAGATACGACAGCAGTCTCTTGATCAGGTCTTTGGAGATCGGGTTTTTCTTTAAGTCCTCCCGATTCATCGGACGTGCTCCTCTCGGCGGCGGCATTACTGATCGCCTCCTTTCTTCTGAGATTCATACACTTCTTTGTAGATCTCGTTATTCTTCAATAATTCTTCGTGGGTACCCACGGCATTGATCCGGCCGTTATCGATGACCACGATCTTATCCGCATGCTCTACGGAAGAGATACGCTGTGCGATGATCAGCTTCGTCGTGCCCGGGATATACTCGGCAAATCCCTTCTGGATCTGGGCATCGGTTGCCGTATCTACTGCACTTGTAGAGTCGTCCAGGATCAGGATCTTCGGATTCTTAAGAAGGGCTCTGGCGATACAAAGTCTCTGCTTCTGTCCTCCGGATACGTTGGTACCGCCCTGCTCGATGTAGGTGTCATATCCTTCCGGAAAAGCACTGATAAAGGAATCAGCCTGGGCGATCTTACATGCCTGGATCATCTCCTCATCCGTCGCATTCGGATTACCCCAGCGGAGGTTATCCTTGATGGTTCCAGAGAAAAGTACATTCTTCTGAAGTACCATAGCAACATTGTCACGGATCACGTCGAGGTCATATTGTCTTACATCGACACCACCCACCTTGATGTTGCCGTCCGTTACGTCATAAAGTCTCGGGATCAGCTGTACGAAAGAAGATTTACCGCTTCCTGTACCGCCGATGATACCTACGGTCTCACCGGACTTGATATGCAGGTCGAAATCCATCAGGCAGCTCTTATCCTTATTCTTCGAATAGCTGAAGTATACATGGTCGAAGTCGATGGAGCCGTCTGCCACTTCTGTAACCGCGTTCTCGGGGTTCGTGATGTCCGGCTGTTCTTCCAGGATCTCGGAGATACGCTCTGCCGAAGTACGGGAGATGACCAGCATAACGATGATCATGGACACCATCATGAGGCTCATGAGGATCTGCATGGTGTAGGAAAACATGGAAGTCAGCTCACCGGTGGTCATATCACCGCCTACGCACAACTTGGCGCCGATCCATGAGATCAGCAGCATGGCGGTATAGACACTGGCCATCATCAGAGGTCCGTTGCAGTTGATGGCACGCTCTGCCTTGACCGCGTCATCACGGATGCTCTTGGAAACCGATGTGAACTTCTCGATCTCGTGGTCTTCTCTTACGAAAGACTTCACTACGCGGATACCACGTACATTCTCCTGTACCACGTTGTTCATCAGGTCGAAACGCTTGAACATACGGACGAAGATCGGGTGCGCATAGCGGAATACGATGATCAGTCCGATCATCAGGATCGGTGCGATAGCCAGAAGGATCAACGCTACCTTCGGGTTTACGTAGAAACTTGCACACATGGCGAAGATCAGCATGATCGGTGCACGGACCGCAATACGGATCACCATCTGGTACGCGTTCTGTACGTTGGTGACGTCGGTCGTCAGTCTTGTGATAATACTGGAGGTCTTGAATTTATCGATGTTCGAAAAAGAAAACCTCTGCAGATTGTGGAACATATCGTGACGCAGGTTCTTGGCAAAACCGGCGCTGGCCTTGGCCGCTTCTCTACCGGAGAGTGCACCGAAAGCCATGGAGATAAACATACACACCAGAAGGAGTGTACCCATCACCCACACATATGACATATTCTCTTTCTCGATACCATTGTCAATGAGTTTGGCCATCAGGATCGGCATCAGCACTTCCATGACGACCTCGCAGGATACCAGTATCGGGGCCAGTATCGATGGCTTCTTATAATCCCGTACTGATTTCAGTAGTCTCTTGATCATTTTTCTAAGTTCCTTCTCATTTTCTCTGTCAGTTCAATATACGTCTTGATCTCGTCTTCCGTCAGACCCTTCACCAGCTGCTTCTCCACCCGCTCGATCGTCGAGTCGACACGCTTCTTCGTGGCCCGCGCCTGTTCGGTCACCGTGATCCGCTTCATCCTGGCGTCCTTCTCCTCACATTCCCTGCGGATCGAACCTCGCTGTTCCAGAAGCTTGAGGATCCCTGTGGCGGTGGAGCGCTGTATATGAAAGACCTGTTCGATGTCTTTCTGATACACCACGTTCCCCAGTTCGTGCTGCATGTTCAGGTACCCCATCACATGCGCCTGCACAGAGGTCAATCTAGGCTTCCCGTCGGAGGATAGTTCCTGATCCAGGGCTTCGTCGATAGCTAAGCGTATCGACTTGGAGAGATGCCGGACGTAAGGACCGATGTGATCGCCCGTTCCGGGGCTGATGCCGACGGTTTTCTTTACGTCTTCCATTTCCATTGGTAAAATCCACATCCCCTTTTTGTGTTTTTAATTGTTAGGACGCTAACATTTTATCTATTTTGAATTTATAAGTCAACAGGGCAAAATGCCCAAATCATTCTAATTCTGTTGCACCGGTATATAGCTGATAGTACTTGCCCTTCATGGCAATCAAGGATTCATGGTCACCGCGCTCGATGATATGGCCGTTCTCCATAACCGTGATATCATCGCTGTTTCGAACCGTTGAGAGACGGTGGGCGATGACCAGTACGGTACGGTTCTTCATCAGTGCATCCATACCACGCTGGACGATGGCCTCTGTGCGGGTATCGATGGAGCTGGTCGCTTCGTCGAGGATCATGATCGGCGGATCGGCTACCGCAGCTCTTGCGATGGCGATCAGCTGACGCTGTCCCTGTGACAGCTCCGTACCGTTAGATGTCAGAAGCGTGTCGTATCCCTGGGGCAGTTTGCTGATAAAGTCATGAGCATTAGCCAGTTTCGCCGCAGCAATGCACTCCTCATCGGTGGCCTCCAGATTTCCGTAGCGGATATTTTCCATGACCGTTCCGGTAAAAAGATTGGTCTCCTGAAGTACGACTCCCAGAGATCTCCGCAGATCCGGCTTGCGGATCTTGTTGATGTTGATATCGTCGTAACGGATCTTTCCGTCTTCAATGGCATAGAACCGGTTGATCAGGTTCGTTATGGTTGTTTTTCCGGCGCCGGTGGAACCTACGAAAGCCACTTTCTGTCCACGGTTGGCATAAAGGGAGATACCGTACAGCACCTGTTTCTTCCCGTCATAGCTGAAATCCACATCGAGCATGACCACGTCACCGCGGAGCTGTGTAAACGTGATGGTGCCATCACTATGCGGATGCTTCCAGGCCCATACATAATCTTCATTGTGTTTGTTGGCCCGTGCTTCTTCCTCAGACACCTCCACCAGTTCCACACCTTCATACTTCGCGTGAACCAGGGTGACATAGCCTTCATCCTTCTCCGGCTCTTCATCCAGAAAGTCAAAAACACGTTTCGAACCGGCCATAGCCATCAGAAGAGAGCTGAATACCTGGGCCACCTGCGAAACAGGTTCAACGAACGCCATGGCCAGACGAAGAAACGAGATAATGACCGCTGCATCTATGGCACTGACACCACACTCAATAGCCAGGAAACCACCGATCAAGGCAACCAGGATATAGACGATCTTGCCGACACCGCCCGTGATCGGCGCCAGAATACTGGCCACGATCCCCGCTTTGGTCGTTTTCTGTCGAAGGTCTTCATTCTTCTGATCGAATTCTTTCTTCGCACGTTTCTCATAATTAAATACCTTAACGACCTTCTGTCCGTTGACCATCTCTTCGATGTATCCGTTCACTTCCCCAAGGGACATCATCTGCTGCATGAAATACTTCGCACCCAGGCTTCCGATTTTTCCCACGGAAAAGCAAAGGATGACCGCGGCCACCACCACAATAATGGTCAGCTGCCAGGAAAGTACGATCATGCCGACAAAATTCGATACGATAGCAATGACAAGACCTACCACTGCGGGAAGTTCTGAACTGATCAGGCCTCTTAAGGTCTCCACGTCATTGGTATAGTAACTCATGACTTCTCCGTGAACATGCTCGTCAAAAAAAGAGACCGGCAACTTCTGCATGTGCTTGAACATATCTTCACGCACATCGTGCAGTACACGACTGGAGATCACAGGCACAAGCCATCCGGAGACAGCCTGGGCCGCAACACCGAAGAGAAAGATTAAGCCAACGAGTACAAGTTTATACACCAAGGGAGTATAATCGACGGCACTCAGTCCGCTGGTCTCGGCCACTTCCTTGAAAGGCTCGATGTATTCTCTGAACAAGTCTGTAAGGAAGGTCGTTCCATATACGGAGACGATCTGGCCTATTGAGATGCCCGCCAATACTATGGCAAAAAGGATCAGATACCGTCCTTTCATATAAGAGAAGATCCGCTTCAGGAGTTTCCAGGAGAAAGGATTCTCCTGCTCTTCCATCGGTGGCTGTTCCATCTGTTCCATAGAAGGTTCGTCGATCTGAGACATCACTCATCGCCTCCCTTCTTCTGGGATTCGTATACTTCTTTGTAAATGGCATTGTTGGCCAGCAGTTCCTGATGGGTACCTACCCCGCTGATCTTACCATTATCCAGCACGATGATCTGATCCGCCTGTTCAACAGAGGAGATACGCTGGGCAATGATCAGCTTCGTCATACCCGGTGCGTAATCCGCAAGGCCTTTGCGGATCTTGGCATCTGTAGCGGTATCTACTGCACTGGTGGAATCATCCAGGATCAGGATCTTCGGCTTCTTCAGAAGGGCTCTGGCGATACAAAGTCTCTGCTTCTGTCCGCCGGAAACGTTCGTGCCGCCCTGCTCGATATGCGTGTCATATCCATCCGGGAAAGACCGGATAAAGGAGTCCGCCTGGGCAATCTCGCATGCACGTTCCAGTTCTTCGTCCGTTGCCTCCGGATTACCCCATCTGAGGTTTTCCTTGATGGTCCCGGCAAACAGTTCATTCTTCTGCAATACCACGGAGACATTATCTCGAAGCGTTTCCAGATCGTAGTTTCTGACATCGATGCCGCCGATCTTGACGTCTCCGTCCGTAACATCATAAAGTCTTGGGATCAGTTGGATCAGAGAGGACTTGCCCACGCCGGTTCCGCCGATGATCCCCACGGTCTCACCGGTCCGGACATGGATATCGATATCCGTAAGGCAGCTTCTGTCCTTCTGCTTCGAATAACTGAAATACACATGATCGAAATCAATGGATCCGTCCTTGACCTCCATGACCGGATCCTTCGGGTTCACGATATCCGGTTCTTCATCCAGGATCTCAACGATACGCTTGGCCGAGGCATGGGACATGACTAGCGATACAATGATCATGGAAAGCATCATGAGGCTGGACAGGATCTCCAGATTTAAGGCCAGTAACGTCTGCATATCGCCGGTGGACATATCCTTCACAACGATCATTTTCGCTCCGAACCAGGAGATCACGATCATGGAAACGTAAATACTGGTGATCATCAACGGATTACTAAGACTGAGAGCACCTTCTGCCCGGATCGAGTCATCACAGATACTCTGCGATACATTGGAGAACTTCTTGATCTCATGGTTTTCTCTTACGTAAGATTTGACTACCCGGATGCCGCGCACATTCTCCTGGACCACATTGTTCATCTGGTCCGTAGTCGTCAACATCCGCAGGAATTTCGGATGGGCATAGCGCAGGATAAGAGCCACTCCCGCTACCAGGAAAGGAGCCACACCAACAAGGATCAGCGTAAGCTTCGGACTTCGGCGGAAACTGGAAAAGGTCGCGATGATCAGCATGATCGGAGCCCGGACAGCCGCACTGAGCAGCATCTGATACGCCCCGGAAACATTGGACACATCCATGGTCAATCGTGTAACAATACTGGATGTCTTGAATTTATCGATATTGGAGAAAGAATAATCCTGGATCTTATAGTACATGTCACGTCGAAGATTATTCGCAAATCCGGCTCCGGCAATCGCAGCCGCCCGGCCTGACAAAGCACTGAAAAGTGAGGCAACAAGCAAACAGATGAGCAGAAAGATACCCGATCTCCAGACATAACTCATGTCCCCAGCCTCGATTCCGTTATCGATCAGGGTTCCTGTCTTGTCGATAAGAAGCACTTCCATCGCAACCTGTCCGGCCACCAGGACCGGCGCTATAAGCGAAGGGAATCTATACTCCCTTACAGAGCTCAATAGTTGCTTAATCATATTTCCTTATTCCTTCTTCTGTCAATATATAATCCCAGACTATAAAATTCTAACTTCTTTGATTTTTGAAGTCAACCTGATGCGATCCGCGAAGATACTTCTCACGCTTCCGTCTTCAGCCAGAAAGCGGGACGGATTCCGAGATTACGGTTATGGACGCGGTATCCCATCCTTCCGATAAATCCGGAGGTATCGATCATGCAGGCGTTATACTCATCGAAGCCGGGAGAGATCAGCCACCAATAGCAGGTTCCTTCTTCGCACACCCAGATCTTGTCATCGATGGCGTGCTTGATCGGCGTGCAGGCACGGTCCTTCGGAGTCGGCAGATACCTGGCCACTTCATCCAGGCTCAGAAGGAAAAGCTTATCCTCCGTGGGATTGCCGCCCGGTGTCCCGTAGTCCGGGTTATCGGCGACCTGAAGCTTCGTGGTGATGACCTGATTTCGTTCTTCTTCATTGAACAGCTCTGTGAAAAACTCTTCATTCAGCCATTTGCGAAGAGTACTGGTCTCCCAGGTCACCCCGTTATATTTCTCGTTATAGGCTTTCGAGTCCAGAAGATATTTTGATAAAAGTAGAAGGCCGTTCTCATTCTGGTCCACCACCATCCACTCGACCGGTTCCCCGTCCAGGGTTCCGAAGGTGATCACTTCCCCGACCCGGGAAGCGGCGGTGGTCTCAGATGTGGTGGTCGCGGAGGTTTCGGAAGACACTGTACCGACAGTCGTCACCACCGGTGAAGAATCCGAGGCATCCGTTCTTTTGCCACAGGCGGATCCGCACATGACCATACCTGCAGAAAGAAGCCACGGTAAAACTCGGTTACGGATCTTCATTTCACTCTTCCTCCAAATAAATTAACTGATATTATTCACAATCCCGATGGACACGTACCCGTCGATCAGGGCGCGAAGATCGGTGCCTTCGTCGGCGTGGTCACGGTTGAGCCAATGGATCGAATACCGCTTGCCGCCGTCCGGGAAAGTCTCCTCTACCCTGTAGTCATCGAGATACGGGGTATTCATGCTTACTTTGCGGTCTCTAAGGATGCCCTTGCACTCGGAAGGGTCACAGTCCGGGAAATTGACATTGATCACCACACCCGGTTTCAGTTCTTCGGAAAACAGTTCTTCTACCACCACCGGGAGATAGGTATCGGTGACGATATGCCCCCAGGGGCTTTTCCGCTGGTCGTCCGTGAATCCTTCGGAGAAGGCGATGGCCGGAAGACCGCACATTGCCGCATCCAGCGCCGCACTGACAGTTGCGGAATACTGGATATCCGTGCCTGCATTAAAACCGTTATTGATTCCCGAGAAAACGATGTCCGGTTTCCGCGGCATCACACACAGACTCCCGATACGGACGCAGTCCGTCGGAAGACCCGAGCAGGAGAAGGCCTTCACACCATCTACCTTCAGGTCTACGGGATGGATATCGATGGGATCGTTGATCGTAAGGCTGTGGGAAGCCGCACTTCGCTGACTGTCCGGCGCCACCACATAGACTTCGCCCCACTTGACCGCTTCGCGCGCAAGGCGCAGCAGGCCATCTGCATAGATCCCGTCGTCATTGACGATCAGGATCCGGCGCTTTCTGTCACTCATGGGATCAGACCTCGAAATCGAAACAGCTGCGGATCTTGGCGAAAGGACGCACCTTATTCTGGGCGACCGCCACATGGTCCGGATGGACGGCGTAACCTGCCAGGGAAACCTCATCCTCGAAGGTGGAGTCCAGCATCAGATCGGTGTTGGAACTGGAAAGCCCCTCGGTATATACCTTGATCTCAACAAGGCCCGGGATCTTGCCGGCCAGGCCTTCCAGACCTTCCTTGATATTCTTCTTAACCTGTACCTTCTCCTCATCGGAGATCTCGTCCTTCAAAGTCCAGATGATTACGTGCTTAACCATAAATCTACTCCATTTCCTGTTATTCATTTCTTCATCCATCTTATCACATCTTGCGCCCGGTTTGGGGATGCTTTGTTGCGCAATATTTATTTACTAACCAGAGGCACTGTGCTATGCTTACACCGTATTCATATCAATAATGATTACAGGAGGAATATATGAAACGTAGTATTGCAGCCGCTCTCTCGCTGTCCGTCGTTCTGGGCCTTACAGGATGTACCGCCAAGGAGACAAGAACCGAGAGAACAACCACAGAATCGAAAGAAACCACTGAGCCGGAAGACACTACTTCCGCATCGGAAACCGAAGACACCACAGAGTCGGAAACCACAGCTTCCGAGACAACTGAGTCCGAGACATCGGAATCTACCACAGAGTCGGAAACTTCTGAATCCACTACGGAATCTGCTACTGAGACTTCCGAGTCTGAAACATCCGAGACGACCAAGGAGTCTGAGACTTCGGAAACATCTGAGACATCTAAGGCAACGCCTACACCGACACCTGCTCCGCAGAAGAAGTTTACCGTGTCCCACGATCTGACAAAACCTGAACTGAATCGGGAAACAAATACGGACGCTGTCGCTGCCCTGGCTAAGAATGCGAATGATCAGATGGCCTATGTCAGAAAAGACATGACCGTCTATACCTTCAAGACACCCGGATTCGACAAGATGCATAATCTGCTCGATACCCTCTACGACGGAAGAGCCACCATGGTGGATTATCTGTATAACGAGAAGTCCAAGACCTTCTCCGAAGATGTCGATAAGTACACAAGTGAGGACATCTGGAGCGAAGGAAGGACGGCGATCAAGAGCACTATCTTCTTCACCCGTGCAGACAGCCAGGTTTTCTCTTTCTACTTCGTCGAGGATTTCCCGTCTAAAGAAGAAGGTGCACCTGCAAGTTATACTTATCTGAACTATGACACCGAAACCGGCGCTGATATCAAGCTTTCGGATGTTATCACCGACAGAAAGGCTTTCGCGACCGCCCTCAAGAGCAAGTACAACAAGCCGCTTACGGGATCAGACTGGGAGGATAACGATATCAAGAGAAAGAATGCCGCTTTGGAAAGTATCGCCGCCGATATCGAGAAGGGTGAGGATCTTTCCTTCCTTCTCTATCACAATGCCATTCAGTTCATGTACGTCCAGAAATTCGATACCTGGTCCGCTGTCTACACCTTCGTCATCTCGACCGCTGATCTTGAAAAGTGTGTCAACATGGATTACTTTGGCTCGACCACACCGTATTACACATTGCCGGCTGACTACATGGGCAATGTTGTCTGGGATTTTGACGAAGACGGAACACCGGACAAACTCGATTTCTCCTTCACAGATAAAACTCTGGATTTCACGGTAAATAACCATACCACCTCTATCACTATCGATTCCGAAATGTATGCAGATGACGGATATGAACTCGACAATGTCATGTACACTGACAGCGGTTTCTATATCAACCTCACATGCTTCAACGAAGATCCGATCAATGGCGAGCTGGTCTTCCGTCTGAAGGGCGACAAGGTCGAATTTGTCGGAGAAGGACACGATTTCGCATTCTACCCCTTCGACCCGAGCTATTGCCACTTCATGTCAAGAAGTGACATCATGGGAACCGGTCACATCACGATCACGGGTTCATGCATCGGCTCGGACGGAGTACCGGTACCTACCGAACCGTTCTACCAGAAGATCGACCTCGGTATCACGACGAAGAAGATGGTACTCGGCAAGTACAGCGACAAGGGTCCTTTCGCTGACGATATCGAAACCATTAAAATCCCGGCCGGCACCGCAGTCATGTTGATCGGCATCGATTCCGAACACGAGATGGCAGTTCTGTCCACGATCAACGAAAACCCGGACGATAACGAGCTGTTCTATATGGCCTGCTGGAGAGATAAGACCAACCAGTACAACGATTACGACTACGAGATCCGCTATAACGGCGAGACCTCCTACTACCTCTTCACCGGTCCGATGTACGCTGACTGACCGGAGGAATCTATGAAACGTTGTATTTCAGTACTGCTGTCCATGGCAATGGTCCTTTCCCTGGCCGGGTGTACCCAGAAGGAGACCCGTACAACAAGGCAGACCACCAAGGATGACGAAACCGAAGTAACAGAAACCGAGGATACCGAAACCTCTGCCACTACGACGGAGGCGTCTTCTGAGACCTCAGAAACAGAGGGTTCGACGACCGAATCCTCTGCAACCTCGGAATCTTCCGAGAGTTCCGAAACCACGGAATCAGAAACTTCGGCTACGGAGACCTCTGAAAGTACAGAACCATCCGAGACCACACAGTCCAAACCCATCGATCCGGCTCATCCAGAATTCACCCACGATCTTACTACGGTCGCACTGTCCAATCAGGCGATCGATCGTGGTTATGGTGAACTGATGCCGGGACGGAAAAGCGAAGTGGCCCGCCTCACAGAGCACTGCGACATGTACTCGATCACCGACCAGAAGTACTCTAAGATGAATGAGAAACTGGAAGAGATATATGGGGCGCTTAAGAAGAAATACGACGAGGAATACGACACCAGACTCAGTTCTTTTGCCGACACGGTGAAAGCCATTCCTGACGGAAACGAATGGATCTGGGAGCACATGGAGATCGACTCCCGCACCTACGTCTCCCGTTCAGACAGCAAAGTGCTGTCTTTCAACGTCGACAGCTACACTCACTTCGGCTATGATTGGAAATCGGATGGTGCCTACTACAACTTCGATCCCGTCACCGCAGAGCCCATCAAGCTGGAAAGCATCGTTACCGACAGACAGGCTCTCGCAGATGTCGTTCTGTCCTTCCGCATATCTACTGACAGCGATTATTACGACGAAGACGATGCAGCATACAACGATGTACTGACCACTCTCAGTGAACGCATCCACACCGGAGATCTTTCCACGATCGATTTCGGGCTCACCCAGAACGATCTGTATCTGTACCAGGAAGGCGACTCTGCCGGAGAGCTTTCCGAGTACCGTTGCATCATTTCGGCACTCGACTGTGGCGGATGTCTGGATCTTTCCTATTTCACCGCCACCCCGGAATACTACACCCTCTCCTCCGATTTCCGCTTCCAGATAGCTTGGGATTTCGACGAAGACGGGGATATCGATACATTGCGTGTCGCCAATGAGTGCAGCAACTACCACCGGGTCGACCTGAAGGTCTACTATAACGACAAGGCGCTGCCGTGTGAAGATTACTACGACAGCGAAGTCACGAGCATCATGGACTACTACGTCATCCATAACGACGACGGCTTCAGTCTGTACATTGAGTTCAGCAAGCAGGATACACCGGTCTCCCCGCTTCATATCTTCCGTCTTAACGACGGGAAAGTCGAGTATGTGGGACCTTTTGGTGAGTTCGATGCTTATCCGTACGATCCGACATCGGTCAGACTGCAGCAGAGATCCGATCTTCTCGGCACCGGCGACATGGTCCTGACCTGTTCCCTGACCGGAGACGAAGGTTTCCCGAAGGAGATTTCTTTCTTCTATGAGAAGGACGAGATCGTCGTGACCAAGAAGGACATGAGCATTCCGCAGACCGATGCGGACGGCAACCCCAACGGACAAACCGTCACTATTCCGGCGGGCACCACCGTACGCTACTTCGGTGTCGACACCGTAAACCAGCGTGCCTTCTTCTCCACACTGAACAAGAATGAGGCGGAGAATATCGAATTCACGATGCCCGTCTCAAGATTCTCTCATGGCATCGACTATGAGATCGATCTCAATGGAGAAACTTCCGCAGATCTTTTCGTGGGCATGAATTACTTCTGATCCATCCCTTCTCACTATTTTATTGTGGCAAAAAAACTTCCCGAAGGAGTTCCCGAGGTTTACATCGGGATCCCGCTTCGGGAAGTGATCTGTTACTTTATACTGCCTGCGAACCTGCAGGCGCGGTGCATCTTTCACCAAACATTGTCTGCGCAACCTGCAGGTACGGTGCGCATCTCAACGAATACTACCTGCGCGAACTACAGGTCCAGAGTTTTTCCAACGGATCAGGTCGATCAGAAGAAAAGCTGGGTTACACGCAGAACGCCATCGATGGAACGGAGTTCACCGAGAACATCCTCGCTGAGTTCCTCGCTGACAGCCAGGAAAGACTGAGCCTTGGTGGAACCCGGCTTCACGCCCCAATGCATCGCATTGATGTTGATGTTGTGATCGCCGATCTTTGTAGCGATCTTACCGATGATGCCCGGCTTGTCCTCATTCTGCATAGCGATAACGATCGGAGCGATGGAGAAGTCAGCCTGATAACCGAAGAAGCTGATCAGGACCTCAGTATCCTCACCGACTACCGTACCGGAAACAGAAAGCTCACGGCCTTCCTCGGTTACGAAGTTCACAACGATCATGCTGCTGTAACGCTCGCACTGCGCACTCTTGCTCTCAACTACCTCAATACCGCGGCTCTCTACACCCTGACGGACATTTACGAAGCTTACGCGTCCATCGGAATGAGCAGAGAGGAAACCCTTCAGAACAGACAGAGTCAGGATACCTGTCTCCTGTTCAGCCAGGCTGCCACGGAACTCAACTTCGATCTTCTTGACCGGAACTGTCTCAGCCTGGTAGTAGATCTTACCGAGCTTCTCAGCCAGGTTGGCATAAGGACGGATCGCAGCCATATCACCGCTGAAAGTAGGCATATTGATGGCCGCAACCAGCTCGCCGCGCAGAGCTTTGGCCACGAGGGAGGTAACTGCAGAACCAACGTTATGGTTGGCTTCCTGTGTAGAAGCACCCAGATGAGGTGTAACTACGCAGTTCGGCAGAGTCAGAAGCGGGTTCTGGTACTGCTGCTCGCCCGGAGCCTTATCGTAAGACGGCTCCTTATCGAATACGTCGATAGCTGCTGCTGCAACCTGACCGGACTTCAAAGCCTCATAGAGAGCAGCCTCGTTTACCAGACCACCACGAGCGGCATTCACGATACGGACACCCTTCTTGCACTTGGCCAGTTCTTCTGCGCCAACCATGCCGACGGTCTCCTTATTCTTCGGAGTATGGAATGTGATAAGATCTGCTACAGCCAGGAGATCCTCCAGCTTCGCGCAGCGCTTAACGCCTACTGTATCGAACTTCTCCTGTGTGATGTACGGGTCATAAGCAACCACTGTCATACCGATGCCCTTGAGCTTTCTGGCTACGATGGAACCGATACGGCCGAGACCGATGATACCGGCGGTCTTGCCCTCGAGCTCGTTACCGATCATCTGGGCACGACGGAAATCGTCGTTATGTGCTGCCTCATTGGCATGGCAGAGATTTCTGAAGATGGAGAAAGCATGTGCTACAGCCAGCTCACCTGCTGCCATGATGTTGGCTTCCGGAGTATTGACTGCGATGATGCCCTTCTCTGTGCAGGCCGGAACATCGATGTTATCGATACCGTTACCGGCACGGCCTACGACCTTCAGGTTCTTGGCATTGGCCAGAAGATCACGGTTAACCTGTGTTACGGAACGAACGATCAGAGCATCGTAATCACCGATGAAACCCTTGATCTCGTCCTGGGAGCAACCGAGACGCTCGTCTACTTCGAAACCTTCGTCCTTCAGATACTGGATCGCATCTGCAGCAATCTTTTCAGCTACTAAAATCTTCATGTTATGTTCCTCCCAATCTTATGCGTTCTGAGCCTTAAGCTCTTTAATTACTTCGTCGAGATCGGCAAGCATTGCCTTGATCTCATCAATGGTCGTATCCGCCATGTGTGCGATACGGAATGTGGTCTCCTTCAGAGCACCGTAACCACCGGAAAGGAGATATCCTCTCTCGCCCATCTTCTTGTTGATCTCGGCGAAAGGAATGCCCAGTGTGTTCTTGATGCAGGTGACCGTTACGGACAGGTTGTCCGGATCGGAATAAAGTTCAGCGTTCTTTCTTGCCCAGTCACGAACCAGCTCAGCCATCTCGCAATGTCTCTTATAGCGGTTCTCCATACCCTCTTCCAGGATGCAGTCCAGCTGATAATCCAGCGCGAACATGTGTGACTCGGAAGGAGTGGACGGATACTGGAACGGCTTCTCCTGTACGAACTTAGCCAGCTCCACATAGTCGAAATACAGACCTCTGTTCGGGATGGTCTTCGCCTTCTCCAACGCACGGTCGGAAACGGAAGCGATAGACATTCCCGGAGGCAGACCCAGACACTTCTGTGTAGAAGTGATGCAGACGTCAATGCCCCACTCATCAACCGGGATGTAGTCACCGCACATGGAACTTACTGTATCCACGCAGAGGATCACGTCCGGATATTTCGCCTTAAGGACCTTGGAGATCTCGCCGACAGGATTATGGATACCTGTGGAAGTCTCGTTGTGTGTGATGGTGATCATGTCATACTCGCCGGAAGCAAGTGCCTCGTCTACCATCGCAGGGGTTGTGATCTGTCCCAGTTCGGAACGGAAAATATCTGCCGGAACACCATTGGATGTCGCCATCTTATACCAGCGCTCACCAAAAGCTCCGATAGAGAAGATCGCTGCCTTCTTGGCAGTGAAACATCGTACGGCGCCTTCCATCAGACCGCTTCCTGATGAAGTGGAAAGAATGATAGTGTTCTTCGTACCCATGACCTTCTGCAGTTTCTCGGAAATACCCTGCTGCAGAGCTGATGCATCTTTGGTACGGTGGCCGATCATCGGCGTAGACATCTTTTCCAATACTTCACGGCGGACTTCAACCGGACCCGGAATGAAAAGCTTCTTGTGCGTACTCATGATAAACTCCTCCATGTAACATTACATAAATATATACCGTACTATTGTAGACATATTTTCCCCATTTTTCCAGTAGAAAAATACACCCTTTGAGATTTTCGGCAAATTATCGAAAAAAGGTTTTTTCCGCGCTACTTTGCCGACAACCTGACATGGGTTTTCGGCAAATGATTTTTATACAGCAGAAAAGCCGCCTCATGGCGAGACGGCTTTCCGAATTGACTTTGTTTTCCTGTGTCCGGATCAGGATCAGACAGTCGGGAGCATGGCTAC
Source organism: Clostridiales bacterium Firm_16 (assembly GCA_001604185.1). Taxonomy (GTDB): domain Bacteria; phylum Bacillota; class Clostridia; order Saccharofermentanales; family Saccharofermentanaceae; genus Scatonaster. Next base: position 6,748 of record LVAV01000054.1, on the reverse strand, counting down.
CGGAGGAAGCATGATCTGATCGCCTTCCTGCGGCTTGTAGGAAGAATCCTTTCCATTGTATTCCAGGATAAAGGCGACACGCTTATCCGACTCACTGTCGATCTTGATGTTGTATACACGGTTGAACAGATCCCACCATGTACGGCAGCCGCTCTTACCGGAGAATGTGAATACACCGATCGGATCTGTCGGAGAGGCTGTGACTTCCGGAGTGGTCTCCGGTGTCGTCTCGGACTCGGTCGTGGTCTGTTCCGTCGTGATAGAAGGTGTGGTCGTTGCACTGGTCTCTTCCTTCTTATCGCTGTTGCAGGAATGTGCAATGAGGATAATGATCACGATGAGGCAGATGACGGAGATCGCTGCCAGAATGTACGGCAGATAGTTCGGTCCGACTTCCTCGTCGCCCTCGTCAAAACCATCGTCCATATCATCGTATCCGCGTCTTGCCGGCTGGGCATTCGGTCTGCCTGCCGGACGGGAGCCCGGACGTGTACCCTGCTGGGTGCGCTTCGGAACGCCCGGAACCGCACTCGGTGCAACGGAATTCTGCTGCATGTAAGCCGGTACGGAAGAAGGAATATCCATGCCTGCCGGTTCATCGTCGAAAGATACTCCGCCTGTGGAAGACGGTGTGTTATCGAAGAAATCAGCCACGGCCGGCGGCGGGTTATTCACGGTGTAATCTACATTCGCGCCGTCTCCGTAGATCGCGGCAAAAGGATCCTCACCGGGTTCTGCGAAGGATGTATATCCATCACCCGTTGACGGTGTGTATCCCGCATCCTGATCGAAGGATGGTGTGAAATCCTCTGCACCGGTGGCGTAGTCTTCCGGTGCTGCCGGAACTTCTACTCCGCCGAAATCACTGTCACCGAAGGTCGGATTCTGCGGTGCGGCGTACGGGGATACCGGGGTACCGGCCTGGAAGGACGGTGTTACTTCGTCTTCATCTACGGTGTAGGAACCGCGGGCATAAACGCCTGTATCTTCGTAACCTACCGGAGTATCGCTGTTAGTCGGATACGTCGGCGGTACATAAGAAGGTGCTTCGTAAAGCGGCATCTCCGGAATATCGTTGGAAGAAGCCTGGGCTACAGAAGGTGCCTCATTGGATGCGAAAGGAATCACGAACTCGTCGCTGTCGGCCGGTTCCTGAGCAGGTGCCGGGTTGATCGACGATGCCGGCTCATAGTCGGCCGGGAACGCATCCAGCGGATTCTCATCCGGAGCAGGTTCGGCGTCACCGAAGAAAAGCGGTGTCTCATCGAACTTCTTCGGATCGTTACCGTTCAGTTCTTCATCGTTCATAGGCTTACTCACCTCGCTGTCTGCTTCGAAGACAATCGGAGTCGACTCGTCTGTCTCCGCAACGGCTCCGGAAGCCGGCATCTCTGCCTTCACTTCAGGCGCCTGTTCGGCGGTGGCAGCTTCTGGCTTCTGCGGGATCGCGATGCCTCCGAAAGGATCGTCACCGAGGAACAAAGGCTCTTCCGCCTTCTCCTCTGCCTTCGGTTCAGTTACCGGGATCTCTGCGGCAGGTGCCGGAGCTGCTTCCTGTTTATTCTCTTCGTTCTGGGCCTTCACGGCAGCCTTGAAGAACGGGTTCTCGCTGTTCTTGACGGCGACGAAAGGCTCATCCTTCTTCTCTTCGCCGATGACTTCCTTGATCTCCGGAGCAGCAGGTGCTTTCGCCTGTACAAAAGGACTGGCTGCGGGTTCTTCCTTGACCGGGGGTACGATACCCGTGTCACCGAAGGACAACGGCTTGCTATCCGATACGATCGGCACGACCTTCGTCGCGTCGTTATCTACAGAAGCGGATGGTGCCACAGGTGCAGGTGTTGCCGGTGTGGCAGGTACTGCGGGCGTGGCCGGCTTGGTAGCCTCCTCGGCCTTCTTCTGCATCACGAAAGTAAAGGGTGCGGTCTTCTCCGTCTTCGGAGCAACCGGAGCGCTCTTACCTTCTGCTTCTTCCTTCATGAGCTCGTCGATATCGCCGAATGTAAGCGGCGGTTCCGGAATCGGTGTGTTAATGGCGTCATTGACGGACTTGGCAACCGAATCGGCAGCTCCCGCGCCCTTACCGGCGGCGGATGCAGCGGCTGCACCGGCAACGGCGGCAGCGCCTGCAGCTCCGGCTGCGGCAGTCTTGGCCGCGGCATCTCCTGCCGAAGCAGTCTTAGAAGCAGCAGAACCTGCGGCATTCAGTGCCTGGGAACCCGGACGCATCGGAGTCTTGTCCTTGCGCTCCTCATCCATGAAAAGCACTGCGTCCTTCGGGACTTCCTGGTTCTTCGGTTCCGGTGAATCCAGCGGGATCGCCGGTGCGACTTCGTACTCTTCCTCCGGCTCGACTTCCTTCTTCTTCTTTCTTCCGAATCCGAAGAATCCGCCGCGGTCGCTGGAAGTAATGTCCTCAACGAATGAGATCATGAACTGGAGCGGAACGCCCGGAAGCTTGGCTGCAGCTTCCGTGATAACTACGCTTGCCGCATCGCTCTGGTCCTCGGCATCGTAAAGGATGCGGAGGAGTTCCTGCTGACCGAGAGCCTCGTAGACTTCGCGGTTGCAGAGGATGATGCAGTCGTCCAGCTTCAGCTGTGCGATATTGGAGCACAATGCCGGCGCCGTCTTGGTGGCGCAGAAATTGTAGAAATTGTCGACTTTCTGTCTCTGGGTGTTGATGGCATCGATACGGATATCGTTAGCCGTCATCGGGTAGAGAGTATCGTCACGATAGAGGAATGCCAGGCCCTTGCCGATGGTGATGGCGAAAGCTTCTGCATCCTTGACAATAACGCCTGCGAAGAAAGGCGCACGGTTGTTGTCCTGCTGGATCTTCATTCTGCCGGTGATAGATGTGGCCGTGTTGACCATCTCACCGATCTGATCGTCCAGGGAACGTCTGCCGGACTTCAGTTCTGTGCCCAGACGGCGCAGTACCGGTTCATAAGGCGGCAATGTATTCGGATCGTAATCCGGGATCGTCTGATGGGAAAAAATCGAGAAGAAAAAGCCTCTGTCCTCTTTATCGTTGGTCAGATCCGCCGAACGGGAAACAGTCTTGCTGGTAACGCGACCGTCCATGTAAAAGGCGTCTGTTAACTCCGCTGTAGGGAAATATCTGGCCGTCAAAGTCGTGGCCAGACGGGTCTGCTTTGCCATATGATAAGCTCCTCCATATTATGGGAAAACCCACTACTTCCCTATGATTATAACATAATGTGTTTTCATGCAAGTATTTACTGCCTGAAAATTTCTACATTTTTGTTACATTTTCGCGTCAGATGGATTACATGCCCCGAAGAAACTGCAATCAGGGCTTTTCAAGGCTTTCATGGCAGAGCTGTCTCAGTGCAACTCGGGTAGAAATTCCCCCCTGCCCTCGACTGGTTTGCCAACCATGATGAGGAGAACCACTCCTCATCCGGGATTGCTCACCAGAGTTGTTGAGACCTACTCCGTCGCGGCCGTTTCCACCATAAATATGCGGTAATCGCGAAAACCGCATGACGAAATCTCGGCTAGCTTAGGTTCCGTCGTATCAGGTCTTCGAATAAAGATGACTATATCTCGACAACTCCTTCGAAAACAATAAATCCTACGTTTCAGAAGGAGTTTCAGACTGTCTCAAAGCAAGATTTCTCCTACCTTGGATTTGATTTGAACAGTTTGGTAGGAAAGCACTCCTACCAGAGCACAAACAAAACGAGAATAGTAGGCGATTTCACCTGAAAATCCCCTTCCTAAACTATGACTTAGAACGATTAGTAGGAATCGGAGGACGCACCGCCTCGTGCGAAGCGAAATGAAACACACCGTCTCGCAGGAAACGAAACTAAACACGCCGTCACACGTGAAACGATTCCACGCCGGGCGGACCTTGGTTGGTGCCGATCCCGCGCCGGGTCGACAAGGATTTGTGCGGTCCTGCCGCGGGGCCCGGCGCCTTGCGCCCGGGTCTTAACCCTTCTGCTCTTTGACGTATTTGTCCATCTCTTCCTTCAGAAGCTTGAAGGGGCAGCAGCCCAGATCCAGGTAATGGAGCATCACATCATCCTCCGAAACCACGCCCTCAAGTTCTTTTACCGCGGTATTAATGATGTCCGAGGTATAGATGTATCCGAAAGCGTACTCCAGGGCATATCCGCGTTCCGCCGTGATGCGGTCCCAGTACTTGTCCAGGGCTTCTGTGTCATCCTGGCCGTACTTCTTCAGGTAGGTGAAGCAACGGTCCTTGTCCCAGCCCTCGATCTCGACGCCCATGCTGAGTCGGGCGGCAATGAGGATGGAATACAGAAGATGCGACATCCAGGAGATCTCCGCCATTTCGCGGTCAAAAGGCGCGTACTTGAGCATCTGGTGCTCGGAGAATACGGCCCAGCCTTCGGCGTAGGGCACGCTGGTGGCGAAGGTCTGGTAATAGTTATCCAGGTGTTCGGCGTGGTACTGGTGCTGATACAGGTGACCCGGGTACATCTCATGGCTGATGAGGGTGTACATGTTGTACTGCGAGTTATCGATCATCTTCGTGTTCAGCCACACCTGGTGCTTCTTGTAGTTGTCGACCGGCGACAGGTAGTAGGTGGCCGGCTGGATGGAATCCGCGAACTCCTCCGGGATCTGGTACACGGACACTGTGTTTTCCGAAAGAGCCGGGAAGTGATCCTTGGTAAAGCGCTCGGTCCACTTAACGGCTTCGTCGTAGTCCAGTCCGCCAAAACTGAAGATATTGCCTTTCGTCTTCCACTGCGGGTAGTACGCGGCATAGACGGCGTCGATCTCTTCCTGGAGGACTTTGATGCCTTCTTCCGGTGTGATCTCCATGCCGGTCTTATAACGCAAAAGTGCGGAATAGTACTTCTTGCCTTCAGCGGTATCGTTGAGGGTCGGAGCGTCGTTGCACTTGCCTTTGAGGGCTTCCATCTCCTTGATGATCATCTCGTATGCCGGGAAAAACTTCTCTTCCAGGAGTTCCTGGTTCTTCTTGAGGAAGCTCTTCTCTTCGGTCTTTGACAGCTTCATGGCGCCGACGCGGCTCTCGAAGGTGGTCTTCATGAAGTGGGTATTCTGGTTGTCCAGCATCTTCTGGCAGTCTTTGATGATCAGGTCGATGCAGTCGTCACTCCAGCCGATGCCCTTGGCGGAGCGGACTTTCTCTACCTCGACAAGTTTGGAAAAATAGTCGTAGTAATCTTCCAGGATCTGGATGTATCTGTCAACGTCAGCTTTCTTCTCGAACTGGATCAGGGAGATCAGCATCGGATAAGTCACCTGGCGGCCCGCCAACGGCGACAGCTGCGGGGTGTAGTAGAAATACTTGTAGATCTCCTGCTTGTTCTTGAGGTCGAAGAGCATGTCATCCAGAAGACGCTGTTCTTCCTCGGTCAGGTTGTTGCGGTCCAATTCTTCGAGATAGTCGATACACTGCTGGCAGGAATCCACCGCACGGTTGTAGTCTTCTTCACCTGCGAAATGCAGGCCTTCTGTCGGCCAGTCGGTGTAGAAGGACTTCGGGTCGTCGTAGGTGTAGTAGCTGGTGAGGATATCCGATCCTCCGACAAAATAACTCAGGTCGAAGTCGTGGAGTTTCTTGGAGTCAGTCTGCTCGCCGCTCTGGTTTCCCTTCCTGTTGCCTTTGCCGGCCAGCGTCGGTGGTGTGGCGTATGTGCCGTCACCGGAGAATATGAAAGAACAGCCCGTCAACGGCAGGGTAAGGATCCCCACGATCAAGCCCAGGGCTACAAGCGTACCAAGTTTTTTCTTGAAAATTTTAAGCAGATTCATCTTCATCCTCTAGTTCTGTTCGACCGCGCGGGCGGTGCGACGTGGGCTGCGATTGCGGGCGGCGCGGCGCGGCTGCGTGGTGCAGGCGCCGCAGCAAGCGGGCGGTGCGCAATCCTTGTGCACTTCGCGTGCGCGGGTCTGGGCGCGTTGGGAACGCGTCCTGTCGTGTGATGAACCTCATTATAGCATACTCACCGCGTGCGTAAACCGATATTCTCCGCGTCTCGGGGCATTCTAATGCGCCCCACTCGCAAGATTACACGACGGGTGGGGTGATGGGGGATGTTCGTGGGCGCAGGTGCGTGGGGTGCCGACGGCCGCGGTGGCAAGGCGATGTTCGTGGGCGCAGGAACGGAAAGTGTCGGGCGGGCATGAAGTTCTGTCCGCGGAGTGAACAAGGAAGAACGCGTGAAGGTTACTTTTTGCCGTGGCAGGAATCACGCATGGCACAACTGCTGCAGCCACAGCCGCAACTGGACTTACCCTTCTTCTTGTCCCGAACCATCTTGACGATGATCAACACGACGATCGCCGCCAGGATCAGCGAAACAACGATCGTTCCCAGATTTGCCTTGAGCCAGTCCATCTACTGCCATCCTTTCTTCCCGGAGTCCGCGGAAGCCCTCCTGGGAGCTTCGCGGGTCCTCCGCGCTTAGTATTTACGATGACAGTATAGTTAGCATTGACTAACTTGTCAAGAGATAGACTACGCATGCCGGAAGGATCTATGTTTTCCGGCGAAATTACACGAACGCAGATCCATGTGTAGAATTTCAGGGCATAATTCGGTTCTTCACGGAAAGCTTGGGAGTAGATAATTGATTTGCTATTCCAATGCCACATATCTTTATGTTAATCCCAAGGAAACGTGGCGTATCGGCTGGGTTTCAGTCGGAAACGAGTTATGTCCGTATAATGGTGTAAATTCAAAAAAGAGATGAGCCACATCTCATCCTGTATA
>LVAV01000053.1 GCA_001604185.1 Clostridiales bacterium Firm_16 | reverse complement strand
GTTACTGTGCAACCTAATAAAGTTGTTACTGTGTCACCTCAAGAACATCATACCGCTAGCAACTGCGTAACTTTATAGCTATAGGTGCTGCAGCAACGTGCGACCACGGTCTCTAGAAACTCCATCTCCGGCTTTTTACCATCCAGGTATTTGAGAATGGCTCTCAGCTGCTCACCCTTATACCGATCATTCTCCTTGCATACACCGTTGATGAAATGGATCATGCTCGGGCAATGATAGCGCCTGAGAAGTGACTGTCTGAGCTCCTTCCATTTCTCTGAAGGTTTACGGAGGTCCTGTGGATGCATGAACTGAGTATTCTTTACATGAGAAGGAGCGATGTCATGCTGTCTGATCAGCTTTGTTCCATCTTCGTTACTGTATATTGAGAGCACACCTCCAGCGGCTCGATAGTAAATCGTTTTGAACCGGTATTCAGGTGGGAAGGAGTAACGGTTGGTTTTGTAGCGAATCGTTCTTGTCTTGTCTCCTTCTACCGGCATCAATGTGGTCGATCCACCATAGGAGGAAGGAAGGTTCGGACGGAGAGTAGCCTTTTCTTCCTGTTCGAAATGTTCCATGGGAATGCGATGAGTCGCACAGTTGAGACGCCTCGTATTCTTTCTTTTACACCAGGATCCCAAGCCAGCTATGAGTTTCTGGGAACTTCGGTCGAGTCTACTGCTGAAGTAGTTTTTCTTGACGAATCCCACGAGATTTTCCACGGATCCTTTGGATTCTGGATCTGCTTTCCGGCAAACGAATAGCTTCAGCTCCTGTTCTCTGAGGAATTCCTTGAACACTTGTGTTTCAACCACTTCCCCAAGGAATTCACTGGAGACAAGAGCCGAATCCTGATCGATGACCAGTTCTTCAAAACGCCCGCCAATGAAGATGAAGAACAGATAGAGAGAACGACAGGTCTCTACTGCGTTGAACCGATGATCCTGTCCTTGTACGAATAGGACTCTACTTCTTCTGACTCTGATGCAGATAAAATAAACCTGTTCTCCTCCATCGATACGCTGAACCCCATAGTCCAGTTGAATCTGTTTTCCAGGAGGCGGGTCTTCCACGAAATTGTAGAGACGGGCTTGGGTTTCTTTTTCCGGAACCTGTCCTGTCTTTCTCAGATAGGTGCAATAATTACGAAGGGTCTGCTCATTTCCCGGCAGGGCATTCATCACTCCTGTGTCAACGAGCTCTTCTTCAAGAAGATCATACAGTGAACTGATAGTGAATTTCACATTGTCCTTGTTCACCGCCAATGTTGTAAGGATAATTTCTTTGCATTGAGGATCTTCAAATGCCTTGGGTTTCTCAAATGCACTTGTCAACTGAGCTGCAGATGGTGCATCATCCATATTGTAGTACTTACGGATTGTCGGCGCTGACGGGGGTTTGATGTTCATGTTGGTCAGTACCACTGCGATGTCTGATTGAGCGATACCCTGTTTTTTCAATTCGATGATCTTTTTCACTACAATTGCCAGCTTCTGCATGGTTGCCATTGGCGACCTCCTGTTCGTGATAGATTTGCTTACTACCACTATACTAGGGGGTCCCATGGCTTTCCCTAACAATGTTGATTTGCTAATGCCCAGCGGGTTTTGTTTCCTGGTTTAAAAGAATAGTTCCTTACTGTGCCTTTGAAAAACATTCTTACTGTTGGTTCGAAAAACTTGATTACTATGTGATTGAAAAAACTCTTTACTGCGGTCTAGAAAACTTGCCTACTGTGCGCTAGCAAATTCATCATACCGCGCACAAAGATTGCCACCTCATGGATCATAGCGGAATTGCGGCACCGCACGTTCTTCAACATGGATGATCTGAATACGGCCGTCTGGGAGCGAATGGACTTTTTCAACAGCCATCCATTCCAGAAGATGCCGGGCTCGAGGCAGAGCATGTTCCTTGAGATCGAGAAGCAGCATCTGTCGCCCCTTCCTCCCATCAGGTTTGAATTTGCGGAAAGGAAAGAGGCGACCGTCGCACCGGATTTCCATCTCAGTTACGACTGCTGCATGTACAGTGTACCCTATAAGCTGGTCGGCAAAAAGCTCTTGGTCAGGGCAACCCCTTCCACGGTACGAGTCTTCTCCAATGAAGAACTTGTTGCAACCCATGAGAGAGCAACCCACAAGGGACAGAAAATCACCAACCCGGAACATCTGCCTGAGAGCTATCGCGAGTATGCATCATGGAGTGGAGCCTCGTTTCGGTACCGGGCTAGATCAATAGGTGAGAATACATTCCGTGTTATCGACGGTGTCCTGAAGTCCTACGAGTTCGAGGTGCAGGCATTCAGGCGGTGTGTAGGCATCCTCAACCTTGCCAAGAAACACTCTCCGGAGATGCTGGAGCGTGCATGTTCGCTTGCGGCAGAGGACGGACGTTCCAGTTACAAGCACATCAAGAACCTGCTCGACTCGATGGTATTGGAACCGAACGAGGCGATGGAAACGGCCGGGAAAGAGGTGAAACCCAGCCCGTTTGCCCGTCCAAAGGGATTCTATTCGGTGCTTCCCTCCAAGTTGGAGGTTCAGCCATGAACAGCAGGGACAATTACCAAGTAATGAAAATACGGCTGCAGGGTATGCTGCTTGAGCTCAAGCTGCAGGTCATGGCGCAGGCATTGGACGACCAACTGAGTGACCCGATGTACCAGGAACTTGGCAAGATGGAGTTCATCTACCGCCTGGTGGAAGAGGAGTATGTCTCAAGGAACAACACCCGCTCCGCCCAGCTGCTCAAACGGGCCGGATTATGGAAAACGCAGGCGGATTTGTCGAAGATCGACTACTCGGTCGAGAGGAGGTTGAACCGTGATCTCCTCTCCCAGTTGGTCACATGCGATTTCATCCTGGACAAGAAGAATCTCTCAATTCTTGGGGCTGCAGGGTCGGGCAAGAGCTTTTTTGCAAAGGCGTTCGGAGTCGAGGCGTGCCACAATCTGCATCGGACGAAGTACTTCAATGCCAACAGGTTCCTCAACGACCTGTATGATTTGAGCATCCAAGACCAGAAACGATACAAGCGGAAGCTCGGGTACTACCAGAGATTGCCGGTGCTGATTCTGGATGATTGGCTGATGTTCGCGATCGACAATCCGGTCAAGGAGTCCATCCTGCTCGATCTTATCGATGCAAGGTATGGCCAAGCCACCACGATTGTCTGTTCCCAGGTAGATCCTGATGATTGGTGCGGAAAGTTTTCCGGTTATACCGTCGGGAATGCGATTACCAGCAGGTTGGTTTCGAATGGCTTCAGTCTGGTCATTCAATGTGACGATGATTTGAGACAGACCAAATACCCCGGAGAGCTCTGAACAGGGTGATCATGCTTCTGGTTGAGGTGGCAATTGCTGCCTCAACCGGCTCAATTTCTACGAAATATGTGGCTCAATTCCAGTGAAATGGGTGGCTCAGTTTTCGCGGAACAACGGCTCAGTCGATCCGAAATATCCAGTATATTTCTTTCATACCTTACGTATTGGCTGCTTCAAGGAAAAGGAGCTAGAAACAATCGCAAAGTTCATTGACCTACGACTGCTATCAAGAGTCATGCACTCACTCCCAACCATATGCCCTGAACTACTACTCAACTTAACCGCTGCCATGGGTTAGGTTTGCTATGGCGGGGAATCCATACGGGGAAAGTGCACGGGCAAGGAAGTACGAAAAGGGAAGGAATCAATATGGTGGGAAGTATCCTTTATAGTTTCCACGATTCAAGCGGCAATAAGGAAATGCCCTAAACAACCCGGATTACGTATCCACTTTGCACCAGAGGCCAAGGGCTTGTGTGACTTTGCTGGTTGCCAAGGTTATGGTAGGGCGTAAGGGAACAACGGGGAATTGTGATGGAGCAGTAATGGCTCTCCCCCATAAGCCAGTTCCCGAGTGGTTATAAAGGAATAGATAACATGACCATTGATTTGGAAAACTTTATTGAGGGACAATACAGACGATATATTCCGGAGGGAACGGAGCCAAGTCGGGAATATATCGGTTTGTACAAAGACGTTACGAGTGAAAAGCTTCGAGAACTCTTTTCAGCGATGCACGCTGATTCAGTATATCTGTTCAACCGCATGAATGAGAGGCTGCCAACCGCAGATGAAACCGCATATTATTGGGCTGATGAAAGCCGAGGAGTTATCAAGCTAATTGACGTTGCGACTGCACTTCAAGAAGAACTGAAAGATACAGATCTTGGTTTTCACATTGATGATTACTATGCAGAATTGTTTCATGGTTGTAGTGAATGGCTTGCCCAATATCGTGGAAGCACAATCCCGGCGCATACGGCTAAGGTTAAGATCTACTATAGAAAACCTCTGTTTATCTCTGATGGAACGATGCCCATGGCTGAATTGCATGCCTTGGGAGATGAAGTGGAGTGCCTCGGCAGGGGTGGTTTTGGCGAAGTATACAGGTACCATCATCCGATTTTGGACATGGATTTTGCAGTAAAAGTCTTTGATCCGATATTTGCTTCAGATGAAGATCGAATTGAAGGAGAGAAACGTTTTTTTCGTGAAGCAAAGATGCTTTTTAACCTGAACCATCCAAACATTGTCAGAATCTATGATGCGGGCCGTGTAAAAGGCAGACCGTTTATAAAGATTGAGCTTGTGGACGGGGAAACCTTAGATAAAGTACAACAGCGTTATTCAATCCTTCCTTTTGCAAATGCTGGAAGAGCGATCCTGCAAATACTCGCAGGACTGCAACATGCTCATGACCACGGTATCATTCATAGAGATTTGAAACCTTCCAATATTATGGTTGCCACAGAGGGCTGGAAATGCAAAATCATAGATTTCGGCATTAGCGCGTTTATGGATACAGAGGGTTATACGCGGCTGACGAAAACAGGTGAGCAAGTTGCTGGAGGAGCATATATTGATCCTGAACTAATGAAACAGCCAAGCTTGCGCGATGTGAGATCAGATATTTTTTCGGTTGGCGCGATTCTGTATTTTTTGCTCTGTGGACAATCTCCGGGTGCAGATGCGGCGGATTATCTTAAAAAAAGTAATTCTAATCTGAGTGACGAACAGATCTCGGCAGTGATGAAAGCTCTCTCATCTGATATCAATGCCAGGTACTCATCTTGTACTGAGATGAGCGAAGAGATAAAGAGGCTGTTGTAAATTCATTCTGCGATGTTTGGCGAGAAATAGCACAGAGATTTATTGTTTTTGAGTAAGCAACAAATAAGGGAAACATAAAGAATGAAGAAAGATTACTTACCAGAGGGCATCCTTAAAGCAATGGAAACATTAGCTGAAGCGACTCTCCCCTATCAGGCGGCAGTGGATGCTCTGAAACATAATACAGAGTTTTTTACTGCGCTTAGGGATCCACTGGTGAGCAAATTAGGCATGATGGACAGTGCTCTGACAAGAGGACTATTTGATGATAGCTTGGCGATGTCGGTATCGAGACTGCTTGAACCATATCATGAACTGGCTGGCACAAAGGCGGCAATCGAGGCTCTTGGGGTTTCATTTGAGGGTTTGTTAAAGCCAGACGTTTATGCATCAGCTAGCGCAATAGGCGCGACGATGGCGGAATTTGCACATCCAATCGGAGATTATCAGGCAATACGTTCGGCTCTTGAGCCATTGATTCGTGCGACAGAGATTATGGACACCACATGGCTGAAGGGCAGTAGCGCATGGCTTGTAGAAAAGAGTGCGATATCTTGCCTTGATGTAGGTTATCTTTCAGGATTGACATCAGCTTTTTCTCACCTGTGCGTATTAGAGCATGAGACGAGCCTTCTTACCGGTATTCCTGATACACTTACAAGTGCGACGTCTCAGATTGCCTCAATAACTGCAGCGCTTGAAAAAGAATTGCCGATAGGGTGGAAGTATGAGGATCTGCTTTCGACATCTAAACTGATCAGCGATTACTGTGGACTTGCTACCCGCCAGCATGAGTTGATTCAAAAGGCTGCTGATCCGGCTGAGGTTTCATGGAGGCTGGAAGTCCTTGATGCCGCGAGTAAATTCGTTGACAGACAGGTTGGCTGGTATCTTGACTTTACCGGTGCGATAGCCGATGAAGAAATTGCTGATTCTGAGGAAACAGCTTCGGTAGTAGAACCGACTGCATTATCTCTGATACCTACTCACATCGGATATACCCGACGGGTGGATAAAACACCAACGGAAGGCTTAGAAGAATCGGTAATTGTCACGATCACAGAAAAGGGAAAACGTATTGCTGACAATGTGCTTACGATTAACAAGCTGAGATTAGATGCTGGTGAAGATAGAATATTTGGATTATCAGAGACGGTTGTTGGGGGAATGCTCAATCTTAGTACCTCTGTTTGCAGTACGGAAGAGCAGCTTGGAAGAATCATTGATGTCCTTTATTTTGTCTTCTACGAGAATCTGAAACACATTAAAACCCTTATTGGATGCGGAGATGAGAATAAGGGCGATCAGATGGTCCGTAAAGAGAATGTTTATCAGTGCATCTTCGATGTGAAGACAATACGGAGCGATTTACGACATGATCTTGATCACGGAAAGCCAAACGAAGTGAAGAAAAAGCAAAAAAGCGTAGGCGACTGCTATAAGGAATACTGTGGCAATCGACCGCTAAAACCGAAGGATTTCAAGAAACTGCAAGAACGGGTGTACGATAAAGTGATCGAACTAGAAAATGCACTGATTCAAATGATGCTACCGGAAGAAAATGGGTTATTCGCTGAATCGAGTGGGTAACCCTACATGATGGTAGCCTTGGGAAGAGCAAGCTCGCCACAGACAAAGTAGATCATTGCCATGAAATTCTTCATATTTTTGAACCCTCTCGCTCTGTGCTTGATCAGGCTTATCATCGAGTTGAATCCCTCCAGCAGTGCGTTGGTCTTCTTGGAATCGAAGTAGTTGAGTATCTCCAAGGCATTACGGGTCAGCGACTGACCAACCTTCTGCATCTCCGCTATGCGGCTGTTGGACAGCTCCATGCACAAGGCCTCGAAGGCTTCGACGGCACTCTCGTAATCGAGACAGTTTTCGTAGAATCCCTGCAGTTTCAGGCGGTAGTTGTAGGCGGTGACGGTATCCAGGTGGTCGGTGCTCAGCAGCAGCTCCAGCTGGCTCAGCTGCTTTTCTGTGAGGTTCTGCTTGTTCTTCAACCACAGGTAGCGGGTTCCTTCCAACGCCCCGATCTTCTTTCTGTCCTTGGAACGCATCTCCCGGCGCCTGATCTGGTCCACCGAGTCACCCATCATCTTGACGACGTGGAACTTGTCCACCGTCGTCCTTGCCCGGGGGAATGCGTCCGTCATGGCATTGCGGTAGCCGTGGCACATGTCGCTGGTCACGTCCCCCACCTTGTCCGGCTCCCCCTGCTTGTCTTTGAAAGTCTCAAGGAACTGTTTTACCGCATCCTTGCCTTTTCCTTCCACCGTAAACAATACCCTGGCCTTCGAACCGTCCCTCTCAGGATGTGCCAGGAATACGGTGATGTAATGCTGGCCCTTGTGGCTGTACTCGTCCACCCCAATGGCATCGACCCCGCTGAAGTCCTGCTTCTCAAGAGCCTGCTGTACGTACAGGCTTATCAACCTCCACAGCCTGGTGTCATGCTCGCCCACCTGCTTGGCGACCTGGCTGACCGGCATCTGCTGCAGCATCGTCAGCAGAACGGCCTCCATCAGCAGGGTGAAGCCGCTTCCCGACCTCGCCCAGGGAACCTCCGCCAGCCTGACCTTGTGCTGCTCGCACTCGATGCGCGGAACCCTGGCGTGGATGTAACAGCGGTATTGGAAAAAGTTCAGGTGCCGCCAGACCTTCTGCTTTGAATCGTAGATGCGGCAGCTCTCACCGCATTCGGGGCAGGGGAACTTGCTCCCTTCCTGGCAATCAACAGTGATGTGTACTTCCATCTTGTCCGGATTCTTCTCTGAGGGGACCATCTCAACATTCGTTACCCTCCAGGGTTCAGTCAAGCCAAGGGCCATGGTGAAGACGTCTGTCTGGGAGTATCCGTTCATCGTGAATTTCCTCTCTGTCCTATGATACCAAAACAGTACCACAGCACTCCCAGAGTCTTCCACTATCACTTTGCCTCTTTAGGATTCTACCCACTCAAAACAGCGAAAGGCCAGAAAATGGATAAAGAATTCTGCATCCGCTGTGGAAAACCAACACCCTACGACATCAACACCCCAATCACTCTCCGTCGCTACTACGTTGAAGGGTCTTGTTGGTTCCAGAATTATTCTGGAGTGAAATTCTACAATTAGTCTCCGTCGACTTCCCACA
>LVAV01000052.1 GCA_001604185.1 Clostridiales bacterium Firm_16 | reverse complement strand
TCCGATCTGCGAAAATCTTCTTTCTGCTTTTCTAAATCCCCGGCTTTTTGGGAAACGCCAAAAGACAAATCAAGGGATTCCAGGTCATCAATAGTCCATGACTGATGGATTTCCCGTACCTCGCGGTCAAGACGCTGTTTCATCGACAGGATATCTAAACTGAGATTCTGAATGATTTCTTCTTCTTTTTCGATGCGATTTCGATTCTGAGCCAGTGCCCGAATGGCGCCTTTCTGTTCAAGGACCTTCTGAATAGAGGGGATATGAAAGGCCTGAAGCTGCTTTTCTAAGTTTCGGCATTGGAAGACCAGTTCCTCAAGTTCTCTTTCTCTAGCCCCTTCTTCCTCATGAATTTTTTTGAATCGCTGAAGGCCTTCGTCTGGAAAAAAGAGAATTTCACCAATCTCTTCGAGCTTTCTCTGTGCTTCCGTCATTTCCACCCAGGGAGACCTGGCCTTTTCAACCCACTCCATCAAGGAAAGATCGTAACGGAGGGCTTCTAAGTTTTTTCGCGCCGATTCTATCTGATGACCCGTCTTTTCCAATTCTTCTTTCTTTTGCAGATACTCGTCTTTTTGTTGCTGGAGAAGTTTTATTTGTTCTTTTGTCTCCTGTATTTTTTTTAGGAAAACATTGATCTCCGCTGATGATCTGGCCCCTCCCTGAATTCTGTAAAGGGCCTTTTCCTGATTGGCAAGGGAAACAAGGAATGTGGGAAGAGATGCTGTACCCAGTCCGGCGCCTGCAGAAAAAAAACGACTTTGTATTCCCTGATCATTGAGAGGACGTATCTTTTGCATATCCTCAAGACCTACGGCAAAGATACGCTCATACATTTCCCGATCCACATATCCCAGAAGATCCTCAAGGCTGGTTCCATTCCGCGCACCTGAAAAAGTTGAGTTCCGGCCGTTCATGACCAGGCTAAACCGTTCGCCCTTGAGGGATTCAATAATTAAACTTCCCTTTTGCTTTCCTCCGTGGGGAGGGGCATATAGATTGCGGTTGGAACGTCCGTCAGGGCACCCAAAGAGGCTATATCGCAAAAAGCTCATCAGGGTTGTCTTACCGCTCTCGTTATCTCCAAGGATAAGAGATAGACCTGCAGGAAAATGTCCTTCCATGTTCTCAAGGAGACCAAAACTACGGATTTTGAACTCTATGAAACGCATGGGTCATTCTCCCCCTTAAGCAGCCCGTCCAATCCCTTTATAGCGGCCTTTTCAAGAATTTGAGCAATGTCTTCCCTTTCCAGGGTTTGCAGGTAGGGCTCCAGGTCACCCCGCCTCCATCTCCCATTCCCCAAGCCCTCATCCATAAGGGCAAAAAGTGTTTCATTGTCCCGTATTTGAGATCGGACGGTATCCATCTCCCTGAGAAAATCCCCCACAAAGGTCTGGGTCTTCCGAAGGTTCTCTATGGAATAATCAGGGCGGGTTTTATTTTGTATGGCCTCAATCCATACAAAGTCGGGCAAGGCCTCTTCCTCCCTATTGAGTTCCCCTATCAAGGTTTCCATGAATCCATCCCGGCCTAATCGCCTGTAAAGACTTGTATTTCCCGTCAATGTCACCCGAAGCATAATGCCCCTGCCCTCCGCTTCCTTGCGGTATTTTCCCCTAAGGTTTTCGAGGGTATCCATGAGAACCTGCTCTTCCTCCACAGAGGAAATATCAAGGGTTTCTTCCCACCAGCGAATTTTATCTGTAGGATAGAAAATCGGAGAGATGGAGCCCTGTGCCGATACCGTCACAAGGTAGCATCCGCGAGGGCCCGTTTCCCTCACGCTCCTCCCCTGAATTGTTCCCGGGTAGACCACTAGCGGATTTTCACATGATAGAATCATGGGGCGATGGATATGCCCCAAAGCCCAGTAATCCACAGAAGAATCTCGAAGATCTTCAATAGAACATGGGGCATAATTCTCATGGCCCTCCATGCCTCCTACATTGCAGTGAAGAAGGGCGACATTAAACCCCTTTCTGCTTTCAAGGGCTTTTGCCATTTGAATGGCAACATTGCCCCTTTCATCCCCAGTGGGGTAACTATATCCTGCTATGTGGCCGATAAGGGCATCATTTTTTCCATATAAGGGACAAACCTCTACCTCGCCCTTAAATTGGAAAACCCTCTCCGGGAGACTTAATTTTGCCCGATCTCCAGAAAGGGGGTCGTGGTTCCCATGAACCATATACACGAATATTCCAGCCTGACTTAATCGAAGAAGCTGCCGCCTAAGGGCAAGCTGGGCGCTGAGGCTTCTATCAGCGCTATCATACAGATCTCCGGAAAGGAGCACAAAATCCACTCGCTCCCGCAGTGCCAGGTCAACTACTCTTTCAAAGGATTTAAAGACCGCATCCTGCAACATGCCCGCAATTGCCGGCGAATAAGAACGTACCCCCCGAAAAGGACTGTCCAGGTGCAGGTCTGCACAGTGAAGAAACGTAAAATCCCGCTGAAGGCC
This sequence comes from Clostridiales bacterium Firm_16, assembly GCA_001604185.1. Taxonomy (GTDB): domain Bacteria; phylum Bacillota; class Clostridia; order Saccharofermentanales; family Saccharofermentanaceae; genus Scatonaster. The sequence goes on along the minus strand of LVAV01000052.1, from coordinate 1,542 downwards.
CATTCCACTGCCCTCCTTCTTCTGTTAGACTTTTATTTATGATGACAACAATATTTCTAGGAAAGGGACTTGTTTATATTATTTTCATTCTCGTCTATCTTGGCATGATCGTCGGACGATTTCCAACATTGGCTCTCGACCGAACCGGCATCGTGCTGCTTGGAACCATTATATTGCTTATTGCGAGTCCTTTCCCCACAGAGATTCTTTTCCAGGCTGTGGATACCTCCACAATAATGCTTCTTTTTGGCTTTATGATTATTTCCGCTCAATTACGGCTAGGGGGGTTTTACACAATAATAACCCAAAGGGCAGCAAACCTCGACGGTTCCCCTCAAAAGCTTTTGGCCGTGGTTATTATCGTCTCAGGCGCTCTTTCCGCCCTTCTTTCCAATGACATCATATGCCTTGCCATGACCCCTGTCTTAGGCGAAGTCTGCATCAAGAAGGGGCTAAATCCTCTTCCTTTCTTACTCTCCCTGGCCTGTGCCGCAAATATAGGATCGGCACTGACCCTTATCGGCAATCCTCAAAACATGCTTATCGGTCAAAGCCTTCTTCTTCCCTTTGGACCCTATATGCTTTTCGCCCTCATACCAGTGGTTGTATCTCTTTTCGTTCTCTGGGGCATAGTCTGTTTTCTGTATAGACAACATTGGCATGAAACCCTTCCTCTGCCGCAGAAGGTGGACCTTCCTTTCCTGGGCTGGCAGACTGCAAAGGGGATTTTTGTTCTGTCTGTTGTGGTCGTCCTTTTTCTTTTCGCCCCTCTGCCCCGTGACCTGGTGGCGCTAGGTGCCGCGGCTATTCTGTTAACAAGCCGTACCATGGCCTCTCGCAAGGCCCTTAACCTTGTAGACTGGCAACTGATCGTTCTGTTCATAGGTCTCTTTATTATAAACGGTGCTTTCGCAAAAAGTGGAGGACTCGCAGCCATAGAAAAGGGCCTGCACATGGCAGGGATCTCCCTCCAGCATGGAAGCTGGCTTTTCTGGATATCGGCCATCCTTTCCAATGTGGTTTCTAATGTCCCCGCTGTCATGCTGCTTCTTCCGCTCTCAAAGATCCCCCTGGCAGGACCGATCCTGGCATTAAGCAGCACCTTCGCAGGAAATCTCATCGTCGTAGGGAGTATCGCCAACATTATTGTGATCAATGGGGCCAGGGATCTGGGACTCGCTATTTCATGGAGGGACCACGCTCGTATTGGCATCCCTGTTACTTTAACATCTCTTCTTATTTCATGGATTTGGATTTTTGCTGGAGGCCCCCTATGGTAACAATTTGTTTAGGAACAGTTGCTCCTTCCCGCAACTCCATAGGTAAAGATGTTATTGCCAGGCAGCTGCGGGAAGAGGGGTATTGCCTTATAGATCTAGGGGGAAACATCACTGTCCAAACCCTGGAAGAAGCCTTTTCTCGAAAAACCTTTAGCCTTCTAGCCCTCTCCTGTCCTGAAGAGGAATGTTTACATGAGCTGAATTTTCTTATATCCTGGGCCGTTAAACGATCTGTTCCCGTCCTTATAGGCGGAACGGCTGT
>LVAV01000051.1 GCA_001604185.1 Clostridiales bacterium Firm_16 | reverse complement strand
ACAATCCACAGGAGGCTGGAAAAGGCACGGTCCATGATCGAAGGCTGAAACCGGAGGAAAAACCGATGAAATACTGTATAAAACATATATTCTCTTTGTTGTTGGCCGTCATGATGACCGTTGTCCTGGTTCTGCCGGTATGTGCGCAGGCTGTCAGCATTGACCTGCTGCCATATGCAAAGGCATGGCTGACGGAAGTGCTTGGTTATGCTGATGAGGAGGCATCTGAATTTATTTTTGGTGAGCAGAAAGAGGACTCGATACCATTCTGGCATCCGGATCATCCCGACTGGATATATACTGTCTATATTGACAGGAAAACCAGCCAGATTGCCGGAACCTCCCCTTTCGATACCGGATATCTGCAGTCCCCCGGTGAAATGAATATCCGCAGCTTTCTCCGGTCCGCCCGCAGCCAGAATATATTTGCCGATTGGAACCGGAAATCGCATGAGGACCTGCTGTCTGCTCTGAAAAAGAGATATATCCGGATCAGCACCAATCTGTACTTCGCTGAAGATGCAGGAACTGCCGTTTACGGCCTCTTCGAAAGCTGCTTCGGCCCGGAATTCGGATGGACAGAAGCAGTACACCGGCTGTTTCAGGATGTGCTGGACGAATATCACCTGGCCTGGGAACCAGTCCCCTTCCATCAGAAAGGGATACGCCGGAACGCTTCCGGGATAACAATATCCTCTCATTTCGAAACGGTGCTTTTTGAAGGGGAAACCCCGGAAGAATGGAAGCCTGTTCTGGACATTCAGCAGCTGGCAGGATGGGAATGCACAGGCGGAGCTGTACTCATAAACCTTCTTCCCCCGGAATATTACGATTATCCGCAAAGCGCCGTTACCGGCCTGGCTGCCTTTGAGAAGGATGGCCGCCGTCAGCTGGTTCTGTTCGGAAAAATCGGGGAAGAATGGCATGTATGTCCCCTGGGCGAAAATGCCTTGTACCGGAAGGGTGACTTCCGGGTCACCTATGACGGTCTTCATAATGCATTCGCCATCGATTACCGGTCAGGAGAAAACGAACAGGCTTCCTTTTACCTGATGCCCCGTATGTGGGCTGAGGAAGCAGAATGTACTATTCTGGCATATGAGCACCTGGATTATACCTCCGGAGAAGCCTTATGGATCAACGTCTGTGGAGGAGATGAACCGACATGGAAGCTCAGTTCCAAGCAGTCTGCAGCCAGGGCACGGTTCCCGTACCATCTGGGCCTGGTTCCGGTCGAACAGTTCCCCACAACGGTGGAAGAAGCAAGCCGGAATAATTATCCCGGTGTGCCGGATCAGTATACGCTCGTTTACGGCGCAAATTTTCGTTCCGATACCAGCAGTCATTCCCGCAGCTACGGCGAACTGGAGCCCGGCGTCATCATCCCGGTTCTGGAAATCATTCCGGGGGATCCCAGTGAATGGATCCATACCCGGCTGGGATCGATTGAGGGTTATGTTGTTTCAAACTATACAGCATTGGAAAACATGATCCCCGGCCTGGGCTCATTGCCGACAGTTGCCGAATCCAAAAAGGAGTTCACGCTGAAACGGGGAACCGGATGGTTTGACGGCTCTGTGGGAACCTACCAGGAAGGCACACGGATGCATGTCATTTTTGAAAGCGGCGACTGGCTGTATGTGGATATCCCTTCCGGGGAAATAAACTGGATGATGGATCCGGAGGGAACCTTCGGTTATGTGCACAGGAATGACGTCACAGAAATGACTTCGGCATGTCTGATAGACTGGCCGGAATAATAATCAGCAAACCATTCAGTTTATGGCAAAAGCAGCTCCCCTGGCAGGGAGCTGCTTGTTGCTGTTTTAACGCGTTTGAATGATCCGGCCGGGATTATTCCGTTTTCGGCGCACCGGGCGCTTCAAGTCCCCACTCCGAAAAGTCCTGGTGCCTTGCGGTCTTTCCGATCATTTCTGCGATTTCCCATACCGGAGCATCCTCGCCGAACGCTTCATCTGCCCCGGTGAAAATGCTGATTTTGTAAAGTCGCCCATCCAGGCCGGTCATCACGATGCCGTACAGTTCGCTGACAGCACTGGGACGGATGTTCCGGTATGTCAGGATTTCCAGGTCGCCATCCATACGTTCCGACCATTCGGCAGTTGATTCCTGCCGGATAATCGCCTTGAAATCCTCGTACTTCATCACATCCGGATCAAACCCGCGCACCTGCAGGGTAAAGTCCACATTTCCGCCGATTATGACACAGCCTCTGGCCGCATCTGATTCACTGACTCCGAAACTGGTATAATCCTTGGGAACAGCGAAGGTGATCCCGCCGTATACATAACCGACATATCCCCAGCC
>LVAV01000050.1 GCA_001604185.1 Clostridiales bacterium Firm_16 | reverse complement strand
ACCAAATAGGATGTAGAAAGAAATGCGCCAGCCAATCCCACCATGATTCCATTAATGGCCAAAGCCTTAAAACGAAGGCTGACGGGAGAAATCCCCGCAGCTGAAAGGGCTTCTTCATTTTCTCCTGCCGCTTTAAGACGCATCCCGAAGACTGTTTTAAAATCAACGAACCAGAATATAAAAAAGAGAATAGCTGCCAGGAGGATAAGGAGGGAAAAATTTCCTATGTAGGGCAACGAAATGTCAGGAATACGTACCATCCGCGGATCCCGAAAGCCGCCTTTTACGTGAAAGACGCTCTTCATGAGAAGAATTGAAAGGCTGTCTGCCAGTATGTTGAGGGTCATACCAACTACCCATATATTAGCCCTGAGAAAAACACAAAGCAAGGCAAAAAGCATATTAAAAATAAGTCCCGCCGCCATACCTGAGAGAACGCCGGCAATCCAGCTTTGAAAGAAGTAATTGCCAAGGACGGCAAAAAAAGACGAGATGAGCATAGCCCCTTCCTGGCTTATGTTCAAAACCCCAGTTTGCCGAGTCCATGTTCCGCCGAGGGCAGTGAGGAACAGCGGCGTTGACATCCTGATGGTAGCTCTGAGAAAGTCAAACATGGCTTAATCCTCCCTGATCCTGTTTGCCAGGCGATTAGCTACCGAGATTCCGGCAGTTACAAAAAGCACGGCGCAGCAGACAATGATTGAAACAAGTTCCTGAGGAATGTCTGTGACGAGTTCCATCTGAAGGGCTCCGGAACTCATGATTGAATAAACAAAAGCCGCGAGAATCCCTCCGATAGGGGAGTATGTGACCATCATAGCCAGGATCATGCCTGTCCACGTATACCCTGGAGAAATATTAATGAGGAAACGGTAGTGATCTCCCATAACGAGAAGAGATCCAGCCAGACCGGCGAGGGCCCCGCTCAAAAGCATTGCTGCCATCTGACGATTTCGAACATCTATCCCTCCGTATTTGGCAAAGCGTGTGTTCATTCGGGAGCAGCGCCAATCGTAGCCCCATACAGATAAAACCATGAGCACAGTTACAATAAGAACTGCCCCAAGTGCTACATAGATACCTGTATTGAGGGTTCCAAAAACCTGAAAATGAGAGAAACGCATGGCTTCCGCAATTTTTTCAGTGCTTCCTGCACTTGTCCTTTCGCCAGCGTAGGGACCGGTGGCCAAATATGTAGTAAAGAGAATTGCTATAGAATTAAGCATTATAGTGAGAACGACAATATTGAGGCCTTGATCAAGATGGAGTTTCCCTGGGATCCATGCCCACAAAACCGCGGTTCCTATTCCAGCCGCGAGGCCAAGAGGAATAAGAATAAAGCCAGGAAGCCCGCCAAACTCTATGCCTGCAAAAGCAGCGGCAAAGGCTCCCAGAAACAGCTGTCCCTCGGCGCCGATATTCCACATCCCTCCATAAAAAGCAACAGCGATGCTCATGGTGGAAAGTATGAGGGGAACGGCCCTGGCCAGGGTTGCTAAAAGCGCGCCGGTATCTCCTAAGGCCCCAATGATCATTTCCCTGTAGGCTTCCATAGGGTTTGCTCCATAACAGGAAATGAGCACGGCGCCAATAAGAAGGCTCAAGCCGAAGGACACAAGGATAATGCACTGATCCCGATAACGTATCAGCCAGTCTTTTGAAAAAAGGATCATGATGACGCCTCCTTTCCGCGGACAAAGGAACCCTCCAGCATAAGGCGTCCGACAAGGTTGCGGGAGGCTTCTTTGCGGGGCAGAACGGCTACGATCTCTCCCCTGTTCATAACTGCTATTCTGTCGCTGAGAGAAAGGATTTCGTCGAGATCCGCAGAGATCATCAGAATGGCTTTCCCAGCTCTTCTTAAGGAGAGAAGTCTGTCATGGATAAAGGAGATACCCCCAATATCCACTCCTCTGGTCGGTTGGGATACGAGGAGGAAATCCGGCTGCTGTTCAAGTTCCCTTGCCATTACAAGGCGTTGCATATTCCCGCCGGAGAGAGTTCCTGCCTGTATATTTTCACTTGCCGCCATAATGTTATAGCGTTCCA
>LVAV01000049.1 GCA_001604185.1 Clostridiales bacterium Firm_16 | reverse complement strand
GTCATCGGACGCAGACTTTGTAAAGCCGTTGAAGCCGCCGTTCTGGATAATGGCAGGATAATCCACATAGGCGTAGTCCATATCCACATTACCACTGATGCCGTCAACAGAGCCCTTGGAAGAATACTGCCAGATGCCGTAGTCGCCCTTATAAGAACATTTGCTGGCATACTGCGCTACCCAGTGAGCGTAGGACGTGAGCTTCGTGTCATCCATGCGTTCTTTGAAGCCGGAAACAGCGGAGCCATAGATCCCGACGAAGTAACCGGCATCTTCCATAGTTTCACAGAAAGCAATGGTGGCCTCAGTGATCCCGGCTTTGGCAGAAACGGGCTGTGCCTCGTTATCCATATAGACCGGGTATTCCAGCTGCTTGCCCTTCAGGATTTGCAGGAAGCGCTCAGCGTCTGCTTTTCCGGCGGCAGTAGTCACGCAGTCCTTTCCGACAAAGTAATAAGCACCGATTGGGATACCGGCAGCCTTCGCACCTTTGTAATTTGCTTCCCATTTGCTATCCGTATAAAAACCGGCATCGGAGCCGCCAGCCTTGATGATGGCAAACTCGATACCGGCCTTTTTGACCTTATTCCAGTCAATGGTTCCCTGCCAATGACTGACGTCGATTCCTTTTCTCGTCATGTTATTTTTCCTCCTCATCGTGACGGTCGTGGAGCTGCTCCAAGACCTCCTTTAATTTCTCCGGTACCGGCAGGCCGAGATGTGCTGCGTTCTCCGTCAGAGACAGTCCTTCATTAGACAGGTAAAAGAAGATGATCGCCGTGCGGAGCACTCCCGGATGGACGAGTACCTGAACATCAATGACGTTTCCGATGCCCACCAGCAGGAAGATCAGCACCTTGCGGCAGATTCCCTTAAAGCCGACCTCGCTTGAGAGCTTTTTGTCTGCGATGGCACACATGATACCGGTAAGGTAGTCGCAGACCACAAAGATCACAAGTGCAATCAAGAGCCCGTCACAGCCGCCAAGGAAATAGCCAAGCCAGCCTCCGACAGCGGCAAATACCAGTTGGATCGTGTTCCAGAATTCTTTCATGAGAAAATCCCTCCTTTGTGCAAAATAAAAGCCGCCTGCATTTTGCAGACAGCCTCGTAAACTGTATCCGTGTATGAAGTTATATCTGTTTCGGCAGTGCTTCCCAGAGCCGCATATCCTCCTGTCCCAGCGACCACATGGCAAAGCCTCTCACTCCCCAGCGGTAGGCCGCTTCATTTGCCCAGTAAACGAGCGAATCCACGTCTTGATAGTAGAGGATGGAAAAGCCGTCTGCATCACCGAGAAAGAGCCTTGCTATCCAGATGTCGATGTCCTTTGGCGTGATGGTTACCGTATAATCGTTCCCACAGGTCAGGGCAAGCTCATGGGAGTGGTAGAACTCATAATCCAGAGAAATGCTCTCGCTGCGTGTCGCATCCTCCTCGATATCCGAGGTCAGCGTAAACACCTGAAATTCCGTATCCCATGTGGCGTTCGACCGGCTGATCCTTCCATACTGCGTAACTGTGCCGTCCGGAAAGGTAACATCAAAGCGCTCGTAGGGCTCGTAAGTCCATGCATCGCCAAGGCGGAGCAGCTCGCAGACCGTCCGGTTATCTGACCGGTATCCGGCATAGCCTCCGGAAAAGCCGCTGACCGTAGCAGTGAAGCGAAGCGTATAGGAAGAACCGGAATAGACACGCACCTTGTTTCCACGGATACGCATTTCGACCGTGTACATGGATGGATTGTTACGAAGGTCGGCATTTGTCGTCCGCTCTATGGTCTGGCTGTAGCTGCCAAGGAGCGTGCTACCGTTATAAAGCTCCACAGCCTGAGAATCATAATTCAGGCAGCAGAACAGATCACCGCAGAATACTCCGGCCTTGCCACTTCCTGTCGCAGGAAAAGCCAGCCTTGCCCGCAGGTGAATATCGGAAAAACCATCGTATCGCCATGCGAGCTTTCCGGAGCCGTCAAGCTGGGAGTAAACGCGGCTTTCGGAATATTCATCCTCGCGCCATACCGTCCATGAGCCTGAAAGCGTCGTCCAGTAGTTTGTTTGCAGCACACCGTAGTCTCGGAAATCCTCATACCAGATGAGGGCAGAGTCCGGCTTACGTCTCAGCATTTCGCAGGTGAGCTTGAAAGCTCTGTCCGGCTGACACTCGTTGCCGTCCACGTCGATAAAGTGGCGCGGAGAGAGCGTAAAGGTCGCAGTGCCAGCAGAGGGAGCCTCCGAAAAGCTGCTGCAAACACGGTAGCCGTAAAACTGTACGCCTTTTACATCTACGGATATCACGATGGTGTGCGTACCGGCAGAGAGTGAAATGCTGCTGGCGAGTGTCGTCCAGAAGGTGCTTCTCCAATATGGCCACCAGAGCCTGCTTTCCGTAAAATGCGTCGTGTTGCCGTCAATCGAAACATAGATGCCGTTTTTATCCCAGAAGGGGTAGCAGAGGCGGATGGCGATGTCGTAGGTTCCGGCGCTTGATACGGAAAAGGTATATGTGGCAGAGCCAGCGTCACCGAGAGTGGCCACACCGTTTTCAAAGGATACAATGCCGGAGTAGGAGCTTGTCGTTCCATCCGCATCCACATAGATGGTGCCGAACTCTGTGTGTTGTTCTTTGCCGTAAGCCGTCAGGTAATGCCGCCTGTTATAGGTTCCGTTCATCAGAGGATACTCATAACTTGTGGCGTCTCTGCCTTCCATGAAGTCGTAGACCTGCGGAAGCGCCCAAGGCACCATATCGTAGTCATCCCAATATGCGAGGATCGGGATGAATGGCTGTGGAGGAGCATCGTCTGTAAAGTTATACTGACCGGTCATCCAGTTCTTTGCCGCGTAGTAGGTATTTGATGTGCCGCGATAGGTTTTACCAAGGTTTGCAGGAAGGTCATAAATCTGCCAGTTCCAGCCGTATGCAGGAAGGCCGAAGAATATCTTCTCCGGGTTCATGACTGTGACTGCATAGTCGTAAATGCCCTCCAGCCAGTCCCTTGGAGAGACGGCTCCGGGAGCAGAGCCCGCCCATGCCATACCATAGCTCATGATGGCCGCCGTATCGCAGTAAGCGTTGAGATCGCCGTAAACGCACCAGTTTTCACCTCCGACCGAGCCGTTGATGGAATTCATGCCCGGCAGGCAGATGTTCATGAGTTTGCTGCTGTCATAGCCTTTTACTGTGTTATAGATATTCCGAAACATCGCCGTAGAGGCAGCATGCGTGGAATATCCGTCGCCTTTCTCAAGGTCGATGTCGATGCCGTCGCACCACGGGTATTTTTCCATAATGCGGACGATCTCCGAAAGGAAGGTATCTTGAGCGCCGTCGGTGTTATCTCGGAGAGCTGCAAAGATACTGTTCGTGCCATCGTTGGATATCGTCAGCAGCCATTTGATGTGCGGCCATCGGTTGATGTAGGTCAGCATGTTGGAGATGGCCACGCCGCTTTCCGTGATGACACCGGTGCGCGATACCTTAAAAGAAAAGAGACCTACCTGCGAGAGGCGGTCTCCATATGCGGCAAGTGCCTGATACATTCTGGAATTGCCCATGAATGTCCAGACCATGCACTTGCGGCCTTTCAAATAATCATAGCTCACAGGGCATCACCTCCGTCCTGCATTTCCTGAAACTCAACATAGATGCGTGCAGACTTTTTATCTGCCACAGTAATCGGGTGCTTGCTGTCACCGGCAGCAGAGTATTGGAAAAAGCCGTCCTTGGATGTTGCAG
>LVAV01000048.1 GCA_001604185.1 Clostridiales bacterium Firm_16 | reverse complement strand
TTGTAGAGATAAGGCTCTTATTTGTTTTTGGATAAACCAGTTATTTGCCTTTCCTCGGCTACCTAACTGCGGAAGACAAGATATTGTCTGTATACTAGACCCGAAAGAACGACAGGTCAAGCGAAAGGCCGAGTCTTTCCACTTCCAGCGGCTCCGCCCCCAAATGGAACATGCGGACTGCGGCGTCACTCTTGCGCAAGAATCGTATCGATGAACCCGACGAACATCACGTGATAGTCTTTTTCGGGATAGTGGCCCTCGATCTCCCCTTTCAGGAACTGGGAAGGTTCGAAAGGAATCCTCGCCGCCTTGCTACAGGAAAATACTAGGTTAGCCTGTTCGAACGTAATCCGTTCCGAACCGTCGGGAGCGTCGATCACCATCGGGATGACGCCAGTCGCCGCCGCCTTGTCGACATCGCGCCCGGAATGCGATCCGCAGAACGACAGCGCCGACTTCATGTCCGGACCGAAGAACGAACACGTGAAGCCTTCAGCTTTTTCCAAAAACTCAAACGTATATCTACTGTCTCTGACGAAGATCATCATGACCGGCTTGCCCCACAGCACGCCGAAGCCTCCCCAGGAAGCGGTCATCGTATTCCAATGATCCTCCGTTCCGGCAGTGACCAGAAATCCATCGTTCCCGATTGCGGTGAACGGGTTCATTTCCAACATCTCATAGCTGATTTCCTGAAACATAGACCCTCCTGTAGAATCCGTGCATAGACGACGGTCTCCGAGAAAAGTGTACCGATGAATCCCGCGAGGGTCAACAAAAAGACAGGGACGGGATTCCCATGGAATCCGGCGCAACGATGTCGGACTCCGGCGAAAACCAGTCGGACGTGGAAAATAGGTCCGACCGATCCGATTCGTTGCAATATCGTTGCATCGTTCCCCCGAAGATCGATCCATCGGGCCTGGACTTCCTTGACATGACGGGCGAATACCTGCTATGCCTTATGCATTCCCAAAACATTCCGGAGGATGCATCCTATGGATGGTCGCTTCGAGGAGGACGAATGAAATCTTCTCTCGCAATTCCGCCGTTGACGAAGGATCTCGCTCAGGTGCTGATCGATGCGGACAGCATCCAGCGACGGGTCGATGAACTCGCACGGCAGATCAATCAGGACTACGCGGATTGCACCGGGACCCTGATACTCGTAGGAGTATTGAAGGGTTCTTTTATTTTTACAGCGGATCTGTGCCGCAAGCTGACGGTTCCCCATGTCGTTGATTTCATCGCCCTCTCCAGCTACGGCAAGACCGGCGACCAGCAGAGCGCTAACGTCAGACTGCTGATGGACACCCGTGAAAACATGGAAGACAGGCATGTCCTGATCATCGAGGACATCCTCGACAGCGGCAATACGCTCGACTACCTGATCAGGAATTTCAAGACTCGGCGACCTGCGTCGGTAAAGACGGCGGTCCTGCTCGACAAGCCGGACCGAAGAGTAGTTCCGGTGCATATCGATTATGTCGGTTTCGAAATCCCCGACGTATGGGTGGTCGGCTATGGCCTCGATTACGCCGAACGATACAGGACGCTTCCCTATATCGCCGAAATGTATCCGGTCAAATGACGGGAGAAAACATCATTACCCAGGAGAGTTTTCCATGGATGAAAAGTTCTATGTCAGCTACAACACGGTGCACAAACTGATCAAACGGCTGGCAGCCCAGCTGATCGAATCGGGGTTCGACCCCGATGTCATCGTAGCGATCGGGTCCGGCGGATTCATCCCCGCCAGAATCATCAAGACGTTCATCAACCGTCCGATCTATGCCGTCGGCATTTCGTACTACGGCGTGGACAAGAAACATCGGACCCATCCGACCAAGATACAATGGATCGATGAAGTCCAGCAGGAACTCCGAGGCAAGAAGGTACTGCTGATCGACGAGGTCGACGATACCCGCGCCACCCTCGCCTATTGCGTGGGGGAGCTCCTCAAGTATGATCCCGAGGAGATCGCGGTGCTCGTGCTTCACAACAAGCTGAAAAAGAAAGACGTGGAATTCCCGGTCGAAATCAAGCGTTACTTCCCCGCTATGGAAATCGCAGACCTGTGGATCAAGTATCCGTGGGATGCCGAGGATATCGATGAACACGAACGTTGCGAACGACAGATGATCGAAAATCTGAAAAAGGAAGGGTCTCCGCTCATGTTCGAATGAACCGGATGATGGACAACGAGCTACGAAATTCCTGGAATGTTTCGCACAGGAAAATGGAAAGAAGGGAAAAGACAATGAGTATTTCAGCAATCGTCGGCGCCCAGTGGGGCGATGAAGGAAAGGGACGGATCGTGGACTATCTCGCCCAGCAGGCGGATATCGTCATCAGATACCAGGGAGGTGACAACGCCGGACATACCGTCATCAACGAAAAAGGCAAGTTCGCGCTGCACATCATCCCGTCGGGAATCTTCAATCCGGAAACCACCAATATCGTCGGGGCCGGAACGGTGGTCAACTTCGACACAATGGCCGAAGAGCTCGATTCCATAGCCCATGCAGGAGTCACGGGCGAGAATCTATTCATCGACAAGCGTGCGCATCTGATTCTCCCGTTCCATCGCATGCTCGACGGAGCGGAAGAAGCGTCGAAGAACAAGAACTGGCAAATCGGAACCACCAAGCGGGGCATCGGTCCCTGTTATAGCGACAAGGCAGCCAGAAGCGGCATCCGCGCGGTTGATATCCTCGAACCGGAACGGCTGAGGACCCGTCTGGAAATGATGCTTCCCCGCAAGAACCGTGAGCTGGCCTATTTCGGCCTGCCGGAAGTCAAGCTCGACGACCTGATGGTCCTCTGTGCGAAATGGAAGGATCGCTTCGGCTCCCAGATCATCGACTCGGTTCCTGTGGTCCGCAAAGCGTTCAGCGAGCGAAAGAATATCCTGCTCGAAGGGCAGCTGGGGATCATGAGGGATCTTGACTGGGGCATTTATCCGTACACGACCAGCAGCAATCCGACGGCAGCCGGAGCTTGCAACGGCGCTGGCATCTCCCCGAGGAGGATCGACCGTGTCGTCGGGGTGCTCAAGGCGTACTCCACCAGCGTCGGGGGCGGTCCGTTCATGACGGAACTGTTCGACGCTGACGGTGAGAAACTCCGGGATATCGGCCACGAATACGGGGCGACCACCGGCCGGCCGCGCCGATGCGGCTGGCTCGATGCCGTTGCATCGGACTATTCCTGCTGGATGAACGGCTTCACAGAACTTGCGATCACCAAGCTCGATGTTCTGGACACCTTCGAAACGATCAAGATCTGCGTCGGCTACATGGTAGATGGGGAACGGATCGACTATCTACCGGAAACCGCAATGCAGGAGAAAGCCCTGCCTATCTACGAAGAGTTCGATGGTTGGATGACCTCTACGGAGCAGGCGCGGACCTGGGATGACCTCCCTGCAAACGCACAGAAGTACATCAAGCGGATCGAGGAATTGGTCGGAGCGCCGGTGAAGTATATCTCCGTAGGACCGGAGCGGGACCAGATCATACTGATGTAGACTCAGCGCCATAGGATTTTTCACACCGTTCTATGGGTATCCATGACTGAAGGAAGCCCCCTCCCTAGGAGCAAATCCATGGGGGGGGGGGTAATTCGTCTCACAGGAAGATCGACTGCCTTTGTTTTGGCAATCTTTCCGTATGAAAATCGCCAATCCTTCATATATCAAGTTTTGGACGCAGTCTCCTCGGAGTGATCATACCAGAGCAGTCTGTTGAACTTCAGATGGCAGGTCTCCCCTACTGTCGCAAGACTTCTTCTCCTTGGCTTCTGCACCCGGATATCCACAGACCCGATCCTAAGAAGATAATCGACGATATCGCCGAGATAAGTTCTACGAACTACGGTCGCCTTTACTCCTGTCGGACTAAAATCGATCTCACCCGGACGGCAAGCGATGTCATACGATATCGAGGGGTCATATTCGGGAGGTATCTGTCCGTTCACTGGTCCGCAATCCTCGGCGTCTTTTACAAAAACCTTACCATCCTTGACTTCCACGGGAATAAAATCTGACAAACCGATGAAGCTGAAAACAAACTTATTGGCTGGGTTGTCATATATTTTCAACGGATTGTCAATTTGTTGTACTACCCCTTCCTTCATTACCAACATCCGATCGCTCAATGCCATCGCCTCCGATTGGTCGTGGGTCACATAGATGACGGTAAAGCCGAATCGTGTCTGAAGCTCCTTGATCTCGAACCGCATCTCTTCCCGCAAGTGCGGATCCAAATTGGACAAAGGTTCATCGAGCAACATGACTTTCGGATTAATGGCTACTGCACGTGCGAGTGCAATACGTTGTTGCTGTCCGCCGGAAAGTTTCTGAGGAAACATCTCGGCTTCTTTGGTGAGACTCGTAGCCTTGAGTGCCATTTCTGTTCGTTCCTTGATCTCCTGCTTTTGCAGTCTCTTCAGATGCAACGGAAATGCCACATTGTCGTAGACCGTCATGTGAGGCCATACAGCGAAGGCTTGGAACACCATGCCGAAATCCCGTTTCTCAGGCGGCAAGTAAAATCGTTTATAACTGGAGGAAAACAGCTTGCCATCGCAGTACAGTTCTCCTTCATCCAGATTCTCAAATCCGGCGATCATCCGCAATGTGGTGGTTTTTCCACAACCGGAAGGACCGAGGAACGAAAAGCATTCCCCTTGTTCGACCTGCAGGTTCAACCTGTCCACAGCTTTCACGGAACCAAAAATCTTTGAAACATTTATCAGATCCAATGCAGGCATGGTTAACTCCTTGAGGTTTTATCGAATTTGGCGAGTGCGCCTTTGATGACCGTTTCACCAAAGAAAATGATAATCAAGGCAATTCCTGCCAACGCTGCCGCACGTACAGTCTCTCCATCTTCGTTCAACGCATAGATCGCGACTCCGATCGTGCGGGTAGTCGGTCCGTACAACAGGACGGAAGTCGTCAGTTCACGAAGTGCCGGCAGGAAAATAAGGAAGAATGCGTTGATCATTCCAGGTCGAATCAACGGAACCACGATGTTCATCAAGGTCTGCCAATGTGTTGCCCCGCAACTTCGGGAAGCCTCTTCCAGAGAATCGGAAACTTGTTCGAGAGCCGCTGAATTCGACTTGATCGAGAATGCCATATACCGAGCGATATATGCGACGAAGATGATCCCCGCTGTGTTGTACAGGTTGATGCCGAACCTGCCGGACCATGTCAAGATACATCCCAAAGCGATGACGGTTCCCGGCAAAGAATACGGGAGCACTCCCAAGAATTCCAGAATGAATTTCCCTTTTACTTTCATTTTGACGATGACATAACTGATCATCATTCCAGCAAGCATGGTGACGAATGCCGTAGAGGTCGAAAGGTAGACCGAATTCCAAATGGCATTCCGCGTCATCTTCAGTTGGAAAATCTCGAGGTAGTTCGCCCATGTCATGTTTCTCGGGGCGAACGATAGACCATAGGTCTTTAAACCTCCGATCAAGAATATCGTAACCGTGGGCATAACGACCGTAATCAATAGGTACAGGACACAAACGAAGAACAAAGGCCATCGAAGACCGCGGAGTTTCATGACCACCGGGCGCATGCTCTTGCCAGCAATGATCTGAAACCTGCCGTTTTTCAAAATCAAGTTCTGGGCTTTCAGAATCAAAGTCGCACATATGACGAGAATTGTGGCCAAGATGGTACCCACGCGAATCGCTTCATAGGAACCGCCAGATGCGTAGATTCGTTCATAGATTTTGGTCGGAATGTTGTAAATCCCTTTTTCCGTGCCCAATATCGAAGGAACACCGAAATGTGCGAGAGAATACAAGCATACCAGCAAAGCTCCCGCGACAATGGACGGCATGACCAACGGCAACGTAATCTTCCGAGTGATCGTCCCCAAAGAAGCACCGCTGATCCGGGCACTTTCTTCCAAAGTAGGATCCATGCGTTCCAATGCCCCCGACACTTGCAGGAACACGAAGGGAAAAAGATACATCGTCTCGATGGCGATGATTCCTCCCATGCTCATAATGTCGATGGGGGCATGGCTCAGTCCGAACATTCCCATCAACAATTTGTTGATATATCCGGAACGGGGAGACAGCAATACTTTCCAAGCCATCGCACAAATGAATGACGGCAACATGAAGGGAACCATGAACATCGCGTTCAACGCTTTCTTGCCAGGAATATCGGTACGGGCAAGGAGCCATGCGAAAAATACTCCAATTATCGTAGAAAAAAACGTAACACCCAAGGCGATGATCAAAGAATTCTTCAAAGCCATGTACGTATCTTTCTGTTTCAAAACCTGAATGACCCCGGCGAGGTTGAAATGCCCGTCCTTGAAAAATGCGGTCAAGAAAATCATGATGACGGGAACCGCAACCACTACAACGAGAATCAGTATGGAAAATATCAATACAATCTCCGCGACGCCGAATTTTTTCTTGAGTCTAGGTCGTCCGTTCATACTAGAACCTCCTCGAAAGTATGGTCATCCTCAAACCAATGCATTTCGTCAAAGATGGCTTTACATGACTCACCCGCAGTAAAGATGATATCGTTTTGAATAGCATCCTCAGTCTGAGCCTGGACACGAAAGGAGGTTTTGCCGATGCGTATCCGGTAATCGACTATATTTCCAAGCAAAGTACATCGCTCCACGACAGCGTCGAAACCGTCGCCGGTCCGAGAAAGCTGTACGTCCATAGGGCGGAAGCCTGCGATGAAAGTCGGAGATGCTGCCAAAAAAGCGTACTCTTCATCCAGTTGGACGAAAGGGGTTCCGTCTTCCGCCAGGCAGGTCTTATCGTTTTTCTGCGTACAACGCAAGCAATTGGCGACACCGAGGAACCGGAACCCGAACAAATTCACAGGATGTTCGTAGACTGTTTCGGCATCTGAAATCTGGCAAAAATCACCAGTCGGCGTCATGATCGCGATTCGGTCGCTGATCGCAAGTGCCACTTCTTGATCATGCGTGACATACAAAATGGTACTATTGGTTTTTTTCTGGATCTCTTTTATTTCGAATCGCATTTCTTCCCTAAGGTTCGCATCGAGATTCGTCAAGGGTTCGTCGAGCAACAGAATATCACTATTGGCGACAAGAGCTCTGGCGAGTGCCACGCGCTGTTGCTGTCCACCGGACAATTGATTGGGCAACCGGTCTTCATAACCGGAAAGATTGACCATATCGATGGCCCGTTGGGATCTTTCACGTCTCTGCTCTTTCGGTACATTCTGCATTTCCAGCGGATATGTAACATTTTGGCGCACTGTTTTGTGCGGCCATACCGCATAATCCTGAAACACGACACCGAGCAGTCGCTCTTCCGGAGCTTTGCATAAGCCTTTGTCAGGATCTGCTACGACTTCATCCCCGATGATAATTTGTCCGGAGTCGGGGATTTCGAACCCGGCGATTAACCGGAGTACGACCGTTTTGCCACATCCTGACGGTCCCAGGATCGTAAAACATTCCCCGCTTCGTATCGAGAAACTAAGATCTTTCAAAACCTGTTTGCCTTCGAACGATTTGGAGACATTCTTGAAAATGATATCTGCCATGCATGTACCTCGAATAATTGCTTTTCCTCACCGATATGCGAGGATCCGGTCAGATTGACCGGATCCCATTTCGCTGAACAGAAATCTCTATTTTCCCTGAATGATCGAAGTGAATTTTTCGATATACTCAGCCTTGTGGTCCGCCAAGGCGACATAATCGAGAGCCATCGCTCGACTCCTCGCTTCATCAGGATGCACCAATCCCATGTCCATTCGAGGTTCCACATCTTCACGAATAGGAAGCGTATAAGCCGCGGCGACACATTCCTGTCCTTTTTTCGACAACAGGAAGTCGACGAACAGCTTCGCCGCTTTCTCATTCTGGGTTCCAGCCATGATGGCTACGGGACTGGGAATGACAAGCATCCGGTCCGTGTAAGTGAAACCGAGATTCGCACCTTTCGCGATCTTGTCCAACGTGATGTAGTCAACGCCGATCGCCGCATATGTGTCGCCAGCCGCAGTGTCATCCACGACCTGTCCAGAACCTTGTCCCATCCGCGTACCATTGTCGGCGAGTTTTTGAATGTATTCCCAACCAAGGTTTTCGACGATCATCGCTACGGATACCATCGAGGTTCCAGACAGTGCAGGATTGGCAATTGAGAAATTGTTCTTATATTCGGGCTTCAGCAAATCATCCCATGTTTTGGGCGGGTCTTTGATCTTTTCCGTGTTGTAGCAGATGCCCAACGTACCAAGACGCGCCGCAGTAAAATATCCATCGGGATCGTCGATGGTCGAAATAACATGTTCTCGTTCCGGGCTCTTATACGCCAACAGAACACCTTCATTGCGCAACCCGATAAAATCGGGTACTTCGGAAGTCCACAAGACATCGCATGCGATGGCACCGGCCTGCCTTTCCGTAGCTATCTTCGCCATGAGTTTGCCTGCTCCGGCTGAATAATAATCGAACTCCACTTCCGGATGTTCGGTAAGAAAAGCATCACGGATACTACCGATCAGATTCTCTTTCATCGAAGTATAGACCATCAATTTCAGCTTTTCGCCAGAAGCTCCGGACGCACCTTCTTTTTCGCCTCCAGCGAAAACCATAGAACAGGCGATCAGAAAAACAAACAGAACGACGAGACTTTTTTTCATAACTTCCTCCTAGATATCATCATGGTGCTCGAACAACAAAAACGCTCCCCCCGGTCACAAATGGAACCTGAGCAGTGAGTCAGAAATTTGTATATTGCACCTTTCGATCCGTATTCAATCCTACGCATCGTTTTTTTGACATGTCAACTAATTCTTTTTGCTACACGTAGTTAGAAATTTAATCATGAATCAGAAATTTAAACATATATCTTTTTTTTCTATGCAGGAAGTTCCTTTCGATGGTAGCATGGCACAGAAGAAACGGAAGGTGCTTACCATGGGAAGGACGCGCAATATCATCCTGCTGTCAGCCGCTTGCATGTTTCTCATCTTAGCCGGATGCACAAGGAAAACAGATCAAATTATCACTGAAGAAGTCATTCTCGGTAAATCCGAAGAAGAAGCGGAACAGGATCAATATCCAAACCGCGATATCACCGTCATCGTCGCATATAAAGCGGGCGGCGGAACGGATATCGGGGCGAGGGCGTTATGCACTGTCGCCCAGAAATACCTTCCAGTCAATTTGATCGTCAAAAATTTCAGCGGGGCGGACGGCGAACTGGGATATGCTCAGCTTTGCAATGCAAGCCCGGATGGATATACCATTGGTTTCATCAATCTACCGACGTTCGTTTCACTGCCGCTGGACCGGCAAACGTTATATGACGATAAAGGTATTACGCCGATCATCAACCAAGTATATGACCCCAGCGTTCTGGTAGTAAAGTCGAATAGTGAAATTTCCACCTTGGATGATTTCATAGAACATGCCGTAAACCACCCTTTTTCCATAACGGTGGGTAACAACGGATATCGCGCTAGCAACCATATCGCAGCCGCAAGTTTCTGCCAGAAGGCGAAGATCAATGTATCCCACATTCCTTTTGGCGGTTCCACCGACATGCTCGCAGCTTTGCGAGACGGATATGTCGAAGCTGCGGTCGCAAAAATTTCAGAAGTGGCAAGTTATGCAAGAGATGGAAAATTCAAATTGTTATGTTCGTTCACAGAAGAAAGATTAGAAGCATTTCCCGATGTACCTACATTGAAAGAGAAGGGCATCGACCTTGTTTTCGGCTCTGCGAGGGCCCTTGTAGCCCCGAAGGACACCTCGCAATCGGTTATTGACTGTCTCGTCCAAGCGTTCAGCAAAGCCATGGAAGATCCGCAAATGATCCAGTTGAGCGAAACACTGGATCTTCCGTTGATGTATATGGGACCGGAGGAACTTTCTACCTATATCCAGAAACAAAAGCAATATGTAGCTGAAGTAGTACCAAGACTTCCCCTGTAGTACGATATAGAACTTTTACACCTATGTGTCGCCAAAAAGAACTTGGATCGACTCGCCAAAATTATCACAGAGATACGGCATACCCCCTGCCTTCCCGAAACACCTAACGAGAATTTGGTGGTGAGTTTTACATAAATCCTTTT
>LVAV01000047.1 GCA_001604185.1 Clostridiales bacterium Firm_16 | reverse complement strand
GAAAAGTTCAAAAGTCAGACTTGAACAAGCAGGGTTCGAGAGGTCCTGACTTTATCAGTTGGAGCCCGAAATTTGGGGAAAAGGGGCAAAAAAGCCAGTAAAATTGGGGATCCTGTTTTTGAAAGCCCTAAAACGTAGTGGCAATATCATAAGAGTTTAAAGTTTGTATTGTTGCTTTGTGGTCTTTTATCATGGTATAATACAGGCATGTTCATAAAGACAACCACTTCAGGTAAATACAGATACGCCCAACTTGTCGAATCATACCGGAAGGATGGGGCCACGCGTCACAAGGTTCTGCTGAACCTGGGGCGAATCGACCAGATCGAAAACAATCCGAGTTTTCAGAACCTTGCCCGGAAGCTTGCTGAATTGTCGAAAGCCTCTCTTTTATTCAATCCTGAAGAAGTGTCCGAAGCGGAGGTTTTCAACTGGGGATACGGTATATACAGAAAGATATGGGACAGGTTTGATATTGGCGGGATACTCAAGAATCTTTCGGCCGGGCGCAAGTTGAGGTTTGACCTTGATGCCTCGGCTTTTTTGATGGCCTGTCAGCACCTTCTTGAACCCGGCAGCAAGAGGCGCACATGCAGTCGCCAGCAGCGCTACATGGGTCTTCCCGTGGTTGATCTCAATCACCTGTACCGTTGCCTTGATATTCTTTCGGAGCACAAGGAGTCTCTGGAAGAGGCGATGTTTTTTAAAAACCGCAATCTGTTCAACATGAAGGTGGACGTGGTCTTTTTCGATGTGACCACCTTTTCGTTTGAGAGTGTTCGGCCTGACGGGCTCAGGAACTTTGGTTTCAGCAAGGACGGGAAGTTCAATGAGGTGCAGGTCGTGCTCGCCATGCTCGTTGATGTTGAGGGGCGTCCCGTAGGCTACGAGCTCTTTCCCGGAAACACCTTCGAGGGTTTTACCCTCGAGACCGCGTTGGAAAAGCTGAAGCAGCGCTTCGGCATAGAGAGAGTGGTCATTGTGGCGGACAGGGGTCTGAACCGCAGGATCAACCTTGGGAGGATAAAGGAAAAGGGGTACGACTACATAGTTGCGGCGAGCCTGAAGAGGATGAAAAGGAGTATGCGGGAGCGCGTGCTCGATGATGCGGACTACGCAGACATAAAGGATGGAGAAGGCGACACAGCCTTGCGCTACAAGGTCCTCGACCACGTTACCGCCTTTGTTGACGCCGACGGCACGACGCACCCGCTGCAGGAAAGGCTCATCGTGACATACTCTCCCAAGAGGGCCGAAAAGGATGCTTCGGACAGGGGACGGCTAGTGGCCAAGGCCCGAGAGCTGCTGGAGGACAGATCGAAGATAAGGGCGAGTCAGAAGCGCGGGGGCCGCAAATACATCAAGGAGGAAGGTCCAGGGGGCAAGTACCTTCTGGACGAGAAGGCCATTGCCGAGGATGAGCGGTTCGACGGTTATTACGGCATCCTCTCTTCGGATCCTGAGATGGATCCGCTGGAAGTGCTTTCCAGTTACCACATGCTTTGGAAGATAGAAGAGTCTTTCCGGATAATGAAAAGCACTCTTGAAGTAAGGCCGATATTTCACTGGACGGAAAACAGGATCAAGGGACATTTCGTTGTCTGTTTTCTGGCGTTCCTGCTGGAAAGGACACTTGAATTCAAGCTGAAGGAAGCCGGCGAATCGGCTTCACCGGAAGAGATCCGGGAGTCGATAAATTCCCTTAACTTCGCAAAGATGACAGTTTGCGGAGAGGATTACCTGGTAAAAACAAGAGCACCATCTCTGGCCAACAGAATGTTGCGGCTTATGCGAATGAAACCCCCTAAAAACGTGACATCCGCTTCTGACTTCTCAATTAGCTAAGGATTCAAAACCGGCAATTACCGGAGATCAACAGATCTGTTTAGGCAAAATTGGCGCCAGTGGTGGCAAAATGCACACCCGTGACCCCAAAGAGCCGGCAATAGCAAGGGTTTGTGATTCGAAACTGATAAAGTCAGGTGTTGCAGCCCTAGGTGTATTCGTTGGTGGTCCTGTCATGGGAAAAGTTCAAAAGTCAGACTTGAACAAGCAGGGTTCGAGAGGTTAATCTTTCCTCCGGGAGGGATCCTGATGGCAAGGTGGCTAATTTTTGCCGGCGGTTTTTTGATCTTCCTGGGGCTGGTCCTTCACTTCGCCCCCGGGTTTTTGACCTGGTTCGGAAGGCTTCCGGGAGACATAAGGTTCGAGATGGGGAGGACAAAGGTCTTTGTGCCCATAACCTCGATGATCATCGCCAGCGTGATCCTGACGCTGGTGGTGAATCTGTTGTTCAGAAGGTGACCGGCAAAGATGTATCCGGTCCAGGGTAGAGAGGCCTAGCATCTTTTATTGATACTGAACGCCAGAGACCTGCACCAGTCGAGGAAAAGGCCGTATGGCCTTCCTGCCAGGGAGAAGATCAGCGTCATGAACACCGAAGATACAGCTATTTGCCTCCAGGTTGCGCCCGCAAAGAGAAGGACGACAACGTAAAGAGGCACCTGGAATATGACGAAGGCGATGGTATCACCGAAGATCATCTTCAGGGGCTGGGACTGGTCTATCTCCAGGAAGACAAAAAGCTTGTCCCGGAACCAGCCGTAGGGCCTTCCGGTGATCAGGTTGACCGGTATGGCGGCCATCCTTGCCCGCATGGACT
>LVAV01000046.1 GCA_001604185.1 Clostridiales bacterium Firm_16 | reverse complement strand
ATACAGGATGAGATGTGGCTCATCTCTTTTTTGAATTTACACCATTATACGGACATAACTAGTAGTCGAGATTTAGTCCCCCAGGCAAGCTTGGAAAATGGGACTAAATCCCAGGTAGTGGCAATCTAGTCCCCTGCGAAGCTCGGAAAATGGGGACTAGATTCAAGGTAGTCGAGATTTAGTCCCACAGACAAGCGTGGAAAAGGGGACTAAATCCCAGGTAGTGGCAATCTAGTCCCCTGCGTGGCTCGGAAAATGGGGACTAGATCCAAGGTAGTCGAGATTTAGTCCCCAAGTAAGCTCGGAGAGGGATATCATATTCCCGACCACTCCTACCAGCGAAAGAAGGAAACGAAAAAGGAAGGATATTTCAGCTGAAATTCTCCTTCCTCTATTATGACTCTAAATGATAGTAGGAACCGGCACCCGCGCCGCCTTTCAAAGAGGCGCCATAACCCGGCCCCGCCTTATCTCTGCACTCTTCCGGAGCCGTCGCCGTTCATGAGGGTCTCGACTTCCTTAACGCTGACGCGGTTGAAATCGCCGGGGATGGAATGCTTCAGGCAGCTGGCAGCCACCGCGAACTCCAGGGCATCGGGATCATTCTCGTACGTGCGCAGACCATAAATCAGACCCGCACCGAAAGAATCGCCGCCGCCCACACGGTCCACGATATCGCAGATCTCATAGTGCTTGCTGACATAGAAGATCGAACCGTTGTTGATGCAGGCGCCCCAGCCGTTGTGATCCGCACTGTGGCTCTCACGCAACGTCACCGCGACCTTGCTGACATTCGGATATTCAGCCAGAAGCTTCGACGTGAGCTTCTCGTATTTGTCAGTATCCAGCACACCATCCTCCACCGACACATCGATAGAAAGACCCAGAGACTTCTGGCAGTCCTCTTCGTTGGCGATGACCACGTCAGTATACTTCGTGATCTCCTGCATGATCTCCTTCGCCTCGACACCATACTTCCACAGGTTCTTGCGGAAATTCAGGTCACAGGACACCGTAATACCACGCTTCTTCGCTTCCTTCACCGCCTCGATAGACAGTTCTGCCGCGCTCTTAGAGATCGCCGGCGTGATGCCCGTGATATGAAACCAGTCTATGTCTTCAAAAACACTTGTCCAGTCGATATCGCCGACTTTGGCACAGGCCATGGAGGACCCCGCGCGATCGTAGATGACTTTGCTCGGACGCTGGTTCGCACCGGTCTCCAGGAAGTAGATACCCATTCTTCCCTCACCCCGCTGGATGCGGTCCGTGCCGACTCCGAAACGTCTCAGCTCGGCAATGCACTCATCACCGATTGTATTGTCCGGAAGCACCGTCAGATACTCCACCGGCATTTTGAAATTAGCAAGAGAAACCGCAACATTCGCCTCTCCTCCACCGAAGGTCGCCTCGAACTCCGGACTCTGGAAGAACCGCTCGTTTCCCTTCGTCTTTAATCTCAACATGATCTCACCAAAAGTCAGTACTTTCTTCATGGGTATTCTCCTCTCGATTTCACGCGTTCAGCTGTGGACGCGGGCGGCATGGATCTTCTCCACGGCTTCGCGGCTCAGCTCCGTGATCTTCTCATAGTTATGCTCCCGGATATCGGCCTTCGTGCATACCCAGCTGCCACCGATCGCCACGATGCATTTCTCCGCTGCAAAATCACCCAGATTCTCAGCATTCACACCACCGGTGGGCAGGAAACGGATCCCGCCGAAAACACCGGACAACGCCTTGATGGCCTTCATGCCGCCATAGATATTTGCCGGGAAAAATTTCACCACCGTGAGTCCGCAGTGGATCGCCCGCATGATCTCCGTCGGCGTCACACATCCGGGACATACCGGAATGCCTCTTTCCTGACACCAGATCACGGTGTCCTCGTCAAAACCGGGGGACACGATGAACTGTGCGCCGGCCGCCACCGCGGACTCCGCCTGTCGCACATTCAGGATCGTACCCGCACCGACAGTCATCTCCGGCACATTCTTCGCCACCTTCGCGATGGCCTCCGCCGCACACGCAGTACGGAACGTGATCTCCATAAATGTGATCCCTCCGGCCAGTAATGCCCGGGCAGTATCCACTGCATCTTCCTCGTTCTCGATGACTACGACCGGAACGATCCCCGCGTCGTAGATCTTCTCCATCAGATCCATATTCATTGCCTCGTTTCTATCTAAGAAAACTCTTTTATAACTTGTCTAACATTCTAGCATATCTTATAATGGATTTCCAGAAGAAAACCATGGATTTCCCTTTCCCGGAACAGGGAAAATATTTCCTTGCTTTTTTATATAAAGAATCAGATTTTTATGGGATTTTATCTTTGGTTTCTGTTACTATTATATTTGAGGTATTGTTTTTCGATTCAAGAGTAAATTTCTACTTATGTGCACAAACTACACTTTTACGTCAACGAAAAGATGAACGCATTTCCCGGGAGGTAACCCTATGGCATCTTTAATCAACAACCAGTTTCTTCTCCATTCATCGACGGCTGAGAATCTTTATTTCACCTATGCGCAGAAGTGCCCGATCATTGACTACCACTGTCACATCGAGGCCAAAGATATCGCACAGAATACCGTGTTTCGAACCATCACCCAGCTCTGGCTTTCCGGAGATCACTACAAGTGGCGTCTGATGCGTTCCGCCGGTGTGGATGAGAAATACATTACCGGAGATGCTTCAGACCACGACAAGTTTATCGCCTGGGCCGGCGTCATCGAGAAAGCCATCGGCAATCCTCTTTATCACTGGACGAATCTGGAGCTGGTGCGTTACTTCAATATCAACGAACCCCTCACTTCCGCCAACGCGGAAAGTGTCTGGGAGAAGACGACGGAGATCCTCAGCAGTGAATCTTTCACGGCAAAATCTCTCATCGAGAGATCGAATGTGGAACTTCTCTGCACCACCGATGATCCCATCGACGATCTTCGCTGGCACAAGATCATCGCCGACGATCCGCTCTTTAAGACCGTGGTACTTCCGGCATTCCGTCCGGACCGTATCGTGGATATCGAGCGTGGCGGATTCGTCAATTATCTCCAGTCCCTCGGCAAGAGCAGTGGCGTGGAGATCATGGACTGGGACGACCTGAAGAAAGCTCTGCGTATCCGTCTGAAGCATTTCGAAGATCACGGCTGCCGTCTGGCCGACCACGGTATCGAGCGTCTCGTATTCGAGGAGACTTCCGACGACGATGCCAACCGCATCCTGATCCAGCGCATCTCCCATCCGAAGCAGAGACTCACCGACGAAGAGATCGCCAAGTTCAAGACCGCGATCCTGATCTTCTTTGCATCCGAATACCAGGAGCGCAACTGGACCATGCAGCTGCACTTCGGCTGCCGTCGTGACAACAACGAGGCCGCCTACCGCAACTTGGGCATCAATACCGGATACGACACCATCTCCGGCGTCGGCAATTTCGTAGAGCCCCTTGCCAACTTCATGAGTATCCTGACCATGATCGGCAAGCTTCCGCGCATGATCATCTACAGCCTGAATCCCAACGACAATCCGCTGATCGATACCTTGATCGGATGCTTCCAGGACGGCTCTTGCGCCATGAAGATCCAGCACGGTGCCGCATGGTGGTTCAACGACAATCTCAACGGCATGAAGGCCCACCTCCGTTCCCTCGCAGAACAGAGCTATCTGCCGGGCTTCGTAGGTATGCTTACCGACTCCAGAAGCTTCCTTTCCTACACCCGCCACGAGTACTTCCGCCGCATCCTCTGCGACTTCATCGGCGACCTGGTAGACCGCGGCGAATTCACCAAGAACATGGAGGTACTGGGAAGCATCGTTACCGACATCTGCTACAACAACGCCTTGAAGATGTTCTCCGATGAAGTAAAAGGATAACGGATTCATTATTCAGATAATGCAAAAGGACTGGCCCCATTTCCGGGCAATGTCATTAAGTTAAGACAGCCTCTTCAAAGATCTCCATACCTTAAGTGGTATGGGGGT
>LVAV01000045.1 GCA_001604185.1 Clostridiales bacterium Firm_16 | reverse complement strand
AACAATCCTTTTCGAATCTTAGAAAGGCATCGTTGGTGTCTAGACATCGGGGTCCACCATACTCCCCCCGCTCGATTATGCGAACGACGGTACCGGATTCGTCATTTCACGAAGCGGATTCTCCGTTGATTCCAACTACATCGCACTGTCCGCAAAAAAAAGGTGCGGATACACCGGCCATAACCATATGGACATGCTATCGCTGTGCATCACGTTGAGAGGAAAAGAAATCGTTGGAGAACCGTACTCCGGGAAATTATATCACAACATCAAAATGGGGAGTCCGCAACGAGGATACATGTATAACATGACTTCACATAATTCTGTACTATGCTATGGCCGGCCGATTGTAGATGACATGTACTACTCGAACAAATGGGGAGTATACAGACCTGACTCTCCG
Organism: Clostridiales bacterium Firm_16; assembly: GCA_001604185.1. Taxonomy (GTDB): domain Bacteria; phylum Bacillota; class Clostridia; order Saccharofermentanales; family Saccharofermentanaceae; genus Scatonaster. The sequence goes on along the minus strand of LVAV01000045.1, from coordinate 7,924 downwards.
ATTGTCGCTTATTCAAGCGTCAATGACGGCTTTTTCGTTGAAGCCTATCATACCGCTTATACGTTCTGCCTCCACAGAAGAAAACTGTTTTTCGCCCGGAATCACGGAGTGATAGTCCACGATATCGTTGAACGGGGCAACAGGTACGAGACGCCCCATATCCAGCGCTGGCATCTGTGCAAAGGAAACACAGTGAGAACGCTTTCCGATCATTCGCTACTCATCACCAACGAAGATACCTCCATCCTGTTCATCGCAAAAGAAGCCAAGAACATTTCCATATGGAAGAATCCGATCTTATGCCCTGAGATATTCTCTGAAGAAGAGGTCTTTCCAATCATCGATGTTCATTTCCAGACCCCGGAGTTCCTGGTAGCGGATAATGCCGCGGCACACCTGCATACACTCTTTCTTGATATCACGGGAAGAACAGATGGACTGGAACGGAATCTTGCATCCATAGAGAAATTCGTCGATGACGGTGACACTCTCGAGTCGGCGCTATCGATGATCACGATGATGCTCTATGAACTGCGATGATAGCCATAGCACGGCAACCGATAGGGGGAAATCCATCGGCTGCCGTATAATCCATCCCTGTCACCAGTAGGCATTCCATGATGGGTGCATCGCACGCATCAATGCCTCGACATAGAAGTAGTCTCCCCACGCATTACATTCGTCGATGCCACGGTTCTTCGCGCTGTTCGTCGGCGTATGTTTGCAATAGACGCCATGGAGCAACTGCCCGTTGGATAACAATGGATCCTTCACTGCGCACATAGAATATAGCGGAGGAAGCAGCTCAAGCGCTTGCCGACGCAATGATGGATCATGCAGATTATCGCTCATTTCCAGCATGCCGCATATAGCGATCGCAAGCGCAGAAGAATCCCGCGGCTCCTTGCTTCCATCGGTAAAATCAAAATCCCAGTATGGTACGATGGAATCCGGCAGATGTTTCAAAAAAAATCGAAGCGTCTTCCAGAAAACGTTATGAGCCTCGTCCGAATTCGTATAGCGATATGCAAGGGCCGATCCATAAATACCCCAGGCCTGTCCCCTTGCCCATGCACTGCTGTTCCTATTTCCCTGATGAGTCGCTCCATAGAGAGGCGCGCCTGTATCCGGGTCAAAATAGTACGTATGGTAGGTCGAATCATCAGGGCGCAATACACAGCGAATGGATGTATTGAAATGCTTGAGCGCGATGTCCCTGTATTTAGATTTCCCGGTCTCTACGGTCGCCCAGAATAGCAACGGGATGTTCATCAGACAGTCGATGATCAGACGATGGCATGCAGGATCTCCAATCGGTCCCCAAGCTTGGATGAATTCGCCTTTCTTCTGAAACCGAGACAGCAGATAGTCGGCAGCCAGCACCGCGGCATTTCTTCCCCGTTCGCTTCCATACAAGCGATAGGCAGCCACACAGGAAGGAGAATACAGAAAACCCATATCATGGTTGTCGATCGCCCGCATTTCGGTAATGCGGCAATAAAAACTATCGACATGTTCCAAAGCTTTCGCTTTGAGTTGTTCATCACCTGTGAGTTCATACATGATATTGATTTCCCCTGTCCACATGCCATTTGTCCATTCATCGTTTTCTGCCGGCTGATAGAAATTTTGTTCACTCGTCGCAGGTTTGAATTTCCCTCCCATATCTTCAATTGCCTTCCTAGTCTGCCGATAGGCATGGCTTACCATTTCTTCCCATTGAAGTTCTGCGGTTCTATCCATATTTATTCGACCCTCCTTATCATTCGACGAATGAAACGGGAGACGAAAAAACACAATCGCCGTTTTGTTGATATGCCCGTAAATACACGGCTTGGAAACTTGAGAGCTGGAAATCGCGTTCGATTTTGCAGATCACTTCGCCTCGAGCACAGAACCGACCTATTGCAACGGCAGGTGAAACAAATCCATGGACATACTCGCTTGTAGAACGATGTCTCAGGTCATCGATCGAAAATATCAATGTCCTATTCTCCACGATATCGCCCCAACAGGCTCGAAATTGTAGTTTCACTTTGGTTCTTTCATTCCCCTCTATATCCAATACGAATCCTTGCGACGAGTCGGTGACTGCATTGCTATTCCCATCGGTCACGATACGGAAGCATGCTCCATGTTCACTTCTTGTGAACCGAGGAAGCGAGTCTCCTGCATTTTCGGGGGTATCAAGCGGATCGACCATGTCAATTCCCCCGCAGTCTCGGAGACACGTCAAGTAGCACCCCGTCGATTATATCGACTTGGATATCCCATGAGGTACGAACATGCTTCTTTCCCCATCCGAACATGAAATCTACGCAACCGGAATAGGATTCATCGCTAGGAAAGTCATATTGTCCCGCCAAAATGGTATCACCTTGTACCAGTTCTACTGAATCCAACTTGTCGAACCCTACGACATATGCACGGACCTGTGTTGTTTTCAGTTTCTTTGTTTTCTGCCCTTGGAACGCATCATTGACGAATAGCATCACTTCCATCGGATCGCCCGATGCAGCGGAAGTCCTGCGCTCCTGCAGGGAATGTCTGCTGGGTCAGCGTCGTCAACGTGGCAATGCATTCCGAGAATTCCGTGGTTGCGGGAGCATTGAATCTCCAATAGCCAGTTCCAGTCACGGAGTGACCGAATTTCGTCTTGGTATCATCGACATGTTCGGCAAAAAACGTCGTCCCACCGAAATCGAATTCCAAAGGCCCTTGTTTTCTCAGATCAGCATCACCCATAAGACGCTGATTACCATATTTCGTTCTCTGGAAGTGCACTCCCTCGATACCGTAATTTGCAAGAGTAGCATATTCGGGATCGGAGAAATAGGCATCGAGCATGGCCAGGAAAGTATCGACTTTTCTTGGATCTTTCGCAGCTTTGGTCGTAAGTACGGTCAAACGGCCGACTTTCGCCCATCCTTCGGTTCCGCTCAATCCGGTCGGACCGACGGGAGCAGGACCGAAGACGATGTCGGCGTCTGGATCCAAAGCTTTCAGTTCCTTCATGCACTGTCCCCAGTTGTTCGGATCCGAAGTATCGGTACTAGCATTCAGATAATGGTACGGTTGCGCACACGTCACGCCGATCTGTCCATTCATAAACGCATGGGAGAACCAATTGTATCCTCCATGCCGCTCCCCTGTGATGAATTCCTTATCGACGATTCCTCGTTTGTACCAGTCGCTTAGCAATGCCAGGACTGTCTTGGCCTCGGGACGAATCCAAGGAAAGAATGGGACATTGTCGGAACCGAGTTGCATTTCCTCAACCTTGAAATTCGGTTGAGCTCCGGTTACGCATCGCAAACCGTACGCACCAAAAATTGCGTTGAATGTCCGTTCCGCCATACCTGCGGTATTTTTCTTTCCATCCCCGTCAGGATCATTTTCGACAAATGCGACCATGACTTTTTCAAATTCTTCAAGGGTCCTCGGAACTTCCAGCCCTAACCTGTCCAGCCAGTCCTTCCGCCATACAAGCACCATCGGAACAGCTTCCATCGGACACGCGATACCATAGTTCTTTCCGTTATACACCATGGTCGACCAAAGTGCGCCAGTGTCATTCTTATCAGCCTCAGCAGAGAAATGAGGGGCTTTTTCGCGAATCATCTCGATCGGCAGTTCAGCGATGATACCACCATCGACCAACTGCGCTATCTGATTGGAATTGTCAAGAATCAACACGTCCGGCATTTCCCCGCCGGCGAAACGCACATTCAGATTTTCATAGAATCTACTTGGATTCACGTTCCAGGAACTCAGCTGTACATTGAATCTCTTTTCGATCTGTTTCACAACGGGGGCTTCCGGATCAACTTCAACGGAACTCTTGCTGATAAGCCACTCCATTTTGACGGGCTCGTCATTTTTCATTGTTACCGGCAGATCCTTTGTTCCCGATGCAAACATCAAATTCACAGCAAACACAGCCAAGATACATGTTGCAATCGTTTTTTTCATGTAGCGCCTCCTATCTGATAAGGAAGTATAGGAGGGCGATTCTTGATAACTCAATGGTTCTTTTCTGCAAAAAATGCTGTTATTTTGTAGTTGCAAACGAATGGGATCTGTAACCTTCTCATGATTTTCTGAAAAAACTCCCATGTTTCTCGCTAGTTTGATATCCATGAAAACTGATCCCTGTCAGCAGAAAACCGTCCTCTGGAACTCGAGATCGCGGGAGTTCCGGCTATATCGACCATTTTCAGCCCCTCTTCAAAATCCGACAAATGAAAATGCACAGGTTCAATCTTCCGAAATCAGGCTGATACTGGCAGTCCATCAGATTACGAAAAGATGATGAATCGTCCGAAAGAAACGCAATCGAAGGCGCCCATGAGAATCTGTCGAAACAGTCCGATATCCCGTAGAGAACCGTCCGCTAGGCATTGGAACCTGGCTATGCACCAAGTTTAACCTGTAGAGATCACTACGAACGATCGGTTGCGATAATCGCCCATGTCCATGCGCACCATACGTTCGAACAGGAAACTCGTCGTTCGCACTTAGTCGAAAGAACTCAATACTCGATCTTGCTTCGTAAGAAAGTACCCTTCCGCAAGTCTTCGAACGCCTGGTTCAATTCCTTTCTGGTATTCATGACGATCGGACCGCCCCATGCCACAGGTTCGTCGAGCTTCCTTGAACTGATGAACAGAATCTGGGAGGGGGCGCTTGTAGCGCGAAGCACGACTTTGTCGCCGTTCCCCAGTTTCGCGGCAGTTTTTTCCTTGACGAGCTCTCCGCCGACGTAGGCATCTCCCAGAAGCGTGAAGATCATGACGGAACGGTCGCTATCCACCGGTATTTCCACGGTTCCGTCCGGCTCGAGATGCACATCGTAGTAGTCCAGCGGAAGATACTTCGCTACATAGCCTTGATGCCCGGAATATCGACCGGCAAGAAGCCGCAACATGCCATGCTCCAGTTCGATTTCCTGGATATCGGCATTCTTGACGCTATGGTAGGCAGGATGGACCATTTTGTCCTTCGCCGCAAGGTTGAGCCACAGCTGGACACCGAGCAATCTATCGGAGGCAGGAAGCATCTCTTCGTGCAGGATACCTGAGCCCGCTGTCATCCACTGCACTTCCCCGTTGCCGATCGTATCCTCGTTTCCCAGACTGTCCCGATGTGTCATGAACCCGCGATACACATAGCTGATCGTCTCAATGCCCCGGTGCGGGTGCAATGGGAATCCTGCTGAGTAATCGTCAGGATTCGTACTGTCGAACGAATCCAGCATCAGGATGGGATCGTATGCGTCGACCGTACCGTTGCCCAGAACCCTGACCAGATTCACTCCCGCGCCGTCCTGCGTCCGAAAGCCCTTGACCTGTTTCGTCACCTTTCTTTCCATCTGCGTACCCTCCTGATTGTCATGGATAACAAATCGTTGACAATGTCATGATACATGCATTTCCATCAATCTCCAAGCATATGGCGGACAACAATATGAACTTGGGATGGCAAGGATATCGATCCACTCTATCAGTACTATTATTCCTAACAACAGACATCAAACATAGTTGGCTTTGACTCCACCGCCTATCATTTCTCTTGCGACAATCCTATTGCTTTCTATGAATTCCGTTTTTGCAGCAGCACCACCGTCTCCACGTGGCTCGACTGCTTCATCTTGATGTCGAGTGTGTAGCCAGATTCGTGTTCGTTCGCGGAAATTGGTCAAAGCGTGTTTTTTGAGGAAAACACACCGATTTTTACCCTTGTCCGTTCTCGGAAACAGGTCAACTGACCTCTTGCTTCCTTATAATAGCGAACAGGGAGGAGGAGCCATCGCCTCAACCCCGTCTCAGTGGCGAGTGCGCGGGATTTCCATCGTCTCAACCCTAAGAGTTCGATCATATCTGCCACATTCCCTGCTCTTGGAATTATTAAACTTACCCTCTGCAGACAGACAAGTTGGAATTTGCCTAATGCATATCATTGCGATTTCGCGGTTTACCGGCTTACCATATTGATTACGCCTCGGATGATCTCTGGATTCGGGTATCCTTGACCATCCGGGCCTTCCATACCATAATACATTGCATATGCGAAGTTGTCGGCCATCCAGTGTTGCATCGTTATGCCCCAATCTGAAATTGATATCCGTCTGTGTCATTTGCGAATAATAATCGGTATTGGCAAGCAGACGCTCTCTGCCTTCTTCTGCAGAAGCAAATCGGTGCGGGATCTTGGCGGCATATATTTCAGATATACATATATCACTTATCAACCAGACCAACAATACGGCGACTACAGCTAATAAGATCTTTCCGAAAATGTGTTTCTTGGGTTTCTTTTCTTTTTGCCTTGCATGTCCTACCCCTCCTGTCTAAGAACTGACTTTCATCCCGACAGATACCGAGTTGTATTCTATTCTCTTATGGCCAGATACAGCGTCCCGGCAAACATAATGATGCTAAAGATGAAGTACAACGGCACAGCGGATGCGATCCCGAGATGAACCAGCGCCGCTAAGCTGAATCCATACATCACGGTCCAGTAGATCAGCACGGGTACTTCCCAGTTCTTCGAGGAAGAGATGCTGGTTCCTGTGCTGATACAACGCCTGATGATCATCCCCAATACGAAGCACCACAGAAGCACGAACGCGATGCAGGCGAACCACTCATCCGTGATCGCATTGAGCAGCAGGGATATCCCACTTGCGGCTCCCACAAAAGCAACACCACATACGCCGATGCCGATGGCGGCAAGTAGCTGTTTCCAGACGGGCATCCGGTCCCTTTTCGCAGCGGTCCTCAGGCTGATGAGCACCATCACCGGAGTCTCGAACATATAGCCAAGGAAGTTGACCCAGATCACGCTCATGAACATATGGTGCGTGATCTGTAGCGTGATCTCTCTGCCGTCCCAGACCCAGAACCCGCCGTTCAGACGGATCGCCGCCACGTCGAGCAGAATGTCCATCGTGACAATCAGCCAGCCGGTGACGAGCGCCGTCACGAAATCGTTCAGTTTCAGCCTCCTTGCGATCTGCAGGCCGTACACCGTCAGACCGCCCCACATCAGGCCGCCGAAAAACGGAAATTGATACGGCTTAAAGCCAATGCTGATATAGAAGTCCGGGCTGTAGTGGTAGATGTCCGTGACCCGCACCGCCAGCAGCTCCAAGGCGAACCCGGCTATAGCTGCGGAGATAAACAGCCATAATTCTTCTCGGTTCTTTCTCCGGATGACATCCCACAGGAACATCGCCGTGATGGCATAGCACAACAGCTCAAATGCGTTGATCCAGTTCATTCTGATTCCTTCGCCTCATTCTCATATACTATAGGGAGGCCCGTATTGATTCATCGATTTCTCTCGGGCAATACCCAAATGCTTTAAATGCCTTTTCGTGAGAAAACACACCATTTGTATGTAGCGTATAGACAGAGTACGGTGTAAACAACGGCACGTTTTTATCGAAGAGCATTGAGACTCTTTCGGCTGTAGGAGCAATGGCGTTGGCGAGCCGGTATGGCAACTCGATCGTAACTGGACGTTTTCCGGCGATCCCTCTGACTTTATTCAACAAGTCCCTGACAGATATATAGTGGCCGTTCAGAATATAACACTCACCGGTAGATCCGTATTCTTCGCATCCCAATATCCTTAACTTCCTGAAATTTTATTACTCAAAGTGGATAAAGACTGCTCAACGCTTCCCGTTCTTAACAAAAGTCAGGACATCCTCGTAGGACTTCCCACTTTTCTCGATCGCAGCTGCCAGCTCCTTCGCCTGAAGATCTCTCTTCTCAGCATAGAGTGTCTCAAGCTCCGCAATTGCAGCATCGTATCTGGCTTTCGTCTTTTCAACAGTTGTCTGGGCCTTCACGATCTTTGCATCAATAGAGGCCATTGTCTTGGTTCTTGCCATGTTTTCTCCCTCCGGATTGTGCAG
>LVAV01000044.1 GCA_001604185.1 Clostridiales bacterium Firm_16 | reverse complement strand
GAGGCAGTCCCGTTCGACGCCGGAGTAGCGATGCTCCAGGTCAGGGTCGGACCTGCATCTACGTCGCTGGCATTGAGCGTCAGCGCAAAGGCGGTTGGCGAACCATCTTCCGACATGCTGCGGCTGATGGAAGCACCTTCAGCAATCACGGGTGCGTCGTTGACCGGGTCAATGCTCACGTTGACAGTGATCGTATCGGTCAGGCTGCCATCCGAAACACGGACGACAAACTGATCACTGCCGTTGTAATTGGCGTTCGGGACATATCCAATAGTTTTAGTGGTTCCCGTTCCGCTGACCGAGGCAGTCCCGTTCGACGCCGGAGTAGCAATGCTCCAGGTCAGGGTCGTACCTGCATCTACGTCGCTGGCGTTGAGCGTCAGCGCGAAAGCGGTTGGCGAACCATCTTCCGACATACTGCGACTGATGGAAGCACCTTCGGTTATCTCCGGGGCATGATTGGTTGCTGTCCCATTATCAGTGGTAAAACTCCACACCGGACTGGTGGTCGTATCCTCGCCATCAGACACAGTGGTATACCATTGATAAGATGCCTCCGCGTCCAGTTCTGTCCACTGAATCCCCGTATTGTCGCCGGAGACGATATTTTCATTGGTCCCCAGATGCTGGTACAGCGAGACTGTCCCATCCATTTCGTAACCCAGATCCATTTGATCTGGAGAAGAAGTGATTGAGCCGTCGGTATATGGCGAATAAGTGGTCATATAAATCTTGTCATTGGCCGGTGAGAAGCGGAACAGGCGCAAGTAGCCGTTGCCGTTGCTCATATCCTGATAATCAGCCATGATGACATAGATGGTATGGCCATCATCGCCCAACTCCGCGCGATACGCTGCTCCATCGTTGGCGGCATGCATGTGACCGCAAACCATCAAGAACAGGTTAGGGTTATCTTTCAAGGAATCATAGATGGTCTGGGCACCGCTGACATAGCTGTTGTCGGTATTCAGAATAGCGTGGCTGACGATAATGCCGCGGCGGTCTGAATTGGTTTTGAGCAAATTATCAGCCCAGGCCAGTTCATTTGTCCCGGGAAGGTACTGCAAGTTGATCAGAATGAAATCCATTCCAGATGCGCTGAAGAATGAATAATTGTTGTAATTCTTCGTATCATAAGCGCCCTTATACCAGGATTTGCCGGTAAAACGACTTGTCCCAAAATATGTTGGGTAAAGATCGCCGGTTAACTGGTCGTGGTTGCCCGGACCGACGCTGTATGGAATGCCAGCGGCATCAAGAATATCAAAACCCGCATCCGCAGCTTCATACTGGGCCGTGCTGCTGGCCGTATTTACCAGGTCACCAAGGCTGGTGGCAAATACAATGTTCAAATCTTCCTGGTGGGCTACAACCCAATTCGACTGCGCATTCAACATCGCCGGGTTGTACTGCGATTCATTTTGAATATCCGGATACGCCACCAGGGTAAAGTCCTCTGCATCCGCCCCGCTGGCCGGCCGGCCATAGAAACCAACGCTCATCGCATCGGCGTCTGGATCGCTCACCTGCACTTCCAGCGTCGGCGGCCGGCTGATATCCGTAGCACCGTCCGCTGGCCCAATTAGCACAGGCTGAGAGGGCGCCTGGTTGGGCAGGTAAGCTGCCGTACCGCTGACAGCGATATTGCGGGCCGCTGCGCCTGTACTGGTGTGCAGCAGATTGCCAGTGGAGGCGCCTTCAGTGGACCGTGAGAAGCGGACAAAGACCGTTGTTGCGGCAACTTCACCGTCCACAGGATTCAAGGTCAGTTGAGTGCCGAAACCGCTGTCGCTGCTTAACGAAATTTCGAAGTCGGTTGGAGCCGTAATCACGATTGGATCGGTCAGTGA
>LVAV01000043.1 GCA_001604185.1 Clostridiales bacterium Firm_16 | reverse complement strand
GCCGGTAACATAGGCTTATAGCCTTAGTGCAAACCACCCGTTCGACGGGTGGTTATGATTGACACAGACAAAAAACAGTAAAGAACAGTTTCGACGCCGGCTCTTTTCTGTTATGAGTGAACGGATATATAATGTAACTAGTTCGAATGAGTTAGGTTCTATAATCGTTTTAAGGGAATAGCATATATAGAATATCCATATGGAAGAAGAGATTCCGGGCATAGAATCCTCGAGGGGGGTAATCTTATGAGACTGTATTTTCGGTCTTTGGGAAAGAACAGGCGATCAGGCGGGATAATCTGCTTGCTTGCCATGCTCATATTCGGGTGTTTTTCGATCACGGCAACAAGTCTTTTGGTAAGAAGCGAGAAGAAGACCGAGATCGAAGAAACGCTAACTATAACCGGCGATTATGATGTGATCGTCTACGAAGCACAGCTTGGGTTTGAAGATGACTTAGCAAACTCGGAGAAGATAGATAGAGTAGGCCTGTATTATGAATTGGGCACCGTTACAAATACAGATGAGTCTGGCACATTTAAGGCAGTTGCGCTCAAAGATCCAGAATCAGAGGACCTCTACCATCTGACGTGCTTTCGAGGAGAGTACCCGAAGAATGCCAATGAGATAGCTATCGATGTTTCTGTTGCCACTACATATGGAATGGCACCTTATCCGGGAGAAACCATATTATTGAAGTCATATGATTCTTCCGGGGAATATATCGGAGACAAAGAATATGTAGTATCCGGTATCTTCCGTCTTGCTAATAATGATGTTTACGGAGGATGGAACAGGGCACCGTCAAATGGCATGGAATACAAGAACTATCAGATGCCGGCTGTTTTCTTTTCCTCTACGGATCTTGACCGGTGGAACTGTACGAAGGAAACGGTTTTCTTTACGGCGCCATCCTCCTATTATGTGAAGCAGATTGATGAAGTGTATCAGGCGATCAGTGACTCCGGAAAAGGGGTATCCGGAATTGAGTATAATGATAGACGCAACTCAGTATACTCATGGTTTGTCGGATTGGATAGAGAAACTTTTTATGGTCAATCCATGGAGAATCGTAAAGAAGCAATAGAAGAAGGGTCGTTCGAGCAAGACTTCTATTCAAAGTTCGTTTTCCCTGTTATTTCTTTCATGGTTATTGTTACGGAAGCTGTTTCCATTTACATGCTTTCAAAGAATATCATTGCCAATCGCAAAGAACACTATGCCGTATTGCGAAGTATCGGAATGTCCGCAAAAAAACTTATCGGATGTCTTCTGACAGAGATACTTGGACTGGGCGCTTTGGGAGCGATAATCGGAATCGCACTGGGGTATATATCCCACATGGCATTTGTCCGTATATTCAATAGCCTATGGCATCTTCAATTGTATGATGGCATTCATGTGGAGAGAATGATAAAGCAAATCACTTATGATCCGATCGTTGCCTCGATTCTGGTAAGTGTATGTGCTTTGATATTATCGCTTATCGTACCGCTCTATAGATTGTATAGAATGTACCCGACTGAATTATTAACATCGTCCAACAGAATGTTTGTCGGCAAAGAGAAAAAGCGGAAAATGAAATCGACGAGTCTGAAGAAAGGATGGCTCAGGCTTCTCAACAAGCGCATTAACCTTCATGAAGGAAGTACCCTGCTGGTCATGATGATAGTATTGACTTCTGCACTTTTCGGTTATGTGTTTTTCAGGGCTTTTTCCGAGCAGGCGACTTTAGAAGAAAGAAGTTATATGCAGAACCTGGGAATGGAGGGTGACGGTTATGTCGTCACTCGTAACCCGGAATTGAAAGATTTAGGTGAGAATGTATCTAATAGACATGATGCAGGCATCATTCCGTCTTTCCCGGAACAGATCGAGAACAATTCGAACGTAGAGAGAATCTGGTCCGTGATGATGAATGAATCCACCAGAATGGTCTTTCATGAAGAACCGGTCGAAGAGATGAAACAACTTCTCGGAAACCGGAGTTTAAATCGTCCTGCATCAGATGATCCATATCTTAAAGAAGCTCGAATTGCGGAAGCAACCATATTCGGACATATGGGATATGACACTCCTGTTTATATGTATGAGCTGCCTACAGTCGGCCTTACGGAGAAAGAGATGAACGCACTTAACGGAGAACTGATCTCCGGAAGTATAGATATCGATAAGATCAAGAGCGGAGAAGAAGTCGTGCTGGCGGTTCCTGAAGAGCTGAAGGATCTTTGTCTTCAGTTCTTCCCTGTCGGAACATCCTTTGATTTCGATGATATATTACTTTCGGAAGAAGAAGAGAAACTGGAGAATTACCCGATCGATGAGAAGTGGATCGTATATGACAACTATATCGAAACCGAGATGGGGCAAGCCCATGTCGGATATGCTTCTTTTGGTACGAGATACGGGATCAGGGCGAAAGTTGGCGCAATCGTAGTTCTCCATAATGAGAAGGATATTTCTGAATACCTGTCAACAGGTACGGATTGGGTGCGACAACTGCATTATGGACCCGATTCAGATCCGAGTGCTCCGAAACCGACCTATGGAATGAGCGTTATGTGTCTCCCGGAGACTTTCGAAAACTGGGGACTTCCGGACAGAAACTTCACTTCTGTTAAGGTAGAAATGAAGGATGACTATGATGTGTATGGATTTGATAAATTCTGGTATCAGTCATTATCCGGATCAGTCGATGTGAAGAATAAGTCGACATTTGACTATACGGATACGATAAAGACTAAGTCGAATCGAGTCATGACGATCTTCTTTTTATTGATTTTTGTTCTTACTGTCCTGGGGGTGGTATCCATCATTACCGGGCTGTATACGAAGACCAGGACTAATTCTTCCCGATTCCAGACGCTGCGTCGTGTCGGCCTTTCCGTAAAACAGGCAAGTATCATGATTTATTCGCAGAATATGTTCTATCCGATATTGGCGATAATGACCGCCATTATTCCGATTTGTGTCGTGCAAAAGTTATTGCATTCTTATCGAGATAAAATCCTCTCAGGAGGTGACACTTTGGATAAGGCTTGGAAGCTGAGAATACCGGTTTGGACGGATCTTTTCTCATATAACTTCATTCCGGCTTTGATCTGTTGTTTATTACTGGGATTCCTGCTGGTATTTATAGGCACATTACCACAGATAACTTATCTGCGTAAGATGAAAATGGTTGAGACGAGGGAGGAATAAGTATGAGTGTAAAGACGGTAGAGCTTCACAAAGATTATAAGGTCGGGGACAATACGATCCATGCAGTAAACGGCGTTGATCTGGAAATAAAGGATGGAACCTTCGTTGCAATTATGGGCGCTTCCGGATCCGGAAAGACCACGCTTCTTCACCTGATCGGAGGTCTTGACAGAGTGTCATCGGGTCAGGTTATCGTGAACGAGAGTGACCTGTCGAAAATGAAAGATACCGCGCTCTCGAGATTCCGTTGTTGTGAACTTGGTTTTGTGTTCCAGAAGTTTAACCTGATCAATGAGATGACAGTGAAGGAGAATATCGTTACCCCGGTATTGATTTCCAAGAGAAAAGTCAACGAAGAGTATGTAAATGAATTGACTGATGTGCTGGGGCTTACCGAAAGACTTGATCACACACCGCTACAACTGTCAGGCGGCCAGCAGCAACGGGTGGCCATAGCCAGAGCGTTGGCCAATGATCCGGCGCTGATCCTCTGTGATGAGCCGACAGGTAACCTGGACAAGAAAAACAGTGAAGAGGTGATCAATCTTCTTGATCAAGTACATGAGAAATACGGAAAAACGATCGTCATGGTCACCCATGACCCGGCCATCGCAGAACATGCAGACATCATATACCGAATGGAAGATGGGAAGATCAGCAATTGAAAAAACAAAAATGCAGAGTAAGCAATAGGTAACTTTCATTTTTGAGGGCAAATCCTCCAGAAAACCTGTCATTTTGGAGCAGGTGAGGAACAACTGTGCAAAAAAAGAACAGAAAATTTGTAAAAAATGCAAAATTACTAAAGACATTTTCCCGATTTCGGTATATTCTTTAAGGGTGGGTTTTCTGATACCTACATTTATTAAGCTGTGATCTGCGCAAGCAGATTGAAAAATATATAGAAAAGGAAGATTGATTATGGCACAGATTGATTTGAGCAAGTATGGCATCACAGGTACCACTGAGATCGTCTACAATCCTTCTTACGAACTGCTTTTCGAAGAAGAGACCAAGGCAGGCCTCACAGGTTACGAAGTTGGTAAGGTAACTGAACTGGATACCGTTAACGTTATGACAGGTATCTTCACAGGTCGTTCCCCGAAAGACAAGTACATCGTTATGGACGCAAACTCCAAGGATACAGTTTGGTGGACATCCGATGAGTACAAGAATGACAACCACCCGATGAGCGAAGAGACATGGGCAGTTGTTAAGGATATCGCTAAGAAGGAGCTCAGCAACAAGAGACTGTTCGTTGTAGATGCTTTCTGCGGCGCTAACAAGGATACCAGAATGGCTATCCGTTTCATCGTTGAGGTTGCTTGGCAGGCTCACTTCGTTAAGAACATGTTCATCGTTCCGACAGAGGAAGAACTCGCTTCCTTCGAGCCTGATTTCGTTGTTTACAACGCTTCCAAGGCTAAGGTTGAGAACTTCAAGGAGCTGGGCCTCAATTCTGAGACTTGTGCTGCTTTCAACATCACATCCCGTGAGCAGGTTATCATCAACACATGGTACGGCGGTGAGATGAAGAAGGGTATGTTCTCCATGATGAACTACTATCTGCCGCTCAAGGGCATCGCTTCCATGCACTGCTCCGCTAACTGCGATATGGACGGTAAGCACACAGCTATCTTCTTCGGTCTTTCCGGTACAGGTAAGACAACACTTTCTACTGACCCGAAGCGTCGTCTCATCGGTGATGACGAGCACGGTTGGGATGACAACGGCGTCTTCAACTTCGAGGGCGGCTGCTATGCTAAGGTTATCGGTCTTGATAAGGAATCCGAGCCGGACATCTACAATGCTATCAGAAGAAACGCTCTCCTCGAGAACGTTACAGTAGCTGATGACGGTAAGATCGACTTCGACGACAAGTCCGTTACTGAGAACACACGTGTTTCTTACCCGATCAATCACATCAATAACATCGCTGCAGAAGTAAACGGCGTTTCTTCCGGCCCGGCTGCTGAGAACGTAATCTTCCTTTCTGCTGACGCTTTCGGCGTACTCCCGCCGGTTTCCATCCTCACACCTGAGCAGACAAAGTACTACTTCCTGTCTGGCTTCACAGCTAAGCTGGCTGGTACTGAGCGTGGAATCACAGAGCCGACTCCGACATTCTCTGCTTGCTTCGGTCAGGCTTTCCTCGAGCTGCATCCTACAAAGTACGCTGAGGAACTGGTAAAGAAGATGGAGAAGAACGGTGCTAAGGCTTTCCTCGTTAACACAGGTTGGAACGGCACAGGCAAGAGAATCACCATCAAGGATACACGTGGAATCATCGACGCTATCCTGAACGGCGACATCCTCAAGGCTCCTACAAAGAAGATCCCGATGTTCGATCTCGAAGTACCGACAGAGCTCCCGGGTGTTGATTCCGGAATCCTCGATCCTCGTGATACATACGCTGATGCTTCTGTCTGGGAAGAGAAGGCTAAGGACCTCGCTGGCCGCTTCATCAAGAACTTCGCTAAGTACGAAGGCAACGAAGCTGGTAAGGCTCTCGTAGAGGCTGGCCCGAAGCTCTAATGCTTCAGCCGAACCGCTGATTGGCGGAACATATGTAAACACGGAAGGGTTGTCTCTTGAAAAAGAGGCAACCCTTTTCTTTTTGCTCAAGCCTTGCTTGAAAAGGGTGGCATCTGTCAGAAGACGCGTCAGATGGCCTGCCTGCATCTGACAGAATGTCTGACAAATCGGGCTATTGTCAGAGAATGCGTCAGATAAGCCCCCTCCATCTGACGCGATGTTAGACAATGAGGGCTATTGTCAGAGGATGCGTCTAATGTGCCCCCTCCATTTGACGCGATGTTAGACTTTCAGATGCAGAACTTCGTCTCGAGATATTATTGTATACCAGGAGTACGTTGCAAGCGGGGTGGAGCTGTGATAAGATACACGTAGTATCCGGAAAGGATTCCGGAGTATTCCTGATTCCGGGGCAAAGACCCGCGGAAAATCTTGTAAGAAAGGCGCAGAGATACGTAAAGATGCATTGGCTGACGATCAATCTCCATCTCATGAAAGGTGCCGATAAGGCCTTCTCAGGGGTTACTGCGCCCTTTTCAGGACATGAGAAGGAATTTCAGCCATAATCGAAGACAAATTCAAGCGTCCTGATCGAACGAAAGCGCACAGTAAACTCCTTACATCTTGATGAAAAGTGTAAAGGAGATTTTTTATGTCTGATTTCTATGCAAGTGCGAAAAAGCAACTGAACAAATTACATATAGTCAATTTTCTGGGAAACATCTCGATCGCGGGGGCAGTCTGGGTGGCGCTCCTGGCTTCCCGTGGATTCTCGATGCAGCAGATCATGTTCGCAGAGACGGTATTCCACATCGTCAGTCTCATCAGCGAGATACCCTCGGGATTTTTTGCCGATGTGATCGGGCGAAAAAAGTGCCTGATCCTGTCGTGTCTTTTCAGCATGACGAGTTGTCTGGTCATGATCCTCGTAAACAGCTATGGTGGCGTGGTCACGTCGATTGGTTTCTCGGCGCTGTCTTATAACTTCGCGTCCGGTACCGATGCGGCGCTGGCCTATGACTCTTTGAAAGAAGCGGGGAAGACAGATGGATACGACCATTTCTCTTCCATGCAGTCGATCATATACCGTGTGTCTTATGGCCTGGCTTCTCTGTCAGCGGGTCTGGCGCTCTGGATGGGTTACATCAATGCCGAGATCCTCGCGCTGGGACTGCATGCGATCCAGCTTGGTATCATGCTGACACTGCGCGAGAACGCGGTGGTCCTGAAGAAGAAAAGAACTACGCTCCGCCAGCGTATCGGTGACTGTTTTCGGGAGAGCTTCGGATTTCTTCGCGGGAACCGGGAGGCCACGCGCCTGATCTTCCGCAACTCGCTGGTGGGTGCTGTGGATACGCTTCTTCTCTTCGCGCTGCAGGACAAGCTGCAGGGCGCGGGAGCAAGCCGTATGGTACTGGGGCCTATGCTTTTCTCAATGTATCTGGGCGGAGTCCTGGGCTCGATCGTGGCGGAAAAAGTAAAGAACATCAAGCTGGGGCGGCTCTTCAGTATCACCCTGATCCTGGTCCTGGCGGGGGCGGGCTGCGCCTTTACGGGGAATCCCTGGTTCATGACGCTGGGCGGATGTGTGGCGGCTTTCTCGGATGACCTGATCCAGATCCGTTCGGACGTGGCGCTGAACAATATGGTGCCGGAGGATTCCCGGGCGACGCTTATCTCGGTTAACTCTTTCTGTTTCTCTGTGATCATGATCGTCCTGTCACCTATCGCGGGCATCGTGTTCGGGTAAGGTGCGAACCGTGGTATAATGAGATGCATTTGAGCGCGCCCGGTGTGACCGGGTACTGAAAGGGAGACGTGTGAAAACGAATGACGTGGGGAGTTCTTTTCTTTCTGAATAGTATTCTGCTGGGCGTGGGCCTGGCTATGGATGCGTTTTCTGTATCCTTGGCCACAGGGCTGCGGGAGCCGAAGATGAAAGGCGCCCGCATGAGCCTGATCGCAGGAGTTTTTGGCGCTTTTCAGGCGGCCATGCCCTTGATCGGATGGATCTGCGTACACACGATCATCCAGTATTTCAAAGTTTTTGAGAAGTGCATCCCCTGGATCGCGCTGGCGTTGCTGCTGTTCATCGGCGGGAAAATGCTCTATGAGGGCATTACCAAGAAGGGGGACGAGGCGCCGGAGAAGATGGGGACGAGGGAACTCCTGGTGATGGGGGTGGCGACTTCCATCGACGCGCTGTCTGTGGGATTTACTATCGCGGAATATGAGGTGCTGATGGCACTGGCCGCGGCTCTGACCATCGGAATGATGACCTTTGCGATCTGCGTGGTAGGGCTTTTGCTGGGGAAAAAGATAGGGACCAGGTTGTCGTCGAAGGCGCAGATCCTGGGAGGCATCATTCTGATCGGAATCGGGTTGGAGATCTTTATCACGGGAATCTTGTAAAATCGTGCGAAAATGCAGGTTTTTCTTGCGAAAAACGGTGGATTGCTTTGTTTTTCAAAGGTTTTAGTATTGCTGAATTCGCATTTATTTGTGATAATATAGACACATTGTCCGATACTTAACTGGGAATGCCAGATTTGATAAGAAAGAGAGTGACTTTATGAAAGAGAGAACACCTTTAGTTACGCACATTTTTACCGCAGATCCGTCTGCCCATGTTTTTAATGGGAAGATCTATGTTTATCCGTCTCACGATATCCCGCACGATGGTGAGGATAATGACGATGGTGATGAGTACAGAATGGAGGATTACCACATTCTTTCTCTGGATAATCTGGATGCGGATTGTGTGGATAACGGCGAGGCTCTCCACATGAAGAACATTCCGTGGGTCAGCAAGCAGATGTGGGCTCCGGACTGTGCATATAAGAATGGTAAGTATTATCTTTATTTCCCGGCTCGTGACAAGGACGGTATCTTCCGTATCGGTGTTGCTGTCAGTGATAAGCCGGAGGGACCTTTCGAGCCGGAGGAGAGCTATATCGAGGGTTCTTACAGTATTGACCCGGCTGTTCTGGTGGATGAGGATGGACGTTCTTATATCTACTATGGTGGTCTGTGGGGCGGTCAGCTTGAGATGTGGCAGACCGGTAAGTTCGATGAGAATACACCGCGTCCGGTGGGCAAGGATAAGGCTCTGGGACCGATGTTTGCTGAGTTGAATGAGGATATGAAGTCTTTCAAGACTGAGCCGAAGCATCTGGAGATCCTGGATGAGAATGGCAATCCGTTGCTGGCAGAAGATGAGGATCGTCGTTATTTCGAGGGTCCGTGGATGCATAAGTACAATGGTCTGTACTATCTTTCTTATTCTACAGGTACGACGCATTATCTGGTTTATGCGACTTCTGAGAATCCGGATGGTCCGTTCACATATAGAGGACGTATCATGGAGCCGGTTATCGGTTGGACTACGCATCACTCGATCGTGGAGTATCAGGGAAAGTGGTATCTGTTCTATCATGACTGTGAGCTCAGTAATGGTATCAACCATCGTCGCTGCGTGAAGTACACGGAGTTGAAGTACAATGAGGATGGTACGATCCAGACCATCAAGCCGTACGAGATGTAAGGCTTGGGGCCGAGTGGGGCCGCTGTGATCGGGGCTCAGGATCGGGTCTCGGGATTAGATTCCTAATTCATATTGTTAGAGAAACAGAAGGGGTGTCTCAGGAATGAGGCGCCTCTTTTCTTGTTGGCGCGTGGAGACTAATTCTGATCTTTGTTGAGTTTTTCCTGCATTTTCAGCATGATGATGGCCAGGGTCTCGGCGTTACGGACGCTCGGGAGCTTGATCTTTTTGCCGTTGTAGGGGTGGAAGATCAGGTGGGCGTAGTGGAAGAAGCGGGTGCCGAGGGTGGCGCGGACTTCGATGTCTTTGATCTCTTCCAGGGCGAGCTCGATCTGTCTGTGCGACGGGAGAAAGGCGTAGACCTGGCCGTAGAGACGGTATTTGGTGACGAAGACCAGGGTGCTGATGCGTGCGATGAGGGCTCGGGAGAAGCCGATGAAGGCGATTATCCAGAGGCCGAAGGCGAAGACGGAGATCGTGCGACCGAGACGGGAATACTGGTCGGATATGAGGCACAGAAATCCCATGACACAGCTCAGCAGCAGGTTGGCCAGGATCGGAACGGCAGAAGAGCGCATGCAGAAACAGACAGAATTGTCTTTCTTGTCTTTATTGGGTTTTTCTTCCGGTTCAAAACGCATAGGTCATCCGTTTCAGCTAAAAGATATGTCAGTTGCGCTTCACGGCGCCGGGCGGCTGCGCGGCGTCGTATGAGATCAGGAGGAAGCGCCGATGGTGTTCCAGATCTCAGCGTATTTCTCTTCGTATTCGGAAGAGGAGTAGTAAACTTCCAAAGAAGCGAAGACAGCTTCGTCCGGGTAGTAGCTCTTGTTGTTGGCAATTTCCGGATCCAGCATCTTGTAAGCTTCGGTGTTCGGTGTGGAGTAGCCGACGTACTCGCAGTTGGCGAGGGCGATCTCCGGGTCATACATGAAGTTGATGAAATCATGCGCACCTTCCACGTTCTTGGCATTGGTGGGGACGCACATCATGTCGATGGACCAGTTGGAATTAGAAGGCAGAACGAAGCGCATATCAATGTCGTCGCTCTTGCCCAGCTCATCGATACGGTCGAGGATGACCACGTGGTCACCGGACCAGGCGATAGAAGCGGCAAGCTCACCACTGGCCATCTTATCCTTCAGGTTATCTACACCACGGGACGGAGCGATCTTGCTCTTCTGGTCCAGAAGCAGCTGCTTGGCCTCGTTGAGCTCATTGGCGTTCAGGGAGTTGATGCTGTAGCCACAGTAGTTCAGGGCAACACCGATGGACTCACGCATACTGTCGTACATACCGATCTGGTTCTTATACTGCTCGTCAAAAAGAACTCCCCATACTTCTTTCGGATCGGTAGTTCCTTCCGGAAGCTCCACGCGGTTGGCGTCATAGACCAGACCAACAGTGCAGTAGAGGTACGGGATCGCATATTCCAGCATGATATCAGAGATCTCTTTGTCCTGAGAATAAGTCACGTTACGGAAAAGAGGGTTCATATACTTCGTGACGTTCGGAAGCTTGGCCCAATCCAGCTCCTGGATACGATCCTCACGGATCAGACGGGCTACCATGTACTCAGACGGAATGATAACGTCATAGGAGTTATTGAGGTTCGGATACATGGTCTCGTTATTCTCGAAAGTACGATAGACCAGTTTATATTTCGGGTAAGCCTTCTCAAATTTCGCGATGGTGTCCTCCGCAATATACTCGCCCCAGTTATACACAACCAGTTCTTTGCGCGAATCACAGCCTGTAGAGAAGATCGATACACCGGCCAGAACGCAGGTAGTACCCAATGCAACGATACGACGGAAAATTGAAGATGCTTTTTTCACTTATTTACCCTCCCTGAGGTCCTGCCGAAAATCCGTAAGCGGGCAAGACACACGCGAACATTATATCACAGGGGGGCGAAATCTTGAATCATCAGGGACAGTGCGGTTATAATATAATTTAGATTCCATATATTTTGGAAGGGTATTGCATGAAAAATAAACTGATTACAGCGTTGATGGCCATTTGTATGGTCACATCATTAGCCGGCTGCAGCAGTAGCGATGGCTCAGATCCGACTGTGTCCACCATGCCGACGTCGACCACGACGACGGCTGCGACCACTGAAGCGACTACAACGACGACAGAAGCCACAACGACTACTGAAGCGACCACTACGGCAATCGTGTCGGACAGCGATTCGACCCAGGCCGGTGGCGCAACGACCGTTCCGGTGGTAGGAAATGAGGCAGACCACAATGCCCACATCACCGTCAAGAACGATTCCGGAAAAGTCATCAAGGAATTCTACATCAAGCAGAACAGCGCGAGTGAATACGAGCCGGACAACCTGCTCCAGACGCCTTGGGCGGCGGAGGAGACCAGGGAAGTATACCTGAAGGTCGAGACCGAGAAGGATTACGATATCCGCATCGTATACGAAGATGGCACGGCCAATGAGATGACACGTCTTTACCTGGCCTATATCGGCGAAGGAACGATCCGCTTCGTAGACGGCAAGAGTTTCCTGGAACACGAACCGATCCCGCAGGAGACGGAGACAGAGGAAACAAAGGCGACAACGAAGAAACCGAAGGCAACAACGACACAAGATCCGAATGCCGGTTGTATTGGAGATGACGGGCTATTCTATTGATTTGCGGAAGGAGCAGATCTATGGAGAAGTTTGCAAATGACAGCAGAAAGGATGCCGGGACTTCCCGCGCGATCCCTTCACACGGAAGAATTTTTACCTTAAGACGAGGCGCCGCGACACTTCTCTCGGCGGCAGTCATTCTCGGCTCACCGATCCTGAATTCTTATGCGGCAAAAACGCTAAGCCCCGTGTTGTGCGGGACTTCGACAGTTCGTGCGGAAGAGGAAGTAGGGCAGGGTGAGATCGAGGAACTGATCCTTCGCTTCTACACCAACATTCTCGGACGCGAACCCGAAGATGTAGAGATGGACTACTGGCTCGAGTGCTTCGGCAACGGCACACCGGCTTCACAGATGGCAGTGGCCTTCTACGAAAGCGATGAATTCCGCGCCCGGAAAATGGGCCCGAAAACTTTCCTGAAATCCGTATATGCGGCGCTGCTGGGCCGGACCCCGGAGGACTCCGAGGTCGAGTACTGGATCGGCATCATGGACAATGGTGCCACGAAATTCTATGTACTGTCCCAGGTCATCGGTTCCTACGAATTCAACCGCGTATGCGCATATTACGACGTCGCACAAGGTGGGTACAGATCCGACCACATCGCCGACAAGAACCCACCCGTAAGTGCTTTTGTAGCAAGAATGTATTCCCTGTGCCTGGACAGAAGATACGAGCAGGAGGGCTTGAACTACTGGGTCAAGACCCTGCTGAACCAGGACAACGGCGGCCTGGAGGTGGCCAAAGAATTCTTCAACAGCGAGGAATTCCTGGCCAAGGAATCCACCGACGAGAACTTCGTGACGACGGCATACCGGGTGTTCATGGACCGAGAGCCGGAGAAAGAAGGCCTGGAATTCTGGATGCAGAAACTTTCCTCCGCCGAGATGACCCGCAACGAAGTGCTGGTAGAATTTGCCCGATCCGACGAGTTCCGCGGCATCTGCGAGAATGCAGGGATCATGGGCTCCACGAAGGATCCGAGATACCTGTATCCCGAAGCCTGCGGCATCCTGGACCAGGTGGGCTGGGACCTGCGCAGCGCATATGACTGGTCCGTGGGCATCACCTATGTCCGCAGCAGCCTGAACCAGGACTACGGGACAAGATATCTGGCGCACCTCGGTTTCACCACCCGCAAAGGCAACTGCTACGTATACGCGGCGACCTTCTATGAACAGGCCAAAGCCCTGGGCTACGATGCGCACCATATGGTGGGCTACGTGAAGAACCGCTACGGCGGCCTGTCTCCCCACTCCTGGGTAGAGATCGACATGGAAGGCACGACCTATGTTTTTGACCCCGAATTCGAACAGACCAAGCCGGGCAGAAACGGCTGGAAGTTCCATTACGGCAAGTCCGAGACCTGGATGTACGCCGAGTATTATAGACTGAACTGATGCCTGGCGCCGGCCGATGACCGGTGCCAAATACTATGAAGGGAAGAGGACGCCGGCCGGCGAAGGAAAGGAGTCCCGACGGAACTGATATGAAAGAACGCGACCACAGACTTTCCAATATCCGGGCTATCGCCTGCATGGCGGTGGTCGTACTGCACACCTTCTTCGCTTTCGCCTCCATGGCGGAGCCGGGAAGCTGGAATTACACGGCCACATTCGTGGTGCGCAATCTCATGTTCTGGGCGGTGCCCTGCTTCATTATGGTGACGGGCGCGCTGCTTCTCAACCCCGACAAACGCGTCGGATACGGCAAAGTTTTTACCCGCTACATACCTCGCATGATCGTGGCGCTGGTGCTCTTCTCGGGCATCTTCTTCGCCATTGATGTGGGCTGCGGGTTCAAACCCCTGAACACGGGAACGGTGCGGGACATGCTGAAGTCCCTGATCACGGGGCAGGGCCAGTGGAGCCATATGTGGTATCTGTACACCATGATCGCCCTTTATCTTCTGATCCCGCTTCTCAATCCGCTTTTACGCCTTGGCAAAAAAACTGCCGTGGCGGCTTCGGTGGTGCTTTTTCTGTTCCTGTCTCTTATGCCCATGCTGTCCGGTCTTCTGGAAATCTCTTTTAGTTTCTATCTTCCGCTTCACACCATCTATCCGCTGTTCCTGCTGCTGGGCGGTGTGCTGGGATGTAATGTGAAAGTGGCGACAGAAGGAGAGTCCGCGGCCCCAAGCAACGCGGGAACGGCCCAGGCAGATACGACGGCGCAGAGCACGCCTCTGACGGGCGAAGATAAGGCCGTGGCGCGGGTGGCCCAGGCGGACGAAGCCCTGACCCACGGACGCGCCTGGGGCATACTCGGGACAAGTGTTTTTGCCATAGGAATGGTGATCCTGACGATCCTCTATACACGTAATGACATGCCGGAGCTGAAAGCCCTGGTGAACGACTATTCTTTCCCCCTGACGGTGGTGGGCGCCATCGGTGTGTTCCTGCTGATCCGGTCTTTCAAGGGGACAAACAAAGTGCTGACTTTTATCGATCAGAATTCTTTCGGCGTCTATCTGCTGCACATGATCCCGCTGAAGATCCTGGTCATGAAGAAGGTCTTCAACCCTTACAGCACATGCATGTGGACATTGTTGCCGGTCGCGGTCGGCGCCTTCGTGGCGGCGCTTCTGGTAACGTGGATCTTAAGAAGGATCCCGATCGTGAGAAAACTCCTGTAATGGACTAGAAAGCCGCGGGCCGGCGCGCTCATTCCTGACTCTTCACGGAAACCTTGGACATGTTTTGTAAACTGTTAACTTTCTGCTGATGGATTCATACTGAATAGTGTACAAGGAAGAATCTATTCTGGGGCACTCCGGCTGGACATAGGACGAAATTGCCGTACAAGCGTATTTTGTCGTACGATTTTCCATAAAATGTAGGACAGTTTAAGGTTTTTCAGAAGATCCGTCGTATGATTTCAGCTTGCGCATAGGACTGATTTTACTCAGGCATGGAAACAGTCTGATAATATTGTCTAAAGCGTAGGACTGATTTTACTCAAACATGGAAACAGTCTGAAAATATTATCTAAAGCATAGGACTGATTTTACTCAAGCATAGAAACAGTCTGATATAATCGCTAAAAGCGTAGGACTGATTTGCAGATATCAGGATTTCTGTCCTACTATGAGCCATAAACTATAGACAAGTCATAAAACATATGCCGGTTTTTTCAACATGGTCATACGAGGAGCGGAGCGTGTATGACAAGAAGGAACCAAGGCTATCATGCCAAGGATTCCGTGAAGAGCCTCATTTCTTCAGCTTTTTGGAACCGCGGAGCTGCTTGATGTTGGCCAGCAGCAGGAGAATGAAGATGGTCAGGAACATGATGGTGGTCAGTGCATTCATCTTCGGGTTGACGCCGAATTTGGCCATGGAGTAGATCTTCATGGGGAGGGTCTGGATGGTGCTGTCCACGTTGAAGTTACTGACCAGATAGTCGTCGATGGAGAGCGTGAAGGTCAGAAGAAGCGAGGACAGGATACCGGGCAGAAGCTCCGGGATGATGACCAGCGTGATGGTCTGGAATTGCGTGGCGCCAAGGTCCTGGGCGGCTTCGGCGATATTGCGGTCCAGCTGTTTGAGTTTCGGCGAGATGGACAGCACGGCGAAGGGCACGCAGAAAGCGATATGGGCCAGGAGCAAAGTGAACTGGCTCTTCTGGATCCCCAGGAATGCGAAAAGCAGCATGAAGGAGATACCGGTGACCAGTTCCGGCATGACGTTCGGAATGTAGGTGATGTTCATGGTCAGAGACTGGATCTTCTTACTGAAATAACTCAGTCCCAGGCAGGCCAGCACCGCGATGAGGGTGGAAGCCACGGCCGCGATGGCGGCGATCTTCAGGGTGGTCAGAAGCGATGACAGAAGCTCGCCGCCGTCCGTTCCCGAGAAGAGGGATGTGTAACTGTTCAGAGAGAAACCGCCCCATACGAAGGACTTCGGAACCTTGTTGAAGGAGAAGACGATGAGGACAATGATCGGCAGGTACAGGAAGAAGAACACCAGACCGATGTAGATATTCGGGAATATGGAACGCAGTTTGCGTCCGAAAGAACGTCGGTTCATAGTACCATACCTCCACTTCCGCCAAAGTCTTTGTCTTGATTACGCAGTACCCCCATGGTAAACAGCACGAATACCAGAAGCAGAAGCGACAGCACGTTGCCGGCCTGCTGGTATGCGGGGCTCTCGTTGAGTATGAAGGACTGCACGGTGTTACCGATGGTGGTGACACTGCCTTCGCTGATGATATCCGGGATCATGTAGAAAGTCAGGGATGGCATGAAGACCATCTGGATTCCGGAGATGACGCCGGGCATCGACAGCGGGAAAAGAACTTTCCAGAAGGCCTGGAAGCCGTTAGCTCCGAGGTCGCGAGCCGCTTGTTCTACGTTATCGTCCAGCTTCACCAGTACCGAGTAGATCGGCAGCAGCATGAAGGGCAGGAAGTCGTTGATCAGGACGACTTTGACAATGATGTCCGACAGCCATTCGCTCTTAAGGAAGAGGATCGGATCGGAGATGGCACCGATCTTCAGAAGGAAACTGTTGAGAACACCGTTCTGACTGAAAAAGGCGCGCCATGCGTAGGTGCGGAGCATGGTGTTGATCCACATGGGAAGTACGAAAAAGAAAAGCAGCATGGAAGAATTCAGATGTTTCCGCTTCGTTCTTCTGGCCAGGATGAAGGCCAGAGGATAGCCGATGAGGAGACACCCGATGGTGGTCCAGGCTGCGTAGTCCACGCTTCGGAGGAATACGGAGAAGTATTCCTGCAGGTGGAGCATATGACCGTAGAAACGGGCCGATACGGTACGGTTCACGGTAAGGACTTTGAAACCGTCCAGCGTGAAATGGTAAGATCCGCCGGCTTTGCTGAAGAAAGCACGGAAGAAGATCAGGCCCAGAGGCAGGATGGTAAAGATCAGAAGCCAGATAAAGTAAGGATAAGCCAGAGCCTTCAGGTGGGCACGGATGCCCAGCATCTCGATGAGAGAAGAGGCGATGGCGATCATGAGTGCGATGAACAGCAGGTTACCGAAGAGGTTCTGGGAGAAGAACAGACTCTGGGAATTCATGTCCGCAGCGGCTCTGTCGGCCGAAGTGATGAGTCCGGACTGCGCCACGACGCAGGCCACCAGAGACAGGATCGCCAGGATCCCCGTGATCAGGGCCGGAAGTTTCTTGCCCATGCGCTTCTTAAGAAGCGGGGACAGCAGGCTGAATACCAGACCCAGGATCGGAAGTGCGATAGCCAGGATCAGGAAAACAGAGGAGTGGCTGAAGTCCAGTGCCACGTGATGGGAACGGGTCTTCAGGTTAAAGGTGCTGTCTGTAAGTAATGTCAGATAAGAATAGGTGCCGTGTTCGGCATACTGTACTGTCAGGATCAGGGAAGGCACGAAGACCAGGATGCTGCTGATGAGAAACATCAGGCTCGTGACCCAGGACGAGACGGGGCGACGGTTCTTGGCGGAGAGATCCAGATCCAGTTCGGGATCGGGGCTCCAGGAAGAAGTGTCAGACGAGGATGAAGTGTTGAGAGCTTTTGCCACGGAAACGTCGATCCTCCTTTATTCAGACTTCGCATCGGATTCCGATTTCTCGTCTGTGCTGCCGGAACGCTTGGGGGCGTCCGGGGAGAACTCGGATTTCCGCATGATGTGGATATCGTCGGGATCGACGGTCATACCGATACGCTGACCTTCCTTGACCGGATCGACGTCGTGGATCATCCACTCGTTGCCCTGGTCATCTTCCACCAGGATCTCGTAGTGCACACCTTTGAACACGATGGAGGTGACGGTGCCGTTGACGTAGTCTGGGCCCTCTTCCTTCACGTAGATATCCTCAGGACGGATGACCACATCGACAGGGTTGTCCTGACCTTCGGTGAACTCCGGGAAAAGCGGGTCTACACATGTGAAGGTCTTGCCGAGGATGGTGACTTCCTCGTTGTGGCTCATGGTGCCGGGGATGATATTGGATTCACCGATAAAGTCGGCGACATAGGCGTTCTTCGGTTCGTTATAGATATCTGTCGGGGTGCCGATCTGCTGGATGACACCGTCCTTCATGACGATGATGGTATCCGACATGGTCAGGGCTTCTTCCTGATCGTGGGTAACGTAGACGAAGGTGATGCCCAGCTCACGCTGCATCTCCTTAAGCTCGATCTGCATCTCTTTGCGCATCTTCAGGTCCAGTGCACCCAGCGGCTCGTCCAGAAGGAGAACACGGGGCTGGTTGATGATGGCTCTTGCGATGGCGACACGCTGCATCTGACCGCCGGAGATCTGGTCGACCCAGCGGTCTTCGTAACCGGAGAGACCTACGGTCTTCAGAGCTTCCTGGACGCGTTTCTTGATCTCGTCCTTCGGACGTTTCTTCAGCTTCAGGCCGAAGGCTACGTTATCGAATACGTTCAGATGCGGGAAAAGCGCATAGCGCTGGAATACGGTGTTGATATGACGCTTGTGGGCCGGTACGGAAAGAAGATCCTTGCCTTCGAACTCGACTTCACCGGAATCGGCTGTCTCGAAGCCTGCCAGGATACGAAGGGTCGTGGATTTACCGCAACCCGAAGGTCCCAGGAGCGTAACGAATTCGTTGTTCCGGATGTAGAAAGTGATGTCCTTGAGAACGTGGTTGTCCCCGAAGTGCTTGTTGATATGCATGATCTCGATGATGTGAGAACTGCCTGTCTTATCTTCCAGCTTGGAAGTGTACTGTCTGTTTTCTGTTTTCTCTTCCATACCCCTCATACCGCCACCAATCATATTTCGGTGTCATTATATGTTGATATATATATAGTGTCAATTACAGCAATAAGTTTATTTCCTTGCAATTTTGCAAAGATGGGATTATCCTTATGAGTGCTGTAATTGGACATCTTGATATCAAGTGAAAGGTTGCTTGGAGCATGAGTGAAGAAGAGAAACTGGGCCGTAATCTGATTTCGGAAGCAAAACGTGTCGTGATCAAGGTGGGTACATCCACCATCACCTACCCCAACGGACGCATGAATATGCGTAATATGGACCGTCTTGCCCGTGCCATCGCGGACCTGATGAATTCCGGACGTGAAGTCGTTCTGGTCACATCGGGTGCTATCGGTGTGGGTGTGGGTTGTCTGGATCTTCCGGAACGACCGAGTGAGATGCGTGACAAGCAGGCCGTGGCCGCTGTTGGTCAGTGCGAGCTGATGAATGTGTACAGCCGTTGCTTCGCGGAGTATACCCGCGTGGTTGCCCAGATCCTTCTGACGAAGGATGGTATTGACGATCCGGTTACCCGTAACAACATCAGTAATACTATGGAAGCACTCCTGGAGAAGGGGATCCTTCCGATCGTAAATGAGAACGATACCGTTTCTACCGCAGAGATGCCGCACGCAGGAACTTTCGGAGACAATGACACATTGTCTGCGCTGGTTGCCCGTGTCGTGAATGCGGATCTGCTGATCATCCTGTCGGATGTGGACGGTGTTTATGATTCTAATCCTCGTGAGAATCCGGATGCAAAACGTATCTCAGTCGTAACTTCTGTCACCGACGATCTCATCGGACGCGCCGGTGGTGCGGGCTCGGCTCTGGGTACCGGTGGTATGCAGACGAAGATCCTGGCCATGAGTATGTTAATGGATCATGGTATCGCAGGTGTAATTGCAGAAGGATCCCAGTCACAAATTCTCGAAGACATACTTGACGGCGAAGATATTGGTACACTTTTCGTGCCAAATACGGCAAAAAAAGCGTAATTTCCATCAAAAACAGCCCGATTTTACGCGATTTCACGCAATTGTGACAAAATTGTGTTCAAATATGAAGCGGACTTCACCAAATTTAGATAAGCGTTAACAGATTGATTATTTCTTTCTCAGGCAAGATAGGTATAATAACCTCAGAAGCAAGAAAAATGCTTCACTTGGTAAGCTAATCGGGGGACCTGATATTGAGTTTGTTTGAGGTTTTTAGCTGACCGTTCTGTATGCATAGTTAGATCATAATAAGTGTAGGAGCTGTTCTATTTCTGAAGGAGCAGCTTTTTCCTTTCTAAGGAAAAGATTTGGTAAGCCCGGGGCGGCGCGGAGCCGGCCGGGTTTTCTTATGCTGCAGGGGCAGTGCAAGACGGCGGGGCGTTTTCAGAATGTTCATAGAAACCAAAGGTTTTCTTTATCGATACTTTACTACATCTTTGGCGATGGACCGATATAATGTTAACATGAACGGAACGACAGAAGACAAATATTAATGAGGTCCACTATGCGTCACACTTTCACAATATTCCGATGGGAGATCAAGAAGATCATGAACAACTGGCGGCGAACGCTGGTGATCTTCCTGATGCCGGCCGTGATCATGTTAGTGGCGCTGAATGTTTTCCCGCTTCTGATCAATTACCTGTCTACGGGACACCTGCAGAGCCGGCCGGTCCTGGTGGTAAACGCACCTGAATCCTTCCAAGAATTTGCACGCACCAGCAGCAAAAGTGAGCTTTACGATTTTTCTTTCGTTTCTTCTTCGGAGTGGAGACTACTCGAGAAGGAATACGGAGGATATCATGGAGATCTCTCGAGAAAATGGCCGCTGGTGCTTGCTTTTACGGCACAGGATGCGGATGGGTTCCGAATGGATTTCGATGCTGCGGTGTCGGAGTATTACATTGAAGTTGCGTACGATCTGGCTCCGGATGATCTGTATGCCGAGGTGGACGTCTACTACGATGCCGGCTCTTTTACCAATTACACACAGGCCGAAACCTTCATACTGAATATCAAAGAGAGCTACTCGGATTTTCTGTTCGAGAAGCTGGGTGAAGTATATAAAGAAACGGGTGGTGGAAGACGCTTCGATATTGATGCTTTCAATCCCTACACATTTATCATGAAGAACCGGGCCAATGCCAATACCGGCGCGGCCAGGACGATCCCGGGCATTCTGATCCTGCTGATGTACTACTGTGTATATTCGCTGTCCGGAGAGATCATGGCGGCATCCAGAGAGAGCGGCTTTCTGACTAAGGTCTATCTCACACCGATCCCGGAGATCTCGCTTCTGTCTGGTAAGATGCTGACGGTAGTGGTGGTGAGTACCATAAGCAGTATGCTGACGTATTTCCTGCTGTTCCTGTCCTCCTGGATCAATCACAGTAACAGTGCTTTCAGCCTTCTCCCTTTCGGCTTGTTCCTGACGCCGACGCAGCTGCTGTATTGCTTCCTGACTTTGCTGGTGACATCTTTCCTGATGTGCGCGCTGTGCTTCGGGATCGTGTTTAAGATCCGGAGAATGGAAGATGTACTGATGAATCTGCAGATCCCGCTGGTGCTGCTGGTCTTCGAATTCTTCGGCATGATGTTCCGTCCGTCCCAGAGCCTGCCGTTGGAGTTTATGCTCCCGGTGCATAATGCCATCATGTTGATCCGGGATATTTTCCTGGGACATTTCCAGATGAAAAATCTTGCGATAACACTTCTGATCAACGGTATGTTGACGGTGGTACTTGTCGCCCTATGCATCAAGAATACAGACGGTATGATCCATATTTCGCAAGGAGGTACTGATGATACAGGTAACCCACGTAAGTAAGAGATATAACCGCAGCACCATGGTGGTGCAGGATGTGAGCTTCGAGGTGAAGGAAGGCCAGATCTTCGGTCTTCTGGGACCGAACGGCGCCGGCAAGACCACGCTGATGCAGATGATCAGTACGCTTCTGACACCGACGGAAGGAAGCATCACGATCTGCGGAATGGATACGAAGAAATCCGCTCAGGGCATCCGAAGAGAGATCGGTTTTCTCACGACGGAGATCAAACTGGACCCGCTGTCCACACCGAATCAGCTTTTCGATTTCTTCGGAGAACTCTATGACATTCCGAAGGAACAGATCCCGGAGAAGAAGAAAGCAAGTTTCGAGCAGTTCGGTATCACGCCTTTCGCAGATAAGCGCATCGTGGAGCTGTCCACCGGCATGAAGCAGAAGATCTCCATCGTGATCTCGCTGATCCATGATCCGAAGGTGATCATCTTCGATGAGCCTACCAACGGACTGGATATCCTGACGTCCCGTCAGGTCATGGACTATCTTCTGTCCCTGAAGAGCATGGGACGGGCGGTGCTGCTGTCTACACATATTTTCTCCGTCGCGGAACAGCTCTGTGATGAGATCGCCATCCTCGTGGACGGCCGGATCGTGGAACAGGGGTCTGCGGAAGAATTGCAACAGAAGACCGGGGCGGGAAGTTTTGAAGAGGCATTCTTCAAACTCTATTCTCAATACCATAAGGAGGGATAAACATGCGTGCCATCAAGGCTCTCATCCGTAAGACATTCGGCAAGAACCACAGCATGAAGACAGAAGCGTCTGTCCTCACGCTGGTGACTTGTGCTGTTTTCGTCGTCGTGGTGATGGTCTTCATGACGAGCCTGATCGCGTATTTCTACCATCGCGAGCGGAAGATCGAGTATGACGAGAACATCATCGCGGTCAACGCACCGGAGTCCTTCCGGAGCTACTATAAGTTTCAGACCATTATGTCGAAGAAAGACCCCGGTGAGCATATAATCTATAAGGACTGGGATGCCTGCTACGACGTATTCACCTTTACTTCCTGGATGGAAAAATACGATGCGTACCTGGTAGTGGTTTTCCCGAAAGATTTTGACGAACTGGCGCTGCAGGAGATTCCCGGAGAGCATCCTGAGATCCTGACGTACTATTCTTCGGATCATCCGGAATATGCGACTGCGGCGAAGGGCTATGTGGATACGGTGCTGAAGGATGAGTATCTGGATCACCTGCAATCCCTCGCTCAGGTGCCGACGGAGGATGACGGTGTGCTTCGTATGCGGAGCCAGGCCCTGGGCCGGCCTATGCGCTGGCAGAAGCAGATCAAAGAGCGCTTCAGTCACATGGTGGTGCCACTGCTGTTCTTCATTGCCATAATGTATGTGTGTATGCTTTGCGGCATGAATGCCATCGCCGGCGAGAAGGAGAGAGGCACCTTCGCATCGCTTCTCATGACACCGGTCTCGCGTATGCAGATCGTGTTGGGCAACTTCATCGGAGTCCTGCTCCATGCCCTGATTCCCGGAGGAATACTGCTCCTGCTGGCAGCGGTCTTCATGGAGTGGCATGCAGCCATCGCGGCGCTGCTTCTGGTGTTATCCCTGGCGCTTCTGATCACGGGTATCACGATCCTGATCTCCTGCATGAACCACTCCATCGTATCGGCCCAGACCACGTTCCTGCCGATCTTTCTGATCCTTCTGGTGATCTGTGTCACCTGTATGCAGGAGACGACCCGAAATCCGGTGAATCCCTTCCTTCCGATCTATGGACATTTCTATGGTATCGGCGACTGCCTGACGGGCGATTATTCCTGGGCGGCGGTGCTGGTATGTACACTTACTTCTCTGGTACTGACACTGGTCTGTATCTTCGTATCCGAGCGGCTTCTTCGCACAGAGCGCTTCACCGTGGCGGTGGAGACGAAGTCGGACAAAGAAATCCGTCGTGCTGCGAAGGTGGCGGCGAAGCAGAAGAAGGACTACGTGTCCGTCTCCCGTGCGGAGATCTTCGGTTATCGCGCACAGAAGAGAAAGTCTGTGCTGAGTTTCCTTCTGGGTCATGTTATGCTTCCGATGGCGCTGTTGTCCCTGTTCCAGCCGCTGGCCATGATCCCGGCCATCACGAACTTCATGCAGCGCCCTGAGTCGGCGGAATTCATCCGGATGTTCAAGAACATCAACAATCTGCAGGACATCTCCGCCGTTGCCCAGTCGGCGACAGAATTATTCTCCCGCTTCATGCAGGATCACTTCTTTATCTTCTTCATGGGCGTGGGATACTGGCTCATCATCGGAATCTACATTCTTATTGTGAAGAAGAAAGAGAAGAACCCGCTGTCCACCCTGGGTTTCCCGTCTTCGGCTTCCCTTTACGCCAAGCAGGGTAAGCGCCCTTGGAAGGAATACCTGAAGGGACTGTTTTTCGGCCTGATCATGATCTCTTCGGTATATGGTCTGATGATGCTTCTGGGTCAGGTAGAGTGTCGCGGTTTTTCTCTGCAAAAAGACTCGCTCGTCTTATTCCTGGCTTACATTCTGATGTGGATCCCACAAGGTGCTACGGAAGAGATCATGATGCGTGGCTACATGATGCCGCGTGTGGCTTCCCGTTTCGGACTGCCTTTCGCGATCTTCTTCTCTTCGATGTGCTTCAGCCTGATGCATGCAGGTAATGCCGGATTCTCCTGGCTGGCGCTGTTTAATCTGGCTCTGATCGCCGTACTCTTCGCGATCATTGCATACAAGAGTGGGCACATCTACATGGTGTGTGCCATGCACACGGTGTGGAATTTCTGCCAGGGAAATCTCTTCGGACTGCAGGTCAGCGGTAACTCCGGCTCGTCATCGATCCTTTCTTCTTCCTATACTTCTTCTTCCCGGGCATTATTCACCGGCGGAGACTTCGGACCGGAAGGCGGATTATGTGTTACAATAGCGATTGCGATCGCTTTCGTGATCGTGGGACTGTGGGCCCGGAGAAAGAAGGGTGTTGCACGTATTGAGGCGGCTTCCGGAAAAGAGGAAACGACATGAATTTCGATGCTTTTGCGAAGGATATTACGGACAACCGCTGGAATGTGTTCGGCGTGGAGGTGTACGAGAACGGACGCCTGACCCATAGCTTCGGGGACACCTGCGAGGGGATCTACGATCTTTATTCCTGTACGAAAACCG
Organism: Clostridiales bacterium Firm_16; assembly: GCA_001604185.1. Lineage (GTDB taxonomy): Bacteria > Bacillota > Clostridia > Saccharofermentanales > Saccharofermentanaceae > Scatonaster. The sequence goes on along the minus strand of LVAV01000043.1, from coordinate 175,917 downwards.
TGTTATCGATGGCGGTGGGAATCGCGTACGATGAGGGACTTCTGGATCTGGAGAGCTGTGTGCTGGACTATCTTCCGAAGGAGAAGGTGGGGAAGATGACGGGCGTGCAGAAGGAGGCTTTCTCGAAGATCACCATCCGCAGACTTCTGACCATGTCGGTCCAGGATCTGCCTTTCGTGGCAGAGGGGGAGAGCTGGCTGGATTATTCTCTGGCCTGTGCGCTTCCGAATGTGGAGGAGAAGTCTTTCAATTACAGTAACATCAGCGCTTACCTGGTGGGTGTGGCGCTGACAGGGGCCATCGGCAGGGATGTCGGAAAGTTCATCGAGGAGCGCATCCTGGCGCCGCTGGGGATCACGCAATATGAGTACGGACGTTGTCCGGAGGGATTCTTCTACGGGGCGTCCCGCATGAAGCTGACCGTACAAGGATTAAGCCGGTTAGGGCTTTTGCTGTATAACAAAGGCGTCTTCGAGGGGAAGCGCATCCTCTCGGAAGAATATGTCGAGATGGCCACCTCGATCCAGCAGATGAACCGCGAAGGCGGATATGGATTCTTCATCTGGAAGTACCGCGACGGCTTCAGCATCAACGGTAAATGGAAGCAGAAGTGCTATATCCTGCCGAAGGAAGGGATCATGGTGACTTACCTAAGCCACATCGAGGACGACAGCCACGATCTGCTGGAGAGCATGGAGAAGAATGTGCTGGGGATCGAGAAGTGATTTCGACTGAACCCGAAGTCACTATTACAAATCTGTCACCCCATGTCCGACCTATGTGACGATGCAGCCACTTTTCAAAGCAGAATCTGACGTATATTGAAAACAGAAAGAAAAATCTTTTTAGTTTTGAATTGTGAGGTAATGCTATGAAAAAGATCATTGTTACCCTATTGTCTTTATCCGTAGTCCTTTCTATGGTGGGATGTGGAAGCGATTCTCCGACATCCGCTACATCGCCGACGAGCGCGAGCCAGATCACTTCCGGTACGATCCCGCAATCCGGCGCAGAAGATACGAAGGAAACAACGGAGGCCACATCGGAGAATACAACTGAATCCACAACGAAGGAAACTTCGGAAGAAAATACTGATGCTTCCAAGGAACTGCCTTCCGATATTGATCCCGAATCCAAGACCGATCCGTCCGATGCAGACTCTTCGAAGGACGATGACTTTCCGGGAATGGAAGACGAAAGTGGGGAAAGAACTGCCCCATCTGGTTTAGGCCCTAAAAATCCGCCGCCGACTGACCCGACATCTGATCCCACTGACCCGGCCGGCGGCACGCAGGCCACATCTCCATCCGGTGAGTTCCAGGCAACCACAAACCTGGTGAAGGTCCAGCCGTACAAAGACTCGGTCAAGACCGACGACGGCGAAGAGCACACACGTTATGGCCTGGCAGACGGAGAAGGAAAGCGCCTCTGTGATCCCATTTACGATAATTGCCAGGAACTGCCGAACGGCTATGCGCTAACAAAAGATAAGAAGTATGCATTCGTTTCGATGGACGGATCGGTGTATTCCGGCCTTGTCTACGACATGCAATATCAGTACTACTATTACTCTCCGGACAACCATAGTGCCCGCTTCATCACTAAGACCAATACCGGTGTGACGGTGGCGGATTATGACGAGAAGACCGGTCAGTTGGCAAAAACTTTCGACCTGAAAGTTTCTTCTCCCTATTGGGCGGAGAGCAATCTGGAAGATCGCTCCGATGGAGAAGACGAATACGAAGAAATACTTTTCGTTCTGAAAGGTGACCGCTATCTCGGACACAGCGCAGTGGGCATGGCTAACCTGTGGGACGGCACTACAGGACAGGCTGTGACAGGTGAAGACGGCGCGAACGTTTTCGGCTGCGTGGGCAGTCTCCTTTATACCCGTCCGAGTTATCTTGAAGGCGCAGAATCCCTCACCGTTTACGACTACTCCGGCCACATTCTTTACAAGGGCGAAACCAGGGACACCATGATCCACAGTTTCAAGCAGGATGAGTTGTACCTGATCACTTCAGGAAAACAGCTTATGGTGATGGATGCAACCGGCAAGATCACCGCGAAGACGGACATTGATGAAGATGCGTCAAGCGTCGGCTTCGTTGCTTCATCGGGATATCTGATCCTCTATAAGGACGGATATCAGGTCGTCTATGATTCCGCGTTAAAAGAACTTGGGCGCTTGAATCTGGGTGAGAATAGTTACCTCAATACCCTGTCCTACGTCACTCCCTGTTTCGCGTATAATAGCGGCGACAACAAGGTCACCATCATGAACCTGGAAACCAACAAAAAAGCAGAATTCATCGATGCAAACGACATTCACGAAGACCCCACGACAGGCAACATCATCGTGTATTCCAAAAACGGCAGACAGATCCTCAACGCCAAAGATCTCAGCGACCTCACACCAAAGCCAGCCCAGAAACCAAGCGATAAAAAGAGCTGAGCCCGCCTTTCACCAGATTGATGAACCTAAGTGTAAGAATAGTCACACAATTTCTTGAAAAAAACGGTACAATTTACGTATACTAAATAGTGCAGGTATGCCTTTTGCGGCGTGATCTGCGCAGGGTGTATTAAGTAGACGAAAGTGATTAGAGGAAGAATTATGGGACGTGTGCTTCTGGTGGAGGATGACTCCAGTATTGTAACGACGTTGTCGGCATTTTTGAAATCAGAAGGTTATGAAGTGATCTGGGCGCCGGGACAGACAACGGCAATGACGAAGATCGAGAATGAATCTTTCGATCTGGCCTTGATCGATATCTCACTTACAGATGGAAACGGATACGCGGTGTGCGCAGCCATTAAGGCGCAGAAAGCCGACCTGCCGGTAATTTTCGTAACGGCATCGGGCGACGAATACAGCGTAGTTACCGGATTGGACATGGGTGCCGATGATTACATCAGCAAGCCTTTCCGTCCGAGAGAGATGCTGTCCCGTATCAAGAGCGTCATGAGAAGAACTCACAAATCTTCGGATGTTGTGGAGTTCGGAAACATCCGCATCGACACGGCCCGCGCCAATGTCAGCAAGAACGGTGAAGAAATCATCCTTTCCGCATTGGAGTACAGACTGCTCCTGCTTTTCGCCAATAACCAGGGTGTCGTACTGACCCGTGCCAAGCTCCTGCAGGATCTGTGGGATGTGGGCGGCGAGTATGTTAACGACAATACTCTGACTGTATATATCAAGCGTCTTCGTGAGAAGATCGAGGACGATCCGGCGAATCCGGTGCTGATCCGCACCATCCGTGGATTCGGTTACAAAGCGGGCGAGTAATACGCTTTATCAGAACGCATGGTGCAGGCTTGAACGGGCCTGTATCCGGCAAGAACAAGACGCACATCCGGTCCACGAGGCGGAGAACCTGTGGACCATAAATATTTCAAGGACTTAGGTGAAGATACATGATCCAGAACAATCCGGAGCTGCGTAAAGAATACATCATCTGTATCCTGGCGGCTGTGGCAGTGGCGGTCCCGAGTTTTCTCTTTATCGATCATCGTGCAGGGGCGGTAGTTATACTGGCGGCCCTGCTTCTTCTGTTGATCCGTTACATCGCGGACCGGAAGAGATATAAGCGTTTCGCCGCTTTGTCGGATAACATCGACCGCATCCTGCATGGCGCGGAAGATGTGGCTTTCGAAGAGTATAAAGAAGGAGAAGTGGCGATCCTCAGCAGTGAGATCAACAAGATGGTGATCCGCCTTCGTGAACAGGCTTCCCAGCTTCTGGCGGACAAGCGTTTCCTTTCGGATTCTATCGCGGATATCGCCCATCAGCTGAGAACCCCGCTGACTTCCATGAATATCGTGGTAGATATGTTTTCGGAAGAAGAACTCTCCGATGACAAGCGTTTCGATCTGCTTTCCGAGATGATGACCGGACTGAACCGTATCGAGTGGCTCATCAACACGTTGCTGAAGATGAGTAAGATCGACGCGGACAAAGTCTTCTTCGAGGGCAAGGCCTATAAGGTCAAGGATATGCTTTCCCGTGCAGCGGCCAGCCTGGCGGTGCCGCTGGATATCAACGGAGTCACGTTGACTATGGATGTACCAGAGGACGCTGAGCTGAAGGGCGACATGATGTGGACCTGCGAGTCTATCGGCAACATCTTGAAGAACTGTATGGAGCATACGCCGGAGGGCGGCAGAATCGAGATCAATGTCAAGGACACACCGATCTTCACGGAGATCGTGATCCAGGACACGGGGTCCGGCATCGATCCGGAGGACATCCCACACGTGTTCGAGCGTTTTTACCGAGGCAAAGTGGCCCTCAATACCAGCATCGGAATCGGTCTTGCGTTGAGCAAGATGATCATAGAGAGACAGAGCGGCACCATCCGGGCGTCCAACCGTCCGGAACCGGAGCATGGCGCGGTCTTCACGGTGCGTCTATATAAATCGGAGAGGTGAGAAGATGGAGATACTGAGGGCAGAGCACCTTAGCAAAACATATGGTAAAGATGAGAACGTGGTGGCGGCGCTGGACGACGTCTCCCTGAGCATCGAGAAGGGTGAATTTGTGGCGATCATCGGTGCATCCGGATCCGGCAAATCGACGCTTCTGCATCTTCTGGGCGGCGTGGACCGTCCGACTTCCGGCCATGTTTTTATCGATGGAAAAGATATCTTCAAGCAGACGGATGAACAGCTGTCGATCTTCCGAAGAAGAGAGATTGGCCTGGTGTATCAGTTCTTCAATCTGATCCCGGTGCTGACGGTGGTGGAGAACATCACTATGCCGGTGCTTCTTGACCACAGAAAGGTCAATCAGGAGCGACTGGAGGAACTGCTGGATCTGCTGAAACTTTCGGAGAGAAAGTCTTTCTTCCCGAACCAGCTTTCCGGCGGACAGCAGCAGCGCGTCGCGATCGGACGCGCCTTGATCAACGCGCCTACGATCCTTCTGGCGGACGAGCCGACGGGTAACCTGGACTCGAAGAACAGCCAGGAAGTGGTGGAGCTGCTGAAGTATTCGAATGCGAAATATAATCAGACGACGATCCTCATTACCCACGACGAGAACGTGGCGCTACAGGCGAAGCGCATCATCACGATCCAGGACGGTAAGATCCGGAACGACGAAGTGATCCGCAAATGATCTTTCAGGAGATGGGTAGATGAGGCAGCCGTATATCATCAGCAAATACGCGAAACGAACGGTTTTTCATAACCGGGGCCGTACATTCCTGACCCTGGTCGGAATCATCGTGGCTACGGCTATGTTTACGGTAGTCATGTCGGCGCGTATGAGTGCGATGGATATCCTGAGCAGCATGGCGGACGACGATTACGGTACCTGGCATGTGCAGGCCTATTCCATGACATCGAAGGATTACCATCAGCTTCTCAAGGATGAGCGTATCGAGAGCTCGGCCTATGTTCAGGAGATCGGCTATAACGATGATCTGGATAATGATGGAAACAAGGAATCCCAAAGAGGCTATTCTCTGGACTACAATGTTTACAATTTTTTCATTGCCGGTATGAGTCCGAACTTCACTGAGATGGGTAATCTGAAGATGTTGAAAGGATCGCTTCCGAAGGCGGAGGATGAACTGATCGTTCCGCTGGAGATGTATGCCAGCGACCGCTATTCCTATGAAGTGGGAAACAGCTTCAGCGTGATGATCTATGCGCGGTATTCGGAAGGACGCAAGGTCAACGATCTGACGGCGATCCACAGAGATGCGTATACTTCCGACAGCAAGGAATCCCTATATGAGATCGGCGAGAAGAAGTATACCATCGTGGGTGTGTATTCGATGCCGGAATATGCAACATGGGAAGACGTGGGATACTATACTCTGCTGACATATGCCCAGGATACGATACCCGGTAATGCGGTGAATGCGTATTTCAAGTTGAAAGATCCGACGCAGTATATCGCCTTCTCGGAGGAGCATTTCGAGCACGATTATTCCTATCTTTACAACAAGGAATACATCCGTATGGTGGATTCTGCCGACGATACCAAGACCATCTTCCGGATCAATGCGGTAGAGGTGACGTCTCTTGCGATCATCGTGCTGCTGGCCATCATGCTGATCTACAATTCTTTCTCTACATCATCTATGGAGAGGATCCGGGCCATCGGCCTTATGAAGTCAGTGGGCGCAACCCGGCGCCAGATCCGGCAGCTGATGATGTGCGAGGCTTTTTACTACATCGTGATCGGCATTCCCTTGGGTGTGCTGTGCGGTAATCTTGGAAGCTCTGTTCTGTTCTCGAAACTGTCGGCTATGGCGGCCCAGGCCGGAAACTACATGCTGTCTCAGAGCATCGACCTGCATTACCGGCTGAGTATCGAGAATACGCTGGGACCGGTGGTGCTGGCACTGGTCACGATCCTGGTTGCGATCTTTGTACCGGTCTACCGTGTCTCGAGAATTGCACCGATCGAAGCGGTGCGTGTCAATAACGTGAACACGGCCAAGCCGCTTCGTAAGTCTTCCCGCGGTATTGCGGTGCGCCTGCTCGGTTTCACCGGCGCACTCTCGCTGAAGAACTTTTTCCGCTACAGGAAAAGATACCGCGCCACGGTGCTGTCGGTGATGATGAGTATCCTTCTGATCGCGTTCACCAACACCGTGATCGTCGACATGAAGGGGAACTGGTCTTACGTGTCAGATGTGGATGCCGATCGCATAACATATACCAACTACTGTGGATTCAGTTCTTTTGGCAAAACAGACGAGAACATCTTTTATGGCATGAGCCGGGTAGACTCTGTTTATGACAGCCGGATGATCGTGCAGACCAACTGTTATATGCTTTGCGACCTGTACGATACCACGGATCCGTTCCGGGAGGATTATACTTCCTACGACGATCCGGAGGAGCAGAAGATCCATGAGCATGAGCTGCGGGGCGTGGATGTGACGACGGTCTTTATCGATGACAGTAATTACCGCAAGCTTTGTAACCAGGTGGGTGTGAATCCGGATGAGTATCTGTCTTATGGTTCGCAGCTGAGTCTGACGAATAATATCGACGTGCTTCCGGCTGACGGAATAAATGGAACACGGAAGATCAATGTCTTCAAGGACGAGACCTTCCCAATGTCGTTGAAGATGTATTTTTATCGTTCTTCGGAGCGGGATACGTCATTTCAGGGATTCCCGATCAAACTTGCGAAAGTTGTGGATGACCTGGTCCCGCTGCCTTACAACAATACTGACATGATCATCTACATGCCTTTGAGCCGTCTGGAGTACTATCAGCAGGATGTTATCGTGGCCTATGAGTTGTTCGAGTTCCAGGCCAAGGATCCGGATAAGGCATTGACCGAGATGAGGACGATCCTGCAGAGAAATTTCTTCCCGAGCACCCGTCTGGCGGATGAGGGAGCAACTTATCGGATGGAGAAGGCGTTGACGGATATGACGCAGATCATCCTTTACGGGTATGTGCTGCTGCTGAGCCTGATGTGTATGTTGAACGTGGTCATGACGGTCATTACGAATATCCTGTTCCGAAGGAAGGAATATATCCTTCTTACTTCCGTGGGTATGTCGAAGAAAACCTTGTACCGTATGGTCATTTCGGAGAGTGTGGTGTACTTCGTGGAGAGCCTCTTTATGCTGGGCGTCATCGTATGTGTGCCGTTGTTCCTGATGATGTATTTCAACTATATCGCGGTTCCGAAATTTGACCTGGTATTCTTTGGAATCACGGTGCTTCTGCATCTGGTGCTGATCATGCTTACCACAGCTTTCAGCCTCGTGCGGGTCATGAGAAATGACGTGATCGAGGGATTGAGAAAAGAGTATTACTAAGGGCCGCGCGGCGGCGCGCGTGTTGCGCGCGGGGCGGTTCGAGTGTGAATAATCAAATAAAAAGCGCGCCGTCGAGGGCGCGCTTTTTGCGTGTATCTATGCGTGGCTACCGGCGCGCGGGGCGTCAGTCGTCGGCGTCCGGGGTCTCGGCGCTGTCGGAATCGTTTACCAGATCCATTGCGTCGGCGGTGTCGACTTTCTGGTGCAGCCATTCGTCGGCGCTGAAGGGACGGCCGTGACCGCAGAGGTAGTATTTGGAGCCCAGCCGCAGGAGACTTTCCCAGGAAGAGGCAAGTTCTTGCTCATTGTTAACAAAGATCGGGGCGAGGACGCGCTTCTTGAACTGGGCGCAGTCGCCGATAAATGCTACGTCGTTGATGGCGATGGAAATGGAGTCATCCGTGTGTCCCGGAGTCATCAGAAGCTGAGCCTTTTTGCCAAGTAATTCTTCTACGACGGCGCTGGTCAGGGGCTTGACGTTCTGGCAGGCTTCGTAGGGAATGAAGGAGGGGAGCTTCAGCATGAGGCGGGCGGCGTTGCCGACTTTCTGCATGTAGGGGTGGGTCTTCGGCGGGATCACGACGCGGCCGCGGCTCACCAGGTCCACAGCGGTCTTGATGCAGTATACCGGGCAGTTGAAGAGCATGGAGAAATACTCTGCGTTGCCGGCGCTGTCGCCGTGGGAGTGGGTGATGAAGATCGCGTCCAGATCGAAGATGAAGTCCTTCTGGAGATTGGCTTCGATGGTGGCGCGCTCGGACAGTGGTCCGACGTCGATCATGACGGCCTTGTCCTTGTAGGTGACAACGTAGCAATTGTAGACCTTGGTGCCTACGGAGAAAAACTGATACTCTTCATTGCGGGTAATGTTCATGTTGGTGATCCTTTACTCGTTGTACGGAAGCACCTGGGGCTTGCCGTAGTATTCTTCCAGTGTTTTGATTCCTTTTTCATGCATTTCGGTGGCGACTTCTACGCCGACATAGCGGAAGTGCCAGCCTTCTACGCCGTAACCGGTGATGTAGCCGCAGCCTTCCGGATAGCGCCAGATGAAGCCGTATTTGTAGCCGTTTTCCAGGACCCATTTGCCGGCGGTGGTGTTAACGAAGTTGTCGCGGATCTCTGGGTCGCTGCGGATATTGATGTCCAGCGCTAAGCCCAGTGGGTGCTCAGACCGGCCCTGATACGCATTCTTGCAGCAAGTTTTTTCCAGGCCTCGGCGGGTAATGGCATTCTTGAAACTGTAGGTCTGCGTGGCCCAGGAGCGGTAGCCGGAGATCAGGTACAGGTCCTGACCGATCTCGCCCAAGCAGGCGTCGTGTATCTGTTCCCAGGCTTTCGCGCAGTCCGGACGGAGCTGCTGGCTGGCGGAGTACTTGGCGTAGACCAGCTCCGGTACGTAGGACTCGGGCTGGGCATAGTATTTGTTCACGAGGACGGCGACGTCATCCGGGTTGGAGACGACTTCGGCGCGGACCGAGCGTGGGTCCACATATCCGTTGTACCATACGGCGCCGCCTGTGATGATGGGTTCGATGTATTCCGGCGTCGGTGTCGGTGTGCCGGTGGGGGTCGGGGAGGCTGTGGGGGTAGGTGTCTCTGTCGGAGTGGGAGTCGGTGTGTCTGTCGGGACCGGCGTGGCGGTCGGGGCAGCGGTAGAAGGGGCCGTGGACTGGGATGCAGCTGATGTACTCGAGCCTGCGGCTCCGGACGACTTCGAACATGCGGTGGCCATCGTCACGCAAAGCGCGATGGACAGTATACAAGAGAGAACCTTCTTACCTCGGTGAAAATGCATTTCTTTTTCCTTTCCCCAATCGTCCGAAGACGAAGTTAACACGTACAGTATAGCGCAAGAGCGGGCGGTTTTCTATTTCACTTTGGTTTCAGGGGTGGGGACGATCCTCAGTCCACCTTCTTGCTCAGGATCCCGTGGAGCGGGAGGTAGCAGAGGAACGCGACGATGGAGATAGTGATGCCCTTGAAGATGTTGAAAGGAACGAAGGTCATCAGGATCACGTCCAGCTTGGATGAGATGTGGCAGAAGGTGTTGGCCTTGTCGCACATGTCGATGATGGCCGGCATCGGGAAGCCCATGACGGACTCGTAAAGCGGCAGACTGAAGAAGTAGTTGACGAAGCTGGTTGCGATGGTCAACGCGACGGTGCCCAGCACCAGGGAAAGAGCCACACCCTTCTTGTTGCGCATCTTGGCATAGGTAAAAGCGCCGACGAAGACGAAGATGCTTCCGGAAATGAAGTTGGCCGCCTCACCGATATACTGGGTGCCGGTGAAAGGCATGTGGATCAGATTCTTGAGGAACTCCACGATGATTCCGGCAACCGGTCCGCAGGCGAAACCTGCAAAGAGAGCAGGGATATCACTGAAATCGTATTTCAGGAAGCCCGGCATCAGCGGCAGCGGGATCTCGAGCATCATGAGCACTTCGGCCAGGGCCGTCATGACACCCGTAAGCGCGATCTTGTAGATCAGGCTTTTTCTCTTCTTGTTCTGGTTCTTGAGATCATTCGTTTCTGTCATTTTCTTTACCTCCAAACTCCTGACAGGATCCGATTCTCCGAAAGCATACAAAAAGCGACCGTTCCGCTTCGGAACGATCGCCTAGAAAAGTCATCAGTTGCCGCTAAATCCTCGATTCAGGAATCTAGACAGCTATCGATTCTTCTTCCATCCGGACTTTAACCGTCGGCACCGGATTCACACCGGTTCTGCTAATGCTCGCGGGCTCGCATCCTGCCTTATATTGAGGTCATATCGGATGCATCACCGCCGGTGGGGAATTACGCCCCGCCCCGAAGTTACGGTAGGATTATAGAACTCGCCCGACTGTAAGTCAATAATCATTCTGCACAATTCTTTCCACTTTTTTCGGAAGGACCTGCAACGAAACATCCATCCCGATCGTCTTATAGATGACGACGGTACAAGAGCTTTTCGCGAGGGCTGATAATAAGACGTCGTGGCTAAGGAGAAATAAACATGAAAAAGAAGAAAATACTGATCACAACTTTACTCTGCGCGTCCTGCCTGTTCAGCGCCTGCAGCCGAAAGACTGAGCCGACGAACCGCGTGATCCCTATAATCACCCATGAATTCATCGAACCCACGAAGCCGGGCACTTTGCCGGAGAGTATCAAGGCCGTGCTGAAGGGCGTAGAGGACGCCGAGCGGAACAACGTTCTGTACAACAGCACAGAAAGCGGCAATCTTGACATTCAGAAACTGACGAAGATCTGCTGCGATGCCGAGGGCCTGTCCTGGAACCCCTACGTCGTGGATTCGGAATTCACCCTGACACTCAAGTACAACGCCAAGGAAGCCACTACCCTGACGATTGCGCTTTTCAAGTACAACGATGAGATGCAGTGGAAGGCGGACGATGCCCTGGTGGTCAAGGCCTGCGCTGTGAAGAAAACCGCAGAATTAGCCTGGGGAGAGTTCTCCTTCGACATCCCCGACCTGGAGGAAGGCCGGTACAGTATTGTTTTGCTGGAAGGCGACCGCGTCGAGGGCTGCATGCACGTCAACCTCAAGCAGCATTACGAATATAACGAGACGCTGGCCAAGAAGCCGGTGATCTACCTGTATCCGGAGCAGGAGACCGAGGTTCGCGTCACGCTGGATTTGCAGGGCAGACTGGGCTGCACATACCCGGCCTACAACACAGGCTGGAACGTCATCGCCCGTCCGGACGGCACCATGACCAACCTCGCCGACGGCAGGAACTACGAGTACCTTTTCTGGGAAGGCAACCTGGATGCGGATCTTCGGGATTTCAGCAACGCGGCATGTGTGGCCGGCAAGGATACCGCCGTTTTCCTGGAAAAATACTTGAGCGCGGCGGGTCTGAATGATCGTGAGATCGATGACTTCATTTCTTTCTGGCTGCCGCAGATGGAGAGCCACGAATATAACCTGATCGCTTTCCCGACTGCCGCATACGAATCGGCAGCGAAAATGAATATCTACCCGAAGCCGGACAGTGAACTGCGGATCTTCATGGTGTTCCAGGAACTGGATGAGCCGGTGGACAGCGCCATTACGGAGCCGGAGCCTTTCGAGAGAAACGGATTTACCGTAGTGGAATGGGGCGGATGCGAGATCGTGTGAGGACCCCCGCCGGCCAGAAGGACTCGCCGGGCGTGTGATTTGTAAAGCGGCCTAAGAAATAGTACAATCATTGCGGAAGGAACGCAGGCCGTTCATGCGGAATTTCAAGAAGGCCTGCGACACCGCGCAGAGAAAGCGCGTGAATGCGGAAAAGAATAAGGAGAAACGACTATGAAGAAGTGTATAGCAATCTTGCTGGCGGGCATGATGATCCTGTCTGCCGGTTGTTCGAAATCGAAGGAAACCACCACAGAGAAGACAACTACAACAGCCACCGAGACCACGACGGAAGAGCCGACTGAGACAGAGGACGCAAGTGACATTCTCACCGGTAAGTTCGACGTGGATGTCCATGATGCATCTGCCGGCGAATTCAGCATCATCAAGGCGCTGAAGCCGAAGAACATTATCATCCAGGAACTGCTGAAGAAGGATGACGGACTCAAGGCGATCAACGACCAGATCCTCGCAGGAAAGAAGACGACGATCCGTATTTCCCTGACCGCTAAGAGCGACTCGAAACTTACGATGTACATTATGCCGGCATCGGATAATTACCGCTGGAAGATCTCGGAGGCTCTGGCATCCCAGACTGTGGATATCAAGGCCGCTGATACCGAGGCAGAATTCACCGTGGATATTCCGGAAGGTATCGAGACAAGCAAGTATGACTTCATCTTCGTAGAAGACGGAGAAGTCATCGGTATCACCAAGCTGGACATCCTGAAGAATGCGGACGATGCCAAGCCTTTCTGACGGGTTCGGACCACATGTGGAAAGATCGTCAGGGTGCACCGGAACGGGGCGTCCGATGAGCAGTTGAAAAGTTCACAACAAAGTATGGTGTAAGGCACTGGAAAATCGTTGATTTTCCAGTGCTTTTTACTGCGCCGAGTTATATCGCGCGTGCTATAATGCGAAGCTGTGTGCGAAGAGCTATAACATGTCGGGTCCGGCTATTGGTACTTAGGCTGCCCCGCATGAAAAATATAACGAGTAACAAACGAGCAAAACACAACACGAAACGCAAGTTTCAAAACGAGGGATTTAGTATGAATAACATGCTTATGAGTTTGGCGCTGATGTTCCTGATCGGCTTCTGCATCAGCGGAATTTTCAAGAAACTGCACATTCCGTCTCTTCTGGGACTGATCATCACAGGTATTATCCTCGGACCCCAGGTCACCAACCTTCTGGACCCGAAGATCCTGTCTATTTCTTCCGAGCTTCGTGAGATCGCCCTGATCGTTATCCTGTTCCGTGCAGGATTGAATCTGGACCTCAGCGACATGAAGAAGATCGGCCGTCCGGCTATCTTCCTGTGCTTCGTTCCGGCTACCTTCGAGATCATTGGCGCCGTCGTACTGGGCCCGATGTGCCTAGGACTTTCCCGTGTAGATTCCGCCATCGTCGGCGCAATGCTGGCAGCGGCATCCCCGGCCATCATCGTACCGAAGATGCTGTGGCTCATGGAAGAAGGCTACGGTACCGATAAGCATATCCCGCAGCTCATCATGGCCGGTGCGTCTGCCGACGACATCTACGCCATCGTTATGTTCACCGCCTTCATCGGCATGAGCAAGGGCGAAGGCATCTCCGCCTGGACTATCATCTCCATCCCGATCTCCATCGTTACCGGCCTGGGTGTCGGCATCGTGTTCGGAATCATCATGTCCCAGATCTTCAAGATGATCCACTTCCGCGATACCATCAAGATCCTGCTGCTTTTCGGTCTTTCTTTCCTCTTCGTAGGATGCGAAAGCTTCATCTCGAAATATGTACCTTTCTCCGGACTTCTGGCCGTCATGGCTCTCGGCGGAACGATCCTGAACCGCCGTGCCACCATCGCCAACCGTATCTCCGGCAAGATCGCGAAGATCTGGGTCGGCGCAGAACTCCTGCTGTTCATCATGCTTGGCTCTGCCGTAGACATCAAGGCTCTGCTTTCCGCAGGTCTCGGTTCCGTCCTGCTGATCCTGGGCGCGCTGCTTTTCCGTTCCATCGGTGTAGTAGTCAGCCTTCTGGGTTCCGGCCTTACCTTCAAGGAGATCCTGTACTGTGACGTGGCTTACTTCCCGAAGGCCACCGTTCAGGCGGCCGTCGGTGCCATCCCGCTGGCACAGGGCCTGGCCTGCGGCATGATGGTCCTGACCACCGCCGTACTTTCCATCCTGATCACCGCTCCTCTGGGCGCGATCCTCATGGACGTTACCGTCAAGAAATGGCTTACCCGTAGCAAAAATACCCAGCCTGTTTCCAGCAGGAATCCGGGACTCCATCTCCCACCGGAGCCCGATAAACGTTCGTAGCGACACCCTCGCGTTGACGATAAGCCGGAACACGGCTAAACTTAGAAGATAGCAAGTTCAAGCACCCGCAGGAGGTTTTCCATGGATATCGCATTAGGTTTTGGTAAAGAGAAGATCCACGTCAATGTTCCGGACCAGCAGGTCATGAAAGTCCTGACACCGAATGAGGCAGAGATCGGCCTCACCGGAAGTGACGAAGTCTACCGTTCCATGAGAGAACCTATCGGTCTTCCGCCACTTCGCGAAGTCGTGAAGAAGGGTGAGAAGATCGCCATCATTACATCGGATATCACCCGCCCGATCCCCAGTTACAAGGTCCTTCCGGCCGTACTGGATGAGCTGGGCGCCGCCGGCATTCCCGACGAAGACATCATCATCGTTTTCGCACTGGGCAGCCATGGCGGACACACCGAAGAACGCATGCGCTACATGGTCGGCGATGCTGTTTATGACCGCATCCGCTGCATGGATTCCAACGTCAACGACGCCGTACATGTAGGTACTACATCTCGTGGCACACCGGTCGATATCTTCCGCCCGGTAGTAGAAGCGGACCGTCGTATCTGCATGGGCAATATCGAGTATCACTATTTCGCCGGATACAGCGGAGGCGCCAAGGCCATCATGCCGGGTGTTTCCACCTGGGACGCCATCCAGCACAATCACAGTGCCATGGTTGAACCGACTGCCTGCGCCGGCCGCCTGGAAGGCAATCCGGTCCGTGAAGACATCGAAGAATCCGGCCGCATCCTGGGCATCGACTATATCGTGAACGTGGTACTGGACGCGAAGAAAGAGATCATCAGAAGCTTCGCCGGTCACCCGGTCCTGGCTCACCGCGAAGGCTGTAAATTCCTGGATTCTTTCTACAAAGTAGGCATCCCGGAGCAGGCTGACATCGTTATCGTCAGCGCCGGCGGTTTCCCGAAAGACATCAATATGTACCAGGCGCAGAAAGCGCTGGACAACGCGAAGCATGCCGTTAAGGACGGTGGTATCATCGTATGGATCGCATCCTGTAAGGAAGGTCTGGGCGAGCACCACTTCGAGCAGTGGCTCACGGGTCATGAGAAGAGTTCCGACATGATCACCCACATCAAGACCGACTTCGTACTGGGTGGACACAAGGCTGCCGCCATCGCTATGGTACTGGAGCGCGCCCGCATTTTCTTCGTATCCGACCTGGAGCCGGACTTCGTAAAGCGTGTCTTCCTCGAGCCTTATTCGGATATCCAGACAGCAATCGACGCGGCCATCGAGGCAAAAGGACCCGACGCCAAGATCGTGGTCATGCCTTATGGCGGATCCACGCTGCCGAAAGTAGAAGAGTGATCTTTATTTCACGACGCGTAAAGTCTGAAGAGTACTGTCCTCTGCACCTGTGATCTGACAGCCCTTCTCCTGAGCATAAACGAGATATTCCAGAACCTCAGAAGTGATCTTCTCACCCGGGGCCAGTACAGGTATGCCCGGAGGATAGCACATGATGCTCTCCGCCGCGACACGTCCCTCGGCAGAGGCGAAGGGAACATGCTCACTGTCAGCATAGAATGCCTCCTGAGGTGAGAGCGCCACGATAGGCGCGATATAGTTACTGGGAAGAGACGTGATGGGGTCTTTACCGAAGAGACGACGGATCTCACCCAGGGCGCCAACCAGACGCTCCAGATCGCGGATGCGGTCGCCAACGGAGAGATAAGCCAGACAGTTGCCGAAATCACCGAACTCCATCTGGATATCGTATTCATCACGCAGCAGGTCATAGACCTCAATACCCGCAAGACCTACGGGGAGAGTATGGATGACCAGCTTGGTCTTGTCGAAATCATAGACGGCATTTCCGTCCACCAGTTCCGAACCGAAAGCATAGTAGCCGCCGATGGAGTTGATCTCCGCACGGGCATATTCCGCCATGTCGATCACCTTATCGAAAAGTTCCCGCCCATGGAGCGCGAGACGTTTTCTCGAGAGGTCCAGACTGGACAGGAACAGGTAAGATCCGGAAGTGGTCTGGGTCAGGTTAATGATCTGGCGGACATATTCTGCAGAGAGGCCTTCTCCGATCATGAGAAAAGAACTCTGGGTCAGTGATCCGCCGGACTTGTGCATGGACACCGCGGCCATGTCGGCTCCCGCCGCCATAGCGGAAACGGGGAGACGGTCTGAGAAAGAAAGGTGCGTACCGTGGGCTTCATCCACGATGACCTTCATGCCATGGGCATGGGCTACCTTCACGATGCCGCTGAGATCGGAACAGATACCATAGTAACTGGGGTTATTCACGAAGACGGCTTTCGCATCCGGGTTCTCACGGATGGCATCCTCGATATCGGAAAGCTTCATGCCCAGCGCGATGCCGTAGGTCTCATGGGCACCCGGGTCCACATAGACCGGAATGGCTCCACAGAGGACCATGGCGTTGATCACACTGCGATGTACATTACGAGGAACGATGAGTTTCTCCCCACGCTTAACGACAGAGAAGACCATGGCCTGTACAGAAGAAGTGGTGCCGCCCACCATGAAGAATGCCGCCTTGGCGCCGAAAGCATCGGCCGCCAGTTCTTCGGCTTCTTTAATCACGGAAACAGGATGGCAGAGATTGTCCAGGGGCTTCATGGAATTCACATCCAGCACCATGGTGCGCTCCCCTAAGAAAGCAGTCAGCTCGGGATTACCGCGGCCATGCTTATGACCCGGCACGTCGAAAGGAACGACCCGCTCGGAAGAGTAGGCCTCCAGTGCTTCGGCGATCGGCGCCCGATCCTGATTTCTCTGATACTCTCTGCTCACGCGTGTTTCGCTTCCATTTCTAAGGATCAATCGTTATCCTCGTCCGGGGACTCAAAAACATTGGCTCCCGAGAAGATCTCGATCATTTCTTTTCTGAGATTATTCGTGATCTCCAGACGCGTCTTCGGCGCGATCTCATAGACATCGGTCTTGAACAGGTAGTTCTGCAGATCCACTTCCTTGATCAGCATCTTGGTGTGGTACATATTGGCCTGGTATACGTTGATGTCGATAGCGTCGTAACGCTGCAGGGTCTTCTTATCGATGAAGTCCTGGATCGATACGATGTTCTTGTCACGGAAGATCTTCTTGCCGGAAATATCACGGGTAAAGCCACGGACACGGTAGTCCATGGTGATGATATCGGAATCGAAACTTCCGATCAGATAATCCAGAGTAGAAAGCGGGGTGATCTCACCACAGGTCGCTACATCGATATCTACACGGAAGGTAGCGATAGCGGTGTCCGGATGGAATTCCGGATAGGTATGTACGGTAACGTGGCTCTTATCCAGATGGGCCACGACGGTCTCGGTCTCGATACGCGGGATCATGGACTCCTCGGCAATGAGGAGGGTAACGGACGCACCCTGTGGTTCATAGTCCTGCTTGGAGATACTCAGTACCTTGGCACCGATCATCTCTGTCAGGTTCGTCAGGATCTTGGTAAGACGTTCCGAGTTATACTGCTCGTCGATATAGGCAATATAGTCCTTCTGCTCACGTGCGGTCTTGGCATAGCACACATCGTAGATATTGAAACTCAGGGATTTGGTCAGATTGTTAAAGCCGTATAGACGAAGCTTCTCATGCGCCATTTGATCCATCCTTTCCAAGGTGGGCCTTCACTTGAGATAGAATCATCCGGGAAACGTACCATACGCTACGGAGAAGAGGTCCTGCGCCAAAGCTCATCGCACTCTTATTGATTATTCACAAGTAAAGTAACCAACTTATAAACATTAAGGGAATTCGAACTTCCCACTCAATAAGGCAGTAAATCACTGCCGCTTCGGCATTTGACCCGGCTGTCCGTATGGCCTACTAACCACGAAACTCGTGGCGGTCAAACATTGCAGTGCACCGTCATGGTGCGCGTCCGCAATGACAAAAAGATACCACGGATACAGCGCTTTTGCAATAGATAGAGGAAGATTTCGGATGCCGAATTTTCAGGGAAAAATTTGTGCAGGACAGATACCTGCTTGCGTATGAGGCTGTCAGGTAATAAAATACTAACTTAGTGAGATTGAAAGAGGACAAAAGAAAATGGTTTATAACAATGTACTGGAAGCAGTCGGACATACACCGATGATCCGTTTATCCCAGAGAATGGTCGGTGAAGATTCGGCGCAGGTATTAGTGAAATACGAAGGACTGAATGTAGGCGGTTCCATCAAGACCCGAACGGCTCTGAACATGATCGAGCAGGCGGAGAAAGATGGAAAGATCACGAAGGACACGATCATCGTGGAGCCTACATCCGGAAATCAGGGAATCGGTCTGGCACTGGTCGGTGCCGTCCGCGGATACAGAACGATCATCATCATGCCGGACTCCGTGTCCTGCGAGCGCCGCTATCTGGTGGAGCACTACGGTGCAGAAGTGAAGCTTATCCATGATGACGGCGACATCGGCAAAGCCATCGACGAGTGCCTGAAACTTGCCGAGAAGATGGCAGCAGAAGACCCGAATGTCTTCGTTCCCCAGCAGTTTACGAACCCCGCTAACCCGATGGTGCATCGCCACCACACAGGCGTAGAGATCCTGGAGCAGGTAGCAGGACCGATCGACGGTTTCTGCGCCGGCATCGGTACCGGCGGAACGCTTTCCGGAATCGGCGAAGTACTGAAGGCCCAGAACCCCAACATCCTGATCTGGGCAGTTGAGCCGGAGAACGCTGCGATCCTGGCCGGTGGTAATATCGGATCCCATCTGCAGATGGGCATTGGCGACGGTCTGATCCCGGAGAACCTGAACACAGAGATCTTCGAAGATGTATACGTAGTATCCGATGATGACGCCATCGGTACGGCAAAAGATCTTGCGCGGAAGGAGGGCCTGATGTGCGGTATTTCGTCGGGCTCCAATGTAGCGGCTGCCATTGCCATGGCGAAGAAACTCGGTAAAGGAAAGACAGTTGTGACTGTCCTTCCGGATACAGCCGAGAGATATTTCTCCACCCCGCTCTTCGAGTAAGGAACGCTCCGCATACCTTTCAGCGGACACAACAAGAGAACGATCCAGGCGCTCTTCCGGCCATTCCGGAGGAGCGCTTCTGTTTACGGAAAATTCATGCTTTGGATAGGAATGTGTGATGCTTTGGCGCCCGCTTCCCGCGTATACTGAGATTATACTAGGGAAGAGGGGGTCGTTTTTATGAAGAAATCTACCAAGTCCAGGCTGTGTCTTATACTCTCGATCGTGATGCTCTTTACGCTTATGGGTTGTTCCGAAGGATCCGAATCTTCGGAAGAGCGGACCTCCCGTTCCACCCGAGAGCAGACCGAGGAATCGGAGACCGAGAAAGACGAAACAGAAGAATCCGAGAAGACGACTCCGGATGAAGACGAGTCGGAAGTAGCGGATTCCGAAGACGAGACCGAGGAAACACCGGAGGAGACCACGAGACCGCCGCTTCTTCCAACGGAGACGAAAGAGACGAAAGAGACGGAGAAGGAACCTTCCGAGACTACGAAGAAGGATACGCCTACCAAGAAGACGACCCCGGGTAAGAAGGCTACTCCGACGAAAGCGCCCACTAAGAAAACTACCCCGACGAAGAAGGCAACCCCTACTAAGAAAGCCACCCCCACCAAAGCGCCTACCAAGAAGCCCACTGCGACTCCGGCTCCGGCGAAGATTACCCAGACCATGATGCAGAACCTGATCAATGCATTGGTGAAGGATATGGCCGCGAATAAATACGAAGCCGTCAATAAGCGCGCCGGCTGCGAGGTCATGAAAGACTATGGAAACCAGAAGGATTTCCTGACGCTGTTCTATAAGTACTGCACATACACGGTAAGTATTTCCAATGCCACGGCTACATCTTGCGATATCGTGATCCATTTCACCTATCCCGAGATGGGAGAAGCCTATGAGAAGGCTATGGCCCAGACGGACAAGATGAAGCCGGTATTCTGGGATTTCGTGGAGGGCACCATTAACGACGGAATAGCAAAGCCGGTCAATATAAAGATCCTTGCCGACGAGATGGAACCTTTCATGTCATCTGTCACCAAGAAGACCGTGGACGTTAAGACCAAGTGTAAGAAGAAAGATAAGCAGTATCTGCTGGACGGAAATATCGGCGCACTGACCATGGGCTTCAAGCCGAGTTTCAAGTATGGCGGTGATGGCAAGATCCCGGAGAATATCGCGCTCCCTATCGCTGAAGATATCCTTAAGGCCGGAATCGTGAAACACCAGGAATACTACGACTGGTATGTGTCCTTGTATAAAGGCGAGTTTGTAGATTATAAGGTGTCGATTCCTTCCGGCTCGATTATTACCAAGATCGGTTACTTTTCTACTTACGTATACGATTCGCATCGGTGGTGTCCGGGAGTGCCCGTCAAGACGGGCAGCATTGCCTTCTGCTATCACTATCAGGAACACCTGAAGGAAGACCTGGAACTGCATTTCGTATATCAGTGTAACGGCAAGACATTCTTCGAAGCGGATCAGCACATAGATGCAGGCTGGGGATCCAGCTGTACCGGTATTCACAAAACCAATACGAGTGCGATGTATAGTAGCGGGAAATATAAAGTCATCGTATACCAGAAGGCCGATCTGAAGAATCCAGCCTGTACGATCGAGTTTACTCTCCCATGATTTTCCGAAGTTCCCGGTAGACCCGGGCGACCGGGAGTCCTACCACGGCGTAGTAGTCGCCGATAATCGAATCGATCAGCATAGAGCCGGTGTCCTGTATTCCATAGGCGCCGGCTTTATCCATGGGGGAGCCGGAGGCAATATACGTCTCGATGAGCGATTTCTGGATCGCGTCGTACTTGTGGAATTGTACGTCGGCAAAAGCACTGAACACGTGATCATCTTTCTTACTTTGTATGGACACTCCGGTATAGACCCGGTGGGTCTTACCCGAAAGTTTCGTAAGCATACGACGGGCATCTTCTTCGTCCCTCGGTTTTCCCAGGATCTCGTCTTCCGTGACTACCACGGTATCCGATCCAAGTACCAGAAGGTCCTCCGAGTCAGAGGTCTGCAGTACTGCGGCGGCTTTTGCCGAGGCCAGAGCACAGCAGATCTTCTCCGCCGTCACATACATCGGTGGCAGGGAAGAAGCACCGGCCTTGCCTGCGCTTGCACACGCACCGTCTGCGGCCGCCTGACCTGCATCGGCGTGCTCGCGCAGAATACCCTCCACGATGGCATCTTCATCCACATGGGCATCCTGCACTTCGAAAGAAAGCCCCGTCATCGAGAGCAGCTCGAAACGACGGGGAGATTTACTGGCTAATATCAGTCTGGACATAGAATCCTCACTCGATAGGCTTTAAGTTCTTCATGGAGAAATCCAGGATCGGAGCCGAGTGGGTGAGCGCACCGCAGGAGATGTAGTCTACACCGATCTCCGCCAGCTTTCTCAGACGCTCCTTATTCATGTTACCGGAGGCTTCCAGTTCCGCCTTTCCCTTGGCCATGGCCACTGCCTGGGCCGTCATCTCATCGGTCATGTTATCCAGCATGATGATGTCTGCCTTGGCATCCAGCGCTTCCTGAAGCATCTCCAGGTTCTCGACTTCTACTTCGATCTTTCTTACGAAAGGTGCATAGGCACGAGCCATCTCCACAGCTTTAGCGATGGAGCCGGCAGCACCGATGTGATTGTCCTTGATGAGGACACCGTCAGAAAGATTGTATCTGTGGTTCGTGCCACCGCCGATACGTACTGCGTACTTCTCGAAAGGACGCATGTTCGGGGTGGTCTTACGTGTATCCAGAAGCTTGGTGTCGAAGCCTTCCAGTTCCTTCGTCATGGAACGGGTGAGGGTAGCGATACCACTCATGCGCTGCAGGAAATTCAGCGCCGTTCTCTCGCCGCTGAGCACGGCACGTCCGTCGCCCACCAGCACGCCGATGAGATCACCCTTATGGATCTCGTCGCCGTCCTTGAAGTTGGCACGGAAAGAAGAGTTGTCGCAGAGCATCTCGAAGACCCGTACGAAAACATCCAGTCCGCAGAGGACGCCGTCCTGCTTGCAGATCAGGTCCACCGTCACCATGAAAGGTTCCGGCATAATGGCCTGGGTGGTAACATCGTCCGAGGTGATGTCCTCCCGCAGAGCCCGCATGATATAGTCATCCCAGAGGATCGTATTAAGTACACCATTGTTCATAGAAATCTTTGTCCCTTCTCTTGATCTCAGCAAGCACGATCTCACGATATTCCTTGGCAAAATCTCTGCCTTCGTACTGCGTGAAATCTACATCTTCTGTCTGCGTCGGTTCATATGGAATCGTTTCCTCGATATTCTGTGCGGAGCGCTTGGCAAATACCAGGCTCTCCAGCAGGGAATTACTGCCGAGACGGTTCTTGCCGTGCACGCCGGTGCAGGATGTCTCACCGATGGCATAGAGGTTGTCCATGGACGTTCTGCCCTTGAGGTCGACCTCGATACCGCCCATGAAATAGTGCTGGGCCGGTGTGACCGGGAAAGGCTCCTTGAGGATATCGTAGCCTTCTTCCTTGCAGTGCTCGAGAATATTCGGGAAATGACTCTTTATCAGTTCCGGATCCAGATGGGTCACAGACAGCCATACGAAACCTCTGCCATCGATCTCCATCTGCTTCTTGATGGCGGCGGATACCACGTCACGGGGCTGCAGCTCATCGGTGAAGCGCTCCATGTTCTTGTTCAGGAGCACGCCGCCTTCGCCACGTACTGCCTCCGAGATCAGGAAGCTTCTGCCCGGCTTCTCGGAATAGAGGGAAGTCGGATGGATCTGGATATAGTTGATGTCCTTGAGAAGGACGTTGTGCTTCAGGGCAATGGCCAGTGCGTCACCGGTGATGTGACGGAAAGCCGTGGAGTGCTTGAAGAGACCGCCGATACCGCCGGTAGCCAGAACGACAGCCTTACCGAAGACGGCTTCAAAGTCACCGTTCTCGGTAACCGTCACGATGCCTTTGCAGACATTTTTCTCACAGATCAGATCCACCATGGTGGTGTGCTCACGCAGGCAGATATTCTTCTTCTCGCGGACGTTCTGGAGGAGCTTACTGGTGATCTCCTGACCGGTGATATCCTCGTGGTGGAGGATACGGGAAGCGGAGTGACCGCCTTCCTTGGTCAGATCCAGATCGTCGCCCTTCTTATCGAAGTTCACGTGATAGTCCAGAAGTTCGCGGATGATCACCGGAGACTGACGGATCATGGTGTCGACGGCCTTACGGGAATTCTCGTAGTGGCCGGCACGCAGGGTATCCTCGAAGTAATCTTCGTAGTCCTCGGAATCCTTCAGTGCGGCGATGCCGCCCTGGGCCAGATAAGACGCACTGTTCTCCAGCGTGTCCTTGGTGATCATGTGGATCTTCAGGTTTTCCGGAAGATGCAGTGCGCAGAAAAGTCCGGCAGCGCCGGTTCCTACGATGACCACATCTGCAGAGGTTACATTATAAGCCATAGTATCAGCCTCCCCATTGATGCATTCTAACTAAGCATTCCTTCGCGCGCTCGGCGATATCCGGAGCGACTTCGATAGGATCGTTGTGTTCTTTGAGTACCCGGAGTACTTTCTCCAGAGTGACTTTCTTCATGTTCGGGCATACCGGACGGGTCTCGGGGAAGAAGAACCTCTTGCCTTCGTTGTCCAGATGCAGTCTGTGGGCGACACCGACTTCCGTGAGGATGATGAATTCCTCAGCGTCCGTCTCCTGGGCATACTTCAGGATGCCGGTGGTGCTGCCGATATAGTCAGCCATGGCCCGGACTTCCGGAGCACATTCCGGATGAGCGGCCACCTTGGCCATCGGGTGTTCGGCTTTCAGAGCCTCGACCTGCTTCGGGTCGATGAAATTATGGACGTGACAGTATCCGTCTACAAAATGAAACTCCTTATCCGGGAACATAGGCGCCAGGTGGCCGCCGAGGTTCTGGTCCGGGATAAAGAGTATATGTTTATTCGGAATATTGGAGACCACTTTCTTCGCATTGGAAGAGGTAACGGCTACATCACTGTAAGCCTTGATCTCGGTAGTGGAATTGATATAGCAGACAACAGCCAGATCGTCATATTCCTCGCGGAATTTCTTGATCTGCTCTATAGTAGCCATGTGGGCCATCGGACAATCCGCGTCCCGGGCCGGCATCAGGACCGTCTTCTCCGGGTTGAGGATCTTGGCACTCTCCGCCATGAATTCGACGCCACAGAAAACGATCACGTCGGCATCGGTCTTCTGGGCCATCTGGCTGAGATAGTAGGAATCACCGCAGTAGTCCGCGATCTCCTGGACCTCACCGTCCACATAGAGATGGGCGAGGATGACTGCATTCTGTTTCTCTTTTTCTCTTCTGATCTCATCTACGATGCAAGACATATTTACTCCCTCGAAAGTGCAGAAACTACGGCAAAAAGGCTCGGTCTCGGCACAGCAAACATTCATACTCAGAATGCATTTTATCACGCGCCTGTTTACGTGACAAGGCAAATATAATAGGTGATTAAAAAGGGCAGAAACAAGGTGTCTTCCGGACCCGCCCGTTGGACCTGAGAAAGTTTTTTTCAAAAAATCAGAAAACTTCGAAAAAACCTATTGCAAATTTCTTCACAAGTTGATAGTATGAAGACACAAAAAGTTCACATTTGTTCACAATCGGTAGAAGAACAGGAGGACGCACATATGACAACGACTATCTACTTCGTCCGTCATGCGGAAACTGATCATACGACATCAACTGATTATACGACATTAGAAGAAATCTACCGACCGCTCACAGCGAAAGGCCGCGCGGACAGTTCGCGCCTCAGTGAGTTCTTCTACGATTGTGAAGTGAATCATGTTTATTCCAGTCCTTTCCGCCGGGCAGTAGAGACGGTCAAACCTCTGGCAGACCGTATCGGGAAGAAGATCGGCCTGGAGAAGGACTTCCGCGAGCGCAAGGTTTCCGACAGCTGGATCGAGGATTACGAAGGTTTTGTGGAGCATCAGTGGGCCGACTATCTGTTCCATGAGAAAACCGGTGAATGTCTGCAGACAGTCCAGGACAGAAACATCGCCGCTACCAATATGCTCCTGATCAAGCACAGAGGACAGCGCCTGGTGGTAGGCAGCCATGAGCATGCCATGGGAACGGTCCTCCATTACTATCTGAAGGATTTCGGATACGAAGAATTCACCCGCATCCGCGAACTGCGTCCCTGGATCGTACGCTTCGATTTCGACGGACTGGAGTGCATCAATATCAAGGATTACTGTCTGGAATAAGAACTGTGGGAATGCCTAAGGATTCTCTTATTGTATTTTCTCGGCTTTAAGGGTTATAATACCATATACTAATCGTGCCCTGCGGTACGTCTGTTTTGTTATGCAGTGGACATTTTAGAGCACGAAGCGGAGGATTTACATTTACATGCGTCCCATTAAGTTGGTACCCCTCGCCAGAGACTATATCTGGGGAGGAACCCGTCTGAAGACGGAATATAACATAGAAACAGATCTTGACCCGGTTGCAGAAGCATGGATGCTTTCTCCTACGAATGACACATCCGTCATTGCGTCCGGTGAACATAAAGGTGAACCCATAACCGCCCTGCTCGAAGACGGAGAAGACATTTCCTCGGTATTTCCGCTGATGGTGAAATTCATCGATGCAGCCAAGCCGCTTTCCGTTCAGGTCCATCCCAGCGATGAATTCGCTCAGGAGAACTACGGTACCTGCGGCAAGACGGAGTGCTGGTTCGTACTTGACGCCCAGCCGGGTGCCTATCTTTACCATGGTTTCTCCCGTCCGGTAGACAGAGAAGAAGTCAGAAGAAGGATCGACGACGGTACCCTGATCGATGTCCTGAATAAGATCGAAGTGAAGAAGAATGACGTTTTCTATATCGAGAGCGGCACGCTTCATGCTATCGGACCGGGTGTTCTCATCGCCGAGATCCAGCAGAATTCTCCCTGGACCTTCCGCGTATACGATTTTAAGCGTGTGGATAAGGACGGAAATCCCCGTGAACTGCATATCGAAGAAGCGCTGGCCTGCATGTCGCTGGACACCTTCCAGGGCCATAGAAGACCGAAGCTTCTGGAATCAGGAGACGGATATGAGATCTACACCATGGTCTCCTGCCCCTATTTCACGGCTTATGTCTACGAGGTAAAAAAGAAGGCCTCTCTCAGCGGCACCTCGAAGAAGTGGAGAGGGCTCCTGATCACAGACGGTCAGGTCACGATCCGCAACACAAATGACGGCGATACGTTTACTGCGAGAAAAGGTGAGTTCTACCTTCTCCCCAGAAACGAAGACGAATACGAGATCAACGGAGAAGCACAATTGATCCTGGTGGATTGATCACGAGGAAAAGATAGAAAAATCGGAAGAGAAAGGAGACCGCGGAAAATGAAACGAGACATCATCGGCGATATTTTTCTGGGCGGAGTCCTGCTTTCTCTTCTTTTTATTTTCTCCTTCCCGGTATATTTCGAGTGGAATGGCGTTGTTGCAAGACCGATCGAATTGAATGAACGGCTCATGGGCGTATGCTATCTCATGGCCTGGATCCTGGTAGCTGTCTGGGCCTGCTGGAAGAAGAAGGTATGGGTCGTTGTCGGCGCTGCTTCCTTCGGACTTCTGGCTTATCTTCCGAAATGGTTCCTGCCGATGGTCGACGAGAAGATCCTTAAGGAAGGCTCCAGTATGGTAGATTCCTTCCTGTCCATGCTCCTCAACCGTATCTATGAACTGATCCACGCGCCTTTCGTCGGCACCGTGGGCCTCCTGGGAGAAGATACGGCGAAGAAGCTGCCGGAAGTACTTTTCCCGGCGATCGTCATCGCATATATCCTGGTACAGATCATCCGGTATTACCGCAATGCCTATATAACCGAGAAGAAGCAGATGCATGACTGGGCACATTTCCGTAAGAATACGGAAGCCCGTATGGCAACGGCCGCTGCAGCCGCTGCGGCAGCCGAGCAGCCGAGTGCACCGCTCCCGCTGGGAACCGTCGTTCTCAATGAGAAGGCGGAAGTCGCGGAGGCGACATTCCCGGGAAGAGAGGTGGCCCCTTCCGCTGTAGACGATAAGACGGCGGTGGCCAATCTCAACGATCCGGGTACGATCCGGAGAGTATCGGCCGATACCATGAAAGTCCCGCCGATCCCGGCACCGTCGGATACTATCCGCCTCGGAGACGGGGACACGAAAGCCGTTGAACTTCCGGCCCGTGCATCCACTTCTGTCAGAGAAGACGACGGAGATACGAAAGCAATCGAACTTCCTGCACGCGCACCTACCAGTGCCCAGGCAGAGGACGGAGATACAAAAGCCATCGAGCTGCCGGCTCATGCGCCCACCAGTGCTCCGGTAGAAGACGGGGATACCAAGGCCATTGAACTTCCGGCCCATGCTCCCACCAGCGTCCCGGCTGATGATGATGCCACGAAGCCCATCATTCTGGCGGCGCACGCACCGACATCGAAGGATATGACAGAACCGGCCCCGGCGGAGACGCCGAAGGCGGAAACACCGACAACACCCCCGGAGGACGTACTGGATTTCCCGGATGTCCGGGGTGAAGCCGAGAAGATCGATGTCTTTGGTGATGACGATCTGGACTGATACAATAGAAGAACAGAAACGAACAGGGAAGTAAAAGGAGAACGAAATGTCTACGAATAAAGCATTTTGGCGCACATGGCTGGGAGGCCTGAGCACTCATAAAGATACAGGTTCTAATCAGGAGGTCGATCTTCTGGAGGAAGGTCTTTCCGAACTGGCCAAAGCAGACGGCAATGTGCCGGCCCGCAAACTGAAGACCGAGGAGAGCTTCGGAGAAGAAATCGGTAATGCGACCACCCATGGTGTCATGGCGGCCTTCATGCTGGGCATCATCCCCTATGCGGCTGTTCACGCCTACCTGAATACGACCAACGGACATCCGATCCTGAATGTGGTTGCGATCTCTATCTTCTGCATCGGCGTCTTCCTGATGTTCCTGACATCGACCATCGACCATACCATGAAGCACGGCACCAAGCAGAAAGCAGTCATGAACCGTCTGGACCACATCATGATCTTCTACGCCATCGCCGGTACCTATACTCCGGTATGCCTGACCATCATCGGCGGCAGATGGGGCGTCGGCCTGTGCATTGCCCAGTGGATCCTGGTTATTGCCGGTACCCTGATGAAGGCCATCGCCTTCTCCAAGTCCATGCTTTCTTACATTTTCTCCGCGCTGTTCTACCTGCTGATGGGCTGGATGATCGTGCTTTGTTTCCCGATCCTGTATGCCCAGGCTTCTGCGGTTACATTCTGGCTGATCCTAGCCGGCGGTATCTGCTACACCTCCAGCGTGATCCTGTTCTTCATGCGATTTAAGTTCGCGCACATGATCTTCCACCTGCTGGTCGTCTTCGGCGCGATCTGCCACGTGATCGCACTGTGTTTCTTCTCCTGATCCTTTGTCGATCGTGTGACGAATCTTTCACTCGTAGAGGCAGAATTTCGTATACACTGAGGATGGTAAGAAAACATCCCGGTTTAGGCATAAAAGAGAGGAATAGAGATAAATGAAGAAATCAATCAAGTTGATGAGCCTGCTCCTGGCGGCCTCAACGGCGCTGTCCGTGGCTTCCTGCAAGAAAACCACACAGTCTTCCACCAGAACAACCAGAGATTCTTCGAATGAATCCACGACGAAGGAGACTTCTGAAGAAAATACTACTACGTCTTCCAAGCAAACAACGACCACGGAAGATACGACCACGGAGCCATCTTCCGAGAGTTCGGCTGACAGCACATCTGAGACTTCCAAGAGTGATCCGCAGAAACTGAACCTGAAGATCGATGTACCGGAAAAGGGCTGCCCCATCGAGTTCCCGACGGACAAGCGGTATCACTATGTCATGGATCTTTCTCTGGATACCCAGGCGCGCCTCATCGGGGGACATGTGAAGGTCACTTTCTTTAATAATTCCGATGACGAATGGGATAAGCTCTGTCTTCGCGATTATTCCAGCCTTTTCATCGATGCGGAGACTGCCGGTTATGACAGAGCCATTGAGACCCATGGTGCAACGACTGACATCAAGAACATCATGGATGAAAGATCCGGCAAGACCATGGATCTGTCCCGTGACAAGGAGGACGTTTCCGTAGTATGGATCCCGCTGGATACCAAGCTGGCGCCGAAGGAAGAGATGACGCTTTCTTATGATTTTGTCGCTACGATCCCTACTGTGGCGGATCGTTATGGCGTACAGGACGGTGTTTTTAACGTTACGAATTTCTACCCGATCCTGGCTGTATATACCGAGGACGGCTGGTCCCACGAAGCCTTCTATAACCTGGGAGAATGTTTCTTCTCCGAGATCGCGGACTTCGACGTGAACCTCTCGGTTCCGGAGGAGATGACGGTACTGAGCACAGGCTTTCCGACAGATGAGAAACACGCGAGTGGGAATGGCCGTAAGGTCATCACCATCGAAGCTCCATGTGTAAGAGATTTCGTTTTCTGTGCCTGTAAGGATTTCGTTGTAGCGGAAGAAGACTACGACGGCGTACACATCCGTGTGGCATATAATGGCGCAGAGAAGAACAACTATGAGATACTTCTGGCCGAAAAATCCATGACGGCCTCGAAACAGTCGCTGGATGCCTTCGGTGACGCATTCGGTAAATATCCGTACAAGACCCTGGACGTTGTCCTGGCGCCGATCGATGCCGGTGGCATGGAATATCCGAACCTGGTGATCATTGAGTGCAATGAGCCCTATGGTATCGATGCCGAGCATTACGATTCCTATGCTGCATACATGGCCAATTTCGTCGTTTCTCACGAGATCGGACACCAGTGGTTCATGGGTATTGTCGGAAGTAATTCCGGAATGGAGCCATGGTTGGATGAATCTTTCGCTTCCTTCACGGAGTGTGTGTTCGTTATGGCATATTTCTCCGACCAAGATAAGAAGATGCATCTGCCTTCCAAGGCCACCTGCGATCTGAAGGAGCTTGTGCAGAAAGGACGTCTGACGGGGATCGTTCCGATCAACCGATCCTATTATGACTTCGTCACCAGTGATTATTATCTGGATGCGGTCTATTCCATCGGTCAGTATGCTCTGTACCAGATCGGTGAGACCATCGGAATGGACGAACTCTACGGTGTCATCCGTGAGTATGTACACCGTAATGCCTTCACCAACTCCACCGAAGACCGCTTCTTTGAAGTGCTTTACGAGTGTGTGGGCACGGATAATGAAGAGATGAATTCGCTGATCAAGGATATCTTTCACAGAGATCCTCCTACAGCATAAGCGTATGTATATATAGAAAATGAAAGAAACTGTTTTTTGACAGGCGCGAGAGAAATTTCGCTCCTGTCAAAACGTTTTTTACTTCATTCCTTGCAATATCGGCACTTGGGAATTATAATGAGGCGTGCTGAAATTTTTTAGAGTTTAGAAAAGGAAGGGCATGAATATGTCTAAGACGGATAAGTCAGGAAAAGCAAAGACGAAGAAACATATGAAGACCAAGACCAAGAATAAGGTCATTATCACCGTTGTGGTAACAATCCTTCTTCTGATGGTATTCGGTTATTTTGCCTATACCACGGGCCAGTTCGCCAGATGGTTCACGGGTGCCAAGGTACTCCATAACGTCGACGGTAAGGAGAAGACGGTGGAGCGTGTAAGCATCACGGAGATGAACTATTATTTCCAGAAGACATATAGCCAGTATCAGACTTATGGTCTGATCCAGGAAGGCTCTACACTGGATGATGTATACAATCCGACCACAGGCCAGACCTATCGTGAGATGCTCTGGGAGACCGCTGCTAACGATGCGCAGACCCAGTACATCCTTTATGAAGCTGCTTCCAAGTCCGGATTGAGAAAGGATGCTTCCGAGACCTTTGCAGATTCTCAGATCGAATCTCTCCGTACGACTGTTACTTACTACAACCAGATCTACAGCAACAATATGACAGCTGACCAGTATCTGCAGAATATGTATGGTCCGGGTATGACAGTACGTACCTATCGTGACATTATCCAGCGCGAATCCTATGTTTCCGAATATCAGGCTTATATGCAGCAGACCGCTTTCAACCCGAGCGAGGCAGATATCAAGGCTAAGTTCGACGAGAAGAAGGAAGATTATACCTACTGCCAGTTCCAGGCTTACTTCGTAGCTGCCGACTTCAAGGACGGCGCTACCGATGATGAGAAGCAGAAGGCTCTGGACGAGGCTATGAAGAAAGCTCAGTCCATCACTGAGGGCTGCGTTAACGCCGTTGCTTTCCAGACCAAGGTTAAACTGATCTGCGATGAAGAGTATCTGAAGCGTTTCACCGACGGTGAAGACCCGACGACTCTGAAGGGCTATAACAAGGCTCAGATGAAGAGCATGTCTGAAGAGTTCGCTGAACTGTGCTTCAACCCGGAGACCAAGGAGAATACGCCGATGGCATTCTTCGATACTGAGAAGACAGGTGCTTATGCATGTCTGTTCGAGAAGACCTACCTGGAAGACGAGAAGGTCGGCGCATATCGTGTGCTCATGCTCACAGATGATGTCCTCCAGGATATCTCCAATACTCTCGAAGTAAAGGCTCCGAACCACCAGAAGTGGCACGCTATTGCTGAGCAGTACAAGGCTTCCGTTACTTCTGAGGATTCCTTCGTTGACCTTGTAAGACAACACTCCATGGATATGGATACGATCCTTGACGGTGGTTACAAGTCCGGTGTGAAGCCGAGTGACTTTAAGCTTTCCGTTACAGAAGAGAATCCGGAAGGCGAACTGACAGAAGAGAAGCAGGCTCTCTATGACTGGCTCTATGACGATTCCAGAAAGCAGGGTGATATGCTGATCGTTGACTGCGTATCTTCTGTTTGTCTGTACTACTTCTGCGACTGTGAACCGTCCTGGGAGAATACAGTTCGTCTGGATCTCGTTTCCGACAAGTACACCACATGGTACAACGGAACGATCTCCGATACATCCTACTCCACCGTTGTAAATCACGGCTTGATCGACTTCTTCTCTTAATGAGAGGAAGCCGTCCCCCGGAGGGATTCTTCCGGGGGAAAAATAAAAACTGAATAGAATAAAAAAGTTTGCATTGACACTTGACAAAACTCGTGCTATCATCTTATATTGCGTTACAATGGGTAGGGCAACTTTACCCTTTTTGACGCCAGAGGCTGTTTTCGCTGAAGATCTGCTTCTGATGAAGGTATAGGAAGGTACGCGAGATTTTTTTCGCGTACACGTAAACGGAATGTTTGCGAAGTCGTGAGGTGATGTGTAATGGTGCGTCCCATCAAGCAGGGAAGAGCAGAGAGAATGTCCTATTCTCATATCAACGAGGTCATTGAATTGCCGGATCTCATTGAGGTTCAGAAGAATTCCTATAAGTGGTTCTTAGATGAAGGACTTATGGAAGTTCTTGAAGAGGTATCCCCAATCCGTGACTTTACAGGTGATATGGAATTGTCTTTCGTTGGCAAGGAGTTCGATATTGAGAAACCGGCCAACACGATTGAGCAGTGTAAAGAGAAAGACTGTAATTACGCGGCTCCACTCAAGGTTAAGGTCCGTCTTCTGAATAAGCGTACAGGCAAGGTAGAAGATCAGGACGTATTTATCGGTGATTTCCCGATCATGACTGAGCATGGTACCTTTATTATTAATGGTGCTGAGCGTGTAATCATCAGCCAGTTGGTTCGTTCCCCGGGTGCATATTTCGATTCTGCCCGTGATAAGTCTGAAGCAGCTGTCTATTCTTCCCAGATCATCCCGAACCGTGGTGCATGGCTTGAGTATGAGACGGATGTAAATGGCGTGATCTACGTACGTGTAGACCGTGCCCGTAAGTTCCCGCTGACAGTATTCCTGCGTTCTCTGGGCGTAGGCAGTGACGACGAGTTGAAGTCGCTGTTCGGTGAGGAGCGTTGTATCGCAGAGACCATCGCCAAGGACCCGTCCCACAACCGTGAAGAGGGTCTGGCTGAGTTGTATCACAAGCTTCGTCCGGGTGAGCCGACATCCATCGAGGGTGCCGAAACACTCCTGAACAACATGTTCTTCGATCCGAAGCGTTATGATCTGGCTCGCGTCGGTATTTATAAGTTGAATAAGAAACTGGCTCTGGCTACCCGTATCAAGGGTCACAAGAATGTCCAGGATATCGTTACGGACGACGGTGAAGTTCTCCTGAAGGCAGGCGAGATCATCTCTTCCGATAAGGCATGGGAGATCCAGGATGCCGGTATCAATGAAGTACTCGTTTATCCGATCAAGCGCATCGGTGATGAGGTCATGATCTCCGACAAGCCGTTCAAGGTCATCGGTAATGCCCGTGTTGACGCGGACAAGTTCATCCGTGCCAGCTTCGCAGCCAAGGAGCTCAAGGGCTTCGATATCACAGCTACACCGATCAACGAGATGGTACGTACTACGATCCTTCGTAACATCATCTCCGAAGTACGTGCTTCCGCTAAGAAGACCGAGTATGCCGAGGCTCTCATGAATGCTCTGCGCGCTCAGGTTGCCGAGCTGATGCCGAAGCACCTGATCACAGAGGATATCCTTTCTTCTGTCAGCTACCTGCTGGGTCTGGAATACGGTGTTGGTAACATCGATAACATCGACCACCTCGGTAACCGTCGTATCCGTTCTGTCGGCGAACTGCTGCAGAACCAGATCCGTATCGGTTTCTCCCGTATGGAAAGAAATATCCGCGAGCGTATGAACGCGGTTTCCGACGAAGAGCCGGCTCATCCGAACCAGCTCGTCAATACACGTCCGGTAAGTGCGGCAGTCAAGGAGTTCTTCGGATCTTCCCAGCTGTCTCAGTTCATGGAC
Source organism: Clostridiales bacterium Firm_16 (assembly GCA_001604185.1). Taxonomy (GTDB): domain Bacteria; phylum Bacillota; class Clostridia; order Saccharofermentanales; family Saccharofermentanaceae; genus Scatonaster. Next base: position 141,819 of record LVAV01000043.1, on the reverse strand, counting down.
CAGCCGAACCCGCTGGCTGAGCTCACGCATAAGCGTCGTCTCTCCGCTCTCGGTCCTGGTGGTCTCTCCCGTGACCGTGCTAACTTCGAAGTACGTGACGTTCACTCCTCTCATTACGGCCGTATGTGCCCGATCGAGACACCTGAAGGTCCGAACATCGGTCTTATCAACTCCCTGGCTACATATGCCAAGGTCAACCACTATGGTTTCATCGAGACACCTTACCGTCGCGTAAGCAAGGACGGCGAGCCGTGCGTAACGGATGAAGTCATCTACATGACCGCTGACAAAGAGGATAACTACAACATCGCTCAGGCGAACGAGCTCCTCGATGAGAAGGGACACTTCCTCAACAAGAAGATCGTATGCCGTCACATCGATCAGTTCATCGAAGTACCGCCGGAGAACGTAGATTTCATGGACGTATCCCCGAAGCAGCTCGTTTCGGTAGCTACATCCCTTATCCCGTTCCTCGGAAACGACGACGCTAACCGTGCTCTCATGGGTTCCAACATGCAGCGTCAGGCTGTACCGCTCATCAAGCCGGAATCTCCGATCATCGGTACCGGTATGGAGTATCGTGCCGCGAAGGACTCCGGTGTCTGCAAGGTTGCTAAGGAAGACGGACAGGTTACATTCGTTTCTGCTGACCGTATCGTAGTTACATCTGCGGACGGCAAGGAGCATGAGTATCGTCTGACCAAGTATCAGCGCTCCAACCAGAGCACATGCATCAACCAGCGCCCGATCGTAAGAATGGGTGAGGAAGTGAAGAAGGGTGACGTTATCGCTGACGGTCCTTCCACTGAAAACGGTGAGCTGGCTCTCGGTAAGAACGTTCTCATCGGCTTCATGACATGGGAAGGTTACAACTACGAGGACGCCGTTCTCATCAACGAGCGTATGGTACGTGATGATGTTTATACCTCCATCCACATTGAAGAATATGAGTGTGAAGCTCGTGACACCAAGCTGGGTGCCGAGGAGATCACACGTGAGATCCCGAACGTAAGCGATGATGCTCTCAAGGAGCTGGACGAGTCCGGTGTTATCCGCATCGGTGCTGAGGTCCGTGCAGGTGATATCCTGGTTGGTAAGGTTACTCCGAAGGGTGAGACCGAGCTGACTCCGGAAGAGCGTCTCTACCGCGCGATCTTCGGTGAGAAGATCCGTGAGGTACGTGATACTTCCGTACGTGTTCCGCATGGTGAGTCCGGTATCGTCGTTGACGTTAAGACCTTCACCAAGGAAGACGAGAATGTCCTCAAGGGCAGCGTCAATAAACTGGTTCGTGTATATATCGCCCAGAAGAGAAAGCTCTCCGTTGGTGATAAGATGGCCGGTCGTCATGGTAACAAGGGTGTTGTTTCCAGAATCCTGCCTGAAGAAGATATGCCGTTCCTGCCGGATGGTACACCGCTGGATATCGTATTGAATCCTCTCGGCGTTCCGTCCCGTATGAATATCGGTCAGCTCCTCGAAGTACACCTCGGCCGTGCGGCCCGTGCACTGAAGTGGAAGGTGGCCACCCCTGTATTCGATGGTGCAAACGAGACCGATATCGTTGAGGCCTTCAAGCTTGCAGGCATTGATGAAGACGGTAAGACGATCCTCTACGATGGTCGTACCGGTGAGCCTTTCGAGAATCGTATCACGGTGGGTGTCATGTATTACCTCAAGCTCCACCACCTCGTTGACGATAAGATCCATGCCCGTTCTATCGGACCATACTCACTTGTTACACAGCAGCCTCTCGGTGGTAAAGCCCAGTTCGGTGGTCAGCGTTTCGGTGAGATGGAAGTTTGGGCCCTCGAGGCATACGGTGCAGCACATACCCTCCAGGAGATCCTCACAGTCAAGTCGGACGATATCACCGGCCGTACCAAGACTTACGAGGCTATCGTCAAGGGTCAGAGTGTTCCGGAAGCCGGTATTCCGGAATCCTTCAAGGTTCTTGTTCGTGAACTTCAGTCCCTCGCTCTGGATGTACGTATCTACTCCGGTGACGAAGAGTACAAGCTGAAAGATGCTTCCGAGGAAGAAGAAGATCTCAAAGAGCCGGATAAGGAGCTTCTCATGAAGTTCGACCTGCAGGCCGAGAGTGAGATGGGAGCTGCCGGATTCTCTGAAGTCGGAGAAGACGGTGAGCTGATCGACGACGGCAGCGATGATATCGAGCCGAGTATGGACGATCTGGCTTCCATGGAAAATGAAGAAGATATGTAAGACGGGAAGGAGACTTCAATAATTATGTTTGAAATGAATCATTTCGAATCGATCGGTATTCGCCTGGCATCTCCTGAGACCATCAAGAGCTGGTCCCACGGTGAAGTCAAGAAACCGGAAACGATCAATTACCGTACTCTTAAGCCGGAACGTGACGGCCTCTTCTGCGAGCGTATCTTCGGACCTCAGAAGGACTGGGAATGTCACTGCGGTAAGTACAAGAAGATCCGATATAAGGGCATCATCTGCGACCGTTGCGGTGTTGAAGTTACCCGTTCCAAGGTACGTCGTGAGCGTCTGGGCCACATCGAGCTGGCCGCTCCGGTATCCCACATCTGGTACTTCCGTGGTACACCGAGCCGCATGAGCCTGCTTCTGGATGTATCTCCGAAGCAGCTGGAGAGAGTTCTGTACTTCGGTGCCTACATCGTAGTAGATCCGGGTACGACTGATCTGGCTAAGTGTGCGATCATTGACGAACAGGAATACAGAGATAACGTAGAGAAGTACGGTAAGTCCGCTTTCAAGGCCATGATGGGTGCGGAAGCTGTCAAGATCCTGCTCCAGGAACTGGACATCGAGGCTCTTACCGAGCAGCTCCACGAAGATTATCAGACAGCTACAGGTCAAAAGAAGGCAAGACTCATCAAGAGACTGGAAGTTCTCGAGTCCTTCAAGAAGTCCGGTAACAAGCCGGAGTGGATGATCCTGGATGTACTCCCGGTACTTCCGCCGGAACTCCGTCCGATGGTTCAGCTGGATGGTGGCCGTTTCGCTACATCCGACCTCAACGATCTGTATCGTCGTGTTATCAACAGAAACAACCGTCTCTCCAAGCTGCTGCAGCTGGGTGCGCCGGAGATCATCGTTAGAAACGAGAAGAGAATGCTTCAGGAAGCTGTCGATGCTCTTATCGACAACGGTCGTCGCGGCCGTCCGGTTACCGGTGCTTCTTCCCGTGCTCTCAAGTCTCTGTCCGACATGCTCAAAGGTAAGCAGGGACGTTTCCGTCAGAACCTCCTCGGTAAGCGTGTTGACTATTCCGGTCGTTCTGTTATCGTTGTTGGTCCGGAACTGAGAATGCATCAGTGCGGTCTCCCGAAGGAAATGGCTCTGGAGCTCTTCAAGCCATTCGTTATGAAGCGTCTGGTCCTGGAGGGACATGCTACACATATTAAGACAGCTAAGCGTATGGTAGAGCGTGCGGCAGACGTCGTATGGGATATCCTCGAGGATGTTATCAAGGATCACCCGGTAATGCTCAACCGTGCTCCTACGCTCCACAGACTTGGTATCCAGGCATTCGAGCCTGTACTGGTTGAAGGTCGTGCTATTAAGCTCCATCCGCTCGTATGTACCGCGTTCAACGCTGACTTCGACGGTGACCAGATGGCTGTACACGTACCGCTCTCTGCAGAGGCACAGGCTGAGGCAAGATTCCTCATGCTGTCCACCAACAACCTCCTGAAGCCTCAGGATGGTAACCCGGTTACCGTTCCGACTCAGGATATGATCCTCGGCTGCTACTATCTGACGATCGTAAAGCCGGGCGAGAAGGGCGAAGGCATGGTATTCTCCTCTCTGGATGAGGCGATCATGGCTTACGGCGACCACCACCTCGAGCTCCACGCTCCGATCACCATCCGTGTGACCCGTGAGTTCAGAGGCCAGATGATCACCAAGCTGGTTAAGTCCACACTGGGACGTTTCATCTTCAATGAGATCATCCCGCAGGATCTGGGCTATGTAGATCGTGATGCAGAAGGCAACGAACTGGTTCTGGAGTGCGACTTCAAGGTCGGTAAGAAGCAGCTCGGTGACGTGATCTCCCGTTCTATCCGTGTTCACGGTATCGGTGAGACAGCCAAGCTTCTGGATAACGTTAAGGCTCTCGGTTACAAGTACTCCACCCGTGGTGGTATCTCCATCGGTATCGAAGACATGATCGTGCCGGATGTTAAGGAGAAGATGGTACACGAAGCTGAGGCTAAGGTAGAAGAAGTCAACAAGTTCTACCGTGCCGGTTTCCTCGATGAGGATTCCCGTTATACATCCGTAATCACCATCTGGTCTTCTACGACAGATGCGATCACTAAGGCTCTTATCGATTCTCTCGGTGAGTACAACCCGATCAAGATGATGTCCGACTCCGGTGCCCGTGGTTCCTCCCAGCAGATCAAGCAGCTGGCCGGTATGCGTGGTAACATGGCGGATACATCCGGTAAGACCATCGAGATCCCGATCAAGTCTAACCTCCGTGAAGGCATGAACGTACTCGAGTTCTTCATCTCCTCTCACGGTGCCCGTAAAGCTCTTTCCGATACAGCTCTTAAGACGGCTGACTCCGGTTACCTCACACGTCGTCTCGTTGACGTAGCCCAGGATGTTATCGTTACTGAAGAGGACTGCGGAACAGATGATTTCACATGGGTCAAGGAAATCGCCAATATCGCAGGTGAGAAGAAGGATGTCGTTAAGTCTCTCAGCGATCGTCTCACAGGACGTTATGCTGCAGAAGATATCTACGATCTGGAAGACAAAAAGACTCTTCTGGTTGCCAGAAACGAACTTATTACTGCTAATATCGCTAAGGCCATCGAGGCTTGCGGATATACCAAGGTAAAGATCCGTTCCGTATTTGACTGCCGCTCCCGTCACGGTGTCTGCAGCAAGTGCTACGGTATCAACCTGGCAACAGGCCAGCCGACAATCGGTGGTGAGGCTGTGGGTATCATGGCTGCCCAGTCCATCGGTGAGCCTGGTACACAGCTTACGATGCGTACCTTCCATACTGGTGGTATCGCTTCCGGTGAAGATATTACACAGGGTCTCCCTCGTGTCGAGGAGCTTTTCGAAGCAAGAAAGCCGAAGGGCCAGGCTTTGATCTCCGAGATCGACGGTATCGTCCACATCCAGGAGGATACACAGAAGCACAAGACCGAGATCATCGTGACACCGGCTACTCCGGACGGAAAGGCCATCACAGAGAACCCGAATCCGGACAGCGACATCGTTATCGAAGAGAAGCACTACTTCGTACCGATCTCTGCGATCCTCAAGGTCAAGGACGGCGAGTATGTTGAGGCTGCTGATCTGCTTACAGAAGGTACGGTAAGCCCTCAGGAGATCATGAAGATCAAGGGCGTACGTGGTGTACAGAAGTACATCCTCAGCGAAGTAAGCCGCGTTTATAAGCAGGGTGGTGTTGGTATCAACGATAAGCATATCGAAGTTATCACACGTCAGATGATGCGTAAGGTACGTATCGACGATCCGGGTGAGACGAACCTCATGACCGGTAGCACAGTGGATATGTTCGATTACGAGAAGGCCAACGAGCAGGCTGAGGCTGAGGGCAAGACAATTGCTTCCGGTAAGAGAGTTCTTCTTGGTATCACCAAGGCTTCTCTTGCAACCGACTCCTTCCTCTCCGCTGCTTCCTTCCAGGAGACAACACGTGTTCTTACAGACGCTGCTGTTAAGGGTAAGGTCGATCCGCTCTACGGTCTCAAGGAGAACGTTATCATCGGTAAGCTGATCCCGGCCGGTACCGGTATGGTACGCTATAGAAATGTTACTGCAGTTCCGGTACTTCCGGAGAACAATGAACTGCTCGGCAAGGAGCCGGTAGTCCTCACAAGTGCAGTAGCCGGCTTGAACAGCGAAGAGTGATCCTGATCACGCAAGCATAAAAAGTTGATTCGGACCGTTTCCTCACAAGGGAAACGGTCCTTTTTTATTCCGGGGAAAAGAACTTGCCGCAGGCGGGGAAGGGGACCTTTGTGCAGATGCTTTCTGCGCGGGGAAACAGATTTGTAAAAAAAGCGAAACTTCTAGATTTTTGACGCATGGGGTTTTGCATAGTAAAATGATAGAGACGCGGACTATCCGTAATTACAGAAGAAGATACATTGCGATGCGCCATATAAACAAGTTCCGGCGCACGGAGGAAAATAATGCGGCAACGCAGAAAAGAGCACAATTCAAGACTGGCGGTCGTTGCTATCGCCATATGTGCGATGATCACATTCCCGATCCTGATGATCCCTGTGGGCATTCGTCAGAGTACACCTGCGGGAGTGCTGGTGGGTCGTGCTTACGCGGATACATATCCGGACTCGGATCAGGAAGAAGTCCTGATTGAAGAGTGGGCCATCGGAGGAAATCCGGACGAACCGGACGAACTCGGTGACGATATGCCGGAGATGCTGGGTGAGAACGAACTGGTCACCGCTTCCTATTTCGATTCTGTCGAATACGAAGACGAGAAATACGCCGGGATCCTGACAGCAGAAGTTGTTCAGACCTACGACAGTTCCGATCTTCCGATCGAACTTCTGGATACCTCTACATTTACTCCTGTAGAAGAACAGTTATATATCTCGACTTCCGAGACTATCCTCAAGGAGCAGCCGAACATGGATTCCGTGACGGTCGGTAAGGTTGCCCGTTCCACCAAGGTCACACGTCTTTCGGTGGGTTCTACCTGGTCTTACATCAAGACTCCGGACGGACAGAAGGGTTATCTTCTGAGTAAGTCTCTGTCGAAGGATATGGTCTTTAATACTATCGACCGTACTGTATGGGTCGATGCCAGTGACCTCAAACTCCGTTCCCGTCCTTCTACGGACAGTGACGTAGTCAAAGTCCTGAAGAGATGGACCCGTCTCCACTGTAGTGGTGTGGCCAACAACCAGTGGTACAAGGTAACACTGGACGATGGTACAGCGGGTTATGTATATGTTTCTTATACCACCAAGAAGGCTCCGCCTACACCGACTCCGAAGCCGACACCGAAGAAGAACAACGGTGGCGGTAAAGGTGGCAAAGGCGGCAGCGGCGGTGGCGGTGGCGGCGGCAATCCTCCGCCGATCATCTCCGGTGTTAACGGTGAGAGTATCGTGAATATCGCCAAGTCCATGCTGGGCGTAAAATACGTATGGTGTGGTGAGTCCAAGAGTGGTGTAGACTGCTCCGGTCTCGTCGTATATTGTTACCGTCAGGTAAGAATCAGTGTTCCGCACCAGTCCAACTCGATCCGCTATGTCGGCGCCGGTGTCAAGCGATCCGATATCCGTCTGGGAGACGTTATCGTATATGACCTTAAGGGTGCAGACGGTACGGCCGACCACGTGGCAATCTATGCCGGTAACGGTCAGGTGATCCATGCTTCATCCAGTAAGGGCAAGGTTGTCTGGGGTAATCTGGATATGGGTACCATCCTGACGATCCGTAGATTTATCGGCTGATCTTCTTCTGAAGAGCAGTCAGGATAATATTGGGGAAATCAAGGTCTCCTTTCCGGGAGACAAGTTAAAAGGGGGAAAGTAATATGATAGTTGATCTTATTATCGGTCTGATCATGGGTGGTCTGGCAGGTTTTGTAGCCGGCAAGATCATGGGTTCCGGAGATCATGGTGTAGTCGTAAACATCATTCTCGGTATTCTGGGCGGTGTCCTGTCCGGTGTAGTATTCGGACTTCTGGATATCGGAACGAAGGGAATCATCGGGAACTTCATCTTCGCTGTCATCGGCGCCTGCGCACTGATCGCCATCTGGAGAAAAGTCCTGAAGAAATGATCGACGGTTGCCCGCACCGCAAGCGTGGCCTGATATGGAAAAATGATCCTTCTTTTCTGAAATGCCTGTCATTTCGGTGAAGAAGGATTTTTTATGTTTATACGAGAAGTGTGTTGACAACAAAAATCGAGAGAGTATAATAAAGATAGTCAAAGAAAGTCAAAGTCAAAGACAAAAGTCAAAAAGAGATTTCGAAAGCTTCCCCCCAAAGAGGCTTTCGATCTTGTATAGAAAACAATAGAAAGGATCGTTGGGCATATGGCAAGGTTGGTCGATGTGATCGAAATGATGATCAAGGAAATGCTGGATGAGAATAATGGTGCCGCCGTGATCAACAGAAGTGATCTGGCGGAGCGGGTCAACTGTGTACCGTCTCAGATCACCTACGTGATCTCGACACGTTTCACGAACGGACAGGGCTATATCGTAGAGAGCCGAAGAGGCGGCGGGGGTCAGATCCGTATCTCCCGTGTACAGCGTATGCCGGGTACGAGCTACCTGATGCATACCATCAACTCTCTGGGAGACACACTCTCTCAGCAGCAGGCGGAGATCTTTCTTCTGAACTTTATCGATTACGGAGTCATCACTCCGGAAGTGGCGCGGCTGATCAAGGCCGCCATCTCGGACCGGGCCTTGTCCGGTATCGATGCCGATAAGAAAGCCACGGTCCGTATGGATATATTCAAGAATATGCTGATCAGTCTGATCACGACGTAAAGGGAGGGACTGAACATGAAATGTCAACGTTGTAAGGAAAGAGAAGCGAATGTAAAGATAATGAAGCAGACCACCGGTAAGGCGCCGCAGATGCTGATGCTGTGCGATGAATGTGCACGTCAGCTGGGCATCACGATGCCGGGCAGCCTCACAGGCGGATTATTCGGAAGTATGCTGGGAGACGGGATACCGAACCCGCTGGGGTCCTCCGTGTCCAGTCCACTGGATTTCCTGGCCAGTGCTTTTGAAGCACCATTCGGATTAGGACTGGAAGGCATGCTGGATCAGGGGGCTTCCCTGGCATGTCCGACCTGCGGCACAACGCTGGGACAGTTTACCAAGAGCGGTTTCCTGGGATGCCCGGACTGCTATGAGACTTTCTCCGAGAGGATCGATCCGGTGTTCATGCGTACCCAGATGGGCATGAAGCATGTAGGAAGGATCCCGGGGAAAGAAGGAGAGATCGGAACTTCTCCGATGGAGGATGGCAAGATCCATCAGGTAGAGACTGAGAGCGATGCGATGGCCGGTCTTTCCGATGAAGAGAAAGAAAAGAGAAAGACGATCCTGGAAAAAGAAGCACTTCTTAAGAAGGCCGTACAGGAAGAGAACTACCTGGAGGCGGCAAAGCTCAGAGATGAGATCCAGGCCTTGAAGAAAGAGGAGGAGGGAAAGAAATGAGTTGGTATTTAGAAGCCGGACCGGACAGCGATATCGTACTTTCCAGCCGAATCCGTCTGGCAAGGAATCTGAAGGGAATGCATTTCCCGAATCGTATGGACGATGAAGAGAGAAAGAAAGTCCTGAATCTGACATCAGATGTTCTTCTTAAGTATCCGGGAAGCAGCTTGATGCGAATGGATATCGCGCCGCTTCCCGATACGGACAGACGGGCTCTGATCGAGAAACATCTGATCTCAGAGGACCTGGCCCAGGGAATGGAAGGACAAAGTGCCTTTATTTCCCAGGACGAGAATATAAGCGTAATGGTCAACGAAGAGGACCATCTGCGGATCCAGGTGATGGCACCGGGATTTGCACTGGAGAATACTTATAAGCAGGCGGAGAAGCTGGCGGTATATCTGGAAGAGAAACTGCCGATGGCTTTCTCCAGAAAATACGGATTCCTGACGGCCTATCCGAGTAACACGGGTACGGGACTTCGGGCTTCCGTAATGGTACAGCTTCCGGCGATCACGATGCTGGAACGGATGCCGGCTTTGACGGATTCTCTGTCTAAGGCAGGATATACTGTTCGTGGCGTGTATGGTGAGAAGAGCCAGCCGGCGGGGAATATCTACCAGATCTCGAATACCATTACTCTGGGAATCTCAGAAGAGACGACGCTTCAGAATTTCGCAAGAACGATCAATGAAGTGATTTCCTGGGAGAGAGAACTCCGTTCCCAGTTCTATGAGAAGAATAAAGATAAACTGGAAGACCGGGTATACCGTTCTTTCGGTGAACTGACATATGCCAGGGTACTGAAACAGAAGGAAGCCATGAACCGCTTAAGCGACCTGCGACTGGGTGTGGCCTGCGGCTTCCTGAAGGAAGTAGATGAGAGAAGACTGATGCTTCTTCTGAATACCATCGGAGATGCATCGGTACAGAAACGTTGTGGGAAAGTACTGGAAGCCCACGAGATCGACCTGAAACGTGCAGAGTTCGTAAGAGAGGCTCTGCTGAACAAAATAAGCGAGTAAGAGGAGGGATGACCTATGAATATTTCCAAGAGAACGATGATGATGCTGTCTCATGCACACATGTATGCAGTATCTTTTAACCTGAACTTTATCGGAACGGAACATGTGCTTCTGGCACTGACCGATGAATCCATGGATCCTTCGTATTCTTTGCTGGAGAAGTATGGTGCCAGCCAGAAAGAAGTCATGGAAGAGATCATTAAACTGACAGGAAGAGAGCCGGGTGCTTTTGTCGCAAGAGAGGATGATCCGAATGAGATCTTCGCTCACTGCACCAACCGTACCAAGAGACTGCTTTATCTGGCAGAATACCTGGCCAGACGTACGTCCCGTGGCGTTGTGGAGCCGGAGCATGTCCTGATGGCGATCCTGAAGGATGGCCAGAGCACGGCGGCCAATATCCTGGTCTACTGCCATTTCGATACACCTTCTGCCATGTCGGAGCTGGTGGAGATCATCAAGAACCGTGCAGCGGTGGCCAACTATACCAGCGATGAGGATACGGATGAAGACAGCGATGAAGAGGAGAACGAGGATGAGAACGAAGATGAGCCGACAGATCCGGTAGCCCGCTTCTTCAATGCAGAGCGCAAGAACCGTGCCTCTGCCGGCAAGAAGAGCGGAACCGGCAAGGACGGAAAGACCAAGATCCTCGATAAGTATTGCAAAGATCTGACAGCGGAAGCCAAGGAAGGACGCATCGATCCGGTCATCGGCCGCGAAGAGGAGATCTCTCGTGTTATGCAGATCCTGGTACGCCGCACGAAGAATAACCCGTGCCTGATCGGTGAACCGGGCGTCGGTAAGACAGCCATCGCAGAGGGTCTGGCCCAGAAGATCGTAGATAACGATGTACCGGACCTGCTGGCCGGAAAGAGAGTACTCTCTCTGGATCTGGCTTCGATGGTAGCCGGTACCAAGTACCGTGGTGAATTCGAAGAGCGTTTCAAGAAGGGCCTGGAAGAAGCAACCAAGTCCGGTGACGTGATTCTCTTTATCGATGAACTTCACACCATCATGGGTGCCGGTAATGCAGACGGTGCTATGGATGCGGCCAATATGCTCAAGCCGCTTCTGGCCCGTGGTGAACTGCATGTTATCGGTGCGACCACACTGGATGAGTACAGAAAACATATTGAGAAGGACTCCGCACTGGAGCGTCGTTTCCAGCAGGTACTGGTCAAGGAACCCAGCACGACGGATGCGATCTTGATCCTCAAGGGTATCCGCAGTAAGTTCGAAGAGCATCACGGAATCAAGATCTCCGACGATGCCATCGATGCGGCGGTCATCCTCAGCAGCCGTTATATCACGGATCGTTTCCTGCCGGATAAGGCTATTGACCTGATCGATGAGGCGGCTTCCCGTCTGCGTATCAAGTCATCCACCGAGCCGGACGAGACCAAGAAGATCGGTGAGCGGATCAATGAGATCATGCGTCTGAAGCAGGAAGCCGTCATGAACCAGGATTTCGAGACGGCCCAGAAACTTCGTGATGAAGAAACCGTTCTGGAAGAGAAACTCAGCACACTGCGTCAGCAGGTGGTAAGCTCCAAGGAGAAGCAGGAACTGTCCCTGACTCCGGACGACATTGCCGATATCGTGGCCAACTGGACAGGTATCCCGGTCAAGAAGATCACGGAGAGCGATGCCGAGCGTCTGAAGACACTGGAAGAAGAACTGAAGAAGCGTGTCATCGGTCAGGATGAGGCGGTCAGCGCCATCGCCAAGGCGATCCGCAGAAGCCGTCTTGGCCTGAAAGATCCGAAGCGTCCGTCCGGTTCCTTTATCTTCCTGGGTACTACCGGTGTCGGTAAGACGGAGCTGGCAAAAGCACTGGCAGAGGTCATGTTCGGTAATGAGAATGCCTTGATCCGTGTTGATATGTCCGAGTTTATGGAGAAACACGATGTGGCCAAGCTCATCGGTTCGCCGCCGGGTTATGTCGGATACGACGAGGGTGGCCAGCTCACCGAGAAGGTCCGCAGACATCCTTATTCGGTAGTGCTTTTCGATGAGATCGAGAAGGCACATCCGGAGATCTTCAACTCCATGCTGCAGATCCTGGACGACGGTCGTCTGACCGATGGTCAGGGCCGCGTGGTGGACTTCAAGAATACCATCATCATCATGACATCCAATATCGGTGCCAGAATGCTGACAACTTCCGCAGGACGTCATATCGGATTCTCGATCCCGAGTGAGAAGAAGGACGATCCGTTTGCCGATGAGGCAGATGCCGAGAAGCTCTATGGAGGCAAGTCCTACAGCGAGGCCAAGGAGCTTGTGCTGGAGGAACTGAAGAAGGCCTTCAATCCGGAGTTCATCAACCGTGTAGATGAGATCATCTTCTTCAGAATGCTGGGTAAGCAGTCGATCCTGAAGATCGTAGATCTGCTGGCATCCGGTCTGTCCAAGCGCGTCAAGGAGCTGGGTATCGATATCGAGCTCACCGACGAGGCAAGAGAATTCCTGGCCAAGAAGGGCTATGACCCGCAGTATGGTGCAAGACCGCTGAAGAGAGTCATCCAGTCCATGGTTGAGGATAAGTTCTCCGAAGCCCTGCTGGACCGCATTGTTGAGGCAGGCTGCACCGCTGTGGTGGATGTGGAAAACGATGAAATCGTGATCCGTAAAAAAGAAGCAAAAGTCCTTGTCTCAAATGCTGTTGAGGAATAAGCGGAAACGCTTGATTTCCTAGGGATTATGTAGGATAATACAATGACGCTGTTTGCGGACTTTATAGGAAATCGAGCGGGGGATCATGATCAAGTCATTTTTTCTGAATGATAAGAATATTGAGAAGAACAGTTACATGTGGAATATGGCAGGAAGCATGCTGAATGCATTCCAGTCGGTTATTCTGCTGATGATAATCACGAGAACGATCGGACAGGACGCGGCAGGTGTGTTTACCATCGCCTACGCCAATGCCAGCCTCTTTCTCTGCATGGGTAACTACGGTGTACGTAATTACCAGGTATCGGACATTAAGAAGAAGTATTCCTTCAAGGAGTATTACTACGCACGACTGATCTCGGTGGTGCTGATGCTGGTCACGGCGGGTGCGTATATCGCCTATGCCGCCTACACGAACAGTTATGCGTCCGAGAAGATCTGGATCATGATCTGGATGGTACTGCAGAAGGCCGTCGATGCACTGGAAAATGTCTATCACGGACAATACCAGCAGAACAACCGTCTGGATGTTGCGGGCCGCTGTCTGACGATCCGTATGATCCTGCTTATCATAAGCTTCGGTGCCTGCCTGATCGTCACCAGAAACTTCCTGGTTTCCCTGGTTGCTTCCACGGTGTTCTCTCTGTTGGTCTTCATGGTCTTTACATATTGGACGTCTCATATCTCCAAGATCCATACATCTGCAGAAGATGCAGATTCCGCGGATCCGGACCGTCTGATCGGCACCAAGGTGAGAAGTCTGATGTTGCGCTGTCTGCCGCTGTGCGCAGGTTCTTTCCTGTCTTTCTACATCGGTAACGCGCCGAAATATGCTATCGATGCGAAACTGACATCCCAATTACAGGCATGCTATGGATACATAGCTATGCCTGTTTTTGTTGTCGGACTTCTGAATAACTTTATCTTTATGCCGCAGATGTTCAAGCTTTCGAAGATGTGGCAGGAGAGAGATGTCCGTGGTTTCAAGAAGAGAACGCTCCGTCAGGTATTCATTCTGGCCGGCATCAGCTTCGTCTGCGTGGCAGGTGCATTCCTGCTGGGTACACCGGTGCTGTCGATCCTCTTTAACACAGACATGGCACCGTACCGGATCCCGCTTGTGATCCTGGTACTGGGTGGCGGATTCCTCGGTCTGACCGGTTTCCTGTGGGCGGTTATTACCATCATCCGCTGTCAGCAGTTCACCATGTACGGTTATGGATTTGTAGCTCTCATGGCACTGCTTCTGGCCAATCCGGTGGTCGAGCGTTACGAGATCATGGGCGCTTCTGTACTGTATCTGTCCTTGATGATCCTGCTTAGCATCATCTTTACTGCGATCTTCCTGATCGGTGTACACGTAAAGGCAAAGAAGAAAGACCCGGTTCCGTCGGAAGAGACGGAGCAGGTCAAGGCGTGATTTCCCCTGAAAACAGGGATATTCTTGACAATCTCTGGTATAATGTTCCTGGTGTGACCGCAAGCGTTCAAAGGAGAAACGAACATGTACATTGAAAAGGATTCTTATGGCGGTTTCCTGCCATTGGAACTCCATAATGGAACAGAATATTTTTCCGATCAGAAGGAAGGTTGTATCTCCCGATATAACTCCGGTACGACTGCGCTTTACGCCGCGATCCTGTCGCTGGGAAAGAAGAGGGTCTGGGCACCTTATTTCTACTGCCCTTCGGTGTGGAGTGCTTTTCACTCGGAATGGCTTTCCGGCTTTGAATTTCTACCTTATCACGTAGGTGAGGACCTGATGCCGCTGGATATTCTTCAGGGAGAGGACGATTCCGTGATCCTGGTCAATTACTATGGCATACTGGATCAGCAGGTCCGGGAATACGTGAAGGGGAAGAAGAACATCATCATCGATAATGCGCAGGCATTCTTCTGCCCGCCGGTGATGGAGAAGGGGATCCTGAATGTTTATTCCTGCAGAAAGTTCGTCGGCGTGTCTGACGGCGGGTATCTGATCGGACAGGACCAGGTCCGTCCGGAACTGGAGATGTCTTACTCCGGTGACCAGATCGGATATATCTGCAAGTCTGTGGAACTGGGTACGAATGCGGTCTATAAGGAAAGCGTGGAACACGAAGAGGCCTTGAGTGTGGAAAGAAAGCTCATGTCTCCGCTGACGACGGCGATCCTTAAGAGTGCGGACTATTCCCGGATCGAGAGTAAGAGAGCGCGCAACTTCGAGTTCGTACATGAGAAGATGGCGCCGTATCAGCAGCTGAAACCGGAAGCGGTCTCGACTCATGCGTATTGCTATCCGTTGCTGTGTAAGAAGGATTATCGAAGGGCGCTGATCGAAAAGAAGATCTTCGTTCCTACGTTATGGAAAGAACTGATCGTGCCGGAGTTCGAAGGACTTCCGGAGTACAAGCTTTCGGCGAACTGTCTCTGTCTCCCGGTGGATCAGAGATATGATGTAGAAGATATGGAATTTATTTGCGATAAGATTATCGGACTGATGCAGGAGTGAGAGTATGAAAGATATCGTTGTTGTCGGAACCGGTGATTTCTCGGATCTGGTCGCGGATACGATCGAGAATGATAATCATAGAAATATTGCCGCCTATGTGGTGGATGCCAAATACATGACCGAGCCGACCTATCGGGATAAGCCGGTCTATGCCTACGAAGATGTAGAGAAGATCTTCGACAAGGATAAGTACAGTTTCGTCATCGGTTTTACCGGTAAGAAGATGTACACCCAGAGAATGGAGAAGTATAACCAGCTGAAAGCCATGGGCTATGAACTGGAGAATATCATCCATTCCTTAGCCTCGGTCTCCAAGACCGCGACCATGGGAGACGGAAACATCATCCTGCAGTTCGCCATCATTGCCAACCGTGGCCAGATCGGTAACTGCAACGTGATCTGCCCGAAGGCCTATATCAACCACGACGTGGTCATGGGCGATGCGAATTATCTGGCGCCGGGATTCTCTACGACAGGTTATTCCCAGATCGGGAACAACTGCTTCTGCGGAGTCCACTCGGCCATCAGCAACCGGGTGAAGGTCGCTGACTTCACTTTTATCGGCGGAGGACTTTTCCTCACGAATGATACGAAGGAATATGACGTTTATGTTCCGCCGAGAAGAGAACCTCTAAAACGGATCAAAAGCACAAGCTTTGAAATATTTAATTCAAGGAGAACGGAAGTATGAAGATTCATCACATTGGAGTCTATGTAAAGAACATTGAGAAGAGCCGCAAGAAGTACGAGGAACTGGGGTACCGCGTATCTCCGAAGGTAGGAAACCAGAATGTCCAGGAGGATTATGAGCGTAACATCAAGATCCTGTTCATGGATAATGCTATCGATGACGTTATGGTAGAGCTGATCGAGCGCCTCGACAGTGAGAAGCCGTCCCCGGTTGATTTCATCATCAAGGGCAACGCCGGAAACTACAGCGACGCCATTCCTTACCACATCTGCTACGAGGTCGAGGACATCGATAAAACGGTTGAAGATTTGAGAAAAATGCATTATATTCTTATTAATGACAAGCAGGCGACCACTGAAGTACTGTTCCACAAGAACGTGGTTTTCTTATATAACAAGGCCGCAGGCATGATCGAACTGATTGAGAAATAATTTTTTGGAGGAAGATTTGATGAATAATCTGGAGAAGTATAATTCTATTTTCGTAGATACATTCGGTGTTGACGAGGGCAGCCTCGGCGCTGATTTCACAAGCGAAGCTGTTGAGAACTGGGACTCTATCGGCCACATGAACCTGATGGCTGCTATCGAGGAAGAGTTCGACATCATGCTCGAAGATGACGACCTGATGGGCTTCCAGTCCTATGAGCAGGGCATGGAGATCCTCAAGAAGTACGGAGTAGAATTCTGATCCTTTCGTGACTGACTTGAACGGCAGAAACAAAGGATTAGGCGGGAAATATGTTTACCAGTAAAGAAGAGAAAATCGAGAATTTTGTATTGCGTGAGATCGTAACGGATGAAGTTACGGATTTCCCGCTGGACGGATGTGACTACATCCGTGTGAAGACGCCGGCTAAGTATGAATTCCAGGATGACCTGGAGAAGAAGGGCTTCTTCCGTGCAGACCGGATGCTGAAAGTATCCATTAACCTTAAGCGTATCGACCCGGATATCGATAAGAAGATCCGTCAGCAGGTCGTATCGGTTACGGACAAGGAAGAAGAGATCTTCGCCATTGCGAAGAAGAGCTTCCCGGTTGACCGTCGTTTCCATATTTCCAGAGAATATAACGATGACCTGGCCTCTTCTGTGATCCGTCACAGAATGGGTGAGATCCAGGAGTATTTCGTGGTTCTTTATAAGGATGCACCGATCGGCTTCGCCGGTATCACCGAGATCGAGGAGAAGGTCTTCGAGATCAAGCTGGCAGCGGTAGATGAGAAGTATCGTATGACCGGTGCGGCGATCTCGCTTTATAACTTCCTGGTAAAGGAATATGCTTCCCGTGGCGGTAAGCAGCTGATCGGATGGATCTCGACTGTGAACTGTCCGGTCATGAATCTCTATTCTGCCCTGGGAGCTGTGTTCTCGGAGCCGTCGGACATTTTCCTGAAGAAGGTCTGATCCTCTGAACGCTCCGATGCAAGACCAAGAACAGCCTGGAGGATCCGGTAATGCAATTCGGTAAGGATGATTCTGCGAGAGTAAAAGGAATAGCGATTATCCTTCTCTGCTTTCATCACATGTGCTACCGGCCGGAGTATTTCTCCACCTACAATATGCATACCTGGCTGCCCCAGTCTCTGGTGATCGAGCTTGCAGTACTTGCCCGGGTCTGCGTACCTATATTCGCATTTATATCTGCCTACGGGCTTGCTACGATCTTCAACAAGAAGAAAGAAAGCGAGTCGGCGGGCAGATTTGTTTTTAAGCGGTGGATCACTCTGATGGCGGCCTGGTGGTTCGCCTATCCGATCCAGATACTGGCTTTGTACCTGCAGGGGAACAGTCTTTCTTCTGTCTTCCAGGGACACTACCAGTATATCTTCCTGGATTTCATGGGGTGGTCGGATTTCTTCAAGACCCAGATGCTGGTGGGCATCAACTGGTATATGTTCCTGGCCCAGCTGGTAGTGGTCCTGACACCGCTTCTGAGTGTCCTTAACAAGAAGTTCCGTTTCCTGTCTCTGATCTACGTATTCCTGGCCATGCAGTGTC
Organism: Clostridiales bacterium Firm_16; assembly: GCA_001604185.1. Lineage (GTDB taxonomy): Bacteria > Bacillota > Clostridia > Saccharofermentanales > Saccharofermentanaceae > Scatonaster. The sequence continues at coordinate 123,725 of LVAV01000043.1, read as the reverse complement.
TGGGCGGGTATTTCTCCTCGAATTTCGGCGGGGATTATGTGAACTATCTCTTCCCTATCGCGCTGGGTAACTATCTGGCCACCAACGATGTCTTCGAAAAGATCAAGGTGAAGCATAAGGTGCCCGTATCCTTTGGGTTCCTGGCATTGTTCCTGGGCATGATGCTGGTCAAGTATTTCACGTCCAAATCGTCCTTTAACTTCAGAGGGATCCAGTATGTGGCTTTCGGCATCGCGATCTTCGCACTGTGTGCCATGACGGCCCTTCTGTTCCGGTGGGATGTGGTGCTGAAATTCCTGGGAAAGTATTCCGGGAACATGTACTTCATCCATATCTTCATCGTGCGGTCGACGCTGCTGCATAAGTATGTCGGCAATGTGCTGCTGCTGATCCTGATCTCCCTGGTGCTGAGCCTGGGTATTTCTGTACTGATCGAGCTGGTGAAGAAGGGGATCCGGTATGACAAACTGATCAGAAAGATTGCCAATGTGGGCGTCCGCACCTCTTCCGAAGAGAAGACCGCGGCGTGAGTGTTTTTCCCAAAGAATTTTCTAAAGCATATTGACATGAACAATCGTTCGGTATTAAAATGACCTCACATTAAGTCGAACATAGATTCGCTATGAGAGGAGGTGCCGGACATGGAGACAGATCTGGAATATATCTACGATGGGACTTTCGAAGGATTTCTGTGCTGCATTTATCAGAGCTTCGTGCGCAGAGAGGTGCCGAAGCATATCTATGTTGAAGAGGGGCTTCCGCTGCTGGGGGAGACGGCGACCTGGATCTCGACGAACTGGGATCAGGCCCAGAGTGTGTATAAATCCCTTAGTCAGAAGATCGGCATGGAAGCCCAGGATATCGTCAAGGAAGCGTTCCTGACCCACATGATCAATAAGGAGATGTGTCTTTACCGGTATATCTGTCTGGGATACCGTCTGGGAAGACATGTGATCACCCAGGAGGACTGGAGTACTTCCGGTCCGGCGGTGCCGGATCTTTATCAGAGACAGCTGATCCTGGATGTGCTGCAGGCGGTAGGGAATTACCGGGCAGAGGTGAAGAATATCGAAGGCGGGATGCGGTTCCGGAACTATACGGATGTGCTGATTTCCTGCATTACGCCGCGTAACCGTGTGTTACCGAGCCTGGCGGATTTCTTCGAAAGAAGATTCCGGAATTCGAATTTTCTGGTCTATGACAAGACCCATCAGATGGCCGCGGTGCACCGGGAGGAGGGGACGATGGTGACCCTCATGAAGAATATGGATCTTCCGATACTGTACGATGAGAGAAATGTATATGAGAAGCTGTGGCGGTCCTGGTATGACCACCTGCATATCGAGGGTCCGGTGAATCCGAAGTATGCCATGAATGAGATGCGCAGCCGCCTCTGGTGTGAGATCGTGCCGGAATAAGAAGTATCAGCCTTTCTGCTGGGCAGCAAGCTTGTTGTGTGTCAGGTTGTAAAGGAAGAGCACGGCGAAGGGGAGGCTCACGAGGCAGGACAGAAGGTCACATACCGGGTAGAGGGCTTCGATACCGTGTACGCCGAAGAAATACGGCAGAATAAAGACACAGGGAATAAAGAAGATACCCTGACGCAGGCAGGACAGAAGAGCGGCCTTGAAGCGTTCGCCGGTGGACTGGAAGGTCATGTTGCACATGACGTTTACTGTCAGGAGCGGCAGCATGAAAGCCTCCATACGAAGGGCCTGTGCACCGATAGAGATGACTTCCGGATCGTCGATGAACAGCGGCATCAGAGAATCGGCAAAGAGATAAAGCGGAATGGCGAAGGTCAGCATGATGGCGGTGCCGAAGATCCAGGTAAAGATAAAGGCAGTACGCATGCGGTCCCATTTCTTCGCACCGAAATTAAATCCCAGTACCGGCTGGTAACCTTGGCCGATACCCAGAAGGATGCAGAAGATCAGCATCGTGACTTTCGAGAAGATACCCATGGCGGAGAGGGCCGAGTCGCCGGCGAGAAGACCGCCCTGGTGGTTCAGGAAGATGGTGGAGATACTGGCCAGACCCTGACGCAGAAGTGAGGGAAGACCAGTAAACCAGATGTTTCCGTGAAGGGAGAGTTCTTTCGAAAAGAGGGAGAAGGACAGCTTGGAGATGTTCTTCTTCATGAGCACCGGGATCAGAAGGAGCGTGAAGGAGACACACTGGCTGAGGAGTGTCGCCATAGCCGCACCGGCGATGCCCAGGTCAAAGACGTTGATAAAAAGCGGATCCAGGAAGATATTCAATACGCCGCCCAGACCGATACCGATCATGGAGAAGAGAGCTTTGCCCTCCCATCTCCAGAGATTGTTCAGTACGTAGGAACCCATCATGATGGGGGCACCTACAAGGATATATCGTGCATAGGTTTTTGCATAAGGAAGTGCAGTCTCGGTGGAACCCAGCACGTTCATGATCGGTTCCAGGAAGATCAGGCCCAGGGCCGTGATCAGAGCGCCCAGTCCGAGGGCGGAGAAGAATCCGGTAGAGAAGGTCTTGCTGGCAGTGTCTGTATCCTTGGCGCCGAGGGAACGGGAGATGATACTTCCGGAACCCATGCCGAGGGTGAAACCGATGGCCTGGATCAAGGCCATGAGGGAGAATACGACACTGACGGCGGCAGAGGCACTCTTACCGATCTGGGATACGAAATAGGTGTCGGCAGTGTTATAGATACCGGTGACCAGCATGCTGATGGTGGTCGGTACAGCCAGCTTACAGATCAAGGGACAGACCGGTGACTCGGTCATTTTCCGGAATTGTTTAGAATCGGCTTTGGCTGCGGACATGGTATCGGTATCACCTTACTTCTTTATTTTCCCGAAGGACCGGGAATGCAACAGAAACAATTATAGCAGAGGAGAATCTCGAAGCGAATAAGAAAGATTGCACGAAATTTCAAAAAAATGCTTTTTTAATTTATAAATAATATTCTTATTCGGGGATGAATTGTTATACTAGTAATAGAATGCGCGAGATATCGGAAGGGGGGATCGGTTTTGCTACAGAAAATGGTCGTTCTGATCGGAATGCCCGGAAGTGGCAAAAGCACCATCGGTCGTATCCTTGCGCAGGAGATGGGCGTACCTTTCGTGGATACGGACCATCTGATCCGGGACCGGGAGAAGAAGACTCTGGCAGAGATCCAGGGTGAGAACGGTATGCGGCACTTCCTCCAGATCGAGGAGGAGACGCTGCTTTCTCTGGACGATACACCGAAGATCGTGGCCACCGGCGGAAGTGCGGTACTGTGCGAACATGCCATGATGTATCTTTCCAGTGTGGCGGAAGTGGTCTTCCTGGATGCGGATCTGCATATGTTGACCAGAAGGATCGGAGATCCGAAGAAGCGGGGCGTAGTACTGGGAAAGACACAGACCATTGCGAGTCTTTTCTTCGAGAGAAGACCGCTTTATCTTCGGAATGCTGACATACGTATTCACCTGCGGAATACAAGACCGCATATGGTAGCGGAGCAGGTGATAAAGAAACTTGTGGAAAAAGGGATTTGGGAAAGGAGAGAAGCAGATGGATGAGTTGATATACGATCTGGCGGATCTATTCAAAGTTTTCGGGGATTCTACCAGACTGCGTATCCTCTATGAATTGATCGATGGACCCCATTGCGTGGGAGAACTGGCGGAAGCACTGGAGATGAACCAGTCTGCAGTTTCTCATCAGTTGAAGGTCCTCAAGCAGAATAAGCTGGTTCGGAATACCCGTTCCGGTAAGACCATCGAGTATGCTCTGGCGGATGAGCACGTGAAAGATATTCTTGCGATCGGGAAGGAACACGTCGAAGAATTGTAAAAAGATAAAGGACAAGGTAAGAAGGAATATGCGAAACAGAGGATTGTCATGGATCGCGAAAATGGCAGCAATTGCTTTGGTGCTGCCGACTGTGGCCTGGCCACGGGAACGAGTCATGGCGAAGACAGAACAGAGAACGACAGCATACGCTCTGTATGCGCAGAACGAGGAAGTGACGGCGACTCCGACTCCGACGCCGGAGGAAGAAGCCACACCGACACCTACGCCGACGGAAGATCCGGTGGCCACACCGACCCCAACCATGACACCTACACCGGCAGAGGGTGAACCGACTGCGACACCGACTCCCACAGAGGAGCCGGATATCACTCCTACACCCACCGAAGAGCCGGATCCGGAGGAGACTCCTACACCTACACCGGCAGAGGGTGAGCCTACCGCAACACCGACTCCTACTGAAGATCCGGATATTACTCCGACACCGACTGAAGTGCCGAACCCGGAGGAAACCCCGACACCTACACCGATAGAAGGCGAGCCTACGGCGACGCCGACCGAAGAACCGACTCCGACTGAAGAACCTACACCGACCCCGCCGAACGATGAAGAAGGGGTAAGAGGATTTGTCTTCCGTCTTTATCACGTAATGATGAATCGTGATCCGGAGGACGGCGGACTGGACTTCTGGACCCAGAAACTGCTGAGCCGCGACATGACGGCAGCGGAGGTATCCTTCGAGTTCGCTATGTCCCAGGAATTTTCCGATAGAAATCTCAGCGATCGAGACAAACTGGAAGTGATGTATCACACCTTCATGAACCGTGACGGAGATGACGAAGGTGTCGAGTACTGGATGGGCCGTTTCAAAGAAGGATTGACCATGGAAGAACTCTACGCAGGTTTTGTAAATGCGAAAGAGTTCTTCGAGGTTTGTGAATCTTACGAAGTGGAAACCGGTATGTACCTGAAGGGCTACGAACTGAAGCATGTAAACCGTGCATTCAGTTTCTTCAACCGTCTCTACAAGCTCTGTCTGGACCGTGAAGGCGAGTATCAGGGAACCCATTACTGGGTCGAGAAAGCCATGCGTGGAGATGTGTCTCTCGGCGCGGCGGCATCGGACTTCGTATTCAGTAAAGAATACACAGAGAAGGATACGGATCTGAAGACATATCTGACTATGCTGTATCACGCCATGATGAATCGTGAACCGGATACACAGGGTATGAATAACTGGAGACGCTGCGGTCTTTCCAGAGAGTATATCTTTAACTGCTTCGTAGCTTCGAAGGAGTTCAAGGAGATCTGTGAATCCTATGGACTTGGTAAATACTACGAAGCCTACAGACGACCGATCCCGAAGACGGATAAGCCGCTGGAGGGTAAGATCGTGTTCGTGGATCCGGGTCACGGATTGTCGGATCCGGGTGCCGTGGTACATGGCGTGAAGGAAGCACCAATCAATCTTTCCATCGGACTGAAGACGAAGGAAGAACTGGAAGCACGTGGTGCGACGGTCATCATTACACGTGACGAGGATGAATGGATCAGCCTTTACTATCGTAATGCACTGGTACATCAGTTCTGTCTCGAGTACACCAAGGAGAATAAGCTTCCGAATGTTTCTGCCAAGGTCAGAAATTTCGTAAGAGCATCGATCCTGGATATTTTCGAAAACAACACCAATGAAGTAGAAGGTATGGGTTTCATGGGCGGTACCGGTATGTGTCCGGAACTGCAGAAGATGTTCTTCGTTGAGCAGTCCATGGATAACGTAGTCTTCATCTCCATCCACTGTAATGCAGCGGGCAGCACCTCGGCCCACGGTACATCGGTCTACTATGTGACCGATGAGTCCATGATCGAGAGTGAGAAGCGTATGGTCAAGAATGATCCGGATCTGTATAAGGATCCGCGTTGCCCGATCCGTGCACCTTTCTACGGACGTGACGGTGCGACGAACCAGTACTTCTCCGCCTGCCTGTACCGTGGCGTTACCGGAAGAGTACCGGCATTCAAGTCCAACCTGCCGACGATCAAGGATAACTTCTGCGTACTTCGTGAGCATGGTTTCACATCGGCGATGGTAGAGGTCGCTTACATGACCAATTCATCTGATTTGGAAAACCTGCTGAAGGAAGACGTGCAGCAGAAAGTCGCTCTGGGAATCGCAGACGGCGTGGAAGAGTATTTTTCCTAAGGAGGGAATATGGACAGACGTCCTTCTTTCAGTGCACTGGATATTATCCAGAAAGTGATCCGCGAACATGTTCAAGAAGGTGACCTGTGTATCGACGCGACCGCAGGCCGCGGAAACGATACGGCTTTCCTGAGTGAACTGGTAGGAGAAAGCGGGCATGTGATCGCTTTCGATATTCAGGAAGATGCCGTGAACAGTACGAAGAAGCTTCTGGAAGAGAAGGGTCTTGCTTCCCGCGCGGAAGTGCTGCTGGAGAGCCATAGTGAGATGGCGAGATTCGCGCAGCCCGGAACGGTATCCTGCATTACTTTTAATTTCGGATGGCTTCCAAAGGGTGACCACAATATTTTCACCAAGAAAGAGACCAGTATCCCAGCCATCGAGGCGGGACTGGAACTTCTGAAAGAGGACGGCATCATGACGCTGATCCTATACTACGGCAAGGAGACGGGTTTCGAGGAACACGATGCGTTGCTGGAATTCCTGCCTACCATTGACAGTTCGAAGTATACGGTGGTGGAGATGCCCTTCGTGAACCGCAGCAACTGTCCGCCGATCCCGATCCTGATTCTGAAAGGAAGATAAGCCCGTGAACAGCAATCTTATTACCGGAAACAATCCGAGTCTTCGTATGGATTTTCCGGACCCGGATGTGATCTTCGTAGATGGTGTGTATTACATGATCAGTACCACCATGCATTTTCTTCCGGGAGGACAGATCCTGCGATCTTATGACCTGATCCACTGGGAACACGCGGCCTATGTTTTTGACGAGCTGGACGGTACCCCTTCTCAGAAACTGGAAGGAGATGGATATGTCTACGGCAAGGGCATGTGGGCGGCCAGCCTTCGTTATCACGAGGGGATGTTCTATGTGGTTTTTGTATGCAACGATACATGGAAAACATATCTGTATCGTTCGCCGAAGATCGACGGTCCCTGGGTCAAGAGTGAGATCTCGGGATTCTATCACGACTGTTCTTTACTGTTCGACGATGATGGACGGATCTATATCGTGTATGGCAACACGAAGATCTATCTGACGGAACTGGATGCGGAGCTGAAAGGCCCAAAGGAAGGAGGACTGCATCGCCTGATCGTGGAGGATGTGGAGAAGCCTCGTCTGGGTTATGAGGGCTCCCATCTTTATAAGATCAACGGACGGTACTATCTGTTCCTGATCCATTCTCTTGCGGATCAATGGCGTCGAGTGGAGGCTTGTTTCTCTTCGGATTCTCTGGACGGTGAATTCGTCGGTGGAGATATTCTTAATGACGATATGGGATTTAGAAATTCCGGTGTGGCCCAGGGCGGTATCGTCTGCGGCGTGGACGGAGCATGGAATGGCTTGCTGTTCCAGGACAGCGGTGCTGTAGGAAGGATCCCGGTCATCGTGCCGGTGTCCTGGGAAAAGGACCGGCCGGTTATGGGGATCGACGGAAAGGTGCCCCATGAGATATCACTCCCGTCTTCTCGACCGGAATATGAGTATGCACCGCTTTATGGTTCTGACGATTTTAAATATGGTTTTGCGTGGAAAACAGAGAAGGACGATGGGGAATGGCGTCGGGAATTCGGGTGCTTCGGATTCCGGAGTTTCTGGCAGTTTAATCACGAACCGGATCTGGATCTGGTGGAAAGAGATGAGGCTTCCGGAACGGTATGGATCACTACAGATAAGTTGAGCCTGAATCTGAATCATGCGAGAAATACATTGACCCAGCGCATGATGTATCCGGGCTGCGGGGCATCGGTCTGCATCGACGGAGCCTTCCTGAAGGACGGTGACTGCGCCGGACTTTCGGCTTTCCAGGGTGACTATTGCTGGGTCGGAATTGAGAAGAAAGACGGAAAACTGTATGCGGTCATGGTGGCCCATAAGAGTACGGAGGGCCCCTGGGATCTGAGTCCGGTAGCGGGAGAGACCATTGAGGCACTGCCCCTCCAAGGAGAAAAGATAGAAGTACGGATGCAAGTTCTTTTCGCGGATGAGAAGGACCAGGCTGTCTGTCAGGTGAAACAGAACGGGGAGTGGGTGGATATCGGAAAGCCGCATAAGCTACGGTTCCGGCTGGACCACTTCACGGGAACGCGGTTCGGATTGTTCTGTTATTCGCAGAAGGAGACCGGCGGAAAGGCCGGATTCTCGGAATTCCGATATGAGAAAGGTCAGGTGTGAGTATGCCGTTTCAGATCATTACGGGAGATATTACCAGGCTGGAAGTGGACGCCATCGTGAATGCGGCCAATACGTCTCTGCTGGGCGGGGGCGGCGTGGATGGTGCAATCCATCGGGCGGCGGGACCGAAGCTTCTTGAGGAGTGCAGGACCCTTCACGGATGCGAAGTGGGGCAGGCCAAGGCTACGGGTGGATATAACCTGCCGGCCAGATACGTGATCCATACGGTGGGCCCGATCTGGCGCGGAGGCGGAAGTGGCGAGGAAGAGCTGCTGACTTCGGCGTATAGAAATTCCCTGATGCTGGCGGCGGAGAAAGAGTGCGAAAGCGTGGCGTTCCCCATGATCTCTGCAGGCGTGTACGGGTATCCTTTCGACAAGGCACTGCGTGTGGCAACGGATACGATCCGTGCGTTCCTTCAGGACCACGAGATGCAGGTATATCTGGTGATCTTCAGTAGAAGCAGTTTCCGATTCGACGACGATATTTATTCGGATCTGTCCCGGTATGTGCGGGCCAATCTGGAGGAGGATGAACCGCGGAGTTCCTTCCTGGGAAACATTGCGAAATCCATCGCCTTCGGCGGGACTTCCGGGAAGCGGGATTCGATATTCAGCAGTGGCCGCGGCGCCATGAAGAAAGAGGCCCGTGCATCGGAAGCCATGCGGGAGGAGCCGCTGGAAGAGAGTGCGGATGAAGATATCCTGTGCGATGAAGAGAAGCCTCGCAAAGAAACTCCGGAATTCGCCGGAGCGGCCATGGCCCAAGCCAGCATGCTTGCTGCGCCGATGCAGAATATGTCTCTGGCACAGGCGCTGGAAAACCTGGATGAGAGCTTCTCCCAGGCGCTTCTTCGCATGATCGACGAGCGGGGCATGAAGGATTCGGAGTGCTATAAGAAAGCCAATATCGACAGAAAACTTTTCTCCAAGATCCGGGGCGATGTGCATTACCGGCCAAGTAAACAGACGGTGCTGGCTTTTGCCGTGGCACTGGAGTTGTCTCTGGAAGAGACGGAGTCCTTCCTGAAAAAGGCGGGATATGCTCTGTCTCATGCCAGTAAATCGGATGTTATCGTGGAGTATTTTATCAACAACGGAAACTACGATCTGTATACCATCAACGAGGCATTATATGCCTTTGACCAGAGTCTGCTGGGCGCGTGATCTTCGGGGTTGAAAGCCGGCGGTATCGGTGCGCATGCGGCATGCGGCCGATGGGTGAAGCGCGCGTAAAAAGTGTCGCCTGACAGGCGACCTTCTAAAGAGTGATTTCCTGTTTAATGTACTTGTAAGTGAGAGATACGGCGGTACGAAATAACCACCGCCGGCCCGGCGGAAAAGCCGCTGCGGTACAAGCACATCAGGAGGAAAACACTATGAAAAAGACAACTGAAAACATCGAGAAGAAGAACAACATTACCGAGATCGTTTTTATCCTGGACCGGAGCGGATCCATGGGCGGACTGGAGAGCGATACCATCGGCGGATTTAATTCCATGATCCAGAAGCAGAAGAAAGAGGAAGGCGAGTGCTACGTGACGACAGTGCTTTTCGACAGTGTGTCGGAAACATTGCATGACAGAGTGAAGCTTTCGGAAGTTGCGGACATGACGGATAAGGAATATTTCGTACGCGGCAGCACGGCTCTTCTGGACGCGGTAGGATCTACCATCGAGCATATCAGCGGCATCCACAAGTATGTGCGCAAGGAAGATGTGCCGGCCAATACGATCTTCATTATCACCACAGACGGCATGGAGAACAGCAGCAGAAAGTTCTCTTCGGACAAGGTCAAGAAGATGATCGAAGCGAAGAAGGAAGAGGGCTGGGAGTTCCTGTTCCTGGGTGCGAATATCGATGCAGTGAGCACCGCTAAGAGCTTCGGTATCGATGAGGAGCGTGCCGTGAATTATCACTGCGATGCAGTAGGTACTCAGGTGAATTTCGCCTGCATGGGCAAGGCTATCGGAAGCATGAGAAGAAAAGGGAAAATGGACGCGAGCTGGAGAGCCGAGATCGATGAGGATTTCGAGTCCAGAAACTGACTGATCGGACCGGATCCGTCGTGCCTTCGTGCGGCGGATCCCGGGAAGATAACAGGTAACGATTCGGAACGTTAGCGAAACCTGCCGTCTTTGTCTGCATAGTGGGGTAAAACTGTCCGAAGGACATGGCTTCATGCTATAATAGACCTACTTGACAAAGAGAGGTAGCAGAGAATGAAACTGGATGCGAATCCTGTGGGGATCCACAAAGTCGGAATCGTTGGTCTTGGACTGATTGGAGGTTCACTGGCCAAGGCGATCCATGGTCGTACGGATGTTGAGACGATCGTGGGTATCGATCCGGATCTGAAGGCCGGGGAACTGGCAGCGCAGGAGGGCGTCATATCTGATTTCAGCACGGACGACTTATCCATCCTGGAGGGATGTGATCTGGTCGTCCTTTGCGCGCCTGTGGATGCCATCGCGAAGATGGCACCGGAACTGGAGAAACTGAATATCGGTGTCATTACCGATGTGGGTTCCGTGAAGCGTCCGGTGATGCAGGCGGTGACACTGCCGAATTTCATCGGAGGTCATCCGATGGCAGGTTCGGAAAGACATGGTTATGCCTGCAGCAGTGAATCTCTCTTCGAGAATGCTTTATATGTTTTGTGTGTTCCCCGGGATTCGAAAGTGCCGGTTGGTAAGCTTGCAGATCTGGAAGCCTTGATCCGGAAGATAGGGGCGATCCCGATGCATATGACGGCGGAACAACACGATGAGCGTGTGGCGGCGGTGTCGCATCTGCCGCATATCGTGGCCAGCAGTCTTTCGCTGCTTCTGGCCAATAAGGATGACGGTGCTCTGGGCCGGATGGCGGCAGGCGGTTTCCGGGATATTACGAGGATCGCGTCCTCGGATCCGAACCTCTGGGCCGGCATCACGGAGAATTCCAAGGAGGCACTGGTTCCTGTACTGGACGAATATATCGAACTTCTTTCTCAGTGGAAAGAAACGTTGGCATCGGATGACAAGGCGGGGCTGGTGAAGCTGTTCACTCAGGGCGCCTGCTATCGGGATCATCTGGATTCCAATATGCGTGGTGCGTTGGAGACGTCGGCTACGCTTACTGTCTATGTGGACGATAAGCCCGGTGAGCTGGCGCGGATCACGGCGCTTCTGGGAAAAGGAAATATCAATATCCGCAATATCAATATCCGTAACTTCCGTACTTACGAAGGTGGTCAGGTCAGCCTGCTGCTGGGTACGGCCAAAGAAGCGGTGGAAGCCTATGCGCTTCTGAAGGAGGCCGGTTATGAGTGCGATTAATGCGGGCCTGATCGGCTCTCCACTGGGGCACTCTATGTCCCCTTATATCCATGAGCGGATCATGGAGGCTTCCGGTATCTACGGTAAGTATGAGCTTTATGAGATCTCTCCGGAGGAACTTCCGAAGTACGCACCGATCCTGATGCGGGAGCTGACGGGTTTTAATGTGACGATCCCTCATAAGGTGGCGATCCTTCCTTTCCTGGATGATGTGGCTCCGATGGTGAAGGAATATGGTGCGGCCAATACGGTCTGCGGGAAGATCGGTTATAACACAGATGTGGATGGGTTCCTGTCCTGTGGTGTGCCGATGAAAGATAAGAAGGTGCTGCTTCTGGGCGCCGGCGGCGTGGCCCGCATGATGGCCATCGAAGCGGTGAAAGCCGGCGCGGATCTGTCGATCTGGGCCAGATCCCCGGAGAAGGCGCAGGCACTGGCAGACGAGGTGAAGCTGAAGGGGTACGAGAAGGTAAAAGTGTGCGCAGAAAATGCGGCGGGGGGTGCTTTTGACACGGTATTGAACGGCACACCTTGCGGCATGTGGCCGAAGGTCCATGACGTGATCCCGAAGGCAGGTACCCTTGTTGAGGGCGGCACATTCTTCGATACCATCTACAATCCTTGCCCGACAAAGACGTGTATGCAGTACCGAGTGGACGGAAGAAATGCCGTGTCCGGACTGAAGATGCTTCTGAACCAGGCCATCGCAGCCGAGAAGATCTGGGCACCGGATGCACATTTCGACGAGGAAAGACTGGCGGCGATCCTGCCGGATATCCGAAAGAAACTTTGGGAAAAGAACCCGATCAAGCTTGTGTTCACGGGCTTTATGGGCGCCGGAAAGACCACTATCGGAAGGATGACGGCGGACTATCTGAAGATCCCGTTTATCGATCTGGACGATAAGATCGTGGAAGTGGCGGGCTGTCCGATCCGTGAGATCTTCGAGAAAGATGGTGAAGAGACGTTCCGGAGGATGGAACACGATATCCTCAAGCGCGAACTGGAACTTCCGGGTTCGGCGGTGATCTCACTTGGCGGCGGAGTGCTGACCAATGAGAAGAATGAAGCGCTTCTGGCAGAAAGCAAATCCATGCTTATGTACCTGAAGGCAGATCCGGATACGATCTGGGAGAGAGTAAAGCATGACCGGTCGAGACCTCTTCTGGATGCCAAGGATGCGGATACCGCCTATAAGAATATGTGTGCGAGACTTGCATCCCGGGAACCGACCTACGAGAGAGCGGCGGATGTGGTGATCCCGGCCAATGAGAATGTAAGCGCGATTTTCGCGAAAGTGACAAAGTTGTTCGAGACGTGAAATGTCGAGACATGGTAAAATAATAAAACAGAGCAAGAAGACATGGAGGTGATCTTATGCCGGAGATCATGGCAAATACAAATCATGGGAAATACCCGATCCTGATCCGTACAGGTGCCCTCGCACAGTTAGGTGAGGTTGCCGGTAAGACAGTACGCAGCCGCAAGGCTTTCGTGGTCACGGATTCAATCGTAGAAGGATTGTATCTGGAGGCGGCGAAGAAGTCACTGGAAGGTGCAGGTTTTGAGGTAGCTTCTTATACAGTTGCCAGTGGCGAGTCCAGTAAATGTGAGAAGAATCTTTTCGATATTTATGGAGCCATGCATGATTTCGGTATGACGAGAACCGACCTGGTCATTGCACTGGGTGGCGGCGTAGTCGGTGATCTTACCGGGTTTGCCGCAGCGACATATATGCGCGGCTGTCCGCTGATCCAGGTGCCTACCACACTGCTGGCGCAGGTGGACTCTTCCATCGGTGGTAAGACCGGTATCGATATGCCTTTCGGTAAGAATCTGGTAGGTGCTTTCTATCAGCCGAAGGCCGTCGTCATCGATCCGGGTCTTCTGAAGTCCCTGTCCCGTACCCGTATGGCAGAGGGAATGGCGGAAGTTATCAAGTACGGATGTATCCGTGACGCCATGCTTTTCGAGGCCATTGAGAAGGGCCAGGCAGATATGGAATGGATGCTGCAGTGCTGTGTGCGCATCAAGACCACTGTTGTACAGAACGATGAATTCGATACAGGAGAGAGAATGCTCCTGAACTTCGGACATACCTTCGGTCATGCCATCGAGAAGGTGTCCGGATATACGAAGTTTACTCATGGTGAAGCTGTGGCCATCGGTATGGTCAAGGCGGCAGAAATGGGTGAGAAGTGCGGCGTGACTCCGGCCGGTACCAAGGATCGTATCCTGGGTGTACTGAATAAGTGGCATCTGCCCACGACCACAGACCTTCCGATGGAGGATCTGTACCAGACTATGCTTTCCGATAAGAAGAAACTCAACGGAAAAGTTTATTTTGTTATGCTCAAGGAGATCGGTGATGCCAAGGCCTGCCCGCTTTCGGAGCAGGAACTGCGCGATCTTCTGTGAAAGGAAGGCAGCGAGGACGCTGCCACAAGGAAATAGAATTGGAACAATCAGAACTTAGGACCCGCATCCGGGAAGCCATGTCCTCCGGGATACTGGAGATCGAGCCGTGCAGACTGCAGGGCAAGGTCAACGTACCCCAGTCCAAGAGCATGGCGCACCGTGCCTTGATCATGGCCTTTCTGTGCGGGGATATCTCCAAGGTCATTCTCGATGAAAGAAATCTGTCGGACGATGTGATCGCGACACGTGAAGCGCTGGAGAAGATCCAGGCGTATCAGAAGGATCACGCAGAAGGAGAAAGACTTCTTCTGGACTGCAAAGAGTCCGGCTCCACATTGCGCTTCCTGATCCCGTTGGTGGCGGTACTGGGTGTACCGACGCGGTTCGAAGGGCGGGGTCGTCTTCCGAAGCGTCCCATCAAGGAATACGAGAGAGTATTCGAGGGCAGTGGTGCGACCATGACCTATTGCGGAGGAGAAGGCCTTTCTCTTCCACTGGAGATCGACGGCAAAATGCGCAGCGGTGAGTATACACTTCCCGGAAATGTCAGTTCCCAGTATATCTCGGGACTTCTTATGGCCCTTGCATCCGAGGAGGGAGAATCCCGGATCTGTCTTTCTACAGAACTGGAGTCGGAGCCCTATGTCGATATGACGATGGAAGTGATGCAGGCTTTCGGCTGTGAAGTACGAAAAGAAGAGCGTGCCTATGCTCTTCCGGATAAGAAGACACTGCATAGAGAGAAAGATTTCTATGTAGAAGCAGACTATTCTCAGGCGGCCTTCTGGCTGGTGGGAAACTATCTGGGAGATGAGGTGGATCTTACCAATCTTCCGGAGAAGACAGCCCAGGGAGACCGGGCTATCGAGACGCTTCTGGAAGGACTAGCGGAAGCTGGCGCGGAGAATGGCAGTCATTACTTTGAGATGGACGCCAGAAACGTACCGGACCTGGTACCGGTATTCTCGGTTGCGGCAGCTGCAACAGACTGTGAGACACATATCGTACACGCTGAGCGTCTGGTGCTGAAAGAATCAGACCGCCTGGCAGCCACGGCAGGACTTCTGCGGGTGCTGGGAATTGAAGTGGACGTGTCTTCTGACGGCATGGTCATTCATGGTAAGAAAGCTTCGGACGGGAAGATCTTCGATGGTGGTGTGATCGATACACACAAGGACCATCGTCTGGTCATGGCGGCGGCCGTTGCCGGTGCACAGGCCCGTTCTGTGATCCGGATCCAGGATCCGGTGGCGGTGGAGAAATCCTATCCGTCTTTTTTCGAGGATTATATTCATTTGGGAGGATCTGTTCATGGGATCAACTTGGGGTAAGCGTTTGAAGATCAGCGTATATGGGGAGTCCCATGGTCCGGCCATCGGTGTGGTGATCGACGGCCTGCCAAGTGGTATTCCCATCGATGAGTCCAAAGTGGCAAAAGAGATGCAGCGTCGTGCTCCGGGTACCCAGCCGGGTTCAACACCTCGTACGGAAGCCGATCTTCCGACGGTGCTTTCCGGTATATATAACGGGAAGACGACAGGCACACCTCTTGCTATCGAGATATTAAATACCAACCAGCATTCTTCGGACTACAATGGTTTCGTGACCACACCTCGTCCGGGACATGCGGACTATACGGCGAGACTTCGCTATAAGATGAATAACGATCCACGTGGCGGCGGCCATTTCTCCGGACGACTGACAGCACCGATCCTGTATGCAGGTGCCATTGCCAAGCAGGTCCTGAAGAATAAGTGCGGAACTGAGATCTACGGACACATCATCCGTATCGGTAAGGTCGAGGCCAACAGCTGGGAAGAGGAAGAGATGCCGGTGATCCCGACAGAAGGTACTTTCCCGCAGGAGAATCAGTCCATCGGACAGAGAATGCTGGGGGAGATCGAAGATGCGAAGGCGCTTCGCGATTCCGTAGGCGGTATCGTGGAAGTTATGGCTACCGGATTCCCGGGTGGCATCGGTTCCCCTATGTGGGATACGGTGGAGAGTGCTTTTGCCCAGCTGGCATTCGGTATTCCTGCCGTAAAAGGCGTATCCTTCGGCAGCGGATTCCAGGTTGCTTCCCGTCGTGGTTCGGAGAACAATGACCATCTGCTGTTCCAGGACGAGAAACTTCGTATGGCTACGAACCATGGCGGCGGTTTCGAAGGCGGTATCAGTAATGGTATGCCGATCCTGGCGCAGGTTGCATTCAAGCCGACCCCGTCGATTTCCAGAGAGCAGGAGACTGTGAATCTGGATACCAAAGAAAACGTAAAGATCGAGATCCCCGGACGCCACGATGCGTGCATCGTGCCCCGTGCCCTTCCTGTCGTGGAAGGCTGCCTGGCACTGGCATTACTGGATGTTCTGATGGGAAAAGGAGAGTATAGCTTATGAAGACGATCATGATCATGAACGGACCGAATCTTTCCATGCTGGGAAAGCGTGATCCGAAGCACTATGGCAGCGGAACGTTGCAGGATCTGGAGAATGCCTGCATCAACAAGGGCATCGAACTGGGTGTGAAAGTAGTCTGCTTTCAGTCCGAATCCGAATCGGTGCTGGTCAGAAAACTTCATTCCTGCATGGGAACCATCGATGGTGTCGTACTGAATGCAGGTGCCTATACTCATTACAGCATCGCCATCCGGGATGCCATCGAGCTGATCAATATCCCGGTCATGGAAGTGCATCTTTCCGATATCCATAACCGTGAAGAGTTCCGCAGTCACTCTGTCATCGAGGCAGTCTGCGCCGAGCAGATCAGCGGTATGGGTGTAGACGGATATCTGCTTGCTATGGAAAAACTGGTGGACAAATATATTCCGGAGAATGCTCCTTCTGCATCCGCGGAAGAAGTCGAAGATCCCATCGCGGAAGAGCGCGATGCCATCGATGTACTCGATGCCGAACTGCTGGTTCTTTTCCAGCGGAGAATGAAACATGTAGACCGTATCGCGAAGCTTAAGGCACAGCGCAATACGGCAACCTTCGTTCCGGGCCGTGAGGCACAGATCCTGGCGACGACCGAGAGCTCTGTAGAGCCGGCCTATGCGGAGTATGCGAAGGAATGGATGAAAGAGACCATGCGTCTGGCAAGGGAGCGTCAGGAAGAGATCCGAAACGATTTATGACCACAACTTCGAAGAGAACAACGGCGACAAGAAGCAGGGGAAAAGCACCGGCCAGACCGAAGCCCAGAGACAGACGTCTGAACCAGTTGATCCTGTTCGCCTTCATTGCAGGTATTGCGATCCATCCTGTATTGATCGAATTCAGTGAGCATTTCTTCTCACCACTTCAGGAGATGTTTCTGCTTGCTGCAGCCGTCGGACTGACCTTCGGTATGTTCCTGATGTGCAAGAGCCATCTGATCTGCTCCCTGATGCATGCAGGCGGCATCCTGGCCAATACCCTGACTTTCTTCTTTACCCATCTGGACGGCGGGATCCGTTCGATCCTGAAGCATATGGATTATGAGTGGTGTTTCCGCGTCATCATCATGTGGTGCGGCGGTGTCACCGTTACGATGCTGATCCGGCTTCTGGCCCATAAGAAGTGGAATGCGGCCCATATCCGCAAAACATTCGGCAAGGGATTTCTGTGCTCGAGTATCGTTTTCGTGCTTCTTTATATGGTACTTCTGGCAGATCTGTTTGTTCTGCAGAGAAATCTGAATTTCGGTAACGGAAGTCTGAATCTAAAGCCTTTCAAGGGGGCTTTCGCGTTGTACTGGCCCTTGATCAAATCCGGCCATTTCACCGGCGGAGTCTTCGTACAATTCTTCGGTAATATCCTGATCTTTACGCCCCTGGGATTCTATCTGGCGCTGTGGTGGAGAGGCCGCGGACAGAAATGGATCATGGTGGTGATCCCGTTCCTTCTGGCAGGATCTATTGAGGCTGTACAGTATCTGCTGCACTTAGGTGAGAGCGATATCGACGATGCGTGGATGAATGTAGTCGGATATTTTATCGGAGTGTTGCTCTGCGTGGTGATGGATTTTGTCCGCACGAAAGTCACCCATGGAAAAGAGCGTACGATCTTTAAGTTATAACGCGGGAAAAGAACTTACTTCATTCCTTTTTCAAAGAAGAAGATCAACCGGGTCGGCAGGATCTTGGAAGCAAGATGCAGACATTTCTGACCGAATCCGAAGACCAGCATGCTGCGGCCCTTCTGAGATGCCTTAATGGAGGCGGGGATCAGCTTGTCGACGGTGGTCACGAATTTCGCTTTAAACCCGGTAAAAGACGCGTTGGGATCGTTCTTGGATACCTTGATGAAATTGGTATCCACCGGTCCCGGACAGACGCAGGTAACGGCGATATTGTGGCGTCGCACTTCCTGATCCAGTGCACGGGAGAAAGAGATCACGTAGGACTTGGTGGCCGCATAGACGGCGAAGTTCGGCTGAGGCAGGAATCCTGCCGAAGATGCGATATTCAGAATACGCGGGCCCTTGCCCTTCGGAGAACTGTCTCCCAGAGGGATCATGTAAGGCAGCATCACGGAAGTTACCTCCGATAATGCCGTGCAGTTAAGCGTGATCGCAGAGTGCGTATCCTCGACACTCTGGGTCTCGAAAGCGCCGGATTTTCCCATGCCTGCACAATTGATCAGAAGACATACGGAAGGTTTCTCCTGCTGAAGAAGAGCAGAGAGGGAAGAGGTGGTATCCGAAGCGGTCAGATCCATAGGGATCACGCGGATCGAAGTAGGATTGGCAGTATTGTCGGAAAGACGGGCAGAATCCAGTTCCTCTTTTAATTCCTGAAGTTTGTCCTGAGAGCGGGCAATGATCCAGAGTTCATCGAATGGCGCGCCACAAAATTCGTCCTTTTCCAGGATCAGTCGTCGTGCAAATTCTTTTCCCATACCGGAAGAGGCTCCGGTGATCACGGCGATATTCATAGCGTGCTCCTTATTTCGTAGAAATCTGCTTGAAATACTCCTCGAGAGAATCACCAATTGAGCTGCATACGACCTTCAAGGCGGCCTCATCCTGGAGGATGCCACGGTCAGTCTCATGAGATACGAAACCGAATTCCAGAAGTGTACCGACAAGGCCGATCTTACGGGTTACGGCCCAGTTGGCTGTGTAGACCGGCTTCTCCATATTCGACTTCAGGGAAGGAGTGTCCTTCACGATGCCATCGTACAGAGTCTGGGCATAAAGCAGATTATGCTCGTTCGGACGACCATGGTAGGCGTCGCGGACCGGTGCACCGGCGGTCTGGTTCTTCGGGTTGCCCTCATATGTGTTTACGGAATCATCGGTCACGTAGGTCACCTCGATACCGTGGTGGTTGACCGGATTTCCGTTATCGTCATAGTCTGCGTTCAGGTGGATGGAAATGAATACGACATCAGTAAGCTTATACTCCATCTCGAAAAGCTCTTTCAGATCGTCTCCTACGCCGGTACCGGCCATGAGCCCCATACCGCCCTTGTCGTAACTGTTATCGTTAACGGTCTTGACCTTCTCAAGCTTGGTACGAAGTTCCTGCTCACGCTCTGCCGAGAAGGGAAGAATGCCTTTCTCCTTGGCAATATCCATGCAGATCAGGTGGACTTCCGCCACGCGGTAGTAGAGGGAATAGTAATTATCTTCTGTTCGGGTAACATAGACCTTGGCGCCACGGCTTTCCAGTTCAGGCTTCAGCAGGTTGGCGATCTTCAAGGTGTAGATCGGTTCTTCGTTCTGATCACTGAGATAGGGATAAGAAGTCCCACGATCCCAACCGCCATGACCCGGGTCCAGGATAACGGTATATCCTGTCAGATCGTTGGGAAGGGTAGTGGGTTCTGCGGTAGTCGTGGTCGGCGGAAGTGTTGATTCCGTCGTTGCCAGACTGCTTATAAATGTAGAGCTCTTAGAGGAATCCCCCTTAAAGAGACTCGTTAATCCAAAGATACCCGTGCGGTAGAGAAGATACACACCGCCACCAAGAACGAGCAGCACACATGCAAAGACGATGCATTTGGCCAGGAAGACTCGACGGGCATACTTGGTTTTGTTTCGGACCGAGCGGGTGGTTTGGGAATAGGTTTGGGTTGTATTGGTTTTTTGTCCGCTCTGATATGGTACCGAATGTGGTTGGTTGTTTTTCATATCGTTCCTCTCTTTAATGTGCAATTTAAGTATAAGCATTTCTCGCGCGTTGTAAATTACAAATTTGATATTTTTTGCAAATTTCTTGTAAAGTAAGTGCGGAAATGCTGATATTTCAGTGCAGAGAGGGCTATATGGTGAAATTGACGAATTTTCAGTTCCCTGCGTATGCAAAATATGTTTCGACGCCATTGCAGATGGAAACAGCAATCTGGTCAATGACATTTTCGTCCTGGAGCATGCGTCTGTCGTCGTCATCGGAGAGGAAGGCAGTCTCGATCAGGGCACAGGTCAGACCATGTTCACGAAGTACCGCATAGTTGTCTGCGATCGTCGCGTGGGCATTGGTCTCGAACTGCGGGATATCACCGACGATATTATCGTACAGGCATTCTGCCAGGAGAGAATTGTTCTCGTTCTTTCTTCCATAGTAGGCATCGCGCTTCGGGAAATCGGAACGCTTGAATTCATCGTTGGTGCGCATCTGACGGTTCTCGCTCTCGATGATGGACTCGTCGGTAACGTAGTAGATCTGTGTTCCGTGAAGTGTGCGGCTCTCGCTGGAATTGAGATGGACAGAAAGGAAGAGGACGTTGTCCAGGGTCTTCTCCATCTCCATCAGTTCCTGAAGTTCCGGACCGGCACCGGAACCGACCATCAGGCCCATTCCGCCGGAAGCAACCGAATCTTCGTTGATGTCGATACTGTTCTGAAGCATCTGGCGAAGTTCCGCGGCATGCTCGGAAGAGAACGGAAGCTTGCCCTGCTGTTCGGCAATATCCATGCAGATCAGGTGAGTCTGGGCCAGACGGTTATAAAGGGAGACCCAGCTGTCATCGCTGCGGGTCATATATACCTTCGCGCCACTTGCTTCCAGCTTTGCTTTGAGTACTTCTGCGATATGAAGTGTGAAATTACATTCCCAGAACTGAGGGTTATTGAAAGGGAACTGACAGCCGGTGTCACGTCCGCCGTGTCCTGCATCCAGGATGATGATCTTGCCTGAAAGATCACAGTTGATATTGGCAGTCTGGTGCTTGGTGGTGTTATCCGGGTAGACATCTTCCGGATCATAATCCGAGTCGTAATCCGGGTCGTAATCGTCCGGGTCGAAGTCATCCGGAACATAGGAATCCGGGTCATTCTTATCCGGATCGATATCTACGATCTCACCGTAATCCGGCTGAGTCGTGCCGCTGGGTTCAGTCTTTCCTTCGGCGGCATCCACATCCCGGGCACCGGAAAAGAGATTCTTGGTATTGGCATTACTGTCGTTGTTTTTATAGTACTTCTTGGCCCGCGTTGCGGTGGTCAGAAACGGAATGTCCACATAGCCCTTACTGTTCAGGTAGTAAAGTCCGGTGCCGACGGCACCGAAGAACAGGAAAAGCGTAAGAAGGATCGCAATGATCCTGTAGCCTCCTGATTTTCCATTACCGGCTTTGGCCGGACCTGCCGTATCTCTCCCTGGCTGTACGGAAGGGGTCTGGGTGTTTTTGTTTTCAGTATTCTGATCCATATTATCCTCGTTGTCCTTGTTTTATTCTGTACTCAGTATACCGCCGGAGTCCTTCTGCCAGATTATAGAATAGTCATTTTACCGGTTAGAGAATTGTCACATTCGACGAAAAATCAGACAAGTGTTGACGGTAATGCCTGTTTTTCGGTACTATGTCACAGTCAATCATATTGTAATACTTATTAGAGGAGAACGAGAAGCAAATGCTGGATGTATCAGGAGTCACCCTCAGATTCGGTGGAAGAACGTTATTTGAAGATGTTAATATCACGTTTTCGAAAGGAAACTGTTACGGGATCATCGGTGCCAACGGCGCCGGAAAATCAACCTTTCTGAAGATCCTGTCCGGAGAGGTGGAATCGAACAAGGGATTTGTGACACTGGGTCAGGGCGAGCGCATGAGCGTGCTGGAACAGGACCACTTCAAGTACGATGCCTATAACATCCGCGAGACGGTCATCATGGGACACAAGCGTCTCTATGAGATCATGTGCGAGAAAGAACGCCTCTACAGTAAGACCGATTTTAACGATGAAGACGGCATCCTTCTGGGAGAACTGGAAGGAGAATTCGCCGAGCTGGACGGATGGTCTGCCGAGAGTAACGCGGAGATCCTTCTGCAGGGACTGGGATTCGGTGAAGATATGTATGAGCATCCTATGGCGGACCTCACCGGTGGTCAGAAGGTGAAAGTCCTCCTGGCGCAAGCGCTTTTCGGGAATCCGGACGTGCTTCTCCTGGACGAGCCGACCAACCACCTGGATCTGGAGACGGTAAACTGGCTGGAGAACTATCTGATGGATTATGAGAATACTGTCCTGGTCGTTTCCCATGACCGTCACTTCCTCAACAAAGTATGTACCCACATTGTAGATATCGATTTCTCGAAGGTGACACTCTTCCAGGGTAACTACGACTTCTGGTATGAGTACACCCAGTTGTCCCTTCGTCAGTTGAAGGACCAGACCAAGAAGATCGAAGCAAGACGTAAGGAACTGCAGGACTTTATTGCCCGGTTCTCGGCCAATGCCAGTAAGTCCCGTCAGGCGACCTCCCGTAAGAAATTACTGGAGAACCTGGAACTGCCGGAAGTATTGAAATCTTCCCGTAGATATCCTTTCATCAGCTTTGCCATGGACCGTGAGATCGGAAACGATTGCCTGTTCGTGAAGAATATTTCCAAGACCGTTAACGGAAGAAAGGTGCTGGACAATATCAGTTTCACCATGGAACGTGAAGACCGGATCGCACTGGTCGGAGAAGATGAAGTGGCCAATACCACATTGCTTTCTATCCTGGCCGGAGAGATGGAACCGGACGAGGGTGAATATAAGTGGGGAATCACGACTTCCCGGTCCTATCTGCCGAAGGACAACAGTGCTTTCTTCGACGGATGTGATCTGTCTCTGGTGGACTGGCTTCGTCAGTTCTCCAAGGATCAGAACGAGACCTTCATCCGCGGGTATCTCGGAAGAATGCTGTTCTCCGGTGAAGAAGCACTGAAAGAAGCCAAGGTCCTTTCCGGAGGAGAGAAAGTGCGCTGTATGCTTTCCCGTATGATGCTTTCCGGATCCAATGTTCTTCTCCTGGATGATCCGACGAACCATCTGGACCTGGAAGCCATTACGGCACTGAACGAAGGCGTAAAAGCGTTCAAGGGCGCACTGGTATTTACTTCCCATGACCATCAGTTCGTGGATTCTATTGCGAACCGTATCCTGGAGATTTCGGAAGGTGGTCTCATCGATAAGCGTACGACTTACGATGAGTATCTGGAAGCGAGAAGAAACGAAGCACAGGCATAAGTCTGTGACTTCGAAAACGTAGATAACTACGCACTTTCCTATAGTTTCGATAAGGATTTTATGATATAATTACCTTTGCGAGGGGGATGAGAGAGTTGTGAGTTTCTGGCGGAATCAAGGACTCACTTTTCGTGCTTTTCCTCTTATCAGTTTTTGTATTGCACGTGCCTGTCCGGCGCGAATTGGAGGGAAAGATGAGAAGGAAAATAAGCGCTCTGCTGGTCATCCTGGCCATGATCGGAGCCTTACTTACAGGTTGTTACGCTGATATCGAGAGGGGCATCGAGATCAAGGGCGACGACGAGTATACTTTCAAGACTGTTGTTTATTTACCGGAGTCTGCGGTTCTGCAGGAATACGGTACTGCCGAGAAATTCTATGCGGCCATGAAGGACAAGTTCGAGAAAGAATTCGGAAAAGATGCCCTGGCCGGTACTACCGCTAAGGAAACTTCCCAGGTCAAGAACGGAATCGCCTGGTACGGATATGGTGTCTATAAAGACTTCACTCTTTCTGAACTGCAGGCATTCTTCGATTCCCATACAGAATATGGCAAGGTCAACATCAGCATGTCCGGTTTTATCGTGAAGGAATTTTCGATGACCATTACCGCCGCAAGTCCGGCGAAGGAAGGCGAGACAGATGATCTCGCTCAGGTGGTTGCTGATGGCGGTGCCAGTCTTTTTACCATAAGCGCTCCGTATTCCCTCCAGGAATATAACGGTACGGTGAACTCCAGCCTTTCAACCAATGAAGTTCTGTGGAACCTGAATTCCCTCGCAGATGGCTCCAAGAAGAGCATAGAGATGAAGGTCTCCTACCTGAATATGCCGATCATCCTTCTCGGTGCAGTCGGTCTGGTTCTGTTCATCCTGGTCATGATGCTCGTTATGGTGGTCCAGAGAAGAAAAAAGAAGACCAAGGTCGAGGCGATCGATATTCTGGCCGCATCTATGGCCAAGCCGTCTTCTACTCCGATGTCTTCGATCAAGGCATTCGTTCCGAATGAATATGCGAAGCAGAGAGAGCAAGAAGCGGAACAAGAAGCAGCACAAGAGGAAGAGGCGATTCCTTCCTTTACGAAGTATATGCAGAAGAAGGAAGCACCGAAGAGCGAATATATTCCTGATCACGATCCTAAGCAGATCATGGCGCCTTTCGATTCGCCGAACCGCAATCCTGCCTATTCATCGGTCCAGCTCTTCAAGCCTGTAGAAGGATCAACGGGTCCGGAAGCATACGAAGAGGAAGACGAGAACGCAGTTCCTTCTATCGCCTATGCGATGCCGCATATTTCGGAAGAAGAACTCGAGAAAGAGAAAGTACAGATTTTCGCCCCGAGTCCGGAAGTGGATGAAGCGGCAAGAAAAGAAGCAGAAGAGAAAGCTGCCAGAAAGGCTGCTCTGGAAGAGAAAATAAGAAAAGCTGCCGAGGCAGCCAGGGCAGCTGAATTGAAGCGTCCGAGAGCTTTCCGCGATATGCGTCAGAACCGGACCGATTTCAAGGACGAAGAGAAATAAAGATCCGCATCAGGAGACGCGGATCTTCTCGAAGATCTTTCCAAGACTTTCGTGGAATACGATTTCTGCATAGCGGTCTTGTGCCGTCTCATCACGATTCATGATGATCAGATGTTTTCCACGGAAATAATGGGTCAACGTATTGGCCGGATAAACGGTCAAGGACGTTCCGCCGATAATGAATACGTCAGCCTTCGCCAGAGCGTCGATGGATTTTGTCCAGGCCTCATGGGGGAGGCTTTCTTCATAGAGGGTGACATCCGGACGGAGCATACCGCCACAAGGACAGTGCGGAACTGCCTCGGTAGAAGTGAAGAGAATGTCACTTGGGTATTCCTTGCCGCAGTGGTCACAATACACGCGCTGTGTCGTGCCGTGGACCTCATAGACTTTCTCGCTGCCGGCCTTCTGGTGCAGACCGTCGATATTCTGGGTAATAACACAGAGAAGCTTGCCGGCTTTCTCCATCTCGGCCAGTCTCTTGTGGGTGATATTCGGTTCGATCGTACGACAGTCCATCTTCTGACGATAATACTCGAAAAATACCTTCGGCTGATCGTAAAGACAGCTGTGGCTGAGGAGATACTCCGGAGGATATTTGTCGAACTGCACATCGTGCTGGTTATAAAGTCCGTCCTTACTTCTGAAATCCGGGATGCCGCTTTCCGTAGATACACCGGCTCCACCGAAGAATACGACATTCTTGGCTTCGTCCAGGATGGTCTGCAGTTTCTTCATTCTCTCATCAAAAGACTCCATAGTACTACCTCCTATCTCAAAATGGCAAAGGTGACATGTCCCGCATAAAGCAGAAGCATAATGAGTCCCTCGACCCGGGTAAGCTTCTTGCGGAACAAAAGGAACAGAAAGACCAGGATACTGACGAAGAACAGGATCACCAGGTCAGTTAATGAGGCGTAATTCACGCCGATGGGGTGGATCGAAGTGGATACACCCAGGATAAACAGCAGGTTAAAGATATTCGAACCGACCACGTTGCCCACGGCAAGTTCTGTTTCTTTCTTTCTCGCCGCCACGATGGAAGTGACCAGTTCAGGAAGGGAAGTACCCAGTGCAACAACGGTAAGACCGATCAAGGTCTCCGACATACCGGCATCACGAGCGATCGCCTTGGCGCTGTATACGACGGCCTGACCGCCGCCTATGACCATAGCCAGACCGATCAGGATCAGCAAGATACATTTGCCCAGGGTGGTCTTCTTTTCCTCATCTTCGTCGGTAGGATTCCTTCTAGCTTCCACGATGAGAAGTACGATATAACTGACGAAAATGACCAGAAGGATGATGCCGAAGAGACGACGGAAC
Organism: Clostridiales bacterium Firm_16; assembly: GCA_001604185.1. Lineage (GTDB taxonomy): Bacteria > Bacillota > Clostridia > Saccharofermentanales > Saccharofermentanaceae > Scatonaster. Next base: position 97,541 of record LVAV01000043.1, on the reverse strand, counting down.
GTACCGGCCTCCAGAGCAGGATCGATATTCAGGAAGTTTCCGGTGGTGAACAGCTTGATGCCGCTGGCAAAGAAGAAGACCAGTACCGTGGCAAAAAGCGAGATCGGGAAATCTCTCTTAACGATGTCTTTGCTGGTGGGCACCGGACTGAAAACAGCACAGATTCCCAGAACCACCAGGAGATTGAATACATTAGAACCGATCACATTACTTAATGCGATCTCATTGGATCCGGATAACGCGGCGGTGGTGCTTACGGCAAGTTCCGGCGCACTGGTGCCCAGAGCAACGATCGTAAGTCCGATGATCAGACCGGAAACCTTGAACAGTCGTGCCAGTGAAGCACTTCCATCTACGAAGAGATCGGCTCCCTTGACGAGTATAACGAATCCGAAGATCAGAATAAGTATGTTCAGTATCACGAAGTGATGGCCTTCTTTCTAAGTGTTTTCTAAGGTTTGCTGATCAGCCGAGGGCTTTCACCATATCCGGAATCACATAAATGAGCGTGATGAAATCGAAGACCAGAAGAGCAAAGGTTGCGATGCATAACATGATCGCGAAGATGCCGAGAAGCGGCAGAGGCTTCTTGGCGAAGATACCTTTGAGGCATCGGGTGGCAATAATGGCCAGTGCCAGCGCAACCGCAATGCAGGCCAGATAGATAAAGTAATTGGATGTTCTGTATCCTTCTTCGCCTTCTGTGAGAGTAAAGAATTCCTTGCATGTACCGGCAATGATCGAGAGAAATGAGAAGAGAAAAGAAAGCCCGATGTGATAAGGCGGTTTCTCATCCTGGTACTGGATATCATCCTGCACGGAAACCTCATTCAGATTGGAACCACAGCTCTTGCAGACTACAGCATTATTCGTATTCTGGCTATTACATTTCGGACAGATTTTCATTTCCTTATTCCTCCTTAAATAGCGTATGGCTATTGAAATAATGTTATCACAAAACCATAGGCACAACAAGAAAACCACACTGCGCGCAGACAGAAGAAAAGCCCCGCATAGCGGGGCTTTCTGACTACTCGGGCATGACCCGTATGTGGAGCCTTTAACCAGGATCGAACTGGTGACCTCATCCTTACCATGGATGCGCTCTACCTACTGAGCTATAAAGGCATGTGCATCAAAAGCACGACATACAGTTTGCCATCTATAGAGGAAAAAGTCAATATGGAAAAGAAAAAAGACCTTCTTAACGACGGGGATTCCGAGTGAAGAAAGTCTGCTGTTTCATGGAGCGGATAAAGGGAGTCGAACCCTCCTGTTCAGCTTGGGAAGCTGACGTTCTACCGATGAACTATACCCGCATAAATGTGGCTTACATACGAGATTTTGCCATGAATCCGAGGATATGTCAATTGAAGGAAATGCTTAAACTAATGTACACACGCCATTCATATTTTCGAAATAAGTGAAGGGTAGACTTTAGATAATGACATAAATGGGCTTTTTAGCAGTTAGGAGGTTTCATCACATGAGAAAACGTGCATGGTTATGTGTTCTGCTCATTTTCTCTACGATGTGCCTGGCGACTGCCTGCAAGCGCCAGTACTATTCCCATAAACAGACCAATGAAGCACTCAAAACTCTTGAAGTGATCTTTAAGAGAGGCCAGATCTGCTACGCTATGCCGGAAGGCGGCGAAGACCGGTCAATGTACGTATTCTCTGCGGCCGGACAGTCGGTTCTCGACCAGGAAGAAAATGTGATCTCAAATGCGGAACTGAAACCGGGTATGTTGGTAGACATCGCATATGATGGTTATATTCTGGAAACGTATCCGATGCAGTTCTCCGGTATCGATTCGATCCGCATCAAGGAGACTCACGCGAATAATGTGGACTTCCTTTTCAACCAGATCAATGGTATGTTCCCTTCCACCAAGCCCAGTGATAATACCCACTGGGAGATCTTGTTCGAAGGCGACGATTTCCTGGGTTCTGCCGAGAAGATAGCATTGGAATACTTTCTGAAAGAGACCTGGACCGGCGCATCTGTGACGGTAGCTCCGGATCATGATATGGGAGTTGACACCGGAACGATCACCTTGAATTTCTCCGATGTGACGACTAATTCTCTCAACATGGATATCACGATCAATGCCAATGACGAAGAAACGAAAACGCCACGAACCAAGAAGACCCATGCGATCCTTCAGGGATGCACATGGATGACAGTATGACGCATAGCAGATCTTAGAAGATCTTTCCTATCACATTTACATACCGAAGAACCACCCTCGGATCAAACCGAGGGTGGTTCATTTTTTGGATGGGGGCAACGGGAATACTGTAAGTGTTTCCTTCCGTCCATATGGCAGGAATACTTTCCTGCACCGGTCCATCCTTCAGCCGGAAAAAAGGGCAAAAAACACCCCAGTGAGAAAGGAGAAACACTGGGGTGAAAAAGAAAGGAAAAAGAAACTGAAGTATTAGTCTTTCGCTACTGATGAGGAGAAGCCATACTGCTTCACAACGTCATCGTTCTCATAGATCTTGGTCTGCCACTTGTTAGCGGTCTGGAGGATCATGGTGAACGGATTCTCCTTACCATCTATGAGCTGCATGTCATCCTGATAGCTGATTGCCTGTGCTTCGTCATCCGACAGGAGCATGTACTGGGAAACCAGAAGGAGACTTCTTACACCGACGCTCATGTGTACGAGCTTCGGGTTGATCGTATAAGTCGGAGCTACGGAGAGGGAACGTCCGCCGAAGGAAAGTCCCAATGTAGAAGTGGTGGATTTCTCCTCGAGGAGGAAGAGAGGCTTACCCTCAACACCAACCTTACCAACATCGTGGAACAGGGCCATGATGATCGCGGATTCGTCATCCAGCTGCGGCATCAGAGTATCCTTGATACGCAGGAGCTGCTTTGCAACACCAACAGAGTGGATCAACAATCCCTTCTCGAATGCGAGAGGACCTTCCAGCTCAGCCGGAGCGGTCAACCAGGATGTACGGTTCTCGAGGAAATCGATAAAGTGATCGAACTCGGTCTTTCTCTTGATGATCTTGGACTTGAGGTCGCTGTAAAGCTCATCTACGTTATCCTTGGTTACGATGATCATCGGCATGATCGCGCCACCGGATCCTCCCTTGGCAGAAGAACTGCTGGCAGAGGAAGCAGAGGAGGTTGCACCTACAACATTTCCTCCACCATCCGTGAAATCATATTTACATTTCGGACAGCGGATCGCCTGATTCGCAATAGTCATACCACAATCTGGACACTTTTTCATATGAACCTCCTTCTTATAAACCACACAATGAATGCGTGATTCATAATGCTTTTTTTGTTCAGGATGCTTTACGAATTACATTTTACAACGAAACAAATGCTCAGACAACCTCAAAGACCTTTGAAATGCACAAGAACAAGAACTTGAAACGAAAAGTTAACATTGTGTTCATTTTTTGCGAGGCTTGGGAGGGTGATTTACCTTGTAATGACGACGCATTCCGCGGAAGAATGTCGCCGGATGGAACTGCTTCGGGAAGTACTGCATACGGTTGAACTGGTGGGCTGTCAGGACCATCTCCAGCTCCTGCGGATTGACTTTGCGGTTCTGGTTCATCATGAAGTCTGTGGTGCCCGGTGCTTCGAAGTAGAAGCGGTAGTCGGCGCCGTAGGCATCGCCGAGACCCAGGAGATGACCGAACTCGTGTGCGCATTCCTGCTGGAAGACATGACGGTCATTACTCTGTCGTACAGTCACGTTACCGGGGTGGTTTCTGGACCAGTTCAGAGTGAGGGATTCCAGCTGGAAAGACTTAAGAAAACCCCAGCCCCATCGCCAGAAAGCACTGGTCACGTGGCCGGCTTTATTCTCGGAATACGAAAGCTTGACCTTGATGAACCGCTGGCCGGGATAGTCATTGACATGCTGCGGTGTCTGATAGCGGATAAATTCCAGCGTGACACGGGCAGAAGAAGGATCCGGCTGCATCTGTTCATCCAGCGGGTTGTTATCCTGGGTCAGCACGCGGTAACTGGCGTGGGCACGGGACATTTCGTAGCCGTCATCTTCCAGCCAGGACATGGGATATTTGCCGGACCAGTTACGACGGATACCGGCTTCGGCCACGTCCGCGTAGGTGATGTTGGATCCGGGATAGTAGCGGAACATTTTGGAGGAGTAGCGGACAAAAACACGAATACGTACGCTGTTCCCCTTCAGGATCAGCTGAATGGGAACCTTATCCGGGCGCGGATAACGGATCGGGTACCTCTTATCCAAGGTACGCGATGGGATATCGCGCTGTGAATTGGGGTCATATACATGCTTCAAAGTCTTCTCCTCATTGAGATGTTTTCAATTACAGAATACCACGAATAGAAATGAAATAGTATAATAGAGCGGATAAGAACATGTTACGGGAGAATTGCCATGCATTTGGAAGGGAAGACCTTTAAGATGAATGTGGTCCTGCAGATCCATACGGTGGACCACGAGAACCCGAAGGCGTCTTTTGTCAAAGAACTTGACGAGGCGCTGGTGCAGTTGTGCCGGGAGATGAATGTTCCGTTCCCGCTCTGGCTTTCCAAGAATACAAGAGAGTTCGCGGCATTTCACCAGACTACGTTCTTCGATGACCAGTTCTCGGATAAAGTGCCTTTCGACCGGTTCATGATCCGCATGATCTGAGATAAACAGGAGTAGTTATGAGAATCGATAAATTTCTGAAAGTATCACGTGTCGTTAAGAGAAGAACAGTGGCCAATGAGGTCTGTTCCGCGGGACGTGTAGAGATAAACGGCAAGATCGTGAAGCCAGGTGCCGAGGTCAAAGTCGGAGATGAAGTATCCATCCGTTTCGGTAACGGTGTCACTTCTTTCCGGGTCCTGAAGATCCAGGAAACCGTCCGTAAAGAAGAAGCTTCGGAGATGTACGAACTGCTGACCGGACAGGAGCTGGAATAATCTTACAGTTGCATTACATTCAGCTCGAAGATGCATACAAAACCTGATTTTTGTGCGATAAATAAGTATAAAGTTTTGTATTGAAGAAGGTTGGATATGAGGCGCAAACAGATTAAATCCCCGGTCGCACGAGTCATTGTTCTCGTCTTTTTCGTGATCGTTATCACGCTGGTTGCGATGCGCCTGAGAAAGGAACAGGGGATGCGCGAACGTGTAGAAGAGCGCGCGAAGGAACTGGACGTCGTTGCGGCGCAGGTCAGTGCTGAATATCAGAAAACAATGGAGAAGACCCTTCGTATCGGATCGGACGACTATATCGAAGATGTAGCAAGAGAATCCCTGGGCATGGTAATGCCGGGAGAGACAGTTTTCGAACCGACAGAAGAAGAATGATCAGAACTCGTGACGTGCCTGCATGGCTTTAGAAAGCGTCACATCATCCGCATATTCCAGATCGGAACCCATGGGAAGGCCAGAAGCGATTCTGGTCACTTTTATGCCCGCCGGCTTGACCAGACGGGAGATATACATCGCGGTCGCTTCGCCCTCTGCAGTCTGGTTGGTGGCCAGGATGACTTCCTTGGTCTCCGGATGCTCACGCAGACGTGCAATGAGTTCACGGATCTTTACGTCATCGAGTCCCACATTATTCAAGGGGGAGTACACCCCGTGCAGTACATGGTAAAGACCGGTATATTCGCGCATTCTTTCCATGGTGGCCACATCCCGCGGATTCTCGACCACGCAGATGGTAGAGTGATCCCGCTTGGGGTCCGAACAGATCGGACAGGGATCCGTATCTGTGAAATTCTGACATTGAGAACAAAGCTTGGTGGATGTCCGGGCTTCCATGAGGGAGTCAGAAAGGGACTTGACCTCTTCTTCGGGCATCGCAAGGATATGGAAAGCCAGGCGTTGGGCAGACTTGTGCCCAATGCCCGGCAGTTTTCCCAGTTCAGATATCAGTTTAGCCACACTTGGCGAATATCTCGGCATACTTTATTCCTTTAGAAATCAGAAAGGAAGCTTGGCTCCGCCGGTTGCCTTGGACATCTTCTCGGAAGAGAGCTCGGCGAGCTTGCGGCTGGCTTCGTTATAAGCGGCAACGATCATGTCCTGAAGCATCTCAACATCATCCGGATCTACAGCGGAAGGATCGATGGTGAGAGACTTGATCTCGTGTGTACCGGAGATCACGATCTTCACGACTCCGCCACCGGCAGTTGCATCTACTTCGAGAGCATCGATCTCTGCCTTGGCAGCTTCGATATCACGCTGCATCTTCTGTGCCTGCTGCATGATGGCGCCCATATTGCCGCCACCCATACCCGGGAATCCACCTCTAAAACCTTTAACCATTTTTCAGTCCTCCTTTTATCGTGACAATTACATGTTATCTACGTTTGTGATCGGTATATTATTCTTCTCGGCTGCGGCCTTCAAGGCCTTGGCCCATTCCGGCGTCTCCGGCTCAGCGACCGGGGCGGCCGAATCCGAAGCTCCTGCCTGATAATCCTTCTCGGAAAGGATCGTAGTGTGCAGAAGTGCGGGTTCCTGTTTCTGACAGATCCGGAGCAGATTCGTCAGGATGATGCCGTTCTCGCGGATGAAGTTGATATTGTCCGCATAGGAGTCCGGCATGATGCAGAAGACAGTCTGATCCTTCCAGGTCAGACGGCATTCCTGCATGAACAGCGATTCGAAGTAATGCTCCGACTTCAGGTATTCCATGAATTCTTTTCTTGCCGCTTCAAAAGCACTTGCACCTTCGCTGCGTGTTACGCTCTGCAGATTCGAGTGGGGCGCCGTCTCGGCTGACTCCTTGGCAGGTTCCATACCTTCCGGCATAACGATATCACGCGGCATATGCGGTGCGCGGACTTCCGGCTCACGGACAGCCTTGGCCAGATTGGTGGCCTGTCCCTGTGAGACATGGCTGCTGGCGAATGCCTTGTGAAGGTTCGGAGAAGTCGGCGCAGTCTGCGCCAGTTCTGCAGCAGTCGGCTGCGGGATCTCTTCCGGAGCTTCTTCCGGCGGCGGTGGTGCGAAACTGTCATCCATGACCGGTGGCGGCGGGAGGAAGTCATCCTCAGTCGGCATCGGTGGCATCGGCGGTTCTTCCGGAACCGGCGGGATGCTTGATGCAATCGGCGGTACCGGTATATTTGTTTCTTCCTTCTTCGGTGCCGGACTTGCGATCGGCGGCACAGGCAAAGAAGGTTCTTCCTTAGTCGGAAGTAATTCTGCGATCGGTGGAGGCGGAAGAGCTTCTTCCGTCGAAGGCGGAGCGATCATCTGCTCCATAGGAAGCGGCGGTGGTGCCGGTTCAGTCTTCGGCTCCTCAGGGAGAGAAAGCGGGACGGACACCGGTTCCGGCTCAGATTTGGTCTCCGGGACACGTAACGTCTCCGGTTCCTTGACTTCCTTCTCAACTGCTACCGGGACCTTGGCGGTTTCGGTAACCGGAGTTGCAATCGGTGGCGGAGCCATCGGTGCAGGAACAGCTTTCGCAATGGCCGGAGTCTCCGGGACTGCCGGTGCGGCAGAAACTGCAGGCGCTGCTTCCTGGACTACCGCCAGCGGCGGTACGGCAGGAGGTGCGACCGGAGCTGCTACAGGCGCTGCTACAGGAGCCGGCTTCGGTTCCGGTTTCACTTCCGGTTTTGCTTCCGGCGCGGTGCCGGGCTTTGCGTATTTGGATAAGCCGTTAGTCAGATTCAGGATCATGATCTCGAAAGAAGTACGGGCCGACGGGGACCACTTCAACTCGCTGACCAGCTCGGAGAGCTTGGCGATCACGGCTAGAACATATTTGGTCGGGATCCGCTTGCCCAGTTCAGTCATATCTGCGATGGCTGCCGATGTGGAATCGATCAGCGCAGCAGGAGCAGACGAGATCTGAGTGACCATGATGTTACGGAAATACTGGGCCAGATCCAGTGTGAATCTTGTCAGGTCGCGACCGTCCATGATGAGTTCCCGACACAAAGTCAGGACCTCGGCGGGCTTGCCGTCCAGCATGGCGGTGGCGAAACGACGGAGGAATCCTTCGTCCACGACACCGGTGATCCGCAGAATATCATCTCTGGTAATGGTCTTACCGACGGCTGTCGTACTGACCTGGTCCAGAAGGGAAACAGAGTCACGCAGTGCACCGTCACCGATGGTGGCAATGGCACTGAGGGCATCTTTCTCGATGGAAATATGCTGGGTATCCGCGATGTGCTGGAGCCTTGCAACGATACTCTCATTGGAGATACGACGGAAATCATAGCGCTGACAACGAGAAAGGATCGTAGGTGGAATACGATGAGGTTCCGTTGTCGCAAGAAGGAAGACGGCATGGGCCGGCGGTTCCTCCAGGGTCTTCAGCAATGCGTTAAATGCACCGGTGGAGAGCATGTGAACCTCGTCGATGATGTATACCTTATACTTGGCCTTGGCCGGCATAAACATGACTTCGTCACAGATACGCCGGATATTATCTACACTGTTGTTACTGGCGGCGTCCATCTCGATGACATCCAGAAGGGAACCATCGATGACACCTTTACAGATCTCACACTTGTTACAGGGATTGCCGTTCTCCGGATGCTGGCAGTTGATAGCCCGGGAGAATACCTTGGCGATGGAGGTCTTACCTGTACCACGGGTTCCGCAGAACAGGTAGGCATGACCGATCTTTCCCGAGATGACGGACTGACGCAGCGCGGCCACAGCATGTGACTGTTCCACGATCTCGTCAAAATTCATCGGGCGGAAGAGCCTGTATAAAGCGACATGTTCCATTCGGGATACCTCCTTAACAAGCAGAAATATTAAAAAATCGTCCCGGCTGGACTACAGTTGGGGCAAGCACCCTTGCGGCACATGCAAGTGACCGCTTACTGCTGCTTCCTTCCGGACCTGACAGGGTTCACAGGCTCGCATCGCACAAGACCCACCGCCAACTGTAGACCACCCGGGACGACAAATACGAGATGAATTATAACATAAAAATCTCACGAGTGACAGTAACTTATGAAATTGTAGACCAAGGCACCGAGTGCAGCCTGAATCTCTCTTGCTTCGTCGGGTGTATCTGCCTCGACCGTAACGCTGATGATTACCGGTTCAGCCGAAAGAATGATGGCTACATCAGCTTCACTATGGAACGTTACATTGCTTCCTGCCCGATGCAGGACCAGTGTATCCGCCGGGAACTGCTTGGCCACACCCCAGTTGGAATTGCAGTGGGCCAGAGAATCGATAAGACTCTGATAGTGTTCCGGATAAGACATATAATCCCAGTAGATCGTCTCCGTATAGTGTGCCAGATCGTAGGCAGAAGAACGGTAGGCGCCGGCCTGCTGGACTTTCTTATAATCCACATAATTCTGGACGGCGGTATAGTCGATACAAAGTGTCATAGACTTAAGACGATTGAAGACGTCGTCCATGCCGCCCATAGGATCGAAAAGCATATTCATTGCCACGCCGTCTCCGTCCTTGATGGCCAGATCCGCCAGCTGGCTGAGATAGAACTGTTTTCCGTCCGGATAGTTAGAGACCGCGGAACGCACTTTGCTGTCCGACGTGTGATACGTGACGACCCGGTCCATCGTCATACGGCCGGCGCGGACATCGTCATAGAGGAGCTTGACCATCGGAAGATGGATACAGGATCCGACTACGAAAGGCTGCGTGTCGTTAAAGCCGAAAGCCTCGCTGGTACTGAGATTGAGATAGTAGAAGCCAATCCGGGCTCCGGCATGGGTCTCGATATACTTCTTGACGGCCTGCTTCATGGCGGCATAGGCCTGGTCTCTTTCGTCGTGGGTGACTTTCTGGAGCGGATACTTAGACGGGAAAAGAACCGGATCTCGTTCCGTGGGTTCATCCGGCAGGAGGCTCACGGTGGTCTCCGAAGTCTCGGAACCATCTGTTGTCTCGGAAGGATCGCCTGTTTCCGAAGGATCAGATCCTTCTCCGGAAGTGATATCCGAAGAGGATTCTCCGGGTTCTGTGGTGGTCATCTCCGGATCCTGCGTCTCTGTTGTAGCTGCGGATGTAGTGGTGGTCGGGGCCGTGGTTTCAGACGGTTCCGACGACGGGGAAGAAGGATCCGAACTCGAGGTGGCATCCGTCTCACTTGTTTCGTAAGACGTATAGTCCGGGAAACTCTCGTCGATATCCTCTTTCAGCTTCAGAATATAGGTAAAGAAGATAATAAATCCGAGTACGACAACTACCGCACCTGCAACGATTCCCTGCAAGATGCGGCGTTTTCTTCGGATGCGTCTGGCATCTCCGATATAGTTACTTTTCGGATTCTTCATAAGAAATCAGAACAGTCCTTCGATCACACCATTGGCATCGATGTCGATATCCATGGCCGCCGGATGCTTCGGAAGACCCGGCATGGTCACGATGGCACCTGTCAGGGCCACCAGGAAGCCGGCACCGGCAGACAGCCAGATATCACGGACCGTCAAGGTGAATCCTTCCGGACGGCCGAGGACCTTAAGATTATCAGAGAGAGAATACTGGGTCTTGGCGATGCAGACCGGCATCTTGCCGAATCCTGCGGCAGTGAAGTCTTCGATCTTCTTCCGGGCTTCCGGCAGGATCTCAACATTAGCGGCACCATAGATGTTCTTGGCGATAGCTTCGATCTTCTGCTCCACAGGCATATCCAGTTCGTACATATAGTGCGGACCGTCACTTGGTGTGTCGATGGCTTCCAGAACAGCATTGGCCAGTTCGATACCGCCTTCGCCACCCTTAGCGAAGATCTGGGCCGGTGCGAACTTCGCACCCTTCTCCTCGCAGAGACGACGCAGAGTATCCAGCTCTTCCGGTGTATCGGTCAGGAACTGGTTGCTGGCAACGACGCAAGGAATACCATAACTCAAGATATTCTCGATATGCTTAGCCAGGTTCGGGAATCCTTTCGCCACAGCCTCTGCATTCGGTGTATTCAATTCTTCCTTCGGGATACCGGCGTTATACTTCAGAGAACGGACGGTAGCCACGATCACGACGGCGTTTGGCCAGATGCCTGCCGTACGGCACTTGATATCCAGGAACTTCTCGGCACCAAGATCAGCACCGAAGCCTGCTTCGGTAACCACGATATCGGAAAGCTTCAGAGCCATCTTCGTTGCGATGACGCTGTTGCATCCATGCGCAATATTGGCAAAAGGACCGCCATGGATGAGCGCCGGTGTATGTTCCAGCGTCTGCACCAGGTTCGGGCAGATGGCATCCTTCAGAAGTACGCTCATGGCACCCTCTGCATGAAGAGCACTGGCACGTACGATATTACCGTCTTCATCGTAAGCGATGGCGATATTCGCCAGACGACGCTTGAGGTCTTCCATGTCAGAAGACAGACACAGGATCGCCATGATTTCACTGGCAGCAGTGATGGAGAAAACTTCATTTCTCGGAACGCCGTTGACACCGCCGCCTACGCCGAGGTTCAAGCTTCTCAGCGCACGGTCGTTCATGTCGAGACAACGCTTCCAGAGGATCCGCTCCTTGTCCAGACGGAGCTCGTTACCCTGATACAGATGATTATCGATCATGGCAGCGAGAAGGTTATTGGCAGAAGTGATGGCATGCAGGTCACCGGTGAAATGAAGATTGATGTCATCCATAGGTACGACCTGGGAATATCCGCCGCCTGCAGCGCCGCCCTTGATACCGAATACCGGTCCCAGAGACGGTTCACGAAGCGCCAGCATGGCTTTCTTATCCAGCTTGTTCAAGGCCTGGGCCAATCCGATACTTACCGTAGTCTTGCCCTCTCCGGCCGGAGTCGGGTTCATCGCCGTAACCAGTACCAGTTTCCCGTCCTTCTTATCTTTTCTATTCTTTAATATAGAAAGCGGAAGCTTGGCTTTGTACTTTCCGTAGAATTCCAGATCTTCACGTGGAATATCCAGTTTCGCGGCGATTCTTTCGATCGGAAGCATTTCGGCATTACGTGCGATTTCAATATCACTAAGCATGATTGGACCCTCTCTTTGAACATGATATAGACGGCTTTGCGTTCGTGTTCCATTATATGCTTTCCCTGTAACAATTCCAACTGTCCATGACGATTTTGTTACAGTTCGGAAGCGTCAAACAGTGGATTTGCTAAAAGTGGAAACACTATATTTTGAATAATTTGTGCAAAACAACCACAAGTGGTTGTGTTTTTCGTTGACAACCTGTAAGGTGCTTGCTATAATTCTGTAACAGAAGGATTTTTCATTCTGATTGATGGAGGTACAGGCAAGTGATTGTAAAGACAGATGTTGACGAGTGCAAGAAGAGTCTGGAAGCATATATTGGTAGAACCGTTCGCCTTACATCGAATGGCGGCCGCAAGAGAATCATCGTTCATGAAGGAGTGCTGGATCACTGCTATCCGAATATGTTCACTGTAAAGTGTGACAGGAAGGCACCTTATTCCACACAGGAGACTGTATCCTACAGCTATATCGATGTACTGACCAAGGTCGTTCACATCGCTGCCGTAGCGGCTGCTACCGAGAATACGACCGCCGCATCCTGATAGGATATTACATTAGATGAATCGCGCCGCTTATGCATTGACACGGGAACGTGCCTGCATAGCGGCTCTTTTTTATCCGTGAAAGGAGTTACCATGAAGATCACAAGAAAGGCACCGGCCAAGATCAATCTTTTTCTGCATATGACAGGAAGAAGAGAAGACGGATACCATCTTCTGCGAAGCCTGATGCAGACTGTCTCTCTCTACGATGAAGTGACGGTGAGCGCCGAACCTGCCGAGAAGGAAGGGGAGATCCGTCTTCTGACAGAAGACCGGGAACTTTCTTCGATCGGATTGAAGAACACCGCCTGCAAAGCGGCGGCTCTGTTCATGGAGGAGATGGGAAGCCGTGCATACGACATTACCATCGAGCTTACTAAGAAGATCCCGTCCCAGGCGGGACTGGGAGGCGGCAGCTCCGATGGAGCGGCCACGCTGATGGCGCTTTCCGATCTTTTCCCTTCGGCGGTTTCCCCGGAGAAACTTGCGGAACTGGCCCTTAAGATCGGCGCGGACGTACCGTTCTTTCTGTCCGGCGGAACTACACTTTGTGAAGGTGTAGGAGAGATCCTTACGAAAGCCGCGCCACTATCCGGTCTTCCGATCCTTCTGCTCAAGCCGGCAAAAGGCGTGTCGACGCCCGGCTGCTATTCCCGCTTCGATCAGAGCGCATCCCCCCGGATCATGACAGAAGAAAAGAAGAGTATACTTAACGATTTCCTGTTCCCGCAGGAAGAGACCGATCCGATCCGACGCTTGCGCAAGGCCGAGCCCATTCTCTGGAACGACCTGTATGAACCGGCACTTTACGATGCGCCGGAGATGGCGGATGCCCTTGCTTTTATGGGGAGAAACGGCGCGTTCTATACAGCCATGAGCGGCTCAGGAAGCGCGGTCTTCGGTGTCTTTGAAGATATGGAGCATATAGAGAAACTGGTAACTTCCGATGGCTTCAGTTCTTTTGCAACAGAAGGATGGAAAGCCTTCCCGGTCACATCGGTCTAGAGCAGATTGCTTCTTGTCTGAAGCACCACTCCGAAGACTTTCAGAGTCTCGTCCCTGAGCTGGTCTTCACGGAAAGTGCTGATGGCACCTTTCTCGATATCCGTTTCCACAGTGATGGTCTGCTGTGCCTTATAAAGCCGGGCCAGGATACAGTCCCCCTCGTTGATGCTGATCAGATGGACGTGGCCGTTGTAGATATGGGAAGACAGGAAGATCACATTCACCGAATTCGGCCGGATCAGCGGCGCCATCGAATGCTGGCTGCAGTAGAATCCGATATAGTCATCCGCTCCTACGTCCGGACGAGGTCCCTGACCTTTCTCCCAGGGCAGAAGCGCCTGCATCTCATGGTTGGACAGGAACAGACAATACTTGCTTTTCGACGTGATGATCCGGGTTCCTTTACCGGTAATCTTCTCGTAGATCGGGATCTCCCAGGGGCCGACATGAGACGGGTTGTCGTAGATAACATCCAGCGACATATGAAGTTTGGCGGAGAGCTTCTTGGCGGTCTCCAGCTCCGGATAGGCGTTGGAGTTCTCCCATCGCGAAACACAAGCCTGTGACACGTCCAGACTTTCAGCCAGCTGCATCTGGCTAAGATTTGCACGTTGCCTGTATTCCTTGAATTTGCCCATTCCGAACTTCCTTTCCCGAAACATCGAATACTTGCTGATATTGTATTTGATTCTCATATGGAAAAAGAGGGACCAAAGTCACAAATCACGGCACTTATACAGCGAAAGAATAATTATTCGAACAAATGGAATACTTTATACTTTTAAAGAATGAAATCGACGACGAACACGCGAAAAAAGAGGCAGACCGTAAGTCTGCCTCGTCTTCGTATTACTTTAATTTCTTACTGAAAAGTCCTCGTTCGTATCCGCGTCCGGTATCGGAAGAGAGGATCGAGAATCCACGGGAGAGATAGTACTGCACCATGTTCTCGTTGCTCAGTGCTGTGTGAAGAAACATATGCGAGCAACCTGTGCGGGTCGCGATATCACTGCAGTACTGAAGGAGAAAGTTCCCGATGCCCTTGCCCCGCCAGGTATCCCATACCGAGAACCGCGCGAAGTAGGCGATTCGAGAAGAACAGGACTTTCCCTTGTCCGGAAGCTCTCCGGCAAATTCGCGTTTCGGACGGATGTAGAGCCGGCACGTCCCCAGGATCTCTTCGTTCTCATCCAGAGCCACGAAAACAACACCGGAAGCGATGGCATCGGAGATGATCTCCACCGTCTCGGCGGTGGCTTCGATGTAGTGATCCGGGATGTGGGAATCCTGGCAATAGGACTTCATGGACTCGTGTACGAGTCGGCAGATGGTCTCCGCCTCATGAAGACGTGCGGTGCGGACGTGAATATCAAGCATACTGCTCACTCATCAGATGAACAAGGATCGCCTTGTGTGCATGCAGACGATTCTCTGCCTCGTCAAAAACAACAGAGCGTGGGCCGTCGATGATATCTTCGGTCACTTCATATCCGCGGTAGGCCGGCAGGCAATGCAGGAAGATTGCATCTTTAGCAGCAGTAGCGAAGAGGTCGGCATTGACCTGATAATCCTTGAAGATCTGAGCACGCAGTGCCTTCTCGGATTCCTGACCCATGCTGGCCCAGGTATCGGTATAGATCACGTCTGCATCTTTGCAGGCAACATACGGATCCTCGGTCATGACGATCTTGGAACCGGTGATCTTAGCATCTTCCTGTGCCTGGAGTACATATTTCTCCGGGCAGGTGTAGTCTTTCGGAGAGGCAACGGAGATATCCATGCCGGCCTTCGCGCAGGCATGCAGCAGGGAATTGGCCATGTTGTTGCCGTCACCGACATACGCAAGCTTCAGACCCTTGAGGTCACCCTTATGCTCCTTGATGGTCAGAAGATCCGCCAGGACCTGAGTCGGGTGCTGGTCATCGGACAGACCGTTGATGACCGGAACGCTGCCGTATTTGGCAAGGTCCAGGATGTCCTGGTGTGCGAAAGTACGGATCATGATACCGTCTACCATGCGAGACAGAACGTTGGCTGTATCGTGGATGGTCTCACCACGTCCGATCTGGATATCGTCGGAACTGAGGAAAAGCGCGTGACCGCCCAGCTGATACATACCGACTTCGAAGGAAACACGTGTACGTGTAGAGGACTTGGTAAAGATCATGCCCAGAGTCTTGCCGGCCAGGATCGGATGCGGGATCCCTTTCTTGGTCTTGGACTTCAGATCCAGCGCTGTGTTAAGAAGAGCATCCAGCTCCTGGATCGATACGTCATCGTGAAAATCAATGTAATGCTTCATTGTATTACTCCTTTCCTTCGAGAACATCCTGCAGTGCAGAGATGAATTTGATTGCCTGGAATTTGCTGAGGATCAGCGGCGGTGCGATACGGATCACATTGGATCCGATGGAACTTACCAGGAAACCTTTCTCGAAGAGATTCATCTTGGTATCGGCAGCAGAACCGCTGTCCAGCTCGATGCCGAGAAGAAGACCCTTGCCACGTACTTCGGCGATCTTGCCGGTCTTCTTGGCGACATTATTGAGTTTCTTCTGAAGATAAGCGCTGACGCTCTGAACATTGCTCAGAAGACCCTTGGATTCAATCTCGTTTACGACGGCCAGACCGGCTGCACAAGCCAGCGGGTTACCGCCGAAGGTGGAACCGTGATCTCCCGGAGCGAATCCGGTACCGGTCATCTTGTTGGCCAGGACAGCACCAATCGGAACACCGCCTGCCAGACCCTTGGCCAGCGTCAGGATATCCGGCTGGATACCATACTGCTCATATGCAAAGAATGTACCTGTACGTCCGACACCGGTCTGGACTTCATCGATGATGAGAAGGATCTTGTTCTCGGTGCAGAACTTTCTTACAGCCTGTACGTAGTCGAAATCGGCCGGATGTACGCCGCTCTCGCCCTGGATCAGCTCCAGCATGATGGCACCGGTCTGGGCATCGCATGCATTCTTGAGGGCCTCGAGATTGTTATAAGGCACATATTCGAATCCGGGTGTTACCGGGCCGAAAGGCTCTCTGAACTTCTCTTGACCGGTGGCCGCGATGGTCGCCATAGTACGTCCGTGGAAAGACATGGTTGCGGTGATGATCTTCGGCTTCGGTGTACCCTTATGGTACCAGAACCCGCGAGCCAGCTTGATGGCACCTTCGTTAGCCTCGGCACCGGAATTGGCGAAGAAAACCTTATCGGCGAAACTCATCTCGACAAGCTTCTTGGCCAGCATGGTCTGTGGCTCATTATAGTAGTAATTACAGCAGTGGATGACTTTTCTTGCCTGGGAAGAGATGGCCCGTACGAGACGTCCGTTGTCGTGTCCCAGTGTATTTACGGCAATACCGCCGATCATGTCCATATATTTCTTGCCGTTCGTTCCATACAGGTAGACGCCCTTACCGTGGTCTACTACCAGCGGAACACGCTTACCGAATACCGGCATATAGAATGCTTCGTCTGCTTGGATGATCTGTTCCAGTTTCTCGTCTTTTAATTCTTCCATAATATATTACCTCGTGTGTTCGTGAGTCGATGCTCAGCTTATAGTCTTTAGATTTTCTCGCCTTCGAAATAAGGGGTCTTCTCCCGCATGATCATGGTACCGATACCTTTGCCGGTGAAGATCTCCAGCAGGATACTGTGCGGGACACGGCCGTCAATGATATGTGCGCGGCCGACGCCGCGTCGGATCGTATCCAGGCAGCCCATGACCTTCGGGATCATGCCGCCGGTGATCACGCCGGAGTCGATCATTTCGTGGATGTCTGTCTCGGTCAGTACCGGGATGACCTGCTCTTTGCCGTCGTCCATGACGCCCTTAACGCCTTCGACATCGGTGAGGGTGATGAGCTTCTCAGCCTTGAGGGCCACAGCGATCTCTGCGGCAACTGTATCTGCATTGATGTTGTAGCTTTCACCGTCGGAGCCGACACCGATCGGAGCGACGACCGGAATATATTCATCGTTGGCCAGGGTAGAGATGACCTTGGTGTTGATGCTCTTGATCTTACCGACGAAACCTACGTCGATGGGGTTACCGTTAGCATCTTCCGTCAGCTTCTCGCACTCGATGAGGTGACCGTCGATACCGCAGATACCAATGGCTTTTACGCCTTTCTGACCCAGGTAGGAAACGACTTCTTTATTCGTCTTACCGATAAGGACCATCTGGGCAACAGCCATGGTCTTGGCATCGGTGAAACGCAGACCATTGACGAAGTGTGATTCGATGCTGAGGTTCTTCAGCATGTTGCTGATGTCCGGTCCGCCGCCGTGAACGAGAACAGGATTGATACCTACGCACTTAAGAAGAGCGATGTCGTCCATAACGGAAGATTTCAGCTCGTCATTTACCATGGCATTACCACCGTACTTGATGACGACGGTCTTGCCGGCCAGGCTCTGGATATAGGGTAAAGCCTCGATCAAAGTCGCGGCTTTGTTGATCAATGTCTGCATGTCGTTTCCGACGGTTGGTAAAGAAGTTTCCTTTTCCATGTTCCGCTCCATATATATAAAAAGAATAATAATCTAACGATATACTTGTTTCCCGCCTCGTGGGGCCTCCAGGGGGAGAAACGGTGAAAACGCCTGAAATATCAGTGTTTTTCAAGTGGAAAAACTCACCCATTGTTCATCGTTAATATTTATACAGAATACTGAATAAACTTGCATAAAACAAGTGTCAAATGCAAAAATCATGAAAATTGTACATTCTGCACAAGGTGAAAAGTATAATCGTAGTCAAGTTGCAACAATCACTTCTTTGCCCTGTCAAAAAATGTCTTGGTTTTTTGGCAAGTTTTACGTATAGCCGACTTGAAGGCGTCATGTTATAGTTAGTGCAGATGAAAAACCGTGCCTCGGAGATGGGCACGACAATGGAGGTTTAAAATGGCAAGTTTATCACTTCAGCATGTTTACAAGAAGTATGAAGGCGGCGTTGTAGCTGTTTCTGACTTCAATCTTGAGATTTCCGATAAGGAATTCATCATCCTGGTAGGACCTTCCGGTTGCGGTAAGTCCACAACTCTTCGTATGATCGCTGGTCTCGAAGATATTTCCGAAGGTGAGATCTACATCGACGATCGTCTGATCAACGACGTACTCCCGAAGGACCGTGACATCGCGATGGTTTTCCAGAACTACGCTTTGTATCCGCACATGACAGTATTCGATAACATGGCTTTCGGTCTTAAGCTCCGTAAGGTTGAGCGTGGTGAGATCAAGCGTCGTGTACAGGAAGCTGCTAAGATCCTCGAGATCGAGCACCTCCTCGACAGAAAGCCGAAGGCTCTCTCCGGTGGTCAGCGTCAGCGTGTTGCTCTCGGCCGTGCTATCGTTCGTGACCCGAAGGTATTCCTCATGGACGAGCCGCTGTCCAACCTCGACGCTAAGCTGCGTGTTCAGATGCGTGTTGAGATCACTAAGCTCCACCAGAGACTGCAGACAACCATCATCTACGTTACTCACGACCAGACAGAGGCTATGACGATGGGTACCCGTATCGTAGTTATGAAGGATGGCTTCATCCAGCAGGTTGACTCCCCGACGGAGCTCTACGACAACCCGGTCAACACATTCGTTGCAGGATTTATCGGTATGCCTCCGATGAACTTCATCAACGCTACCATCCAGGTAGAAGGCGACGATGTATATGTTGCATTCGAGAACACAACGATCAAGCTTGCTGAGCGTTACTGTGTACCGGAAGTTATCGAGCGTGACGGAACAGAAGTTATCTTCGGTGTACGTCCTGAGGCTCTCACCGATGACGGAACTTACGTATCCATGCATCCGGAATCTGCATTCTCTGCAGACGTCGACGTTGTCGAGATGCTCGGTGCTGAGACATACCTCTATGTAACAGTTAACGGTTCTCTCCCGCTGACAGCAAGAGTAGACCCGACCACATCCGAGTCCCGTGTAGGTGAGGTTGTTGACATCGCTGTTGACGCTAACCGTGTTCACCTCTTCGATAAGGATACTGAGCAGAGCATTATTTCCTGATAAGGAAACACTTCAAACTTATTATGATCGGAAGGGGAGTCGAAAGACTCCCCTTTTTTCGTGCTTTTCTTACGTAAAAAGAATGTAAAGTTTGTCATGTTGAAACTTTTCACCGAAAAGTTTAAGATTAATAGCGTAGTTAGAATAGCATAATTGTAACTATGCCCATGCCGTGAGAACAACAAGACAATGAAAAGGTGAAGCGTATGGAAGAATTAAAAAAGTGTATGCGAGAAGCGAAGAAGATCCTCGACATGACCGTCGGTGTGATGGACACATCCGGAATGGTCGTAGCCTGTACGGACCCTGCGTGGGAAGGAATCGAGGATTCCAGCGCCAGAGCTGTTCTGCTGTCAGATGATCTGTTTTCCAGTACGGCAGGTAAGACATACATGAAGATCGTCATCGGCGATCAGACCCAGTACATCGCTTTCATCAGCGGCGTCGATCAGGTAGCCAGAACCTATCTTGAGCTGGTCACCCAGTGGATCAAGGCCGCCATGCGTGAGAGAAATACGGACGTAGAACGTGAGACATTCATTAAGAATGTACTTCTGGAGAACGAGCTCCCCGGAGATATTCCGCTTAAGGCAAGAGAATATAAGATCCCCTTCGCAACAAGAAGAATCGTATTCATTGTCCGCGTGAATAAGAACGACGGAGTCGAGTGCCTCGAGATCCTGCAGAATCTCTTCCCGGATAACAAGACCCAGATGGTGGTGGCCATGGATGAGGAGACCATCGTTCTGGTTATGGATCTGGGCGAAGGTTTCGATAATTTCCTCAAGGAAGTCAGCAACACGATCCTGGACAACCTCAATGCCGAGTCCATGATCCGCGCTCATGTGGGTATCGGTATGCCGGCCCAGACATTGCGCGATATTGCCAAGTCCTACAGAGAAGCAACACTGGCCCTTCGTGTGGGCAGCATTTTCGAGAGCGAGCAGTTCATCATGCGTTACGATAAACTGGGTCTCGGCCGTCTGATCTATCAGCTCCCGCCGACGCTCTGTAATATGTTCCTCAGTGAAGTATTCCCGAAGGGTGCCTACGAATCCCTGGATTCCGACACACTGGTCACCATCCAGAGTTTCTTCGAGAATAACCTCAATGGTAGTGAAACTTCCAGAAAACTGTTCGTACACAGAAACACGTTGGTATACCGTCTTGATAAAGTTCAGAAGATCACGGGTCTTGACCTGAGAAGCTTCGACGACGCCGTGCTTTTTAAGCTGGCGGCTATGGTACGTACTTATCTGGAGAAGCAGGAGAAGAGCGGTCAGGGCGGCAATCTTAACTGGTAAAGATAGGAAGAACGACTTTGATACGTTTTGACAATGTACATAAGACATACAAGACCGGTACGGATGCGCTCCGCGGTATATCTTTCCGGATCGAAGACGGCGAGTTCGTCTTCATCATCGGTAAGAGCGGATCGGGCAAGTCTACCCTGATGAAGTGTATCACCAGGGAGGAGAAGCCCACCGAAGGAATGGTGCTCATCGACCGGTTCTGCATTTCCAAGATGCCTCATGCTCTGGTACCGTATCTTCGAAGAGAGATCGGTATCATCTATCAGGATTTCCGCTTGATCGAGACCAAGACCGTCGCGGAGAATATTGCTTTTGCCGGTGAGATCATCGGCGTTCCGAGAAAAAAACTTAACCAGATGGTGGACATTGTCCTTGGTTCGGTAGGGCTTCGTGACAAGGCGCATTCTCTGCCGCAGGAACTTTCCGGTGGTGAGCAGCAGCGCGTGGCCATCGCCCGTGCCATGCTGAATAACCCGAAGATGATCGTGGCCGACGAGCCTACAGGAAACCTGGACCCGGAGACTTCGGAGTCCATCATGGCCCTCCTTCTGGAGATCAACCGCATGGGCACGACCGTTATCGTCTGCACCCATGACAGTAATATGGTAGACCGTATGCAGAAACGAGTCATCGAAGTGGAAGACGGTCTCATCGTCCGCGACGAGAAAGCATCCGGCTATTCTGCCGTTGTAGAACCGGAACAGCCCAGCCTTCCGAAAGATATGGAAGACGAATTCGATTCAGAAACAGATGGAAAGAACGAGGAACACCTGCCGGAGTTCCCGCCCAATCGGGGGGAGGACGGCAAATGAGTCCGCGTGCATTCTGGAATTCACTGAAAGAAGGTCTTCAGGGCATCGTGCGTCACCCGCTGGTTACGGTGGCGTCGGTATCTACGATCCTGCTGATGCTCCTGATCATGTCCATATTCTTCATCTTCTCGGCCAATGCCCGCTTCATCATGAAGAAAGTCGGACAGCAGCCGCCGATCGAAGTCTACATGAAGATCGGCTGTACGCAGGAGCAGATGGATATGACCTGTGAATATCTCAACACCAATCCGGATAAGATCCGCTCCTACCATGCCATGTCTCCGGAAGATAACTATAAGCGTTTCCGCAAAGAACTGGGAGAGAGTTCTTCGATCCTGGATGAGTTCGATTACAACACGTATCTTCCTTATACCATCACCGTGCAACTGGTGGATCCGGGCTATTCCGATGAGGTCGTCATGCGGCTGCAAGCCATCCCCGGTATCGACAAGGTCATGCAGGAGAGTAACGTCATGAAGTTCCTCACCCGTGCCACCCATGTCGTCAACATCGCGACAGTTGTGGCCTTCGGTGTACTTTTCCTGATATCGCTTTTTATCATCTCGAACATGGTACGTATCTCGGTATACTCCCGTTCCACCGAGATCGCCATCATGAAATTCGTAGGTGCGACCAATAACTATATTCGATTCCCATATATCGTAGAGGGCGCCATCGTCGGACTGATCAGTGCTCTTTGCGCCTGGGGGATCACGCATTTTATCTATTCCGGGATCTACTCCCGTGCTATGAACAATGTGGAACTGAGCAGTACTTACGCCCTGATCCCGATGCAGAACCTGACGTTCTACATCCTGCTCCTTTGCCTGGCAAGCGGTGTGTTCATCGGATCCATCGGCAGCGGCATCGCCGTGCGTAAGTACGTCAAAGTGTAAAAGAGGTGACAAACCATGTCCGGAGTTTTGAAAAGCAGAATTAAAAAAGCCCTGGCACTTCTGATGTGTGCCGGGTTCGTGTTTACCTCTGCGGCTTTCCTGGGATATCGTCCTGTCCAAGCTTTTGACCACGATTTTATGTCCTATTCCCCGAAGCAGGGAGATGTGGAGAAAGCCAAGCAGGAGAGAGACGAAGCCAGAAAAAAGGCCGAGCAGGCAGAAGAGAAAGTCCGTAAGCTCAAGGGTGAGAAGAGCGAACTCAGCGGCGAACTCGCTGAACTGAAGGGCTTGAGCGACGAGCAGATGACCCAGTACGAGACCATCGCCGAAGAGTATGCGGCAGCCATCATTGCCAAGCGAGATGCGCTGGACGAATACATCAAGTCCCAGGAGACTCTGATCGCCAAGCGTGAGGAATACTCCCGCCGCGTCAGCATCATGTTCGCCTATGAGAACAAGAGTACTCTCGAGATCCTCCTGTCTTCCGACAGTATCGCGGGTTTCTTCACGAATCTTCAGATGATCTCTCTGATCGGTGATGCCGATCGTCAGATGATCGACCAGTTGACTATTGCCATGGACGATGCGGAACTGAAGAGCCAGTACGCACTTCAGGAAGCACAAGACATGCAGGCTGTAGCAGAAGAGAAGTCCGCTCAACTCAATGAGCTTCAGGCCCGCATCGGTAAGACCACTGCGAAGCTGGAAGAGAAGTCTTCCCAGATCAATTCCTGGCTCAAGAAAGAGGATGCTTTCCGAGATGAAGCCGACCGTCTGGACGAGGAGATCCGCAGACTGCAGCGTGAGGAAGAAGAGAGAAAGCGCCGGGAAGCCCAGAAGACACCTACCCCGAAGACGAATAACGGCGGTGGAAACGGTGGCGGCAATGGCGGCGGAAACGGCGGCGGTGACAACGGTGGCGGAGGCAGTACCACGAAGCCGAAGATGAAGATGACCTGGCCTTATCCGGGTGACTATACGATCTATTCCCCTTACGGATGGCGTATCCATCCGGTCTACAAGACCAGACGTATGCACTGGGGCGTTGATCTTGGCGGAACCTACGGCAACCCCATCGTAGCAGCGGCCAGCGGAACGGTCATCAAGGTAGAAGAACCGGTAGAAGGACAGAACACCGGCGGATCCAATTACGGTAACTACTGCATTATCGATCACGGAAACGGAATCTGCACACTGTATGGCCATACCCGAGATGTCTACGTACATGTAGGCGACAAGGTCAAAGCCGGCCAGACCATCGCAGAGTGCGGAAGCACGGGTACGTCAACCGGACCGCATCTTCACTTCGAAGTACGTGATAACGGTTCGAAAGTCGATCCGGCTCCCTATATTAAAGGATAAGAATATGTCAGCATACGATTTTCTAGCGAGCTTTTACGATACGTTCCAGAAAGAAATGGACCCTGAGAAATGGGTCCTTTTCGTGGACTGGATCGTGAAGAAACACGGTGCTTTTCCCGGAGACGGCAAGAACGGAAGCCCTCTGCTCTGCGACCTGGGATGCGGCACCGGAACAGTGACCTGCGAGTTTTCGAAACTGGGATATGACATCATCGGCGTGGATTCCTCACTTCCGATGCTGGACCAGGCAAGAGAAAGAGCAGAGAAGATGAAGGTGGATGCCCTCTGGCTCTGTCAGGATATGGCAGACCTGGATCTTTACGGCACCATGGATGTATTCGTGTCGCTTCTGGATACGGTGAACCACATGACCCGGAAGAAAGATATCGAGAAACTTCTGAGATCCTTCTTCTGTTTCCTCAATCCCGGCGGACTTTTCATCTTCGACGTGGCCACGAAGAAGCATTTCAGCGAGACGCTGGGAAATGAGTTTTTCTATTCCATCGAGGACGATTTTACGGTATTATGGGAAAACGAATTTGATGAGAAAAGCGGCCGCAACTTTGCGTCTCTTACCATGTTTGCCTCCATCGACGGGGAACACTATGAAAGAGAAGACGACGAGATCGTGGAACAATACTACTCTGACGAAGAGATCCGTGAACTGGTTGCCAGATGCGGGCTGGAGATCGAAGGCGTATATGGCGATCTGAAGAAGCGTGCCCCCAATGCCGGTGACGAGAGAGTATTCTACTGCGTCAGAAGACCGCTTGAGAAATAACGGGAGTAGATTATGGACGATTTTTATTTTGCTCCGGGATCCCCGAAAGATGATTCCGATTATATGGTGACAGCCACAGCCCTGGGCGGCAAGGTCCGGGCTCTGGCGATCCGTTCGACCCACCTTGTAAAAGAAGCACTCCGTATCCACCAGACTTCTCCGGTAGCCACCGCTGCACTGGGAAGATTTCTGACCGGTACTCTTTTTCTGGCCGACACCTTGAAAAGTGACGGCGACACTTTGACGGTAAACCTGCGTTCTGACGGTCCGCTTCAGGGCATGACCGCCGTGGCCGATTCCCATGGTCATGTTCGTGGATACTGTCTGGAGCCGGTAGTGGAAACCACATATCACCGCCCGGGTAAACTCAATGTAGGTGCCGCGGTCGGAAACGGTAAACTGACTGTCGTTAAGGATTTCGGTCTGAAGGAACCTTATGTAGGTCAGGTTGAACTGATCTCCGGAGAGATCGCTGAAGACTTCACCTATTATCTTGCATCATCTGAACAGACCCCTTCCATCGTCTCTCTGGGAGTAGGCATCGACGCTAACGGCGTGACCTGTGCCGGAGGATTCATGGTCCAGCTGCTGCCAGGTGCAGATGAAGAGACCATCTCCTATCTGGAAGCCAGAGTCAACGGCGGATTCCCGGATGTGACTTTCCTTCTGACAGAAGGTTTTAATCCGGAGAAGATCCTGGATATGTTTATCGGCGATAAGGATATCTGCTTCCTGCAGGGCGCACCGGTATCTTATCAGTGCAACTGTTCCCGGGAAAGAATGGAGAGAAATCTTCTTGCCGTCGGCAAAAAGGATCTGGCCGAGCTTGCAGAAGATCCGAAGGGTATCGATCTGGAATGCCATTTCTGCGATAAGAAATATCACTTTAGCTCAGAAGAACTGAAGAAGCTTCTGGAAGAAAACTGACCTGATTAAGGATATAGAGATGACCGCCGGTGGTCCTGAAACCTATTGGGGGCCGCGTTTGAAGAAATTGTCGATCTCTTCCTCACGAGAATATCCGGGCTCATACTTCTCTTCTTTCACATTTACAAGACCGGTGGCATCGTTTCTGTGCAGGTTTCTTATCAGATCTGCATCTCGTGCGCGGGTGAGCAGACGCCGGTCTTCCTTCATGTTCAGAGAAAGATTACTGGCTTCCCGGAATGCAGTCCGCTCGAAGAGATAGGCGAAGAGGCAGTATCCCAGAAGAAAGAGGATAGGAAGTGCTCCCAGGATGATGGCGGTAATATACCCGCTGGGAGTCATACTGGCTACCACATATTCCCCGTTCTGGATAGTATAGACGATCACGGCTCCATACCAGCGGGGGAACCACATGATGATCAGTAATTCGATTACGATAAAGATAATGAAGAGAAACCGAAGGACTTTCTTCTTTCGGTCAGTCATTCGCATAAAACGCGGGATCTTCTCTCTTTCCAGTTCGAAGAGTTCATAAAGCATCGGATCACGTTCTTGAAGTTTCATAATCGCTCCTATATAATACCGAAATATATTTCCCCCGTTTGCCTACATTGTATGTGGAACAGGTAAATAAATAAAGAGAAATTACCGGTTTTGACGGAGAAAATGAGAAAAAACGTAGAAATACGAAAAAATCTTGCATTTCTAGATATTTATGCTTGCATTCGCTTGACTTATGGAGTATACTCTTTCCTGCGCGACTTTGTGCGCGTAGCGAAGAAGTCTGAGATTGCCGCATATTGAGCGGCTGTGCTTAAGAAGCGGGTAACTTAGACGGAGCAGTCGGGGACAAAGATTCCCGGCGATAACCTGAAGTCACAGCGTGTGTTTTGTAGAACACATGCCCAGGCCCAAAGTGCCGTATGCTGCGGTAACTGGTCTCCTGGGTTTTATGATGGGCTCAAGAGAAACGCTGGACAGGGTGAAGAAAAAAACAGCGATGAATTTGGAGGAATCAAACATGGCAACAAACCAAAAGATCAGAATTAAGCTTAAGGCTTATGATCACGAGCTCCTTGACCAGAGCGCAGCACGTATCGTAGAGACAGTCACCAGAACAGGTGCAAGCTTCTCCGGTCCGATCCCGCTCCCGACAGAGAAAGAGATCACAACTATCCTGCGTTCTCCTCATAAGTACAAGGATTCCCGTGAGCAGTTTGAACTTCGTACGCATAAGCGTCTTATCGACATTTTTGCGCCGAACCAGAAGACTGTTGATGCATTGATGAAGCTTGACATGCCTGCAGGCGTGAGCATTGAGCTCAAGGCTTAAAGGCTTTTTCCGCGTCCTGTTGAAAGTCAAGCGGCAGGATATGCGGAGGTCATGTTCGCGGACTAGAAATCGCGAACCAATAACCTAAATAGGAGGAATTAAGAAATGACAAAGTTCGTACTTGGCAAGAAAGCCGGCATGACACAGCTCTTCGATGAGAGTGGACTGGCAGTTCCGGCAACCGTCATTGAATGCAACCCGATGTTTGTAATTCAGAATAAGACGGTAGAGAAAGACGGCTACAAGGCTGTGAAGGTCGCTACAGGTGACATTCGCGAGAAGCTGGTAAATAAGCCGGACAAGGGACAGTTCGCAAAGGCAGAGGTAAGCTTAAAGCGTACTATCCGTGAGTTTAAGACAGAGGAAGACTACAGCCTCGGTCAGGAAATCAAGGTTTCCGACATGCTCAATGTTGGTGATCACGTTGATGTAAGCGGTGTTTCCAAGGGTAAAGGTTACCAGGGTAACATCAAGCGTCACGGCCAGAAGGGTGGTCCGGACGGACACGGTTCCATGTACCACAGACGTGTTGGTTCTCTGGGTGCTAACTCCACACCGGCTCGTGTACTGCCTGGCAAGAAGATGCCTGGTCATATGGGTGCTGTAAACTGCACAGTTCAGAATCTGACGGTCGTCAGTGTTGACGGCGAAAGAGGAATCCTCGTTCTCAAGGGCGCGGTTCCGGGTCCTAAGGGCGGCATCGTGACCATCACGTCGTCTGTTAAGGCTAAGTAATTTGAGGACAAGGAGGAACTAAGAAATGGCTAATATTGATATTTTAAATCTTAGTGGAGCCGTTGTAGGATCGATGGATCTTGCTGATTCGATCTTCGGTATCGAACCGAATCAGTCTGCGATGCGCGCTGTTGTTCTCAACATGCTGGCTAACCGTCGTCAGGGCACACATTCCACAAAGACAAGAAGCGAAGTCAGAGGCGGCGGCAAGCGTCCGTATCGTCAGAAGGGTACAGGTCGTGCTCGTCATGGTTCTACACGTTCTGCTCAGTATGTTGGCGGCGGAATCATCTTTGGGCCTAAGCCGAGAGATTACAGCTACACAGTACCGAAGAAGATCAGACGTCTGGCAATGAAGTCTGCATTCTCTTCCAAGATGGCAGATTCCAAGGTATTCGTTATCGAGGGTCTGAACTTCGATTCTATGAAGACAAAGAACATGGTTGAATTCTTGAAGGCAATCAAGGTTGAGGATACCGCTCTGGTAGTTCTTGAAGGAAAGAACGAGAACGTTGAGAAGTCTGCAAGAAACATCCCTACAGTTAAGACAGCTTTCGTTAACACGATCAACGTATTTGACATCCTGAAGCATGATTCCTTCATCATGTCTAAGGAAGCTGCTGAGAAGATTATGGAGGTGTATGTATGAGCAAGGCACCACAGGATATCATCATTAAGCCGATCATCACAGAGAAGAGCTCTTATGATGCAGCAGTCGGCAAGTACACATTCGAAGTTGCCAAGACAGCTACAAAGACAGACGTAAAGAACGCTGTTGAGAAGCTTTTCGAAGTGAAGGTCGTTGCAGTCAACACAGTAAACGTTGACGGTAAGGTTAAGAGACAGCGCTATGTAGAGGGTGTTACTCCTTCCTGGAAGAAGGCAGTAGTTACCATCGATATGGAAGCTAAGGAATCGTCTTATCTCGCTAAGGGCGGCAAGGAAACCAAGTCTGCCAAGAAGTATAAGACAGCAATCGAAGAATTTGGAATCGGCCAGTAAGGCCTGATGGAAAAGGAGTGAAGAGAGAATGGCAGTAAAGACTTTTAATCCAACTTCTCCCGCAAGACGAAACATGACTGTTGCGGACTTTTCTTCTCTTACTAAGAAGAAGCCCGAGAAGAGTCTGGTCGTTGCAAGCGGCAAGTCAGGCGGACGCAACTCTTACGGACGTATCACAGTTCGTCACATCGGTGGCGGCAACCGTCGTAAGATCCGCGTGATCGACTGGAAGAGAACAAAAGATGGCATCCCGGCAACAGTAGTTGCACTTGAGTACGATCCGAACCGTACAGCATTTATCGCTCTGATTCAGTACGCTGACGGCGCTAAGGCTTATATCCTGGCTCCGCAGGGTCTGAAGGTCGGCGATAAGGTTGAGTCCGGCGCAAATGCAGATATCGTTGCAGGTAACACACTTCCTATCGTGAACATCCCGGTAGGTACAATGATCCATAATGTAGAGCTGAAGCCTGGTAAGGGCGCTCAGCTGGTTCGTACGGCTGGTGCCGGCGCACAGCTGATGGCTAAGGAAGGCGACTTCGCACAGATCCGTCTCCCTTCCGGCGAGGTTCGTATGGTTTCCGTTAACTGCCGTGCAACAATCGGTGTTGTAGGCAACAACGAGCACGAGAACATCGCCATCGGTAAAGCCGGTCGTCATCGTCACATGGGCGTACGTCCTGCTGTACGTGGTGTTGTTATGAACCCGAACGATCACCCGCACGGTGGTGGTGAAGGTAAGTCCCCGATCGGTCTTCCGGGTCCTGTTACACCTTGGGGTGTTCCGACTCTTGGTAAGAAGACAAGAAACAAGAAGAAGCAGTCTAACAAGTACATTGTTAAGGGTAGAAAGTAAAGGAAGGGAGGAACCAAAATGAGTAGATCAACCAAGAAGGGTTATTTCGTACAGGATGCCCTGATGAAGAAAATCAACGCAATGAATGCAGCGAATGAGAAAAAGGTTGTACAGACTTGGTCTCGCGCTTCCACGATCTATCCTGAGATGGTCGGACACACGATCGCTGTTTATGACGGCAGAAGACATGTTCCGGTATATGTCGTAGAGGAAATGATCGGTCACAAGTTGGGTGAATTTGCTCCGACAAGAACCTTTAGAGGTCATGCCGGTGAGAAGTCATCCGGTGGTAAGTGATCGTAAGCTTTGAAGGAGGAAACAATAGTGGAAAAAGTTAAATTAACCAAAGACTATATTGAAGCGAATCGCGACACGATCCTCGAAGCTTACGGCAAGCAGGCCAAGAAGAGCGCGAAGAACCCGATCCTTACAAAGAAGCAGAAGAAGCTGCTGGGTATCGGCAAGGATCTGGGCAAGGCGACCGCAAAATATGTTCGTATCAGCCCTCGTAAGGTAAAGGTCGTAGCTGACCTGATCAAGGGCAAGGATCTTGATGAAGCATATGCTATTCTGGACTATACTCCGAAAGCCGCTTCTCCGATCCTCAAGAAGGCACTGAAGTCCGCAGAAGCAAATGCTGTTAACAACAATAACCTGTCCAAGAGCAGCCTTTATGTTGTTGATGCATATGCAGATCAGGGTCCGATCCTGAAGCGCTTCATCCCGAGAGCAAGAGGATCCGCGTCACGCATTAACAAGAGATCTAGCCACGTAACGGTAGTTCTCAAGGAAAGAGTATAAGGAGGAATAAAGAATGGGCCAGAAGGTAAATCCACATGGATTACGTGTTGGTGTTATCAAAGAGTGGGATACTCGTTGGTATGCTGACAAGAAGACATTCAGCGATTTCCTCGTTGAAGACAAGCAAATCCGTGATTTTGTAAAGAAAGAGTGCTTCGCTGCAGGTGTTTCGACCATCGAGATCGAGCGTAAGGGTGCAGACAAGACATCTATCATCATCAATGCTGCTAAGCCGGGTATCATCATCGGCCGTCAGGGTGCTGGCATTGAGGATTTCAAGAAGAAGCTTCAGAAGAAGTTTAAGAAGAATTTCTTCGTAGACGTTCGTGAGATCAAGAACGTGGACGCTAACGCGCAGCTCGTTGCTGAGAGCATCGCACAGCAGCTGGAGAGACGTGTTTCTTTCCGTCGTGCAATGAAGATGGCTATGTCCCGTACGATCAAGAGCGGTGCGAAGGGTATCAAGACTTCCTGCTCCGGCCGTCTGGGTGGCGCAGAAATCGCTCGTTCCGAGACATACCACGAGGGTACTATCCCGCTGCAGACACTGCGTGCTGACATCGACTACGGTTTTGCTGAGGCAAACACACAGTACGGTCGTATCGGCGTAAAGGTTTGGGTATATCGTGGCGAAGTCCTGGCAGCTAAGAAGCCTGCCAAGGTTGTGGAAGGAGGCGAAGCTTAATGTTACTTCCAAAGAGAGTGAAGCACAGAAAGCAGCAGCGTGGCCGTCTGACCGGTAAGGCTTCCAGAGGTAATTTCGTAGCTTACGGTGATTACGGTATGTACGCAACAGAGCCGTGCTGGATCACATCCAATCAGATCGAGGCTGCTCGTATCGCTATCAACCGTTACGTAAAAAGAGGCGGTAAGGTCTGGATCAAGATCTTCCCTGACAAGCCGGTAACAAAGAAGCCTGCTGAGACTCGAATGGGTTCCGGTAAGGGTTCTCCGGAGTACTGGGTAGCAGTAGTTAAGCCGGGCCGTGTTCTTTTCGAGATCGCCGGTGTAACTGAAGAGGTTGCCCGTGAGGCAATGAGACTTGCTGGACATAAGCTTCCTTGCAAGACGAAGTTTATTAAGAAAGTTGAGGAGGAATCTGAAAATGACGGCTAAAGAATTGCGTTCGAAGTCCGCAGAAGAACTTCAGCAGGAATTGCTCGCATTGAAGGACGAACTCTTCAAGCTTCGTTTCCAGCATGCGACAAATCAACTCGAAAACCCGCAGCGCCTCGGTGCTGTAAAGCGTGACATCGCTCGCGTGAACACGATTCTCCGTGAGCAAGAGCTTAAGGCTAATTAATGAAGGGAGAACAGCACATGAGCGAGCGTAATCTCAGAAAGACTCGTGTCGGTATCGTAAGTTCCGACAAGATGGATAAGACGATCGTTGTCTCCGTGGTTGAGCACGTTAAGCACCCGCTGTACGGCAAGATCATGAAGAGAACATACAAGCTGAAGGCACACGATGAAGAGAATTCTTGTGGCATCGGCGACAAGGTAAAGGTAATGGAGACCCGCCCACTTTCTCGCGATAAGCGTTGGAGACTGGTCGAGATTATTGAGAAGGCGAAGTAATACGTAAGGGAATTACGTAAAGGAGGAAATCAAGATGATTCAAGTAGAATCCAGATTAAGATCTGCGGATAATACTGGCGCAAAAGAACTGGCATGCATCAAGGTGCTCGGTGGTTCTTGGAGAAAGTACGCGAATATCGGTGATGTGATCGTCTGCTCTGTTAAGACCGCTACTCCAGGTGGCGTGGTTAAGAAGGGCGATGTAGTCCGCGCTGTAGTTGTCCGCACCAAGAAGGGCGTAAGAAGAGCTGACGGATCATACATCAAGTTCGATGAGAATGCTGCCGTTATCATTAAGGACGACAAGAACCCGCGTGGAACCCGTATCTTTGGGCCTATCGCAAGAGAGCTCCGTGATAAGGATTATATGAAGATCCTTTCTCTGGCTCCGGAAGTTCTGTAAGGAGGATGACAAATGGCTAGTAAGATTCATGTAAAGAAGGACGACAAAGTCGTTGTTATCACAGGTAAGGACGCTGGTTCTCAGGGCCAGGTCGTAAAGACTGATCCGAAGAGCGGACGTGTATTCGTTTCCGGCGTAAACATGGTCAAGAAGCATCAGAAGGCTCAGGGCCAGAACAAGCCGGCCGGCATCGTAGAGAAGGAAGGATCCATCGATGCTTCCAACGTTATGCTGGTTTGCCCGAAGTGCGGCAAGGCTACACGTGTTGGTCACAGAGTTGAGGCTAACGGTGCCAAGTTCCGTGTCTGCAAGAAGTGCGGTGCGGATATCGACCAGATCAAGAAGGCAAAGGAGGAGTAATCGATGTCTAGATTAAAGGACAAGTATGTAAAAGAAGTTGCACCTGCTTTGCAGGAGACATTCAAGTATAAGTCTTGCATGCAGATCCCGAAGCTTGAGAAGATCGTTCTCAACATGGGTGTCGGCGAGGTCAAGGATAATCCGAAGGCTCTCGAGAATGCTATGCGTGACATGGGAATCATTTGTGGACAGAAGCCTGTTGCTACAGTTGCATCCAAGTCCGTTGCTGCTTTCAAACTCAGAGAGGGCATGAAGATCGGTTGCAAAGTAACACTTCGTGGTGAGAATATGTACAACTTCCTCGATAAGTTGATCAGCATCTCCCTTCCGCGTGTACGTGACTTCCGTGGCGTTAATCCGAACTCCTTCGATGGACATGGTAACTACGCAATGGGTATCAAGGAACAGCTGATGTTCCCTGAAATCGACTTCGATAAGGTCGACAAGGTTCGTGGTATGGATATCATCATCGTTACAACGGCGAAGACAGACGAGGAAGCACGTTCTCTGCTTACCCTCATCGGAATGCCGTTCCGTAAGTAATAGGAGGATGTAAGTAATATGGCTAAAACGTCAATGAAACTGAAGGCTCAGCGCGCACCGAAGTTTAAGGTACAGCAGCACAACCGTTGTAAGCTCTGTGGCAGACCGCATGCTTATATCCGCAAGTACGGTATTTGCCGTCTCTGCTTCCGTGATCTGGCTTATAAGGGACAGATCCCGGGCGTACGTAAGGCAAGTTGGTAAGATAGCACGATACAAGGAGGAAAACATATGCAGATTACAGATGCAATTGCAGATATGCTGACAAGAATCCGTAATGCAGGTACAGCCGGTCATCCGACAGTAATGGTTCCTGCTTCCAATTTGAAGAAGGCTATCGCACAGATTTTAGTAGATGAAGGTTATATCGCTTCTTTCGAGACGATCGAAGATGATAAGCAGGGAATGATCAAGATCACTCTGAAGTACGCTGCTAAGAAGCACGTTATTTCCGGTATCCAGAGAATTTCTAAGCCTGGTCTCCGCGTATATGCGGACAAGGAGAATCTCCCGAAGGTTCTCGGCGGCCTGGGTATTGCTATCATTTCCACATCCAAGGGCGTTATGACAGATAAGAATGCTCGCAAGCTCGGCGTGGGCGGCGAGGTTATGGCTTACGTTTGGTAATTTAAAACCATATAAACTCTGAAATGGAACGGAGACGTTCCGCAATCTAAAGAGCAGGAGGTAGATTGTTATGTCTAGAATTGGCAATATGCCGATCACGATCCCGGCAGGGCTCGAAGTAAAGCAGGATGGTCAGACCATCACTGTGAAGGGTAAGGACGCTACACTTTCTTTGAATGTACATCCTTCCATCAATGTTACAGTAGATGGTAATGTGATCACTGTAACAAGACCAAACGATGAAAAGCAGGTAAAGGCTTTGCATGGTTTGACACGTTCTCTTATCAACAACATGGTTATCGGTTGTTCCGAAGGTTTCAAGAAGGAACTCGAGATCCAGGGTGTTGGTTACAAAGCAGCAAAGCAGGGTAAGAAGGTTGTATTCAACCTTGGTTATTCTCACCCGATCGAGATGGAAGAACCGGAAGGAATCACTATTGATGTTCCGGCTCAGAACCAGATCGTCGTTAAGGGTGCAGACAAGCAGTTAGTTGGCGAGACCGCCGCTAAGATCCGTTCGTTCAGACTTCCGGATGCATATAAGGGCAAAGGTATCAGATATGTTGGTGAATATGTCCGCATCAAGGAAGGTAAGACTGGCGCTAAGAAGTAAGTGAAGGGGTGAAAAAGCATGATTAATAAGATTGACAAGAACGCTATTCGCCGTAGAAAGCATGTCCGCGTAAGAAAAAAGATCAGCGGAACCCCTGCACGTCCACGTCTGTGCGTTTTCAGAAGTAACACAAACATCTATGCTCAGATCATCGATGATGAGGCTGGCAAGACATTGGTAAGTGCCTCCACATTAGATAAGGAAGTGAAAGCTTCTATTGCTAACGGAAGCAACAAGGAAGGTGCAGCTGCAGTTGGTAAGTTGATTGCAGAGCGCGCTCTGGCTAAGGAGATCAAAGAAGTTGTCTTCGACAGAGGCGGATACATTTTCCATGGTCGTGTAGAAGCTTTAGCTGAGGCAGCTCGTGAAGCTGGCCTGGTATTCTAATTAGGAGGGATAACAAGATGGGTTTTGAACCGAATTCAACATCCGAATTAAAAGAAAAAGTCATCCACATCGGACGTGTTTCCAAGACGGTTAAAGGTGGTAGAAACTTCCGTTTCGCAGCCCTCGTAATCGTTGGTGATGAGAATGGCCACGTTGGTAAGGGCCTGGGTAAGGCTGCTGAAATCCCGGATGCTATCAGAAAGGGTATCGAAGATGCCAAGAAGAACATGATCAGTGTTCCTCTCGACGGCAACACGATTCCTCACGAGGCTTTCGGCGTATTCGGTGCCGGTAAGATCGTTATGAAGCCGGCTGCAAGTGGTACCGGTATCATCGCCGGTGGTCCTGTCCGTGCGGTATGTGAGCTTTGCGGTATCAAGGATATCCGTACAAAGTCTCTGGGTACGAATAACCCGAACAACGTTGTTAATGCAACACTGGAAGGCTTGAAGAGCATGCGTTCTCTCGAAGAAGTAGCACGTCTGCGTGGCAAGTCTACCGAAGAAATTCTGTAATGGAGGTGTGCTTTACATGGCTAATTTGAAGATTACATTGGTGAAGAGCACCAACAAATCTAAGAAAAACCAGGCTGCAACGGTTGCTGCTCTCGGTCTGAAGAAGATCGGACAGTCTGTTGAGAAGACAGATACACCGGCTATTCGCGGCATGGTTCGTACTGTAGCACATCTTGTTACATGCGAAGAAGTGTAATGGAGGTATAGGGAACATGAAACTTAATGAAATGTCTTCCTGCGGAAACGAGAAAGCATATCGTAAGGGCCGTGGTGCCGGATCCGGAAACGGAAAGACTGCCGGTCGTGGACACAAGGGACAGAATGCTCGCTCCGGCGGCGGTGTACGTCCTGGTTTCGAAGGTGGTCAGATGCCTCTTTACAGACGTCTGCCGAAGCGTGGTTTCAACCACAAGCGTTTCGCTGCTGAGTATGTTGAGATCAACGTTTCTGATCTTGAGAAGTTCGATAACGGTGCAGAGGTCGATGCAACGATCCTCGCAGATGCCGGTATCATCACTCTCGGCAAGGTCAATGACGGCGTTAAGGTCCTTGGTAACGGCGAGCTGACCAAGAAGCTTACAGTAAAAGCTAAGAAGTTCTCTGCTTCAGCTAAAGAGAAGATCGAAAAGGCTGGTGGAACAGTACTGGAGGTATGAGATGAAGGGTATTTTTGACACCTTAGTGAATGCATTCCGTCTTCCGGATTTGCGCAAGAAGTTGCTCTTTACCCTGTTCATCCTCGGCTTGTACATGGTAGGCGGCTTGATCCCGTGTCCGGGTATCAATCGTATCGAATTTAAAAGCATCGTTACGAACTGGGGACAGATCGGTGGATTGATGGATATTATCTCTGGTGGTGGTCTTTATGCAGCAACCATCTTTGCAATGGGTATCACCCCATACATCAACTCATCCATCATCATCCAGCTCCTCACTGTAGCTATCCCTGCTTTGGAGAATCTTGCCAAAGAGGGCGAAGAAGGACAGAAGAAGATCCAGAAGATCACCCGTTACATGACGGTTGGTCTGGCTCTTCTCCAGGCTTCTTTCTTCACATACGCTACACGTTCGGCTATGACAAGTTACTTGCCGAAGCCGTTGACAGCTGCCTTGATCATCCTTACATTCACCGCCGGTACAACATTCGTTGTATTCCTCGGTGAGCGTATCAATGAGAAGGGTATCGGTAATGGTGTATCATTGATCATCTTCGCAGGTATCGTTACACGTATCCCGCAGATGGTCACCACACTTTACTATGACGCTCTGAACATTTCCGGAAAGTTCAAGAACGGTGGAGTCGGAATGGCCGTTGGTATTACTGCCTTCGTTGTTATTGCTCTGTTCTCCGTTGCTACGATCATCTTCTGTGTTTATGTTCAGAACGCGGAAAGAAGAATTCCTGTACAGTATTCGAAGAAGGTAGTTGGTAGAAAGGTATATGGCGGACAGAATACATACATTCCGCTGAAAGTGAACCAGTCCAGCGTTATGCCGGTCATCTTCACAATGTCTTTCCTGTCTCTGCCGTCTACGATCGTTGCGATCTTCTTCCCGAACTCCAACAACGTAGTCGTGAACTGGTTCAGAAACTTCGGTTCGAATCCGTTCTACTATGTAGCATATTTCTTCTGTATCTTTGCTTTCGTATTCTTCTACTCTATGATTCAGTTCAATCCTATCGAGATTTCACAGAATCTGCAGAAGAATGGTGGTTTTATCCCGGGTGTAAGACCTGGTCGTCCGACATCCGAGTTTATCGCCAAGGTAGCAAACAGACTGAACTGGTGTGACGCTTGCTTCCTGTGCATCGTCGTACTGATCCCGACACTGCTCGGTAAGATCACCGGCATGGAGGGTGTCTGGTTCGCAGGTACATCTGTTCTCATCATGACAGGTGTTGCCAACGATATGGTACAGCAGATCGAGTCCCAGATGGTTACTCACAATTACAAGGGCTTCCTTGACTGATCATTCAGGTATGTGTTATGCAGATAAGCATGCATCGGGTATCGTAAAATTAGAGAAACAACGCAACCTCGCGTGATAATTCATCACGCGGGGTTTTGCGCACTCTTGAAACAGGAGGGAAAAAGAGTATGAAACTGATCATTCTTGGTGCGCCGGGTTCCGGAAAAGGTACAATGGCCACCGTATTGAGAGATTCCTATGGAATCACACATATTTCCACCGGTGATATCTTCCGTGCCAACATTAAGGAAGAGACCCCGCTGGGAAAAGAGGCAAAGAAGTATATCGATGCCGGCCAACTGGTACCGGACGAGATCACGATCTCTATGGTAGAGGACAGACTGAAGCAGGATGACTGCAAGGTCGGTTATCTCCTTGACGGATTCCCGAGAACCATTGCTCAGGCAGAGAAACTGGATGAAATGCTGAAAGCCAATAACACGGCTATTGATGCAGTGATCCGTGTGGATGTTCCGAATGAGGTCATCATGGGACGTGTAGTCAACAGAAGAGTCTGCACATCCTGCGGAGAGAGCTACAATGTAGTGACTCGTCCGACCAAGGTAGAGGGTGTCTGCGATGTTTGCGGCAAGGAAGTCGTACAGCGTGACGATGACAAGCCGGAGACCGTGGAGCAGCGTCTCATTACTTATGAGAAGAACACCAAGCCGCTGATCGATTTCTACGAGAAGAAGGGCATCCTGATCGCAGCTGATAATTCCAAGGATCCGAAGGCGGCCTTCGAACAGGCAAGTGCGGCTCTCAGTAAATTGGGATTCCAGAAGATTCAGTGAGGATTATATGATTCAAATTAAATCAGATGCAGACTTTGAAAAAATGCGCGAATCGGGAAAGATCGTCGAGGAGGCGCTCCTGACTCTCGGTGAAGCAGTCCGTCCGGGTATTACAACTCTGGAACTCGATGAGATCGCCAAGGCAGTCTTCGACAAGTACGGTGCCATCTCTTCGTCTTTCCATTACGGCGACCCGCCGTTCCCGGGCCAGATCTGTATATCGCCGAACGAAGTGATCGTTCACGGTATCCCGAGTGCCAAGTGTGTTCTTAAGGACGGCGACATCGTAACATGTGATGTGTGCTGCTCTCTTGACGGATACCACGCTGACGCGGCGAGAACTTTTGCAGTAGGAGAGATCTCCGATGCAGCCAAGCAGCTGATCCGCGTAACCGAGGAATGCTTCTGGAAGGGATTTGAAAAAGCCAATACGGAACATCGTATCGGAGATATTTCTTCAGCGGTGCAGGCGCACGCGGAGAGCTTCGGATACGGAGTGATCCGGGAACTGACAGGACATGGTGTCGGTTTCCAGCTGCATGAGGATCCGGATGTTCCGAACTACGGCCGTTTCGGCCACGGACCGCGTATCGTAAAGGGCATGGCATTCTGTGTCGAGCCCATGATCGCAGCCGGAAGAAGAGAGATCGCAGTACTGCCGGATGAGTGGACGGTCATCACCAGAGACAGATCGCTGGCAGCACATTATGAGAATACGATCATTATTACAGATAACGGACCTGAAATTATTACACGCACGGAGGAAAAGAATGTCTAAAGAAGATGTAATCGAAGTGGAAGGAATCGTAGATGATGCACTTCCGAACGCAACTTTCAAAGTAAGACTGGAGAACGGTCACATTGTACTTGCCCATATTTCCGGCAAACTCAGACAGAATTACATTAAGATCCTGCCCGGGGACAGAGTAACAATGGAGCTTTCTCCATATGATCTTTCTCGCGGAAGAATCACCTGGCGCGCAAAGTAATATCGCTTTTTGCGAAAAGTTTCAGGAAAATCAAAAAACTACTTGCATCGGCAATAGTTTTTGGTATAATGTTTTAGCGTGCGCTCGTAGCGCACGTCAGTTTTGCATTGTTTTAAAGTAGGGAGGTTTCGTCATATGAAAGTTAGACCATCGGTAAAGCCCATGTGCGAGAAGTGCAAGGTAATCCGCCGCAACGGACGTGTCATGATTATCTGCTCTGACCCTAAGCACAAGCAAAAGCAGGGTTGATGCTGTTTCTTTCGGACGTAACCCGGTCCGAAATGAACCGCATCTGAACACGTCAATTTAATGTAGGATATTACATGCACCATATGCCAAGGCGGCTGCCTCTTAACCGAGGATCTTAGCATCAGCATGAAATATATATACGTAGAAACTTTTAAGAATCATTCATGGAGGTACACAGAATGGCTCGTATTGCCGGTGTAGATTTGCCAAATGACAAGAGAGTTGAGATTGCTCTTACGTACATTTACGGCATTGGTAAAACAAGTTCTGCCCGTATTCTTGCAGATTCCCAGATCAATCCTGACACCCGTGTGAAGGATCTTTCCGAGGATGAAGTTGCTAAGATTCGTGATCAGATCGAGAACAATTACAACGTTGAGGGTGACCTGAGAAGAGAAGTTTCCCTGAACATCAAGAGATTGACAGAAATCGGTTGCTACCGTGGACGTCGTCATAGAATGGGTCTTCCTGTTCGCGGCCAGCGCACGAAGACGAACGCACGTACCCGTAAGGGTCCGAAGCGCACGATCGCTGGTAAGAAGAAGTAAGGGGGAGGCTGAACTATGGCAAAAGCAGTTAAGAAGACGGCCGTTCGACCGAAGAGAAGAGAGCGTAAGAATATTGACCGTGGACAGGCTCATATTCACGCTACATTTAACAACACAATCGTTACTATCACAGATATGCAGGGTAATGCAATCTCCTGGGCTTCTGCCGGTGAGATGGGCATGAAGGGTTCCCGTAAGGGTACACCGTTCGCAGCTCAGATGGCATCTGAGGATGCAGGTAAGAAGGCTGCTGATCACGGCATGCGTACTGTAGAAGTGTTTGTAAAGGGTCCGGGTCCGGGTCGTGAATCCGCTATCCGCGCTTTGCAGACAGCCGGACTGGAAGTAACCATGATCAAGGATGTTACTCCTGTTCCGCACAATGGTTGCAGACCGCCTAAGAGAAGAAGAGTCTGAGTTCGGAGGTATAGAGAATGGCTAGATATACAGAAGGAACCTGCCGACTCTGCCGCAGAGAGGGTGACAAACTCTTCCTTAAAGGTGCAAGATGCTATTCCGCTAAGTGCGCTCTTGCTAAGAAGAGTGCTGCACCGGGTCAGCATGGTCAGGGCAGAAAGAAGATTTCAGAATATGGTGTACAGCTTCGTGAGAAGCAGAAGACAAAGCGTTTCTACGGCGTTTTGGAGAAGCAGTTCAGACTTACTTATGCACGCGCTGAGCGTAAGCAGGGTAAGACCGGTGAGAAGCTCCTTGAGCTCCTCGAACTCCGCTTCGATAACATTGTTTATCGTCTTGGTCTGGCTTCTTCCCGTGCAGAAGCACGTCAGCTGGTTACACATGCTCATTTCACAGTAAATGGCAAGAAAGCAAATATCCCTTCTATGACATTGAAGGTTGGCGATACTATCGCAGTTAAGGAAACTTCCCGTAAGTCTCCGAAGTTTGAGACACTTTCCAACTCTCGTCCGGTACCGGCATGGCTCTCTTTCAACGAAGAGACATTGACTGGCTCCATCGTAAGAGAACCGGCTCGTGAGGATGTCGATCTCGAGGTTAAGGAGACATTGATCGTTGAGTTGTACTCGAAGTAATGATCGCCGTGCGCTGGCATGAGCGCGTAGGAGGATAATCTATGATTGAAATTATGAAGCCAACAATTGAATGTGTTGAAGTAAACGACGATTGCTCTTACGGTAAATACGTGGTTGCGCCTCTCGAGCGTGGCTATGGTACGACACTTGGTAACTCCCTTCGTCGAGTTCTTCTCTCTTCTTTGTCGGGTGCGGCTGTTACGTCCATCCGCGTAGAAGGTGTCTATCATGAATTTTCTACCATCCCGGGTGTTATCGAGGATATGACCGAGATCATCCTGAATGTTAAGGGCATTCGTGCCAAGCTTCATGTAGATACACCGAAGACGGTTTACATCAGCATGGATGAGGGCAAGACCGGTGTGGTTACTGCTGGCGACATCGTTCACGATGAAGAAGTAGAGATCATGAATCCGGATCACGTCATTGCTACCATGAATGGTGCAGGACGCCTGTTCATCGAGTTGACTATCAGCAAGGGCCGTGGTTATGCCACAGCCGATCAGAATAAGCCTGCTACACAGACCATCGGTGTAATTGCGATCGATTCCATCTTTACTCCGGTAAAGAAGGCAAACTACACGATCTCTAATACCCGTGTAGGTGAAAGAACAGACTTTGACAGCCTGACGCTGGAAGTCTGGACAGATGCCACCATCAAAGTGGACGAGGCTCTCTCCTCTGCCGCTGCGATCCTGCGTGATCATCTGGGATTGTTCACCGCTCTGACAGACGTTGCGAATGGACCGAGCTTCCGTGATTCGGATGACAGCTCCAGCAAGAACTCCACCCACGATATCGTTATCGAGGATCTGGATTTCTCCGTTCGTACATATAACTGTCTGAAGCGCGCAGGTATCAACACGATTGGCGATCTTGTTGCCAAGTCGGAAGATGAAATGATGAAAGTACGTAACCTCGGTAAGAAGTCTCTGGAAGAAGTTATCCAGAAGCTCGAGGATATGGACCTGTCTCTCGCAGATGTCGAGGACTGAATAGCGGCTCGAGGGCCAGCTAGGATATTGTAAATTTATAGGAGGTATGAACCATGGCAGGTTACAGAAAATTAGGAAGAGTGAGCGATCAGCGTATCGCAATTTTGAGAAATCTGGCAACATCTCTCGTTGTTTGCCCGGTTAAGGAAGACGGAAAGGCACTTGCTGAGAACAGAAAGCATGTTGTAACAACTGTTGCACGCGCTAAGGAAGTAAGCAAGATCATCGACAAGCTTATCGCTGACGCTATCCGTGAGAAGGATAACTTCACAACAAAGGAAGTTACTGTTTCTTCTGCTAAGTTGGATGCTAAGGGCATGAAGGTCCTGGTTACCAAGACATCTAAGAATGGAAAGAAGTACGAGGTAGTGGACCGTGAAATCACCAAGAAGACGGTTCAGGTTGACGCTCCTTCCAGACTGGCTGCTCGTAAGAATGCTGCTTACTGGCTGAGAAAGAGCCACGATGCAGAGGGCAAGGTAGTTGATCCGGTAAACATCCTTTACGATGAGATCGCACCGGCTATGATCAACCACAAGGGTGGTTACACCAAGATCGTGAAGCTCGGCGCTCGCCGCGGTGACGCTTCTGAGATGGCTCTTCTTACATTCGCTGAGTAAGTCAGGCTGTCCAGAAAAATCTTGAACAGTTCAAGTGACGGATAGCAGATATGCTGTCCGTCACTTTTCTTTATTTCAAAAGTTGAAAAGGAAAAGATGCATGGAACCTTTGATTTCAGAACTGGAAAACTTCAAAGTTGCCGTCAACGGAGAAGATCTGGTGTTCTCATACGATACCAATGCCGGCAGTGATGTGGTAGCGGTAGACCATGTATCTTTTTCTGTTCAAAGAGGTGAATATGTGGCGATCCTGGGCCGGAACGGCTCGGGTAAGTCGACTCTGGCCAAGCTGGTCAATCTCCTGGAATTCCCGGATGAGGGAAATATTCATATATTCGAACTGGATGGCGCAAAGGATGAGAACTTCTGGTCCATCCGTTCCCATTGCGGTATGGTATTCCAGAATCCGGATAATCAGATCGTCGGTACTACCGTCGAGGAGGATGTTGCTTTCGGACCGGAGAATCTTTCTGTTCCGTTGCCGGAACTTGCGCAGCGTGTGGAGAAGGCCCTGGGTTATGTCGGACTTCTGGAGAAGGCGGATAAGCAGCCGGCTTCCCTTAGCGGCGGTCAGAAACAGAAACTGGCCATCGCCGGTGTTCTGGCCATGCAGCCCCAGATACTGATCCTGGACGAGAGTACATCTATGCTGGACCCGAAGGCCAGGGATGAATTCCTGCAGCTGGTGGCCAGAATGCGTATGGATAAGAAGATCACGGTGATGCACATTACCCACGACATGCATGAGGCTTTCCTGGCAGACCGCGTGATCGTTCTGGAACATGGTAAGCTTATGCTTCAGGGTACACCCCCGGAAGTGTTCTCCCAGGTCAAGAAGATCCAGGAATTCGGTCTGGAACTCCCGAAGTGGGCGGAGCTGCTTTGTGAAGTGTCCGCACTGTGCGGAGTGGAACCCGAGAGAAGTGCTTTTGAATCGGAAGAGAAGGCCATCGAAGCCATCACGAAGATCCTCAAGGAGAAGAAGACGGATATCCCGAAGGTGGTACTTCCGCAGAGAGCGCCGCTGTCTGAGCAGGTGGCACTGCGTGTTACGGGATTGTC
The DNA here is from genome assembly GCA_001604185.1 of Clostridiales bacterium Firm_16. Lineage (GTDB taxonomy): Bacteria > Bacillota > Clostridia > Saccharofermentanales > Saccharofermentanaceae > Scatonaster. The sequence goes on along the minus strand of LVAV01000043.1, from coordinate 53,903 downwards.
CCATGCCTATGAGAAGAATGGCAAGAAGGCCATCGATAACGTGAATTTCGATGTGAGAAAGGGCGAGATCCTGGCGGTCATCGGTCACAGCGGATCGGGCAAAACAACGCTGATCTCTCATCTCAACGGTATACTTCGTTCTCAGGAGGGAAAGGTGGAAGTGTGGGAAGAGTCCCAGAACGGCTTTATCTCCACAGATAAGAATGCAGATATTAAGAAGATCCGTCATCACGTCGGACTGCTGTTCCAGTATCCGGAATATCAGCTCTTCGAGGAGACGGTGGCAAAGGATATCAAGTTCGGCCCGAAGAAGATGGGCTACAGTGATGAGGACTGCGAGCGTCTCATGAAGGAATCCATCCCGCTGGTGGGACTGGATGAATCAGTGCTGGAACGCTCGCCCTTCGAGCTTTCGGGCGGTCAGAAGAGACGTGTGGCTTTTGCCGGCGTACTGGCTATGGATCCGGATGTGCTGATCCTGGATGAACCGGCAGCCGGACTGGACCCGGTGGGGCAGAAGGAGATCTTCGGATATATTCAGACCCTCAGAGAGAAGGGCAAGTCCATCGTGCTGGTGTCCCATGACATGGATAAAGCGGCCATGATCGCAGATCGGATCCTGGTACTGAAGAAGGGTGAGCAAGTATTCTTCGGCACGCCGCGAGAGCTTTTCTCGAAGAATACGGATTTCATCAGTATGAGACTGGATCGGCCGCTGCTGATGAATACCATGCTGAAATTAAAGAAGACATTCCCTTACGCAGATGAAGGGGAGTTCGATGTGAAGCGCGCCGCGGTGTCGCTGGTCTTCGGTGATGAGGAGGTGTCCTCATGATCAAGGATGTTTCCATCGGACGCTACTATACGGCTGACTCGGCCCTGCACCGGCTGGACCCGCGAGTGAAGGTCATACTGTTTATCCTTTATATGGTGACGGTGTTCCTGGCGGATACGGCAGTGGCCTTGATCGCGACTTTCGGTGTGATCCTGTTCATCACGATCCTGTCGAAGATCCCGCCGCTGGAAGTACTGAAGTCGGTCAGGCCGATACTGTTTATCATGATATTCGTCTTCGTGATCAATATACTCACGAACCGTTCGGGAAAAGAACTGGTACACTGGGGGATCATTGTCATCACAGATGAGGGCATCAAGCGGGCGATCCTGCTGGCGTTCCGTCTGTTCCTGCTGATCCTGGTGACGGGGCTTCTCCTGTCGCTGACCACGACCCCGCTGAAACTGGCGGATGCGCTGGAATCCCTGGGATCGCCGCTGAAGAAGATCAAGGTACCGGTCAACGAGATGGCTATGACGATGTCGATCGCACTGCGATTCATCCCGACGCTTGTGGAAGAGACGGATAAGATCATGAAGGCCCAGTCCTCCAGAGGCGCGGAATACGATACGGGCAATGTATTCCAGCGGGCAAAAGGCTATGTAACCGTGCTGGTACCACTGTTCGTAAGTGCTTTTAAGAGGGCAGAGGAACTGGCGGTTGCCATGGATGCCCGATGCTATCAGGGCGGCGTGGGTAAGACCAAGCTCCATCCGCTTCGCATGAAGAAGTCGGACTGGCTGTGGTTCCTGATCCTGACAGTCTTGGCTTTTCTGCCTTTATTGGTGGATTTCTTGTGGAAATTGAAGTAAAATGTTCGGGTATGATTAAAACCTGAAAACAATGGATTTCAAAAGATGAGGAGAGTTTTGAAATGGCATATTTTGTAGGAATCGATTTAGGCGGCACCAACATCAAGGCCGGTGTCGTATCAGAGAGTGGTGAGCTGCTGAATAAACTCAGCATCAAGACCAATGCAGAGCGATCCATGGAAGAGATCATCACGGATATGGGAAAACTGGCGAAGGATGCAATCGCTGACGCCGGTATCTCCGAATCAGATGTATCCGCCATCGGTATCGGTTCTCCGGGAACTCCGGACAACAAGGCCGGCACACTGGTTTACGCAACCAACCTTCCTTTCGTAAATGCACCTATGAGAAAGATCATCCACGATGTGATCGATCTTCCGGTGTATATCGACAATGACGCTAACTGCGCCGCTATGGCCGAGAGTGTCTCCGGTGCGGCAGCAGATGTTGCGGATTCGGTCACCATCACAATCGGTACCGGTATCGGATGCGGCGTCATCATCAACAACCGTATTTTCTCCGGCTTCAATCAGGCCGGTTCCGAGTTCGGTCACACGGTACTGGTGACCGGCGGACAGCAGTGCTCCTGCGGCCGTAAGGGCTGCTTCGAGGCTTACAGCTCCGCATCCGCACTGGCTCGTATGACAGGTGAAGCGGCTAACGCCAATCCGGAATCCAAGCTCAATGATCTCATCGCCGCTAATGACGGCAAGCTCAACGCGAAGATCGCTTTTGAAGCAATGCGTCTGGACGACCAGGTAGCCAAGGATGTAGTCGATACCTATATCGAGTACCTCTCCGATGGACTGGCCAATGTTATCAACGCTTTCATGCCGGAAGTACTGCTGATCGGCGGCGGTGTATGCAACGAGGGCGATCCGCTCCTGCTGCCGCTTCGTGAGAAGACCATGAATAAGCCGTTCTTCGGTCCTGGCGTAAGAAAGACCGAGATCCGTCTGGCCAAGATGGGCAACGACGCAGGTATCGTCGGCGCCGCCATGATGGGTAAGGCTTGCTTTGACGACAAGCTTCAGGGCTAAAGAATATGAGCGAAACAAGCAGAGAAGAATCCAATCAGGATATCCGCATTGTTTTGCTGACTGAATATGACGGGACCGACTTTGTCGGTTTCCAGAGACAGGACAACGGGCGCTCCGTACAACAGACACTGGAAGAAGCAGTGGAGAAGGTGTACGGGCGCTTTTGCCGTATTTACGGTTGCAGCCGTACGGACTCCGGCGTCCACGCCAAGGGTCATGTATCCCATGTGGACGTACCTTTCTATATTCCGGAGGACAAGATCCCGCTGGCACTCAATGCCGTGCTGCCGGAGGATCTGGTAGTCCTGGCGGCACAGCAGAAGCCGGACCCGTTCCATGCCCGCTTCGATTCCAAAGGAAAACGTTATTGCTACCGTGTCAGAAACCGCAAGGTACCGGCGGCCATCAGCCGTAGAACGGAAGCCTTCGTTCCCGGAGACCTGGATGTAGAAGCCATGGACCACGCAGCCAAACTGTTTATCGGCACCCATGACTTTAGTGCTTTTCGCGCTCAGGGCGGACCGGACATCACGCCGATCCGTACCATGAAAGACGTCTACGTCAAGCGGGCAGAGGGCGACCCGGACCTCATCGAGATCACGGTGGTCGGCGAATCCTTCCTCTATAACATGGTCCGCATTATGGCCGGAACGCTGGTATATGTCGGCCAGGGAAAAATGACGGAAGACGAGATCACCCACCTTCTTAAAGGAGAAGGCGCCAGAAAAGAAGCCGGAAAGACCATGCCGGCAAAAGGACTTACTCTGGAAGAAGTATTCTACGAAGATCTCGTGTGGTAAGCTTTCACACAGCAAAAAACTTCGACACGCCTACGCAGGCGCGAAGCGCCGAGGACCAGCGCGAGAAGTTTTATTCTGTGTGAACAGGTAACACATGTATTCTTCTCAGAAACTTGCAAAGTAAGTCCTTTTCCCGTACTATCAAAGAAGTGATTCTAAGAAATAAGGAGATTTGAATTATGGCAAATCCAATTGTAACGATTGAAATGGAGAACGGCGGCATCATGAAGCTGGAACTGTATCCGGACGTGGCGCCGATCAGCGTACAGAATTTTGTTGATCTTATTGAGAAAGGTTTCTACGACGGCTTGATCTTCCATCGTGTCATCTCCGGATTCATGATCCAGGGCGGTGACCCGACAGGTACAGGCATGGGTGGTCCGGGCCATCACATCAAGGGTGAATTCAGAAGCAACGGCGTAGAGAACAACCTGTCCCATGAGCGCGGCGTTCTGTCCATGGCTCGCGCAGGAGACCCGAACTCCGCAGGATCCCAGTTCTTCATCATGCACGAAGACGGCCCGTTCCTGGATGGCAACTACGCAGCCTTCGGTAAGATCATCGAAGGTATCGAAGTCGTAGACGAAATCGCATCCACACCGACAGACCGCGGCGACAGACCACTTACCGAACAGAGAATGAAGAAGGTAACCGTCGAGAAATAAGACTCGCCGACGAGATTATATCGTAACAAAAAAACATGCCGATGCGTGGTTCCGCAGGGCAAAGCCCGAGGACCAGCGAAGAGGCATGTTTTTTGTTGTGAAGAATCAAACTTGGGCGAGTTTATTTCTCGTCCTGTTCCTTGTCCTTATCCTTCTTGTTATCTTCCGCAATAACGTAGAGAGGTCTTTGCTTGATCTCGAGGTAGGTCTTCGCCAGGTACTCTCCGATGATGCCGAGAGCCAGAAGGATCATGCCGCCGATAAAGAGCACGAAGGACAAAAGGGACGGATAACCAGGTCTTTCTTTCCAGATCTGGGAGATGACTGCATAAATGAAGTAGTACAGTAAGTAGCAGAAGGATGCGAAGGAAAGGATGAATCCTGTCAAGGTTGCAATACGAAGCGGCGCCGTGGTAAAGGAGACGATTCCTTCGATCGCATACAGGAACAGCTTCCAGAAGGACCACTTGGTCTCGCCGGCCACACGCTCCACATTCTCATACTCCAGCCACTTGGTACGGAATCCTACCCAGGCAAAAATACCTTTACTGAAACGCTGTCTCTCCGAAAGGGAGAGGATGGCATCCACGACAGGACGCGTCATGACACGGAAATCACGTGCACCGTCTACGATCTCCACATCCGTGAAACGGTTGATGAGACGATAGAAACGACGGGCGAAGAAGCTCCGGATCGGGGGTTCGCCCTTACGGGATACACGACGGGTCGCGACCACATCACATTCATCAGCAGACAACATCTCGAACATCTGAGGCAGAAGGGAAGGCGGATCCTGCATATCGGCATCCAGAAGACCGACCCAGTCACCCTTGGCGGCAGAAAGACCGGCATACATGGCGGCTTCCTTACCGAAGTTACGGGAGAAGGAGATATAGCGGATGCGCGAATCCTTGGAAGCCAGATCCCTCATGACGGAGATGGTCTTATCCTTACTTCCGTCATTTACCAGGATCAGCTCGAAGTTATATTGACTGCATTCCTGCATGACTTTACATAACGCCTCGTAAAGAATCGGAAGCGACTCTTCTTCGTTATAGCAGGGAACCAGTAAACTGATCAGCATGTTACACCTCAGGTACTCTTTATGAATTCGTAATAAGTATACTACAACGACCTTCTGAAAGGGTGAACATTTTGGAAATGATGGCTTTTGTGATATGATGCTTACGTGATTCAGAAAGGAGGATCCGGCACATGATCGAGAAAACAACTCTCGAGTCTTCTTCGAGGAAAAAACGCAATCTTCTGCCGTTGATCACTTTCTTTCTCATGATGGCGGCCATGGCGCTGATCTTCTTTACCAACGGTATTTCTCCCTTCGGTAAGAAGAGCATCCTGGTTTCCGATCTGGGCGCCCAGTACGCGCCGTTTCTGGTCACTTTCCGCAACATCCTGACGGGGGGCAAGAATCTCCTTTATTCCTCCTCCGTCGGCATGGGCAAGAACTTTCTGGGCATCCTGGCTTATTACGTGGCCAGCCCGGTGAACCTGATCTCGTTACTTTTTCCCGTAAGCCATATCTCCGATGCCATCGTGCTGATCATCATGATCAAGCTGTCCCTGGCCGGATCTTTCATGACGCTTCTCCTTTCCTCTCGTAGTGAAAAGAACTCGAAGGCGCCGATTCTTTTCGGCATGGTGTATGCGCTTTGTTCCTTCGCCCTGATCTTCCTGATGAACTTCATGTGGCTGGACGGCTTTGCGATTCTGCCGCTTCTGATCCATCTTCTGGACAAGTACAAGACCGATCTGCGTCAGTGGTGGAAACTGCTTCTGACCCTGATCGTACTCTTCGCATCCGGGTACTATATGGCATACATCGTCGGTGTATTCTCCTTCTTCTACCTGATCTTCGTGCTGGACTATGACGGAGCTTTTACCAAGGGAAGAGAACCTAACGGAGAGAAACTGGTAGGACTTTACTGTCTGGCAGCGATCTGTGCCGCGGCAGTATGCGCATGTATCCTGCTTCCTGCAGGACTGGATACGATCCGTAACGGCGACAATTCTGCCTCGATGGAATCCTCATTGGAACCGAATTTCGCGATCATACAGCTGCTCCCGCAGTTCTTCCTTACCAGCCTTTCGAATATTTCCGCGAACCTTCCGTATATCTACACAGATATGGCCCCCCTTTGCCTGGTGATCCTTTTCTTCAGAAACCCGTCCATCTCCGGAAGACTGAAGCGCTGGTGCGCGGTCTCCCTGGGCGTCGGCATCCTTTCTTTCCTGCTTCCGCCGCTGGATATGGCATGGCATCTTTTCAACGCACCGAACTGGTATCTCTACCGGTACTCTTTTATCTTCTCTTTCGGCATGATCCTCATCGCATACCACTCCTTCCAGCATCTCAAAGCCCTTCGCACGAAGGATTTTGTCGTGACGGGCGGCGTGGTTCTCCTGATGCTCCTGATCTCGGAGCTGGTAGGCACCAAGGAGAACGGCAAGGTCATGTTCTTCCAGGTACTTTTCGTCACGGTGATCCTGCTGGCCCTGCTGCTCGGCGCCAACAAAGAGAAGTGGCCTGCCTCCATCGACGGACTGAAGAGATACGGCGTCGGACTTCTGGCGGCAGTCATGGTCGTAGAACTGGTCTTCCTGAACCCCAAAGTCACCGTGGGCAATCTCTTCGGCAAAGCCCAGGAGCAGAGTGAATTTGCATCTCAGGCCGAGCAGGTTAAGAAACTGACTGCTACCATCGACGACGGAAACTACCGTACCGAGCAGACTGACAAGCTGGGAAAGAATATCGACTCCCTGACCCTGGCGGCCTATGGTGACGTCAAGGGCATCAGTACCTTCCTTTCCATGGCCAACAAGCAGAGCCAGCACTTCCTCAAGCAGCTGGGCTACCGTGCAAGCTTCAACTACTGCAGCATCGAGCATCACGCATGTATCCTGCCGATGGATTCCCTTCTCGGCATCCGCTATATCCTTTCCGACCGGGAAGAGATCGACGGACTTTCGCCACTGAGAAAGACCAGCAGCTATACACTCTTTGAGAACCCCAACGCTGTCCAGCCGGCATTCCTGGCCGGATCGGATGCTGGAGAATATGACGGCCTCTCCCTGGAGACCGCCGAGAAAGAGAAGGACTATTTTGCATATCAGGAAGCTCTGCTTACTTCCTTGACCGGCAGCGATGCATCCGGTCTTTACCAGACAGAAACTCCGGAATGGACGATCCTGAACGGAGAGGAGGCCCCGGCCGAGTATAAGGATCCGATCCCGGAATCTAATTCCAGAATGGACCGCCTGAACAAGGAAAACACAGACAAATTCCCGTCGGGCCTTACGATCTACATAAGAACCAATGCGAAGTCTCCCATGCGCTTCCTGACTGAAGTGGAGATGGACAAAGACGGAACACTTTACCTGAACATCCCCTTCCAGGCCAAGGCCTGCCCCCACGAAGTCTATGTGAACGACCAGCGGGTCTACCAGGAAGAATCCGATTCTTACTACTCTGTGATCTGCGACCTGGGCACCTTCAAGAAGGGCGAGAAAGTGCAGATCGAGATCCGCACCCAGGAAGATATCTACGCTTCCTTCGCACCGCAGATCGCCACCTGCGATCTCACTGCCCTCTCGGCACAGATGACGCAGCTGAAGACCGGTGTTACCAATCTGGATTTCAAGGACGGTCACATGTCCCTGGATACAGAAAGTGCAGAAGGCAAGCTTCTGGTGACCACCATTCCTTATGAGAAGGGCTGGCGCGCCATTGTGGATGGTCAGGAGACCGAGATCCTTCCTTACCAGGAATCCTTCCTGAGCCTGCCGCTGACAGCTGGTTCCCACCATGTCGAACTGGAATTCACACTGCCAGGCGGTATGATTGGTGTTATAATCAGTGCTGTGGGTGTCATCGCCAGTGCGGTGCTTGCTTTTTACATCGGGAAAAAGCGATAATAGAGTCTATATGAAAGTAACAGGAGAAGAAGTATGATCGAGAAGACATCTCTTGAAAAAGCAAGAAAGAGAACCCTGGATATACGACCGCTTATCGCTTTCTTTGCCACGCTCCTGGCATTCGCGGCGGTATTCGCCATCAACCGCATCACACCTTTCGGCGCGAGAAACAGTCTGACATCTGACCTGGGCGCCCAGTACGGCCCCTATCTGCTTGGCTATAGAAACGCCATTTCCGGAGGAGAATCCCTCCTTTATTCCCAGGGCCTGGGCATGGGCCAGAACACATTGGGTGTTTTCGCCTACTATCTCTCCAGCCCGCTGAACCTCGCTATCTTCCTGTTCCCGCAGACGCATCTGCAGGAATTCATCACCATCCTGATCATGGTGAAGTTCGCTTTTGCCGGCGCATTCATGACCTGGCTTCTGGACAGAAAGTTCCAGGACAAGGATAAGATGACCATCCTCTTCGGCATGCTTTATCCGCTTTGCGCCTTCGCGCTGGTATTTATGTTTAATATCATGTGGCTGGACGGCTTCGCCCTTCTGCCACTTCTGATCCTCCTGACCGAGAAGTTCATGGAAGATCGAAGATGCTGGCCGAAGCTTACGCTCCTGCTGCTGGTCCTCTTCGTATCGGGCTATTACATGGCCTACATGATCGGTATCTTCGCTTTCCTCTATCTCCTTTGCAACATGGGATATAGAGGCGAGTTCTCCAAGGAGAAACAGAATGACGGCGTGAAGAAAGTCGGCGCATTCATTCTTTCGGCCATCGTTGCCGGCATGATGAGTGCCTGCATACTGATCCCGGCCGCTCTGGATACATTAGGAAACGGAGACTTTACCAAGTCTTCCGGACTGAGCATGGATCCGACATTCCCGATCCTGTCCCTGGTAGACCAGTTTGTGGAGAAGGGGGCCGACGATATTTCCGCCAACCTGCCGTTCCTGTTCTGTGGCATGGCGGTATTATTCCTCTGTGTCCTGTTCTTCCTGAACAAGTCTATCCGCAAGGGTCTGAAGATCGGTATCGGCGTGGCCTTCGGATTCGGTATTTTCTCCTTCCATTTCCCATTGCTGAATAAGGCATGGCATCTTTTCGATGATCCGAACTGGTTCCGTTTCCGGTTCTCCTATCTTTTCTCCTTCGTCATGATCATGGTAGCCTACTATTCTTACCAGCACATGAAGGAAGCCGGCAAGAAAGCCTTCCTGACGGCTGCCGGCATCATCTGCGGGCTGCTCTGCATTTCCCAGAGCCTGGGCCAGATGAAGGAACCGGACAATACATTCTTCGCCACCCTTCTGATCCTGATCCTGACGGCAGCGCTTTTCTATGGTAAGACGCTGGAAAAATGGCCGGAAGTGATCTACAACCTCAGACGGACCGGGACCGCGATGTTGATCCTGGTGATCCTCATCGAGAGTGTGGCCTTTACTCCTCGCTGCTTCATGTCCCAGGTATTCGGCGGCAGTGAAGATGCACCGCAATTTGCCGAGATGATCGGAGACCTCCAGGAACTGGCTTCGAAAGAAGAGCAGGGTCCGTGGTATCGTTCCGAGATCCACGAACAGTGGAACGGATTCCTGCTTCCGAACACGGTGCCGTTCTACACCAATACTCAGGGCATCAGCATTTTTGCTTCCATGGCGAACAAGAAGACCGACCGCTTCCTCAAGCAGCTGGGTTATCGTTCCAACTACAATTACTTTAGCGTAGAGCATATGAATACCATCATGCCGGCGGACTCCATCCTGGGTATCCGCTACACCATCTCCACAGACCACGGTCTGTCGGATCTGCGCTACGCGGCCAATGTGGGCAAGTACTATCTCTATGAGAATGACAATGCCCTCCCCATTGCGTTCCTGGCCCAGAAGGATGCCGCCTCTTTCGACGGATACCAGCTAGAGAAGGACGCTTCTAAGAAAGACTATTTCGACTTCCAGGAGAAGTGGATCGGATCCCTTTCCGGAATCGATGCTTCCGACATCTACGATACATTCAATGCAGAGTGGGAAGTCCACAACGGCGAGAAGACCGACATCCAGCCTGAGAACTCGCTGAATAACGGCGACAAGATCACTAACACATTGAATCTGGAGAAGAAGGATCCTAAGAACAAGGCGTTGAACTACTATCTGCGGAACAATTCCAAGATCGCCATGGTCATGCGTACCACCATCACGGTGGACAGGACCGATCCGCTTTATATGGTGATCCCCTTCATGCATATGCAGTGCGTCAACACAGTCCGTGTAAACGATAAGAAGATCAATACCGTCGATAACTCTTCCTACTACAGCCAGATCCTGAATCTGGGTTCTTACCAGGCGGGGGAGACGATCACGGTCGAGATCCGGACAACCGACGATGTCTACTATTCTTTCGATCCGATCTTCGCTTATGTAAATACATCCAACGTAACCAAGCACACCGATGCGCTGAAAGCGGATGTCGCCAATGTCAACGTCAAGAACGGCCGGGTCTCCCTGATGACCTCTTCGGACAGCGACAAACTGCTTGTTACCACCGTACCTTTCGAGAAGGGCTGGCGCGTATGTGTGGATGGTATAGAAGTCAATTACTCCGCTTACCAGGATGCCTTTATCTGCTTCCCGCTCTCTGCAGGTGAGCATACCGTGGAGATGAAATTCACATCTCCGGGTCTGAAGCCCGGCCTGCTTGGCAGCGGCGTAGGCGTACTGTGCTTCCTCGGACTCTCCCTGCTTTTCACCAGGAAGAAGAAGGAGAAGGTGGCAGTAGCAGCACAGGACAACAAACAAGAAGAACCGAAAACAGAAGAATCGTAATAATGCGAATCAATAACTAAGGAGGAAACAGTGTATGAGTGTGAACGAATTGTACCAGTTATGGAGCCAGGATCCGTATTTCAATGAAGCAACAAGAAATGAGCTTGCTGCCATCAAGGATGACCCGAAGGAAATCGAGGAGAGATTCTATCGTGATCTGGAATTCGGTACCGGTGGTCTTCGTGGCATCCTGGGTGCCGGCACCAACCGCATGAACCTGTATACGGTGGCCAAGGCCTCGGCAGGTATCGGTAAATATATCCTCACAGAAGGGGAAGAAGCAGTGAAGAAGGGCGTAGTCATTTCCTATGACTCCCGTCATTTCTCTCCGGAATTCGCCGAGATCGCTGCACGTACATTCACATCCATGGGCATCCGCGTATTCCTGTCGGATGAGCTTCGTCCGGTACCGATGCTTTCTTATTCCGTACGTTACCATAAGGCTTTCGTCGGTGTCATGATCACTGCGTCCCACAACCCGCCGAAGTATAACGGCTATAAGGTATACGGCGAAGACGGTGGACAGGTTCCGCCGGAGGCCGCTTCGAAGATCCTCAGCTACATCGAGGCCATCGAGGATATCCGCTCCATCCAGCCGGATTCCCTGGAAGATGCCAAGAACAAGGGGCTTCTGACCTACTGGGGTGCAGAAGTAGATGAAGACTACACCAACATGCTGGACACTCTGGTCATCGACCGTCAGGCGATCCTGAACCAGAAGGATATGTCCATCGTCTATACGCCTCTTCACGGCTCGGGCAACAAGCCGGTACGCCGTATCCTGAAGAAGGTCGGTTTCGAAAACGTATATGTTGTTCCGGAGCAGGAGCTCCCGGACGGCGCTTTCCCAACTGTGGAGACACCGAACCCGGAGAACCCGGCCGCACTTTCCATGGCTATCGAGCTTGCTAAGAAGGTAGGCGCGGAAATGGTCATCGGTACTGACCCGGACAGCGACCGTATCGGTGTAGCCGTACGTACCGTCAAGGACGGCGTCGAGACCTTCGTACCTTTTACCGGTAACCAGATCGGCCTGATGCTTCTGGATTACATCCTGGATTCCAAGAAATCCGCAGGTACTCTGGAAGAGAATCCTTTCGCCGTAACCACCATCGTGTCCAGTAAACTTGCCGGCGCTATCTGCAAGTACTACGGTGTTGAACTGCAGGAAGTCCTCACCGGATTCAAGTTCATCGGTGAGCGCATCAAGCTGGACGACGAGTTCGGCAACAAGCACTTCCAGTTCGGCTTCGAGGAGAGCTATGGATATCTCTCCGGTGTCAACGTAAGAGATAAGGACGCAGTCGTAGCCGCTATGCTCATCGCCGGTATGCAGGCGCAGAGCAAGGAGCGCGGAGAAAGCCTCCTGGAGAGACTGGACAGCATCTACAAGCGCTTCGGTTATGGTTTCGAAGAAGCGGTTTCCTTCACACTGGAAGGCAAAGAAGGTGTCGAGAAGATCGCCGGTGCCATGACATCCCTGCGCAGCGAGCTGGAGAATGCCAAGAATCTGGCCGAAGCTCAGTCCCTGATGGGAGGTGTCCCGATCGTGGCTGTCCGCGACTACCAGACATCCAAGCGTTATGTCTTCACAGAGAACGGTATCGATATCCAGCCCATCGACCTGCCGGTATCCAACGTACTGCTGTACGAACTGGGCGGCGACAAGGGCCTTGACTGGGCTTGTGCAAGACCGTCCGGCACGGAGCCGAAGCTGAAGATCTACTTTGGTATCTACGCCAACACCGAGGACGAGTCCAAGGCAAGACTTGCCGATACCAAAGCCAAAGTTTCCGCTTACGTTCAGTCGAAGCTCTGATAACCGGATAACGAGGCACAAAACATGGAATACACTTGGGAAATCTTGGGAAAAACGATCACGGTGGAAACGGATCCTTCCCTCTTTTCCCCCAAAGCACCCGATCAGGGGACACTCCACATGCTTTCCCATGTGGAGCTCACACCCGATGATCGGGTGCTTGATTTAGGATGCGGCACGGGTGTGGTCGGAATATGGGCCGCTCTCCAGGTAGGAGGAGACCATGTGGTCATGACCGATGTGGACCCTAAGGCTGTATCAATTAGTAAAAAGAACTTGCACAATAACGGAATCCAGGGAGCAACGGTGGTGCTGGGCCCCGATGTTTCGGCCGTGCCCGGTAAAGGCTTCACCTGGATCCTGAGCAATCCCCCGTACCATACGGATTTCAAGGTGGCGAAGGCTTTCATCGAGAAAGGCTTCAACCGACTGGAAATAGGGGGTCGCATGGTTCTTGTTACCAAACGCAAAGAATGGTATAAGAATAAGATGATTTCCATTTTTGGAGGAGTGAAAATCTACGAGGAGGAGGGTTACTTTGTATTCATATCTACGAAGAAAAGTGAAAACTATGCGAAGAAAATAAGGCAAAAGTTTGAAAAATAGTGCGAATTCTCCACAAAATTGTCGATTTTGCCTAGGGTTTTAGGGTTTAATTGTCGCAAAGATGCGTGTATACTCTGAACTAAGCAAAAAGGAGGGTTTTGCATGACAGCCAATGAGTGTTTAATTAAATTTAATTCCATCAAAGAATGCCTCTCTGATGTTCTTTGGATGTATTTCGAGATTCAGTCTGCTGATTCGGAACAGGTCGTCCTGGTAGGAAAAGAAGATGAATTTGCCGAGCCTACATTGGAAATTGTCTTCATGCAGCCATTCATGATCTCCTGCCCGATGCACTTTACTTATGAGGGTGGGGACTTCATCGGACTCGCTCCGCAGGAAGAATTCTATCAGATGAACGAGAGATACCACATTGGTCAGGGCTACCACATCTTCAAGATCAAGGTAGAGAACCGTCGTTTCTTCATCATTGCCAAGTCTATGCATGTTTCCATCCGTTGATCGGAAGATAAGGATACATCGTCAATAATCTAAAATGAAAAAAATTGCATTCAATCTTCAGCCTTTGGCGGCATCGAAGCTCACGGGCATCGGTACCTATGCCAAAGAAGTTGCAAGACGCCTGGGCCCGAATCTTGAGAAGGGCGGGTATGCAAATGTCGAAGTTCACGTATTTGATTTTCTAAAGCGTAATGGCGGGATGGACTTTGTCAAGCAGCATGCGGACAAGCCCGTCGCTGACATGCCCTTTAAGCAGAGTCTTTTCATGCCGCTGGGCGCCTACATCCGTCTCGGAAAACTGGGCAAGATCCTGCCTTACGAGACACTCCTCGGAACCGAGAACGATATCACTGTATTTTTCAATTACCTGGTGCCCCTGGGCATGAAGGGTAAATCCATTATTACCGTCTACGATATGGTCTGCGCCCGTTACCCGGAGACCATGGACCGTCGCAACAAGCGCCTTCTCACCAAGCATCTTCCCGAGTCCTGCAAGAAAGCAGAACGCATCATGACCATCAGCGAATTCTCCAAAAGAGAGATCATGGAGTGCCTCGGGGTCCCGGAAGAGAAGATCCTTGTGGCCTACTGTGGTGTTAACCGCAAGATCTACAGTCCCTGCGCCGATAAGAAACAGGCAGAGAATGTATTTGCCCGTGTCTCTGAGAAATGGAAGATCGGGGAAGACGGTTACATCCTTTATCTGGGCACCCTGGAACCCCGTAAGAACGTGGGACTTCTCATCGATGCTTTTACCATGCTTAAGGAAAAACACCCGGAGCTGAAGCTGATCCTGGGCGGGGGCCTGGGCTGGCACTACGAGCCGATCCTGGAAAAGATCGAGCAGTCATCCTTCAAGCAGGACATTATCCGCACGGGCTATTTATCCGATTCCGACAAGTTAGATCTGTACCGATGCGCCAGAGCTTTTGCCTTCCCGTCGTTATACGAGGGCTTCGGACTTCCGGCACTGGAAGCCATGGCATGCGGCGCGCCGGTCATCGTATCCAATACTTCCTCGCTTCCGGAAGTGGTGGGGGATGCCGGCTGGCTTTGCGATCCTTCCGATCCTCAGGCCTGGGCCGACCAGCTGGATAAGATCCTCGACGGAGACTTCGATGCTCGGGAACTGCACAAAAAAATGCAGGAACAGGTCAAAAAGTTTTCGTGGGACGCCGCAACCATCGCATATGGTCAGGCAATATATGATGTGATACAATAAGACGATGCTCAAGACGCTGACATTTTAGAGGTGAAAGAGGTTTATATTTCATGAAACATGCACTCATTACAGGTATTACAGGTCAGGATGGTTCCTATCTTGCAGAACTGCTTCTGGAGAAGGGCTACGAAGTATACGGAATCATGAGAAGAAAGAGTGTCGTAGATTACGGCAATGTCGAGCATATCAAGGATAAGATCCACTTCATTTACGCAGATATGACCGATCCGGTCTCCCTCATCACGGCCATGAAGATTTCTATGGCGGATGAGGTATATAATCTGGCAGCCCAGAGCTTCGTTGCCACATCCTGGGAACAGCCGCTGGCTACCGCCAATATCGACGCCATCGGCGTTACCAACATGCTGGAAGCAATCCGCATCGTGAAGCCGGAGGCCCGCTTCTATCAGGCATCCACTTCCGAGATGTTCGGTCTGGTGCAGGCAGTTCCGCAGTGCGAGACCACACCTTTCTATCCGAGAAGCCCGTATGGTGTTGCGAAGCTGTACGGTCACTGGATCACCAAGAATTATCGTGAAAGCTATAACCTTTTCGCCTGCTCCGGTATCCTCTTTAACCATGAGTCCGAGCGTCGCGGCAAGGAATTCGTAACCAGAAAGATCACCGACGCTGCAGCCCGCATCAAGCTGGGCAAGCAGGAGCGCGTGGAGCTGGGTAACCTCTCCGCCAAGCGTGACTGGGGTCACTCCAAGGATTATGTACGTGCCATGTGGCTGATGCTGCAGGCCGATGCTCCGGATGACTACGTAGTTGCAACCGGTGAGACCCGTACCGTACGTGAGTTCACCGAGACGGCATTTGCTCACCTGGGCATGAAGATCCGCTGGGAAGGTGAAGGCGTAGATGAGAAGGGTATCGACGAAGCAACGGGCAAAGTTGTAGTCAAGGTCAACCCGCAGTTCTTCCGTCCGGCAGAAGTTGAGCTTCTCCTGGGCGATCCGACCAAGGCTGAGACCAAGCTGGGCTGGAAGCGTGAGATCTCTTTCTCCGATCTTGTCGAGCGCATGGTCAAGAACGATTTCGAACTGGTTTCGAAAGAAAACTGATATTGATTTGAAGTAAGATGCAGTGGCGGAAGAGGTGTTTCTTCCGCTTCACTGCTTTATTTTGTTAGAAGGGGCTTAGCGGCATTGGGTATAATCAAGGAACTGTACAACTACCGACAGATGATCATCGGTTTCGTAAAGCGTGATCTGAAGGGACGATACAAGGCGTCCTTCTTAGGTTTCTTATGGACCTTTATCAACCCGCTCCTGCAACTTCTGGTCTATACGATCGTATTCTCGACGATCATAAGACAACCGAATATTAAACAGTTCTATCTGTTCCTGTTCGTGGCACTGATCCCCTGGATCTTCTTCTCGACGAGTATTGCCGGAGGCGCCGGATGCGTCGTGTCCCAGAATACCATGGTGACGAAGATCTATTTCCCGAGAGAAGTACTGCCGATCTCCTATGTTACCAGTGCTTTTGTAAATATGCTGTTGACCTATCTGGTAGTATTCCCCGTAGTTATCCTTTCCGGGCGAGGGTTGAACCCGGTCGCGCTTTTATATCTGCCGATCATCATGATCGTCGAATATTTCCTGGCGCTGGGCATCACCATGATCACATCTGCCCTGACGGTCTACTTCCGCGATCTGGAATATATCCTCAGCATCATCACCATGGCCTGGCAGTTCATGACGCCGATCATGTACGATGTGGATATTCTGGAAGGACACACACGTCTTCAGAAACTTTTCTATATCAACCCTATGACATCGATCATCATTGCATACCGTGACATCATGTACTACGGAAGAGTTCCGGAGCTGTCTACTCTTACGACAGCCATCGGCATGGGCGCGGTCTTTACCGTACTGGGCTTCCTGATCTTCGGTAAGCTCAAGCGTCGTTTCGCGGAGGAGCTGTGATATGGATAGAAAAAGAAGCATTCATTCACTTTATAAACTCCCCGAGGAGGCATCCAAGCTGGTGATCGAAGCCAGGGATGTCTATAAGAAATATCGTGTCTACTACGATAAGGGATCCAGCCTGAAGGAGAAACTGCTTTTCAGAAAGAGAAATCTCTACGAGGAGAGATGGGTATTACGAGGAGTCGACCTGAAGGTCAAGAAGGGAGAAGCCGTCGGCCTTCTGGGCGTGAACGGATGTGGTAAGAGTACCTTCCTGAAGCTTCTTTCCCGGATCATGTATCCCAACAAGGGCGATATCAAGATCACCGGTCGTGTATCCTGCCTCATCGAGCTGGGTGCCGGTTTCCATCCGGATCTTTCCGGACGTGAGAATATCTATACGAATGCGGCCATCTTCGGTCTTACCAAGAAGGAGATCGATGCAAGACTTGCAGACATTATCGCCTTCTCGGAACTGGGCGAGTATATCGACAATCCGGTACGTACTTATTCATCCGGTATGTATATGCGTCTGGCCTTCTCCGTTGCCATCAACGTGGATGCGGATATCCTGCTGGTAGACGAGATCCTGGCTGTCGGTGATGCCAACTTCCAGGAGAAGTGTCTCAACAAGCTCCGTCAGTTGAAGAAAGACGGCATGACCATCGTTATCGTTTCCCACGATATCAACACCATTAAGGAGTTCTGTGATACCGGTATCTGGATCTCAGAAGGCGTTGTTGCGGCATCCGGAGATATTTCCGATGTGGCCCAGGCCTATCTGGATTATCTGGAAGCCCAGAAACCGCCGGAACCGGAGCCGGAAGCCCCTGCGGAAGAAGAACAGCCACAGGAGGAAGCCCAGGAAGAAGACGGACAGGTCAAGATCGACGTCAATTCGGACCACTTCGGATATAAGGACGCGGTCATCACGAATGTGGAACTTCTGGACCATAACGGAAGAGAGACCAAAGTCTTCGCCCATGGTAAGCCTTTCACCTTGAAGATCCACTACGACATCAAGGTCCAGGGCAAGGAATACATCTTCGGTATGGCCTTCCACGAGAAGGACGGTTCCCTGATCTATGGCGTCAACCAGAAACTGGACGGCGTACCTACCATCACTTCCGGCAAGAACGGTGTGGTGGTCTTCAGCGGCGAACATATGGAACTGATGGCGGGAAAATATATCCTGTCGGTAGCTATCACGGATGACCAGGATGCACCGATGGACTTCTATAAGAACTATTGCACATTCGACGTGGTATCGGAGAAACCGGGTATCGGTATCGTATTCTTCGAACATCACTGGAAGCAGGAGAAGGAGAAAGGAAAGTCATGAAAACGGTTGCGATCATCGGAATCAACGGCTTTGCCGGACGCTATCTGAAACAGGAATTACTGTCCTGCGGTTACGAGGTCTTCGGCGTGGATATCGTTTCCACGGATGAAGATACCATCTGCGCCGACATGCTGGATGCGCAGCAGGTAGACCGCATCGTTTCCGAGAAGAAACCGGACGTGATCTTCAATCTGGCCGGCCAGGCTTCCCCGAACGTATCCTGGGAAAGACCGGTGCTGACCATGCACATCAACGTGGACATTGCCGTGAACCTCATCGAGGCGATCCGTAAGCACACACCGTCCACCCGACTGATCCTGATCGGATCCGCCAACCAGTACGACATGCGCAACGTACCTTCCGGCCCGCTGTCGGAAGATGCTCCGCAACTGGCGGAGAGCCCCTATGACGTATCTAAGAGTGCCCAGGAATCTCTGGTAAAAGTTCTGGGTAAGAAATACGGTCTGGACATCATCATGACCCGATCCTTCAACCACATCGGCCCCGGCCAGAAGCCCGGCTTTGTGGTGACGGACTACTGTCAGCGTATCGTTGATCTGGAGAACGGGCGGTCCGACCATATCGAGATCCGCTCTCTGGACGGATGGCGTGATTTCGCCGATGTAAGAGATACTGTCCGTGCCTACCGTCTCCTGATGGAGAAGGGAAGATCCGGAGAGATCTATAACGTAGGATCCGGTAATGCTTACTATATCCACGATATCGTCAGCACCCTGATCCACCTTTCCGAGAAAGCAACCGAAGTGACCACACTTCCTGAATCCAAGAAAGAGACCAGTTCCTGGCCGAAGGTATATAGTGATAACAGCAAGATCCAGAACGACACAGGGTTCGTGCCGGCCTATCCCATCGAGCAGACCCTGAAGGATGTACTGGAAGATTACAGAAGACATGGTGGGGAGAAGGATTCATGAAGATTGCCATCACGACTGTTCAGATCCCGTATATTACCGGCGGTGCCGAATTCCTGGCCGCCAATCTTAAGAAAGCCCTCATCGAGGAAGGCCACGAGGCAGAGATCGTCACCATGCCTTTCATCGACCAGCCGGGACCTTTCCTGGAGAACCATATCGTGGCTTCCCGCCTGATGGACATCAACAACTCCTGGGGCGGACACGTGGACCTTTGTATCGGACTGAAGTTTCCGGCCTATTTCATGCCCCACGACAACAAGGTGGTCTGGGCACTGCATCAGCACCGCCAGGCTTATGAACTGTTCGATACGGAATACAGCCCTCTGAAGGATGACGAAGAAGGAAGATATTTCCGAAGCATCGTCAAAAACGCTGACAACCGGTATCTCCCGGAAGCCAAGCGGATATACACCATTGCCCAGAATGTCAGCAACCGTATGCAGAGATTCAACGGCATCTCATCCATCCCGCTTTATCACCCCTGCCCGGATATGGACAGTTTCTTCGCAGGGGATTACGAAGACTATATCCTCATGCCCAGCCGTATCAACATGACCAAGCGTCAGAAGCTGGCCATCGAAGCTCTGGCTCTGACCAAGAGCAAGATCAAGCTTTATATCGTGGGCCATGCGGAGAACCCGATCCTTCTTTCGGAGATCCAGGACCTGATCAGCAAGAACCATCTCACCGATCGGGTCAAGATCATGGACTTTATTCCCCAGGAAGAGAAGATCGAACTGTATTCCAAGGCCAAAGCCGTGCTCTTCATCCCGAAGGATGAGGACTACGGATATATCACGCTGGAGGCCATGGCCGCCGCAAGACCGGTCATCACCTGTAAGGACAGCGGCGGTCCGCTGGAATTCCAGCTGGACAGAAAGACCGGTCTGATCTGTGAGCCGGAACCGAAGAGTATCGCAGAAGCCATCGATGAGATCGCCGGATCCGACAACCTGGCGAAAGAGATGGGAACAATGGGCAGGAAGCACTTGGACGAGATGGAGATCTCGTGGAAGAAAGTAGTAAGGGAGCTTACAAGACCATGAGCAAGACTGAGGAAAACATCAACCAGATCCTTTCGGACATTGAGAAAGACCAGCGGGACGGCGGCGGAAACATTAACGAAGTCGTCGAGAAGATCCTGGGTCATAAGTCGAATTTCGAGAATACCTCTGCCGAGCAGGCTGCCCAGGACGGCAATGCCCGCATCGCCAATCTCCGTAACCGGAGCACGGTTGTCTATGGTCATGAGATCCGTTCCGATAAGAAAGTCATCGGAAAATTAATCGTACTGGTGCGTCGTCTTTTCAGAAAGATCATGTGCCCCATTATCCAGCCGCTGCTGGATGACCAGAATGCATTCAATGCGGCTGTCGTGGACGAGATCGCGAATCTCCAGCGCCAGATCGACGTACAGAATAACGACGCCTACGATGTGATCTCCTACGATCAGTTTGAGAGCTTTTTCCGTGGCGAAGAAACAAGTATCCGTGCCCGTCAGGAAGAATATATGCAGTTCTTCCACGGCAAGAGCAAGGTTATCGACCTGGGCTGCGGACGTGGTGAATTCCTGGAACTGCTCCGGGGTTATGGTATCCCTTCCACCGGTGTCGAGACCTATTCGAAGTTCTACGATGTCTGTCGGGCCAAGGGCCTGGATGTGGTGAAGATGGACGCGCTGAACTATGTGCGTTCTATCCCCAATGAGTCGGTGGGCGCCATTGCCGGATTCCAGCTCATCGAGCACCTCAAGCCTTCTTACCTGATCTCTCTGTGTCAGGCCGCTTACGATAAGCTGGAGAAGGACGGCGTTCTGGTATTCGAGACACCGAACCCGACCTGTCTTTCTATCTATACCAACGCTTTCTACATGGATATGACCCATGAGAAGCCGGTACACCCGAAGACCATGAAGTTCATCATGGAAAGTGTCGGCTTCAAGGACGTACAGATCCTTTATACCCAGGCAAGCCGTATTCCATACAGTCTCCCGCTTCTCGAAGAAGGGGACGTGACCCATACTAAGGAAGCAAATGACGGTATCTACCTGCTGTCTGAGCTGATCTGGGGCAGTCAGGACTATGCGGTGATCGCGAAGAAATAAGGAGGCCCGACATGAAAATTGCTGTAGTCAGCCCAAGTCCGGTGCCTTTTACCATCGGCGGCGCCGAGAATCTGGCCTGGGGATTGTGCGAATCCATCAATAAGAATACCCGTCATCAGGCAGAACTGATCAAGCTCCCTACCAAGGAGCACAGTTTCTGGGACCTGATCGACAGCTATCACATGTTCTATAAGCTGGATCTGTCTCACTTCGATCTGGTGATCTCGACAAAATATCCGTCCTGGATGATCCCTCACGATAACCAGATCGTGTGGATGCTCCATACTCTTCGCGGACTCTATGACACCTACCACCTGATGGGCCTTCCCGCCGAGGTAGAAAGAGGCGTTGCCGAGATCGATGAAGTACTGGACTACATGGAGACCCATCCTTTCTATGACGAACTGGAAGGCTTTTTTCAGTTGCTTTATGCCCTGAAGAATAAACCGGTACCGGAGAAGTATTTCGCTTTCCCGGGACCTTTCATCCGCGATATCCTGCACTACATGGACCGTTGTGCCCTGAGCCGCCCGACTATCTCGAAGCACTGTGCCATCTCTGACACGGTGAAGAAGAGAAAGGATTATTTCCCGGAGGACGCAGATGTTAAGACCATCTATCCGCCGACGATCCTGAAGGATGACGCCTGCAAGGAAGGCGAGTTCTTCTTTATGTGCAGCCGCCTGGACGGACCGAAGCGTATCGATATGCTGATCCGTGCCATGAAGTACGTCACGAGCGATGTGTCTCTCTATATTGCCGGCACCGGTCCGGAAAAAGAGAAACTGGAAGCCCTGGCCAAGG
The DNA here is from genome assembly GCA_001604185.1 of Clostridiales bacterium Firm_16. GTDB lineage: Bacteria > Bacillota > Clostridia > Saccharofermentanales > Saccharofermentanaceae > Scatonaster. The sequence continues at coordinate 31,791 of LVAV01000043.1, read as the reverse complement.
ACGATAAGCGTGTCCATCTGCTGGGCTTCGTATCGGACGAAGAAGTCAACGACTACTACGCCCGTTCTATCTGTGTACCTTATTTCCCGATGGATGAGGACTATGGTTATATCACCATCGAGGCCATGATGCACTGCAAGCCGGTATTGACCACCGACGATGCCGGCGGACCGAATGAGTTCGTAGAGAACGGCAAGACCGGTTATGTCGTGTCCTTCGAGGAGAAAGCCATTGCCGAGAAACTGGAATGGTTTGCATCTCACAAGAAGGAAGCAGAAGAGATGGGTAAAGCGGCCTGCCAGAAGGTGAAGGGAATCACCTGGCAGGGGGCTACAGAAGAGATCCTTTCCGATGTGGACGAAAATGGCGCCAAGCCTAAGAGAAAAAGGATCGTCGTGGATCTTTCCTACAACATCTATCCGCCTCAGGGCGGCGGACAGGCCCGTATCTTCGGCCTGTATAAGAACCTGGCCCGTTACTTCGACGTGGAACTTGTCTGCATGACCCATTGCTTCGGTCAGTACAGAAGCCGCCGCATCGCACCGGGCATGGTGGAGACCGTCATCCCGAGAACGGCCCGTCAGCAGGAACAGGCTCAGCAGCTGGAAGCCGCTGTCGGCGTACCGGCTACAGACATGGACATGATATTGTTCCCGGATTCCACTCCGAAATATAACGAAGTTCTTAAGAAGAAATGCGTGAATGCCCAGTGGATCGTGGTCAGCCACCCATACGGTTATCCGCAGGCCATCAAGGTCATGCAGGATCTTCCGCATCTTAAGATGATCCATGAGGCTCATAACGTGGAATATCTCCTGAAGGAGAAGATGTATACACCGAGCCCGTACACGACCGAAGTTCTGGAGAAACTTCGCGAAGTAGAGGGCAAGTGCTGCAGCGAGAGTGCACTGGTCATGACCTGCTCTCAGCAGGATAAGGATAAGATCGTCGAGATGTATCACGCGGATCCGTCCCGCATCTTCGTCGTACCGAACGGTGTAGACTGCTCGGATATCCACTTCATTTCCGTGGCCGAGCGTATGGAGAATAAGAAGAGCAAAGGCCTGGAGAAGGAAACCATCGGTATGTTTATGGGCTCTTACCACCAGCCGAACCTGGAAGCCGCCGAGAGTGTCATCGAGGTCGCGAAGAAATGCAGAAAAGTGCGCTTCCTGCTTCTGGGCAGCCAGTGTGAATATTTCCGTCATAAGAAACTTCCGTCCAACGTGGCTCTTCTGGGTCTGGTGACCGAGGAAGAGAAGGCCGCTGTGGCATCTACCGTGGACTTCGCCCTGAACCTGATGGAGTCCGGTTCCGGTACGAACCTGAAGATGTTCGATTACATGGCTTCCGGTATTCCGACCATCACGACGGAATTTGGTGCCCGTGGTATCGACGACCTGTCGTTGTTCATCGTCACAAAGACCGAAAACGCCCATGAGGCGGTCAGTGCTTTTGCCTTGGAAAAGTGCGACGATATGGTCAGACGTGCCCGTGCCCACGCCGAGAAAGTCTTCGACTGGAGCGTGGTGGCAGAGAGCATCGCGGGGAAGATCGAGGCTTTGTAAGGACCTAAGTTGTTTTTATCACGTAGAAAAGAAGCGCCCAAAGGGGTGTTTGCGTACCTTTTCGCATAGTAAAAAAGTATGCTAAAATGAGAACAGTGTGGGGGTAGGAGCGCGAAAGATGCTTCTGGCTGTGCAACTTCAATTGTATGGGAGCATAAAGAATGCCTGAAGGAACAACATCACCTGCTACATTAAAGTGTAAGATCTGCGGCGGAGATATCGTGAACGATTACCTTGCCGGTGCCTGTGTCTGCGCGCACTGCGGTAACCGGTGGTCGCTCCAGGATCTGGTCCCGGATTTCAGCAAATATACCCGGATCATCGAGAAGATGAACCGTGCCAAGGAACTGCTGGCCGGTAAAGCCGACGTGGCTACGGCCGGACAGGCCATGCTGATGTTCAAGACCGCGGCGGCAGAGTGTGCTTCTTATCCCGATGCCATCGCCTCCGACCTGATGCGGGTCTGCAAGGAAGGCGAGGCCCAGTGCGAACAAGTGAAGCACTATGCCAAGGGACAGAATTATTTCGACAAGAAGACCTATCGCAGAGCCCTCACGGAATTCGAACAGATCCCGGATTATAAAGATTCCGCCGAGAAGGTCGAAGAGTGCAAGAAGATGGTCCTCATCGAGCGCAAGAAGCGGATCCCGTATGCTATCGGCATCGGTCTGATCCTTCCGATCATATTATGTATATTCCTCAAGGAGAAGGTAGGACTGTCGCTGGCGATCGACATCCCCATCACCCTTGTACTGGCGGCAGGACTTGCCTACGCCATCTATCTGGAAGGCGGCCTGTCCATCCTCATACAGATACTTTCTTTCGTATCCGCCATACCCCTGATCATATTCATGGTGCTGGCATACGGATTCCATATGGATACCGGACCCGCGGCAATTACCGCAATTGTCGCCCCTATAGCAGTGATCGTAATTATTGGCATGAAGCCGGAAAGGAAGCAGTAAATGGAAATTATCAGTGTAATTAAGTACGAAGGCAATAATGAGGTTTTCGCGTACAAGCACCCGAAAGAAGACTTCACTATCGGCTCGCAGCTGGTTGTACATGAGTCCCAGGAAGCGCTCTTCTTCCGTGACGGAAAAGCGATGGATCTTTTCCAGGCGGGCAGACACACCCTGACGACTTATAACATCCCTCTCCTGCAGAGCCTCTTGAAACTGGGTACCGGTGGAGAGAATGTTTTCCATGCGGAAGTGTACTTCATCAACATGGCGACCCAGATGGGGATCAGGTGGGGTACCGACAGCAAAGTCCGTCTCTTCGACCCGGCATCGGGACTGCACATCGAGATCGGCGCCAGCGGTACTTTCAATCTGAAGGTCGTTGATTCCAAAAAACTCATCGTGAAACTGGTGGGCACCACCGACAGTCTCCTGCAGAGCGATATCATCGGAGGCGAAGGTGTTGCTTACGGAACCGGCAAGTTCAAGGCTCTGGTCATCAATAAGGTCAAGTCTCATCTGGCCCGGATCATTAAAGAGCAGAACCTGAATATCCTGGAGATCGATGCTTATCTGGATATCCTTTCTGAGAGTCTGCGCACAGCGATCAACGAGGACTTTGAAGAGTATGGTCTCTTCATGCCGGAGTTCTATGTGACCAGCATCATGACACCGGACGATGATCCGAACTTCATGCGTCTGAAGCAGCAGTATGCTGACAAGACCTTGAAGGTGCGTGAAGAAGAAGTCAGACGTGCCGAGGCTGAGGCAGCTCAGGGCAGAAAGATCCTGGAAGCCCAGACAGCAGCACAGCTGAAGATGGTCAACGCTCAGGGAGAGGCAGATGCACTTCGTATCAAGGCCCAGGCAGAAGCAGAAGCCTACATGATGCAGGCTCAGGCTGAGGCCCAGGAGATGAAGATGAAGGGCTACACCTATCAGGACGAGACCGCAAGACAGGTCGGCCTGGAAGCCATGCAGAACGGTATTACCGGTGGTGGTGCCGGCGGTGGAAGCGGTATCGGCGATATTGCCGGTCTGGGCGTAACATTGGGCGCCATGGGCGGCGTGATCAATATGACAAGAGATGCCCTCAACCCGATCATGGGTGATGCCAGAAAGATGGGCGAAGGCTTCGGAGGCGTAGTCTCCGGTAATCCGGGTGCAGCAGGCACACCGGATCCGAACGCGACTTTGAATCCTGTACCGAACGTAGCTGCAAATCCTGTTCCGAATGCCGGTGTGAACCCTGCACCGGATGCAGGCGCCGGCGTAGCCAATGCCGCTATGGGCGCTGCAATGGCAGGAGCCGCAATGGGTGCTGCAGGAGCAGCTTCGGCACCGGCAGGCGTATGGAACTGTCCGAACTGCGGTAAGCTCGGCATCGACTCCAGATTCTGCCCGGACTGCGGAACACCACGCCCTCAGAACTGATGGGATAGAGCTTTTCCGAAGAAAAAGGAAAAGAACGGATCAGAAGATCCTTAAAGAAGATTTTTAATGGCGTAGGCGACGCCATCCTCCAGACAAGGAAGGGTGACGACCTGCGCCTTCTTTTTTACCGAATCGGAAGCATTGCCCATGGCCACTCCCACGGCGCCGCAGGTGAACATGCTGACGTCGTTCTCGCCGTCGCCAAAGCAGTAGACGGAAGAAAGAGGGATCCCCAGGTGACGGGCCAGGGCCACCACGGCGTTGCCTTTGGTGGAATTTCTGGCCATGATGTCGATGACATGGTTCATGGAAGCGGTGATCTCCAGATCTTCCCAGGTCTGAAGCTCGGTAATCAGGGACTTGGTCGGGAAATACACAAGGACCTTCGTGATCTTCTCGGAAACACCGGAAAGCGAGTCCTCGTCCAGGGGCAGCATCGGTGCCCGAAGTTCCGGCGCCACGGAGGCGTTATAGTTCTGAAAGAATGCAAGATGCTCGCTCTGGGGACGGAAGTAGATCCCCTTGTCGGCATAGGCTACGAAATCGAAGCCTTCTTCGATCAGTTTCTTGAAAAGAACCTGGATCGTCTGTGGGGAGATCAATGTCTCGTAGAGGGACACCTCATTGGCGTAATCGTAAAGCTGAGCGCCGTTACTGGTGATGACGGGAAGGGTCAGGTGAAGGTCGTCTACGAACTTTCTCACCACGTGGAAAGAACGCCCTGTGGCGATGGTAAATCCGGTGTCTTCATCCAGTGTTGCCAGGGCTTCTGCCGTGACGTCAGAGATCCGGCCACCGGCAGGAAGAAGAGTATTATCGATGTCGCAGACGATGAGTTTTCGCAAAGCACGTGTCCTTCCTTGAATTTATCCGCCTATATTTCATAACCCATGATATAATAACACCATCGAAAGTCAAAAGAAAACGGAGGGTGTGGAAATGAAGAAAGTTGCAGTCATCATGGCAGGCGGTGGAGGTACCCGTTTCTGGCCGATCTCCAGAATGTCATGTCCGAAACAACTGGTTTCCCTTACAAGCGATGATCCCATGATCAATGAGACCATCCACCACTTCGATAAAGTGATACCCATTGAAGATTCCTATATCGTAACGAACCAGGAGCAGGCCCGTCTCATGGACACCCTGCTTCCGAAGGATTTCCCGAGAGAACATATCCTGCAGGAGCCCATCGGCAGAAATACGGCACCGTGTATCCTTTATGCCGCCATGCGCATCAAGAAGGAATTCGGCGATGCCCTGATGGCTGTCCTGGCATCGGATCACCATATTTCCGATATCGATGAATACCAGCGCATTCTGAACCTGGCCTTCGATACGGCGGAGAAGACAGGCAAGATCGTGACCATCGGTCTGTGGCCGACAGAGCCGACTACCGCTTACGGTTATATCCGTTTCGGCGATACGATCCCGGGAGAGAAGGAAGTGCACCAGCTGGAGCGCTTCGTCGAGAAGCCGAATAAGGCAAGAGCCCAGGAATATGTCAATTCCAGAAAGTATCTGTGGAACAGCGGTATGTTTATCTGGAAGGTAAGCGTGATCCTGGATGCATTCCGGACACTGCTTCCGGATATGTATAAGACCTTCGAGAAGATCTTCGACGATCTCGGCACGGAGAAGGAGAGCCAGGCTATCGCCTCGATCTATCCGAATCTGGAGCCCATCTCCGTTGACTACGGCATCATGGAGAAGACCAAGGATGTCTGCGTGATCCCGGCGGAATTCGGCTGGAATGACGTGGGTTCCTGGGATGCACTGGCAGAGGTTTTCCCGCATACAGAAGACGATAACGTGGTCCGCGGGCCGCATGTAGGTATCGAGACAGAGAACTGCATCATCTTCTCCAAGTCCGGTAAGCGCGTCATCACCACCGTAGGTGTTTCGGATCTGGTGATCGTGGATACGGATGACGCCATCATGGTCATCCGCAAGGATCGTTCCCAGGACGTGAAGAAACTGGTGGAAGAGCTGCGCAGACAAGGACGCACAGATCTGCTCTGAGCCGGATCAGGAGGATAGGAAATGGGTGAGAAGCCTTTCGTAAGTAATGCCGTATGGCAGGACAAACTGGAGAAAGTCGCACAGGAGGCCCCCCAGGCTTCCAAGGATTATAAGAAGATCTTCGAGGAGACCGATTCCTTCAATGTGGATGTGGTCTCTGTCATGGAAGATCTGGGAGTGAAGATGGATTCGACACTGGATACCCGAGAATCCGGTAAATCCGAGTGTATGGATGCCATCAGCGCCTATCTGGCCCATGCTTCCAAGACTTCGGACATCATCACGGTGACCCATAACCCGCCGGTAAGTAAGACACGAAGCGCCATCAAGAGAGCTTTTCTCAAGGTGGTGTGCTGGCCGTCCAGAAGATATCTTTATGCCCAGATCAACTACAATAACGACATGGTGCGGGCTAACCAGGAGATGCTGCATCTGCTGGCCAAGATCAACCGCAGTGACCGTGATTCCGCCGAGAAAGCGGAAAAAGAACTGGCTAAGGCGAATGCGCGTATTGCCGAGCTGGAGAACCGCATTGAGGAACTGAGCGGGGCCTTATCTTCCCGTAATCTCGCCAAGCCGAAAGAAAGCCAGAATGGTCCGGAGGAGAATGCATGATCTATCAGTACATCCAGACCTGGAACAAGGGCGATGCCGTAGGAAATGAAGTCCGGGCCATCAGCCGGTATCTGAGCAACAGCGGGATCGAGAATCTGGTGGTCAAGTCCCAGCCGGTACACAGCCAGCCCGGAGCGGTGCTTTTCGACGATTTCGAGTCTATGGTGAAGGAAGATGACCTTCTGCTGTTCCACCTGGCCTGGATCACACCGGACCTGATCTGGAGAAAGATCAAGGCTTTCCCCTGTAAGAAGATCATCATCTACCACAACATCACACCGGGGGAATTCTTCGCTCCCTACGATAAGCTTTCGTCCAAGACGGCAGTGAAGGCCCGTCAGCAGTTGCAGGAAGGTGCGAAGATCTTCGATGCAGCCTGGGCGGATTCCCGGTATAATGCCGATGAGCTGGTGGCTCTGGGATATAAGAATGTATCCGAGATGCCGCTTCTGATCGCTTTCGAAGACTATAAGCAGGCAGCCGACCAGAGCCTGGTTGACTCTCTGTCTGACGGATATACCAATATTCTTTTCGTCGGCCGTATGGTGCCGAACAAGTGCCTGGAGGATATCATCTCGGCTTTCGCGGAGTATAAATCCCGCTATAACGAGAGAAGCCGTCTGATCCTGGTGGGCAACGACGACATGACTTTGTACGTCAACAAGCTTCACAACTTCTGCCGGGACAACCACTTCAAGGATGTGGTATTCCGGGCACACTGTCCTTTCGCCGATATCCTGGCTTACTACAAGCGTGCGGATCTCTTCCTGTGCATGAGTGAGCACGAGGGCTTCTGCGTGCCGCTTCTGGAATCCATGGTATTCCAGGTGCCGGTGCTGGCTTATTCGGCCTGCGCAGTCCCGGCGACGCTGGGGGACGGCGGTATCTGCTTTACCGATAAGGATCCGGCCAAGGTAGCGGCCCTTATGGATGCCGTCATCCGGGACGAAGATCTGAAGGCTGAGATTCGTAACAGGCAGAAGGAACAGCTGGACAAGTTCGATCCGGAGAAGATCCTGCCGCAGATGCTGGCATCGATCAAGACCTTCCAGAATGTACAAGGAGCGTAAGCATGAGTCGGGTATGGCAGTTTCTCTCTACCATCTCCTATGGTGATGCGGTCAGCAATGACTGCCTGGCCATGGCGGCGCTTTTTACCGAGAAGGGTGTAGAGAACTACATCAGCGCCCGTTTCAATCACCTCAAGGGCAGTAACGATGTAATCAAACTGGAGAAAGCCAAGAAAGAGATCCGTCCCGACGACCGGATCCTGCTCCATCTTTCTACCGGTGATGACATGAATGACTGGTTCGCGGGACTTCCGAACAAGAAGGCGGTGGTGTACCACAATATCACACCGGCCAAGTTCTTCCGTCAGTATAATTCCGGCTTGACTTCCGGCGCGGAAGATGGAAGACTACAGGCGGCCAAAATGGCATCATCCGTAGATCTGGCGATCACGGTGTCGTCCTATAACGCCCGTGAACTGGAGGAGTGGGGCTTCCCGAAACCTCATGTGATCCCGATCCTGATGCCTTTTTCCGACTATACCCAGGCGCCGGATCCGAAGCGTCTGCAGGAACTGTCCGACGGACGCACGAATATCCTTTTTGTGGGAAGAATGTCTCCGAATAAGTGCCAGGAAGATATCGTCTCCGTGTTCTCTGAATACGTGAAGAACTACGATGCTTCCGCCCGCCTGATCCTGGCGGGATCGGCTACAGGCACCGAGCTATATAAAGACCGGATCGTGTCCTATGTGGAGAAACTGGGACTTTCGGACCAGGTGATCATCCCGGGACATACGTCTTTTGCCGAGATCCTGGCGTTCTATAAGACCGCGAAGGTGTTCCTCATCATGAGTGAACACGAAGGTTTCTGCGTGCCTGTCGTGGAGTCGTTCCTTTTCGACCTGCCGGTACTGGCGGCGGACTATGGCGCCATCGGCGAGACCATGGGCCGGGGCGGCATCCTTCTGTCCGGCAAAGATCCGGCGAAGGCAGCGGCGGTGCTCCATGAGATGGTGAGCAACGAGGAACTCCGGGAGGAACTGAAGAACAACATGAAGACCGAACTCGCGCGGTTCGAGACAGAACGCGTGAAGGCGCAGCTGTGGGACGTACTCGGACCCTGGCTGGGAAGTGAGGAACATACATGAAGAAAGTAGCAGTGGTGGTGCAAAGATACGGCGAGGAGGTCAACGGCGGTGCGGAGCTGGAAGCACGGCTCTATGCCGAGCGCCTGACGAAGCATTATGAGGTCACGGTTTTTACGACCTGTGCCCGGGACTACCAGAGCTGGAAGAATGAATATCCGGAGGGAGAAGATTCCCTCAACGGCGTGAAGATCCTGCGTTTTCCCAACGAAGAGGAGCGGGAACTGGTGGAGTTCGGTAAGATCCACCGAGAACTCCTGCAGAAACTGGACCGCGGAAATGCCCATTTCGACGAGGCTTTCCTCGACAACTGGTTCCGTATGCAGGGACCGTACTGCCCGAAGCTGATCGCGGCCCTGGAGGCGAGCAAAGACGAGTATTCGGCATTTCTCTTCATGACCTACCTTTACTACACCACCGTATATGGTGTGCCGAAGGTTGCGGAGAAGGCGATCCTGATCCCCACGGCCCACGACGAGCCGTATCTGCATATCCCGACGTTCCAGCAGGTGTTCCGGAACGTGAAGGCCATGTTCTTCAATTCCAGAAGCGAGCAGAAACTGGTGAATGAGGTCTTCGGGACCCAGCGTATCCCCAGCGCCATCGGCGGCTGTGGTGTCACGATCCCGGAGAATATCGATATGGAAGGCTTCCGCCATCGTTATGCGATCCCGCAGGAGTACATCGTCTATGCCGGACGCGTGGATGTAAACAAGGGCTGCAAGGATCTTCTTACTTACCTGAAAAGTTATAACGAGAAGAGAAGAGCTGCCGGCAAATCCCCGGTTCCGTTGGTCCTCATCGGCAAAAACGCTATGAACGCGGAGGCTTCGAATGAAGTTTTTCCGTTGGGCTTCGTGTCGGAGAACGATAAATATGCGGCCATCAAGGGCGCCATGTTCCTGGTGCTGCCTTCCATGTTCGAGAGCTTGTCGATCGCGGTGCTGGAAAGCTTCGCACTCAAGCATCCTGTACTGGTCAACGGCGTGTGCGGTACCCTGAAGGACCATTGTCTGGTCTCGAACGGCGGTCTTTTCTATCACGATGAGAAAGAATTTGAAGCCTGTGTGGACTATCTCGTATCCCATCCGACGGAAAGAGAGATCATTGGCAGAAACGGAGAATACTACTGCTTCAGCCAGTATGACTGGGATGACATCATGCACAGACTGGAGTGGCTGATCGAACTATAAACGATACACTCGTGAAATAGAGCTTTTGCATAGTAGGGCGCGGGCATATCCCGACAGGAGGATCAGATCCGGTCGGTTTCGCCGGCGCTTTCTTTCTTGTCGGAGTCGGAAGAAGCCTCAGCTTCCTTGGCCTTGCGGCGTCTCTTCTTCTTGATCTCACGGATCTCGGCGCGGGTAGCGGAAGGCGCGTACTGCTCCACGTTCTCGCTGAAGGAGCGCTTATAAAGCTTCGGCGTGAAGATGACGCGGAAGGTATGCAGGATGACCTTGATATCCTCGATCACGGAGAAATTCTTGATGTAAAGAAGATCGTAACGAAGCTTGTCCTGAGCGGAAGTATCGTAGCTTCCTACGACCTGGGCCAGGCCTGTGATACCGGCCTTGACGGCGAAACGCTGGTCATAACCCGGGATCTCAGCTTCGAACTTCTCTACGAAGTCCGGACGCTCGGAACGGGGACCGACGACGCTCATCTCACCCTTGAGGACATTGATGAACTGCGGGACTTCGTCCAGCTTGGAGCGGCGCAGGAAACGGCCGACAGGTGTGACACGCGGATCGTTGGCACCGGAGATGACCGGGCCGGTCTTGACTTCGGCATCGTTATACATGGTGCGAAGTTTGTAGATAAAGTAGGAACGCTTGTCTATGGTCAGTCTCTCCTGACGGTAGATGACGCTTCCCTTGGATGTGCACTTGATGAGGATCGCGGAGACCAGCAGGAAAGGAGAGGCCAGGATCAGGGCGATCACGGAAAGGAGAATGTCCTCGATACGCTTCAGAACACGCTGCTCGAACTTCAGGGACATACGGTCTACCAGGAAGACCATCAGGTCGTCAAAGTTGATGATCCTGGACTTGTAAAGGGAGATCTCGTAGTACTGTGGTACCATGTAGGCGACAGTGTCCTTGCGTGCGCACTGCAGGATGATGTCTGACTTGACTTCATCCGGAACATCCGGACAGATGAAGACTTCCGACTGGGACATGATGGCATTTCGGATACCGATGCGGTCCGAATACTGGAAAGTATCGGTCAGTTCCAGGTCATAGCGGTGCAGAACCGGCATGATCTTGTCACGCATGAGCTTGGCGGAAGTCAGGGAACCGCCGATGATCACGAGACGGTTCTTCTCATAAAGCTTATGGCTCAGATGCAGGCACAGGCCCGACCAGAAAGAGATCACGGCGAACATGATGATAACACTGAAGATCTGTACGCTTCGCGGGAAAGCACGCTGCAGGAGCATATCCTTCGCGGTGGTGGTGACCATGGTCTCCAGGACAACGAAGTAGATGGTCTGGGAGAAGATGTTCCAGGGCTTCTTGCGAAAGAACCTGGAAAGATGCAGGGCGTCGGCGAGAATTAAGGAAGAGATACTGATCACAGGGATCAGGGCGATGTACGCCTGAATGTTCTCCTTATAGATGGGAGTGACATGGGTGACACTCAACAGATAGAAAGTCCAGACATAGGACAGATTGACCAGAAGGATCACGACAAAAAAGTATAAAATCTTGAAAGCGTGAGCCTTCGTAAAACGATGTGAAGTGTGCATGTAAACTCCTAAAATCCCGCATTTATCGGCGTTTGTTCAGGTAAGCAAAAATTTACCTGAATATATTATACGTCAATTACCGTCGAAAATCAGCCGAAGGTACAAAAACAGGGGAAAAAAGTGCTAGATTTTGTGTGTAAAATTGAACGGTTTTTCCCTTGAAACTGATACAATACTGTTGTAATCTTTTTATGGTGTATAAGAAAGACAAGAAAAGGGTTGTGACGGCATGAAGAAGAACGCTGCAAGAAGAAGAAAGAAAAAGATAACTACGGGTATCGTGGCTACGGTTACTGTGCTTTTGGTCCTTGGTCTGACGGGCACGATTTTGTATACCCAGTTTTTCAAGAAAGAAGTGGACCGTTTCTTCGAGACGAAGTATACGGTTACCGATCTTAACGGAATCCAGGTTGAATATACTGCTGACGAATTAGCGGCAGAAGTTAACTACGACAAGTTCTACCAGGGCATCAAGGTCGACGGTGTCGATGTTTCCAACAAGACTCTCGACGAAGCAAAGGCCATGTTCAAAGAGACCCGTGAGAAGAAGGTCGACGATATGGTAGACATCCAGTTCCAGGTTGGCAATGATCTGGTAAAGATGAAGACCGAGGGCATGTCCCTGGCATCGAACATCGATGAAGTCCTGACCGAAGCTTTCAGCTATGCCAAGACCAGTCCGCTGGAAGGCGTAGAAGGCCTGAAGGAGCGTTACGATCTCATCACCGCACTTAAGAAGACTCCGAAGGAATATACTTCCACATTCACCATCGGATATGACAACGTCAGCAATCTGACGCACGAAGCTCTGGATTCCTTCAATAAGGAGCCGGTAGAAGCCCATGCAACAGGTTTTGATGTGGATGCTCTGCAGTTCATCATTGAAGAATCTTCCAACGGCCAGTCTGTAAATGTGGATAAGGCCATCGCAGATGTCAATTCCGCTTTCGAGAAAGAAGAGTACAAGGCAGTGATCCCGGTTGAGCTGACTGTAGTTGAGCCGAAGACCTCTGCAGATTTCCTCCGTGCGAACCTCGGTAAGATCTCTTCCAACGGTTCCAAGACGAAGGATAACGCTAACAGAAATACAAATATCCGCCTGGTATGTGAGAAGCTGAACGGTCTGGTTCTCCAGCCGGGTGAGCAGTTCGACTTTAACGCCTACATCGGTGAGAGAACACCGGAGAAGGGTTACAAGGAAGCTCCGGGTATCTACGACGGTAAGACCCGTCCGGAGTACGGCGGCGGTATCTGCCAGGCCAACACCATGATCTACCAGAGTGTTATTGAGGCAGATCTCCAGGTTGATGAGAGAAATGCCCACACTTACCCGAGTGATTATGTTGATGGCGGTACAGACGCAACAGTTACCTGGGGTGGTAAGAACTTCAGATTTACTAATAACACCGAATACCCGATCGCCCTGCATGCTTACTATGCAGACCGCTGGGTAACGGTTGAGATCTACGGAAGACTTCTTCCGGACGGTCAGAAGATCAGCTTCTTCGGTGGCGGATATCTGGTAGACGAAGCTCCGTCCCATGTTGAATACATCGCTGATTCTTCTCTTCCGGTCGGTACCGTGAACAGAGACCGTGGTTCTCATAACCACAAGATTGCAATTGCATATATCGTTACTTACGATAAGGACGGCAACGAGATCAGTCGTAAGGAACTGAAGACCGAGTATCCGTTCGTATACGCCAGAGTCATCGTCGGCACCAGAGGTCCGGATGGCACGATCTACAAGATGGATCCGAAGACGGGCGCGGTAACTCCGCCGGATGGATATGTACCGCCGTCTGAGACACAGGAAACTTCTGAGACGCAAGCACCGTCTGATACTCAGGCACCGTCTGAGACGCAGGCACCGTCCGAGACGCAGGCACCGTCCGAGACACCGGCACCTTCTGAGACGCCGGCACCATCTGAGACTCCGGCTCCGTCTGAGACACCGGCTCCTTCTGAGACGCCGGCACCATCTGAGACACCGGCACCATCTGAGACGCCGGCTCCGTCCGAGACACCAGCACCTTCTGAGACGCCGGCACCATCTGAGACACCGGCACCTTCCGAAACACCGGCTCCGTCTGATGGCGGTGGAGAAGATGCCCCTGCCGAGTGAGCGCGGTCGCCGAGTCGACAAGTTCTGACACAGTAAATAGAGGGCACAAGTCTTAGCTAAAGAGTTGTGCCCCTTTTAATAGAAAAGGAGAGCAGTAATATGAGTACATCTTACAAAGGCCCAGTCGTCCTGATCATCATGGATGGCGTAGGAATCAAAGACATCGAGACAGGTAACGCCGTAACCGGCGCCAAGAAGCCGATCCTCGACAACTGCATGAAGAAATATCCGATGCAGAAACTGAAGGCACACGGTACCGCAGTAGGACTTCCTTCTGACGGTGATATGGGTAACTCCGAGGTTGGTCACAACGCGATCGGTGCAGGCCAGGTATACAGCCAGGGTGCAAAGCTTGTTTCTGAGTCTCTGGCCAGCAAGTCTATGTACCAGAGCGAAGTATGGCAGTCCCTCGTAGCGGATGCAAAGAAGGGTGGCACCATGCATTTCGTCGGACTTCTTTCCGATGGTAACGTTCACTCCCATATCGATCACCTCCTGGCTATGCTGGATGAGGCGAAGGAAGAGGGCGTAGAGAAAGTACGCATCCACATCCTTCTGGATGGTCGTGATGTTGGTGAGACATCCGCACTTCAGTATGTAGATCAGCTGGAAGCCAAGCTTGCTGAGCTTTCCGATGCTTCCCACGATTACCGCATTGCTTCCGGTGGCGGACGTATGGTCATCACTATGGACCGTTACGGCGCAAACTGGGGTATGGTTGAAGCCGGCTGGAAGACTCACGTTCTGGGTGAGGGCAGACAGTTCGCAACAGCGAAAGAAGCCATCGAGACATTTCGTTCTGAGATCCCGAACGTTATTGACCAGGATCTGCCGGCATTCGTTATTGCCGAGAACGGTAAGCCTGTCGGCACCATCGAGGATGGCGACAGCGTGATCCTTTATAACTTCCGTGGCGACCGTGCCCAGGAGCTGACCGTTGCTTTCGAGAGCGGTGCTGAGTTCGACAAGTTCGACCGTGTACGTGTTCCACAGGTTAACTATGCCGGTATGCTGGAGTATGACGGCGACCTGCATATCCCGAAGAAGTTCCTGGTATCTCCGCCGGTCATCCGCAACACACTGGGTGAACTGCTGGCCAACAAGGGTATTGCCCAGCTGGCAATCTCCGAGACACAGAAGTACGGTCACGTTACTTACTTCTTCAACGGTAACCGTTCCAGCAAGTTCAACGATGATCTGGAAGAGTACATCGAGATCCCTTCCGATATCGTTCCTTTCGAGCAGCGTCCTTGGATGAAGTCCGCTGAGATCACAGATAAGCTGGTTGAGCTGATCTCCGAGAACAAGTATCCTTTCATGCGTGTTAACTTCCCGAACGGCGACATGGTCGGTCATACCGGCGTATTCGAGTCTGCTGTCATCGGTGTTGAGTCCGTAGATATCGCCCTCAAGAGAATCCTGCCGGCTATCGATGCTGTCGGCGGTATGGCGATCATCACAGCTGACCACGGTAATGCCGAAGAAATGTACGAACTGGCTAAGGACGGTTCTCCGAAGGCTGATAAGGACGGTCGTATCAAGGCAAAGACAAGCCACACACTGAATCCTGTACCGTGCATCTTCTACGATAATACCGAGAACAAGGATAAGTACGAGGTTGTTGATTCCGATTCCTACGGTCTTGCCAATATCGCAGCTACCATCGCCGATCTCCTCGGTGTTGAGAAGCCGGATTGCTGGGAATCTTCCATGATCAAGATGAAATAATCCATCTGAAATCTACTGAAAAATCAAAGAATACATCTCATCGTCTTCGGACGCATGAGATGTATTTTTTTATAGATGAAAATTTGATAATTTTATACCATTTTTTGTGTTGAGAAAAATGAAAGGTTATGTGATTATTATATTGAACTACGAAATAATTCAGCGTATCATTCTATGGAAAAGAAAAAGAGACAGTTAAGACGAGGCTGAAGCGGAATGAAGAAGAATGCTACAACAAGAGGAAGAGCGCCCTCTAGGAATGTTGCAATACGGCAGACTAAGAATTTAAATAAGAAAGTCAGAAGGAAAAAGAAGAATACAGGGACGAAGGGATTGGCGGCTTTGACCGTCGTATTGTTGTTGGGCCTTACGGCTACGATCCTTTATACCCAGTTTTATAAAGCAGAAGTTGACCGTTTCTTCGCCAAGAAATATACCGTCACGGATGTGAACGGCGTAGAGATCAAGTATACAGAAGAGGAACTGGAAGAAGCCGTTACCTCAGATAAGTTTTACGAAGGCATCAAGGTCGACGGTGTCGATGTTTCCGAGAAGACCCTGGCAGAAGCCATGGACCTTTTTAAGGCTACCCGCGAGAAGACTGTAGAAGAGATGGTCGACATCAAGTTCCAGGTCGGAGAGGAACAGGTCCCGATGGATCTTTCGGGTATGTCTGTTTCATCCAATATCGATGAAGTGCTGACCGAGGCTTTCAACTATGCAAAAACAAGCCCGCAGGAGGGCGTAGACGGACTTCTTGCCCGCTACAGACAGATCACGGCGCTGAAGAAGACACCGAAGGAGTATACTTCCGAATACACGATCACTTATGGTGATGTTACGTCTGTGGTCCATGAAGCCCTGGACGGATTCAATTATGCTCCGAAAGATGCCAAAGCCACCGGCTTTAACGTTGACACCCTGACTTTCCGCTTCGAGGAAGCAGTCAACGGTCAGGTCGTTAATACAGATAAAGCCATTGCGGCAGTCAACGATGCTTTGATCAGAGAAAACTACAAGACCGTCATTCCGGTGGAACTGAGTTCGATCGAGCCGAAGGTCACGTCAGAATCTCTCAGTTCCAAGCTTGGTAAGGTTTCCTCCAACAGCTCGAAGACCACGGACAAGCCGGCCCGAAATCACAATATCTGGCTGGTCTGCAAAGCCCTTGACGGCATCGTCCTTCAGCCGGGTGAACAGTTCGATTTCAACAAGTTTATCGGCCAGAGAACCGAAGCCAAAGGTTATCAGATGGCTCCGGGTATCACCAACGGTGCAAGTGAAATGCAGCTGGGCGGCGGTATCTGCCAGGCCAATACCATGCTTTATCACAGCGTCATGGAGGCCGACCTTCGTGTAGATGTGCGAGTGCCCCACTCCTGGCCGAGTGATTATGTAGATCCGGGTACGGATGCAACGGTATCCTGGGAAGATCCGGACTTCAAGTTTACAAACAATACAGATTATCCTGTTGCGATCCATGCCTATTACGGAGACCGCTGGGTAACGGTTGAGATCTATGGCCGCCAGCTTCCGGATGGTCAGAAGATCAGTTTCTTCGGTGCAAGTGAACTGCTTGTAGATGAAGCGCCGACACGTGTCAATTACAAGGCGGACTCGTCGCTTCCGGTCGGAACCATGGAGAAGGTACGTAGTGCGCATAACCATAAGATCGCACTGGCTTACAAGGTCACCTATGACGCCAACGGCAAGGAAATTGCCAGAAAAGAACTGAAGACCGAGTATGCCCTCATCGAGGCAGAGTACCGCGTAGGTACCAGAGGTCCGGATGGTTCGATCTATAAGATGGACCCGAAAACAGGTGCGGTATCACCGGCGTAAGTTACGGATATCCGCATTTCGGATACCGATTCCGGCAGGTCCCGCAAAGAACGAAAAAATGCACAGAATAAGGCACGATTCTCCTCTGAGAGATCGTGCCTTATTTGCGTTTTTTACTTCTGGAGGAAAAAATGGAAAAAGAGATGCATTTTTTTCGATTTCGGCACAAGAAGGGAAGCCACAGTTCTTTATATATGTTATAATATATGCGCTCGGCGTGTGCCCATTCGCACATGCCGGCCACAAACTATAGTTAAATCTTTATATAAAGGAGAAAGTGTATGGCAATTGAACTTACAAAAAAGACCATGGACGGTAACGAAGCTGCCGCATATACCTCATATGCATTTACCGAAAACGCAGCGATTTACCCGATCACACCGTCCTCGCCTATGGCTGACCACACCGACCAATGGGCACAGCAGGGCAGAAAGAATATCTTCGGACAGACGGTTAACATCGTCGAGATGGAGTCTGAGGGAGGTGCTTCAGGTGCTGTTCACGGCTCACTGGCAACAGGTGCTCTGACAACAACTTATACCGCATCCCAGGGTCTTCTCCTGATGATCCCGAACATGTACAAGATCGCCGGTGAGCTTCTCCCGTGCGTATTCCACGTTTCCGCAAGAGCTCTCGCAGCTCACGCTCTTAACATCTTCGGCGATCACGCAGACGTATATGCTTGCCGTCAGACCGGTTTCGCAATGCTCTGCTCCAACTCCGTTCAGGAAGTTGCAGACCTCGCTGCAGTAGCTCACCTTGCTACTATCAAGACAAGAGTTCCGTTCATTCACTTCTTCGACGGTTTCCGTACATCTCACGAGATCCAGAAGATCGAAGTTATCGATTACGATACACTCGGTTCCCTCGTTGATTACGATGCAGTTAAGGAATTCCGTAAGAGATCCCTCTCTCCGAACCACCCGACACTTCGTGGTACAGCTCAGAACCCGGATATCTACTTCCAGGGCAGAGAGGCTTCCAACCCGTTCTATCTCGCAGTTCCGGATCAGGTTCAGGCTTACATGGATAAGATCAATGAGATCCGTGGCACAGACTACAAGCTGTTCAATTACTACGGTGCAGCAGATGCTGACCGCGTAATCATCGCTATGGGTTCTGTCTGTGAGACAGCTGAAGAAGTTATCGACTTCCTCAACGCTCACGGTGAGAAGGTTGGTCTTGTTAAGGTTCACCTCTATCGTCCGTTCTCTGCTGAGAAGCTCCTCGAGGCTATCCCGGCAACAACTAAGGCTATCGCAGTTCTCGATAGAACTAAGGAGCCTGGTTCCTACGCTGAGCCGCTCTTCCTCGATGTTGCAGCTGCTTACGTTGGTAAGAACGCTCCGAAGCTCATCGGCGGCCGTTACGGTATGGGTTCTAAGGACACCACACCTGAGACGATCCTGGCAGTTTATAAGGAACTCAAGAAGGATCAGCCGAAGGAAAGATTCACCATCGGTATCGATGATGACGTTACATTCCTCTCTCTCGATTGCTCCGAGTCTATCGAAGTTGCAGGCGAGGGTACAGTACAGGCTAGATTCTGGGGTCTCGGTGCTGACGGTACTGTTGGTGCTAACAAGAACTCCATCAAGATCATCGGTGACCACACCGACATGTATGCTCAGGCTTACTTCTCCTATGACTCTAAGAAGTCCGGTGGTATCACGATCTCTGACCTGAGATTCGGTACTACTCCGATCCGTTCTACATACCTCATCAACAAGGCTGACTTCGTAGCTTGCCACAACCAGTCTTATGTTTATGAGTACGATATGCTCTCCACACTGAAGCCGGGCGGAACATTCCTCCTCAACACTCAGTGGACAAGAGAAGAACTCGAGGACAGACTCCCGGGTGCTATGAAGAGATATATCGCTAACAACAACATCAAGTTCTTCACTCTGGACGCTGTTGCTAAGGCTAAGGAGATCGGTCTCGGCGGAAGAATCAACACCATCTGCCAGTCTGCATTCTTTAAGCTTTCCGGTATCCTCCCTGTTGAGCAGGCTGTTGACTACATGAAGAAGGCTGCTCTGAAGTCCTACGGTAAGAAGGGTGACGATATCGTTCAGATGAACTACGCTGCTATCGACGCAGGTGTTGACGCAGTTGTAGAAGTTGACATTCCGGATTCCTGGAAGACAGCTGAGGACAAGCCGGTTGAGAAGAAGGCTGTTCCTGAGTTCATCGAGAAGGTTGTTAACGTAATGAACAGACAGGAAGGTAACTCTCTCCCTGTATCTACCTTCAAGGGTATGGAAGACGGTACATTCCCGCAGGGCACCGCTGCTTACGAGAAGCGTGGTACCGCTGTTGATATCCCGGTTTGGGATGCTTCCAAGTGTATCCAGTGTAACCAGTGCTCCATCGTTTGCCCGCACGCTGCTATCCGTCCGTTCCTCCTCACAGAGGAAGAGGCTGCTAAGGCTCCGTTCGAGACAAAGGACGGCATGAAGGGTTACGAGCAGTACAAGTTCCGTATCCAGGTTTCTGCTATGGACTGCCTCTCCTGCGGTATCTGCGTAGAGTCCTGTATCGCTAAGGAAAAGGCTATCACGATGGTTCCGCTTAAGGATAACCTCAAGGAAGCTGATAACTGGGATTACTGTGTTGCTCTGTCGCATAAGGATAACCCGATGAACAAGGCCAGCATCAAGGGTTCTCAGTTCGAGCAGCCGCTCCTCGAGTTCTCCGGCGCATGCGCTGGCTGCGGTGAGACACCTTATGTTAAGCTCCTTACCCAGCTCTTCGGTGACAGAATGCAGATCTCCAATGCTACAGGTTGTTCCTCTATCTGGGGTGGTTCTGCTCCGTCTATGCCTTACACAACAAACTACAGAGGTTTCGGTCCTGCTTGGGGTAACTCCCTCTTCGAAGACAACGCTGAGCACGGTCTCGGTATGTTCCTCGGTTACAAGCAGCTCAGATCCAGAGCTAAGTCCCTCGTTGAGGAGACAGTTGCTGCTACATCTTCTGATGACCTCAAGGCTGCTGCACAGGCTTGGATCGATGGATTCAACTCCGGCGATCAGGCTCGTGAGAACGCTGAGAAGCTCGCAGATGCTCTGAAGGCTGAAGGTTCCGATGCCGCTAAGAAGGCTCTCGAGTATGAAGACTTCTTCATGAAGAGATCCCAGTGGATCATCGGTGGTGACGGATGGGCTTATGATATCGGTTACGGCGGATTGGATCACGTACTTGCTTCCGGTGAGGATGTGAACGTTCTCGTTCTCGATACAGAGGTTTACTCCAACACTGGTGGACAGGCTTCCAAGTCTACACCTCATTCTGCTGTTGCTCAGTTCGCTGCAGGCGGTAAGGCAATCAAGAAGAAGGACCTCGGCATGATGGCTATGAGCTATGGTTATGTATATGTTGCTCAGGTTTCCATGGGCGCAGATAAGAACCAGCTGATCAAGGCTTTCACAGAGGCTGAAGCTTACCATGGTCCGTCCATCGTAATCTGCTACGCACCTTGCATCAACCACGGTATCAAGGGTGGCCTTAAGGTTGCTCAGACCAAGGAGAAGCAGGCTGTTGAGTGCGGTTACTGGCACCTGTTCAGATTCAACCCGACTCTGACTGCAGAAGGCAAGAACGCTTTCACTCTCGATTCCAAGGAGCCGACAGGCGACTTCATCGGATTCCTCAAGAGCGAAGTTCGTTACAACTCCCTCTACAAGAAGTATCCGGAAGATGTGGTTGACGGCATGTTCGAGAAGACACATGCAGACGCAGTTGAGCGTTACCAGTCTTACGTGAAGAAGGCTAACGAGACCGTCTGATCTCAAGATCGCCGCTTCGCATAGAGCGTAAGTAAACAAATCAGGAGGCTGTTTCCGAAAGGAGACAGCCTCTTTGTTATGCGCGAAGTTAGGAGTAGGAGAGAGGGGCTTTTGGTGCTATAATATACACACGCTTTTTTACGGAGGTCCGATCATGACGATGGAGGAAAGAAACCAGTTATTACTGTCCGATACACAGGTTCCGGACCTGTTTATCACGCAGTATATGTCTTCCTTGTCAGGGGCAGCCATCCAGATCTATCTGCTGATGCTGCTGAACCAGTCGGCTTCCAGAGTTCCGGTCACCCTCGAGAAACTTTCCAAGAGGACAGGCATGTCCGCGAAGGAGATCGAAGAACAGGTCTTCTATCTGGAGAGAGACGGACTGGTGGAGAAGGAGCAGGACGGTACCCTTCGTCTGGTGGACATCAAGGCCAGAGAAGTGGACCGCTATATCGAGGCCAAGAAGGACTCCGAGAGTCTGGAGATGCCGCCTCAGCATACCAATCCGGATATGGAGAGACTTTCCCGAAGCATCAGCGATACTTTCTTTATGGGCAAGATGAGCTACATCTGGCAGCGTTTCATTGACGACAGTGCCAATGTCCATAAGCTGGAAGCCAACGTGATCTACTCCCTTTTCGGTTCCCTTCAGGATAAGGGAAAGCTTCTGGTAAGAAATACCCGCCCGGCAGAAGAACTGCGTGAGGAATGGTGCCGTCGTGGTGTCCGTTCCTATTCGGATCTGGAGAAGATCCTGGGTGAGGATGCTGATATCAAGGCCTGTATGACTGCCATGGGCAAGAAGATGCGTAAGGCCATGGACGGTATTGCTATCGAATATATTACGACCTGGGTCACCACCTATAAGATGAAGCCCGATGTGCCGCCTTATCTCTATTCTTATCTGCGCAAGGACAAGAACCGTGAGAAGGTCACGTTCCCGGATATGGACGAGATCCTCCAGGAGTGGTTCTCCCACAACATTCACGACGTAGAGGCGGCAAAGACCTATGAGCTCCAGAAGGCCGCGGCGGATCGAAAAGCCGCCATGACGAACTTCTGTGGAGAGCTTTTCCGGAAGAAACTGGACGGCATGGATCTGGCGATCATCGAGAAGTGGACCAAGGAAGATATGTGGGAAGAACCCATCGTGCACTATGCCTATGAGGTATTGCACAGCTATATGACGACTATTACTCTGGCGAATGTGGATGACCGTCTCCGTCTGTGGAAGGAGAACGGGGTGGCTTCGGTGACGAAGGCCAGACAGTTCGAATCGGAGTCCAGAAAGAAGAACAAAGACACCTATCAGGCACGCAAGAATGCGCCTTCCGGCGGGAAGGCAGGCGAGATCCCGTACCTGCAGAACGAGTATACCCAGCAGCAGATCGATGACCTGATCAGCGATCCGCTGAAGGATATGGACGAGCTGCTGAAGGACGACTGAAGTAAGGAGAAGTGCCATGAGCGGAATGAATGACGATGTTCAGAACATCCTGGAAAACAGGAAGATCCATAGCGAGATCCGTCTGCGTGAACATGTGGCCCGGATCCGTGAGCAGTTCCCGGAACTGGTGGCGGTGGAGAAGGAGATCGCAGCGCTGACGGAAGCGCAGATGCTTCTTTCGCTGGACGGTAAGACCGATGAGACCATCGCGCCGAGACTTCAGGGACTGGATAAGAAGCGTGAAGAGGTTCTTAGAAGCTGCGGATTGACCCAGGAAGACTTCCAGGTGAAGCCTTTCTGCGAACTCTGTAAAGATACGGGCTGGATCACGGTGACCTCAGAAAGCGGCAAGGAATCGCGTATGCCCTGCCGGTGCATCTGCGGGATCCTGGCGCCCACCTATCTCGAGCAAGGCGGGATCGACCGATACCCTGAGGTCGCTTTTGACAAGGCAAATGAGAAATTCTTCGAGGGAAGACAGGCGGCCGGGAATGTGTTTCTGGCGGTGAAGACCCTGACGGAGAAACTGAAGATAACGAATATGGTGCTTTTCGGGCCATCCTGTACGGGGAAGACCTTCATGGCGGTAAGTGCGGCCAGGTATTATGCCGAGCACGGTATCCCGGCCATGGTGATCCGTATGGCGGATGCCCAGGAGCTCATGATGGAATACAGAAAGATCGTGCAGTCTTTCTATACGGTGCCGGATAAGGAGAAGGCCGTGACTTCCAAGCGGAATCTCCTGGTGGAAGCGGAGCTCCTGGTGCTGGACGATCTGGGCGTGGAAGTGAAGACGCCCAATAGTGAAGCGGATCTTCTTTATATTCTGGACACCCGTGCCCAGATGGGAAAGAAGACGATCATAACGACGAATTACGACCTGGCTTCCTTGAAAGAGCGCTATGGCGGACGGGTATATGAGCGTCTGTCGCATTCTTTCAAGATGTATATGGTCCCGGGCCGAGAGGGCTGAAGCATGATCCGAAGCGGTGTGGACATTATTGCGATCGCACGGGTCGAGGATTCGGTGACGCGCCTGGGAGAGGCTTTCCTGCGCCGTATCTATACGGAGGCGGAGCAGAAGTACTGTGGGTCCAGGAATGCCAAGGCCATGGAAAGCTATGCGGGCCGTTTTGCCGCCAAAGAAGCCGTGGCAAAAGCGCTGGGCACCGGAATCGGGATATCCGGCGTGGCGTTTACCGAGATGGAGGTCCTGCCGGACGGAAACGGCATGCCGGTGGTGACTTTGTCGGGACACGCGAAGGCGGTCTTTGAAGAACTGGGAGGAAAATCCATCAGTATCTCGATCTCCCATGACAACGGATGTGCGGTGGCTTTCTGTTGTCTGGAATGTCAGGATAAGGAATAAGAAGAGGAACGATGAAGCAGGAATCCAGGATCAAGAAACAGCTGAAACTGCGGCTGGAGAAGATCTTCAGAAGAAAGAGAAAAGATGACGGTGTAGCCAGCTCCAAGGTGGGTTCTTTTGCCGAGCCTTCCGGCCAGTTCGGTAAAGCCGAGGATCTTGCCAATGTATGGTCTCTGGACAGTTCGGATTCCAATGTCTCCGAGTATCAGATCAAGAGATGGCCGAAGGTAGTCATCGCTGCATCGGTTTTCGCCGCGATCCTGCTGGTGGTGTTCCTTGTGCTGCCTAAGGTTTTGCCGGGATTTTTCAAGAATACGGATATCGCGATCTTCGTAGACGAGGATCCGGAACTGATCTATGACGATTCCTACCGTGTGGTGAAGTCGAATTGTACCAGTGTCATGCAGAAGGCGGACATCAAGAGCCAGCGTATCACGCAGCTTCTGATGAATGAGCCGGTGCACCTGATGGAGGAAGAGAGCCAGAACGGATATGTGCTGATCCGTTCCATGGATAATATCATCGGATATGTGCGGGAGGACGATCTGAGTGCGGATATGTCTTCCTGTGAGCCAGAACTGCATCAGTATAAGCTGGTCATCGCAGATATGTCCAAGCGTGTTATGTCCCACGCCAGCAGCGGTACTCTGATCGCGGAAGTCATGATGAATACGGTCCTGTATTCAGACGTTAAGCGTGACGGCGTGTACCAGGTCACGCTTCCTAACGGCGAGACCGGATGGATCAGCAGTAGTGGTGTGGTTGAGCTGGGACTGGCGGAAGAGACCGCGAACTCCGGTGTGCGATATTTTGTCAGCTCGGCCCTCATGATGGTGAACTCAACATACCTGCAGGGAGGCCTGACCAAGCGTGGCATCTCTATGCAAGGTCTGGTCTATGTATCGGCATCGGTGAACGGCGTTAAGCTGTCCCGTGAGATGGACAATCAGATGAAGGAAGGACATCCTGTGCAGCTGGAGTACGATGCGGTTACAAGGGATCTTCTTCTGGAGAGCATCCATCCCGGTGATCTGGTGTTCCTTTCGGATCCTTATCACCCGGAGAACAAGCATCCTTACGAAGTGGCGATCTGTACCGATACGGGCGTTCTTCTGATGCGGGACCAGCGTGGTACCTCCATCAAGCTTCGCAACTTCGATGCCCATTCGGATCTGGTCAAGCGCATTATTGAAGTGCGTCGTGTATTCTCTTGACCTCGAGATCCGGTTTCTTGCGACTGATATAGTACTCGTGCCGCAGGCTTCGGAACCCCAGTTTCTTGATATCGTCATAGGTGACCCTGTAATTCCCCTTAAAATGCCTTCCCTGGAAGAGGTAGCGTACATATTCGATAAGATAGGCATCCAGTTCGGAGAGGCTCTTATCGGTGGTTATAACGGGGAAAAACCATCGGCTCCATGTGAAGCAGTCTTCGTGTTTCTCGTTATAGAACTTCCGGTTGAAGGTGCGGATCAGGGCGCGGCCGGCCCGTTCGAACTCGGCGTCGTTCTTCGTCTTCCAGCGCAGAAGAGCTTTGGCTTTTCTGCGGATCTTGCCTTTGAGTTTATCCTTCGTGACGCGGGATATGTCCACCTGACCCTGATGGTAGCAGAAGCCCAGGAATTCCCATGGCTGCGAGGGTTCGGAAACGGACATCTTCTTCGGATTGAGGGCGAGACATTTTGCCGCGACTTGAGACTTGAACTCCGCGATCCGGGCATCCAGTTCTTCCCGGGATCTTGCGAAGATCAGGATATCGTCAGAATAGCGGAAGTAGGGCACATCCTGTTCCTCGAAATACTTGTCCATAGAAAGCAGATAGACATTGGCGAAGAACGGGGAGACGGGGATCCCGGCCATAGCGCCCCGCGATTCGGTGATCTCGGTCCCGTCTTCCAGCAGACTCTTTCTACTGAGAAGAAGGCAGCGGAGAAACCACATAAGCTTCGGATCGTCGTCGATCAGTTCCTCCAGCACTTCTACCAGTTTCTCTTCCGGAATGGAATTAAAGTAGTTGGAGATATCGGCCTTGAAACAGTACAACTCGTCCCGGTCTTTCTGGGACAAGATGGCGAAGATGGCATCTCTGGCAGATAAGGATTTTCGGAAGGAAAAACACTTGCACGACAGCTTCGGGTCATACCGGTAGAGCAGATATCCCAGACACTTCAGAAACAGGTTCTCGTCATCGGAGAAGGTATAGACCACACGCTTCTTCGCTGTGCCGCTCTTGTTGATGGTACGCTTCACAGGCGGTGCGAAGCAGTAGTCCCCGGCCACAAGCGCCTGCGCTATGGGGAGATACCTGCGCTGCTCGACATAGTCCGCCAGCTGTTGTTTCTCATGACGGGAGACATAGTGGCCCGAAAGTTTATAGTCCATAAACTCCTTCCAGGTCTCCTCGTATTGAAGCGCTTCCAGAATACCTGTCATCGCCGGATCGGGTCCTTTCCGCAGGACTTTCCTGTGCGAAGCACGGCCTGACCTGCCTGATTGATTGCATAAAAAAAGAAGAGAAACAGCTTTGAAACAAGCATTGCTTGTGTTACCGGATCTGTACCCGCACCGATTACCTGCAAAATCCGGAAGTCAATCTTCCGAGAAAGCGCGGGCTTGATCCACCGCAGGTGCGAAAACGCATTTCTCTTCTTTCTATATCGCGCATCAGAGATACTGATGCAGACGACCTATGATATAGCTTTCCTCATTCAGTGAATACCAGAGGAAATTGATCAGAGTGATGTTGCTCTGAACGGCAAACTCCTTCGTGAAACGATATCCGCGGGAAGCACAGGTATTGTTTCCCGGAGTCATGATGACCAGCTTGATGCTGCCGTTCTGAGAGATCACATAATCGAAGGGGATCAGACTCTTACCGACAGCGCCCATGGATCTCGGATCCACTTTCTTCTGCACCTGATAAGAAGGAAACTCAGAAGCAAGGATCGCATCCAGTTTCTGCTCGATGGTACGATCGTCTTCGTACGAGGTCTCTTGCGGGATCGGTGACGGTGCAGCCTGAGGCTGAGATACCGGTACCGAGGTATTACTTGTGTTGCTGCCGGTAACGGAATCGATAGCATCACTGATCGCTTTCTTGGCGGCATTGTTCAATAATTTATCCAGAAAACCCATATTTCCCTCCATTTCTATTCATAAAGAATCAGGTGCGCAAAGCACGTTTACATGTACCTTTAGCATACCATGAAAAGAAATGGATAACTAGTAAGCTGCGGAATTTTGGAAGGAAAAGTGATTTATTTGACTTTCTTGGAAAGCAGCGGTTTCGTGATATAAAGCTTCGGATGGAACAGCATCAGCATCGGGAAAAGTTCCAGTCTTCCGGCCAGCATATCGAAGATCATGACGAACTTGGACAGCACGGAGAAGTGAGCGAAATTCTGGGTCGGACCAACCAGTTCGAGACCCGGTCCGATGTTGTTGATGGTAGCCGCCACTGCAGAGAAGGAGGTGATCAATCCCTTGTTATCCAGAGAGACGAGAAGGAAGGATGTGGTGAAGATAATGAGGAAGGTAATGATATATACGTTTACGGAACGTACTACCTCATGTTCTACCGGACTTCCGTCCATGGTGATCTTGGTCACAGACTTCGGATGAACATAGGATTTCAGTTCTTTACCAAGGGTCTTCACCAGGATGATGAAACGGGATACCTTGATACCACCGCCGGTACTTCCTGCACAGGCGCCGACGAACATCAGGATCACCAGAAGTGCACGGCTGGTCTCCGGCCAGATGTCGAAGTCAGTGGAAGCAAATCCTGTGGTGGTAATGATGGACGCTACCTGGAAACTGGCGTGACGGAAAGAAGTCGCCAGGTTTCCGAATATGTGCAGGATATTGAAGGTGATCACGGCGATGGAACCGAGGATGATGGCCAGGTAGACCCGTACCTCGCTCATGCGGAACGCCTTCTTGAAGTACTTATAAAGCAGGAAGAAATAGAAGTTGAAATTGATGCCGAAGAGCACCATGAATATGGTGATGACCCACTGGATATACGGGGTCTGGCTGGCCATACTGTCTGCCTTGACACCGAAACCACCGGTACCTGCCGTACCAAAGGAACTACAGATACTGTCGAAGATCGGCATCTTTCCGATCACCAGGAAAAGCACTTCCGTGGCGGTGAGCGTAAAGTAGATCAGATAGAGAAGGCGCGCCGTCTGACGCATTTTCGGAACGAGTTTTCCGACAGAAGGCCCCGGGCTCTCTGCGCGCATCAGGTTGATATTTGATCCGCCGCTCATGGGAATGACGGCCAGAAGGAAGACCAGAACACCCATGCCGCCGATCCAGTGAGTGAAACATCTCCAGAACTGGGACGCATGACACAGGATCTCTACGTTGGGCATGATGCTGGCACCGGTAGTGGTAAAACCGGATACCGTCTCGAAGAACGCGTCAACCAGGGACGGAATCTCCTGAGTGTAGTAGAAGGGAAGCGCACCGAAGAAACTCATCAGGACCCAGGAGAGAGCGGTAACCACACAGCCTTCCTTGAGATAGATCGTGGAATTCTTCGGTTTCTTGAAGGACAGCAGGAAGCCGAGCAGGAACAACCCCACGGCCATGACCAGGAACACCCAGCCGGTGCTTTCCTGATACACCAGACCCACCAGAGCAGGCAACAACATCATGATGCCTTCGATACGAAGGACATGTCCGAGTATGTTGATGATCATGGGATAATTCATGATAAGTCGGCTCCTTGTGTGGTCGATTACTTCAAGATATCACGGATTTCGTTGAATCCGGTATGGGTGGTTACGATCATGACAGAGTCGCCGATCTCGATGGTGTCCGAACCGGACGGGATAATGATCTTGCCTCTGCGGTTGATGAAGGCAATCAGAAGATTGTCCTTCAAAGACAGCTCACGAAGTTCCTTGCCGACGACAGGAGAAGCTTCCTTGATACGGAATTCGATGGCCTCTGCCTTCGAATCGAAAAGGTGATACAACGTCTCGATTTCACTGCTTCGGGACGCGCGCAAAGCACGTGCGTATGCAATGATCGCTTCCGACGTGATCAGCTTCGGGTATACGACACTTCCCAGATCCAGATCCGCGATGACCTCGGAGAAATTGATCCGGTTGATCTTCGTGATAACTTTTGCCTTGGAAACACGCTTCGCATACAGGGTAAGAAGTACGTTCTCCTCGTCGATACCCGTAAGCGGAACGAAGGCTTCCATATTTGTGAGACCTGCGGACATCAACCCCTCCTGGGAAGAGGCATCCGCATTGATGATGGTGGCTTCCGGAAGCATGGTGGACAATTCATTGCACCGTTCCAGAGAAGTCTCCAGGATACTAACATCCACACCGGCATGAAGCAGTTCATTCGCCAGATAGAAGGAGGACAGACCGCCGCCGACGATCATGGCATTCTTGACCTGCTTGGTAAATACACCGATGTTCTTGAGGAATTTTCTTGCCTCATTACGGGTCGCGGCGAAATAAATAGTATCGTCCGCTTCCAGACAGAAACTACCGGAAGGGATATACACCTCGCCCTTTCTCTCGACACCGCAGATGAGGATATTGTTGGTGATATGACGACCCAGATTCGCGATGGTCATCTGGTCCAGAGTATTACCGGACGGGATCTTGAACTTGATCATCTCCGCCTGTCCGTGGGCAAAAGTATTGACCTGCAGTGCCGTCGGAAGATAGAGGATACGCGCCATCTCTCTGGCAGATTCCAGTTCCGGGTTGATGATCATGGCCAGACCGAGCTTATCACGCAGATAGCCGACTTCCTGGCTGTAATCCGGGGTACGTACACGGGCGATAGCGGCACAGGAACTGAACTGCTTGGCAATGGTACAGCAGAGAAGATTCAGCTCGTCGGAACCTGTCACGGCGATGACCAGATCTGCCGTTTCTACGCCCGCCTCCTTGAGGGTATTGTAACTCGCGCCATTCCCCTTGATGGTGATGACGTCGAACTGCGAATCCAGATCCGCGATGACCGTGGCATCTTTCTCGATCACGGTAATATTGTTGCCTTCCTTACTCAACTGTTCGACAAGCGTATGACCAACTTTGCCGTTGCCGACAATGATGATCTTCAGGCTTTTCGAAACGTTGTGCAGCAGATTTGCAAACATGGCACTACCCCCACAAATACTACTGTTTACTATACCGCAAAAGCTCTGATTTGTGAACCGTTCTCCACGCCTTCGGAGGCTTCATTTCACTCACAACGAGTTGCCCAGTCCGGGAACTCCTTAGAGAAGAATATCTGCGGAAGAACGGACAGGAAATGCATGTCTTCTTCGTTGATGGTGAAGCCGAAAATATCCATGTTTTCTTTCATGCGCTCCTCGTGTGTACTCTTCGGAATGATCTGGATCCCGGACTGATTGAGGAAGCGGAGAAGAAGCTGGGATACCGGACGGCCATATTGCTTGGCCATCTTCTGCAGACAAGGTTCTTCCGAGAAATACATTCTGCCCAGCGGGCTCCAGGCCTGGGGAATAATATCGTGTTTTCTGCAGAAGTCCAGAGTATACTGCTGCAGGTATCCCACATGCAGTTCGAGCTGGTCGACCATCGGCTTGATCTCACAGTTATCCAGGATCACCTGAAGGTGATGGGGCTGGAAGTTACATACACCGATGGCACGGCATTTGCCCTCTTTATACAGTTCCTCCATGGCACGCCATGTATCACGGATACTCTGACGCCACTGCAGATCCTGAGGATTCTTCTTCGGCCAGTGGATCAGATACAGATCGATGTAGTCGGTCTGCAGCTTGCTGCAGGAACGATCGAAAGCTTCCTTCGTCTCTTCGTAGCCCATCTCCGAAGGCCACATCTTGGTTGCCAGGAAGATCTCGGAACGGGGAATGCCGCTTTCCTTGATGGCTTCACCGATCTCTTCCTCATTCTTATAGAAAGAAGCAGTATCGATATAGCGGTAGCCCAGTTCCAGTGCCTTAAGGATCGGTGCTTTACCGTCGTTGAGGGTAGATCTGTAGGAACCGTAACCTACCGGCGGGATCTCGATGCCGTTGCTGAGCTTGAAATTCTTCGGTTCTTCCGGTGTAGACAGACGATACATGCTGACTTTTCTCTCTGCGCCGTCTTCGAGCATATGGTCGATGCAGTCGCCCTCATAGACGAATCCGCACTTCTTCATGACGTTGCCGGAAGTAGTGTTTCGGACATCGTGGCGTCCGCGGAACTGTGTCTGGTGAAGCGTGTTTCTTCCGAAATCGAGCATCGCGCGGGCTGCCTCAGTAGCAAGACCCTTGCCCCACTGCGCCTTGGCGAAGTTGTATCCGATCTCGAACATGCCGTCTTCGTCGTCATAGTAAAGACCGCCGGAACCGATGAGTTCACCGGTCTCCTTGAGGATAAAACCCCAGTCATAATCCGTATCACTGTATTCGTTGGAGACGGTATGCTCCAGCCACTCCTTCGTGGTCTCTACGGACTTGTGCGTGTAGTAGCGCATATATTTAGCCACTTCCGGATCAGAAGCCCAGGTATCGAACACCGTCTGGGCATCCTCAAGAGAAAGCGGACGAAGGATCAATCTATCAGTCTCAATAATCGGGTTTTTCATAAGCGCACTCCTTAATAGAACTTCTATCAAATTATACCCTAGATTCGCGGCTGGGAATTGAACGGCTGGTTTATTATTCACTAATATAGGCATGAAAAAACCCGCTCCTTCAAAAGAAGCGGGATAATTCTCATTAACTCATCAGGTGGAGAAGAAATTACGCTCTTTCTACTGCACCGGAACGCAGGCAACGCGTACAAACATGCATAGTCTTAGGGGTGCCATCAACAACTACCTTAACGTTACGAACGTTCGGCTGCTGCTGTGTCAACGCACGACGGGAAACCTGTGAACGCGTGATGCTGATCTTTCTGCCGAAATGAGTATCTTTCTGACAGATCTCACACTTTGCCATGTAAACACCTCCTATGTGCTACTT
>LVAV01000042.1 GCA_001604185.1 Clostridiales bacterium Firm_16 | reverse complement strand
CTGCGCCTGCTTTGGGAATCATCCTGTTCAGGTTCATCTGTTCTTTCTCCTTCATAATTCCGATTTGTCTTAGCCAACAATTTCAAAAAATACCGCAATTACTTTTTTAGTTCCTGCAGCAGCTTTATGCCGAGCACTGTCGCCGGAATACGGTCATTCGGTGACAGATTCGACAGGATGACAACCGCTGTCCCTGCTTCAGGATCGAACCCAAGATAGCTGTTATAATGCCCCGTGCCTCCGTTATGCCAGATGATTCCGTTTTCCCTGTCAATGATCCAGCCCATGCCGATCTCATCCATATGAATTCCCATCATCTGATAATTCTCTGATGACGCATTGATGACCTTCAGGCATTCATGACACCGGGCAAAGGGTGAATCCGCGTCCAACTGCATCTGCGCATAGTGCAGCATATCTTCAATATTCGACGTGACTGCTCCGGCGGACAGATAGGCATCGTTCTCCTGCCAGTCCCAGTAATTTCCCAGATCCCCGTCCCGTTCAGAAATCTTTGTCGTGGTCATTCCGAGGTGTTTCTGAACATAATCGTTCAGCAGCGCGGTATAGTCCTGATCATAGACTGCTTCCAGCACCAGTCCCAGCACAGCATAACCGAAATTGGAATAGGTGAATTCATAGCTTTCCCGGTTCATATTAAGCCCTTGAACCTTCCTGAGAATCATATCCCTGCTGATTCCGCAGAAACTGTTCCTTCCGGCAAAGAAATTGCCGATCATCGGGGTCTCAAAATAATACGCGCTGTATCCGGATGTGTGCGTCAGCAGTTCCGCAATGGTGGGATAGCTTTTCCCTTCCGGCAGAGGCAGGTACGCATCGATGGTATTGTCAAGCCTGATCCGGCCTTCCGTGACAGCTCTGCTGATCATGGCAGCAGTGAGGGTCTTGGTAAGGGAACCGATTTCATAAACATGGTTTTCTTCCGGAAGAATCTGCCCATTTTCACCGTAGACTGTGAAAGAAGCTTGCCCGTTTTTGATGATTCCGACTGTGATCCTTGCGTCCGGTTTGCCCTGCGTGGTGTAATTCAGCGCGTCCATAAAGGTCAGGCCGGGAATCTTTCCCATCTGTGCGTTCCCGTAGATCATCAGCCCGCCGAGCACCAACGCCGCGCACAGTATTACCGAAGCCAGAATCAGGATGATCTTTTTCTTTCGACTTTTTCCGGCTTTTTTCATATCGTTTTCATTTCCTTTGTCATACGCTTTAGTGCAGAATTTCAAAAGTTATCATGTCAGGATACTATTGGCAGCCTTTAATCCTGTAATTTCCTGCCCATTTCAATCCGCATATTATGCTCCTCGGGTCCGTTGTTTGAATAGGCGTACCTGTCGAATCCGATGATATGAAAACCATTCTTCTTATAGAAGCAAATGGCCTTGTAATTGAAAGTCTGCGTCTCCAGTACCACCATTCTTGCACCACTCCGGACTGCTTCATCCATGATAATTTCCATCAGTTTCATACCGACTCCGCTTCTCCTGTCGGCATGATCAAACACACAGATATTGGAGATCCTGTATCTGTTGTTCCACTTCTCGAGAAAACCTTCCACAAATCCGATAAGCCTGTCGCCTTCGAAGGCGCCATAAGCCGTCGGATGATCCAGCCAGTCGGACAACATGGTATCGTTGATAGACATCCTGAGCGGCTCATCGCTCATGACCCATCCGATGTCAAAACCTTCTTCCACCGGATCAATGGACAGATACCTGTCAGAAAGAATTTCTGCTTGGTATTTCTGTCCCTTATACCTCTCGTAGTCCAGCTTTTTGATGAACATTCTTACCCTCACAATTATCCTGTGTATTACATGGAAATGGTCAAGAATATCAAAAGATAATCCGCAATGACCTTCCAGCCATCACCTGCCTATGATACCATACTCCCAAAAACAAAAAAAGCCCGCAGAGCCGAATTTCTCAAGCTCTGCGGGATGCGCTCCTGCCGTCAGGCACTCTCTTCTTTCTTCCTTCCAAGGAACTGCCCGGCGGTCATTTCACTGTGCATGATGGCTTCCAGAATTTCGTATTCCTTATCTTCGAAATATGGGCAATTCTCCCATGCAGCAAAACATTCTGAAGCGCAGCGGCCGCATGGGTGTACGTCAAACTCGGAAAAATCAAACAGAACGGGATCCCTCTTCGGATTCCCTGCTTATTGCCTGGCAGTCTGGAGATGGATAAGCTGCTCTC
>LVAV01000041.1 GCA_001604185.1 Clostridiales bacterium Firm_16 | reverse complement strand
CTTCCGATCTCATTCGTGCTGGTGGGTTTGGCCTGGGAGGCATTCTGACGCCGACGGGTGTCGGCACATGTTATGAAGAAGGCAAGCAAACAATAGAAGTGGAGGGGAAAAAATATATTCTTGAGCTTCCGCTGCGTGCCGACATAGCTTTTATTCGTGCTTACAAGGCAGACAGATGGGGGAATTTGACCTATTTTGGAACGAACAGGAACTTCAACCCGGCTATGGCTACGGCCGCGGACATTGTTATAGCAGAAGTTGATTCCATTGTGCGTGAGGGTGAAATAGATCCCAATGACGTAGTTACTCCTGGAATCCTCATAGATATCCTTGTGCTGAAAGGAGATGGATACTATGCTTCCAGAACTTGATGAAAAGATTGTACGGGAACGAATTGCCAAGCGGATAGCCCTTGATTTCGATAACGGCGCGGTTGTCAATCTGGGCATAGGTATTCCAACACTCGTTTCAGATTATATTCCTGACAATGTACGGGTCATCATGCAGACTGAAAACGGTGTAGTTGGAGCAGGCCCCTCTCCAGAAGAGCCTGATCTGCGCTTCATTGGCGCAGGCGGACGGGGCCTCAGCCTTATCGACGGTTCTTCTATTGTGGCGAGTGAAGTCAGCTTTGGCCTCATTCGCGGAGGCCATCTGGATGCTACGGTACTCGGCGCTCTGGAGGTGGATCAGGAGGGGAATCTGGCAAACTGGTGGATTCCTGGCAAGCTGGTTCCCGGAATGGGAGGCGCCATGGACCTTGTCACTGGTGCCAGAGCTGTCTACGTTGCTACAACCCACACTGATAAAAAAGGCCGGCCCAAGCTCGTCAAGAAATGCTCTCTTCCCCTTACTGGCGCCGGGGTTGTTTCTACCATAGTTACAGAATACTGTGTTGTTCGAAAACAAAGTGGACGGATGGTTTTAACAGAAATAGCCCCTGGTGTAAACCTCGAGGAATTGCTGGCCAACACGGGAATGGAGTTAGAGGTAAGCAGCGATCTTTGCTTGATGAAAGGAACCGAAGAAGAAGTGTGCGAGGAGGCATCCAAATGACAAAAGCTGTTATTCTGAGCGCTTGCCGCACTCCAGGCGGAAAATATGGCGGCTCCCTTAAACCTTTTGAAGCAACGGATCTGGGCGGAAAAGCCATTGCAGAAGCTGTTAAGCGTTCTGGTATAGCTACAGATGATATTGGAGAGGTCATTATGGGGAATGGCTGGCAAGCCGGAGTGGGAGCAAACCCCGCCCGTATTGCCATGGTTAAGGCAAACCTGCCTCAAAACATACCGGCCTTCACAGTGAATAAACGTTGCGGATCAAGTTTGCGAACCATTATGCTTATGTCCGACCGGGCAAGGCTTGGCGACATTAAGGCCGGAGTGGCTGGAGGCATGGAAAGTGCCTCTAATACGCCTTACCTCCTCCCCGAAGCCCGATGGGGCCATCGAATGGGAGAAAAAAAGGTGCTGGATGTACTCCATCAGGACGGATTTATTTGCCCTGTGGCGGGAGATTTA
This sequence comes from Clostridiales bacterium Firm_16, assembly GCA_001604185.1. Lineage (GTDB taxonomy): Bacteria > Bacillota > Clostridia > Saccharofermentanales > Saccharofermentanaceae > Scatonaster. The sequence continues at coordinate 782 of LVAV01000041.1, read as the reverse complement.
ATGGGAACGCTGACAGAGCGCCTTGTTGAGGAATATAACATTACAAGGCAGGAACAAGATGAATATGCTCTATCAAGTCATATGAAAGCAGTGGAAGCAATGGAAAAAAAACTCTTTGCCGAAGAAACCGTCCCCCTTATCATTCGAGATCGAAAAAAAGGCGAAATTGCCATCGATAGCGAAGAAATACCCAGAAAAGATACCACCATAGAAGCCCTTGGGCGTCTCCCTGCCATTTTTAAACAAGGGGGAACGATCACGGCCGGAAGCAGTTCCGCTTTATGCGATGCGGGAAGCGCAGTAGTTGTGGCAAACGAAGAGTGGGCGAAAAACGAAGGTCACGCGCCTATGGCGCGAATCTTAGGGTATGCCAGCGCTGCCCTTGACGCGGACCGTTTCGGCATCGCTCCCACCCTTGCCATGCCTTTAGCTCTGGAAATGGCAAAAATGACCATAAACGATATGGACCTTATCGAAATTAATGAAGCCTTTGCGGCCCAGATCATCGCCTGTCATCGGGTCATGCCCCTCGACATGCAAAAACTGAACATACACGGCGGAGCTATTGCGCTCGGCCATCCTATAGGGGCATCGGGGGCCCGAATTTTGACAACCCTTCTCTATGCCCTTAAAAATACCGACAAAGAGTTCGGAATCGCAAGCGCGTGTATTGGAGGAGGGCAGGCTGCCGCTATAGTGGTGCAACGTTTAAATTAAAAAATAAAATTAAACCCATCTATTTAATAAATAGGTGATTTCTCGCGCAAGGCTCCCATTATCTG
>LVAV01000040.1 GCA_001604185.1 Clostridiales bacterium Firm_16 | reverse complement strand
ATGCGGGCGCCTCGCGGGTTGCGGGCACGGCGGAATCGACGGCCGCGGGCGAGGCGGTGTTCGGCGTCGCGGGCGCGAGCTGCGCGCCTTTGCCGAGCAGATAATTACGTAGCTGTGCGATTACCGCGAAGCCTTCTTTCGTGCCAGGTTCGACCACCAGCAGCACGCCGGCTGTCGCGTCCCAAAGTTTCTGGAATACTGCTTCTCTATCTTTCGGTGCGATCTCGTTCAGAACGTAGGACGAAATGACCAGGTCCGCGCGGGCGGTGGCCCGGGGGGCGGGGGCGGAAAGTGCAGTGGCCGGTGATGCAGATGCGGAGCTCGTCGGGCTGGCGCCCGCACGTTCGCACGCAGCTGCAAATTCATCACGTACAAGATCCATCTCGATCCATTCGGCTTTGCCCTGCAAAGACTCTTGGCTTTCCATCAATGTGGAGCCCACTTTGCGCATGGCGGCCTCACGCTCGAAACACAAGAGTTTTTCCGGCTCAAGGATCTCATCCACGGCCCAGCTGGCCGCGCCGGATCCTGCGCCGACATCGAACACCGTCTTCACGGGTTCGTGGTAGAACTCAAGAACATAGGAAAGTGCATCGGCTACCGCGCCGAAAGTTGCAGGCAAACGCACGGCGGAATATACCGAGGCGTCCAGATCTTCAGACACCAGGCTTCTTCCCTGCCCACTTTCACTTTTATACTTTCGCGTGATCTCCTGCGAGACCTTCTTCAGCCGGTCCGGACGCTCTCCTGAGATCGCCCGCTCCACGGCCTCCCGCAGATCCAATGGCAGCTCCATTTTGCACCTCAAAAACATAAGATAATGTACCCATTATACAACAACAGTCTCCCTCACGATGCACTGTGCGGAAGACTGCGTCAGTTCCAGATCGATGACCCTCAGATCCCCAGGGCCTGCTTGACGACCTGTTCGTACTCCTGTGCCTGTTTTTCGGTCAGATACGAGAGCTCGGCATCGCCGTGGCCGCCGCCGATGACTTTGAAAATGTGGACGTTGGGGTTATTGCTTTCCGTGATCTCGGCGATGTAATGCACATCCGTCGTCGGGTTTACGAGGATCATGGGTTTCTGGGTGTTCTCGACGGCCCGGCACCGGGTTTGCATCACCTCGTCGTTATAGGGGAAAGCCTTCTGGTGTTTCTCGTCGAGACGCAGAAGATACAGATCTTTTTCCATATCCTCCGTCACGAACAAGGTCGCGCCGCTCCCGTCCTTCTCCAGGGCCTCGCGCAGGTGAGAAAAATCGTATGCGTAGTATCCGTCTTCCGTGGCGCACTGGAACAGGTAGTTATAGAGCCGGCCTTCTTCCGAAGCCATCTTCCGCTCCGTCAGCGCGTACTGCCAGGGGCCGTATACTTCAAGTATCGCTTCGATCGCTTTCTGGTAAAAATACTCTACAACCAGTTTATCTGATTCATCTTTCGGTTTGGCCTCCATGGCCGTCCGGATCGTCTCGAATTCTTCTTCCAGCGCAAACTGCCAGATGTAGTTCAGGTCAATGACTGTGCAATCGAAGAGGAGTTCTTTGGTAAAAGTGGAACTGAAGCCGAGGCCATATTGTTCTGTAGCGGTTTTCCAGTAGCGGTCTTCCAGCTCATCGCGGTGCTTGATCAGCTCCACCTGAAACTCCAGCATCAGGTCCCGATACTCCTGGGCTTGGTCTTTGCCGTAAGTATCGTCGCCGGCTGTGGTGTACATATACTCGTAAAGTCCGGGGTATGCGTTATTGCATTTCAGCATCGCCGATTCCGCCACGTAAAGATCCGCATCTTCCGGATGTTTTTCGGCCTGATACGCAGTGAACTCGCCGCCTTTGCTGATGCCCTCGATGCACCATTTGCCGCTGAAAATGTTCTTGAATCCTTCGATCATGTAATGGAAATCTTCGGAGGCCTGGGCGCAGTTAAGGTATTCCCAGTAATCCAGCTCAGTGGTGCTGAAGCCCTCCGGCGCGGATAGTCCGTCGAATCTGTATTCTGCTTCAAAAAAGTTGCAGTTGTATTTGGTGGCCAGCTGGCTTTCTTTCTCGTCGTGGACGCCGTAGTAGATGCTGTACCCGCCGATGTAGAAATCGTTTGGCGCGTCCTTGCCTTTGTAATTGAGATACAGCCTCTGCGTGAAGGTACCTTTTGCCGGATCATTGTGATCGATGGGCATCTCGTAGTAGATCAGGTACTGGTTCTCGTCGAACCGGATATTGTCGATGTTCTTTCTGCCCACCTTCACCACGCCGGGAAGTTCCATCAGCTGGTTCGCCAGCTCGTCGTTGGCCGGCACGATATCCTCGCCCTCAGTGGTGGGCTCCCAGGACTCCTCTTGAGTCTCCGAGCCGGGATCGGTCATGGATGTCCCCTGTCCCCAGGCCATGGTCGGCACCGTGTATCGCGGCAGGCTCACGCTCTCCGAATCCTGGGTAAAACGGTTACATGCTGTCAAAGCCAGAACGCACGTCAGCAGAAGCGCCCCGACCTTCTTCCAAAGATGTCTGTGTTTCATGTCTCATACCCCTGTTGTTTGTTGATTTTATTATATACATCTTTTTCTGCGGCAAAATGACTCGTACGTCATTTCTTTTACGCGGCTTGGGCGGGGCGGGCGCCGCGGCGCAACTATGATCCACGTTCGGCGGCAGCGCGTGGCGCGACTATGATCCACGTTCGGCGGCAGGGACGCAACAACGACGCCAAACGCGACGCATTCAGTCGGAATCAAGGTTTGGCGCCTTTTCGACTGAACATTAGCACTTCCGATTGAAGCGAAATGCCTTGTTTTCAGTCGAAAACACGAAAATGCCGCTTCCCGACTGAAGATTAGCCCCCTGTTTTCAGTCAGAATCGCGGGATGACGCATTCCCGACTGAAGCATAATGTCTTGTTGTCAGCCGGGATCACGGAAATGGCGCTTCCCGACTGAAAAGCCGTGTCGAAAGTTCAGTCGTAATCGATGTTTGGCGCCTTTTCGACTGACGCGCCATACCTCTTCGGTATGAATCGAGGAAACTACATTTCGCGCCGAAGTGGTTCAATCTGATTTCGGTTTGTATTCTCATTTCTTCGTTCTAAGCCGAATTTTCAAGCCTTGATTTCGGTTTATATTTCCAAATGTGTTCTCCACGCCGAAGTAACTTGATTTTATTTCGGCGCGTTTTCTCATTTCTTCATTCTAAGCCGAAAATACATGCTAAAACTTCGGCTCAAAATTGAGATTATGCATTTCGCGCCGAAGCAGCACATTTTGACTTCGGTTTGAAATCTCACTTTGTAATTCCGCGCCGAAGTCGCACATTTTGACTTCGGCTTGAAATCTCACTTTGTAACTCCGCGCCGAAGTCGCACATTTTGATTTCGGTTTGAAATCTCACTTTGTAACTCTGCACCGAAGTTACCCGCCACGCGCTCTGGATAAAAGCATTCCTCTTGAAGATTCCATAAAAAATTGCCCCAGATGTGATTCGAATCACGTCTGAGACAATTTGGTGGGTAGTATTGGACTTGAACCAACGACCCCTTGCATGTCAAGCAAGTACTCTAACCAGCTGAGCTAACCACCCGACTTTTGACTTAATGAGTTTACTAGAAGTTGGTTATAAAATCAAGTGTTTCTTGCAACAACCGCGCGTGTGGGCGCGAATGCGGTAATTCGCAGTCCCGCCGCCAAATAGGTTCGTCTCACTGATGTCGCAAAAAAGCTGGCGCCCCGTTGGTTGAAGGCCCGGCGACTCAGCGTTAGTCGAAGCCCCGGCGCCCGGCGACGCAAGCCGCGCTCACCTCACTCCCCGAACAGCTCCGCGCTCTTCTGCATGCGTTCTGCGATCTTCACACCGAAGGGGCAGCGGGCTTCGCAGCTCTGACAGCCGATACACTCGGAGGCGTGATGCTCGAGACAACGATAGTGATCCGCCACACTCTCCGGTACCGTGGGCTGCATGGTAGCCAGATCGTAGAACTTATTGACCATCGCAATATCGATATCCATGGGGCAAGGCTTACAATGCCCGCAATAGGTACAGATCCCCGAATAAGAATGGAACGGCGCCGATGCGATGACCGAGGCATAATCCCTCTCCTCCGGCGACGCATCCTCATAACCCACAGCCACGTCCACCTGCTCTTTGGTATCGTAACCACAGAGGATCGACGCCACACCCGGCCGCGTCAACGCATAGTGCACCAGCTGCGGCACAGTAAACGCCACGCCGAAAGGCGATCTTTCCTTATCTAGCAGCGCCCCGCCGAAGAAACCCTTCATGACGGTAAGCCCCACGCCCCGCTCCTCGCAAAGCTGATAGAACTCTGCCCGCTCAGGGTCGATGCCCGAAAGCTGGTTCTGGTCGTACCCGCCGAACATCGAATACAGATCCTCCGTCGCCGGCCGCATGTCGAAAGCAGGATTGATGCTGAAAAGAATCATCTCAATAAACCCCGTCTCCACCGCCAGTTTGCCGATCTTCGGATTATGCGTGCTCAGCCCGATATGCCGGATCGTTCCGGCCTCATGCAACGCATGCACGTACTCGATAAACTCCCCCGACATGACCGAATTCCACTCCTCCTCGGAGTCGATATAATGGATCATGCCCAGGTCGATATAATCAGTATGAAACCGTGTCAAAAGGTCTTCGAACGCGGGTTTGACGAATTTCATGTCGCGGGTACGCACATACTGCCCGTCCTGATACGTCGAACCGATGTGTCCCTGCACGAACCAGCTCTCCCGGCAACCCTCCATCGCCTTCCCGATAATATCCCGGGACTTCGGGTCCGGCATCCAGCAATCCACGATGTTGATGCCCTTCTCGTGCGCATACCGCAGCAGCTCCACGGACTCGCTCTCCTCGTGCCGTTCCAGCCATTCTCCGCCAAAACCGATTTCACTTACGAGCAGGCCTGTTTTCCCAAGTTCACGATATCTCATATTCCACGCTCCTATTCTTGCGCCGATTCCAGGCGCACATCCTCACGAACATTCGCGCCTGTTTCACCATCTTGCCACGCACATTCGCGCTTTACTCCAGACTCCGAAAGTCCTCGATCATTTTCTCATAGATCCCGCGGATCCGCGCCTCGTCGCTTCCCTGCAGGAAGAAATGCCAGTACCGGAAAGTCGTGATCACATTGGCCGCCGCCATATGCTTCCGAAGCTGCTCCACATCCACCTTCTCACCAGACCGCGCTTCCCTCGCTTCCGCGTATGCCTTCAGAAAAACATCCGGCTCCAGTTCCACGCCGTCCGCGCCAAGCCGGCTCAGGAAGAAACTCACGTCCCCCGACGGCACGTCACGCTTCACGCCCTGCCAGTCGCACACCACCACATTCCCGGCCTCGTCCGCCAGCAGGTTCTCCCAGTGGAAATCCCCATGGACCAGGGCCCTCCCCTCCAGACTATGCCAAGAAACGATAGTCATGAGTTTTTCAGAAATGCGTGTGATCCATTCTGCGTCAAAAACACTTGCCCAGGGGGCGAGTATGTTCTGCCATCCTTCGGCGGACTTCATGACTTCCTCGCCCGTCAGCGGCTTCTCCTCCGATACGTTCGCCAGAAGAAATTCCGGCACACTGTCCGTGTGGATCCAGGCCAGGATATCCGCGATTTTGCGGATCAAGGAAGTGTCGAGGTCCGTTCTCTTCAGAGGCAAATACTTCCGCATCACCACGAGGATCTCGTCCTCCGTCACTTCCGCGACTTCCACCTCCGGCAAGTAGCCCGGCCGAGGCGTTCTGCCCTTCTCCTGATAGAATAGCGCCTCACGACGATACGTGTCAAAACGGTCCGCAGGAATTTTGCTGCGCTCTGCGTATTTTACGATCTGCTTTCCGTCCACTTCGAAGACCGAGGCCCCGCTCTGCCCGAGGGTTATCTCCTTCACATTTCTACCTGAAAAATACTTCTGTAGATCCACTTGCGTCGCTCCTTTGCCGAGAAACGAAACGGAGGCTGTACAACCTCCGTTTCTTTTACTCGATCATATCACATTGCTTCCCCAAAAAATCGACTTTTTTGGTTCAGTTTGGATCTTCAGGGGCGACCCGGCCCCGGTCAGATCGTGGGCTTATGGTACTTCGCGCCGGATTCGATTCCGTACTCGGCGCAGACGTTGCACCACTCCGTGGATTCAATGAAGTCGTTCACCACCTGCTCGCGGGTCTTGGTGCCGTTGTTGATGGTATCCACCCAGTACTTCTTGCCGTCCGGCTCAGAAGCGCGGTCGAAGAGCATCCGATAGAGGATCTCTACGAAGTCCTCAGTACTCAGGTTGCGTTCCATGAACTCCGGACAATCCAGCAGGAAGAAACGGACGCAATCTGCACCATTCTTTTCTCCGCTCTGAACCTGATCGACCCAGTAAGCCTTGCCGCCTGCGTCTGGTTCACGATCCAGGGCCAGTCTGTAGAGTCTGTCCACAAACTCACCGAAAGACTTTTTGGTAGGAGTCGGCGTGGTCTTCTTCGTCGGACTCGGTGTTACCTTCTTCGTCGGACTCGGTGTTGCCTTCTTGGTCGGAGTAGGTGTGGCCTTCTTCGTCGGGCTTGGCGTGGTCTTCTTTGTCGGACTCGGCGTGGCCTTCTTCGTCGGGCTTGGCGTGGCCTTCTTCGTCGGACTCGGTGTGGCCTTCTTCGTCGGGCTCGGTGTCGCCTTCTTCGTCGGACTCGGTGTGGCCTTCTTCGTCGGGCTCGGCGTCACCTTCTTCGTCGGGCTCGGCGTGGCCTTCTTCGTCGGGCTCGGTGTCGCCTTCTTCGTCGGACTCGGTGTGGCCTTCTTCGTCGGGCTCGGCGTCACCTTCTTCGTCGGGCTCGGCGTTGCTTTCTTCGTCGGAGTCGGCGTTGCTTTCTTCGTCGGAGTCGGCGTTGCTTTCTTCGTCGGACTTGGCGTTGCTTTCTTCGTCGGACTTGGCGTTGCCTTCTTTGTCGGACTTGGCGTTGCCTTCTTCGTCGGGCTTGGTGTAGCCTTCTTTGTCGGGCTTGGTGTAGCCTTCTTGGTCGGGCTCGGTGTAGCCTTCTTCGTCGGGCTCGGTGTTGCCTTCTTCGTCGGGCTCGGCGTTGCTTTCTTCGTCGGGCTCGGTGTTGCCTTCTTCGTCGGACTCGGCGTTGCCTTCTTCGTCGGGCTCGGCGTTGCCTTCTTCGTCGGACTTGGTGTTGCCTTCTTCGTCGGTGTCGGCGTATTTGTCGGTGTCGGCAGCAACGGGGCTGACGGCTTCAGCGTGGTGCCGTGATCCATGGTAAGCGTCAGATCGGTCTTCTCCCCCTGGGCACTTGTCAATATGTCGTGGAAATATACCACACCGTCCGTGATGGTCGGTTCATTCTGGGTCACCAGCACACGCAGGAAGAAATTCTTCGACACATCAAGAGACTTGATCTTATTACCATGCACGTCAAGCCGCATCAGACCCTGATTGGCAGCCAGATCCAGCTCGCTGATCTGGTTTTTGGAACAGTCAAGATAACGCAATTCCGTGAAGAAAGAGATACCCTTGAGGCTCTTGATCTGCATGTTGCTGCAATCGATCTTCTCTACAGCATTCAGTTCCTTTAAGCTGAACCATCCATCCTCGTTCGTATCGAAGGTACGTACGTAGTCTCTGAAAATCTGATCCGGGAAACTTGAAGAGTCGATCCTCAGGATAGGTTCGTCCGGGTCGAAGAGGATCATGTTCGTGGTTTTATCATAAGAAACCCAGAGGTAATCTATCGATCCGACCTCACCCTGCTCGTGATAGTAATATGGCTTATCATCCGCGAGCTCGGAATTGCTGAGCAATTCCACCAGCGCCGTACTCTCGCAGATCGGGACTTCGGTAAGCTGGTTATACTCGATTCTCAACTGATGCAGAACCACGTTATTGTGGAGGTTGAGAGTCGTCAGCAGATTGTTGGTACAATTCAGTGCGTAGAGACTATTATTACTCAGATCCAAAGTTTGCAGCTTATTGTAGCTGCAATCCAGCGTGAACATTTCCGGGCAAACATCGATTTCCAGGACCTCGATCTGATTATGGCTGCAGTCCAGATCTGTCAAATTCGGAGTCTTGCTCAGATCCAGAGATGTCAGTTTATTGTCCGGGCAGTACAGTGAAAAGATCGTGGTATTGTTTCCCAGATCGATAGACTCCAGTCCACAGGAACCGCAAGTGACACCTGCCAGTTCGGTATTGTCCCCCAGATACAAAGTCGTAAGTTCATTGCCATCCACAGCGAGCGTGCGCAGATTCTTGAAATACTGAATACCCTCCAGGCTCTTGATGCCGAGACTCTTCATCGTGAGATCGATAACGGCATCGGTCTCTTCCTGGGTAAACCAGCCGAAGTCTTCGTAATCGATGGTTTCCACATGCTTACGGAATGCAGGATCCGGGAAGGTGTTCTCATCAATATCGATGGCCTTGATCGTAGGATAATCGAGATCCTGAAGAGCCGTTCTCTTATCCACGCAGAATCGGATCATGCGACCGTCGCCGTCTGCCATGCTGAGGCAGTACGTTTTAGCATCCTCTTCCGGATCTGTTCCCTCCAGATACATCTCCATGAAAGCGTCAACACATGTAAGATCCAGGTAGTCGATCTTATTGTGGGATGCATCGAGGTCACGAAGATTCACGTTATGAGAAAGATTCAGTGCTCTTATGTCGTTAAAACCGCAGTCCAGTTCCTTCAGCTTGGTAAAAGCAGCGAGATTCACATCCTGAAGGAGATTATGGCTGATATCCAGACGTACCAGATTTCTGAAGTGCTCCACTCCCCTTACGGTCTTGATGCCGGAGTAGGAGGTATCCATCTCTGTTACGGAATCCAGTTCGTCCTCTGAGAACCAGCCATCCATATCCAGATCGAAGGACCGTACAAATTCACGGAAGTTCGGATCCGGGAAGTTATTCTCATTAATTTCTATCAGAGGTTCATTCGAATCGGCGAGCTCCAGTCTTGTCTTCATATCGCAAGTGAGGTACACCTCGTCGTCTGTAAGATCCGTGCTGGAGTATTCATAGTAATCCTCGTAAAGAACCGGAGCAGTATAATACGCCAGATTCCAAAGCAAGGCGCAATCCCGGAGATTGATCCTGTCAAGATTGTTGTAATGTACCTTCAGACGGCTCAATGAGGTAAGATTCGTAAGATTCAGTTCAGTAAGATTGTTTTTCCAGCAGAACAGTGAGACAAGATCAGTATCTGAGAGGTCCAGATTCCTGAGACTGTTGCAACTGCAGTCGAGAGTCCGCAAAGCAGGACAACTGGTGATCTCCAGTGAAACCAGACTGGCATTTGAACATATCAGAGTTTCCAGTTTCGGAAAATCCGCGATACTCAGGTTGTGGATCTTGCTGTCCGAGCAGTCAAGATACCTCAACTCGCTAAGTGAGCCCAGGTGTATTTTTACGAGGTTTTCGCCACCGCATCTGACGGTGGAGAGATGCGTATTCTTGCTCAGATCGATGGTCGTGAACAGATTCGCACATGCATCCAGATTTTCGAGATTATAGAAATACTCGAGACCCTTAAGAGATTTGATCCCGCATTCAATCAGGTCCAGGGTCTTGATCTCAGCGATTTCCTGCTGAGTAAACCAGTATTCGTTCGCATGCGGTAATGCCTGAATCTGTGCTCGGAAATTCGGATCCGGGAAATGCGTCTCGTCGATCTCGACGGCGCCATCCGGAATCAGACCTTTCAGTCTCAAGCCATCTGACCAGAACATAGTAACGAGAATGTCACCATCCTGGTAATAAAATCCGTTATAATCTCCATAGTCCGTCACATCATCCCAGGAAAACCATGTCGTGATGGGAACACAATTTGAAAGATCCACTTCAGTTAAGCCGCAGGATAATGCCGAAAACTCAGCAAGTTTTACATTTTTACTCAGATCCAGTGTAGTGAGATCCAAATTATCGTTGCACTGAAGGAAAATCAGATCCGTGTTGGCACTTACGTCCAGCTCCGTTATCTTGTTGCCTGCGCAGTACAGATACTTGAGCTTTGTAAAATACTCCAATCCTTTGAACGAGGTAATGTCCGCATAATTACAATAAATAAAGTCTACCGCGTCCAGCTCACTCTGTGCAAACTTGCCATCGCTGTTCGCATCGTATGTTTCCGCAACATATTCACGGAAAGTCTTGTCCGGGAAATGCTCCTCGTCGATCGTCACGATCGTTGCCGGCGGCACAATATTGTAGCCTTCGATCTTGAGCTCGAAGTCAAAGGTGAAATACACATAATCGTATTCACCGGCAATATCCGCGAAGAAATAGTAGGAAGTATAGTCGACCAATTTGTCTTCATCGAAAACTTCCGTGATCTTGGTACATTTGCTGATATCCAGAGAAGTCAGATCGTTACCATGCAGATAGAGACTGTTTATTTCCGGATTGTTAGACAGATTGAGGGAGGTAAGCTTGCACTCGTGTGCGTCAAGATAGACCAAGTTCGGGCAATTCGCAATATTCAAATCCTTCAGTGGATTGTTGTCGCAGTACAGCATCTCCAGCTCAGGATTTCCGCTGAGATCCAGGCTCTCGATATTGTTGTAATTGCATCCCAGGAAATAGATGTTCTTGAACCATTCGATGCCTTTCAGTGAAGAGATGTTACTTTGTCCACAAAACATCGACGTCACGGCATCCAGCTCGCCCTGAGAAAACGCACCATCGTCCTCGTAGTCAAACTCGCGGACAAACTCACGGAAATTCGCGTCCGGGAAATGCTCCTCATCGATAGTAATGACCGGAACCGGCGTGGGCAACGTATAGCCCGGAAGATTTACGTATTTCGGGAAATTCATCCAGCAATACTCTTGCGAGTTATCAAAGAAATAGAAATGGTCTCCTTTGTCTTCAAGATTGTCTGTATGGAACTGTTTGTGTAAAGGCGAACCATTACGGATATCCATTGTCTGGATATCATTGCCATGGAAGGTAAACATGGTCAGTTTCTTATTTTTCGAGATGTCCAGTTCTGTGAGCTTGTTATACGAACAGTCAAAATACGAAAGTTCAGGATTCTTCGAAACATCGATCTTCGCTATGTCATTGTAGGAAAGTGTAAGCACCTCCAGATTCGGAAGCATCGTCACATCCAGCGTCGTCAGTTCACAGTAAGCACAGGCCAGTTCTTCGAGCTTCGTGTTCTGACTTACATCCAGTGTACCGAGATTATTCGAGCTGACATTCAAATCTTTGAGGTTCGCGAAATACTCGATTCCCTCCACGGAAGAAATATCATCACCGACCACATGCAAAGTGGTCACTGCGTCTCTTTCTGCTTTGGAAAGCACGCCGTCCCCATTGAGATCGATCTCCGATGAGCCCAATATCGCTCGGAATGCAGCATCCGGAATCGACGATAATGCCAGATCATCCGCCGCCAGAGCTTTTCTCGAGAAATAACTAAGACCAAGTGGTGAAATTGCAACTGTCGCAGCGGTCACCAGCGACAGCATTCTCTTGTTTCTCATATAGTCCCTCCTCCTTGTCTCGATGAAGATCCTGTCTTCGTCAAGAAAAAACCACTTTTTCCATTATACTTTAGCTCCGCCTCATTCTCAATTGGCAAAAACTCTCGCCAGGTTTGATTTTCAACGTTTTTTGCGCGGACCCAACCGCATTTGAGGGGGCGGCAGCGTAGATCTTCGGGACAAATTCTACAGCAAGGGTTATGCAAGCCAGGCCGCCTCCCCGGCGACGCCTTGGATCTCGAGGCTGTCGGGTTCGACGTGGCAGGTCAGAAAAAGGATGTCCACGCCGGACTCCTTCGCTTCGTTCATTGCTTTTCCAAATTCGGGATGGGTCGAGATATTGGGGCGGACTTCGGAGATGCCGTCCATCTGGATCACGAAAGCAAGACTCGCGTGGTACCCTTCTTTTGCCGCGCGGATCAGTTCACGAATGTGCTTCACTCCCCGCTCGGTCGGGGCATCGGGAAAATAGCCGACACCGTCTACTTCCAGGGTGCAGCCCTTGATCTCCATGAGATACTTCTCGGTCCGACCCGCTATATTCTTCTCCATATAGAAATCGATCCGCGAGTCGCCGTATGTGTATTCCGGCACAACCTTATCGAAGGCCAGCCTCGAAAGCCACTCCTTCGCTACTTTATTCGGCGCCTGGCTGTCAATATTGACCAGAAGCCCGCTGCTCTTGCGGACCGCCACCAGATCGTACTTCGTTTTCCTGCCCGGGGAATCCGGCGCCGTCAGCCACACATCGCAATCCGGAATAAGCAGTTCACGGCATCTTCCGGTATTCTTCACATGCACGGTCTCCACTTCATCCCCGATTCTGACTTCCGCGATAAAGCGGTTCGGCCGTCTCACAAAACGCGCCGGAACGATATTACTATACTTCATTGTTAATCCGTCTGCTGCTCATCGCCTCGCTAAGCAGCTCTTCATCAAACTGCTTCGCTGCTCACTTCCGCGGGAAGCGTTTCCCCCATCTTCTCCGTCAGATCGTGAAGACTCTTATCGTACTGTTTCCTTGAGATCGCATTTCTCACAAGGAAAGCGTCCAGGATCGCTTTCTGCTTCAGATAAAGCTGATGGTTCTTCTCTTTTCTGTCCGTAGTATTGAATTCATCCGTTACCATAGTGCGCCTCCTATTCACTTTTCATACCTGATTCCATCATACATCTTTTTTTCGAAAAGCGCGCATCTACTTCACACAATTCATAGTGAATGGTGAGCCAATGTGAGTATCTGCTTCTAGAACGCCCTTATGTCCTTTGCCAGTTCAAAAGGTATGATTTCGCCTTGCTTCGTTTCGGTATATGCCGTTTCCTGATGCATATATTCTACGATTTCCTTCGCGTTGAAGTTCGTAAATTGCTTGATCACTTGATCCAGAATATCTCTATCGTCGTTACTCAATATGCTATAGTTCATATTCGCAGTAGGATAAATGTGCAGCATAGAATCGTAGTTATAACTTGATTCTTCCTTCACTTCCAGTCTTTCCAGATTCATCAAGCTATAATGTCCGACAGGCAGTGCTCCCATCTCATCGTGCTTATATACCAGACCCGTGACAGCATGCCCATGCGTCTTATAAGAAAGCGCGTCGGTATACCAAAGCATCTTCATAAGTTTTACTTTAAATAGATTACTTACTTTTTCCGCAATATAAGAGATAGCCGCTTCCAACTTATCGATATTTAAGAGCGTAAAACCATTTGAATCAGAAGGAATTCCGTAAACCGCATATTCACCTTCAAGAGTTCTGCGAGTTAGGTATTCCTTCCCGAAAGATTCAACTTTCTCAACAATCTTGGTTCGAATCTCGTCTCTTTTCTGCTCAGAGAACAATTCACTTCTCTGATTAAGAAAGTCCAGCACCTGCAATGGATTATCCTTTACGATCCTCAACATTGTATCGTACGCTTCGTCTTGAATGGCTTTACTCTCATACCTCGATATCGTTGCCTCGCCCCAGCCAAGAAGCCTCGCCAGATCCACCTGAGAAAGCCCATAGGCATCTCTGATTGAAACGATCTCATCCGACGTCAGCAATCCATGCATCCGGCGATAAGCATTTCGAGCATTTAAAAGATTCACGTTTACAAGCATAGCCGGTTCAAACTCATTCTCATCCTCATCCGCGTTTGAACAATAATAGTATTTCTCTTTATATGTAACGACATCATCCTTAATGGTAACTTTCGCATCTCGAACACGCTCTTCAACCTCGTGCGTCTGATTACAGATCGGACAATTCATCTCTATTTTCTTGATCTTCTTCATGCTCATATCAAACACCTTTCCTCTCGATCACGCATATGGAAAACCCATATTGTCTTTCGCAAAGTGGAATGAAACACACAGAATGCGTTTCTGGTTCTCACCTTTAACTTTTAGTTTTATATATACAAGTTTTTCATTGATTCTCTTTCCGAAAACAAATAATGCAGGTGGCGACGGATCATCCTTATCAATAAGGGTTTAGGAATTCAATAACTTCTCGTTTCCTCGATACCATTTTTAGGAAAATAGTTATCACCTCCCTATCACTATCAATTGATAGTATGCTACGATGAAAGTGCTTTGTCAACTTTGTTTACGTACGTCGATAATCCTCTTTCAGCCCCGGCAAAAAACTCGCCTCGATATTTTTCTGAATTTTTGCAACAGAACCCGGACCACCCTCGTCTAATATGCAGAACGCCTTAAGGCACAAGCCAAGAAAACAACAGGTGACCGTGCTCAATCGAGTAACTACAAAAAAACAACATTTCCTGTGGCGAAGCACTCGCCCCCGCACGAAGCGGCACGGCCACCTCAAGGCATTCTACATAGAACACATAAGAAGGATTAGGTGAAGAACATGAAGAAACTGATTACCGGGTTACTGATCGCAAGTATGCTGATGGCACTCCCAACAGGCTGTGCCAAGAAGGCAACCACCACAACGAGCGGTGGCACCACCGTCGCATCAGAGCCCGCATCCACCGGCAACGGAAAGACCGAGAAAAGAACCAATGGAAAGCAAGCGCTTTTTGAGCTGAAGAGCGCGCAGTCCGGCAAGACCGAGATGAGCGACGAAGCACTCAAGAGAGCTTATTCCGAGTTCGTTCTTGGTGTCTTGAAGCGTTGTGTGGAACAGAACAAAGGCGAGAACGTAACGATCTCCGCCGACTCCATGCTTTTCGCCTTGGAGATGGCTGCCGCCGGTGCTGATGGAGAAACCCTGAAGCAGATGACACAGACCATGGTTCCGGGAGCCGAGAATGAAGCGGCTCTGAAGTTCGCCCTTGCACGTATGCAGAACCTGCAGAACAATTCCCTGAGAATCGCCAATTCCGTTTGGCTCAACGCAGCCAAAAGCGCCCGCGTGTATGGCGATTATCTGGAATTCGTCAAGACGAACTTCGGAGCGACCGCGGATTCTCTGCCCTTTGGAGCCGAGGCTGCGAATACCATCAACAAATGGGTGGAAGATAAGACCGCCGGCCGGATCAAAGACCTGATCAAAGATCTCGACGAAGATGGTCTCATGGTACTGGTGAATGCCATTACTTTTGACGGCGTATGGAAAGAAACCTATGCTGACGACGACATTTACCCCGGTACTTTTACCCAGGGTGACGGCTCGACGCAGGAAGTGACCTTCCTCAGCAGCGAAGAGCAGATCTACCTCAGCAACGGTAAGGCCTCCGGCTTCATCAAGGATTACGACGACGGCAAATACGCCTTCATGACGATTTTGCCGAACGACGAGAAGGCTGACATCAGTCAGTTCATCGCCGACATGACGCCGGAAGAGTACTGGGCTTTCTGGGAGAGTCAGACCACGGAGTTCAAAGTCCGTGCCGTGTTCCCTGAATTCAAGAATGAGTTTGGTGTAACGCTCAATAAGATTCTCATTGATATGGGCATGGCCGATGCTTTTGAACCGGGTGTCGCTGACTTCAGCAACATGGCCTGCTCTGACCCGTACATCGCCCAGGTCGTACACAAGGCCTTCATCGACGTGAACCGCCACGGTACCAAAGCCGCGGCCGCCACAGCCGTCATCATGTACGACGAAGCATGCGTCGTGGATGATTCCAAGCACGTAGTCTGCAATCGTCCCTTCGCCTACGCTGTCGTCGACAAAGACACCGGTCTCCCGGTCTTCATGGGAACCGTTGCCAACATGGAAGCCACGAAATAACAAGGAGCCTTCTCCTTCACTGTGTCAGTAAGTGCATAAGAGGCCTTCTTCGAAAGAAGAAGGTCTCTTGCTTTAGTGGGGTTTTGTGGAGGGCTGTGGCGCGATTGATATAAGGAAGCCTGAAATCGAAGTGTTATATCAATCGCGTTTTTTATTTAACTAGTCCTCCATGGAAAAAGCACTCGTACACTTTTTTGTCGTGGTAACAGATCTCCTCGTAGCCCTGGAACCAGGACACATCCCCACTGACTTTGGCTGTATAGGTATACTCCCCGTCGGAGTAGTGCTCCGGACCACGATACGGTAGTTCTCTCGTTGCCGCACGAAGAGCCTCTTTCAGAAAGTCTCCACTGAACGGTGCGTCCAGCACGCGCCCGCAATAATTCATGGCGTACACTGCCACACCAGACTCGAAGACCGCTTCTTCACCGGCGAAGATCTCCCCGCCAACATATGTATCGATATACGTGAAGTTTCCCTTCTCATACTTATAGTCATGCGCCGACGGACGCGCTGCCTCTACCTCATTAGAGAATTCGGCGTAAGTATTCCGATTTGCCTCCAAGCGAAAATCCATGATCGCATCGATTCTGGACGGCTCCACAGAAACTGCAACCGGAGCAGTCTGGCACTCCCCGTCTTTCACAAGATAATCCACCGTCACATTAAACATCGAGCTCAGACTGATCAGGTTCGCGATATCCGGATAACCCTGCCCGGACTCCCACTTCGCCACCGCCTGACGCGACACCTTCAACGCTTCAGCAAGTTCCTCCTGGGTCATCCCCTTGTTCTTACGGATCAACTGCAATTTCTCTGGAAAAATCATGGCACGAACCTCCGCTCTTGATACTTGCATTATACCCTCTTCCCGGAGATGATTCTATCAACCCATCGTGGAAGAAATGCTACGGATGGTTGCAATAAGAAAAGGCCAACCAGACCGGTATTCCCCCTCAATACGCCCTTCCGGCCCCGTTTGTTTTCTCGTCCAGATACGGCGCATCTCTGTCGTAATCAGAAATCTCCGTCACCTCCATCGGCAGCGTCAGCCCGATCCGCGGCTCCTTATAGTTCAACGTCTTGGAGTACCCTTCCTTGCCGGTCTTGTCCGTGGAATACATCAAGATCGTATTCTCCTCCATCGACAAGAACGTCTGCCCGAACCCCGCCGGAATGATCAACGTCAACGCCTCATCCGCGCTCAGCTCCACGCCCTTCCACTGCAGGTACGTCGGCGAATTAGGCCGCAGATCCACCACACTGTCCATGCCCCGCCCCGAAATGACGGTCACGACCTTGATCATCGGATCACTCTCATCTCGATAATGGATCCCGAAAAACGACCCGGTCCTCGGCATCACATACGACCGCGTCTCCGCCACCCGAAAGCCCACTTCCTCGAAATCCGAACCACAGATCACTGTCATGGTCCCCCGGCCGTCCACACGCGTCCGCCCCTTCACAACAAGCACTCCGTCAAAAATCTTATCCACAATCTCCATCGTTACCCTCTTTTCTCAAGTCAAAACTTGTACTGCATGAAATTCCCGTTCCGGACGAATCCGAAATCCGAATAAAGAAGCGTGCCCATATCCGAGGCCGTGATCTGCACGCATCCACATCCAAAAACTCTGGCCTCATTCACGACTCGGCTGAGCAGTTCTTTGGCTATGCCCTGACGACGGTAATCCGGATCGGTATACATACTCGAAAGCAGTCCGATCCTGCCGTTCGGGCTCCCGAAATACGGCGGTTTCTCCACGAAAGACATCCCGCTGGTACCCACGATCTTCTCCCCGTCCATCGCCAGCCACGATACGAAAGTACCGTCAGCCATGTGGCGGTGGTAATAATCCTGCAGCGCCGGCACCAGGTCAATCTCCTCCGTCGCCCCCTCTTCCCGGAGCTGCTTGATCCGCATCCGGATAAACGTATCCAGCTGATCACTCGTTAATTTCTGATATTCAATCATTCTGCGCCTCCACTAACTTCTCAAGAAATACCTTCTCCCGGTTCCCGTTCATTGACGGAGCCGGATTCCAGAAAAGCGCTTGCGCCTCGTTGGCGAATAACACCTCCGCAAGCTGCGCTTTCTCCTCTTTTATCTCGTTTCCCTTTTTTCCCTTCGTCAACGCAATCCCACGGTTCTTTATTACCTTTTTCCTACCTTCGAGATAATCGTCGATCTTGATCTGAATCAGCTTGAAGCGGACAAACCTGCGATTGATCGCACGATACTTGAAGTTGGGTTTCTCCATATGTAGAAGATAGGAATACACATTGTCATGGAACGCCGTATCCGCCGTGAAAAGCTCTGGCTCCAGGAACATATCTTTTATATCTTTTCGAAGCTCCTCCAGGATATTCTCGCCGTGCCCGACCTCAATGCATATCCACTTTTTCGCATTCGGCTCCGTCTTCCCAAGCAGAGCCCACAGACCACTCTTTTCTCGGACTTTCAATTTGCCGAGCACTTCATTCAATTGCTTTTCACTCCCGATCGAAGGGAACCTGACAATCACATCATGAGGCGGAAGTGCCTTTTCAGTAAGATACTTAATATTCTTATTCGAATCCGCACCTGTCTCAAGATACTTGATCGCCTGCCGGTAGGTATCGAACTTCGGAGGAACTTTGCCGTCCGTACGGCGGGTATCGCTGTTATGCTTCAGATCGGCAAGTTTCACCTTACTGGCAATCGGATTTGTGGCGATCTCCCGAATATAATCCATGTACGGAACATCCTTCGCATGCGTCAACAATCGCAGCGCGTCCAGGATCTCCGGAGAAAAACCCTCCTCCTCAAGCATCTCAAAAGTGTATTTGTCGCCGTGGTCCTCGATCACATCGTGAAGCAGCGCAACACAGGCCGATGCTTCATCGTCCATCTGCGAAGCAAGAAAGAAAGGATGGAAAACATAAGGGTACCCACCCTTATCCACGTCCTTCCCGTGCGCCTGGTACATAATGTTACAGGCTTTCCTAACCAGCTCGGAATAAATCAAGATCCCGCCCTCCACTCAATGATTCTGAAATCATAGTATCACACTTTTATTGAGAGCGTAGTGCGAGAGCACAATTACTCAAGACCCAAATATGGGACAACTGATATCAGATAATTACTCTAGCTTTACACATATCGTATTTCACCGCCAGGAGGTGAATTGACACCCTAATTGAAGGGGTTTACAATCGAAAGGAGAAAGGAAAATGCCTGAATTATGTAGGTTCGACGGAATTATCATTTACATGTATTTCGAAGACTTGGAGGGCCATAATAAACCACATGTACACGTTTGGTTTGGTGATTACAACGCAAGCATTGCCATAGATGGTCAGATTCTTGCCGGAAGACTACCAGTCAAACAGTTGAAAAAAGTAAGTTTATGGCTTTCCATTCATGAAGAAGATTTATACAAGGCATGGAATCTAGCCGTAAGAAACCAGCACTTCGACAAGATTCCTCCATTAGAATGAGGTGACTGATACTATGAAGATTATTGATGGTATTTGCTACGCGGATGATATGCGTATGGATCTTGCCATAAACGAGATCACCCTTCTTCGCACGGGTGTTTTTCTGGTCACTTTCTCGACCGGCGAGAAAAGAGTTTTTGATGCCAGATGCTTGAAAGGACCGGTATTTGCACCTTTAGCTGACGAGGCCATCCTGAACAATGCCAAGGTTGCACATGGCGTGATCACATGGAATAACGAAGAGATCGATGTAGCGCCTGAGAAAGTATACAAAGAGAGCCAGGCTTACGATGGAATGGCAATCTAAAGAGTTTCTTCTCAATCTTGATTCGAACTGACAAATCAAAAACGGAACACTTCATTTAAAAGTGCTCCGTTTTCTTTCATTGACAGTCGCGCTGTTTAGCCGCGCAGATAACTTACCTGACACTAGGCCGTGCTCTGCGCTGCATCCTGCTAGATTACTTCACATACACCTGAATAGCCTTGTTGATGAATTCAGCCGTACCTTCGCCACCGGCGGCGTCGATGTTCTTAGTGAAGTCGCCGCCTGCGGCGTACATCTTGCCGAGGCCGGAGAGGGTGTCGTTGGAGCAGGCGTAGAAGTTCTCGGAGATGTAATCCTGAAGTTTCTTCACCTGGGCCTGAACACCGGCATCAGAAGGATCCTTCTCCTTCATGGGGCCGAACTCGGCAATGATCTCCATCAGCTTCTCAGTGACAGCCTTGGTCTCGGAAGCGGATCTCTTTCCGTGCTTCGTCTCAAACTCCTTGTACTCTGCAGTATCCCCCCAGGAAGCCTTCGCCTTCTCGGTGTACTCGTCGATTTTGCTGGTATCAAATGCTTTAAAGTCCATATCATTTTCTCCTTTTTTCTGTATCCTCCGAGCGAGGTGGATCAGATCATCGAGGTGCTTCCGCTTCAAGGTCAGAAGCTCGATCTGCTGTGAAAGAGCTTTGGCCTGGTCAAAATCCGGATGCTCCATGATCCTCCTGATCTCCTTCAATGGGAACTCCAGTTCGCGAAACAGTAGAATCTGCTGCAGCCGCTTCAGGTCCGTATCGTCATACAGCCTGTAACCGGCATCGGAATATCCTGCCGGATGCAGAAGTCCGATCGTGTCATAATACTGAAGAGTGCGTATACTCACTCCCGCCAACTTGCTCGCTTCATTTACAGTCATCATGGTCATTTCCCTCCTCGGTGATACCATCATAAACTATAACGTAACGTCAGAGTCAACACCTTTTTCCCCAAAAATTTAGATCTTACTGTTCAATAACCGCAGGCTCCAACAAGAAATCGAAGATATTCACCATAAAAACCCCATCCTCGTCATAGTGCGGCGGCATTATGTCTGCTGTTATCACGATTCGTTTAAATGCATCATTAATCTTTCCGAAAGGACGTGTTTCTTGAATCCTTTTCTCTTCAGTCGGTAACGAATACGCAGATTGAATGTAATATCTGGAAGCCCCTTTGTTGCAAACAAAATCAATCTCAAGTTGTTTTCGTTTACTTTTTCCGCTGCCATCACGCTCTGAAAACGCGACAACACCAACATCAACATTGTACCCTCTCATACGAAGCTCGTTGTATATAATATTCTCCATAGAATGTGTAGGCTCCATCTGTCTGAAATTGATTCGCACATTTCGTAGACCAAGATCGCTGAAATAGTATTTCAAAGGAGTATCGATGTATGTTTTTCCTCGTATGTCGTAGCGAGTTGACGACTCTACAAGAAAAGAGTCCTCCAGATATTCGATATATCTCTGAATGGTCTGATTTGTGATTTTAGAGTGTTTTGTATTTCTGAATGTTCTTTGAAGCTTCTCGGGGTTTGTCAACGACCCTATAGAAGATGAAAGGATGTTCAGTAAGTCTTCCAAATCACCAGTGTTACGGATTTTGTTTCTCTTAACTATATCTGAGATGTAGATCTCAGAGAATAAATTGGAAAGCAATTCAGCCTTGTCACTGTTTTCTCGGCAAAGAACAACCAAAGGAATTCCTCCGTAAGTCATGTATTGCGTAAGGCCTTCATACTTATCTCCGGAGAATGTTGTCATAAACTCTGCAAAACTCAAAGGATACATATGGATTTCGTCGCCGCGCCCAGAGAACTCAGTGATAATATCTTTAGACAAGAATTTCGCATTACTCCCCGTAACAAAAAGATCCATGTTTTTCTTTCTCAGATAACCGTTCAGCACAGATTCGAAAGAATCCAGCAATTGCACTTCATCTAAGAGAAGATAGTATTTGCTGCTTTCAGTGCATCTGGACCGTATGTATTTCATAAACTTCTGTGGATCAACGTTTCTTTTTTCCTTACGAAGCGCAATAATGTCTTCGCCGATCAATTCAAGATCCTCTGCTGAGTCAAAAGCAAATCTGATGACATGATCCTCAGGAACACCGTTTTCAATCAAATAGTTGAAGAATATCGTATTGAGAAGGAACGATTTTCCGCATCGTCTTACTCCGGTAATTACCTTTACCTGACCATTCCCTATACGGTTAATCAGCTTGGTAAGATAAAAATCTCGCTTTATATCCATACGCACCTCTGTAATAGATTTTTGCATCATGATGCATTTTTCTATTATAGAATAGATCGGTCATGCAACAGAGTCAAGAATGTATAATAGAATTTTGCATCATGATGCATTTTTCTAGCACAGAACCTTCATCGGCATCAACGCCCTCATCAACAACTTCAAGTAAAGTTTCGTCTGAAGTTTACTGAAAAACGCCGTTCTACAGACCCAGCATATTATCCAGCACTATGAGGACCACACACAGGATCAGGGCCGCGATGACCAGTGCTTTGACCCGGTTCTTCGCGATCCACGGATGCTTCTTGCCAAGAAAGTAAAGCGGAATGCTTAAGACGGCTTCTATCGCCATAATGATAAGTATGCCAAAAATACCGTCACGGAAGTTCGTCAGGCTCCATTTTCCGCGGAAAAGACAAAAGATCACTCCGGCAAAAGCCATACAGATGATCGCATTGCGAAGGATGCCCCACCACGAAGTATAAGGCTCACCGTCTTTGTCCGTAACGGAAAAATAACTAGCGATGACGCCTTTTTCAGTCCTGGCGATGTCCTTGGCGATCGTCATGAACTTGTGACCCAGCTTCTCTTCTTCTTCGATATAGTTCAGATACTTGTCCGCATCCAGGGATACAATATCGGGGGAGGTCTCCTTCATCTTCTCACTAAGATTGATCGCGCCCTGAAGTTCTTCCAGCTGCTTCTTCAGATTCTGCATATTCTCATCCAGCGCCTCCGGCAAAGTTTTGGCACCGTCAAAAATATCCGCAATGTCGCTGACCGGAAGTCCGACTTTACGAAGGATCACGATCTTCTTCACCTTCTCCAGGTCCTCTTGAGAATAATCACGATAACCATTCTCCTCACGCTTCGGTGAGATCAGTCTCTCCTTCTCGTAAAACCGTATCGTCGCTCTGGGAATGCCCAGGATGTTTTCCATGTCTTTAATCGTCATTTTCTTGACCTCCATAGCAAATTCTAGGGCAATCCTAAGCTATAAACAAGGTTTACAGTCAATAGTTTTACCGAAAAAAGTTGAAAAAAGTTGTTTGTTGATACATTTAGATAATTGGACATCGGTCTTTCAATCTCCTTACAACTCCATGAATATCCCCTTTATATCAATTATTTCTAATATAATGAGGCAGTCTGACGGTCGGTAAGCTAGCAACCGGCGCGTCGCAGGAAATAATAGGAGGTAAAGAAATGAAAAAAGTTAAAGCTCGTTGGTTAGGAGTATTATCACTGCTTTGTGCAATTATGATTTGTCCTATTCTGGTCAAATCATACACATCTGCAGACAATACTACTGTACCGACCATTGAATCCAAGGAAATCGCAAAGGCTCGCGCTGCCACATCTACTGCTACACCGGCGCATTCCATTCCATCTTACATTCCAACGGCCAATGAAACCAGAAAAACTGCTGCTAAAGCACTTGGTAAAGAATTGGCAGATCTCTTTGTTAACAAAGAAGACTACCGCAATACAGAAGCATCTCATAAACATTTCGCAGTTGCATCGTATGCTTACCCTATGACTGTAATCACAACACCAGTACCTACTAGCGGCTATCGGAAATACACATATACTTGTTATGTAAAGAATTTTGCAGAGAAGGAGAAAATCACATCTGGAGGTGACATTTCTTCTTTCGCCAAAATGGTATTCGAAGAAGCACAAAACTGTCTTCAACTTGATTATCAATACGACAGTGTTATAAAACGCGATCAAGAACCAGGCGGCAGTTTCGTAAACTCAGAAGTGAAACTTAAATTCGTAGTCAGTTACAGAACTACACGTGCCCAGGATCTGGAAATGGAAGACAGAGCAGATAAACTTGCTAAAAGACTTGTTGGAACTGACTATGAAAAGATAAAGCAGTTATACGACTACTTCGTTGAGAATTATAAATTCTGCGAAGATCACTATGACGGCGAATACGTATATCACATCTCTACAGCGAATAACTGTCTCTGCTATACTCCCTACGGAGCACTTGTGAACCACGAAGCCGTTTGTCAAGGGTTTGCACAAGCATTTCAGGTTGTGCTGAAGAAAGCAGGAGTTGAGTGTTGGTATGTGTTTGGAGATTTCATCTATGATTCTGGTAAGGTTGAAGGCCATGGTTGGAACATGGTCAAGCTTGGCGACAAATACTACTATCTTGACGTAACAAACGATCTTAACAGCAAAAGGAAACCTATCGATTATCAGTGCTTTCTCAAAGGTTATTCGCCAGTCACCAAAGAAAACATGCCTGACGGAAGGATCCGTGTATTTAAAAACCATTACCAGCACTACGACAAGGATACAAAAAAACTTAGCCCGTTAGTCAGAATTAATGTACAAGCAGATTTCCCTTATAAATCAAAGTCACCATGGTACAGCGATTACAAATACGAGTTCGCAACCGTGAAGGCATCAAAGACAACTGCCACCGTCAGCTGGAACATGAATACCTTTGCTGATTTCGTGATCATTGACTATTCAACAAATAGTGGAAAGACCTGGACTAATTATGGAACATACTATGCTAAAGGTGCCAAGGCAACCGGTAACATGACACTTAAAGGCCTTAAGGCTAACACGAATTATATGATTAGAGTCACAGCCTATAAGAAAATTAATGGCGAACGAACCACGACAACTTATAATCTGAAATTCAAGACTGCCACATAATACTGAATTAGCCGAGAAAAGGCCAACAAAAGACGCTCCCGTTTGTATTGAAAGCGGGAGCGTTTTTCTTTGAGATTCTATTAAGGGTTTCATTCTGGCATCATTCATAATTCTTTAGGCACGAAATGAAGATGCGCAAATAGATCTATATGTACTATCACAATGTACTATCACAGCCCTCATCCGCCAATACAGTTATATACGAAAACCAAGCCAACTATCGGAACATCACTTTATTTGATACTCCTTTATCGAGTCATCAGTAGGATTCTTAGGA
Source organism: Clostridiales bacterium Firm_16 (assembly GCA_001604185.1). Taxonomy (GTDB): domain Bacteria; phylum Bacillota; class Clostridia; order Saccharofermentanales; family Saccharofermentanaceae; genus Scatonaster. The sequence continues at coordinate 5,840 of LVAV01000040.1, read as the reverse complement.
TCATCATTCAGATAATAGACTTTCATGTTCTGATTTACCTGAACGTTAAACTGAGAAAGCGATTTTTCACAATCAACACAAGGTCTATGTCTCGTAAACATGTAACAAGGTTGAGCAGAAATTGATGATACTCTTGAAATCATCTTTCTTTCACAACAGCTGAATCTTCCACCTTCGCCGGAACGATTTATCGAAATAACAAAAGAAAACGTTTCCTTCTTAGGGATATTCGATATCACGTTCAAGTTAGCTTCTGAATATGTGGATCCCTGTAATAAAGGATCAGCAACAATAAGCTGCTTTATAGAGTTTTTGAAGGCAGCATTTCTCCTCTTCGATTTATCATCAAACTGCATGTAATTAATGATAGACTGGTCATCTGTGTCACGAACACAACTTAAAGATATATATCTGTCGTTTCCTACATCAAATACTGCAAAACACTTATCGTTTTTTCCTCTGTAACCACCAAAAGGATATCCATTATTGTTATTACCTGAGTTTCCGTTGCTTCCCGTTCCGTTCGGATCTATACATTTTCGCATTGCATCCACGGCACCGGCAAATCCAGGATCACCAATCGAACTCGTATTAAGGTACTTCGTACCTGTCTCACTACATGCGAAGATCACATACGTCTTTGTTTCGGCGATATAGTCTCGATACTGCTCATCATCCAAAACAAGCTGGCAGACCAAAGGACCGCCCGAGGCTGGATAGTACTGTCGAGCATAAGATAATCTACGAACTAGCGTTCTTCTCTCCACTACTATTTCTCTTGAAACCCTTGTGGCAAGTCTTTCATACAGATGATATGGTTGTTTTGTTTCGTCATCTCTTTGTTCCAGATAGTCAAGTATTTCCAGAGCTGTCTCTCGTGTATCACTCTGATAGCTAAACAATTGAGCATAATTGCTTTGAAGAGTACTTCGATCAACTGGTTCTCCTTCAGTGAAGATTGTTCTGCATCTGTCTATAAAAGCATATGCACTTCTAGCCAAATCGCCATTCTCACTTTCAGAAATATATTTCCCGAGCGATCTGTCCATTTCAACCAGATAGTTCTTGCTAGCATTCACAAATTGAAAGACCGGTGCCAAATCCAGCGGAAAAGGATCTTCGTCGATGAGATATCCATTATCTCTGGCAGTTTCTGCAATTAAAGCCATGGTATGGAATCCAAAAAGAATGTCTCCTGTGCCAGGCATCTCATTTTCCATAGGTATTTTCTTTTCGTCTGGATTATCACGATTGTCGTCCCCGTTCGGAGTGGATTCATCCTCACTTGGGCCTTTGTGAGATCCTTTTTGGGGGGCGGCCCCTAAATCAGATTTCTCAACTTCTTCCGGCAATTTAGCCGTTTCAACTTCATCAAACTCCTCCGAAAAGGAGGTTTCACCGATTTTCCATACGAATCTAGCCATAAGTTTTCTCCAGGAATGCACAAATGAAGATTAATCCTCTTTCTCAGAGCGTATCTCCGCATTCATGTTTTCTAACATCTCTTCTATTGTATAACGAGTATACGTTCTTTCAATCAGACGAGTAATATCATTTACCAATTGGATAGCATATTGGGGAGCGTCGTCACACTCAGCATCCAAATACATAAAATCAAGTTCGTCACGTTTTTTCTCACAAGATTCAATTAATGGACGAAGAATCACATTTCGCATCTCATTACTCAAAAGCAATGTCTTGGTATTATTCTTGCAAACCAGGTATTTACCGTCTATTTCTCTTATGGTTTCAAGAATCCGAATCTTTAAGTTTTCAAATGATTCTTCCAGCTCAGAATCACCCAAATCTCTTACGCTATCCTGGAGATCATTATCCATGACCGTATGAAGGCTTTGAACCCGTCGAAATGCATAGTATACACTGTTGTCAATTAGTGTATCAAAAAAACTATCGTGTTTTCCCGCCAAAGATTTAATAATCATGTCGAGAACCGATATGAGTGCATCATTACAAACCTCTACCGTTTGTTCCAACCACTCCATCTGTCTATATAAAATCTCAAAGCCCTCCATAGAACACCTCTCATTCCATGCACATCTAAAACATGTACAAAATTTTTTACAACATTATTCTACCACAATGACGCTGTGAAAACATATACATGTCTTCAACAAGTAGCGCTTAAATTTTTCACAATACAAAAAAAGGAGAGAACCGATTTCCGATTCTCTCCTTCTTCTCGTCTACATATCAATGTCCAATTCTTTCCACTGGATCTCCCCTCCGTTGCGGACATCCTCTTTAACAAAACTATCTAGTTTTTCATCAAGTTCTAATTTGCTAGTTAATTCTATTCCTGCTATTTTGAATGCTTTCGCAAACTGGCTATTCTCATATATGTCTGGATCTGTGGCTTGTTCCCATTCTTGTTCGTTCACTTGTCGATCCATATAAAAAGAATAAGTCACCTCTCCAGTTTCAACAAACTCCGTTCGAACTATAGCATCAAATTGATATCCGCCATACTCGTAACCGGCACTACTTATGTACTCATATAGTTTCTCAAATCTTCCAGTGTTATCCCAATACCCTGGATCACCATAATGGGTTTGGGATAGTTCACTAATACTGATTTGTTGATACTTACCGTTTTCATCAAGAACCCCCGTGTATTCATGGTGTGTTCCAGCTCCACTTGAACCAAAGCCAACAACATAACCATACTGATATACAGTGTGCCATCCACGGCTGTAACAATAAAACAACTCAGTCATTTCAAGCGATCCATTCACAACTTTGTAGATAAGTATTGGTTGAAAATCGTAAAGTCCACTCTCAATCTGCAGAACCAATTCTTCTTCACCATCATGCGCACAATCTATATACGAATACATAACTCTCAAAGGCTCGTTATAGTCACCATATCTAAATGAATTCTCAAACAAAAACTTACATAACTCATTCACAGTAAAACCATCATCTGGCCAGTCTTGCATCTCGTTTAGGTTACTGCAATCTTTCACCGGTTCAATACTTGATTTCACTTCATTCCTGAGATATCTTTCGTACAAGCTGAGTTCCTTCTCTTCTGAACTCTCCGTAGTTGGATCCACAGTTGTAGTCGAGATTGGCTTCTCGCTCTCAGTCGTTGTCGCATCTATAAATGAAGCAGACGATTCTTCCGTAGAACTCGTCGCATTAACAGACGAAGGGCTAGTTGCCTGCCTTTCCTGCGTAGTGCAGGCACATAGCAAGAAACTAGCCATCGCCACTAAGAGAACACTTTGAAACTTTTTCATATTAGTCAACCCATAACCCTCACTCATTCTTCAGCTCCTCTCTTACCTTCATCAGTGCGAACCCGAGGATATTGGTCCCTTTCCATTTCGAGACGTCTTCTTTCCCATCCTGATACAGTCCCACACCGCACGCCCAGATCTTATCGCTGTTCGCGCATTCTACAAGCCAGGCATCGCCGGTATCCAGAAGTTTCTTTCGGAGATCAGGATTCTGATAGAACTTGGCATGTAAGCCCTTTTCCCCGATCATCTGGCGCTGCCCGTTCCACACATTCTCGATATATCCGTGCGCACCTCGCGCGATCGCCTGCTGCTTTGCAGGGTCATTGGTCTTCATGACCTGTTCCGCAGCCTCAACATCTCCGAAAAGAACACACTTCTGATGCATGATATATTGCTCCACTGAGGAATACTTTACACCATCCAAGATGAACTCAGACGGCGCCCAGTTACTGAGCCAGCCATAGGGTTCCTCCGGTTTATGGAAGAACACCGCGGCCAGGATTCTGTCATTCACTTTCAGTTTTCCGTTCGACATGGATTACTCCCTCCCTTCGTCGTCAATGTCATCTTCAACGACTTCAATTAACGTTTCGTCTTCTCGTTCAAAATTCGACAGATTCTCAGATGTCACATTAAACACCTTATCGAACCCCTCTTCGGGCTCACCAAACAAAATGGCCTGCATTTTCGTCGTGACCTGGACGATCAGGCCCAGCATCATTCCCATGGTCTCCTCGTCCTCGGCCATGCAGTTCACATCGTGCATGTACTTCGCCATGCCCATTACCGCCATCTCCTCGGCTTCAAGATAGTCCTGAAGTGTGATTCGTTTCTGATTAATATTCTTAGCCATAACTACACCTCCATTATAAGATTAGATCTTACTATTTCCACCTGGAACCCGGTGCTCTTCTCTTTGTTGTTTTCATGATACATCGGTCACTGTCCCATTATTGGCACTTCAATCAAGGATCCCGCCCCATAATTGAAGCATTAAGGCTCTTCACGGAGTCATCGAGAAAATGAGAGCCTTGTTTTTCTTGTCATACACGCTCCGCACTTCGTATGACCATTTTGAAAAAAGCGGGCATATCGTTTATAGCTCATAGTAGGACGGAACTCCTGATATCTGCAAATCAGTCCTACGCTTTTTGCGATTTTATCAGACTGTTTCTATGTTCTGAGTAAAATCCGTCCTACGCGCCAGCTGAAATCATACGACGGGTTTTCTGGGAAACCTAAAACAGTCCTACATTTCAAGGAAAAACGTACGACAAAATACGCTCAAACGGGAATTCCGTCGTATTCCCTTTAACACGTACGACGAAATACGCTCAGACGGGAATTCCATCGTATTCCCTCCAAAACGTACGATGAAATGCGTTTAAACGAAAAATCCGTCCTACGCGCCAGCCGAAATAGCTGAAATCATACGACGGGCTTTCTGGAAACCCTAGAGCGTCCTACGCGCCCAGCCTGCAAACCACTCCCCACAGAGTGAACACATCTATGCAAATAAGAATCCTAACCTATCCCCAACGCCTTTTTCACAACGCCATTGTACTCATCTCTCTGCTCCTGGGGAAGCGGCTGATAAGGAACCTTCTCGTCGGTAAAGAGATACGCGCAGGACACTTCGTCATGGCAGGCACCGATAACGTTAAAAATATGCACATTGGGGTTATCGCACTCCATAAGCCCCGCGATATGGTACACATCCGTAGTACCGTTCACAATGATCACCGGCTTCTCCGCAGTCTCGACGCCCCGCTTCCGCGTCTCATAGACAGATGGATCGTAAGAAATTTTTTCCTTATGCCCCTCATATACCCGCCGCTCAAAAAGCGTCTCTTCCATATCCTCGGTGATCGTAAGTTTTGCCCCGCTGCCATCCTTCTCCAGGGCCTCACGCAGATACGAGAAATCATAAAGGAAGTTTCCGTCTTCGCGATAATTCTGAAACATGAATCTATATAACGGTTCATGAAAAACCACGATACTACGATTGAAGTTTTCCAAGGTCACTGCATACTGCATTTCATTATAGTAAGTATTCATAAGCCTACCCAGCTCCGACTCATACTCCCAGATATCGCCCGAAGTTGTCGCCTCCTTCATGCTCAGTACTTCTTCGACTCTCGTGAAAAAATCTTCTATGCAGTACTGCCAGCAGTACACCAGATCGAGCACCCCACATTCATAAATAATGTCATCGGTCATATCAGAACTGAAGATCACTTTTGTCGAATCATCGTCCATCCAGGAATTAATGTAATGCTTAATGACCCCTTTCTTATGCTTGATCAGCTCGACCTGCAGTTCAAGGATCATGTCTCTGTACTTCTTTGCCTTCTCCTTGCCATAGCGGTCATCTCCCGCCGTGGTATAGGTAAATTCATACATTCCCGGCAGGTTGCGGGGCGAATTATTCAGTCCCGCCTCCACCACGAAAAGATCCGCATCTTCCGGGTGTCTCCCCAGCTGGTAAGCCGTAAAACCGCCACCCTTACTGTGACCTTCGAAAGCCCATTTCCCGGAAAGAAGCGTCTTTAACCCTTCGATCATGAAGTGAAAGTC
>LVAV01000039.1 GCA_001604185.1 Clostridiales bacterium Firm_16 | reverse complement strand
CTGACTCCGGTTGGTTGTTTTCTTCTGACTCTGAATGGTTAATTCAAGCGGACTCTAACACTGTGCCTGCCAGTTCAATGAAATATCAAGCGACAATCTGTACGAAGCCCCGAATCTCCTCCGCAAGCCAAGACCTGCCGACCAGCCGATGTTTCCCAAACTCGATGTCCAGCCTTCGCCCTGTGCATCTTTCGAAGGATACGTCGTCAGCACGCCAGCAAATATGTTCGCCGTCAGCATATCGTTCAATCCAAAACTTAATTGCGGAAACAAGGAAATTCCGAAGATATGGCTAAAACGATGCCACGCTGCAAGATGCCAATCTACGCCTGCGTTTACGCTTCCAGTCGGATTGTTTGACCCTGCGGACATCAGATACGGCGTATATACGATGCTGGTTTCAAAACCGATCCCCACCCTTCCGGGGGAAATCACAAACAAATTTTCGGCGGAAATCCCTAAGGTCACTGTCGGTTGCAACCTGTCATACGCTAGATAATATGAGTCGTACGCTGGCCCTTCCGCCACGGCGTATTGCACCCCAGCCGTATACTTAAGCCATATCCGAGACGTTCTTTCTTCTTTTGGAAAAATTGTGTCAAGTACTTCCTCAGGAGCGGTGGCTACATTGAAATTTGCGAACGAGGGTGTCTTTGGAACCACCGACGACGCAAACAAGAAATTTAGGTGGAATGCGATCAGCATTTCCCGATGTCCATCATCCCCTGATATCGGTATACCACCTACATCATGACCAGCACGCTGGAGAGGGTCGACACTCTCATCGACCGAGCCACTTGGAACGACATGTGAATTACCGAAAATCGGCGGCTTAGGCATCCCTGTCACCCACTCCGATGTTTCGCTCCACCGCACTCTGTCGTAGCTCTGCTGGAGATATAGCCGCAATGGTCCGAAACCTGACTCTGCGCCGACAGAAAGGGTGTCTTCCGCTCCGATCTCTGTCCATTCTTCGGCATCCTCGCCTATCTTGTATCGGAACGCAACTATTCCAGGCTCATTCACCTCCCAGTTCCAGACATAACGAAACCGCACCGGCTCACCATAGATTGCAAGGCAAAAAAACAGCATCACCAATATCGCAACCATCACCTTCATTCGAATTCCGTCCATTCTTTCCCTTTCCATCCTTGCGATTTTTCAACCGCATATTCATAATTATCCATCAGAAATTCTTCAATCAGCCCTGAATAACAAGACCAGCCATCCGCACTCCTATATGTAGCCTTGGAACCAGAAGGAACGACGATACGTTTCAAGGAAGGTGTATTCAAGAATGCATCATAACCTAGCCACGGGGGTACCGTTCCGAGCATCACCACCGTTTCAAGGCATATGCAATCTTTGAAAACCCGGCTGCCAATCCCACGGACGGTCTTTGGAATAGAGATCAATGTGATTCCACATCCTTCGAACGCACCGGAAAAAATTTCATCAAGTATGCTGTCCTGCGGAAACTCCACCCGAACCAGGGACTCCACGCCTTTGAACGCTTGACAACCGATGACAGTCACAGAAGCAGGAACGCAGATTTTTGAAAGTCGCGTGTTCGAGAATGCGGAAGTTTCGATAGTAGCCAATCGAGTCCCCTCTTGGAATTCTACCAGCCTCAATGTCGCAATCCCCAAAAAGGCAAATGCCCCGATGGTTTTCACGTTCGAAGGAATCAAAACCGTTTTGAGTCCCGTATGAGAGAACGCGAATGAATCGATAGTTTCCAATTGGCTTTCGTCTCTAAAGCACACATATTCAAGTGTCGCAACTCGGTCGAATGCATTCTGCCGGACGACTCGTACGCTGGGAGGAATCGAAACGCTACGTAATCGGCGTCCTACGAAACCTCGGTGTGCTATTGCGACAACAGGGCTCCCGTTAGGACATGAACAAGGGATGTCGATCGCCACCATGCCACCAGCGAAAGGACAAGAGACAGCACTCCCGTCATATACCTCGTCCCGTTCGAAATTGAGCCGCTGTTCAGATTCTGCATCATTTATTGCAAAGTCAGGATTCATATGCCGAAATCCATCACCCGATTTCGCATTGAAAGATCATCGACAAGTACGTCCACATGGACATCCTTGATGAGCACTCCGTCGGCGTCGATATACGTAGGATCCATCCGCACATCGAGGATTTCCATCGGGATGTCCCCTGTCAATTCCAGAGAAACTCGAAATCGTTGGGCAGCATCTTCGGCAGGAACTTCCATGGAAATTTGTTTCTCATTGTCTTTCCCTGCGCTATTGGTATGAATACCTAGGGTAGCGGCATCCTCCCCTACGAAAAGGGTCGGAACCGAGGTATCAGCACCCTTCACCACCAAAGAAGAGGCGACAGCGCTCTCGCTCCAAAGCAAACCATCATACGATTGCTGAAGAAAGAGCACATGATCCACATTCCCATCTACACCTCTGATGGCATGGCTCAAAACCGAACGATCCACATAGTTCCAATTTTCCGGCTCTTCTCCGTCCACTTGGTATCGGAAGGTGGTAACCGCAGGATCATTCACCGTCCATTTCCACGTGATATCCACGGTTCCAGCGGAAATGGTAAAAGATATGAGCCTTTTGCAAAATGAACGGCCATTGTAAATCGACTTGCCTGGTCTGATTCATTAT
>LVAV01000038.1 GCA_001604185.1 Clostridiales bacterium Firm_16 | reverse complement strand
TCTATGGCCTTGCTTGCCGCCTCCACCACCAAACTGCAAAGGGGGTCGGTAAAAATCACCGCAGAGCGGCCAGACCAAACAAGAGCCCGCCCCAGCACAGCAGCGCCAGAAGGGCCATCGGTTTCTGCCGCCCGGGCTGAAGGAATATAGAACCCCGTTACAATAGCCACAGAAGAAGAGCCCGCCAGCAGGTTCAGTGCTTTCGACAGATAAAGAGGCTTACATAATCTGGACGCAGACCTTCCACCCTTGTCAGCACCCACCAGGGAACAAAGATCAGCGAGGTTTTTCATTTTTATATGCTCAGCTTCTCAACGAGTTCCAATTTTTCGGGACTCAATATTTTGTTAACCTGCCATGAATCGGAGAGAGAACAGAGACTCATCTGATGGGCAACAGTCCCCACCATCATCCCCTTTTTGCCATCAAGAAGGGATTCAACAGCAAAGGCTCCCATACGAGAGGCGAGAATGGCGTCAAAGGACGTTGGGCTGCCCCCTCGCTGAATATATCCCAAAACCGTAACCCTTGCATCGTATCCTGCCGTATCCTTAAGCTCACTGCGAAGGGTCGCCGCAGACATGGCCCCTTCCGCTACTATAATAAGGGAGTGGGTCTTGCCCCGGGCCCTCGTATCGTGAAGCTTGTCGCAGAGGCGCCCCAGGCTGAAAGGCAGTTCGGGCACCACAAGATACTCAGCTCCGCTGGCAACAGCCACTTCAAGGGCAATAAAGCCCGCTTCCCGTCCCATTACTTCAACAATAAAAAGCCGATCATGGCTGCTGGCCGTATCACGAAGCTTTTTAACGGCTTCAAGAGCTGTATTAACGGCCGTATCAAAGCCTATGGTCTCATCTGTGCCCGCCACGTCATTATCGATGGTACCGGGCACTCCTATGACAGAAACCCCTTTTTCGTAAAGTTTCTGCCCCCCTCTGAACGATCCGTCTCCACCAATAATGACAAGTCCGTCAATTGCCGCATTCTTTAACTGGAACAGGGCCCGATCCAATCCAGCCTCTGTTTTAAACCGTTCGCTTCGGGCTGTCTTAAGAATCGTACCGCCCCTATGGATGATTCCCCCCACAGAAGCCCTGTTCAAAGGCACGAAATCGCCATCGATCAGCCCTTCAAACCCCCGCATAACGCCTACCGCCTCGAGATGGTGATAAATGGCCGTTCGTACCACTGCCCGGATAGCTGCGTTCATACCTGGGGCGTCTCCTCCGCTCGTGAGCACTGCAACCCTTTTCACGTCGTCATTTCCTCCTCTACAAATAAAAAAGGGACGGCTATGCCGTCCCCTATTGTCACAAAATATTACTGATGCTGCAACTCTTCCACACGTTTCTGTACCTGCCGCAACTCTTCTTCCACTTCTGCCAGCTGTCCTTCAAGGTCTTTCTTCTGGCCATTGAGCACATCAAGACGCTTTATAAGGCGGTCAAGCTCAAGGCGGGCCGCGGCCTTGCCAGCATAGAGCCTCTCGGGGTTATCATCCACCACATCCCATATATATTCAATGGTTTTGCTCATGGTCACAGAACTAATCCCGCCGTTTACTACGAGGCGAATGGATTTTACCCCCTCAAGAATGGGCTTGCCCTTCTCGTCAAACCGGGGGAAATAGATAAAGCCGTCACGCTTGCCCTGCAACTTAAAGTTAAAACGCTTATCGTAGTCCACGGGTTTCAGTTTGTTCTTGCCCACCCACAGCGTAAGCTGGTCGCCAAAAGGCGCCATGTGCATGGACGGCCCCCTATTGTCAAACTCAATAAAAATAGGAATGTACTCTTCTAAAGTTAGTGTCTTCAGAAGTTCATATTTATACTGCTCTGCCTCATCAGACGTCCACAGATTCTTATTAGCTTCACTCTGCACCAGGGCCTCTATATATTCTGCGGCATAATAGGTTGCGGTAATCCATACTTCGCTTCCCATATCATCCTTATAATGGTTTGTCTTCGACCATCGCCGCAATATCTTCTCATCGGCAAAGCCTGGTGCCATAATACTCAATATAAGCACGGCAGCACATATACACACAAGGCATTTTTTTAGCTTCACAGAAAGTCCCTCCTCAGGTTCTACACAAGCTGAATGTCATTATACACTGGAAAAGCCCATGAAAAAAGGACCTCCCCACATTACGGAAGGACCCTTAAAAAGTTACTACGGTACGAAGTCTGATAACCCTGTCATCCTTGCCAGGCGTTGTCCCGCTGTTTTCGATCTTGTCATAGGCAAGCTCGAAAGAAAGGCCCGGCGTGTAGTAGTATTTAACGCCAAAGGTCCAGTTCTTCATGTTTTCTGCATCAACATAGCGGGCTTTGCCCGCAAAATAGCGATGGAAGGTCGTCCACTGATTATTCCATTTCCGGGTCAAAAGGACAGAAAATACATTGTCCCACTCTCCCCTATAATAAAGATCAGGAGCACCAGCAAAGTAAAGGGCTGCATTATATGCCGCCGCGCCATAATCATCCCATGGCCCGGATGTCAAAACATAAAAGTACTCATCAAAATTCACGTACTCACGCCAAAGGAAAGTGAACCCAAGGGCATTGTCACCTTCCCAGTCATAGCCCCGGTGGATCATTGGAACATCTATAGAAAGACTGGCAGCAAACGTCGGTGCGACGAAAGCAGCCAATGCGACAACTGCTGCGAGTGCAAAAATCTTTTTCATAGTTGCGCACCCCCCCTGGTTGTCTTTATCCTTGCGGCTAAAGGCCGTCGGCTCTTCTTTTTTACCGCGTACGCTCAACTCAATTACACTCTAAATTATTTAATTTCTTTAATAAAACAAAAACCCTACTTTAATAAGGTACTAAATTATCACCTTTTTTGCAAGTAGAAAATATAAAAAAAGGGTCTCCCGTTAGGGAGGCCCTTTAATTAACAAGTAACGTTCTTCAGTTCAATTAGAATGTTACGCGGGTACGAAGTCTGATGACGTTGTCGTCGTTGCCAGGCATTGTTCCGCTGTTTTCAATCTTGTCATAGGCAAGCTCGAAAGAAAGGGCCGGCGTGTAGTAGTATTTCACACCAATAGTCCAGTTCTTTGTGTCTTCGCCGCCAACATAACGGGCGTCGCCAGCGAAATAGCGCTGGAAGGTTGACCACTGGTCGTTCCATTTCTGGTTCAAACGGACGAAAAGTACATTGTCCCACACGCCCATATAATAAACGTCGCCAACTTCAAATGCCACTGGACCGTAATCATCCCATGGGCCAGCTGTGAGAGTAAAGAATCCTTCATCGAAATCGACATATTCGAGCCAAAGGGACGTGAAACCAAGAGCTTCCTGTTTCACGTCGAGAATGGCTTTCCATGCTGCGGGTTTTTCGCTGATCAAATCATCGAGGTCTTCTTTGAAATAGGCGCCCTTCAGTGCCCAATCATCGTTAAAGTTGAAACCAAAGGCTGCCCACCAGACGGAAACATCTACACTAATCTCATGAAGATCGCCCATAAGGTAGTTCCCAGACAGCCAGAAGTTCTCGTTGAAGTTGAACTTCACACGGGCAGCGTACTCATAATTTTCTTCTCCCGCGAGATTATTTTCGTCATGAGTAACATACATGGCAAACTCGCCCATGCTGAAGGGTTTGCTGAAATAGAAGCCAACAAGGGCGCGGTCGGTGAACCATGCATCGTTATCGGCGTAGAGGCCGTCGTCGTCTTCCCAGTCATAGGCCCAGTTACCCGCCATCATGTTGACGTCCCAGGGAAGGGCCACGTCGATCCAGTAGCGCTGCCAGGCAACGTTTCCAGCTGCGTTTCCAAGACGAGCAGTGAACTTAACTTTATCGTCAACCTTCTTGCTCATCCAGATGCGGTAACGGTTCAGATTGAAGTCCACATCGCTGCCTGTGTAAAGGCCGTCTGCCTGATCAGCAAACTTCGCGTCAAAGCGGAATTCTCCCCAGAATTTCCAGCCGCCAAGGTTCTCTTCGAGAACGGCTACTCTGCCGTCGAGTTTGTCGACCTTCACGCCAAGTGCGTCAAGCTCGTCTTTGAACTCAACAACAAGTTTCTTCAGCATCTCAACATCCTGCTTGCTGGCCTTCTCCATGTCAACTACGGCCAATGAGCGGGCTACAAGAGAAGCCATTTCATAACGGGTCATGGGCTGGTTTCCTTTGTAGGAACCATCGGGATAACCGGAAACGACACCGCGAGAAGCAAGCTGGCCTACTGCGTCATAGGCCCAGTGGTTCATAGGTACATCCATGAAAGGATTGGCAGCGAACGCCGGTGCGGCGAAAGCAACCAATGCTACTACTGCTACGAGTGCAAGAATCTTTTTCATATTTGTGCAACCCCCTTGGTTGTCTTTATATTTGCGGGATCACACATTCTTATCGGAAGACTAGTGAGAAGTTTCCTCGTTTCCTTCTTTGGTGTCCTCACTCAAGAACTGTGTTTTCTCCGCCCTCAACATCCGCTCCCTCTTTTTGGCTGGGGGTTGTCGGCACCTCCTTTCTTGCCTTCAGAGATTATTACGGATGAATGAAGCTAGTGAACCAAGTCAAATTGTCAAAGGACTCAGCAATTTCGCTGACTATGCTACCGTGAAATCCCTACGATTGGAATAGGCCCTAAGACTCAATTCCATAGTTCTCCCGTTGTAGACTGAATCCGAGAACAGTCCAGAATAACACGGCCGCCTTATATCGGAAAGAGAAGACATCCCCTCCAATACTGTATAAAAGTATTGACAATATTGTAACCCAACAGACAAGAAAAAGCCACCGCCACTTGTCAGCGCCGGTTTTAAAACGCTGAAATCCTTTTTTCAAAGCAACCCCAAATAGATAGAGCATTCCTATAAGGGTTGGAATCCCTCCGTAAATTAACAAGTTTAAATACATATTATGTGCATCAGGGGCTTCCTTTATGTGATTTTCCGGAACGTAGCGTTTTTTCACTTCTTGAAATTCTTCCCGGAATCTGCCCCATCCCCACCCAGTAATCGGTTTTTCCTTCACCATATAATAGGCAACTTGCCATATATCAGACCTGTTTGTGGTTAAATGTGAAATATCATGAAAACTCGTAATTTGTTGAACCTCTTTCGAGAAACGATGAAAAACTTTCTTAAAGGTAGAGTCCGCGGTGACGTGGCCTA
>LVAV01000037.1 GCA_001604185.1 Clostridiales bacterium Firm_16 | reverse complement strand
CGTCGGCTGCCGCGTACCATTCATCCTTCTTCACGGGCTCTGTGGGCGTGAATACGGCTTCGTATCCTTCCAGCAGGTTCAGCCGGAACGTTCCGTCTTCCTGCTGTTCTCCGCGGGCATTCATGAAGTTGATCGCGGGATTGCCGACAAAGTCCGCTACAAACGTATTGTTGGGTTTGTTGTATACGGTCAGCGGATCATCATATTGCTGCAGGACACCATTGGATATCAGGCAGATTTTGGTGGCAAGCGTCATGGCTTCCATCTGGTCATGGGTTACATAGACAAATGTGCTTCCGGTTGAAAGATGCAGGCGCTGCAGTTCGGATCTCATTTCAAGCCTGAGCTTTGCATCCAGGTTGGAAAGCGGTTCGTCCATGAAAAGGACACGCGGTCCAGGAGCAAGCGTTCTGGCAATCGCAACGCGCTGCTGCTGACCGCCGGAAAGCTCTCCGGGATACCGGTCCATAAAGGGCTGGATTTTAACGATTGCGCTGACACGGGCAACAATCTTTTTGATTTCATCCTTTGTCAGCTTTCTGGCAGCACCGCCGGTATCCGGATTCCGGATAATTTCTCCGTCATCCGTGACGGACAGGCCGGGCTCCTTGATATTGCTCAGACCGAAAGCAATGTTCTGGTAAACGGTCATATTCGGCCACAGCGCATAGTTCTGGAAAAGGAATCCGACCCGGCGTTTGTTGGCCGGCACGTTAATACCGGCTTCGCTGTCAAACACAACGACATCGTCTATAGTGATCCGGCCGGTTGTCGGGGTTTCGAGGCCGGCGATCATCCGAAGGGTCGTTGTTTTACCGCATCCGGAAGGGCCCAGGAGGGTTACAAACGCGTTGTCTTCAATGACCAGGTCCAGATCATCAACTGCATAGAATCCGCCCCAGCGCTTTGTAACATGCGTTAATTCGATTCTAGACATTATTTCATCCATCCTCTCTGTTATTTGGAACTGCCGCCGCCGATTCCGCTGTCAATACTTGCGCCGGTCAGTTTATTGATCAGTGCGTTGAACAGCAGAATCACCACGATCAGGATCAAGTTGATGCCGCTTGAGAATGCATACAGGCCCATCTCATCGAAATAGTCAAGCAGGGTTGTTATGATCTTGGACTGGCTGCACAGCAGCATGAACAGCGTCAGCTCACGAAGGCAGGTCATGAAGGGAAGCAGATAACCGCTGATGATACTGGATTTCTGGATCGGGATGATAATCCGGGTCATGCGTTTCCACCATGAAACATCCTGGATAATGGCAGCTTCCTCTATTTCTCCGGAAAGCTGCATCATGGAGTTCAATGCGCTTCTGCTTGCAAACGGGATGTACTTGACAGTACCGGCAAGAATCAGGAGAAGGAATGTATTGTAAATGCCGACAGAAGATCCGAATTTGGCAAATGCGACGCCGACTGCAAGCGCAGGCATCAGGTAAGGCAGGAATGCCATGTTGTTCACATAGCCGGCCCATTTGCTCCGCCGGTTTTTGCTGACACAGTATCCAACCAGTGTGCCGATGGTGCCGGCGACAAGGGCACAGCACAATGCCACCAGCAGGGTTCCGCCGAATGCGTTCCAGATCGTTTCATTGAACAGCATACCTTTTTGGCCGTACATGCCGTTCTCTGAAACATTTTCTGCGGTCAGCCACCATTTAGAGGTTAGACTGCCTGCCGCACCGCTTGTAAGAAAAGAATAGTCACCCGGATTCGGCAGGAAGGTTTCGACAGCGAACATGATAATCGGAATAATACCGGTAAACAGGGTGGTCAGGATGTAGATTGCGGAAAGAATATACTTGCCGATTCCGAGATTGACAACACTGCTTTGTCCGGATTTTCCGGTAACGGTGGTAAAGTTTTTACGTCCGGATGTCGTTTTCTGGTTAACCAGCAGGATTCCGATACCGAAAAGCATCATGATGACCGCGAGGATACTTGCTTCACCCGTTCGCTGGACATTCATCTCCACATATTTTGTGGAAAGAGTGGAAAGCTTCAGGTAATGAGGAATCGGATAGGAACCCATCGCGCTGGAGAACACCAGCAGGATGGTACTCAGGATAGCGGGCTTGACCAGGGGAAGCGTGACCCTCAGGAATGTTTTCCAGCGCGGAGTATTCAGGATGGTCGCCGCCTCTTCCAGGTTGGCATCCATATTCCGGAAGATTCCGCCGATCAGGATATAGGCAAACGGCGCATAATGCAGGGCGAGCACAACAGCACTGGGAAACATACCCTGGCACCACCAGAGCGGCATCCGGATGCCGAGGACGGATGCGAACAGGCCGTCGGCACCCTTTGTAATCAGGTTGCTGTTAAATAGGTTGCGCCAGATCACAGCCAGGGTCCATTGCGGCATGATATAGGGAAAAATGAAAATGGAGCTCAGGTATTTTTTGAATTTCAGGTTGGTTCGTGTAACCAGATACGCAAACAGACCGCCGTAGAAAATAGACCCAATGCATGCGAAAACACTCAGCAGGACAGAATTCAGCAGCGGTGTCCACAGGTTAATCTGTGCCAGTTTCCGGGCGGTATTGGTAGCGGGAGCGAACAGGTCAGTCCAGTTATAGGTGGTATATATCTGCCCTTCGGCCGCTCCGCGTGTGTCTACGGTACCCTGGTGAATGGTTACCGTATCCCGGACAATGGAGAATGCAGGCCAGATCGTTGTAATGGTCAGGATGATTCCAAGTGCCAGCAGAATGGCATTCTGCGGTTTGGACAGATAATTCCTGACACGGTTCAGCCGCCTTTTCCACGGACTGATATGAGATATTGCTATGGCTGTCATTACTCAGTCCCCTTTCAGAATATCCTGCTTGCCCTGGGAAGCAGGACCGGAATGAAACCCATCAATAGGGATAGGCGGCGTACCAGCCGGTGCGCCGCCCATGGGCATTCCTGAAGATAGCTTACTTCATACCGATGATCAGGTCGATCCAGTCACCCATAATGTCGGCGACAGAAGCGCAATAGGCGGGATCTTCAACGACCAGCTTGCCTTCATTCAGCCACCAGTCATAGCCGCGGTCATTCTTGGCCGGGAACAGGACTTCATCGGTAGGATTACCGTTTTCATCCTTCTTGTTGCCGTCCTTACTGTGGTCCCACATACAGGCCGGAACGGGAGCATAACCGCCCATGTCCTTGCCCCAGGCGGAGAAACCGTCATATGTAGTTGTGAGATAGGCAATGAAAGCGCAGGCAGTCCACGGATACTGGGTAGCCTTCGGGATCATCATGTAATGCTTGTAGGCATAACCGCCAAAGCCTTCATAGTCGTCCTGGTAAGCGGCAACCGTTATGTTGTTGACGGAAACGGATTCGCTTTCTTCCACGCTGCGGAGTTTGGAGTAAACAAGCAGGCCGCACTGTCCGGCAGCACTCTTGTCCACAAGGGTGTTGCAGATCGGACCATCATCGGTTTCCTCGTGGAACTGCTCGCACCAGAGTTTGATCCAGGCAAGGGCATATTTGATATTTTCGCCTTCAAAGCCCAGGTCAGATGCTTCCGCTTCCATTTCCTCCACAGTCGGAGCAAACAGGGCCTGTTTGTCTGCATCCAGCTTGTCATAAGCATCCTTAACAACAGCGGCATAATCATCGCGGGTCAGCATGTAAAGGAAGTTCTTTCCGACAGGTTCGGAGTTGACACCCATGAAAAGCGGGTGAACATCGGGAGCGACGAAGTCCCAGCAGTTCTTGTAGGAAGCGCCGCCGACATTGTTGAACTCAAAAACCTTGTTCAGGGTCTGGAGGGCGAGCGGATTCTCATTGTTTTCCCGGGCGACGCCCTCCGCATTGGCCCATTCATAAGGAACGAAGTTGAGCAGCTCACCGGTATTCAGCATCTTGCTCTGGATCTGGTTGCCGTCCTGGATCAGTGTAACAAAGTATTCGTTGGAACCTTTCAGGGCTTCGAAAATGGTGTTGTTTTTGGGCTGCGTCCATTCGATCGTGGTATCGAAGTTGGGATCCATTTCTTTCAGCAGCGGGATGAATAAATCCTTTGCGGTTTTGCCGCGGCTGGAGTTGCCGATACCCAGGAGGCTTTTGCCGTTCGCCTCTTCAATGGCCTTTTTGTACAGTTCCTCATTGGTCATGGTCTGGGCCTGGGCGATAATTTCTTCAAGAGTTTCAGCACTGGCGAATGA
Organism: Clostridiales bacterium Firm_16; assembly: GCA_001604185.1. GTDB lineage: Bacteria > Bacillota > Clostridia > Saccharofermentanales > Saccharofermentanaceae > Scatonaster. The sequence goes on along the minus strand of LVAV01000037.1, from coordinate 450 downwards.
TACCATGGAGAGGACCATAATCAATGCAAGTACAATACAAATAAGTTTTTTCATACCAAAGACTCCTTTTATTTTATTGTCCGGCAGTACATCTGCCATTTAATGTCATTATAATCAATTTATGGGAAAAATCAACACCGGATTTTACATTTTCTTTCTCTTTCATCTTTTATATTTTTCGTTTATAATGAGTCACATAAAAGAAGCAGGAGGAGCATTCCTTGGAAAAGCGGATGGTGGGGGTTTTGACCGATTCATTTGATCCGGCAGATTCCGGTCATCTGAACGCCGCACTTTTCGCAATGGAATCCTCCGGCATGGCGCTTGTGCGGATGGTCCTTTCAGCAGGGCCTGCGGAAGCGGATGAAGAAGACAGATGGCGGATGCTGGTTGCCGCATGTGCTGATTTCAGGAAACTGATCCCGTTCCGCCTGTCATCGCTGCATCCGG
>LVAV01000036.1 GCA_001604185.1 Clostridiales bacterium Firm_16 | reverse complement strand
AGCTTGTCAGAGAGCTCTTTAAGGACAGGAGCGAGAACTGACATCAGGGAATTGCCGACCTCCGCACCGGTTTCCTTCAGAGAGTTCATGGTCATCTGAAACTGGTCAATCGGGTCGAGTGTCTCATTGAAGGTATTCTCGACACTGCCTTCAAAATCTCCGAGGAAGCCGGAGAAATCCGACAGGTTAAGCTTTCCGGTCTGCACGGCATTATAAATGGAGGCACCGGCCTTACTTCCGAAGAGGTCATAGGCCGCCTGCAGCTTTTCTGCATCGCTTCCGCTCCGTCTGCCGTTGCATTTTTCATGGCAGTCTTTAAGCCCATCATAGCGGCAGAGGTATCAAGGCCGGACATTTCCACCATGCCCATAAAGCCAGCAGCCTGCTGGGCGGTGAGTCCCATTTCCTTTAGCTGCGCGGCATTGGAGGAGAGGGCGTTTGCCAGTGTATCCATATCAATGCCGGTGGCCTGACCGGTAGCATTTAAGGCATCCAGAAGATTATCTGCCTCGGAAGCGTCCATGCCGAAGGCGTTCATGACGGAGGATACATTGTCGATAGATGTCGAAACATCGGTATCATTGAGCTGGGCAAACTTGATGAATTTTGCCGAGAGGTCATCCAGCGCCTGCCCGGTCAGGCCGAAACGGGTGTTGACCTCGCCGACAGCAGCACCGGCAGTTTCGAAGTCCGTCGGTATCTCTGTGGCGAGGTCTTTTACGATCTGGCACATGTCCTCCAGCTCATCGCCGGTAGCGCCCGTTTTCTGTGCAACGATGTCGAGGCCAGCGTCCACCTCGTTAAAGGCAGCAATGGAGGCAGCGCCGATGGCAACTATGGGAGCCGTGACGTGTGTCGATAGGCTTGTACCGACATCAGATATTTTCCCGCCTACCTCTTGCAGCTTGGTGCCGGTTGCCTTGAGTGTCGCGGTGATTGAAGTATCAGTATTTTTGCACTGCTGTTCGAGGTTTTTGAGCTCGTTTTCGGTCTCTATAATCTCACGCTGCCATGCATCATATTGCTGCTGGGTGACGGTACCGTTTTTAAGTCCAGCATCCATCTGGTCTTGCACGGACTTCAGCTGTGTGAGCTTTTCCTTCGTTTCGGAGACTGCCTGTTGTAGGAGCTTCTGTTTCTGTTCGAGCAGCGCGGTATTTGTCGGGTCGAGCTTTAGGAGTTTGTTGACGTCCTTTAGCTGCGACTGAGTTGATTTGATTTCTTTGTTTACGCCGGAGAGGGCTTTGGAAAGGCCGGTCGTATCGCCGCCGATTTCCACGGTTATGCCTTTTATTCTGTCAGCCATGCGATGACCTCCTTCCTGTTAAAATCGATCCATCTGCTCCTGTGTCGCGAGCGCAGGATAGTTGTAATCGTCGTTGCTCATTTCTGCATACATGTCATTGACAGTCCCGATAGTGAGCAGGTCGAGCTCCGAGATGGAAAGCCCGATCTGCACACACCGGAGTAAAAAGAGCGGGGTTGTCATTTCCCGCTCTGTCGGATGATGTTTTTTTTAGATTCCACCTGCTGTTCCACATTGAGTCCCCACAGCTCGATGATCTGAGGCAGGATTTCATAAATGGAGAAGGTGTTGAACTGGTCGAGCCAGTCCTCCGGAGTATCCGGGACATCAGGATTCTGATGCTTTGCCATCAGCCATGCGATGTTCTCGAAAAGCTCCAGACTGAAAGTGTCCAGATTGGAGCTTTCTGCGTCGTTTTCATCGATGCCTTTCTGCAGCTCGTTTAAATCCTTGTAAATATCCCTGTGGAACTTATTTCTGTAAAGGCGAGGAATGGCGGCTGAGGCGCGGAACTGCACCTCTTTGCCGTCAACTTCGATTGTTTTTGTTACTGCCATATCGCGCCTCCTTATTCACCGCTACTTACTGAAGCACTCGGCTCATATACAGAGCTGTACCAAGCGTCGTAAACAGCACTTGTAGTGTTCGTGCCGGTTTTGACCTTCACAATGCCGGAAGGGAGCGGAGAAGCTGTGATGGAGAGCGTCTCAGTCTGCACCTCGGTAGAGTCCTCCTTTGTGCTGCCGGTGACGGAAGGACGGGTCGCGCTGCAGTAATACATGCAGTGACGGATCTTTCTCTGGTCGCCGGAAAACTCAAAGAGCAGCGCAAAATGCTCCGGCTCTACATCCTTGTTCTCAACAATGACGCCGTTTGCATCCTCAGTCTCATGCATGACATCCGTAAGAAAGCTCTCCGGGATCAGCGCCAGTTCAAAGTCGCCGGAATAGCCGTTGTTGTTTGAAACCATGTAATATACGGAGTCGTCCGCATAGAATGGATCATTATCTCCCTCAGCATCCAGCGAAAGGGATACGGCACCGGGCATTGCTACGGGTGTACCAAAGGTGACAGTGCCGTCAGCGGCAAGCGTAGCAATGGCGTAGTGGCAGTTTTTAAGGCCGAACTTGACCTTGTTACTCGTGTTAGGCATAGTTTTTAACCTCCTATGATCTGTGTTTGATATAAGACCTCGTACAACTTCTCCGACTCGATCCATACCTCAGATTTCTCATAAGGTAGGTCGTGGGCGATTAAGATGTCCTCGATCTGGGTTTCTGTTTCCGGGTCTTTTACGTCCGTGTATAATTCGATGTTCAGCTCATCAATTTTTTTGAACACGGTGTCATCCGCGAACATATTGTCAGAGCCCGGATAAAGAAAAACGAGGAAGGGTGGGTCTGGTGACTCGCCTTCGGCAAAATGGTCGTAGGCAAGCGGCAGACCGGCTTCCTCTAACATGGTGATTACATCGTCGTATGTCATGATCCACCTCCCAGCTTCTGCCTGATGGTATTGACGAGCTTTTCGTTTCCGCGCTCCTCGGCTGAGGCGATATGAGGCTGTGCCGGAACACGTCCGCCGCCTCGTTTCACATGTCCATGCTCCAGAAGGTGTGCCAGCTGATAGCGGTTCCTCGAATGCACTACAAGGTCAATGCTCTGTGAATCCTCATGCATATTCTTGACTGACCAGCTTTTCTTGTATTTGCCGGTATCGACTGGAGCGCCTGCCTGAATATCCTTACGGACGGAAGCAGCAGTTTCTTTCACAGCGGCCTTCATGTCATCTGTGGCGAGCTTTGAATATTTTTCGAGTTCCTCCATAATGGCGTCGCCCATTTCGTTTATTGATACATTTCTACTCATGCGTTCTTCTCCAGCTTGCAGTTGAATTTCAGGCTGTTATGCTTATAGCCCATCGGATTCACATAGGTGATGTTGTAGGTGCGGCCTTCCGCGATGATCCGGTATTTTGTCGATTCCACATCCGCAAGCTCAGAGCAGTAGCGGCAGGTGAAGTCCAGCGATTCCTCCGGATTGATGAC
>LVAV01000035.1 GCA_001604185.1 Clostridiales bacterium Firm_16 | reverse complement strand
CGTCAATGTCAATATCGTTCCGATTACAACAAAGGCAGAAGAGGGCTTTCATCTTCCTCCGAGTGAAAAGATCGAAGCCGTTATCACTCCCAAAACTCGCTGCATTCTCATTTCTAACCCTGGAAACCCCACAGGAACCATCTACACTGCTGATGAAATGAGGATGTTGGCAGATCTCGCAAAAAAACACGATCTTTATATCATCGCCGACGAAGTGTACAGAGAGTTCGTCTATGATGGACTTAAGTACACAAGCTTCGGAAACCTTTCTGATGTGGAAGATAGGGTTATTATCATCGATTCTGTGTCAAAACGCTATAGTGCATGTGGTGCTCGTATTGGGTGTGTCGCATCTAAGAATGAAGAGCTTATGAAACAAATCCTGAAACTATGTCAAGGAAGGCTCTGTGTTCCCACTCTCGAGCAGGTAGGGGCTACGGCCCTTTACAACACCCCGGTTTCATATCTTGAAGAAGTGAATAAGGAATATCAGTCGAGAAGGGATACCCTTTATAAAGCCCTTCAGTCTATGCCTGGGGTTGTCTGCGAGCAGCCAAAAGGCGCCTTCTACGTTGTTGTAAAAATGCCCGTCGATGATGCAGAGAAATTTGTTATCTGGATGCTTCAGAACTTTGACATCAACGGAGAAACCATGATGGCAGCTCCAGCAGAAGGATTTTATGCCACTCCTGGACTGGGCAAAAACGAAGCCCGCCTTGCCTATGTTCTTAAAAACGAAGACCTCGTAAAGGCCATGGATATACTCAAGGCGGCTCTTAAGGCCTACCCGGGGCGGGTAGAACCCGTATCGGCCCAATAATAGAAACGTAAAGAAACCTTTAAGTCTCTTACAAAGGCCCTTTCCGGAGGATACCCCGGAAAGGGCCTTTGTGGTAGCATATATTCTGGTTTATTCTGAACTGAAGGGAGCGCTTCACAATGCCGTTACGAGTTAAAGAGGCCCTGTCAAAAGACGTGGGGCGATGCATTGCCCGTATCGATCCTGAAGATATCAAAAGATATGGGCTTTCAGAGGGACAAATCATAGAACTGGAAGGGAAGCGGAAAACACCTGCCCGGCTGCTGGCTTGCGACTCTGGAGATATGGGACAAAAAGCTATTCAAATCGATGGGATAACCAGAGAGAATGCTCAAGTAGGACTTGATGAAAAGATTTCTATCCACAAGGTGGATCATCATTTTGCAGGGAGCATCACCCTCAGGCCCCTGACATCCACTCCCCTTCTGGAAAAAGAACGGGATTCGGTCTATCTCAGCAACCTCCTCGAGGGACTGCCAGTGATAGAAGGGGATCGTATACGGGCAAATATTTATGGGACAAGGACATGTGATTTTCTTGTAACGGACACGACCCCTAAAGGAATTGTCCTAATAAGCAATGCCACCTATATAAACGTTGAAAAACAACTATCCCAGGAGCAAAAAACCTCACGGATCTCCTACGAAGATATTGGCGGGCTCGGCCCTCAGATTCAGCGTGTGCGTGAAATGATAGAATTGCCTCTACGCTTCCCCCAGGTCTTTGACAGGCTAGGCGTGCAGCCCCCAAAAGGGGTGCTGCTCTACGGCCCCCCTGGCACAGGGAAGACTGTTATCGCAAGAGCGGTAGCAAATGAAACTGACGTTTATTTCACCCACATTTCCGGGCCCGAAATTATCGGCAAGTTTTACGGTGAAAGTGAGGAGCGTCTGCGGAATGTCTTTGATGAAGCCCAAGCCCACGCTCCTGCGATTATTTTCATTGATGAAATAGACGCTATCGCCCCCAAGCGTGAAGAAATGGGTGGTGAAAAACAGGTAGAGCGGCGAGTTGTTGCCCAGCTCCTGGCTCTTATGGATGGATTGGAATCCCGTGGACAGGTTATTGTTATAGGGGCAACAAATATTCCCAACACCCTTGACCCTGCGTTGCGGCGCCCTGGCCGCTTTGACCGGGAAATTTCCATCCCCATCCCTGACCGCAATGGCCGCTTTGAGATTTTGCAAATTCATACAAGAGGGATGCCCCTGGCAGAAGATGTTGATCTCATGCGCCTGTCAGACATTACCCACGGTTTTGTAGGAGCCGACTTGGAAGCACTGGCTAAGGAAGCCGCCATGTCTTCTCTCAGAGAGCTTTTGCCATGTATCGACTATGAACAGGCCGTCATTCCCTACGAAAAGCTTCTCTCTATGAATGTCACTATGGAGAATTTTCTCGACGCACTGAAAGAAGTGGAACCATCCGCTATCCGCGAAGTGTTTGTGGAGGTTCCAGACGTAACCTGGAGTGATATCGGCGGTCTTGAAGCTATTAAAGAGGAGCTTATCGAAGCAGTGCAGTGGCCTCTTAAATATAACAGCGTATACGAAAAATTTAATATCACTCCTCCCCAGGGCATATTGCTGCACGGGCCTTCCGGTACAGGAAAAACCCTGCTGGTAAGGGCCCTGGCTCACGAAAGCGGTGTGAATTTTATACCGGTAAAGGGGCCTGCTCTAATGTCAAAATATGTGGGGGAAAGCGAACGGGCCATAAGGGAAGTGTTTAAAAAGGCGAAGCAGGCGTCTCCTTCTATTCTCTATTTTGATGAAATAGAATCTCTCGTCCCCATTCGTGGGCGGGATAGCGGGGCTGGCGCCAGCTTTACAGAGCGGGTCATCAGTCAATTCCTTGCGGAGATGAGCGGCATTGAAGAGCTTAAGGGCGTTACAGTTCTCGCTACCACAAATAGGATAGACCTTATTGACCCAGCCCTTCTGAGCAGCGGCCGGTTCGATGTGGTGCTTGAGCTTCCCATGCCTGACGCAAAAGCCAGACTAGAGATCTTCCAGATACATCTACAGAAAAAACCTCTAGCGGAGGACGTACATCTCGAAGAGCTTGTCCGGTCCACTGAGGGACACTCCGGAGGGGATATACATTTTATCTGCCGCAAGGCTTCCGCCCTTGCAATTCGCGACTTCCTAAAAATTGGAGAAAAAGGGGCGCCATGTATAGAAAAGCATCATTTTGAAATCGCTCTATCCCTTCTGAAAAGCAACCGCAGTCTGCAATAAATAAAGGAAAGGGACTTTAGTGAAGTACACCACCAAAGCCCCTCTCCTTACTTTTTAGTAGAGC
>LVAV01000034.1:14380-14500 GCA_001604185.1 Clostridiales bacterium Firm_16 | reverse complement strand
AGTTACCTTGATGGAGAAGCTCCGGAAGTGTCATACTATAACAAGACACGAAGGATCCGGAGAGGTCTGTTCAGAAGCAACACCGGAATCTGCATTAACGCAGATGTGAATGCCGCTTAC
>LVAV01000034.1:0-14330 GCA_001604185.1 Clostridiales bacterium Firm_16 | reverse complement strand
CTGACATGGTATATTCATATCAGTGGTTTATAAATCTCAACTATGAAGTTGAAAATAGCCATTATACCATTCCAACATAGAACTCTTGATGAGTATTTCAGCTCGAAGAAAGAACGGATGATAGTTTTCTGTCAGGGTATGGACTTCCCCTGATATTCGTGTTACAGTTTATCTAACGAGCGTTCGGTAGAAAGGCGGGATACTATGACAGCAGAAGGAACCAAGGAACGGATATTGAAAACGGCATTGCAGATGTTTTCGGAGAAGGGCTATTCTGCCGTATCCATGCGGGATATCTCGGGCGCGGTAGGGATTCGGACCAGTTCGATCTACTACTATTTCAAAGGGAAGCAGGACATTTTCGATGCCCTGATCGAACAGACCGAGTTGCTGAAGGCCGGCATCAAAGAAGGTTTTGCAAAAGCACTTGGCGACACAAAAAAGGTGAAGAAAGAGGATTTTGTCCGGGTCGGAAAACTCTTCGTGACGGGCTATCTGCAAAGTGAAAAGATCGAGCCGCTTCTTCAGATGCTGGAGAGTGAACGCTTCCATGATCACAAGGCGGATGAGATGTGGAAGAAGATGCTTTTCACGGAGCCGGTCGAGAACCATGCACTGACTTTTCAGGAAATGTATAAGCGTGGCCTGATCAAGGAGAAAGATTCGGCCAGGATCGCCTCGGAATACCAGGGCATCATCGTGATGGGCTATTTCACAGGAGATCTTGACCGGCTGGAAGATTCACTTTCGGCCTTTTACAAGAGATACTTCTGAGGTGGTGTATGGTGAAGGTATATAGATCGAAAAAAGCAGGAGAGAAGATACTGCAAACGTACGACCAGCTCCTGACGAAGTGGGACTGCGAGATCGAAGAACGAGACATTCCCACGACATACGGCACGACGCATATTATCGAGACGGGAAACAAAGAAGGCATGCCAATGGTGCTTTTTCATGGGGTCGGAGACGACTCGGCACTGATGTGGATATTTAATGCCAGAGCGCTTGGGCAGAACTACCATCTGTTTGCGATCGATACGATCGGTGGTCCCGGGAAGAGCCGGCCGAATGAAAACTACAACAAAGAGTTCGATGACGTCCGCTGGATCGATGAGGTGATGGATGCCATAAAGATCGAGAAAGCCGCGATCGTCGGTGTGTCCATGGGAGCATACCTGACGCAGCTTTATACGCTTCGTAGGCCGGAAAAAGTTCTCCGTGGCATCAGTATTTCCGGGTCGGTCGCCGCTGCAGGAAAGAAATCGACAATGAGCGCCATGATGAAGATATTTCTGCCGGAAGCACTTCTGCCGACGGATAAGAATGTGAATAAGCTGATCAGAAAATTAAGTGGAAAATACTATTCCGTGTTTACGGATAATGACTTGATCATGGCCCACTATAAGAGCCTCATCAAAGGATTCAACAACATGGCTATGGGGTATCACAAAGTGATCGGATTCTCTTCGGAAGAAATCGATCAGATCCGGGATAAAATAACTTATCTGGTCGGGGAAGAAGATCCTTTCGAGAAGATCGGCGGCAAGGCTTTACTTCAGCAATACCACATGAACGCGACATTCTATGAAGGCGCCGGTCACGGCTTGAATCACGAACTGGCGGACGAGATCAATCAGAAGATCATGGAGATCATGAAATAAAAAGGGATCGCCTCTCAGTGATTCAAATCACTTTTGAGACAATCCCCTTTCTTTTGATCAATATCGCGAAGCGCTACGTAGATCGAAAAGCTTTTTCGAAGCTCTTTACGCAGGCGCTTGCGCCGAGGACTAGAGCTGAGAAAAAGACTTTTCGATCACTCGTACTCGATCATGTCTGTCGAAATCACCTCTGAATATACTGAGGGGATATGGAGAGGAGCATAGTCGCTATGCTATGATTTCATTAGTGGAAGCGGAAGGACATAATCGAAAAATAAAATCCGGCGATCCGGATGAAGGAGAAAAATATGAGTAACGAGCAGTATATTAAAGATAATGAGCGTGCCTGGGATAAACGATCGGAGAACAACGATCAGTGGTCGATCCCGGTATCGGAAGAGGAGATCGCGGAAGCGAAGAAAGGGAACTGGTCCATTTTCGTCACTCCGGTAAAACGTGTGCCGAGAAACTGGTTCCCGGAAGAGATGAAAGGAAAGAAGATCCTTTGCCTCGCGAGTGGAGGTGGTCAGCAGGGACCGGTCCTTGCCGCGACAGGTGCAGACGTGACGGTCTTTGATAACAGTACCAGACAGCTGGAGAAAGACCAGATGGCGGCGCAGCGGGACGGACTTACGATCCATACCGTGCAGGGGAATATGCAGGAGCTTCCGATGTTCGAAGACGGATCCTTCGACATCATCGTCCACCCATGGTCCAATAACTACGTCAATGACATTCTTCCAGTATGGAGAGAGTGTGCCCGCGTCCTGAAAAACGGAGGGATCCTGATCTCCGGATTTGGCACGCCGCTCGAGTATATCTTCGATCCGGCCAAACTCGAAAGAGGCGAACTGGAACTGAAGTATTCGATCCCTTATGCGGACATCGATCATCTCGATGATCCGAAGGTAAAAGAGATCGCAGAGGCAGAAGGCTATTCATGGGGACATCCGATCGAGAATCAGATCCAGGGTCAGATCGATGCCGGATTTGTGATTGCCGGTTTTTACGAAGACAGAGGATGCTATGCACTGGATAATTACATCAATACGTCTATGGCGACAAAAGCCGTAAAGATGCAGATCTGACTTGCTGTAGGTCTTGTTGTTCTTGCAACATAATGTGTTGCAGAAAAGAGTGAAAAAGCATACGGCAGTTGGTGGAATTGCTGCGCTACGTGTGGAATAATGGTCTTACCAGGCGGCCGATGGAATATATGTGATCTGAGGTAAGACCATGAGTTTAGGGAAGAATATTTGTTATTTACGGAAACAGAAGAAGCTGACACAGGAGCAGTTTGCCGACCTGATGAAGGTGACGAGGCAGACGGTCTCGAGATGGGAAACGGATGAGGTCGTCCCGGAGCTCGACCGTCTGGTGGAGATGTGCTCGGTATTCTCGTGCAAGATGGATGAACTCGTAAGAGAAGATCTGTCCTCTAAGAAAGATATCTATTCAGAAGTAACGGTTAGAACGCTCCCGGCATTTCGGATGGCGAGATATGTGATCATCTCTCCCAACCCCGAGGAGGATGTTATTACGCATATGCAGAACTGGGGTAAGACGAGCGGTCTTCTGGCCGCCGACCCGGAGGCGAAACTGATCGGATGGGATTTCCCTTTCATCTCGCAGGAACAGCAGATGCAATTCCATCTTCATGGCTATGTGGCGGCGTATGTCCTGCCCGAAGGGTTTGAGACGAACTGCCCAGGTGTGGAATATGCGACGAATGCAGAAGCAAAGTATGCGGTGATCACGATAACGGAACCGCACATCCGCCCGTTCGAGAGGATCCCGAATGCCTACAAACGCATCATGGAGTATTTGCAGGTGAGTGAGATTAAGGAGAAGATGCCGGAGGGTATCGTCGCTTGCTTCGAGTATGAGTATGACAAGGACGGCGTTCACTACATGGATATCTTCATGGCGATGGAGGGGTGCTGAGTATGAAACTGATGAAAGCCGGCACTTCTGATGCCGTGATCCTGGTCGCGATCTCGAAGCATGCTTTTGACAGCGATATTGAAGTAGGAGCATCCTCCGCAGGAGGACCTCCCGGATACAAGTCCATGCCTTTCCACATGAAGATGGCCCGGCTGGGTAATCTTTACAAACTGGTGGATGACAATGGCCTGATCGTAGGCGGAGCAGTGCTTTTCCCGGAGCAGGACAGACTTAATGTCGGAAGGATCTTTGTATCTCCGGAACACTTCCGTAAAGGTTACGGAATAATCATGATGGAAAGTATCGAATCGTTATTTTCCGATGCAAAAGAACTCGTACTTGATACTCCGATCTGGAACAGAAGAACGAATGCATTTTATACAAAACTCGGATACAAGGAAGTTCGCCGGGACAGAGAATTCATTTACTATTCGAAGAAGAGATGAAAAAAGAGAGCCACTATTCAGCGGCTCTCTTTTTGTTCAGTCTACTTGATCAATCCCTTATTCCCACTCTATTGTGCCTATTGCGATGGCTCTTTTTCCATATATACGAACACCAGCTCATCCGTGACTGCTTTCTGATCGAAGATCTTGTATCCGAGTCTTTCGTAGAGCCGGATGTTATCTACACTTCTCGTGCTGGTGAAAAGCTCGAAACGCTTGTTAATATAGCACCTTTCGATTTCCTTGAGAAGACGGCTGCCGTAGCCTTTTCCCCGGAAGTCCGGATGCACCATAAGTTTTCCGATATACGCGGTACCGTCCTTCTCATGCGCACGGACTGAACCGATGATCTTCCCGTCTTCGGAGACCATCTTCAGGAAGATGCCGTTTCTGCATTCTTCTTTCACTTCTTCGAGAGTTTCCTTAAGCGGCGGAATATCTTTCGTTCCGAAAAGCGCCGCTTCGCTCTGGTACGCAAGGTACTGAAGATCCAGGATCTCCTGAAGGTCATCTTCCTTAGCTCGCACGATATCCGGGCGAATGAAGTAGACCATATTCACTCTTACTTCGCGGCGGTCCACATCGAAGTTTCCGTAGCAGCAGGTATCGATACCCATCAGCTGGAATCCTTGTTTTCTATAAAAAGTGATCGCACGGACATTGCAGGACTGCGTTTCCAGAATGATCGCACGGCGTCCGTCGCGTTCCGCTTTTTCCTTGACGATATTCATCAGTTTCGTGCCGATGCCCTGACGGTGCAGTTCATCCGCGACCCAGAGTTCTGTGATCTGAAGACGGTTGCTCCATTCTTCCGGCCAGCACTCGATACACGCGAGGAGTGCTTTCCCATCATCTGAGACAATGCCCCAGGCCTCAGCACCTTCCCACCAGTCCGCATAAAGTCTGTCCGGGAAATCGTATTCCTCCGGACCGTGCTTCACCGGCGTATCAAATTTCTTCTTTACCATGTCGACGTGAAAAGAATCCTGCTCCTCTGTGATTTTCACATCGAAGTATTCTTCCGACGTGTAGCGCATCAGGATCGGCGTGCCCTTCCACTGTTCCTTCGGTAACGGGATGATCTTCAAATCACTCATAACAAAAAGCTCCCCGAAAAATGTTTCCACGGCTATTATAGCATTTCTACTCCAGATTTCTGTTCAAGTTCGTTTCAGATAAACTTATTCCCACTCTATCGTGCCTGTCGGATCAAGAGGAAGATCGTCTTCTTTTCAGCCTGTATAGATCACGCCAAAAAACAGCCAGATGAGTCCGAAGAAGACCGCAAACGATATGACCAAGTACAAAAGTAATCCGATAAAATGAGTCTTCGTTTTGCTGTCAATATCATACAAGGGAAGATTATCTTCCGGATGATCCGGATCATAGCAGATCGTCTGCTGTTCTCTGTTTGCCCGTTTCCAGGAACCATATCCCTGTCCTGTATACGTATTCCCTCCGACATCGAACTCATAGTAAATGACGGTTCCACGGGAATTCCTATGCCAGTTTCCGTCCTCATCCTTGGTCTCATATGTATCCTCGTAATGGCTTGTGATCCGGCCTTCCGCCCTTCCGGTAAGATGGGCAAGCTGCTTTCTGGCGCGAAGCTTCCTGGGGATCGAGTTTATCTCCACGGCAAGATATAGTCCGATCGTCGCACCGACGACAAAAATGATCGCGGATTTCTCATCATGTATCAATTCCATGCCGTAGAATTTCACGACGATTCCCAAAACGACACAATACAGAATGATAAACATAATCCTTACCTCACCTTATTCCCGTCTGTATGGAATGCAACGTGCTAAATACCGATAATGCAAGTATCGCGATCACCACTACGATCCAGAAAATGCGCTTGAACAGATACTTCTTTCCGACATTTTTAACATCACAGATCACCCAGTCTTCTTTTGGCGGCTCACATTCTTTACCGCAATAAGGACAGTTCTTCGACTTAAAAGAATTGAAGCTGGCACCGCAACTGGGGCACTGGATCTTAGCGATCGAGAAGTTCGTTAAGAACGGAACATCGGTCCTTCTTGCTGCCGTGATCTGATACACTTCGCTTCTTACTTTCAGCCGGTCGCCCATATCCCGCGTAGTATCCACAAACACATCGCCTGTGACATAGACGCTGTTATTCTTCACATTGATCTTCTTACAGGACATCCACCCGTGGAAGGTACAGTCGACCACATCATCAAGATCCGACCCGAGTTCTTTTACCGCATTAAAAGGAAGGCTCTCGCGGCTATCGGAGAACACCAGGATCCGGAAAAGTGTCGTAATCTTCGAAGAGAATGTTTCGAAGGTATATGCCGGGCTGATCGTGGCCATCTGAGAAGCGAATCTCTTTCGGGAGCTTCCGACGGAAAGCGCGGCCGGCGTTTCTTTTCCAAGTGTCTTGAATCCCGCGAAGAAGATCGAAAGGAACCATACGAAGAATCCGATGATCGGGCTTGCGACGATCATGGTAACGATATACGCGATGACCCGAGAAAGCGACGGAACCGTCCACTTTTCCGGAGAAACCAGACTTAGAAGTGAAGACGTCGAGCTTTGGTCCAGTAGAATCATTGGCGCAAACAGCAGGAGCGTCACAGGGAGCGAGCACAGTCCATATCGGATCACCGTCTTCCAGATCGGATCCGTACTTACGCCCGGGTCAGGAACGAAGAAATAGTTGCCGACCTTCGGATAGAGTTCGGTCATGTGAAAAGAAGTGCCGCATTGGCTGCATCCTTCCTGCAGTTCCCTTATCGTGGACACCGCGCCGCAGTTCGGACAGCAGTAGGTGTCCCCGCTGACATCTTCGCCGTTTCTGACATCGATGACCGTTTCACAGATCGACTGCGGGTCTTTTCTCTTAAACGTCTTCATGCCAGATCTCTCGGCGGTCTTTTTATGATTAATATATCCGACGGACCACGATGTCTCATAGTGACCGTCCTGCCAGGAACGCACGTTATTGACCGCGCTGCGCACAGGTTTTTTCCCCTGATCGAATTCTTCCGTAAAACGGATATTCTTTCTTGCGATGCGGTCTCTTTGAAGTTCCAGGCAATAGCGGAGTTCTCTGTCCGCCGACATCACTTTCGCGCCCGGCTCCATCGCGTGTCCTAATTCTTCGCGAAAAGCACCTGCCACGGCATCTCTTGCCGCCTGACGGTTCGACGAAGATCCTCCGGAAGATGCCAAAGCAATAGCCTCCTCTTCCGTCAAACCTCCTGCCAGTGCGATCGCTTCTTCCTCAGTCCGATAATTCGCAGATGAAGCGATGATCTGCTCTAGTTCGTTTTCCTGATTCTGATTATTCTCTGCACACATACCCGACTCTCCTGATCTTCTTTTGTTTCGAGATCAAGCAACCCATGAAAATTATATCATGCATTGACTGATTCTATCTACTAAACAACTCAGCAAGTGATATTATTGGGTATGCAAAGAAAAAAATTTTCTCTACCACCCAATAATCTGCGTCCCCCAGTTGTTTAATGAGTAGATGCGGATATGAAGGAGGCAAGTTATGACAGAGAAAGAACTTGAAAAGATCTATAACGAAGGGTACCGTGCCGTGTACTGGACAGCCATGGCGCTTCTTAAGAATGAAGCTGATGCCGAGGATGTCGTACAGGACACATTCGTTTCCTTTATCGAATCTTACGGGAACATCGAGGACACGACAAAAGTCGTCGCCCTTCTTAAGAAGATCGCGGCCAACAAAAGTCTGAATCGTTTGAAGTCGGTAAGGACCGAGAACGTGGAGGATGAAGTCCTGGAGACCCTCGAAACCGTTCCTGAGGATTTTCTTCCGGATTCGATCGTGGAATCGGACGAGACAAGAAAAATCGTCATGGATATTATCGAGAATTCTCTGTCAGAAGATGTCAGAAGAACGATCATCTTATTCTACTTTGATGAGATGAGCACAAAAGAGATCTCGGAGGCACTTGGTGTACCCCAGGGAACGGTTCTCTGGCGTCTGAATTTTGCCAGAAAAAAGATCAAGAAGGAGGTAGAGAAATATGAAGAAGAAAATAACACGAAGCTGTTTGCTATGCCGCTGCCGTTCTTAACAAAGCTTTTTGCAAAAGAAGCCGAGCAGGTAACGATCAAACCTATGCCCGCTTCATTACTTCACCTGTCCGCATCTACTGAGGTGGCTTCTGCGGAAGCCGGAAAAAAGGTCGCTTCTGAAGTGATCAGGAAAGGAACAGGTAGTATGATAAAGAAAGTCATTATTGGTTGTGCCTCTTTACTGGCAGTAGCTGCTGTGACCGGCATAGTCCTTTTGAATAGAAACAACACAACAAACAAGAATGAGGAACCAACTGGAATAGAGAAGACGGTAGTCACATCGGAAGATGCACCGGAAAAGATCACAGAAGAGAGCACGGATGTCGTGGTGGAAAGCACCATGGAAAATACAACTTCCGAACCGGTTGCAACGACTACCGAACTGATCGACGAGGAATCCGAGGATGTAATTGCCTATCCTAACGGCGGACAGGAAAATGCGTCCGGTACTGTTTTCATTTCCTTCGAAGGAAAGAGCGCAGATGAGATCAGGGAAAATATTATCGAGATCTCCCGGACGACAAAAGATGCCACTCCGGAGAATTTCGCGGAGCGCTGTATGGTATATCCAATCGATTATTCGTACAGCGATGAAGCTGACGAAATGATATTTTATTACTGGCATCTGAGATTGCAGGAAGGTGCGGAAGGAATAGATCATGTCAACGTCTACATTGTCCGCAACGAAGATGGTTCACTGAATATGGCCAGCCGTGCCAGTGTGATCCTCACTTGCCAAAACAGGGAAAGATGGGAAGAACTATATAACACTTCCTGTGATGCCCTCATGCAGATCAAAGGCTGTAATTCGCTCATGAAGTCCGGATCAGGTGACAGCGAGGCTTCCCACTACTTGACATACTTTGTTGCCAAAGACTTTGATGAAAACGGGAACTTTAAACTTCATGTGGAGATCCCGCTGATGGATCCGGAAGAAGAGTAAGCAGATTAAGTTTTCGCATCTTCGATCATATAAACGAAATAGAAAAGGTCCGTCTGAACGTTTCATTCAGACGGACCTTTCATTATGCCTCAACGGCGATCCAGATCGCCGGACGGATACCCGTACCTTCCATGTCGCAAGGATGGTAAAGATTCATGAGTACGTCACCGGGATTCCAAAAGTAGTTCCTGATGGTAGCTCCCATGATGCTGCAGAATGCACCTGTTTCACGGAGCCACCATTCACATGTGACAACACCTTTCAGTTCCGGGTGTTCCGTAATCGTTTTCTTCGCGCTCTTGTTGTTCAAGGTGACATTAAAAGCACCATGTGCCTCCGCATACGCTGTTGCGGGTGTCATCAGTTCATAGCAGTCAGTGCCTACGCTGTATGTTTCATCCCAGTATTCCATCCCGTCGAAATATTTGCCGATATCCGCAAGCGCCAGGAGGAAGACATGATCTCTTGTGGTGATATCGCGGGAATAACCAGGCTCGTGTGTTTGAAGTTCGACTTCATAGATGGAAGCCCGTTCGTTCTCGTCAAACGCTGTCTCGTAGAACTCTTCGTTCAACCACTTTCTTGCGTCGCTTTCTTCCCAGGCAACATCTCCGGCGCTATTGAATGGCATGCTGTAGAGAACATACTTGGACAGCAGAAGTGCGCGTCCATCTTCTACGGTGGCAACGATCCACTCGATCTTTTCAGCACCGTTGGATGTCTTGTTGTCCTGCTCGAAAGAGCCGAAGGTGATCACATCACCGGGCTGGATCGAAGATAATTCAAGCGGTGTGACTTCGGAAGGCTGTACCGCAGATGTATCTTCTGCGCTCTCGGAAGGATCTCCCAATGTTGCAGCACTTACTGTCGAAGCGGTCGTGCTTTCGTCCTGATCGGTTTCACGAGTGGAATCAGAAGTGCTTTCCGATACGGAAGATGCCGTTTCTTCCTCATCACTGTTATCAGTCGCGGCCGTTGTTTCTACGGCAGAGTCTTTTTTCGTGGTTTCTTTACTTTCCTTTTTTCCTGATGAGCAGGATGCCAGCATCATCGAGAGAGCGAGGCTCAGGCTTACTACAGTTACTAATTTCTTTCTTTTCATTTCATTGACCTCCTGTCTGTGTTTCAATATATAGACACATACAGGAGGCCAAATATTCGAAAGAATTTGGAAAATTTTTCGAAATTTACAGATCCTTGTATTCGTAGGTGAAATCGGACACCGGATCACCCTTGGCAGAGACGGTCTTTTCGCTGATCAGACGGCCGTTGGCATCGTACTCAAACGTAGTAGAACGGAGGAGCTTCGAATTCTGATAATGCTCCATCAAGGTCAGAACACCCTGGCTGTTATATGTGTACATGTCGAGATCCTTCATGGATTTATGATGGTCCTCGAGGATCTTTCCGTCGGCACTGTACTTGCAGTAGTCTTCGGACTCCTGCATCTTCTGCTTCAGGGTATTCCACGAGGTGACTCTCGTCGTGTAGCTTCCGTCCGACTCATACTCGTAGTCGCAGAACCAGTATACATTTTCGGATTTGACCTTATATTCCGTCACTTTGATCAGATGTCCCTGAATATCGTACTCGTACTCATAATACTGCTCGGGAGCCATCGTAAAAGAACCGCTGTCAACGCGCTCGATTCCATGTGCGCCATAGGTATATTCCTTATACTCTCCATTGGGCTTGTCTGTCGCATCCCAGAGTTCCTCGCGGGTGACACGTCCGTCTTTATCGTAGACAAAGTAGTCGGAATAGATGACGACACCGTCTTTGTTGAATAAACAATCCAGGACCAGGAGCCCGTCAGCGTTGTAGTACAGTTGATGATCTGCCTTATCGGAACCATCGCTATAGTCGTGATATGAACTCGTCCGCATGTATCCGCCGGAAAGTTCGAGCATATCCGGAGTCATGCCCAATACATTAATGTGTTTTTCTGTTTCATTGACCTCGGATGGGGAAGATGCGGGCTCTTGTCTTTCCTCCGTATCCTCTGCGGTCACGGAAATTGCCGCATTCCGGTCTTTCTTTTCGATCAGCATCTTATATCCGAAGAAGCCGCCTGCGCCGATAACTCCTGTGGCGATGATGCCGATAACGATATTGCGGATGACGATCCCTGCTGACGTAGAGGCAGCACCGGCCGCCACCGTTCCTGTTGCTTTCGAAGATGCGGTAAGGCTCAAGAGCGAGGCCGGCATCGGCTTGAAAACCACTTGCTCGGCTTCTTTTTCGAAAAGTTTGGTTAAGAACGGGACGCCCAAAATAAACAGCTTATCCTTATTATCTTTTTCATACTTTTCAACCTCCTTCTTGATCTTCTTCTTTGCGTAGTTTAATCGAGAAAGGACGGTTCCCTGCGGGATATTAAGAAGCTCTGCGATCTCTTTGATCGACATCTCATCGAAGTAGAAGAGGATGATGGTCATCGCGGTATCTTCGGAAAGAGTGTTGTGGATGATGTCCATGATGATCTTGCGTGTTTCCTCGGATTCGATCATCGAATCCGGAAGAAAATCCTCGCCGATATCTTCGGTCTCTTCCGGGATATCTTCGCCGACATTGACAGTTCTTCTCCGGGTAACGATATTCAAGCTCTTGTTCGCGGCGATCTTCTTGACCCACGCGACAGCTTTCGTCTTATCGCTCAGGGAATCGTAATGCTCAAAAGCGGTAATGAATGTTTCCTGGACCACGTCCTCGGCATCTTCAGGATTCTTCACGATGGAGATGGCTGTCCAGTACACTGCCTTGTAAGCATCTTTATACAGTTTCTCGAGTTCTTTTTCTGACATCTTGTGCCTCCTTTGTTTTCGCATCTGTCTATAAGACACATAACGAGGCGGAAATATTCGAAGAAAAAATAAATACTCCGGAAACTGTAAATACAGATCTGTTCTCCCTGCCGACAGGATAATCATACCATTCTTTTCGCCGGCTTTAGACATCCACCATATGCTGAATTAGATTTCATAATCCGATTTTCCCGTTTATGACCTTGTCCATGAAATCATCAAAATTCTCGGCAACTACATCAGTTTCCTCGAATTCCGGCTCATAGCCATTTATTATCTTACCACCATTAACGATATCAATCGCATAATAAGAGTATCCGCTTCCGACAGACATAAGGATGGGGAGCTTATCCTGCCACCATTCTTCAATTTCTTTCTGCCATCCGGCATCTCCCTCAGCAGCTTCCAAACTCATTTTCTCGAATTCGTTCCATGTAAAAGCAACATCTGATTCAGAATCATAATCATTAAGGCAAAGAAACCATGTGGTGTCATCTGCTGAACTAATGCAACTATATTTCTCGATTAATTCAACAAATTCGGCAGGAAGATTGGAATACTTCTTTAAGATCTCGTTTGAAGAAATATCGCCTCTGTTTTCATTCTTGGTGATTCTCCATCCGCTTTGTTCTAAGAAAGCAACGAACTTATCAACCATCCTATCCCCTCCGTAATATACTTTTCCCTTGTCTCAAAATTGTACGATCTAAGGTTTCCCACAGATAAGGCAATTATACCATCCGTCTATAGTCCTTCAAAGATCTGCACTGCTATAATGAAACTGCAACCTGGTATTTCCGAGGAGTTACGAATATGAGCATTACAACGAAACAGTTTCAATTATCGGAGGATCTCGCTCTTGTATGGGATTTTCTGACCGATATGTATGAGAAGGGCGCGGACAATGGTGTGGCGGCACCTTTCTTCGAATATGCCATGCATTCCAACTGGATGGACAAGTCGTACACGGATCTCGACAGACTGTGGTTTGACGGAGATAAGGTCGTGGCACTGGTCTTTTACGAAGATCCGGTGACGAACATTTTCTTCAATATCCGCAAAGGCTATGAGTTCCTCGCGG
This sequence comes from Clostridiales bacterium Firm_16, assembly GCA_001604185.1. Classification (GTDB taxonomy): domain Bacteria; phylum Bacillota; class Clostridia; order Saccharofermentanales; family Saccharofermentanaceae; genus Scatonaster. The sequence goes on along the minus strand of LVAV01000034.1, from coordinate 1,368 downwards.
ACGAGATGATCGACTACGCGATCGCGAAAATGCCGAACTTCGATGACCAACAGCAGTTTATTCTTTTCGGTGGACAGGAATGCCTTAAGAAAGCCGCTGAGAAGCGTGGGTACAAACAGGTATTTGAGTACGAAGACAGAGTATTCGATTTTGAAAACGAACTAAGTTATGAGCTTCCCGAAGGCTACCGGTTCGTTGAGCCGGATAAAGTGGATATTCTGAAACTGGCCAGGCTCTGCTGGTACGGATTCGGCCATTCGGAAAGAGGCGAGTTTGTCGACTGGGATAAAGAAGATGATTCGGACGACTGGACACCGGCCAAACAGTACCGCGCTTTCTTAGAGTCCGCCCAGGATCTGTCTTTGCATCAGACACATGATTACGATATCATCATCGAAGACAGTAACGGCGAATACGTCTGTTATGCCGGCATGTGGTGGGTTCCGGAAAATCACCTGGCCTATATGGAGCCGCTCTGTACGCATCCGGACCATAGAAGAAAAGGTCTCGCGGCATCAGCACTTACGCTTCACTATCGTCACATGAAGGCTCTTGGCGCGACACATATGACCGGTGGCGCCGATCCGTTCTATGAGAAGATCGGTTATGGAAAAGGCTTTCACTGGACATTCTGGAAAAGACCCAATAAAGAAGAGCTCTGACAGAAGGTCCGCCTGAACAACAAGTTCAGACGGACCTTCTTATAATCTATATCGCGAAGCACAGAAGACCCGCGCCGGAAAATGACTTTTCAATCACTCCCACTCGATCGTGCCTGTCGAGACCGTGTGTTATATCCTTATGGTCGTTGTGTTTCTGAGAGAACAATAGCTTCTTCTATTTCTGAAAAAACAGCATTTTTGAACCGAAAACATATATGCTATACTTTCCCCAATAATAACATTGGCTTATTTCAATTATGTAGTTGACAGCCGAACATTCGTTCTGTATAATGTAAGTAACATATTAAGTGAGGCTGGGTTATGTCAGAGCTGAAGGATGTGATAACTGCATATCGGAACCTGTCGTTTGGAGACTGTGTCGTATTCTATTCCACGATAACGAACGATGTCGATGTGCGGGAGGAGACACTGGTTCAGTTGTTTACGCGGATACTGAGTGCCGGAATCTCCGTACGTAACAGAGATATCTCAGTAAGGTCCCCTCTGCCCTCTCTGGAGGTGTGAACATGATACTTTCAGAAGAACACAGGATCAAGGTCAGAAGAAATAAAGACCTTGGTTCTAAAATCGATACCTATTGCTATCTTGTGAAGAACCTTTCTAATTCTGTCAATTACCTGATTCGGCAGTGCTACCGTATCCACACAAAACTCAGGACAGGCAGTAATCTGGAGAAGTGGGAACG
>LVAV01000033.1 GCA_001604185.1 Clostridiales bacterium Firm_16 | reverse complement strand
TCGTACCTGCTCGACCTGTCAGTCTCGCAGTCAAGCCTCCTTGTGCCTTTACACTCGTACGCCGATTTCCAACCGGCGCGAGGAGACCTTCGCGCACCTCCGTTACTCTTTAGGAGGCGACCGCCCCAGTCAAACCGCCTGCCTACCGTTGTCCCCGCACCAGCTTCATGGCACGGGTTAGAATCCTAGTTCATAAAGGGCGGTATTTCACTTTACGACTCCGCGCAGCCTGACGGCCACGCCTCGCTGTCTCCCGCCTATTCTACACATTATAAACCAAGACCCAACGGTAAGTTACGGTGAAGGTTCACGGGGTCTTTCCGTCTAACTGTAATTAACCGGCTTCTTTACCGGTATATAAATTTCACCGAGTCTCGCGTCGAGACAGTGCCCAGAATCGTTACACCATTCGTGCGGGTCGGAACTTACCCGACAAGGAATTTACCGTTATAGTTACGGCCGCCGTTTACCGGGGCTTCGATTCAAAGCTTCACCTTGCGGCTGACCTCTCCTCTTAACCTTCCGGCACCGGGCAGGTGTCACCACCTATACGTCCCATTGCTGGTTCGCAGATGGCTGTGTTTTTGATAAACAGTCGCCTGGGCCTGCTCTGTGCCACCGCATATCTTATTACCAATCGCGGCCACACTTCTTCCGAAGTTACGTGTGCATTTTGCCGAGTTCCTTAACGCGAGTTCTCTCGTGCGCCTTAGATTACTCATCCTTCCTACCTGTGTCGGTTTGCGGTACGGTCCGAAACAGCCTGACCTTAGACAGTGTTTCCCGGCACCCTGATTACATCCGCTTCGCTTCAACTTTCTCTCCGCTCGCTGTCACAGCTCAGCTCAAGGATTCTTTTATCCATCCTCTCTTCACCTCACTGCTTCGACCGGGACAACCGTCGCCCGGCCGGATTTCACCTCATGCGTCCTGCCTTCGAAACTGTTCCAGGTTCCGGATTATGAACCGGATTCCCATCGGCTACGGCTTTCGCCCTCGTCTTAGGGGCCGACTTACCCTGAGCAGATTGCCTTTACTCAGGAAACCTTAGGTTTTCGGCGGACGGGAATCCCACCCGTCTTTTCGTTACTTATACCTGCATTCTCTCTTCCTCTGCCTCCAGCATGACTCGCATCACACCTTCTCCGGCCCAAGGAATGCTCCCCTACCACCTGACACTTACATGTCAGATCCGCAACTTCGGTATACCGCTTAGCCCCGTTACATTATCTGTGCATAAATGCTCGACCAGTGAGCTGTTACGCACTCTTTCAAGGAATGGCTGCTTCTGAGCCAACCTCCTGGCTGTCTTTGCATTTACACTTCATTTCACACTCAGCGGTATTTCGGGACCTTAGTCGACGGTCCGGGCTGTTTCCCTCTCGACTACGAACCTTGTCGCACGCAGTCTCACTCCCATATATTGATTGACGGCATTCAGAGTTTGATTGGGTTTGGTAGGCAGTGACGCCCCCTAGTCCATCCAGTGCTTTACCTCCGCCAATATCCGTATGAGGCTGTCCCTAAAGGCATTTCGGGGAGAGCCAGCTATTTCCAGGTTTGTTTAGCCTTTCACTCCTAGTCACAGGTCATCACTACCTTTTTTAACAGATTACTGTTCGGCCCTCCACTCAGTTTTACCTGAGCTTCAGCCTGCCCATAACTAGATCACCTTGGCTTCGGGTCTGCGTCATGCAACTTATTCGCGCTGTTCACACTCGCTTTCGCTCCGGCTCCGCATCTCCAAATGCTTAACCTCGCTGCATAACGCAACTCGCAGGCTCATTCTACAAAAGGCACGCTGCCACCCCTTACAGGGCTGCAACATCTTGTCGGTTTATGGTTTCAGGTTCTGTTTCACTCCCCTCGCAGGGGTTCTTTTCGCCTTTCCCTCACGGTACTTGTCCGCTATCGGTAGCTGCGGAGTATTCAGCCTTGGATCGTGGTCGACCCGGATTCAGGCAGGGTTCCACGTGCCCCGCCCTACTCAGGTACCGCACCAGGAAGTCCGCAATATTTCGCTTACGCGGCTCTCACGCTCTCTGACAGGCCTTCCCAGACCTTTCTGCTATATTACGGTTTTCTCTCAACTTCCCGGGTCATCCCCGTGCGGCCCTACAACCCCACTCTATGTGGTTTGGGCTCCTCCCGTTTCGCTCGCCGCTACTCCGGGAATCTCATTTTGATTTCTTTTCCCGAGTTACTTAGATGGTTCACTTCACTCAGTTTGGCTCCGCCGGACTATTTGATTCATCCGCGCGGTTCATGAATCGCTTCATGCGGGTTACCCCATTCGGTAATCCGGGGATCGCAGGATATGTGCTCCTCCCCCCGGCTTTTCGCAGCTTGTCACGACCTTCTTCGCCTCGCAGCTCCCAGGCATCCGCCATAAACCTCTTTTTCGCTTGACCATATTATTTTTTCCTCCGCACCGG
>LVAV01000032.1 GCA_001604185.1 Clostridiales bacterium Firm_16 | reverse complement strand
AACTCCTATGGTCCGACCGAGGCAACAGTTAACACAACCTATGCAGAGATCACGCTGGATACAGATAAGGCTGTGATTGGTAAGCCGTCCTGCCATGTACAGGTTTATATCCTGCAGGGTAATGTATTGTGTGGCGTAGGTATGCCAGGCGAATTGTGCATAACCGGAGACGGAGTAGCAAGAGGCTATCTGAACCGACCGGAACTGACAGCGGAGAAGTTCGTAAAGAATCCGTTCGGTGAAGGAAGAATGTACAGATCCGGAGACCTGGCAAGATGGCTGCCGGATGGAAACATTGAGTACTTGGGCCGAATCGACGAACAGGTGAAGATCCGTGGTTTCCGCGTAGAACTTGGAGAAATTGAGAACCGTATCCGTGAAATCGAGAATGTTAAGGACTGTGCTGTTATTGCAAGAACAGATGCAACTGGAGACAAGGCAATCTATGCCTATTATGTCAGTGACGCAGACGCAGAAATCGATACTTCTACGATAAAAGAACAACTCGGTAAGTCACTTCCGGACTATATGGTTCCATCTTACTTGATGCAGATCGATAGTATTCCGATGACCCGAAACGGTAAACTGGACAAGCGAGCACTTCCGGAAATCGATGCAAAAACAGGCAATGAGTATGTTGCTCCAAGAAACGAAATAGAAAAAATCTTGGTTGAGGTATTCGAAAAAGTGCTTTGTATCAGTGAAGTAGGTGTCATGGATGATTACTTTGCGTTAGGCGGTAATTCTATTAAGAGCATGCGTATTGTGTCTATGCTCAAACAGTATAATTGCAATATTTCGGTAAAGGATATCTTGATGAAGAGAAACATTGCAGAATTGGCTATGGTTATGGAATCTCCAAGTGGAATCGTTAATCAACATCAGAATAAGGCTGTTGTTTCGAATTTTGATGTTGTTACCGATGAAATGGAACTGAGTCATGTTTCTGAAAATGTGTATGTTAAAGATTCTCTGGCAAGTTATTTACACAATGTTGATGAAAAGAAAATTACTGCATCTTACAAACCGAACCATATGCAGAAGGTGTTCTTGGATTCTTCAAGCGCTGAGTCAAAGTATATCGGAATTGGTCTTAATGTTACTGGTGTATCGATTGAACAACTCAATGACGCTCTATTAAACCTTGTACGAGATCAAGATGCATTGCGAACATGTTATTCAGATGAGACTGAAGAAATGATCGAGTATGCATTTGGAGAATGGAAGATACCAGTGATTTCTGGTGAACTTGTGTCTACGAAAGAAGAGATTTCTGTTTGCTGGACAAATATGCTTACAATCAAGGGTGTTGAGGTTCTCCCGAGAATTTTCATTCTTGAAAAGAGTTTGGATTGCTTTGAAGTATATATTTGTGCTCATCATGCGGTTTGGGATCGTACTTGTGATGATATTGTGATGGAATTGCTTGATAATTATCTCAATGAACATGTAGTTCCAGTTCCACAACCTTCCTTCAATGAATACGTGAGTGTAAGAATGTCTTCCAAGAGACATATGCTGAATGAAGAGGAGTTCGTTTCGATTCGTGATTGCTTTGCACAACAAGGAGGTCTTTCTCGCGAGCATGCAACTGGTGGAGTAGTTCTATCTATTAATATTGCTAAAGTGAATGGCGTTACCTACGATATGAAATGGTTGTTGACGAAGTACATTGAGATTACAGGGAATCCTATTGTTGATCAAATTGGCTTTGTGGCATTCTATCATGGTCGTAATGCAAATGCTTTCAAGTCGTTGGGCTTGTACTCTGAATATGTTCCTGCAATTTATGACGTTAAAACTGACTCGCTGAAGTACTACGATAGATTGTGTGAGAGTACTCTTGAACACGGTATGGAGTATGCTTTCTTGAGCGATGATGTAGTAGCCAAAGTGGATCATGATGTAGTATTGCTTGATATTTATGATTCTGTGCAATACACAGATTATAGAACAATTAATGATTTGCAATTGATGAGAAATTCTGATAAGGAAGCCCCGGAAGCAATGTTCTTTGTTGTGCATGATAAGATGGTATCGCTGGATATGACATTCAAGAGTCATGGCGAGACAGATGAGGAGTTGACTGCACGGATCAAGAAGGCGTTCGGAATCGAGTGAGTTAGTAATGTTTTAGAAAGACTGTAGTATAATTACAAGGATACGGAGGAAAGATTAAAATGAGTGTTTTTCATGGTAATGAGAGAGATACGAAGGGAGTTACTTTGAACGGTCTGATCGAGAGACAGGCTGGGAGATTCCCGCAGAAGGAGGCGTTGAAGTTTAGGTCGACTTCGATGACGTATCAGGAGATGTGCGATGCTGTTGCAAGACTTGCTTATCGATTGCAGCAGAGTGGTGTGAAGAAAGAGTCGCTGGTTGGAATATATATGGATCGGTCGGAGAAGATGATCGTGTCCATTCTGGCTGTGATCAAAGCTGGTGGAGCGTATGTTCCACTGGATCCGGCGCACCCGACGGAGAGAAATAAGTACATCATCGAAAAGTCGCACATAGGTACGATCCTCTCTGAAGAAAAATATGAAAGTGCTTTTGCCGTAGAAGCGACAATAATATGTGTAGACAGCATCTGGAATGAGATCACAAGTGGTGAAGTGACTGCTTGCGAGCCGTTGCTCAGTGGCGGCCATCAGTTGGCATACGTCATCTTTACTTCCGGTTCTACGGGTAAACCGAAGGGTGTGGAAGTGGAACACGAAGGCATGGTGAATTACCTTCTGAGTGTCAGTGACAACCTGCACCTTACGGAGAATGAACGCGGTCTCACAGTCGTAACGATCACTTTTGATATCTCTATTTCAGAGATGTTCCTGCCGCTGATCAACGGTGGTACACTGGTCGTAGCGGACAACGAAACGGCAAAAGACGGAAACCTGCTGACGAAACTTTTTGCAGAGGAAAAGATCAATCTCTGCGGTTTTACTCCGTCAACGGCGTATATGCTGATCGATGCGGAGATCGGTGATCTGAGCGGAGTGAAGATGCTGATCGGTGGCGAGCCATGGAGTATCAGTCTGGCTCAGGATCTGCTGGATCTTGGATGTGAGCAGCTTTGGAATGTGTATGGTCCGACGGAGACAACGATCTATTCCACGATGTATCAGATTACGAAGAAAGATACTTATATCCCGATCGGCGCGCCGATCGATCAGACAGACATCTATGTTCTGGATCAGGACATGAAGCCGGTTGAAGAAGGGATGGAAGGCGATCTTTATATCGGAGGAATCGGTGTTGCGCGAGGATATTTTGAGAACAAGGAATTAACAGACGAAAGATTTATACCTGATCCGATCGATAGTACTAAGGGACGTATCTATAAGACCGGGGATATCGTGAAAAACGTAAATGGAACGGATATTGTCTACGTTGGAAGAAGTGATTTCCAGGTAAAGGTACACGGATATCGTATTGAACTGGGCGAGATTGAATCCGCAATCTCCAAGCATGAAGATGTGGCGCAGGCCGTAGTTGTGGTTTCCGGTGAGAACGCGGAAGCGAAGATCAAAGCATTCATCAAGACAAAAGGTGAGGAAAAACCTTCTGTGTCAGATATGAAAGCTTTTGTAGAAGAGCATCTTCCGTACTATATGGTGCCGAACATTTTCCGGTATGTTGATGAGTATCCGATGACTGCCAATCTTAAGGTCGATCGAAAAGCGTTGATGGCAATGGAGGACGATGGAAATCAGGAGACATCCGGATTTGTTGCTCCAAGAAATGAAATCGAAGAGATGATTGCAGATATCTGGAAGGAACTGCTTAATCTTGATAAGGTCAGTGTATGTGATAACTTCCTGGAACTGGGAGGACACTCGCTTCTGGCCAACCGTCTTGTGAAGAAGATCAATAATACTTTTGATACGACTATTGCGCTGGTTGAAGTATTCTCCAGACCGATGACGATCGAAGAGATGGCCATGATGGTTGAGGAGAACCTTCTAGCTGGTCTGTCGGATGAAGAAATTGAAGCTTTATTGAACGAGGAGTAAGAGATGTCAGATTATATCCTGGTGACACATTGGACCGGCGGAGATGTATATCCTTTTATCCGGCTTGGAAAAAAGCTTGTGAAGGCAGGGCATAAGGTCACGCTCTTTACACATTGCGTATATGAGGAAAAAGCCCGGAAAGAAGGCCTTGATTTTGTTGCCTTGGACGATGCGGAAGAGTACGAACAAATGAACCGGGATCTGGCTATGCTGGCCGATCCAATCGGCCATAAAGAGGACTATGTGGGCTTTCATTCTCGTTACCATGGGAAGGAACGTCTGCTTCGGGAAGTACGTCTGATTGAAAAATACTGTACGGAAGATAGCAAGATCATTGCTCGTTTCCGATCCAGTATTTCAGGTCTTTTGGTAGCCGAGAAGAATCATCTTCGTTATGCCTCCATGATCCTTGCACCAAACTATTTCTCACATATGGAGCTTCACAATGAAATGTTTGGAGATGCTTTCTGTGAGGAAATCAATCAGGCGAGACAAGAATTGAAACTGCCACCTATTAGCGACTGGAAGAATTGGCTCTATTCTCCGAAAACGATTCTGTGTGGATGGCCGGAATGGTATGCGAAAAGAGATGAGACGTGGGCTGATGGGGCGGCACCGATCGGTTTTCTGGAGGATCCAGATCAGAATAAAGAAGCCGAACTTGATTCGGGTATTGTCAGTTTTCTAGCTGATGCGGAACGGATGAATAGAAAGACAGCTATCGTTACAGGTGGCAGCAGCCGCATGGTGAGTAAGGATTTCTATCGAACAGCTATTCATTCATGCATTCTTGCCGGGGTATATACTATTGCTGTGACTCCTTACGACGAATATATTCCGGAAAATCTTCCGGACACCATTAAGTGTGTCCGTCACGCACCTCTCCGTTACCTTATGAAGAAGGTGGATCTGGTGATCCATCACGGAGGAATGGGAACAATCAATGAAGCAATCGATGCTGCAATACCTCAAATCGTCATGCCTCATCTGACTGATGGGCCGGATAATGCCGATCGGCTGGCTGCTTTGGGAATTGCCACTAAATTTGCGCCTAAGCTTTGGGACGCGGAAAGAATTGCTCAGAGCATTATGGAGCAGTTACAAGACGATAAGCGTGAGCTTTGTAATCGGTTCAGAGACATGAATCAGAAAACTTATTCTTCGAATCTGTGGGAAAAAGTTCTGGCAGAGATTGAATCATATGTGTTACCTCCTCAGAAGGAAAAAGTCTCCCGGACTGAGAAGAGTGATTCGGCCAGAAAACAAGTATCTCGGGAAATGCTTCTGAAGATTATGCGAAAGAAACAGGAAAATAAGGAATGACGAGATAAGAATCTGGTTAGAAGAGTTTATATGATTTATCAGTATGCATTCAATATAAGTAAGATCACCGGCACGAATGAAGCTCTTGATCTTTTCCCCTTGATATCGGAAGAACGTAAAGAACGGATCAGTCGTTTCCGCTTTGAAAAAGACAAGTTGCATTGCCTTTTTGCGGAAGTGCTTCTTCGTTATGCTCTTGAAAAACGTTATCAGATAAGTGATCTGGTACTGGATAAAAATGTATACGGTAAGCCATATCTTGTAAATCACAGTGAAATATACTTTAATCTTTCTCATTCAGGTAATTGGGTTATTTGTGGAGTGGGCGATCAAAACCTCGGAATCGATGTGGAACGTGTCGAAGAGATTGAAATGTCGATAGCGAGGGACTTTTTTGCCAGAAAGGAAATAGATTATCTGGAGACGGTTCCTTTCCGGCAAAGATTGAATGCGTTTTATACTGTTTGGACTCTTAAAGAGAGTTATACCAAGTATGTGGGGGAAGGAATGAGTATTCCGTTGGATTCCTTCGCCATTATCCCTGAGAAAGAGCGCATAACCTTATTCCTTGAGAATGCTCCGGATCTGAGTTTCTGTTTTCAAACACAGGATCTGGATAGTCATCATAAGATGGCATTGTGTCTGAAACAAGAAGAAAAAGATGTATGTGTGGAAGATGTTCTTTTTCTGTCATTGGATGATTTATCTAAATAGGTACTACCAAGTTTTCTTTGTATGCTGCTTGATTTGGTGCTATAATATCGCCGGCGCGTGAGAGAGGCGTTGGAAAGACGGCTCTCTTGAGAAGATTGTGCGTGCCGTTCCGGCTTGAGTCAGCCGGAGTAAAAAGAGTTGCAGGGGGCAGCAGTGGAGCAGTCAAAGAGCAGCAAATTGAATAAGTGCATCGGGTTCTTTAAGCGGAATACGGTGATGTGTATTGCTGCGCTGCTGGCTGTGGTGACAAGCTGCCTGGTACCGCCAGATAAAGCGTATCTGGAGTATTTTGATCTTCGGACGCTGACATGCCTTTTTCTGACGTTGCTCGTGATATGCGCATTGAAGGGTATCCGTTTCTTCGGAATCGTTGCCCAGCGGATCGTGGTGACCACGGGAAATCTTCGAATACTGGCCCTCGCACTTGTGTATATCACATTCATCGGATCCATGCTGATCGCAAATGACATGGCCCTGATCACCTTCCTGCCGCTGGGTTATTTTGCCTTGTCGGTCACGAAAAACGAGGAGAAGATGGCGTATATCTTCATCCTTCAGAATATTTCCGCCAATCTGGGCGGTATGCTGACACCGTTCGGAAATCCCCAGAATCTCTATCTTTACTCGCATTTCGGAATCCCCACAGGGGAGTTCATGAAGATCATGTTCCCGCCCTTTTTGTTGGCGATCGCCATGCTGACGGTGGCCTGTTTCCTGCTCCCGAAGACACCGCTTGTGATCAAAGACGATTCCGGCCAGACCCTCAATAAGAAACGCACTATTCTGTATCTGGTTCTTTTTGCCATATCACTGCTTATCGTGTTCAGATTGATCCCGTACTGGCTGGGACTGATCCTGATCCCCGCAGTAATGGTATTTGCAGACCGGAAAGCTTTCGGGGAAGTGGACTGGGGATTACTGGCGACTTTTGCATTATTCTTCGTCTTCTCCGGAAACATGGCGAGAATCCCGGCAGTGCAGGAATTTGCCGGAAATCTTCTTGGCAAAAACACCCTTCTGGTGAGTATCGGGTCTTGCCAGGTCATCAGTAATGTTCCGTCAGCGATCCTGCTTTCGAGGTTTACGGAGAACTACCACGACCTGCTTCTGGGCGTCAATATCGGTGGTACGGGAACGTTGATCTCCTCGCTGGCCAGTCTTATTACATTCAGTCATTACCGCACTTTGCGGCCCGGACATACGAAACGGTATCTGTTGCTTTTTACGGTCATGAACCTGGTTTTCCTGGTGGTCATGGCGTTAGCCGCACAGTTTCTTTTCCGGTAAATTGAAATCTGATAAAATAGGAACATCGGGCATCTCAGCCCGGGACGGGAGATGGGTCTATGAATAACCGTGTAATCACAATCGGACGTGAGTTCGGATCCGGTGGCCGCGAGATCGGTATCAAGTTATCCGAACGCCTGGGCATTCCTTTCTATGACAAGGAGCTCATTACTCTTGCCGCGGAGGCGGGTGGAATGGATCCGAAGCTGATCGAGCGCAATGAGGAAGGCGCACATCGTATCTCCGACAAGGGTCGTGGACGTATGTCTTTCTTCTCCTTCTCCTATACGCCGGATTTCTCGGATGCCATTTATCTGCAGCAGTGTAAAGTCATTAAAGACCTGGCGGCGCAGGGCCCCTGTGTCATCGTCGGTCGATGCGCGGACTTCGTACTCCGAAATGAGGGCAGCATTAATGTCTTCATTGCCGCAAGTATGCCGTATAAGATCGCCAGAAAGAGAAAAGTGGCCATCGAGAAGAAGGATTATACCGATGAGCAGATGGAGAGATACATCAACGATGTGAATGCTGCCCGAGCCAATTACTATAACCATTACACCAACCAGAAGTGGGGTAACAGCGGAACATACCATCTATGTGTCCACTCCGATCTGGTGGATGTGGACGGGGCCGTAGAGACGATCCTGACCTATCTGGAGAACGTGAAATAACTTCTCCGAAACAATAAACACAACAAATCGAAAGCGGAGACGCGGCAGCGGATCCGAAAAGGAGGAAAGTATATGAAAAAGAAAGTATTTGTAGATGGAAGCGAAGGAACAACAGGTCTTAGGATCTTCGAGCGTTTCCAGAACCGTGACGATGTGGAGATCCTCAAGATCGATCCGGAACTTCGAAAAGATCCGGAGGAACGTAGAAAACTGATCAACGCATCGGATATTACTTTCCTTTGCCTGCCGGATGTGGCTTCAAAAGAATCCGCAAGCCTCGTGGATCCGGATAATGACCATGTGGTGATCTTTGATACTTCTACGGCACATAGAACCGCAGAGGGATGGGCCTATGGTTTCCCGGAGATTTCTTCTGCGCACCGTGAGGCGATCCGTAACGGGAAAAGAATCGCCGTGCCGGGCTGCTATGCGACGGGTTTTATCTCTCTTACCTATCCCATGATCGCCGGCGGCATCATGTCTAAGGATTATCCGGTTTCCAGCTTTGCGCTGTCCGGTTACAGCGGAGCAGGTAAGAAGACCATCGCGATCTACGAGAGTGAAGACCGTCCGTCGGAGTTCTCTTCCGGACGTGAGTATGCGCTGGCCCAGCAGCATAAGCACCTCAAGGAGATGCAGGCGGTTACGGGCCTTGCCAGAACGCCGCTTTTCTCACCGATCATTGACGACTATTATAGCGGTATGGTGGTATCTCTTCAGATCTATGCCGATATGCTTCAGAAGAAGATGACTCCGGCAGAACTCCTGGCTTTCTTCCGTGAGTACTACAAGGATCAGAAGTTTATCACGGTCGCAGCAGATGACGATGAGATCGCAGCCAGTGGATTCCTGGCCGGTAATTCTCTTTCCGGCTGGGATGGACTGAAGATCTATGTGACCGGTAACGAGGATCGTATCATTGTATCCTCCCAGTTCGATAATCTGGGTAAGGGTGCTTCCGGTGCGGCTATCCAGTGCATGAACATCAAACTCGGCTGCGACGAGGCAAAGGGCCTGAATCTGTAATAGGGGCTTGAAGACGTGGCAAAAGCGAATGCGAAGACAGAAGAACGTAAAGTTAAGGTCGAACAGGAACTGGCGGCATTAAGCGCCATCAGCGATGAGGAATTGTATGCAAAGCTTTCTTCTTCGGAAGAAGGTCTTAATCAGGTGGAAGCCAGCGACCGAATCGATCGCGGAACGATCTGAAGAGCGGTCTGAATCCAATCTAAACAAACATCCTACGACCGAATCGGGGCAAAACCCGGTTCGGTCGTTTTTGTTAGTGACATAGGTTGTGTAAAACGGGACAGCGTGTGTCCCGTTTTGTTTGTCCCGTAGTCATGAGAATTTTATACTCTACTCGGATATACTCTGCCTCGCGTCAGAATCCGATCACGTTATAGAAAAACGTATCGGAGGTGACTTTATGAGTCGTAATGATGTTAAGAAGAGTTTCGAGGCAGGGCAGGCACATTCTGAGGAGAACGACATGATTCAGAAGAATGATTTTGCGAAATTCATTCGAGAGAAGAGGCGTGAGTACAACGAGATGCATCAGCAGCAGTTGAGCACGCGCAAGATTGCAAGAATCCTCGGCATGAGTGAAAGTTCTTTTCCCAAGGTATTAAATCGAGAACGTCCTACTAAGCATAGGGATGTGGTCATCGCCATCGGTCTTGTGCTTGAATTGCTTCCCGGAGAGGTTTCGGAAGCTTTGCGGTTGTATTGTATGCCGGAACTGGAGGATCCGAGGAAACTGTCCGGTGAAGAGGTGGACCGGGACAAGTTTCTGTCCAATCTTATGATCGGCAATAATTCACGCAAATTGTGTTCCTCGATCCATAAGGTGAACGAACTGCTGAAAGAAGCGGGTTTCCGGACACTTACCATCGAACCGAAAGCTGATTAGAAAACGGGACACGAGCTGTCCCGTCTTTGTTGAATCGTTAAAATATTCATTCCTATACTCGAATTAGAATACTGATCCGAAATGGGGTGAGATCATGAAAAAGATGTTGATAGTGCTGATTTGTGCTATGTTGGTACTGTCTTCCGTTGCTTGTTCTAAGACGAAAGAGACAGAACATGTTCACCAGTGGAGCGAGGCGAATTGTGTTTCGCCGAAAAAATGTAATCTATGTGGTGAAACACAAGGAAAGGCACTGGGACATACATGGAAAGAGGCAACTTGTGATTCTCCAAAGACGTGTTCAGTTTGTGGAGAAACAGAAGGAACGGCATTAGGTCATAAGTGGGATGAAGCAACTTGTACTTCACCAAAAAAGTGCCATGTCTGCGGCGCGACAGAAGGTGATGCTCTCGGCCATAAGTGGGTTGAGGCAACATGTGATCTGCCTAAGACCTGCTCAGTTTGCGGAGAAACCGAAGGTGAAAAACTTGGGCACATAATTGATTCTATGGAATTGGTAAAAGATGCCACGTGTGCCGAAGAAGGTCTCGAAAAAGGGGTTTGCACCCGTTGTGGAAAAGAACAGACCCGAACACTTCCTTTGCTTGCGCATGACTTTGGAGACTGGAAGACTACGGAAAAAGCTTCTTGTACCCAAGAAGGAAAAGAAGTGCGCGTTTGTAAGGTTTGTGGCACTGAAGAAGAATCAATAATCGAAAAGCTGGATCATGTCGAAAGCGATTGGAGTATAGAAAAAGAAGCAACATTTGCTGATAATGGTGTGCGTGTCAAGACATGTAAAGTGTGCGGAAAAGAATTGGCCAGAGAGACGTACTCGTTAGCGAAGGATGAGAAGAGTAAGTGGCTACGAAAGAACTGTAAGACAGGACTATACAAGAGCTTGGAGAGAACACCGGACGATTATGTTGGAGAGTATGTAAAGTTTACTTGCAAAGTGGTTCAGGTTTGTAGTGAAGCAACATCTTCGAGTGAATATTCTCAGTATCGCATGGCGACATCTGGCAGTTATGGCAATGTTATCTACGCGGTGCTTGATAATTACGGTTCGAAATCCAGAATTCTCGAAGATGATAAGATAACGGTGTATGGTGTTTCAGGTGGTCTATACTCATACACGACAGTTAGGGGAGACAAAGTCACAATTCCGTTAGTGTATGTGATTGAATGGGAATAAAGGTTAAAGAACCTCATCCTTGACTTTTCCGATACTCGAGGTTACAATCATTTCACGCAATGAAGGTGCGTAAGTAGTCTTTGCAAACCTTGTGAGAAGAGAGTCGTGTCACCGGCTGAGAGCACGATAACAGAAAGTAAAGATGAATTTCAACACCGGAGCGGTCTGGCGAAAGCGGGTCATTCCCGAGAATAAGCGGATGCATGCGCAGCATTACGGCGCGACAGAGAGCGGGAAGCGCGTAGACAGTGCTTTTCGAACATGGGTGGTACCGCGAAGGTGCAATAGAAAGCGAATTCGTCCCATGACAGTGGAAACATTGTCATGGGATTTTTGTATTCTTAATGGCAAGAAGCAGAGAAAAGAGGAGGAAAGCATGGCTGAACTAAGTGAATTGAGTGAGAAACTGTCACAGATCAGAAGTGGGATCGAGAGCGATCTTTCCGGCATTACAAGTTCGAAAGGTGTATATGAATACCGAAAGAGCGTCATGGATGCCAAAGAGGGCAAGATCGGATCTCTTATGAAGGAGATGGGCAAGATCCCGAAGGAGCTGAAGGCTGACTACGGTAAGATGGTCAATGAGATCAAGAACTGGGCCCAGGAACAGTTCGACGAGCTGGACGAGAAGTTCAAGGCTCAGGAGAGAAAGGCCCGTTACGAGCAGGAGACCATCGATATTACGTTACCGGAGAAATCCCATAAACTTGGTAAGCTTCACCCGAACACACAGGTGAGAAACCAGATCGTGGATATTTTCGGTTCTATGGGTTTCCAGATCTACGAAGGAAATGAGATCGAGACAGATTACTATAACTTCACGGCCCTGAATATTCCTCAGGATCATCCGGCCCGTGATATGCAGGATACATTCTATCTGAGCCCGGAGTTCCTGCTCCGTACCCAGACTTCTGCCGGCCAGATCCATGTCATGGAAGCGCAGAAGCCACCGATCAAGATCATCTCTCCCGGTAAGGTTTTCCGTTCCGATGACGACGCGACCCACTCTCCGATGTTCTCCCAGATGGAAGGCCTCGTAGTCGATAAGGGCATCACACTTTGCGACCTGCAGGGTATGCTGGATGTTTTCGTAAAGAAGATCTTCGACGAGGAGACCAAGACACGTCTTCGTCCTTCTTACTTCCCGTTCACAGAGCCGTCTGTTGAAGTAGACGTAAGCTGCTTCCAGTGCCATGGTAAGGGCTGCAAGCTCTGCAAGGGTACAGGTTGGATCGAAGTACTGGGCGCAGGTGTGGTCAACAAGAAAGTCCTCGAGGGCTGTGGTATCGACAGCAACGTATATAGCGGCCTGGCTTTCGGTATCGGTATCGACCGTATCGCGATGCTCAAGTACGGCATCAACAACATTAAGCTTCTTTTCGAATCAGATCTGCGTGTGCTGGATCAGATCGATGACTGATAAAAGCACGACGAGATAATAAGGAGGAAATCTTATGTTAGTACCACTTAGCTGGTTGAAAGATTATGTAGATATCAACGTTACTCCCGACGAGCTGGAGGAGAAGCTCTTCTCCTGTGGTTTCGAAGTGGAAGAGAAATACGAAGTGGGCCACGATATCAGCAATGTAGTTGTCGGTCTGGTCAAAACCTGCGAAGGAATCGAAGGCACACACCTTCATCTGTGTCAGGTAGATGCCGGCGAGCACGGCACACTTCAGATCTGCTGCGGTGCAGATAATGTACAGGCAGGCGGCAAGTATCCGCTGGCACTGATCGGTGCTCAGGTATATGCTACAGCGAAAGACCATAAGACGGTAGAAGGCCTCATGACCATCGGTCAGGGCAAGCTCCGCGGTTACGATTCCTACGGTATGCTTTGCTCCGGTGTGGAGATCGGCGTTACCGAGGATATGTTCCCGGGTGCCGGATATAACGGTCTTCTGGTTCTGCCGGAGGATTCCGTTCCGGGTGCGGATGTTAAGCCGATCCTGGGTCTGGATGACTATATCTTCGATATTTCCATTACCGCCAACCGTCCGGACTGCCAGAGCATCTTCGGTATCGCAAGAGAAGTGGCTGCCGTTCTGGAACAGCCTCTCCATGAGCCGGCTCTCGATTACACCGAGTCGGAAGTGGAGCAGAAGTTCAACGTGACAGTTGAAGCTCCGGATCTGTGCCCGCGTTATATTGCCCACTATGTATCTGACGTCAAGATCGAAGAGTCCCCAGTATGGATGAAGCGACGTCTTGCTCTGGTAGGCTGCTCTGCGATCTCCAATGTAGTCGACATTACGAACTATGTGTTAAAAGAACTGGGTCAGCCGATGCATGCTTTCGATTACAACTATCTGGAAGGCGACGAGATCCGTGTCCGCCGCGCTGCAGACGGTGAGAAGATCGTGACACTGGATGAGAAAGAGTTCGCGCTCACATCTGATAACCTGGTGATCTGCGACGGCAAGAAGCCGGTAGCACTGGCCGGTATCATGGGCGGTCTCAATTCCGAGATCCTGGATACCACGAATGCAGTGATGTTCGAGGCAGCCAAGTTTGCTCACGACAACATCCGTAAGAGTAGTAAAGCTCTGGGTCAGGTTTCTGATTCCAGCATGCGTTTCTCCAAGGGCGTCGATGAATATACGACTGTTATGGCCATGAAGCGTGCCCTGCACCTCATCGAGGAACTGGGCTGTGGTAAAGTCAGCAAGACTCACTTCGACGTAAATACAGGAAACTCGGTTGAGCCGGCTGATCTCACTGTCAGCGTGAAGCAGGTCAACGGCGTGCTGGGTATTACGGTCCCGGATGAGGATATCGTACGTATTCTTACCAACCTCCAGTTCGCTCCGAAGTTGAACGGTGATGAACTGACCATCTCCATCCCGGGCTACCGTGTAGACATGGAATCCTATCAGGATGTGGCTGAAGAAGTGATCCGTATGTATGGTTACGACCATATCGTACCGACCTTCATTCCGACGGCTCAGGTCACCAGTGGCGGCTATAACCTCAAGCAGCGTTCCGAGCTGAAGGTGAAGCGTGCACTTTGCGCAGCAGGTGCTTGCGAAGGCGTACACTATTCCTTCTTCTCACCGGCAGATCTGGATCTTCTGAAGCTTCCGGAGGACGCGAAGGAGAGAGTTGCCATCAAGATCCTCAATCCGATCAATATCGACCTTTCCCTCATGAGAACCACACTGGCTCCGCAGATGCTGGCAGCTATCGCCAGAAACCAGAAGAGAGGCATTCTTTCCGGCCGAATCTATGAGATGGGTAACAAGTTCCTGCCGAAGGCACTGCCGCTTACGGAATACCCGGATGAGCGTGAGACCATCTGCATCGGTGTCTGGGGCGAAGACGAAGATTTTTATTCGTTAAAAGGACTGGTTTCCGTGATCGCAGAGGCTCTGGATGTTACATTCGATTACGAGAGAGATACCAAGACCTTCCTGCATCCGGGCAGAACCGCCAAGGTTGTCTGCAACGGTGAAGACGTCGGTTACCTCGGTCAGGTCATGTATGAGATCTGTGATGAACTGGATATGCGTGTGCCGGCTTATGTGGCAGAGATCGATCTGCGCATCCTGAGCCAGTACTACGGCAAGGACAGAAAGTTCATCCCGCTTCCGAAGTTCCTGGAAGAGAAGCGTGACTTCTGCTTCGTTATGAACAAGGACATCACCTGTGCCATGGTTGAGAAGGAAATCGCCGCTTCCTGTGAATACATCACGAAGATCGAGCTGTTCGATATTTACGAAGGTGCACAGCTGGGTCAGGACAAGAAGAGCCTGGCATTCTCCGTAGTTTTCACTCCGAAGGACGAAGCGTTCACACCGGAAGTGATCGATGGATTCGTTAATACGATCCTGAGAAATCTGAAAGAGAAGTACGATATCACACTTCGTGCGTGATACGGGAAGCACGGGATAGTTTTTGGCGATAATATTCCTGTTCCCAATTAAACTTGAAACCCGAGAAGTCGAGGATCGCCTGGTCACAATCGGCCAGAGCCGCCTCGGCTTCTTGCTTTCCCTGCGCGAAAAGAACTTTCACTTCGGTGATCTTCAGTAGGATGGGATGCTTCGGATAGATGTCGCACCATTCCCGCAAACGGCGGATATAGCGGTCGCAGGATTCTTCATCCCCGGACAGGGCACAGAGGACCGCGGCATTGGAATAGTAATCGCCGGCGACTTTGGACCGGACAGGATTACTCATGAACGTGTCCAGAAAACGTCTCTCGGTCTCGAAGATCCGGCATGCTTCCTTGAAGTGTCCGGTCTCGATGGCCAGCGCCAGCTGACAGTGGGAATGGGCGCCTTCGGTCATATCGTCGAAGATCGCACCCGGACGAACGCGAAGAAGACAGTCTTTGGCCTCATCGTAGCGCTCCATCTCGATAAGGATCTCGCAAAGAGTCAGATAATCGTCGGAAGTCAGCTTCGGATTAGCTTTCTTGAAAGCATCCAGATATTCTTCACAATAACACCCTTTCTCCACGTGAATGCGCGCCAGATCGACAATCGCCTCTTTCTGTTCAGGTGTTTTTCTTCGAAACAGATCTGCAAATCCCATGTATACTTACCGAGTAGGTCCTTTCCCCAATGATCGTTAGTCGGCACGACATATCGCTACGCGCCGAAGGACAGGACCACGTAATCCGCGGCTTGTCCGTTACCAGTATAGGCGAAAAGCACGTTTGGCTCAAGAATGGTATAATAGCGTGTGTTGGACGGCTTCGTGCCGGTAATTGGATTTGGGAGGTTCTGTTATGCAGACGAAAAGATATTGCGGGAAGATTCTGTGCGTGCTTCTGACTTTAGCGGTCATACTGTCTTCGGTAGGATGTAACAATAGTAAGGAGAAAGAACAGCAGAAGAAGAAATGTGCCGGAGCCGTGGAAGATTATATGGAATATCTGATCCGCAGCAAGACAGATAAACTTAACAGCTATTGCGCTCGCAAAGATGATCCGTTCCAGAGTAATAAAGATGACCTTGACGCGAATATTCTGAAGATCGTACTGAAGAATATGGAATATGAGATCCAGAATACAAGCATCGAGAAGAATGATGGAAAGGTGACGGTACAACTTCGTGTTCTGGACGCCGAGACTCTTGTAAAGAATGAGGGTATTTCACGCGGAAAACTGGAAGAATTCGCCAATGCTTCAGACAAGAAAATCGAAGAGACCGTGGATTTGGAACTTTATCTCGATGAAGACGATAAGGTGTATTATCTGAATTCATCTGCGCCGGTATATGAGATCGTGAAGAAACAAGTGAAAGCGATCGATTCTTCGATCCCCGCTATAGATGAGAAAGCGATAACGACCAAGGTAGACGACCTGATGAGGGCATATCGGGATGCGGATTATAAATTCTTCTCTAAATACAGCGACACTCCCGGTGCCACAGACTATGTAGAGAATGTATTTTTCAAATCTCTGTACAAGGCTGAAGCCTCTTATTTGACCTATTCTGTCGAGATCGTATCGGTTGGCGAGACGATCGTTCTTAATGTACACTGCTCGACGAGACGGGCGGAAGAGGCATGGACACGGATCCTCAGTGATCCGGAGAATCTGGTGCCTTTGATGGTGCCGATGATCCCCGCGCTTCTGAAAGGTACAAACTTTATGAATTCAGAAGAAGATCTTTTTGAGGTGATGGATTTCGATGCGATGATTCCCAAACTGAAGGAAGAGATGGACAAAGAACCGATCGTTAACATCGATATTCCATGTGTTCTTAAGGTGCGTGATGACGGGGTGATCGAACCGGAGGTGCACGGTAATTTCAAGGAGATCCTTCCTGTGTGTGATTTTGCCGAACTTGCTCCCGATTACGATGTAGATGTTACTGAGATGTATCTGAAGGCAGCGGAACTGGCGCTAAAAAATGACAAGATCACGGAAGATCAGTTCAAGGTATGCCGTATGGCTATGAGTGAACGGCAGAAGTCGAAAGAAGAGATCATATCGATCCTGAAGGCACATGGCTACGTGAACGATACATACAACACTGCAGGGGATGTTATCGACAGTGAATTCTTGAATGAAAAACTTCTGATCCATCTTGCTTTCGAGGAGGGCGAAGATTTTGAGGACTCCTATGAATATGCTATGGATGGTTGTAAGGAGATCATGGAGTTGATTGCGGAAAAAGAGCTGGACGGTTCCTTCACTGGTGGCCCATTGTATGGTGTCTATGCCGGTGGTGCACCGGAATCATACACGGTCGACACGATCCGCTGTTACGTGATCGTGGCCAACGACTACTGTTTCACTATCCTTGTTCTTGAAGATACTAAGGAGAAAGTGGAGCATCTGGATGCGCTACTGGAAGAATTGGGCTTGAAGCCTTAAATTCCAGGTGATTCCACGTTTCTAAACTGTGGCTTTTTCTTCGAATTGACAAAAGTTTTTGTCAATAATCGTAAAAAGTGTGTACTTACCAGTCGCGGGCTTTGTGATGCGTTCTTAAGTGTGGTAAAAAATACTTATAGGATTCAGAATAATTCCAAAGACAGGAGTGTGTACATCATGAAGAAGCATCAAATGTTGCTCGCAACCATGGTTGCGACTGTAATTTCTGTGCCTTTAGGCGCAAAACTATTATCTGGTCCGATCCGAGCGGATGAAGCGATCCCACTGGATTCACAGCACTTCCCGGATAGTGCTTTTCTCGAAGTAGTCAAGGAGTTCGATTTAAATGAGGATGGATCTCTGGATGCATTTGAGATCTGTACGGTGGATCAAATCATTTGCGGTGAAAAGGGTATCAAATCATTAAAGGGTATCGAATACTTCACATCCTTGACTTTCCTGGATTGTTCCAAGAATGGGATCTCGAATCTGGATGTCAGTGAAAACAAAGCACTTGAAAGCTTGTATTGTGGTCATAACAGTCTTACAATACTGGACCTTAGAGGTGCCAAGAAGCTTTCCGTGTTGGATTGCGGAGATAACGATATAAGATTTTTGGATCTTAGGGGATGCAAGAAACTTACAAAAGTATCGTGTAGCAATAATCAGCATATCGGCGGTGGAGATGAGAGTGGCTTCCTTTCTCAGGATCAAGTAAGACCTAGTTCGTTGGGGCTGGAAGAGAACTCGGAGCTTACTGAATTGAAATGCAATAATTGCGGTCTGAGTAGTTTGTATATTTTCAATCTTGAGAAACTGACCAATTTGTCATGCATGAATAACAGATTGAGTAAAATATCTACTAATTCACATTTGAGCAGGCTTGCCTGTGATAACAACAAAATAAGCACCTTGATGGTTAGTTTGAATGATATTGTTTCGCTGTCTTGTTCAAACAATCGCTTAATCAGTTTGTCATTCTCAGGGGAAAAAGTAGAGTATCTTAATATTTCAAATAACGGCATTAAAGATTTTTACTCGACATATGATGAAGAGATGATGAAGGAAAAATTCCCTAACTTGAGGGAATTTGACTGCTCGAAAAACTATTTGCTAAGTAAACCAAAGGTATCGGATAGCGTCAGATTGACCTATGAACCACAGAAAACGTTAAGTTTCGTGGAGGATTTGGAAGCAAAGTCAGAATCTGCAAACTCAGTCACTGTTTCTTGGGGTCGTCATCAGGATGCTGTTGTCGAAGTGCAGGTATTCTATTCAACAAATGAGAAGGGGCCGTTCAAGAATAATAGGTTTGGTCATACCCCCGATAAAACGATTGATGGTCTAAAACCTTGTACAAACTATTATATTAAGGCCCGTCATTATGTGAGATACTCCACTGAAGGTGATGACGTATATGTATATGGGCCATACAGTCAGGTAATCAGCTGCAAAACCAGAGGCACAGAAGTTGTGCAGAACGTAGGGGTAGTTGCCAAGTCCGCATCTTCCGCAGAGGTGTCCTGGGATAAAGTTAACGGGGCTTCCGGATATCAGGTGTGGAGAAGCACCTCCGCCAATAGTTCTTTTACCGCGCTGGGATCGGTGACGGATACGAGTCGTGTATGTACCGGATTGGTAACGGGAACGAAGTATTATTTCAAGGTTCGTGCCTACGAGGAAGTGGATGGCAAGAGATACTACGGTGAGTTCAGTCAGGTTGTCAGTGTATCTACTGTGCCGTCAACACCCACAGGCCTGAAGGCGAGTGTAGCATCAGCAACAAAGATCACGGTTTCCTGGAATAAAGCAGCCGGTGCTACGGGTTATGATGTATACAGAAGTACAACGGAGAACGGTACTTATTCAAGACTGGGATCGGTTACTACCACAAGCAGAGATTGCCCAGGTCTGGTAACAGGAACAAAGTATTACTTCAAGGTACGTGCGTATAAAGATGTCGACGGAAAGAAAGTCTATGGTGCGTACAGCGCTGTGGTCAGTGCCGTACCGGTACCTTCTGCACCGACGAATGTCAAAGCTTCGGCCGTAACGGCAACGAAGATCAATGTTTCCTGGAGCAAGGCAACAGGCGCGACAGGATATGAGGTATGGAGATCGGAGTCTGCTGATGGCAAATTCACTAAGCTCGGAACGGTAACTACGACGAACAGAGACTGTCCCGGTCTTCAGAAAGGGAAGACATATTACTTCAAAGTACGTGCTTATGTGGAAGTGAACGGAACGAAGTACTACGGCGCTTATAGTTCGGTAGTCAGTGCCAAAACACCGACCAAATAAACTCATAAAAGAATAATAATCGGAGAGCGTGAGACCGGTTTGTGTCGTGTTTTTCCGGGCATTTGCCCGGGAAAGCGATGGGAACATGACCTCGCGCTTTCTTCGTTTAGACAAGCGTCGCAGCATTTCGTGGTTGCTTGAATTTTCACCTGAACATAGATAAACTTGAGTAGAGAGTATTCTCGTTAAATTTGTTATTCCATCCGTATGGAGAAGGAGGTCAGTTATGAATTGTTCTAATTGTGGAAACCCGGTAAGAGACGGTGATGTCTTCTGTATGAATTGTGGTTTCAAGCTTCTTTCGGACGCAGCTTCCTCTATTCCGGAAGTTCCGGCAGTCCCGGAAGTGCCGGCTTTTGACGCGGCTCCGGCTGTAGAAGCACCTGTTGCAGACGCACCCGCTTTCGGTGCACCGGCTTTTGAGGCGCCGGCCGTTGAGGTCCCCGCTTTCGACGCAGCCCCTGCTGTACCGGATGTTCCGACAGTTCCTGAAGTTCCGGAGGTCCCTGCATTTGACGCTGCTCCTGCCGTAGATGTTCCGGCTTTCGATGCTCCTTCTGCCAGCGCTCCGATAGCAGAAACACCGGTACCGGAGGTTCCGGCTGTTCCTGAAGTTCCCGCATTTGATGCGGCTCCGGCCGTTGATGCACCGGCCTTTGAGGCCCCTGCAGTGGATGCACCGGCCTTTGAGGCCCCTGCAGTTGAAGCTCCTGCCGTAGAGGCTCCTGTAGCTGGTGCAGCAGCTTTCGCAGCAGCTCCTGTTGCCGCAGCGGCAGCCGTAGCCGGTGCCGCAAGTGGCGCACAGATCGAGGGTTTCAACCCGCCGCCTTTCCAGCCAAGTGGTGCTCCTGTTGAGGAAGAACCGGTGCTCATGGGCGATGTGTGTGCTCCGGGAACGGAATCTGCACAGCCTGAAGTACCTGTACCGCAGGCAGAACCGGTGACAGCAAATGTTACCTCTCCGTTGAACGATGCATCGGCTTTCCCGAATCAATTCGCCGGCGCAGCTGCAACGGGTGGCGCACCGGCCGTACAGCCTGACGGATCCCCGAAGCCGTCCATCCAGGATACTTTCGTTCGTACATCCTGGAGAGATGAAGGCCTGAATAATGGCGGTATCGTCAATCAGGGACCGAAGAATCCGTAAAGAAAAAAACAGAAACAAGGAGTAACCTATGGGATTATTTGATAACATTGCAAACATGGCCAATGCTGCCGGAAATGCCATCCAGAACACTGGCGCACAGCAGACAAGTAAGACAGTCATCTTCCAGGAGATGCCGGAGACTTTAGAGCAGATGCAGGCACTTCCCGAAGCTTCGCTTCGTGATCCGCTGGATGTAGCTGCATTGACTGTGGCTGCGCTGTGCGTATATCCGTTCAACAAGGATGAATCCATCCGCATGCTGAATTTCCTGAAGGGACCGCAGCCACTGTCTCCGATGGAGATCTCCTTCATCCGTGACCGCTTTATGGATTCGGACTATGTGCCGCGTTCCTATCTGAACGGTGCCACACCGCAAAATAACTACATGCCGCAGAGACCGTACTCGGTGACAGTATATGAGACGCCCCATAGCCGAGATAATTTCAACGAAGGCTATCTGACGATCTACATCACGTCCGGCGGAGCAGATAATCCGCGGTATGTGAGACTTCGCACCAAGCCGTCCACAGGAGAGTGGTTCCTGTGGGAGCAGTTCCTGCTGGTAGGCATCCGGGTCCCGGATGCTCAGAATCCCTGGGCCTGAGGCGAGAGTTTTTTGCATAAAGTAAAGTGAATGAGGCTGTCTCGGAAGTGGTCGACGGATCACGGAGACAGCCTCGTTGCTTTTTGGAAATCAGGGGCAGTTGTTGTATAATATCTGGGATATTGTATGTATGAAGAAGTGAAAAAGAAATGAGGAGAAAGAAATGAAACGAGTAAAAACTTTAGCTGCTCTGATGGCAGTTGCTCTTTGCTTCTCAGCGATGGGCTGCAGTAAGCAGGAGGAGACGAAGGCGACACGTAAAGCGACTTCGGATGCGAAAGTGACTGAGGAGAGTACAACCACTGAGGCTACGACCACTACGGAAGAGACTACGACCGAAGCAACGACTACCACAGAAGCCACGACAACGACAGAGGAAACAACTACAGAAGAAACTACGGAGAGCACAACTGCGCCGGTGAAACAGGGTGAGTGCACGATCCTGTTGGATCTGGACTTCCATGAGAATATCGCGCTGGCCAAGTACTCCATCGTAGTCTATCTGGACGATAAGAAACTGGAGACACTGGAGCATGGAAGCTACTATCTGGAGACGGTAACGGCCAAGACCGGTGACCATACACTGCGTTTCGAGAAGCGCGGAGATTCCACGATCTCGGAAACGACTTCTTTCAACGCGAAGGGAGATACTACATTCAAGTGTGATCTGATCACCCACATGGATAAGATTGAAGTGGCGGATCTGATGGTAGTGGATTCTCTGTTGGATGTGAATGCGGAAGTTCCGGATGTGACGGAGCTTCGACTGGATAAGGCCATCGATAAACTGAAGGCCGCCGGATTCATGAATATTACTACCGAGTCCGGTAAGAAGACCATCATTCTGCAGAGCAACTGGGTAGTGGTCAAGCAGAATGTGAAAGCAGGTCAGTCTGTAAAGAGAACAACGAACATCGTACTGGTTTGTGAGAAGGACGGTTGATCGGATATGACATATAAGATCCTGGTGGTGGAGGATGACTTCACCATTGCTACAGAATTAAAGACCATGATGACCGGATGGGGCTATGACGTGAAGCTGACCGAGGATTTCGAAGATATTCTGGGTGAGTTTAATACCTTTCAGCCTCACCTGGTGCTGATGGATATCGGACTTCCTTTCGCCAACGGCTTCATCCGCTGCACGAAGATTCGTGAGGTGTCCAAGGTGCCGGTGATCTTCCTGTCATCTGCATCGGACAACATCAATCTGGTAACGGCCATCAACATGGGGGCCGACGATTTCGTGGCCAAGCCTTTCGACTTTAATGTGCTGACGGCCAAGATCATGGCAGTGCTCCGCAGAGCCTATGCTTTCGCAGAAGAGAAGAGCGACGTCATCGAGTATCGTGGTGCATCTTATAATGCTGCAGATTCCACCATGACCGTGGCAGGGCAGAAAATCGAACTGACGAAGAATGAGAACCGTATCATGTCGGCGCTTCTTTCTGCCAAGGGCAGCATCGTTTCTCGTAATTCCCTGATGCAGCAGCTCTGGGATGACGACTGTTTTGTAGATGAGAACACGCTGTCCGTCAACATGAACCGTCTTAGAAAGAAACTGGAAGCCGCCGGTCTTCCGGACTTCATCGTAACGAAGAAAGGACAGGGCTACATCATTGAATAAGAAAGTCCTGTTCGCATATCTGAAGAGCCGATTGGGCGCTATAGTGGCGTCGTTGGTAAGTATTCTGGTCCTGGCACTGGTCTGCTGGGCCTATAACTTCTCCATGATGCCCGTGGCGCTGAGTGCGGCGATCCTGCTTATCATTGGTGCGATCGTCGGTACACTGGGTCTGCGGAAATATACGAAGAAGCATACTTTTCTTTCTCAGGGAATGGAATTCCCTCAGGGCCTGGCCGCAGAATTTAATGAGAAGGATGAGAACCTCGGAAGCGTAGAGGAGAAGATCGGATTGATCGAGAAGGATTATCGCGATCTGATGGTGAAGCTTTCCGATGAGTTGTCTAAGGTGAAGGAAGAGAATGCCTTAAGTTATAACGCGTTGCTGGATTACTACACCATGTGGGTACACCAGATCAAGACGCCGATCTCGGCTCTATCGTTGATCATTCAGAATATGGAGGATCAGGAGACGGCCAGTCGTCTTCGTTCCCAGTTGATCCATGTGGAGAACTATGCAGACATGGCATTGAACTATCTGCGATTGGGATCTGAGAGCAACGATCTGCAGTTCGCCAAAGTGAAAGTAGACGATGTGGTCCGCGCAGAGATCAAGCGTGCCATGACCATGTTCATGACACAGGGCTTGTCGGTGGATTTCAAGCCTTCCAACCTTGAGGTATCTACGGATAAGAAATGGCTGGGCTTTATTGTCGGTCAGCTGATCTCCAATGCCATTAAGTACCAGAAGTCCGGTACGGTGCATTTCTACGGAGATGCGGAGAATACATCCTTTACCATCGAGGACGAAGGAATCGGTATCGCTAAGGAAGACCTGCCACGTATCTTCGAGAAGGGATATACCGGCTATAACGGACATAATGAGAAGAAGTCCACGGGTCTGGGATTGTACCTGGTCAAGAAAGCTGCTGACATGATCTCGGCGGAGGTAATCTTCGATTCCGAGGTAGGCAAAGGTACGAAAGTGACGGTGCGGTTCGGCAACAAATAACGCAACAGAAACGGATCCTTCCCAATCTTACGAAAATGTAAGATTGGGGGTTTTTATGTAAGGTAAATCGATGGTAACGGTCATACCGGAAAGTGTAAGATTGACAAGAACACAACGAAGGGCATGCCACGACCGCGGTGTGCCAAGAGAGGGGAGATTCTTCTATGTCAATGTTAGAGGTCAATAATCTGAGAAAGGTCTATACTACGCGCTTCGGCGGCAACAAAGTCACGGCGCTCCAGAACGTGAATCTTACGGTGGAGCGGGGTGAGTTCGTAGCCATCATGGGCGAGTCCGGATCCGGTAAGACGACACTTCTGAATATCATTGCTACACTGGATAAACCGACCGAGGGCGAAGTGCTTCTGGACGGTAATCGTATGAGTACCATTAAGGAAAAAGAACTGGCCAAGTTCCGTCGTGAACGTCTGGGTTTTGTATTCCAGGAGTTCAATCTTCTGGATAATTTCTCCGTCCGAGACAATATCTATCTGCCATTGGTTCTGGCAGGACTTCATCATTCGGAGATGGATTCCCGTATTCGCCCTATCGCTCAAAAACTGGGTATTTCCCATCTTCTGGATAAGTTTCCATATGAGATCTCCGGCGGACAGAAACAGCGCGTAGCTGTGGCCCGTGCCATTATCACCCAGCCGGAGCTGGTGCTGGCTGATGAGCCGACAGGTGCACTGGATTCTCGTTCAACAGATGAACTTCTGGAACAGTTCGCAGGTATCAATAAAGAGGGCCAGACCATCCTGATGGTTACCCATTCTGTAAAAGCCGCCAGCACATCGGGGCGAGTGCTTTTCATAAAGGATGGAATCGTATATCACCAGATCTATCGTGGCAATGAGAGCAATAGTGAATTCTATAGAAGGATCTCTGATTCACTGACCGCCATGCTGGGCGATGGCGTGCAGACTGTGAAGGATTGACCGGAGGAAGACGACTATGAGAAATATTTATAGAAGTCTTGCGGCCAATGCGCTCAGCAAGAACAAGATCATTTATGTGCCGTATATCATTTCCAGCATCATGATGATCACGATCACCTTCATTATCTTCAACCTCAGTATGGACGAAGTTATCGGGTCTATCAGCGGAGGTTCGACCCTTCAGATGCTGATGTTTTTCGGCCTTTTCGTCATGTACATGATCAGTTTCTTCTTTCTCAACAGCGTCAGCCGTTTCGTCATCAAGCAGAGAAAGAAAGAGCTGGGTCTTTATAGCATGCTTGGTATGCAGAAGAAGCATATCATCCGTGTACATTTCATCGAGACATTCTGTGTATATGTTCTCAGTGTGATCCCGGCATCGGTAATCGGTGTCATTGTTTCTAAATTTCTGCAGCTCGTGATTCTGAAAATCTATCACAATGAGGCGGATTTCGGATGGAAGATCAACTGGTTCCCAATCCTGATCAACATGGCTGCCTTTGGATTCTTCTTCCTGCTGTATTTCCTTTTCAACTGTGTCAGTATCCTGCGTACCAATTCGCTTGACTACATGAAGGAAGAAGCCAAAGGTGAGAAGAAGCCGAAGTCGAACTGGCCTCTGGCGCTTGTCGGTGTATTCCTTCTGTCATGCGGATATCTTCTGGCCATCCGATCCCAAAGTGCAGTTCAGGCATTTAGTTTCTTCTTTTTTGCAGTAAGCCTTGTTATTTTGGGAACGATCTGTCTTTTCACGGCAGGATCGATCACGATCCTCAACACCATGAAAATGAAGAAGAACTATTACTATAAGACTAGTCATTTTATTTCGGTCTCCGGTATGCTTTACCGCATGAAGAGAAACGCGGCTACACTGGCCACGATATGTATTTTTGCAACGATGGTACTGGTGACGATTTCTTCTGTAATGACTCTTTACAGTACGATCCGTGTACAGGCGGAGAATTGGTACCGCGTGGATTTCGATATCATCTATGAAGAAGGATACGATGACGACGCAATTGCGGATCATATCCAGACGTTGAAAGATAGAGCGGAGCAGATCGGAATGCAGATTGATAAGATCGTGAAGTATAAGGATTACAACGCATATTCCAGTATCCGGGATGGTGTCGTGATCACGTATCCGAACTACAACAGTGACCGTATGAAAGAGGTCTTCGTGTTATCGCTTGATCTGTATAATATCGCCAACGATACGGATATCAAGCTGGAGAAGGGACAGCTAGGTTACTATCCGCTCCAGGGCCCTGACCTGCCCGACGAGCTCGCTTTTCAGACCATCGATCTGGACGGAAATCCTGTTTCTGAGAAGTCGCCGTCCTACGAACTGGTCCGCCTTCCCCAGGCACCGCAGATCGGCTATGGTATGAGTATCGATATGAGCGAAGGTGTGTACTTCTTTATGACACCAGATGAGGAGTCTTTGGAAGAACTGACTAAGTATCTCAGTCCAAGTGTCGTAGAACGTGGTAATGGTCAGGCAAGAGTACTGATCAATACGTCTTCAGACGAGGCGATACAGCGTGCATTCTATGATGATCTGATTAAAAATCATCCGGACTATGGATATAATGTCAGCTGCAGGATCGTTGATATAGATGATATCATCGGTATATACGGAGGACTCTTCTTCCTGGGTATTTTTCTGAGCATCGCATTTCTGACGATTACGATTCTGAATATGTATTTCAGTCAGCTGCTTCAGGGCTATGAGGATTCCCGACGGTTCGCCATTATGAGAAAAGTCGGACTGACCAGAAAAGAAATCCGGAAGTCCATCAATTCGCAGATCGTAGTCGTGTTCCTGCTTCCACTGGTGGTGGCTGTGATTCATACTATGGCGGCCTACCCGATGGTCAACCGTATCCTGCAGTTAATTGGCGGGTGTGAACCACAGCGTTTCCTGCTGATTCTGGGTGCCTGCATTGTAGTCTTTGCAATCGTGTATACTATCGCCTATCTTTTCACAAGAAAGACGTATCTGAAACTGGTCAGCGGAACACAGAAATAATATGTAAATCGAGGCAGTGCTTCGAATTGTTTGCAAAAAAGACATCACTTATGTATGCGGATAGGGTAGAATCATAATAGTGGATTCTACCCTATTTTCGGAGGTGCTTATGTCTGAATATATCCTTGACTGGAACAAGTACACGGATGCGGCCATTCAGGTTGCGCGCGAAGGCTCGGTCCTTCTGAAGAATGACAGAGATACGCTTCCACTGTCTGATGGTGCGAAGGTCGCCGTCTTCGGTAGAATGCAGCGGAATTACTATAAGAGCGGTACCGGCTCCGGCGGTATGGTCAACGTCAAGCATGTGGTCTCCATCCTTGAGGGACTGCAGAATGCGGACGGGATCACGGTCGATGAAGATCTCCTGAAGATCTACGATGAATGGGAAGCCAAGAATCCGGTAGACCCGGGTCTCGGATGGGGCAAGGAGAAATGGTCCCAGCCGGAAATGCCGCTTTCAGATGAGGTTGTAAAAACCGCTTCGGAGAGAAATGACGCAGCGATCCTGGTGATTGCCCGTACGGCTGGTGAAGACCGTGACAATACGGATCAGAAAGGTTCCTTCTTCCTTAGTGACGGGGAGGAGGAGATGCTGTCGAAAGTCTGTGCTTCCTTCAGTAAGACCATCGTTCTTCTGAACGTGGGAAACATAATCGATATGTCATGGGTCGAGAAATACGATCCTGCTGCTGTGCTCTATGTATGGCAGGCCGGCATGATCGGCGGTACGGCCTGTGCGGATCTCGTAACAGGTAAATCGAATCCTTCCGGATGTCTGACCGATACCATTGCCCGGGAACTTTCGGATTATCCGTCTTCTGCGAATTTCGGCGGAGAAGACCTGTCCCGTGATTTCTATGCCGAGGATATCTTCGTGGGATATCGTTATTTCTCGACATTCGCACCGGAGAAAGTCCTGTATCCTTTCGGATTTGGCCTTTCCTATACAAAGTTCCGCATCGCTGTTTCGGATTTTACCGCTTCGGGAACCGATGTCAGCTTGAAGCTTCTTGTGAAGAATATCGGAGAACGTGTCGGCAAGAAGACCGTGATGCTCTTCGCTCAGGCGCCCTCCGATCGTATAGCGACCCCGGCACGTGTGCTGGTTGATTTTGCCAAGACATCGGAACTGGCTCCGGGTCAGGAGCAGGAGATAACTCTTTCCTGCGGAAGCAATCGATTTGCAGCTTTCGACGATGACGGCAGACTGATGGGTCAGACCGGATGGGTACTTCCGAAGGGCACCTATTCCTTCTATGCCGGTATCGATGTTGTTGATGCATCCGAAGTGGGCTCCATAGAAGTTTCGGAAGACACGATGCTGGAACCGTTGGAGTCTGCTGCCAAGCCGCTTCAGGCTTTCGAAAGACTGACCATAGGCGGCAAATACGAACCCGTTCCGCTTCGTCAGGTTGAACATCTGGATACGAGACTTGACCGGGTGCAGAAAGAGATCCCGCAGACCGGCGATAAGGGTATCAAGCTTGCCGATGTAAAGCTGCAAAAGAACTCGCTGGATGAGTTCATCGCCCAGCTTTCGGATGAGGAGCTCACTTTGATCATCCGAGGAGAGGGCATGGGCAGCCCGAAGGTCACTACCGGAACGGCCGCTGCTTATGCGGGCGCTTCCCGTGAACTGATGGATAAAGGTATTCCTGCACTGTGCTGCGATGACGGTCCTTCCGGCATGCGTATCGACAGTGGCAAGAAGGCGTTCTCCTTGCCGAATGGAACCTGCCTGGCATGTACATTTAACGAAGAACTGAACGAAGAGCTTTTCAATTGGTTTGGTATCGAGATGGTCAGCAACGAAGTGGATTCGATCCTGGGTCCGGGTATCAACATCCATCGTCATCCGTTAAACGGAAGAAACTTCGAGTACTTCTCCGAGGATCCGCTGCTGACAGGACGCATGGCCTGCGCTCAGATTGCGGGACTGGAGAAGCACGGTGTCACGGCGACCATCAAGCATTTCTGCTGCAATAACCGTGAGACGAGAAGACGTTTCATGGATTCCATCGTTTCGGAGAGAGCACTTCGTGAGATCTATCTGAAGGGGTTCGAGATCGCAGTGAAGGAAGGCGCAGCGCGAAGCATCATGAGCGTATATAACATGATCAACGGCACCTTCGGTACAGCCAACTATGAGCTGAATACCACGATCCTTCGAGAGCAGTGGGGTTATACAGGTCTTCTCATGACAGACTGGTGGGCATATATCGATTGCATCCCGGAGAATCCTCACGATCACAATCTGCGAAGCCATTCTGTTATGGCCCGTTCCCAGTGCGATGTTTATATGGTGTGCTCGAATGTGGAGAAGGAATCCCTTCTGGCATCGGATACCTATGAGAATCTGACAGGCGGCAGGACTGATCTGATCACGAGAGCCGAGCTGCAGAGAAATGCGGCCAACATCTTGCGTTTCGCCATGAACACTCCGGCCATGGATGCGGTCATGGGGGATAAGCCTGTGGTTAAGCACATCGATTGCCCGTTCTCTGAAGACACCATCGAGGCGAAGGTAGATCTGTACTACGATATTGAAGCGAATCCGGTAGTCGAAGTGGATGTGGATACCACGGACGGCAAGGACTATGTCATAGGTGTGACATGTGATACGCCGGGTGTCTATGAGTGTGAACTGATCGCTTCCTCGGAACTGGAGCCGCTGGCACAGCTTCCGATCACGCTTTACTATACGAGTATCCCGTTGCGGGTGATTACCTTCAATGGTTCCGATGGTGAAGACATGAGCCGTAAAGCGGAATTCCTACTGTTGAACAAACATTCAATCTATCGTCTGCATTTCGGAAAACGAGGTCTCAAGCTCAAGACATTGAAGTTTACCTATTTGCATGGACTGGACAAATTGAAGATCGATTGACGAAGCGGTGGCTTTTTGAATTCATCCCTGTTTTTCTTCAATTTTCTCGGGTTTTCCCTCTCGGGTGATTCCTGTATGCTTAAATTACAGACGCGTACAGCAACCGAAAAGTACGCGAATGGGGGAGACATATTATGCGGGGAGAAGACAGAACAAATCGCGCCCGCCGTTTCAGATGGGGACTGAAAAAGACGGGGATCATTGCCGTATGTGCTTCCATGAGTTTGGGGATCTATGGATGTGATTTAGGTAAGAAGGGCGAGTATGTCCACGGGAAGAAGGGTTACTATTCCCAGTTGGATAACGGGATCAAGACAGAAGTCCGGAACCAAGGCGCGCAAGGTAATTGCTGGGCGCAGTCGATGGTGGACGCGATCCGTACCAGTTACCAGATCAAGAACGGAAAAGACATTTCCATCACAGTTGATGATATCGTGAAAACGCACTACAGTCCGGACAAGACGGAAGGAATGCGCGTGGTCAACGCCGGTCAGGAGAATAATGTCGGTGGAGATCCGGTCCTTGCAATCTGGTCATTATCGAACGGCTGTAACGGATATACCGTAGTGAAAAGTCCTGTCCTATTCGAATCGCGGCCGGGTACGGCCCAGGATAAGTTCGGCGCCGATATGGATTATTCCTACGATCTGGCAAGCCGCGATGAGATCAAGAATCTTATCCGTACCGAGGGTGGCGTTATTGCCTTGTTGAATGCTGCTACCGGCTATGTGCAGACCCATGGCTACTTTACTATATACGACGATAAATTCGCTTCCGAAGAACAGCCTGTTTATCCGGACGGGTATTTCGGGCATGCGGCCATCGTTGTGGGTTGGGACGATAACTTCCCGAAGGATTATTTCGGAGCGGAATACGGAAGGACACCGCCAAAGGGGGACGGTGCATGGCTTCTGAAAGACAGCGCCGGAGAGAAAGCCGGAAACGGTGGGTACTACTGGGTCTCTTATTATTCTGCCATTCGTTTCGCTACGACGATCTCTGTGTCTGATAAGTATAAGGAAGTATTGCATTACGATGGTGGTTCTGCAATGGGTATCAAGACCGGTAATGAGACTTGTGTCGCAAATGTATTTCACCATAAAGGACAACTGGCAGCAGTGGGAACCTATATTGGTGTTGAACCGTCCCTCACACAGCACAATTTCGGTTTATGCGACAATACAAGATGCGTCATCTCGATCCGGGATGCTGAGATGAAAGAGGAGTACGCCAGAAAAGATTGTACTTTCGACTACGAGGGATACTATGTGATCGAACTGGATACGCCTCTGGATGTGGAGGATTTCTCCATCGTGATCACCTATTACGGTGCCGCTCCGGTGGAAGGTGTGGATCCGGCGAAACTAAAAGAAGCAGAGAAAGTCAGTTCCATAGAATACATTACCTCAAGTGAAGAAGGCCAGTCCTTCCTGCTTCTGAACGGGCAGTGGCGGGATCTTACCGATCCGTCTCTGGTAGAGGAATTGACTCTGGAGTGTCCGCCGAATAACTGTTGCATCAAGGCGCTGATGAGTTGATCCGCATCTGCGACAGTTCTTTTCCGAAATTAAAAATCCCGCCGGTTTTCGACGGGAAAAGAACTTATACGATCTGCAGTAAATAGAACTTCAGATAGTCTGTCTCAGGTATCGACATGGCCACCGGATGATCCGGCGCGGCCCGCCGTTCCTCGATGAGACGGAGTGTAACACCGGCGTCTCTGGCTGCTTCCAGAAGCATCTTGCGGAACAGTTCGTTCGGCATAAAGTGAGAGCAGGAACAGGTCGCCAGATATCCGCCACGAGGCAGCATCTTCATGGCGCGGTAGTTGATCTCTTTATAGCCGCGCTTGGCATTCTCGGTGGTCTTGCGGCTTTTGGTAAAGGCCGGCGGATCGAGAATGATAAAGTTATAATCCGCGTGTTCCGCTTCCAGTTTCGGAAGAAGTTCGAACACATCCGCACAGATGAAATCCATTCTGTCGGAAAGACCGTTGATCTTCGCATTTTCTTCTGCGGTGTCGACGGCCAGCTGGGAAACATCTACGGCGGTAACATGTGCGGCACCGCCACGAGCCGCATTCATGGCGAAAGATCCGGTATGCGTGAAGCAGTCCAGGACCTTCATGCCACGGGCAAGCTTACTGACGGCCAGACGGTTATACTTCTGGTCGAGAAAGAAACCGGTCTTCTGACCGTTTTCGACATCGACGGTATAGTGGATACCGTTCTCACATATGTGCACCAGGGAGGAATCAGGAATGCCTGTGAAATCCCCTTTGTACCAATCCTTCTCAATGGGGAGCCCTTCTTTCTCGCGAAGAAGGGCTTCGTTTCTTTCATAGATACCACGGACGGTGACACCGTCTTTCTTCAGTTCTTCCACCAAAGCGCGGTAGATGATGTCCTTGACCTGCTCGGTGCCATAGGACAGCACTTCCGTAGAAAGAATGTCTTCGTACCTGTCCACGGTCAGTCCCGGGATACCGTCCGCCTCGCCGAAGATCAGACGGCAGCAGGCATAATCATCCTGCATGACCGTGCGACGCATATCGAGGGCGTACTTTACCCGGCGCTGCCAGAATGCCGGCCCGAAGGTCTCGTTGGCATTGTCCGAGAGGATCCGGACGCGGATCTTACTGTTCTTACTGAGAAAGCCGGTTCCCAGATAACGTCCTTTGGAAGAGAAAACATCCGTAAGGGCACCATTCTCGACCTGGTCCGCAGACGCACCGAAGATGCCGTCCTTTACTTTCTCTCCGGCAAACTCCGTGATCTCGGTATCGTAGACCCAAGGATGCCCACGCTTAACGGCGGCCTCCGCTTTCTCGGTCACAACTGCTTTGGCAAAAGCTCTTTCTTGTTTCATGTAGTGATTACTCCAGCACCGTTTTTAATTCTTCCAGCCAAACCTTGTATGCAGCATCGGAAGGCATACGCAGATCGCCACGAGGGGACAGATCCACAGAACCGACCTTCGGTCCGTCCGGCATGCAGGAACGCTTGAACTGCTGTGTGATGAAGCGACGCAGGAAAGTTTCCTCCCATTTATAGATCGTCGCGTCGTCATATTCGCCGGCGAAAGCGATCTTCGCAAGACGGTAGATCTTCGAAGGTGCGAAACCTAGACGTACGAAGTAATAGAGGAAGAAGTCGTGAAGCTCATAAGGTCCTACGAGATCTTCTGTCTTCTGGGAGATCGTGCCGTCTTCTGTCGGAGGCAGAAGCTCCGGAGATACCGGGGTGGCCAGGATGTCCAGCAGGACTTCGGAAAGGGCCGGCTGGGATTCCTTCACGCGTTCGGCTTCATAAGCTACGATGTGACGGATCAGAGTCTTCGGAACAGAACTGTTCACGGCATACATGGACATATGGTCACCATTATAGGTAGCCCATCCGAGAGCCAGTTCGCTGAGGTCGCCGGTACCGACTACCAGTGCACCTTCGTCATTGCCGAGGTCCATGAGAAGCTGGGTGCGCTCTCTGGCCTGGGCATTCTCGAAAGCCACATTGTGGTTGTCCAAATCGTGGCCGATGTCTTTGAAATGCTGTGTCACGCTGTCCTTGATGGAAATCTCATCGATCCGTGCACCATAAGCCTTGGCCAGCTCGATGGAGTTGTTCTTGGTACGGGATGTGGTACCGAAGCACGGCATGGTAATTGCATGGATATCGCTCTTGGGAAGACCCATGATGTCAAATGCACGGGCGCTGACCAGGAAGGCGAGGGTGGAGTCCAGACCACCGGACAGACCCAGGATGACCTTCTTACTGCCGATGTGATTCATTCGTGTCACCAGTGCCATAGCCTGCAGATTCAGGATCTGCTCGCAACGTGAACTGATCTCCTTCGAGTCCTCTGGAATGAAAGGATTCTTCGGAACCTTGCGGATCAGGGAAAGATCTTCGTTCAGATCCATCTCGAAGCTGACAAAGTCGATATCCGCATCCACTGTGCTGTTGGCAAAATCCGTTCTCCAGGCATCGTCACGTGTGCGCTCGGCGTAGAGAAATTTTAGATCGATATCGGAGTAGACCGCCTCAGAAGAGAAGGCCTTGCTACGTGCCAGTTCTTTACCATTTTCATAGATCATATCCATGCCTGCGAAGACAAGGTCTGTAGTGGATTCGCCGACACCTGCGTTGGCGAAGATATAGGCCGCGTGCAGCTTTCTGCTCGAAGCGGAGAGCAGCTGGGCGGTCTTCTGTTCCATGCCTACGATATACGGGCGGGAAGAGAGGGTCGCGATGATGTGGCATCCGGCCAGGGCAGCATCTACATCGTCCGAGATGGGCGCGTGCAGATCTTCGTCGAAGATCACGGCGAAGGAGAACAGGTCGTTCTCGCAGAAATAAAGAGGCTGGCCGAAGGGAATCTCTTCATCGAAGTATTCATCGTAGAAAGAACCGCTGGTCTCATAAGGAGAGAAGTAGCGGGATTCGGCTTCATTCAAGGTAAGTTTTACATTACAGCCCAGGATCGTGCCTTCGTGAAGGACCACAGCCAGGTTGACGAGTTTGCCTTCCATGAAAGCCGGAAGACCGATGATAAAGACGGTATTCGAGGAAGATGTCTCCTCAGCGATCTGGTAAAGGGCCGCCCAGGCTTTGTCAATGAAAGCATCCTGGCGGAAAAGATCTCCACAGGTACATCCTGTAACACAGAGCTCCGGGAATACCAGAAGTGCGCAATCCTTGTCTGCATTGTTCACGCAGGAGATAATCTGTTCTGCGTTAAAATCAATGTCCGCTACCCGAAGCTTGGGAGTAGCTGCGCCTACACGTAAGAATCCGTCTTTCATAAATCATCGCTCCTTTCGGATCCGTTAGGATCATTCATTGGTTTGAAAACGTTCTCCATTGGGACTGCATCAGCATTTAAAGTATACTCCGGATCATTCATCCAGGAAGAGTCATTTTGCAGTGCGGCCGGCTGCTGCTCAGCAACGTCCGGCTGGCTCGGCTGAGTTTCAGCTGCCGGTGCTTCAGAATCTGCACCGTAATTCGGATCGTAGACGATCTTCAGCAGTTCGTCGAAATGCGAGTAGTACAGTGTAGAATTCTCGATGACATATCCATACAGGGCTCGAGGCTGCTTGTCCCGGATCTTTTGGCACAGGAGCAGAGAATCGGATTCGGTCTTGGCCGGGAAGAGAAGCTTCTCGTGATTCCGTGTATATGCGGTTGCGTAGTACTTCGTCTGGTTGGAGCCGGCATTGGTCTTCTCCGGATAATACCAGACAATATCCGAGAGAACATGGAAAGTCGGATTCAAGCTGCATTCGACTAAGTAATTGTCTCCGATATAGAGCGTACCGACTTTGGAACTGTTTACCATATCCGCATCCAGCTGATCTGCCGTTATTCCCTTTGAGGAAAGTTTCTGCTTGAACTTCTTTATACCTAAGCCTGTGAGGCCGGAGAAGATCATGTAGATACCTACACCGGTGAATAAAATCATAAGTAAGATGTACACGACCGAGTCGCCGCTCAGAATATCTGTGAAAGGCACGACGACGAAAATCTTGTCACTGACTCGATCCAGAGAGTTCCCGGTGGTATCTGCCTGACGAAGATACTGCTCCAGATAGGATCTGGCCGTACCGGAAAGGTCCGTGATGTAGCCGCGGCAGGTGAACTCCTTTACCAGCTTGGATGTGTCACCGGTCTCCATATAGTCCCAGGTCTGGTCCGCGATATTCTCGACTTCTTCGTAGTACTTCTTGGGTACATAGACGCTCAGAAAGCCGGAACTGCCATTGGCATCCTCCATCGGAGCCAGATAGAAACGTCCTTTATCGTTGTCTGCATACCAGTCAATGATGCACTTGGTCTTGCCACGATAGAACTTCTCATTTTTTAAAGTGGTGTATGGCTGTGCGAATACATTCTTCGATGCCGTCAGGTAGGAAGTGGTCTTTGGCAGCAACGCGAACAAGATCAGAAATGAAAGGGCAATAATCACCAGTCCGATGATCACCCTGCTTCTGAGATTGTACATCTTAACCTTTTTTACTATAGAACTCATAAATCCGCCTCTCCTTGTTGTCTCGTTCCTATTCCTTCTTCTAAAAGTAGAGAAATCCACGCATGCTTCCGTGTCAGAGCCCGCTTTCACGGATAAAACGTATTCAGTATAAATAGAGGATATATAAAATTCAAGTCAGGATATCCCGTCAAATCTTATCGTTTCCCCACCGATAGAGCTACCTGCTCTGATTGAAGAAAAAGTAGTAATGTGGTAACTTTAATCTGATAAATGAGGTGCAAGAACTATGGATATACAACCTTTTACAGAACAAGAGATACGTTCCTTCCGTCATCGCGCGGAAAAACCGCTGTACGTGACGATGGTCGTTATCAACATTGCTTTCGTCGTACTGCTGATAGTCTTCAGCCTGATCGCTTTTTTCTATGAAGTGGGTCCTTTGGCCGGAGAAGGCGGGGAGAGGGTCGCCGAGATGATCACAGGAACCAATGTAGACGGTGCGGTATCACCGCTGACGTATCTGTTCGTCATAGCACTTCTGCCTCTGACGCTCATTATGTCTGTATACTTGTACTACGCCCAGTATCGTGCCAATGCGATCCGTATTACGGAAAAGAACTTCCCGGAGATCTATCAGGTGATCGAGGACTATAGTAAGCGCCTCGGCATGAAGAAGACCCCGAAGGTATATCTGACCCAGGAGAATGGTCTTATGAATGCTTTTGCGACATTTATCCTTCGTCGCCAGTATATCGTTCTTTTGACGGATCTATTCGAAGTGGCCTATCTGGAACACCACGATCTGGAGAGCATCAAGTTCATTATCGGACACGAGATGACTCATATCCGTCTCCGCCATGCGACATTCCTGTATCAGATCAGCATTCTTTTCGCCAACTACGTTCCGATCATCGGTCAGGCGCTGTCCCGTGCCAGAGAATACAGCTGTGATCGTGTGGCCCAGCATCTTACGGGTGTCAGTGGCGTGGAACCGATGCTGGCACTGGTGGTAGGTAAGCACCTTTATAAGAAGGTGGATGTAGAAGACTACGTGAAACATTGCCAC
Source organism: Clostridiales bacterium Firm_16 (assembly GCA_001604185.1). Lineage (GTDB taxonomy): Bacteria > Bacillota > Clostridia > Saccharofermentanales > Saccharofermentanaceae > Scatonaster. The sequence continues at coordinate 224,184 of LVAV01000032.1, read as the reverse complement.
GAGACACGCGGCTTCTTCATATTTATCTATAACCTTCTGAGCTCCCATCCGATCATGCCGAAACGTATCCAGGCACTGCTGAAGGATCATGGCAGCGGAAGACTGTTCTTCTAAGTCTGCGTGCAATTTAAACAAAAACATCTTGCAAAAATCAAAAGAGCAAATGAAAAAGTAGAAAAATCGTTTCGGACGTTGACAAGCGCGTTTGAAACGATTTTACTATATAGGTACGCATGTGCATTTTTGCAAGTAGGAGGAACGAAACATGAAAAATATAGCGCTGAGTGATAAGAGCAATCTTCTCGAGCAAGATCCGTATCAGTATGCATTGCAGGATGTGGAGAAGCCGGAACTGTTCCGTGAGATGTTCCCCTATGCCGAAGTTCCGAAAATTGCCTATAACTATAGAAAAGTTCCGATGAACATGCCGGAGCAGATCTTCATTACGGATACCACTTTCCGTGACGGTCAGCAGTCCCGTGCGCCGTATACCACCGAGCAGATGGTGGAGATCTATAAAATGCTGCACCGCCTCGGAGGCCCTAAGGGGATCATCCGCCAGACAGAGTTTTTCGTATATTCAGAGAAAGACCGCCAGGCACTGGAGCAGTGTATGGCACTGGGATATAAGTTCCCGGAGATCACGACCTGGATCCGTGCAACCAAGTCCGATTTCGCACTGGTTCGTAATATCGGTATCAAGGAGACCGGTATCCTGGTAAGCTGCTCAGATTACCATATTTTCAACAAGATGGGCCTGACACGTAAACAGGCTCTGGATAAGTATATCGGTATCGTTACCGATGCCATCGATGCCGGACTTCGTCCGCGCTGCCACTTCGAGGACATTACACGTGCGGATTTCTACGGATTTGTCGTGCCTTTCGCAACCGCGCTGATGCGCCTGTCCGATGAGAGCGGGATCCCGGTAAAGATCCGTGCCTGCGATACTATGGGTTATGGTGTTCCTTTCCCGGGTGTTGCCCTGCCGCGTTCTGTATCCGGTATCATCTATGGTCTGCAGCACTACGCCGGTGTACCGTCTGAGATGCTGGAGTGGCACGGTCATAACGATTTCTATAAGGGCGTGGTCAATGCTTCGACAGCATGGCTGTACGGCGCTCAGGCCGTAAACTGTTCGCTTCTCGGTATCGGTGAGAGAACCGGTAATGTTCCGCTGGAGGCTATGGTTTTCGAATATGCTCAGCTTAAGGGTACTCTGGATGGTATGGATTCCCGTGTCATCACAGAGATTGCAGACTATATTTCACGCGAGACCAATTATGAACTTCCGCCGATGACGCCTTTCGTCGGCAAGAACTTCAATGTTACCAAGGCCGGTATCCATGCAGACGGTCTTCTGAAGGATCCGGAGATCTATAACATTTTCGATACGGAAGCACTTCTGGATCGTCCGCCGCTTGTTGCCGTCAGCAACGTTTCCGGACTGGCCGGTATTGCCTGCTGGATCAATAACTACTATCGCCTGGCCGGGGAGAGTGTGGTCAGCAAGAAAGATCCTTTCATCGCCAAGATGAAAGAATGGATCGATGAGCAGTACGAGGGCGGCCGTGTTACTGTTATCAGTGACGAAGAAATGGTCAAACTTTTCGAAGCCTGCGGTGGCGAGACCTATAAGAAAATCGCCCGTCCAAAGGCATAAGGACTATCGGGAAGCGTATCCGAAGAGGGTATTTTTCTGATATTTCTATACATATCCTGACTGGTCTATTCCTCACGCACTGTTGTATAATGGGGCGTGAGGATGTTTTTTAGTAAAGGAGAATTTGTTGTGAAAGTAAATCGATTTACACGTTTCGCCGGGATCCTGGCGGTTGTTTCTCTGATTTTTTCTGTTCTTAGTTTCCAGCCGGCCAAGGTCGTTGAGGCGGGAACAAGAGGTTATGACGGTGCCTACACCTATGAGATGCTGGATGACGGCACAGTCAGTATTTATTGGTATGATGCCGGACAATCCGGTTACGAAGGAAACCCGATTCCACTGAAGGTTCCATCTACTTTAGGCGGATACAAGGTCACCAAGATCGGACGGGATGCTTTCAACGGATTGAATATTTTCTCAGAGGTAGTAATCCCGGAAGGTATCAATGAGATTGGTGATTACGCATTCCGTTATAATTCCGACTGCACAAAGATCACTTTCCCGAGCACGTTAAAGAAAATCGGGGCATGGGCCTTCTCTAATAACGGCATGTATGAAGCCCGTCTTCCGAAAGGACTGGAATACGTAGGTACAAGAGCTTTTGACCTTTGTGGTCTTTGCGATGTGTACTATTACGAAGGTACCCAGGTTGAGGAAGATTCTTTCTATGGATGCAAGAGCGTTACAATTTTAAAGGGTGGCGGTGGCAATTCGCCTACGCCGACCAGAAAGACGAATTCTCCGACTCCGACCAGGAAGACCAATTCTCCAACACCGACAAAGAAGAATTCACCGACCCCGACGAAAAAGGTAAACACACCGACTCCTACAAGACGGGTCAATACTCCGACTCCGACAAGAAGAGTTAACACACCTACTCCGACAAAACGAGTGAATACCCCTACTCCGACGAAGAAGGGCAGCTCCCCTACACCGACCAGAAAGGTGACTTCCACGCCGACAAAGACGCCTACCAAGGAACCTACAAAAGCGCCAACTAAGGCACCAACGAAGGCTCCGACTAAGGCTCCGACAAAAGCCCCGACTAAGGCTCCGACCGGTTCGCCTACGAAAGCGCCGACTAAGAGTCCGACAAAGGCTCCTACAAAGAGTCCTACCCAAGCACCTACCAAGGCGCCAACTAAAGCTCCTACGAAGTCGCCGACAAATGGTCCGACTAAGGCCCCGACGAAGACGCCTACCAAGGCTCCTACGCAAGATCCGTCTTTCGAAGATTTTGTGGAACGTCTCTACACAGTAGCCTTGAACCGCAAGTCTGATCCGTCCGGTAAGGCTTACTGGGTAAAGAAGGTTGTGGATGAAGGTGCGACCGGTGCAGATTGTGCGAGATATTTCTTGCTGGATGCGCCTGAGTTCATGAACCGTGGTCTTTCCAACGAAGATTTTGTCGAGACGCTCTATAAGACTTTCTTCGATCGTGCATCCGATGCCGCCGGCAAGAAGGGCTGGGTCGATGCTTTGAAGAATAAGAAGATGACTCGGGCAGAAGTAGTCAATAACTTCATTGAATCCACCGAGTGGTGCAATGTGTGTGCGACTTATGGCGTCAAGTCCGGTTCCAAGTATTATACGGCTACCAAGCCGTCCAAGAATGCGCTGGAGTTCGCGACAAGACTTTATACCTGCTGTCTCAAGCGCACACCGGAATCTAACGGATTGCAGTACTGGGCACTGGCATTGACCAACCTGGAGCAGACCGGTTGTTCCGCAGCAAAATCCTTCTTTACGGATAAGGAATTTGTTGGTCTGAAGACCAGTAATGCAGAATACGTCAAGAGACTGTATACGACCTTCATGGGAAGAGCTCCGGAAGCGGAAGAAATAAGTTACTGGACGAGCCAGATCTATAACGGTAAGCAGACCCGTGACTCCGTTCTGGCGTTCTTTGGTCAGTCAGATGAGTTCACTAAGATCTGTAAACAGTATGGTATTGAGCGTGGAACGATCTGATCCGAATTCCTGACTCGAAAAATAATTTGATGAGATCTGAAAAGCCTTGGAGTAAACTCTTGCTTCAAGGCTTTTTCTCATTCAATCTTGACTGGCATATCTCCATAGTGCTGTGTATAATGATAATGAGGATGTATTGATACTAAGGAGAAATGTTTGTGAAAGTGAGTAGATCTACACGTGTAGCCAGTTTCCTGGCTGCGATTGCTTTAATTATTTCCGTTTTATGTATTTGCCCGACCACGACCGTGCAGGCCGCCAACACAGTTATGAATGTGGATGGAAACTTCATTTATTCTGTGCAGAGCGATGGTACTGCATGCATTACCAGTTATAGTCTTTCCGGATGGGACGGAAATCCGTTCCCTTTTACTGTTCCCTCTACTTTAGGTGGATACAGAGTAACAAGGATCGGTCAGAATGCATTTAACGGATTGAATGTTTTCTCGTCAGTTGTTATTCCGGAGGGTATAGTTGAAATTGGTGAGTATGCTTTCCGTTTTAACTCAGACTGTACGAAAATCACTTTTCCGAATTCTCTGGAAAGAATCGAAGCATGGGCTTTCTCCAACAATGGCCTTCTGGAAGCAAGGATCCCGAAAACTGTTAAATATATCGGGAGTTGTGCATTTGATCTGTGCATGCTGTGCGATGTGTATTACTACTCTTCGACCACAGTAGAAAGTGACTCATTTGATGGATGTAAAAGTGTAACTTGCCTGCAAGTATCCGGTCCTACACCTACTCCAACGAAGAAGCCTTCGGACACACCAACACCTACAAGAAGACCTACGATCACTCCGTCAAATACACCGACGAAGAGACCTACCAATACGCCTACTAAGAAACCTTCCAATACTCCTTCCAATACTCCGACGAAGAAGCCTACAGTACAGCCGACACTGAGTGGTTATGTTTCCAAGAGCGGAAAAACCATCGTAGGGGAGACGTTAACAGTTACCATTTCTAACAGCAACTGCCCGGAGGCAAATCTGAAGTTTTCTTGGTATACCGGTGATACTGCAAATGGATATTATGGAAGAACCTATGTTGTCAGATCAGCGGATGTCGGGAAGTCAATTGCCTGTATCATAACGGATTCAACGGGAACCTATGCCGGACAACGTAAGGCTACATTCAGCTCTGCCGTTACTCCAACACCAACACCTACCAAGAGGGCGACAAACACTCCGACAAATACACCAACACCGAAGGTGAATACACCTACACCTACTAAGAAGGCAACAAATACACCAACAAATACACCGACGAAGAAGCCTACAAATACGCCAACAAAGAAGCCGACGAACACGCCGTCGAATACACCTACACCGACCAAGCGGCCAACAAACACGCCGACTAATTCGCCTACGCCAACCAAGCGGCCAACAAACACGCCGACTAATTCGCCTACGCCAACTAAGCGGCCGACAAACACGCCGTCGAATACACCTACACCAACCAAGCGGCCGACGAACACGCCGACTAATTCGCCTACGCCAACTAAGCGGCCGACAAATACACCGACGCATACGCCGACGCCAAAGGTGAATACGCCGACTCCGACAAAGAAGCCGACAAACACACCGACGAATACTCCGACACCTAAGGTGAACACACCTACTCCGACGAAGAAGGTGAATACACCTACGCCTTCGAATTCGCCGAGACCGACAAATACTGCGACGCCTACCAGGAAGCCGACAAATACTCCGACAGCGAGACCGACGGTACAACCGACTCTCAGCGGATATGTTTCCAAGAGTGGTAAAACCATAGTTGGTGAGACATTAACGGTTACACTTACTAACAGTAATTGTCCTGAGGCTAATCTGAAATTTTCCTGGTATACCGGTGATACGGAAAATGGCTATTACGGAAGAACCTATGTCGTCAGATCAGCTGATATCGGTAAAGCGATCTTTTGTATCATTACAGATGCGACGGGAACGTATGCCGGTCAGCGCAAGGCTACATTCAGTTCTGCTGTAACTCCGACGCCGACTAACACGCCGAGACCGACGAATACGACTAAACCGACAAGTACTCCACGTCCGACGAACACACCGACACCGACCAACACGCCGAGACCGACACATACGCCGACGCCTACGAATACACCGCGTCCGACGCATACGCCGACTCCGACAAATACACCGCGACCGTCGAATACACCTACGCCGACCAAGAGAGTAAATACTCCGACACCGACGAGAAGGGTAAACACACCTACTCCGACTAAGAGTCCGTCGAAAGCGCCTACGAATACGCCTACTAATACACCTACAAGGACGCCGACGAAGGCTCCTACGAATGCGCCGACAAATACTCCGACTCCTACGAGAAGAGTAAATACTCCGACGCCGACCAAGGTACCTACGAAGGCACCGACTAAAGCACCTACGAAGGCTCCGACCAAGGCTCCTACAAAGGCACCCACGAAGGCTCCGACCAAGGCTCCTACAAAGGCACCGACCAAGGCGCCTACGAAGGCACCGACCAAGGCACCTACGAAGGTACCGACCAAGGCACCTACGAAAGCACCGACTAAGAAGCCTACAAAGGCTCCGACCAAAGCGCCTACAAAGGCACCGACTAAGGCTCCATCCTTCGAAGACTTTGTTGAACGTCTGTATACGGTTGCATTGAATCGTAAGTCAGATCCGGAAGGAAAAGCTTACTGGGTGAAAAAGGTAGTCGATGAAGGTGCTACCGGTGCGGATTGTGCCAGATTCTTCCTCCTGGATGCTCCGGAGTTCATGGACCGTGGTCTTTCCAACGATGCTTTTGTCGAAACATTGTACAAGACATTCTTTGATCGTGAATCTGATGCAGCAGGTAAGAAGGGCTGGGTCGATGCTCTCAAGAGTGGTAAGATGACTCGCGCTGAAGTGGTGGAGAACTTTATTGAATCCACAGAGTGGTGCAATGTCTGTGCTACTTACGGAGTAAAGTCCGGCGCGAAGTACCATAAGGCAACAAAGGCATCACAGAATGCAATTGATTTTGCAACCAGACTGTATACATGCTGCTTGAAGCGTGATCCGGAGCCGAATGGATTAAAGTACTGGTCGTTGGCACTGACCAACCTTGAGCAGACCGGATGCTCCGCTGCCAAGGCATTCTTTACAGACCAAGAGTTCCTGAATCTGCATACTTCAGATGAAGAGTACGTGAAGAGATTGTACACGACCTTCATGGGTAGAGAGCCGGAGAAGGATGAAGTAACCTATTGGGCCGGCCAGATCAAGAGCAAAAAGCAGAGCCGTTATGATGTCATGGCATTCTTCGGACAATCTGAGGAATTTACGAAGATTTGTAAGCAATACGGCATCGAAAGAGGAAACATCTGAAATCAGGCTTTGTGTAGGAAACTGATATTTCCGCATAGCGCTGAAAACAATGGAATAACAGATCTAAACCGAAGCTATCTCAAATAATTTGAGATGACTTCGGTTTTCTTCTGTTTTTTGTTTGTTCACAAAATATGTTTTTCACATTCACATAAAAATGTAATTATAGGAATGTGTAATAAAAATTTAAGAGGAGGGTTGAGTATGAAGATAGATAAGAAATATATAAGGAGGTTTGTGTATGAGTAAGAAAGCAAAAGTGTTTTCTCTGTTGTTTTCAGTCGTGTTAGCAGGCTCTTTTGCCTTCGCGAGTCTGACTTCTCGTGTTTTGGCGAAAGAAACCACAGCAACTGTTGATATGACCGGAATTAATCCGTTAGATGATCAGGAGTACGTATATAATTGTACTTTTGTAGCAGATGAAAACGGTAATCCGGTCAGTTTTGATATTACTGTAAACGGATTCGGGGAAAATGGAGAGGAAAATGGCGGAAAGATGCCTACAGTCCTTGCAGGTATTCCGTCTGAGTTCACATGGGTGAGAGTGGTTAAAGATGAAGAAACCGGGGAGACATTTGAGGAAGAGTATACATTTTATCCAAAGAAGATTGCAAGTCAAGCTTTCTTCAGTGATATAACCAAGGTTTATATTCCGGAAGGTGTAAATGAAATTGCACAGAATGCATTTTCAAATTATAAGGGCCTGGTTCAAGTCAATTTTCCGAGTACAATATCTATCATGGGATCAGGTGCTTTTCAAGGATGCGTTCTTCTGGAAGCTGCGGATCTCTCTAATACTGGCATTCAGGCTTTGGATTCAAGTGTGTTTTCAGGATGCTCCTCTTTGCGATCAGCTTTACTTCCGGACGGACTTTTAACAATTGGTCCAAGTGCTTTTGCAAGTTGCACTACATTGACTTCTATGGATATTCCGTCTAGCGTAGTTGCTATTGATAAGAATGCTTTCTCTGGTGATACTCTCATCGAGAGTTTCGATCTTAAGGAAGGACTAAGAAGGATTGAAGCAAGCGCATTTAGCAAGTGCGAGGCACTTACGGAGATTTCAATTCCTTCTACTGTGACAAGTATTGGAAGCTCTGCATTTTCATCATGTAAGATTCTTTCAACAGTCAATATCCCTGACGGAACAAATATTTCTAGCATTGGAGAATCTGCTTTTGCGAATTGCGCATTGAAAACATTCACGATTCCTGCATCTTGTAGACTTTATTCAATTAGTAAATCGACATTTGCCAATAATACAAAACTGACGCGTGTGACTATTCTCACAGACAGTGTGGCAACTTTTTATGAAAAGGCCTTTAGTGGCTGCTCTGTGCTGGAATATGTAGATATTTACACAACTCTTTCTGGAATTGGTAAGGACTGTTTCTCAGGATGTGCCAAACTTGATGGAATCTGTAATGAAGGTAACGAATTTCTTGAAAATGTTAAAACGATTGGCGCCGGAGCTTTTGCAGGTTGTGAGAGCCTGACCTACTTCGAGATCCCGGATGTTTTGACAATAAGTGATTATACTTTTGACGGATGTAAGTCTCTTGCTACAGTGCCGTTCAGAGGAACGACTCTGAATACGATTGGCCGAGCAGCTTTCCGTAACTGTGAAAGCTTTATCGAAATCAGTCTTCCTGATTCGGTAACGTCCATTGGTGAGTACGCTTTCCAGGGATGTAAGAGTATGCATACTTTCTCTACTCCAAGAAATCTTAAGTCTATTGCAGAAGGTGCTTTCAAGGGATGTGAGTCACTTCGTGAATTCGACATTCCAGATGCTATCTCTTCTTTGTATCCGAGAACATTTGAAGGATGTCTCTCTCTTACAGAAATGACGATTCCGTCAGATGTCATTGATATTCCTGATTACCTGTTTAATGGCTGTACTAAACTTGCAACCGTTACAATGGGCGACGAGGTTGAAACGATTGGTGCGTATGCGTTTGCCGGTTGTACAGAACTTGGCATCAACGATGACGGATTCTTCCAGTTACCGCTTACACTTACTTCTCTCGGTACATATGCATTCAACAACTGCACAAATCTCAAGGACATCAGCATTCCGACTGGAATTACGACTATTCCTTCGAATTGCTTTAGCGGTTGTACCAAACTCAGCCATGTTGAACTGAATATGGTTAAGGAAATCGGTGATTCTGCGTTTAATAAGTGTTCTGCACTGGAAGAGGTAAATCTTCCAAATAACCTTGAGAAATTAGGAAAGAGTTCTTTCGCTGCTTGTACGACGATTGATCACGTTTTTATTCCGGATACTATTACTGACATTCCGGCGACCTGCTTCTCTGGTTGCACAAGTCTGGAATATGTTCTGATTCCTGAGTCTGTAACCTCTATTGGTGGTTCAGCATTTAGCAACTGTGATCTGATCGCTGTTGAGATTCCAGATAGTCTGGTTATGAGTATTACTTCAGCATTCTCCGGAAACAAGAATCTGAATCGAGTTGTTGTTGTAAACGATGAGTCCGTAACGATCCTGCAGTATCTGGGATCTACTACAGCCGTTGTTGTTCCGAGTCAGATATATGAATGGCCTGTGACCGAGATTGCTGATATGGCATATTTTGATACATCAATCAAGAGTGTAGTAGTTCCAGAAACAGTCACGAACATCGGAAGTCGGTCATTCGGAGACTGCGTAAGCCTTCAGTGGGTTCGAATTCCGAAGACAACAGATGTTCCGGACGATGCATTTGAAGGATGTGCATCTGTGTATCAGATTGTCGATAAGGTTTATGCAGATACGTCGTTGAATGGAAAAGATGTCATTATTGAAAAGTACTATGGCGGAGCTGCTGAAATCTCACTTCCAACTAAATTAGATAACAAGAATGTTGTTGAGATTGGTAAATCTGCTTTCGAAGGTAACTACGCTCTGACGAGCGTTTCAATTCCAAAGTGTGTTGTAACCATCGGTGCACGTGCTTTCAAGGATTGCTACAGAGCGGATATTCAGTATCCTGCAGCGGCAAGCTTTGTGACCGGAGATGAGAACGGATCGTTTGCAGGTTGCAAGAGCGCAACTCCTTACGGAACAGCGCCTGTAACACCTACAACTAAGCCGACACCTACTCAGAAACCGACACCTACACCGACAAAGAAGACTACACCTACGCCTACGCCCAGTTCTTATACAACTAATCCTCTTCCGCCAACAAATTTGAAGGCGGTCGCAGAATCGACAAGCAGTATCAAGATTTCCTGGACAGCATCCAAGAATGTATCCGGTTATCAGATCTTGCGTGCTACATCTGCTACAGGTTCCTTTAGTTCGATTGGAACTGTTACGGCAACGAATAAGTCGAATACGGGTTTGGGTGAATGCAGGACATACTATTACAAGGTGCGTTCGTATTCTCAGGTAGGCGGAAAGACGTATTACAGTGAATATAGTTCGGTTGTAAGCGCTACGACCAAACTGACTGTTCCGACTAACCTGAGCGCAGCTGCAGAATCGACAACAGCCATCAAGTTGACGTGGAACCGTGTTTCCGGTGCTACTGGATATCAGGTTTGGAGATCTACAGCCTCCAACGGAACTTATGTGGCACTTGGTACATTTACTACAACAAGTAAGGTGAGCTCCGGACTGAACCCTGGATCGATGTACTATTACAAGATCCGTACAGTCAAAGAAATCGACGGCAAGAAGTTCTACAGTGATTACACTTCCGTAGTAAGCGCCGTTACAAAACTTGCTAAACCTGCCGGAGTGAAGGCGGTATCTGCATCGTCAACAAGCATCAAGCTTTCCTGGAATAAGGTTACCGGTGCTGCCGGATACCAGGTTTGGAAGGCAACAGCGGCGGATGGAACTTATACAGCCCTCGGTTCAGGATCTGATCTCAGCAGAGTAAGTTCCAGCCTGACATGTGGATCGACCTATTACTACAAAGTTCGTGCATATGCTGAAATCAACGGTAAGAAGTACTACGGTGATTACAGCGCTGTCGTAAGTGTTGTTCCGAAGCCTCTGGCACCGACGAATCTGAAAGTTGTATCTGCTTCTGCAACAAGCCTCAAGCTTACCTGGAGCAAAGCAGCCGGCGCAACCGGATATCAGGTTTGGAGAGCAACCTCTTCGAATGGAACGTATACAAGTATCGGATCCTTCACAGAGTTGAGCAAGGTAAGTTCCGGCTTGACGACAGGTTGCACCTATTACTACAAAGTACGTGCCTATGTTGAGAAGAACGGTACCCGTTACTACGGTGATTACAGTTCTGTTGCCAGTGGAATTCCGGTACCTGCTGCACCGACAGGTGTGAAGGCAGCCCGTGCTTCCGCAACAAGTATCAAGATCACCTGGAATAAGGTGAGCGGTGCTACAGGATATCAGGTATTCAGATCCACTTCGGCTACCAGCGGATTTACAAGTATTGGTTCCTTCACGGAAACCAGTAAGGTAAGTACAGGTCTTAAGACAGGTACAACGTACTACTACAAAGTGCGTGCTTACACTGAAATTAACGGTACACGTTATTACAGTAACTACAGTACGGTTGTAAGTGCTGTGCCGACCAAGTAAGACGGCAGGCCTTTCACATAACCTGCGTTGGTCAGAAAAATGCTCCCTTCCGGGTCCTTCCCGGGAGGGAGCATTACTTTGTTTTGAAGTATTACTTTAGTGGCGGAATCAATCGTACGAAAAACGGGAAGCATCTAGCAGCGTAGGATCAGGTTCCGCTGGTGGCTACAACACCTGGTAGAACTTCGTCGCCCACCAGGATAGGTGCAGAAAGAATGGTGTGGTGGATCTTTTCGGCGTAGTCGAAGATCTCGTCTTTCGGAATCTCGTCCTTGGTTTTTACGCTGATTCGTCCGATGGAACCATCTTCATAGCGAACGCGGATCGTGGTAGTAAGTGTACGCATCGGATGGGTTATCTCGGTGATGGCGTAGGCTTCTCCGCGTGGACAGGAATTTCCGGTAACCTGAGGTTCATCTTCGAGTGTGACGCTTAACTGACATCCTCTCGGGCATATGATACAGGTCATACGACGCACGCCTTTGTCTGCATCCAAAGAGGTGTCGTTAGTAGACTCGTTTTCTAATGGTTTGACCACTTTGCCGGGAAATACTTTCGGAGAGGAGAGAGCCTGTTCAGAAGTAGAGACTGCTTCGCCGGCAACATAAAGCGCAGCGGCCTTGCCGGCTGCGATGGCTTCCTTTGTGACGTTATCAGCCAGGTCGTGAACATGGAGTACATTGCCGCAGGCGAAGATTCCCGAGATGCTGGATTCAAGGGATTCTGAGGCAAAAGGACCACCGGTCTTGGGATCGATCGCCAGTCCTGCTTTGCGCGACAATTCATTCTCCGGAATCAGACCGCAAGAGAGAAGAAGGGTATCACATTCGATCTCTCTTTCGGTTCCTGAGATGGGAGTATATTTCTCATCCACTTCAGAAACTGTGATGCCGGTGAGTCGTTCTTTGCCATGGATCGCTGTTACTGTCTGACGAAGATAGAGCGGTATGCCGTAGTCTTCCAGGCATTGCGTGATATTTCTGGCAAGTCCGCCCGGCTGAGGAGCGATCTCGATACAGGCAAGTACTTTGGCGCCTTCCAGAATCATGCGTCGCGCCATGATGAGTCCGATATCACCGGAACCCAGAATGACAACTTTGCGTCCTACCATATAGCCATCTATGTTCACGTAATGCTGGGCAAGACCTGCGGTCATGACGCCTGCGGGACGTGTGCCCGGAATGGCTAATGCACCGCGGGCCTTCTCACGACAGCCCATGGCCAGGACAATAGCTTTCGATGTGATTTCGAAATATCCGTCTTTCTTATTCATGGCATAGATTCTCTTATCCGGAGTGATCTCCATGACAAAGGTATCCAGAAGGATCTCTACTCCCGGAGCGGATTCCTGAAGTTCTTTGATTGCGCGGAAAGCGTATTCGGGACCGGTCAATTCCTCACCGAAATGGGCAAGACCGAATCCGTTATGGATGCACTGGTTCAGGATGCCTCCGAGTTTCGTATCGCGCTCGATCAGGAGCACAGAATGACATCCGTTCTCATAAGCACTCTTGGCAGCAGCCAGACCAGCCGGACCTCCGCCGATCACAACGATGTCGTAGTTTCTCATACATCCACCTCCGTTTCGCGTGTGTAGAACAGGTTCGATCCTTCCGCATCCTGCAGGATGGAAAGGGGAGAGGTGTCTTCTTTCTGTGCCAGAAGCATTTCTACGATTCTCGGTCCGCAGAAACCACCCTGGCAACGTCCCATTCCTGTTCCGGCTCTGCGCTTGACGGCATCAAGAGAGCGAGGAGGGATCGGGCTTTCCAGCGCATCTCGGATCTCACCTTCAGTGACACCCTCACAGCGACAGACGATGCGGCCGTATGCAGGATCTTCGGCGACAAGTATGGCCCGTTCTTCGTTAGACATATCACGGAAATGGATCTTCTTTCTGGTCATGTCATAGTTGCCTGTTTTTGCCGGTAAAACAACTCCGCTCGATTTCATCAGGTCGACCATGTAAGGTCCGATGGCCGGGCTGCTGGCAAGCCCCGGAGACTTGATTCCGGCAGCTTCGAAAATACCATTGCAATCGGGGATTTCACGGATAATGAAATCATCGACGGTGGAGTTGGCACGGATACCGGAGAAGTTCCGGACGTTATCCCGCCAGGAAATGTTTCCGACTGAACGCGCTGCCTTTGTCTTGATCTCTGCAAGTTTAGACGAAGTGGTCGATGTGTCTTCGATATTATCTTTCAGTATCTCAGATGTCGGACCGCAGATCATGTTGCCGTGGACGGTTGGAGAAACGAGGACACCTTTTCCATCTTTGTTCGGGCACTGGAAGATTACATGATTTACTTTGCCACCTTCGGATTTGTCCAGAAGGAAATACTCGCCACGTGTCGGTACGATCTGGAAATCCGGCTTGGCGATGAGTCCGTGTACGGTATCCGCCTGAATTCCACAGGCAAGGATCACGTTGGTGGCTTCAAAGATTCCGGCTTTCGTTTCGATAGTGAAGGATGAATCTTCTTCCTTAGTAATAGAAGTTACCTCTGCGTCTCCGATAAATGTGCCGCCGTTACGTACGAAAACTTCGGCCTGAGCCAGACACAGTTCCCACGGGTTCACGATACCGGCAGAAGGGGCATAGAGGGCAGCGATGGCTTCTTCACCGATTTCCGGTTCCATCTCCCGCAGCTCTTCTTGGTTCAGGGTTCGAATATCCGAAACACCATTGGCAATGCCACGTTCAAGCAGCTCCTGCAAAAGTTCTTTTTCCGCATCGGAAAAAGCAAGGACAAGGGATCCGCAGCGACGGAATGGAACACTGAGGTTTCGGCAAAGATCTTCGCAAAGACGGTTGCCTTCGACATTGAGTTTCGCCATAAGTGTGTCCGGCTTCGGATCGTATCCGGCGTGAATGATGGCACTGTTGGCGCGGGTGGCACCCATGGCAACATCATTATTCTTATCGAGAAGAAGAACGGAAACATCGTAAGGAATGAGATTGTAGGCGATGGATGCACCTACGACTCCTGCACCTACGATGACAATATCGTATTTCATATGCAGCCTCTTTCTCGACGGAGACGGGAAAGACTTCCGTCGGATTTCATAGTTCTATTTTACTATACAAAGGCACACAAAGGGCTTCGAAAAGTGTCAAAAGAATAGGAAAGCACCTGGTCAAGTGGTATCATGGAAATGGAATAGTTGGCAGCTGCTTAGGTAGCACAAGAGGTTGGAGGTTGTATTGAATATGAATGGTAAGAAGAGAACAGTTCGCGCTGTCTCTGTTCTGCTGACAGCGGCGATCGGAATCCCGTTACTTCCCAGAATCGCTTCTTCGAAGACAGTACGGGCGGAATTCACCAAGACTACGGAAAACACGGGATTATGTGTATCCAAGATCGTTGGACCACAGAAAGCCACATCCACATCGGATCCTTGGCGAGGAAACTATGTCTGGTTTGGAACCTACTCATATACTCCGGTCAAGTACCGGGTATTGAATCCGCAGGAAACGAAATATGGTGGGAAAACATTGTTCCTGGACTGCGATCAGATTCTCTTTGATTATAAGTTTGAACTTAGCAGTGAAGTTGAAGAATGTGACTGGTCCACATCCAGTTTGAAAAAGTACTTGGATATAGATTGGACTTCCTGGATGGGTGAGGAGGATTATGGGGCTTTGGCATCGAGTAAGATCGCAAGTCACGAAATCGAGTATAAGGATGATGAAGAGAGGACATATCCGATTTATCAGGGTTTAGATGGTGAGAAGATCTTCATTCTGGATGCACAGGATCTTGTGGATCCCTCTTACGGATATTACGGGGTATCATCTGATTACCATAACTGGAATCCCGGAAAGAGTGCGGTGAAGTCAGATATTTCAACCGATGCTGTCGTGAAGTGGAGACTTCGTTCGCCGAATCTGGTGAATTCCTGTTCGGCTGCGGTGGAGACGGATGGTCGGTTGGGAAGTGCGGATATTAACGATGCTATCGGCGTAGCCCCGGCTATGAATGTAGATCAGAAATCTATTCTTTTCTCTACGATCGTATCCGGTACTTATGGAAAAGCCGGTACTGTATCGAAACTGACGCTCATAGATTCAAACCTGGATATTGCTGTTCAGAGTGGAAAGAATGTGGAAAAACGTGGAAACGAAGTAATTGTTCCGTATTCTATTTCCGATGAATATGTAGGTAAGATCAACCAGATCTCGGTACTGATCTTGAATAAGAAGTTTACGAAGGGAAATACGAATAACGCTTCAATCCTGTACTATGGAGCATTGGATACAGACAGTGTCGATGAGAATGGAACAGGAACTTTCCCGTATCCTTCTGATGGAGAATGGGGAAAGGATTATTACGTCTATATCTTCTCGGAGATTGTCGGTGGGACAGATAAAAGCGATTATGCCTGCGCACCTATGGAACTGGAAAAACCGGAAGAAAAAGAATTGGGTACTGTATCCGGTATCAAGGTATCTTCTGCAAGTTACGGAAACGAGTTGAAGGTTTCCTGGGACAAAGTGGATTCAGCACAAGAATATGAAGTCTATCAGCAGATCGTGAATAAGAAGCAGAAGGTCATCGAGTCATGGAATCTGATACTGGTCACATCGGAAAAGAGCTATTCCCGATCCAGCCTGAATGATTCGCAGGAATACCAGTATACAGTTCGTGCCCGCTCGAAAGATGAACATGGATATTACTACGGGCCATTTAGTGACGTCGTAACTTTTGCACCTAGAAAAGGTATTGTCATGGATCTGTCAAGCGGGAAACTGCTGTTCGACTCTCAGGAAGCACAGGCAGTAACCTATCTGATGATCAATAACTATGTCGATTATTCACCTGTTTCAAGCTCCGGTTCCAAGTACTCTATGTTTGTAGATCTGGATAAGGATGGAACGAAGGATCTTCTCCTGCCGAAAGGGGAGGAAGATCCGGTACTCGTATATAAGGATTGCAGCGTATCCGGATCTTTTACCATTGATCCGGATCTGCTCAAGGAATGCTTCTTTACATCCGTTGAGTTCATCTTGCCCGGAATGATCTATGATGTGGAGATCGGCTTTGACGTGCCTGAAGTAGGAAAGAAGCCGGATTACGAGCCGGAATTCCCGGAAGAGGCTCCGTACACGAATGGAACGTATTCCACGGATTATATGAAAAACAATATCGAATGGTTTGATGTTACGAAAGACGAGCCCGTAAAGGTCAAGGGTGGTAAGTTCATCAATGACCATCAGTATAGAGTCTCTATCCGGCTTTCTGCCAAGGATGGTTATAAATTCCCGACGGACAAAGCGGAAGTCAAGGCGAAGGTCAACGGAAAAGATGCAACTGACGTCTGGGTGTATGACAATGAGATCGAAGTGGATTTTGATTTTGGAAAGATCCATGCGACACCGACTCCGACTAAGACTCCGACAAAAGCCCCGACTAAGGCTCCGACAAAAGCCCCGACTAAGGCTCCGACCGGTTCGCCTACGAAAGCGCCGATTGTGAGTGCTACACCTACACCTTCCAAGGCGCCGACGGCAAAGCCGACATTGAGTCCCACGCCGACACCGGAAAAGGATCCGAACTTTGAAGACTTTGTTGAGAGATTATATGTTGTAGCTTTGAATCGTGCTTCGGAGCCGGAGGGAAAAGAATTCTGGGTCAAGCAGGTAGTGGAGGAAGGAAAGACAGGTGCGGATTGTGCCAGATTCTTCCTTCTGGACGCGCCGGAATTCATGGACCGAAATCTGTCAGTTGAAGAATTTGTCGAGACGCTTTATGGTACTTTCTTCGACCGTGAATCCGATCCGGAAGGAAAGGCCGGCTGGGTAGATGCCATTCAATCCGGCAAAAAGACCCGCGCCGAAGTGGTGAATGATTTCATTGAGTCTACGGAATGGTGTGATGTATGCGCAACCTACGGAGTGAAATCCGGTGCGAAATACCATAAGGCGACGAAGCCTTCGAAGAATGCGCTGAACTTTGCGACCCGCTTATACACATGCTGCCTGAACCGTGAACCGGAGGAAGGTGGTCTGCAGTATTGGGCGCTGGCTCTGACGAATCTGGAGAAGACCGGTGCCCAGGCTGCTCAGTTCTTCTTTGAGAGTGAAGAATTTGTCGGCTTCAACACCACAGACAAGGAGTATCTCCTGAGACTGTACACGACATTCATGGACAGGGAACCGGCAGACAGCGAAGTGGATTTCTGGATCGGCGAGATCAAGGCCGGCCGTCAGACACGCCACAGTATCCTGGCATTCTTTGCCCAGTCTCCGGAATTTACCGGCATCTGCAAGAAGTATGGTATCGATCGGGGAACGATCTGATCTTTAGGAGCCATAAACTGTTAATATGATGACTGCCTCGCCATGGAAACTTGGCGGGGCAGTTTTTGCTACAGGCTGTAAATTGACATTGCCTCGTCAAATCATTATACTTTTGGGTGCTTATATATTTATATTATAGTGAGGAAATCATCATGCGAGTTTCGAAGCTTTTCATGTCAACACAAAGAGAAGTACCTTCCGATGCCGAAATCGTGAGCCATCAGCTCATGCTGCGTGCCGGCCTGATGCGTAAGGCCGCTGCCGGTATCTATTCATATATGCCGATGGGCTATCGTGCATACCGTAAGGTAGAGGCGATCGTCCGTGAGGAGATGAACAAAGCCGGTGCACAGGAATTGATCATGCCGGCTGTTCTCCCGGCGGAAACCTATATGGCTTCCGGCCGTTGGGAGAAGTTCGGTCCGGAGATGTTCCGTCTGAAGGACCGTGGCGGACGTCAGTTCTGTCTGGGTCCGACACACGAAGAGCCGTTCACCGAAGCAGTAAGAGATACGATCCGTTCTTATCGTCAGCTGCCGGTCACTCTTTATCAGATCCAGCACAAGTATCGTGACGAGAAGCGTCCGAGATTCGGTGTTGTCCGTTCTCGTGAGTTCGTCATGAAGGATGCATACAGCTTTGATGTTGACGAGGCAGGTCTGGATAAGTCCTATCTCATCATGAAGGATGCTTACTGCAAGATTTTCGATCGCTGCAGTCTGGATTATATCCTCGTAGACGCTGACTCCGGCGCGATGGGTGGTTCCGGTTCCCAGGAATTCATGGTTAAGTCTGCGGTTGGTGAAGATGCCATCGCATACTGCCCGGATTGCGATTATGCCGCTAATGAAGAGAAGGCACCGTGCCCGGAAATGCCTAAGGCTGAGGGATTCGAGATGCTGCCGATCGAGAAGATCGAGACACCTCACGTAAAGACCATCGAAGAACTCATGGAGTTCATGCATTCTGAGCCGACCGCTTTCGCAAAGACCATCCTTTACAATATCGATGGTAAGATCGTTGCTGTTATGGTTCGTGGTGATCGTGAGATCAACGAGACCAAGCTTGGAAACCTGTTTGATGCAACGGAGATGAACCTTGCTTCCTTCGAAGAAGTTGAGCGTGTTACCGGTGCGGCAGTCGGATTTGCAGGTCCTGTTGGTCTGAAGGAGAAGGTAGAAGTCATCGCTGACTACGAAGTAGCGGCTATGCAGAACTTCATCGTAGGTGCTAACGAGACTGATTATCACTTTAAGAACGTAAACTTCGGTCGTGATTTCACGCCTGACCGTGTTGTAGATGTACGCTGCGCTGTTGAGGGCGATCCGTGTCCGAAGTGCGGCAAGCCGCTTTCGATGTGCAGAGGTATTGAGGTAGGTCATATCTTCAAGCTCGGTACCAAGTATTCGGATGCACTCCACTGCATCTACCTTGATAAGGACGGTAAGGAGAACTCCATGATCATGGGCTGCTACGGTATTGGTGTTTCCCGTACTCTGGCGGCTATTATCGAGCAGCACTACGATGAGAACGGTATCATCTGGCCGATGGCGGTTGCACCGTATCAGGTTATCGTTGTTCCGACCACATCTCAGGATGAGGCGGTTGTGAAGATGGCTGAAGAGATCCATGAGGCACTGGAGAAAGCCGGTGTTGAGGTTCTCATCGACGATAG
Source organism: Clostridiales bacterium Firm_16 (assembly GCA_001604185.1). Lineage (GTDB taxonomy): Bacteria > Bacillota > Clostridia > Saccharofermentanales > Saccharofermentanaceae > Scatonaster. The sequence continues at coordinate 204,657 of LVAV01000032.1, read as the reverse complement.
AGAAGAGCGTGCCGGCGTCAAGTTCAAGGATGCGGATCTCATCGGTATTCCGGTTCGTATTACTGTTGGCCGTAAGGCTGCAGAAGGCAAAGTTGAGTACAAGCTCCGTGCCGGTTCCGAGGTAGTCGAGATGACTGCGGAAGAGGCGATCAATGCGGCGCTTGAGGAGGTAAAGAAAGCAAATGTCTGATAATGTATTTCATCAGAAAATGAAGACGGTGAAGAGTCCGATGCCGGAGAAGACCAAGAAAAAGATCGGTATCCTTGCAGGCGTGATCATCGTACTTCTGATCCTGATCTTTACAGCCATTACCATCGTACCGACCAACTATACCGGTGTACGTGTGAAGTTTGGTCAGGTCAGCTCAGAGAATGTGCAGTCCGGTATTGCTTTCAATATTCCGTTCATCGAGCAGATCAAACTGGTCAATAACCGTCAGCAGGATATCGATATCCAGGGCGCGATCAGTGCTGAGACAGAAGAACGTACCGAAATCTTCTATGACAATATCTCGGTTACATACCGTATTGAGTCTGCCAGATCTTCCTGGGTCGTTGCGAATGTTACCAACTATGAGTATGGTCTGATCAACGGAAATATCGTTTCTTCTGCGATCAAGGCCAAGGCCAAGAGTTATGACAGCACCAATGCCACATCCAGAGCGACCATCGAGCCGGCTTTCGCAGAGTCTCTGCAGAAGTATGTGGATGAGAAGTATGGACCGGATACGGTCACCATCATCAAGTTGACCGTTGGTAATGCGGATTTCGATGCTTCCTATAACGAGGCTATCGCAAAGAAGCAGACTGCACAGATCAACTATCAGACTCAGCAGATCGAGAACCAGAGACAGATCGAGCTTGCCGATACTAACGCAGCGGTGACCAAGACCAATGCGAAGGCGGAGGCAGATGCCAATGTTATCATTGCACAGGGTGAAGCGGATGCGAACGCGATCCGTCAGGCATCTCTTTCTCCGATCATCATCCGTTATGAGATCATTAAGAAGTGGGACGGAAAACTGCCGCTTTATCAGGGTGGCGACAATTCGATCCTTCCGGTACTGGATCTGACAGATGAAGGTCAGACGACGGATGCAGCTCCGACACCGACACCCACACCGACACCTGCTCCGACGCCAGAGCCGACACCAACTCCGAAGGCTGGTTAAGAGAAACGTATACTAACAATCTAAGCCACGTTGGAAAATCCAACGTGGCTTTTTCATATATGATGATATAATGGAAAAACATTAGATTTAAAAGAGGTGGGGACAATGGAATTTCGGAAGATTTTTGATACGATCCCGGAGGAATTCGACAAGTACAGACCCCGTTATAGCGAGGAACTGTTCGCATTCTTGAAGGACTATGCCAAGCTCGGCCCCGATAAGACAGTATTAGAGCTCGGTCCCGGTACAGGACAAGCGACGGATCCTGTTCTTGATACCGGCTGCGATTACCATGCCATCGAGCTGGGCGAACACCTCTATGCGAAGATGAAAGAGAAGTATGAGGACCGCCCGAATTTCTCCATCGTAAATGATGACTTCATCACCCACGATTTCGGTGATCAGAAATTCGATATGATCTATTCCGCTGCGACGATCCAGTGGATCCCGGAGGAGATCGCATATAGTAAGACGTTCGAGCTTTTAAAACCGGGCGGAGTCCTGGCCATGATGCTCACCAGAGAAGACTATCGGAGTTACAATGAAGCGCTCTATGAGAAGATCCAGAAAGTGTATGATCAGTATTTCAAGCCGGAAATACCGTACACGCAGGGCGGTTTTGGTTATACAAAAGCTCCTGACTACGGTTATGGACCAATCGAGATGCGTGAGTTCTACGGTACACGCGAAATGACGGCAGATGAGTTTGCTGCATTTAACGGAACACACTGTACGCACCTGGTCATTCCGGAACCCTATAATACGAAGTTCTTCGAGGGTCTTCGCAATGCGGTCCTGGAGGCAGGGAACAAAGTAGTATTTAAAGATACCTATGTGCTTTATGTAACCAGAAAACCTGCACAGGACTGACTTATTCCTCTTCGTGAGGCATACGGGTAGGAGAGGCCAGATTCTTGTTCTTCGCTTCTTCCAGAAGACGTGCCAGTTCTTCCTCGGTATGTTCCACCGGAAGCGTCGCACCTTGCTTGGTCTTGACGTCCTTCGGGAACGCGCGATGGAAATTCTCTTTTCTGTATTCTTCCGGTGTCAGTCCGGTCTGCTTCTTGAAGGCCTGGATAAAGTGGCTCTGGGTAGAGAAGGAGAGGAACTGGGAAATACTCAGGCAGGAATAATCTGAATGCTTGAGCATATGCTTGGCCGCATCGATCTTCTTAATACGGATAAAGTCACTTACGGATACACCGGTCTCTTTCTTGAAGAGCTTGGAGAAGTACGCATCGTTGAGTCCGAGATATTCGGAGAGATCCGGGACCAGGATACGATCCTGCAGATGACTGTAGATGTACTCGATGGCACGTACTACATGTTTACTGAAGATATTGTCCAGACGAAGTGCACGCATGCGTGTGCAGTAATCCTCGATACACATCTGCTGGATCTCGTCCAGTTGATTGGTCGAGGTGGCCGCATCACATTTCTGGATATAGATATCACTTAATGAATAGGATGTCTCCACGTCCATGCCGTAGTTGATACAGTAACGGGAGATCATGGCGATGGAAATGATCAGGTGATAGCGGACATTTCTGAGACGGTCAGGGGAGAGTGTACCGACACCTCGAAGCTCGGAGATATGGTATTCACGTACCTGTCGCATAACTTCTTCAACCTCGCCGGTTGCGACCAGATCGTAGAAGTCGAATTCGTGTTCGTAAGACGAACGTACCATTAATCGTTCACGCTGCATGAAGAGCAAGCGCTGCAATTCCTTGTTAACATCTTGTTCCATGTGTACAACCTCAACCATCAATTACTTTGAAATCCAAAGTACGTTTTCAAGTAAACTTACACCATTATTATGACATATAGTGCAATATTTTGGTATAGATTTTTTAAGACAATGATAAAATAATAAGCAAGTGGGGGATGTGTGAATAGACAACCCCAATGCCTCCGTTAGAGAAAGTTTGCCATCTTTCTGACGCACACTACCCTAACCCCCCCACGCAGACAACATCTTGCACTTCCACATGACACACTTTTGATGCAAGAAAACGAATAATGGTAAACCCCGCTGATGCAGACAGCGGGGTCCATTTTTTTATTTCAGGTTTTTTTGAAACAAATCAAAGAGCGTGATTAATGATTAGGCAATGATTTTGATATGAAATCGAATTTCTGATATGTCAGCCGATACCCATCAGGGAACCGATACCATATACTGCGAAAGCAGCGACCCAGGCAATGGCACATTGCAGTACGATGATGATACCGGACCACTTCACACCCAGTTCTCTACGGATCGAGGCAATCGCTGCAACACAGGGTGTATACAGCAAGGCAAAGACCAGAAGACTCATGGCAGAAAGCGGAGTCATAAGCGCCAGGACAGCTTCTTCGCCGCCGACTAAGACGTTGAGCGTGGATACGACACTTTCTTTAGCCAGGAAACCGGTGATCAGGGCGGTAGAGAATCTCCAGTCGCCGAATCCCAGTGGTGCGAACAACGGAGCAATAAAGCCTGCTACAGTGGCAAGGATGCTGGTGGAAGAGTCACTGACCAGAGCCAGGCTCAGATCGAAGGACTGCAGGAACCAGATCACGATACTTGCGATGAAGATAACTGTAAAAGCTCTCTGGAGGAAGTCTTTGGCTTTCTCCCACAGAAGCTGGATCACGTTCTTGGCACCCGGCATACGGTAATTCGGAAGTTCCATAACGAAGGGTACGGCATTTCCTTTCAATACAGTATGACGTGTGATCCAGGCGGTAATGATACCGATAATGATGGCCAGGAAATAAAGTCCGACCATGATCAGTCCGCTGTACTTCGGAAAGAATGCATGGCAGAAGAAGCCATAGATCGGAAGCTTGGCCGAGCAGCTCATAAAAGGAGTCAGCAGGATCGTCAGTTTTCTGTCACGCTCGGAAGGAAGAGTGCGGCTGGCCATAACACCCGGAACCGTACATCCGAATCCGATGAGCATCGGCACGATGCTTCGTCCGGAAAGACCGATCTTTCTCAGGAATTTATCCATGACAAATGCGATTCGTGCCATGTATCCTGTATCTTCCAATAAAGATAGGAAGAAGAATAGTGTCACGATGATAGGCAGGAAAGACAGTACGCTTCCGACGCCGGTAAAAATTCCGTCAATTACAAGGGAATGGATCACCTCGTTAACATTGGCCGATACGAACCAGTTGTCGACCAGTGTCGTCAGCGCTTCGATGCCGTTTTCCAGAAGTCCTTGGAAGAAAGCGCCGATAACATTGAAGGTAAGAAAGAAGACGGCGGCCATGATGAGAAGGAAAGCGGGGATCGCTGTGTATTTGCCTGTGAGGATCCTATCGATCTTACGGCTTCGCTGGTGCTCCTTACTTTCTTTCGGCTTGATGACGACACGGTCTACCAGTTTCTGGATAAAGGTGAAACGCATATCGGCGATGGCGGCACTTCTGTCCATGCCGGATTCATCTTCCATCTGCTTAATGATATGTTCCAGTGTTTCTTTCTCGTTTTGATCCAGTTTCAGTCGTTCCAGGATACGGGCATCGCCCTCCACCAGTTTGGTAGCGGCAAAACGCTCCGGGATACCGGCAGCCTTGGCATGATCTTCAACGAGGATCATGATACTGTGCAGACAACGATGGATCGCACCGCCCTTATCGTTCTCGTCGCAGAAGTCGAGTCGTCCGGGACGCTCCTGATATTTTGCCACGTGCAGGGCATGGTCTACCAGCTCGTGGATACCTTCGTTCTTCGCGGCCGAGATGGGAACGATCGGGATACCCAGTTCGGATTCCATCTGGTTGATGAGAATGGAACCGCCGTTTCCGCGGATCTCGTCCATCATGTTCAGGGCCAGTACCATCGGTACATTCAGCTCCATCAGCTGCATGGTCAGATAGAGATTTCTTTCAATATTTGTAGCATCTACGATGTTGATGATGCCACAGGGTTTCTCGTCCAGGATGAACTGACGGGAAACGATTTCTTCAGCAGTATACGGGGACATGGAATAGATACCCGGGAGATCCGTGATCTCGGTATTAGGTTGTCCCTTAATGGCGCCGCTCTTTCTGTCAACGGTAACGCCGGGGAAGTTACCGACGTGCTGGTTGGATCCGGTGAGCTGGTTAAAAAGTGTCGTCTTACCGGAATTCTGGTTTCCGGCCAGGGCGAAAGTCAGCTTCGTATCTTCAGGAAGTGGTGTCTCGTCGGCTTTGACATGGTATTTGCCGCCTTCACCGAGACCCGGATGGGCGATGATGATGCGGCGGTCTTTTTTCTTCTTCTGAGAAGCGTCCTCGCAAGGAGAAGAGTCCTCCGTTGTGCATTCTTCGATCTCGATGAGACGTGCGTCATCGATACGAAGAGTCAGTTCGTAACTGTGGATGCGAAGCTCCATAGGGTCGCCCAAAGGAGCAAGCTGGACCAGAGTAACGATGGCTCCCGGAATGACACCCATATCCAGAAAGTGCTGGCGAAGTGAACCTTCACCGCCTGTCTTCAGGATCTTGGCGCTGTGACCGACTTGTAGATCTGCTAAAGTCATTTCGTCGCTCCTTAGTCGATGACACGGATCGTGGTGATGACTGGCTGATTTTCTTCATCTACAGCACCATTATTACCCTGCGGAACCTCGGCCATCTTGTCTACGACTTCAATACCGGAAGTAACGTGACCGAAGGCGGCATACTGACCGTCCAGACTCGGATAGTCTACCTGGCAGATGAAGAACTGGCTGCTGCCGGAATTGTAAGCATCGGCTCTGGCCATGGAAATGGTACCACGGGTATGCTTGATATTGTTGGTGCGTCCGTTGACCAGGAACTCACCGACGATGTTGGAAGGCTGACCGTGAGATGCTACCCATTCATCTGTCGGGGCACCGCCCTGTACCATAAAGTCCTTAATGATACGATGAAATTTGGTTCCGTCATAGAAACCGGCCTTAGCCAGCTCAATGAAGTTCTTGACAGTGAGAGGAGCAGAAGTAGCATCCAGCTCTACGGCGATGGTGCCGTAATCCTTGATCTCGATCTCAACGTGATGTGTTTCCTGTTCGTTCTTACTGTAGCGCTTCTCGGAACAGGATGCCAGGGCGAAAAGCATCGAGAGAATAAGCGTGAGGCTAAGGATCATTCTTGCCTTCGATGTGACTGTGCTCTTTGATTCATTCTGGTTCATTGGTTGTTTCCTCCATTCAATTTAACGTCATAACGTGGTTCGATCGAGAATGACCGGCCACTGAGCTTGTGATGCATATTGTCCTTCGGGATCTTGCCGAAGAGAAGAGTGGTGGCGAAAAGCTGCTGATAGCGGACTTTGTTGCCCTTGAGATTCTGGAAGTGAAGATTGTACTGGTTCCTTCCGTAGTTGCCGTCGCCCAGGATCGGGTGCCCCAGATGGGCGAACTGGGCGCGGATCTGATGGGTCCTTCCGGTTACCAGTTCCACTTCGATGTCAGATACATCTTCTCCGTCAGGACCGATACCGGAATAGACAGTGAGGACACGATAGCGGGAAGTGATGGGAAGATCACCGTTCTTCGGGACATCGTGGATGAAGACATTGCCGGTGGCCGGCTTCTCCAGGTAGGCGGAGACTTCCTTCATGATGGCTTCGTCCTGACAGATGACATTGGTGCCGACATTCGGTACCCCGCGTACCAGACAGCGGTAACGCTTGGTGATCAGGTCATTCTTGAAAAGCGAGATCGCATCTTCCAGACTCTTCTTGTTCTTGGCGGTGAGGACCAGACCACCTGTATTCATGTCAATGCGGTGACACAGATCCAAGGTCGGATTATGGTACTCCTTGCGCAGGATATCGATGAGGGTGTCGCCGGAGGTTCCCTTGCCGGAATGTACGGCCAGACCCTGTCTTTTATTGATCAGCAGAAGGTCATCGGATTCGAAAACGACTTTAAAGTCGGTAACAGAAGGATCCTTCTTGACTTCGGAGGCTTCGAAAAGTGCGTCCGGAAGCCAGATCTCCACTGTATCCCCTTCGGATACGGTAAGATCGGAGGAGATCCTCTTGCCGTTGATGCGGATATCCTTATGCTTGAGGGCTTTCTGCAGAATGGGTGGAGTCAGATTGGGATAAGCGAGGATCGAGGCACGGATCACATGCTTTCCGGAGGACTCCGATGAAACTTTAAAGCTCTTCATATTCCACTTCCTATAATAAGTTACACCATATTATTGACTATTTTTCTTAAAATCTCAATTGACCGATTTGATAAAAATATCCATAAGAAGCGGGAAAAAGTGGTAAAATATCTCAGTGGATCCCACCGAAAGGAGAAAGAAGAACCCATGGAGAAGACACCCTGCATGGTCAGGATTGACAGTGCTTTTGCCGAAGAAGGAAAGAGATATCCGGGTACCTTCGAATCTTCGGAGGAACGGATCCGGGTGGCCTGGACCCAGGAAGAAGAGGAGAAGGGCGAGGGAGAAAGCCGGTTCCTTCTGAGTTACCGCATAAAGGATCAGACACTGCATATGTCGAGAAAGGGTTCGGCGGAGACGGATATGGTCTTCCGTGCGGGATCGAAGACAGAAGGGATCATGCGGACGAGCCACGGCGATTTCGATCTTTCGATGGAGACTTTCGATCTGTCGTTCTTCCCGGAGGAGGAAGACCGGGAGGTGGAAGAAGAAGGTCAGATCTACCTGGTTAAGAAAGCGGTGCTGAAGTATCATCTTTGTTTTCCGCAGCAGGAACCGATGCTCAATAACATGATTTTCGAAGTACGTCTTGCCAAGAATGAAAAAAATGTATAGAATCATCTGGTAATGGGCGAAAACGTGTTGACAAAGCATTTTCGTTAGTGCATAATATCATTCGCGCCTCAAGGAATTAGTGTGGCTGCGAATTAGAATTTAGAGATATCTAAGTAGTATTGGAGGTGGATGCGATGGCTCATCCGAAGCGTAAATGGTCGAAAGCTAGAACTTCTCGTCACAGAAGTGCCTGGAAGCTTGTTTTGCCAGGATTGGTAGAGTGCCCCAATTGCCACACTAAGATGTTGCGCCATAAGGTTTGTAAGAACTGTGGTTATCTTGATGGCAAGGAGATCATCAATAAAGCAGATGAGATTGCTTAATAGCTAATCGAAGTACCTACGAATAATCGGCAGTGTTTCTACTACATCAAGTTGAACCACTGCTTTTTTTCTGTTCTTTCACATTGTTACAGTGCCGACAGGAGAAGGCTTCCGTGGTTTTCTTCAGTCTGGCAGGAAAGGATCCGCGATAAGGAGTTTTGCCGGTGGCAAATAAGAGAGAAGAATACCGACGCATTAAGGAAGTCGTACCGGGAAGCATCGCTGAGGAGATCGGCGTAGAGCCCGGGTATATCCTTGTCTCCATTGACGGAGTCGAAGTGCGGGATGTTTTCGATTACCGGCTTCGGGAACGGGCGGCAGAGATGCTTCTGGCCTTCCGGCTTCCGGACGGACAGATCGCGGAAGTCGAACTGGAGAAGGACGAAGACGAGGAGCTGGGACTGGTATTCGATGATCCTATCATGTGCAACTGCACGTCCTGTGCCAACCATTGTATCTTCTGTTTTATCGACCAGAATCCCAAGGGCATGCGTGAGACCTTGTACTTCAAGGATGACGATATGCGTATGTCGTTCCTGACCGGTAACTATGTTACCCTGACGAATCTGTCGGATAAGGAGTTCGAACGAATCATCAGCTACCATCTGTCGCCGATCAATGTGTCGGTACATGCCACAGATCCGGAAGTTCGTGAGAAGATGATCCGCAACAAGTTTGCGGGAAAACTCATGCCTCGTCTGCGTCGCATGATCGAGAACGGTATCACCATCAATTGTCAGATCGTGTGCTGCCCGGGCTATAACAACGGACCGGTGCTGGACAGAACGATCCATGACCTTGCCCAGCTGGGCGAAGGCGTATTATCTATCGCAGTAGTACCGGTAGGTGTGACGAAGTTCAGAGAAGAGAACGGTCTTGTGAAGCTGGAGCTGTTCAATAAGGAGACGGCCGGTGAACTGCTGGATCAGGTGAAGTACTGGCAGGACTATTTCCTGAAGACCCGTGGCGAGCGAATCTTCTTCGCTGCAGATGAATTCTATATCCGGGCAGAGCGTCCGCTCCCGAGTGCGGAAGAGTACGAAGGATATCCTCAGCTGGAAAACGGTGTAGGCATGCTTGCAGAGCGTGATGCGGCAATGACTTCCGGTATCGCTCTTCGCAAAAAGAAACTGCCGAAGACATTCTCTCATCCTTATGTGGGGAAGCGCTTCATCATGATCTCCGGCACCGACGCGGCGCCCTATACAGAAAAATTTGCCGAGAGCATATCTTTATTATATAATATCGATTTGGTCGTTTTGGCTGTGGTCAATGAATTCTTCGGACATACCATTACGGTATCCGGACTTCTGACCGGCGGCGACATCAGCCGGGCCCTGAAGGTGGAAGCCGATAACGGGCGTGGCGCGGATGTGGTGATGCTTACGGCCAATATGCTGAAAGCGGATGAGGATATCTTCCTAGATGACATGACGCTTTCACAGTTTAAAGAGATAGTCGGCGTTCCGGTCATTGTGGCGGAATGCGAAGGATCCGGTGCGTTGAAGGCGCTGGATGAGTTTACCGGAGTCTATTCCGGTCTGGATTGATAGAAGAAAGGAGCACGAAAGGATGAGTAAACCGGTTGTTGCGATCGTAGGACGTCCGAATGTGGGCAAATCCTCGCTTTTTAACGCGCTGTACGGAGAACGTATCTCTATCGTACACGACGAACCCGGCGTGACCCGTGACCGTATCTATGCAGAGACGGTATGGCGTGAGAAGGAATTCGTCATGATCGATACCGGTGGTATTGAGCCGGAGTCGGAAGACGTGATCCTCAAGGGTATGCGCATGCAGGCCGAGATCGCCATCGAGACTGCGGATGTGATCCTTTTTATGTGCGATATCCAGTCGGGTCTTACGGCTGCAGATGAAGAGATCGCCATCATGCTCCGCAAGGCGAACCGTCCGGTGGTGCTGGTGGTCAATAAGGTGGACCACGTGGGTGAGCCGCCGACGGAAATGTATGAATTCTATAACCTGGGACTGGGTGAGGTCTATCCGATCTCGGCTTCCCATCGTCTGGGACTGGGCGAGATGCTGGATGCGATCTATGACCATTTCCCGAAAGAAATGAGCGAAGAAGAAGAGAATGAGACCATCCGCGTGGCGCTGATCGGTAAGCCGAATGCCGGTAAATCTTCTCTTTCCAATTATATGACCGGACAGGAACGTTGTATCGTTTCTGATATTCCGGGCACGACTCGAGACGCGATCGATTCCCTTGTCATCAATAAGCATGGTAAATTCACTATTGTGGATACAGCCGGTCTTCGTAAGAAGGGCCGTATCGAGGATGCTGTCGAGAAGTACAGCATGATCCGCTCTCTCTCGGCGATCGAGAAGGCCAATGTATGTGTGATCCTTATCGATGCCGTAGAAGGCGTTACAGAGCAGGACACGAAGGTAGCAGGCTATGCCCATAATGCCGGCAAAGCTTGTGTCTTCGCTGTCAATAAGTGGGACCTGATCGAGAAGGAAACGGGTACGCTGGAGGCCATGGAGAAGCAACTGCGCGAGCGTTTTTCCTTCATGAGCTATGCACCGGTAGTGTTCATCTCTGCCAAGACCGGTCAGAGAGTGGACAAGCTTTTCGAGCAGATCAAGCATGCTTATGAGAACGCAGGCAAGCGTCTGAAGACCGGTGTTCTTAATGACCTGCTTACGGAGTGTGTGGCGATGGTTCCGACTCCGCAGGATAAGGGTAAACATCTCAAGATCTATTACGGCACGCAGGTTGCGGTCTATCCGCCACAGTTTATCCTGTTCGTCAATGACAGCAATCTGATGCATTTCTCATATGAACGGTATCTGGAAAACCAGTTCCGCAAGAACTTTGATTTCGTCGGTACGCCGATACGAATATACATGAGGGAAAAAGATAAGAAAAAGGATCTTAAACCAGAAGGGAATGACAATAAGTATGACAAAGATTGAGAACTTAAGAAACATTGCGATCATCGCACACGTTGACCATGGTAAGACGACCATCGTAGACTCCATGCTCAAGCAGGCCGGTATCTATCGTGAGAATGAGCAGATCGTGGAGCAGGTCATGGACAGTAACGACCTCGAGCGTGAAAGAGGTATCACGATCCTTGCCAAGAATACGGCGATCTCTTACAAGAACTATCGAATCAACGTTGTAGATACTCCCGGCCACGCAGACTTCGGCGGTGAGGTAGAGCGTGTATTGAAGATGGTTGACGGTGTACTTCTGGTAGTCGATGCCTATGACGGACCGATGCCGCAGACACGTTTCGTTCTGCGTAAGGCTTTGGAGATGGGTCTCAAGCCGATCGTCTGCATCAATAAGATCGACCGTCCGGACGAGCGTGCCATCGAAGTTGTCGACATGGTACTGGAGCTCTTCATTGAGCTGGGCGCTGATGACGATCAGATCGATTTCCCGATCATCTATACATCCGGTAAGGTCGGTATCGCCTGCAATGACCTGCAGGATTATATCGATGGCAAAAAACTGGATTTCTGCCCGCTTCTGGATGCCATTATCGATAATATCCCATGTCCGGAAGGAGATACGGAAGGACCGCTGCAGTTGCTGGTAAGTAATATCGACTCGGATCCGTATATCGGAAGAATTGCTATCGGCCGTATCGAGAGAGGTTCCATCAAGCAGAACCAGCCGGTCGTAGTATGTACCTACGATGACAATACAACCAAGAATGCACGTATCGTGAAGCTCCTGCGTTTCTCCGGTCTCGGCCGTCAGGAAGTTCAGGAAGCATCGGTAGGTGAGATCGTTTGTGTTGCCGGTATCCCGGAGATCAACATCGGTGATACGATCTGTGCGCAGGATTGCCCGGAGCCGATGCCGTTCGTAGATATCGACGAGCCGACGATCGCCATGACATTCTCCGTAAATGACAGTCCTTTTGCCGGACAGGACGGTAAATTCGTAACATCCCGTCACCTTCGTGACCGACTCTTCAAGGAGATGGAGACCAACGTATCCATGAGACTGGAAGAGACAGATACGACAGAGGCTTTCGTTGTAAAGGGAAGAGGTGAGCTCCACCTTTCTATCCTCATCGAGACTATGCGTCGTGAAGGTTATGAGTTCCAGGTATCCCGTCCGCAGGTTATCCTTAAGGAAGTAGACGGCGTACTGTGTGAGCCTGTCGAGATGCTTCTCATCGACGTGCCGGAGGATTATGTCGGTGCGGTTATCGAGAAGCTGGGTGCAAGAAAAGCAGAGATGGTGAACATGTTCCCGCCGGAGAAAGGCTATACCCGTCTGGAGTTCAAAGTGCCTTCCCGTGGTATCCTCGGCTATCGTACCGAGTTTTTGACCGACACTAAGGGCAATGGTATAATGAACAGCGTAATCAGCGGTTTTGAGCCATTTGCAGGCGAGATCGAGACCCGTTCCCATGGCGTACTGGTTGCCTTTGAGAGCGGTGAAGCGATGACATATGGTCTTTATAACGCACAGGAGAGAGGACAACTCTTTATCGGTGCCGGAACGCCTGTATATGAGGGCATGATCGTAGGTATCAACCCGAAGAACGAAGATATCACGGTTAATGTCTGCAAGAAGAAGCACGTTACGAATATGCGTGCTGCCGGCTCGGACGATGCACTTCGTCTTACACCTCCGCTGAACTACAGTCTGGAGCAGTGCCTCGAGTTTGTAGGTGACGATGAGCTTTGTGAAGTGACGCCGAAGAATATCCGTCTTCGTAAGAAGATCCTGAGCACTGAGCTCCGCGCTAAGGACCGCGCTGCCAAGAAGAACAGCTGACCGGCTTTCCCGCCAGCAGACGGGACGGGGTGGAGATAAGGAGAGAAGACGTCATGTTTTCTAGAAAAGTATCGACAGCACTGCGCGTGTTGATCATCGTTGCGTGTGTGATCGTCAGCGGTATCCTGGGAGTTTTCCTGGGATACAACTACGTGTTGTCCCAGAATGCCCGTTTCGAGAATCTGAAGAAGTCTATCAGTAACGGTGATCTGGTTATTAACCAGAATACGCCGGGTGCTGTCATGATCGTTATCCGTTCCGGTGATACCACAAGCGATATTGCCGAGAAACTGAAGGATTCAGGATTGATAAAGAATACCCTGACGTTCTCGGTCATGAGTAAGTTCAACGGATTTGACGGTGGCTATTTGGCCGGTACCCATTTCTTGACGCCTGACCTTTCCTACGATGAGATGATGTATATCCTCTGTCAGGAACCGGAAGTAGTACGTATTACGTTCCCGGAAGGTTTTACTTATAAGCAGATCAAGGACAGATTGAAGGAGAAGGGTCTGGCATTCAGTGAGAAGCGTCTGGATGAGTGCATGAACAGCCCGGACCTCTTCGTTAACTATCCTTTCGTTTCGTCCATCAAGCAGAATGACGACCGTGACTATATCCTCAGCGGATATCTTTTCCCGGATACATATGATTTCGATATGAACGCCAGTGAGGAGGAGATCATCTCCACATTCTTGCGTAACATGAACGTGAAGCTGTACGATGAGTTCTATGAGCGTGCCGAGAAGTTGAACATGTCCATGGATGAGGTCATGACGCTTGCGTCCCTGATCCAGATGGAGACGACAGATAAGACGGATATGCTCTATATCTCCGCGGTCTTCCATAACCGTCTGAAATCCGAGAATGACGATATGCATTTCCTGGGATCTTGTGCTTCTATCAACTACCTGCGTGAGAAGGCAGGCATGGAGCATGTGTGGGCAGCAACAGCCGATGACCTGGAATGGGATAGTCCGTACAATACGTATAAATACCCGGGACTTCCGCCGGGACCGATCTGTATGCCGAGTCTGGATGCCATCCAGGCAGCGCTTTATCCGGAACCGAACTGCAATTTCTATTACTTCTGCGCCAAGGGCGACGGACGTACGGCTTTCGCTGTAACGAAGGAAGAGCATGAAGCGAATGTTGCGAAGTATAAGGATAACTGGAACGATAATCCGGTCCAGACAGATGATGAACCGCATGATACAGATGAAGATTAATACCGGATCGGATTATTCGACCGGGATCTTCAGACTTATGTGAATGAGGAGTGAGCGAGATGGAGTCTTTGCACAAAGAAGCTGCGACTTTAGGTATTCCTGCACCGGAGGTACTGGCCCCGGCAGGAAATCTCGACAAGCTCAAGACAGCAGTAGCATATGGTGCCGATGCGGTCTATATGTCCGGAAAGCAGTTCGGACTTCGTACTTTCAGTGATAACTTTACCCACGAAGAGATGGAAGAGGGCGTCCGCTATGCGCATGAGCATGGCGTGAAGTGCTATTGTACCGTGAATGTCATGGCCCATGAGGCGGATATTGCCGCTCTTGATGAAGAAATCCTGTTTCTTTCCTCCATCGGCATGGACGCGCTGATCATATCGGATGCAGGAATCTTTCGTAAAGTAAGACGCCTGGCGCCGGATATGGAGATCCATATCAGCACTCAGGCCAGTGTGACCAACAGTGAAGGTTGTATGTTCTGGTACGAGCAGGGCGCCAAGCGTGTGGTTCTGGCCAGAGAACTGACACTTGAAGAGATCAAGGCGATCCGCAAGGCTATTCCGGCGGATCTGGAACTGGAGTGCTTCGTTCACGGAGCCATGTGCGTATCCTATTCCGGAAGATGTCTTCTTTCCAACTATTTTACCGGTCGTTCCGCCAACAGCGGAAGCTGTGCCCAGCCATGCCGCTGGGGGTATTATGTGGTGGAGGAGAAACGCCTTGAAGCACCGCTTCCGATCCAGGAAGATGAGAGGGGCACATATATTTTCAATTCCAAAGATATCTGCATGATCGGGCATGTCCCGGAACTGATCGCGGCGGGCATCACCAGCTTCAAGATCGAAGGAAGAATTAAGGGATCTTTTTACGCGGCAAGCGTGACGAAGGCCTATAGGGAAGCCGTGGATCTGTATATGCAGGATCCCACAGGCTACCAGGAAGATCCAAAGTGGCAGCAGATGCTGGATCGTACCGTGCATCGTGAATTTGCGACAGGTTTCTTCTACGATAAGCCCGGAGAGAATGCTCAGATCTTCCCGGATAAGACGTACCATAGACCGGCTTTCGTCGTGGGCGTGGTGACCGGATACGACGAGCAGAAGGGTTGTGCCATTGTCAGCCAGAGAAACAAGATGTTCAAGGGGGATACGCTGCATGTCCTGATGCCGCAGGGTTACTGTGAACCTATCGTGGCAGAAGAGATATGGGATGAGGAGATGAATCCCATCGAGTCCACGCCGCATTCGGAGATGAAATACTATCTGAAAGTGGACCGGCCGCTTCCGGAGTATTCTTTCCTGAGCCGGGACGGGGATAAGGACGAAGGCATCTTCAAGAGCCAGGAACAGCCTAAACAGTCTAAGCCGTAATTTAGTAAAGTATACAACATGAAAAAAGACCGGTCATTCTCCGGTCTTTTCTGTATCTTCTGTGGTTTCCTCATCCGGGATCTCTTCCGGTTCTTCGGGTTCGGGATCGGACTCTTCGGTATCTTTTCCGGAGTCGTCATTCTCAGACTGCTTCTTTTTCTTGTCGGATTTGGCAGGGTCGATCGGATCCTTACCCATGTTCTTCTTATCTTCCTCGTCATCCCCTTCGCTGATGCGGTTCAGAAGACCTTCGATAAAGCGGCGAAGCTTCTTGTCCAGGGAGAATACCTTCAAGGACTGCAGAACGATGATCAGGACCACAGGTCCCATCAGGAATCCCAGAGCACCCCAGATATATACACCGATGATCATGCCGAGTACGGTGGCCAGCGGGTGCATGTTCAGGGACTTTCCGAGGATCTTCGGTTCGATGATACGGCGGATGATCGTCATCAGGGTCATACCGACGATCAGGATCACCAGCGCCTGGATATTGCCCTGAGCGGTAACGTAGACCATCATCGGGATCATGGTGGCGCTGATACCCAGTACCGGCAGGAAATCCAGGAATGCAGTAACAAAGGCGAAGATAGCCGCATACTTGATATCGGCAAACTTAAATACGATCCAGGACTCCACGAATGTAACGATCAGAAGGACCATATATCCGCCCAATACACGGAACAATGTAAAGGAAAGCTTGTCGAGAAGACGGAGTGTACGCATACGGAATCTTCTGCTCTTGATGTTGTTGGCGAAGAAACGCATCAGCGAACGTCCGTCGGTGATGAAGTAATATCCGCTCATAATGACTGCGATAATGTAGAAGATCGCAAGCGGAATGCTTCCCAGTAAAGAGAGAAGAGAGCCTGCGAAGGATTCTGCATAAGTGAAGATCTTGGTGCCGAAACCCTCAACGAAGGACAGACAGTTCTCTCGGATAGATTCGATAGTTGAGGCATCCAGGAAGCTTCCGAGATAACTCAGCATATTTTCAATAGAACTATAAGCCAGATCAGAAAGAGATGTGTTATTGGCCGCCATTTTGTCACTTAGCGCTTTGAGATACTCGATGGCGTTGGTCATCTGCATGATCAGCGCACCAACTGCCCAGATCGTACCGACGAAGACAAGGATGAGAAGCAGGACATAAACCAGGATCGTTACACGAGTACGCTGGGAATATTTCTTCTCGCCCATGGCCGGGAAGAAGAAGCGTACGATGACGTTGGTCTTCTTGGTCTTGGGAGCCGGAATATATTCATGGCTGGCATTCTTCTGTTTCTTCTTCTTCTGGAAGTGATTCGGAATAAGAAGGAGTGCGTCAGCGATGAGACGGGACGCTTTCGCCAGAACGAATCCGACCAGAAACGGCACGAAAATTACGACCAGCTTGGTGGCGAAGAAGAGACATGCGCCGATAATGGCGGCAAAAAGAATATATTTCACAGTGGCCATCACTGTGGCGCGGTCTCTTAAATACCGTGCATTATTATCCATCGTTGAACTCCTTGTGCTGGACGCCTTGCGCCGTGATTGTACAAGCAAGAAAGCTTGCACATCTATTTATTATACACGAAATCACAGATGAAAGAGCAAAAATCGACAGAATCCGTAAAAGTAGAGAGGTAAAGATGATCCGGATCAGGACCAGATCCAGCAAAGGATGATAAATACGATACCTGCGAAGAAATCCAGACGGAAATGCGCCCAGAGCGGAATCGGGATCGGTCTTGCTTCCGGAGTATTGCAGCGGATATCTTCGTTCTTCTGAAGATATCGGTAGAAGCGAAGCTGTTTGACAATGACCAGCATCATGACGATACCGACACACAATGCGATGATCGAGGAATAAAGTACCGTACGGCTGTAATCGATAGCATTCTGAACACTGTCCGGATCCAGGGCGGAAAGGAAGTTCTCGAGAAGGATCGTTGTGGAGACGATTCCGCCACGCGTCAGGCAGGAACAGAGCACATTGCCCGTGAAATAGCGGACCGTGGAAGCGAAGAGTCCGATGATCAGGAAAGAGAAGAACTCCAGGCGGTTGGTGGCAAAGAGAGTACTGGCCAGCGCCGGGATCGGGATCCGCAGCCACCACTTGTCCGGAATGACGCTGAAAAACAGGCCACGGAAGAAGAGTTCCTCGACAATGACCGGCAACAGGATGGTGACGATAAGGATCAGAGAACGTCCCTGGAAGGAGTTCTCTGATGTGATGTAGTAATAAAGCTGGGACGGAAGGGGATTCTCCATCTTCAGTACCAGGAAGATAAACAGGTTATGGATGCTGGTGGAGATGAGCATCGCAGGCGCTCCGGCGAGAAAACTCATGAAGAAGGCGCCGAGACCCGGATTTCGGCCCCAGATGTGGTGATCCTTGATCCGGAATTGTTCCGTCACAATGACAAAGGTCATCAGAAGAAGCAGCAACCGGACAATAGTAACAAAGGCGTACCCAATCAGAGATGTCTTCGAGAAGAACAGCTGCTCATCCGGCAGATTCTGCCAGATCAACTGTACCAGCAGGGAAGAACCGAAGCAGGTAAAAAGGATCAGTCCGATGCCGGGATATTTCGGCAGACCGATAAATGGCCAGATATAGTCTGTCCAGATGGAACGCAGACTGGGTTGGGTACTTCTTGGTCGCTCTTCCATCAGATGCTCCCGAACCTTGGTGCGATATAGGTGTTGAACAGATCAAAGAAATAAGGCTCATACAGCAGGAAAAGAACTGTGCCCAGTACCAGGAAAGGACCGAAAGCCAGATAATCCGGATCGTCTGCAAAGTGCATCTCGCGCTTCTTCTTAGCGAGGATCTTGCGAGCCTTGGCCGGATCGGGACTCTCACGGATCTCCCGTTCTTCACGGGCGATTCTTCTGCGCTTTCTGAAAAGAAGCGGGATCGCAACGACGGCTGCGGTGATGAAAGCGATAAATACCATGAAGATCAGACCACGCAGACCACACAGGAGACCGCAAGGTACCAGCAACTTGACGTCGCCCATACCCATGGCCTCGGTCTTGGCGATCATGGAAGAGAT
The DNA here is from genome assembly GCA_001604185.1 of Clostridiales bacterium Firm_16. Lineage (GTDB taxonomy): Bacteria > Bacillota > Clostridia > Saccharofermentanales > Saccharofermentanaceae > Scatonaster. Next base: position 185,992 of record LVAV01000032.1, on the reverse strand, counting down.
AAATCCGATAAGGAACAGACCGCCGGCTCCGAGAAGTGCTGCGCCGACGCGGTTGAGCACGTAGGTGTACCAGGGTGCTTCGGATGCGATCCAGATATTGCCGTCTACAAAGTCGCTGGCGAAGTAAAGCAGCGCCAGGACGGTGTTCAGTACGATGATATGGTCCGGAATGATCCTGTTCAGGGAGTCAGACATGACGATGATGGTGAATCCCGGAAGCGCCAGGAACAGGGCGGTGATACGGAGAATGTGCTTGAAGCACAGGAAATTCGGATAAAAATACGCGGAAATGAAGACGACCACAGCATAGATCACTGCGAAGATGGCGATATGGTATGGTTTCAGACGCTTAGACCAGCGTACGTTATCTGCGTTGGGATCGAACCCGTAATCCTGAAGCCAGGCCTCCGGCATCTTGTTGAAGATAAAAAACGCGGGAACAGCCATTACTGCCGCGATCAGCGCAAGGATCAGCGCCTGAGTAAAATCGGTCATATCTTCGCCTCCAAAAAAGTCTATATATAAGGATACATTGATTTGCAGAAATTGTGAAGTCTGCTAAAATAACTTAGTGGGTTTTGAAACCTATTGGGGAAAAGGAGGTGCTACGTTATGAGTGAACGTGCACAGAAGAAAGACACAACAAAGAAGGTAGTAAAGAAGACTGCGGCCAAGACCGCAACTGCGAAGAAAACAGCCGCTGTGAAGGCTCCTGCCGAGAAGAAGGCAGTTGCTGCGAAGAAGACTGCAGCAGCAAAGCCGGCTGCTAAGAAGACAGCGACCAAGGCTGTAGCAGCCAAGAAAGCCGCTGCACCGAAGGCCACCGCCGCGAAGAAAGTGGCTGCAGTTAAGAAGACAGCCGCTCCGAAGGCGGCCGCAGCGAAGAAACCGGCAGCAAAGAAGCCGGCAGTAAAGGCATCCAACCTCAGAAAACCGCTGACAGTTGATCCGAACAAGGTTCACGATATTACAGCTCAGCAGCTGCAGGATATGGTTGCTTTCCAGGTTAAGGCCTGCTCCGGTAAGAGCGCGGATAAGGGTACAGCCAGAGACTACTGGCTGGCATTGTCCAGAACGATCGTAGAGATCATGGCTGACGACTGGGAGAAGACCAGAGAGAAGTACGGTAAAGTCCGTCAGGCTCACTATTTCTCCGCCGAGTTCCTGGTTGGCCGTTCAATGCTGAATAATCTCGTTAACTTAGGAATCTATGAGCAGGCTGTTGAAGCCATGAAGGGCTTCGGCATCAACCTGACCGATCTTCTGGAGGAAGAGACCGACGCCGCACTGGGTAACGGTGGTTTGGGCCGTCTGGCTGCATGCTTCCTCGATTCCTGCGCTACACTGGATCTCCCGGTTACCGGTTACGGTATCCTCTATCGTTACGGCCTGTTCCGTCAGACTTTCGAGAATGGTTTCCAGAGAGAGCATCCGGATAGCTGGATGGAGAACGGATATCCTTTCGTTATTCCGAGATATGAAGACAAAGTCCGCGTACACTTTAATGATTTCGACGTATGGGCGATCCCGTGCGATATGCCGATCACCGGCTATAACACACATAATGTTAACCGTCTGCGCCTGTGGAAATGCGAGCCGGCGCAGGAGTTCGACTTCAACCTGTTTAATTCACAGCGCTTTGATGACGCAGTGATCGAGAGAAACCGTGTAAACGACATTTACCGTGTTCTGTATCCGAACGATACATCTTACGACGGTAAGGTATTGCGTGTCCGTCAGCAGTATTTCTTCGTTTCTGCATCTCTGCAGGATATCGTAAGAAACTACAAGGCTGTTCACGGTAACGATTTCTCCAAGTTTGCCGAGCTCAACAGCATCCAGCTCAACGATACCCATCCGGTTATCGGTATTCCGGAACTGATGCGTATCCTGGTGGATGAGAACGGCGTGAAGTGGGAAGATGCATGGGAGATCGTTCGTCATACCTTCGCATATACTAACCACACCATCATGGCTGAGGCTCTGGAGAAGTGGGACTGCAACATTTTCCGCTTCCTGTTCCCGCGTATCTTCGAGATCGTAGAAGGTATCAACAACCAGCAGCGTGCACAGTTCTTCGAGAAAGGCATGTATTCCGAACTGGTTGACCGTCTGTCGATCCTTTCTGACGGTAAAGTACAGATGGCCTGGATGGCGATCTACGGTTCATATTCCGTTAACGGCGTTGCGGCTCTGCATACCGAGATCCTCAAGCGCGATACTCTCAAGGAGTGGTACGAGATCTATCCGGAGAAGTTCTCCAACAAGACCAACGGTGTTACCCCGAGAAGATGGCTTCGTGTCTGCGATCAGGGCCTGGCCGCTCTTATCACGGATCTGCTGGGTAACGAGGACTGGGTCACGGATCTCGATCAGTTGAAGAAACTGGAGAAGTATGCCAACGATAAGAAGGTCATGGAGCGCTTCCTGAAGGTTAAGCGTGAGAATAAGGTTGCCCTTTGCAATCATCTGGAGAAGACCAAGGGCATCAAGGTCAATCCGGACTCCATCTTCGATGTACAGATCAAGCGTCTGCATGAGTACAAGAGACAGCTTCTCAATGCGATCTATGCATTGAACCTCTACGATCGTATCAAGGAGAACCCGAAGCTGGATATGCCGCCGGTAACGGTATTCTTCGGTGCGAAGGCAGCTCCTGGATATTTCCGTGCCAAGGCGATCATCAAGTTCATTAACGAGATCGCTAAGATGATCGATAACGATTCGGATATGAAGGGTCGTCTGAAAGTCGTATTCATCGAGAACTATAACGTAAGTAACGGTGAGAAACTCTTCCCGGCCGCAGATATCTCTGAGCAGATCAGTACAGCCGGTCTGGAGGCTTCCGGTACAGGTAACATGAAGTTCATGATGAACGGTGCAGTTACACTGGGTACCTGGGACGGTGCGAACGTTGAGATCGCGCAGTCTGTAGGTGATGACAATGTCTACATCTTCGGCTGCCGTGTCGAGGATATGGAAGCGACACGTGCTTACTATAACCCGAAGTGGCAGTATGAGAATATCCCGGGTCTGAAGAAAGTTCTCGACCGTCTGGTAGATGGCACTTTCAACGACGAAGGAACCGGAATGTTCCAGGATCTGTTCAATGGTCTCATCTACGGCAGCAACTGGCAGCCGGGCGACACCTACTATGTACTGGGTGATTTCGATGATTACAGAAAGACCAGAGACAAGGCATATAAGGATTATGCGAACCGTATGGCCTGGGCGAAGAAGTGCTGGCTGAACATCTGCAATTCCGGCAAGTTCTCTTCTGACAGAACCATCAGCGAGTATGCCAAGGGTATCTGGAAGATCAAGGCAGCCAAGATCAAGTAAGATCCTGTCTATCTGATTGCTTTAAAAGCCTACCTTATCCTGTTATTCTACGATTAACAGGTTAGGGTAGGCTTATTTGTTTGTCAGATATGGAAGCGGAGGATATGGATCTCCGGCCGTGCCCGGAAACGGATCGGTAATGCACCGCATCCGACGCCTTTGGAGATCAGTCCGGTGAGTCCACGGAAGTGAAAGTTTCCGCCAAGAATGTTCTCCTCCAGGGCGATCTTATCGTAGCGCAGGAGCTTGTATTCCAAAGTAAAGGGAAGATGGACCTGGCCGCCGTGAAGATGTCCGGAAAGCTGGAAGTCGAAAGGCTTTTCCATCTTATCCGTATAGTCGGGAATGCTGTAGATGAAGTCCGGGTTATGGACTAATAGCAGGCGGAACCCTTCGTATTGGCTGAAGGTTTCCGGGATCTTCGGCCAGGATCTGTTCTCCCGGCCGCTGTCATAGAGACCGCAGAGTGCGAAACGTGCATCTCTGACAGTGATCTCCTGCCAGGAGTTCTTCAGAAGGATCGTACCCATTTCTGCAAATTCTTCATCGTGAAGAGCCACATCGTGATTTCCGTATATGGCGTAAAGGGGGATATCTTTCTCCCTTAAAGCGGCGCTGACTTTCGTGAGCATGATCTTATCGGAGGGAACGGGCTTATGGTGCAGACAGCAATCACCGCCAAAAAGCACCAGGTCGCAGTTCTTTTGCAGAAAGAGGGAATAGACTTTCTCAGGCTTGAAGTGACAGAAATGGCCGTGAGAGTCGGAGAAGAAGCCGATGGTGACGGTCTTTCTTTCGGATCGGTCCGTGGAAGGATCCTGACCGTGGATCGCTGGTGTGATGTCCTGCTCATCGACTTTCAGGAATCCCGCTTCAAACCAGGAATAAATGAGAAGACCGAGGCCGATGATGGCGAGTATTCCGATGACGATGAGAAAAGGCATGTTTCTTCGCTCCTGTCTAGATTTGTTTCCCGGAAAAGAGCACTTTCCGATGAAAAATCGTGCTTTTTTCCGATTCTTTCGCCTTCGCGAGAATTTGTAGTCAAAAAATATAATAGCATATGTTATAATCATGTGGAAATTGAAAGAATACTCTGTGTTGCGGCACAGTAGGAAGGAAGTGAAATCATGGCTGAGATTAAGTCTGAAGTAGTAAAAGAGATCGGCATCTTGTCTACAAGTAAGTCGAACTGGAATCGTGAAGTGAATATTATCCGTTGGAATGACGGTAAGCCGAAGCTGGATATTCGTGACTGGGCACCGGAGCATGAACGTGCCGGTAAGGGAATCACATTGACTGCGGAAGAAGTGGCGGTTCTGAAGGAATTGCTGGCGGATTACGATCCGTATGAGTTCGAAGAGTAAGAGCCGGAGTGAAGAAACGTGCGTAGCGACATCCGTGCATTGATCGTATCGATAGTGCTTTTCGGGCTTTGGGGAACGGTAGTGACCTTTCCTTTCCGTCTCGTTTCGAATCTAGTAATGACAACATCAGAAGCAATTGTAGGGAAACTTGGTCTTCCTGCAATTGCTTTTGCTGTATTGGTGCTGATCCTGGTCATGGGGATCGCATGTATCGCCCTTTTCCTTGGGAAAAGGGAAATCTCGGATTATTACGCGATGATCTTCTCGATCCTTGCTTGTGTGATCTATTGCTGGGACATCATCAAGACCAGAAGTTTCTCCATCAACGGACTGTTTGTAGCCCTGGTCGTGGGCGGAACCATGATACTGGTCCTTTTCCGCAAGACAGAATGGACACGGTTTATTGCCGATGCGTTCATTTTCGCTTTGCCGGTGGGTATGTTCTATGAATGTGTAATGAATCCGCTTTACCGCTTGATCAAGGCGGACATCTATGCGTTGAAGCCTTTCATCGTAGTGCCGCAGACAAGTGTTTTTTCTGATGTGGGAGACCTCCTGCACATCCCGCTTGTGGTGTGGGGCGGTTTCTTCTTCGTGCTGACGCTTCTGCCGATCATGTATCTGGCCGGCGGAAGAAAAGAAGGCAAGATCCGTAACTAAAGAGGTACGATATGGATGTTTGGGAGCGGATGGACTATCTCCGCAAGGAACTGGAAAAGAATAACAAACTCTATTACGAAGACGATGCTCCGGTGATCTCGGACTTCGAATACGATGCGATGCTCCGCGAACTGGAAGAACTGGAAGCGAAGTATCCGATCTATGCGACACCGGACTCTCCGACGAAGCATGTCGGCGGAAGGGTCAATGAGAAATTTTCGAAAGTCACCCATAAGAATCTGATGAAGAGTCTGGGAGATATCTTCTCTCAGGAAGAAGTCTTCGATTTCTGCAACCGTGTCAGCCAGAGTGTGGGCGATCAGGAGCTTTCCTATGTGGTGGAAAGAAAGATCGATGGTCTTTCTGTTTCCGTAGAGTATGAGAACGGTGTCCTTGTAAGGGCATCTACCCGTGGTGACGGTGCGGTAGGTGAAGATATCACCGAGAATGCCTTGACCATCAAGAACCTTCCTAAGAAGATCGATGCTTCTATCCCGTATCTGGAAGTCCGTGGTGAAGTCTATATGCCTTTCGAGGTATTCCTGCGGGTCAACGAGCAGGCTGAACTGGAAGGCGAGAAGCTCTTTGCCAATCCGCGTAATGCGGCAGCGGGTTCTCTTCGACAGTTAAATGCGAAGATCACCAAAGAGCGTGAGCTGTCTATTTTTGTTTTCAATATCCAGGAGATCCGTGGCAGAGAGTTCGCGACCCATTCGGAGACCCTGAGATTCTTGTCTGACCTGGGTTTCGAGGCAAGCCCGGGATTCATCGAGTGTAAGACCAAGGAGGAGATCTGGGCGGCCATCGAGGAGATCGGCGAGTCCAGAGGAACCCTTTCCTACGGCATCGACGGTGCCGTTATCAAGGTCAATGAGATCCCGCTTCGTGCACAGCTGGGTGAGACCGCCAAGATCCCCAGATGGGCGATTGCGTATAAGTATCCGCCGGAAGAGAAGGAAACCAAACTTCTTTCCGTGGAAGTGACAGTGGGCCGTACCGGTAAACTGACGCCGGTTGCGATCCTGGAGCCGGTACATCTGGCCGGAACCACGGTATCCAAGGCAACACTGAATAATGAAGATTTTATCAAGGACAAGGACGTGCGTATCGGAGATACGGTCCTGGTCCGCAAGGCCGGAGAAATCATCCCGGAGATCATTGGCGTCAATGTGGCAAAAAGACCCGAACACGCCGTTCCTTTCGCCATGCCGGAGGTATGTCCCGTATGCGGGGAGAAGGTCTACAGAAGTGAGAATGAATCGGCGATCCGCTGCCTGAACGAGCAGTGCCCGGCTCAGTTATACCGCGCCATGATCCATTTCGTATCGAAGGATGCCATGAATATCGATGGTATGGGTCCTTCCATGATCAATGTGCTTCTGAATGCAGATCTGATCCACGATGTAGCCGATATCTACACTCTTTCTGAGAAGAAGGAAGAACTCCTTTCTCTGGAAAGAATGGGTGAATCCTCCGTCAACAATCTGCTGGCTTCCATCGAAGATTCGAAAGAGCGCCCGCTGTCCCGTCTGATCGCGGCACTGGGAATCCGAAATGTAGGTGTAGTAGCGGCAAGAACGCTGGCAAAGGCTTTCTCGTCTATGGATGCACTTCGTCGGGCGACACTTCTGGAACTTGCGGCGCTTCCGGATTTCGGCATGATCACCGCCCAGTCGGTGGAAGACTTTTTCACGAAGGAGTCGAATCAGGAACTGATCGATAAGCTTTCCGCCTGCGGCGTGAATATGACGGAGTCTTCGGACGGTCAGGCCAATAATTCCTGGGCAGGCAAAGTATTTGTTCTGACAGGAACGCTCCCGACCTATTCCCGAAGTGAAGCTTCGGAGATCATCCTTTCTTTGGGCGGTACGGTTTCTTCTTCGGTTTCGAAGAATACTACCTATGTGCTGGCCGGAGAAGCAGCGGGTTCCAAGCTTACGAAGGCCCAGTCCCTGGGCGTGACGATCCTTTCAGAAGAGGACTTCAACCGCATGGTTCAGGAAGCCCGGGAAGGAAAGACATCTTCCGAGGATGAGGCATGAGCAGCGGCAGAATCAAGAAACTGACCCGGAAAGTCCTCAAGGACAGGCAGAAAGCCTGGGTGAAGACCCGGGGAGAGAGGAAGCGTATGGCTGTTCTGGCCTTCGATCTTTGGCCGGAAGACTGGAAAAAGCATATGCTTTCTGCAAAGACGATCGGAGCGTATATGCCATTGTCCGACGAACTTGATTTTTCGTTGGTTCTGGAGTATCTTGCTTCCAAAGGTAAGACGATCTGTTTCCCACGCGTAAACGGGGAAGAGATGGATTTCTACGAAGCCCTTCCTTCTGATTGTAAGGAGAAGGGAAGTTTCGGGATCTATGAACCGTCATCTTCCGCCAGGATCGTGGAGCCGTCCCGGATCGATCTTCTGATCGTTCCCGGTGCTGCCTATGCGGCAGACGGGACGCGTCTCGGACGAGGTAAGGGTTTCTATGACAGATATTGCGCGGAGAACGGGAAAAACCAATCTGACGCGTTCTGCGGCAAGATACTGGGAACGGTTCCCGAGAGATTTATGTTCCGGTCTTTACCGGGGGATGAATGGGATCTTCGGGCAGACGCCATCGTAACTGAAGAACACTGGTACGATGTGACGAAATAAGAGATTTAGAGAAAGGAGAGGAATATCTTGCAATACTTCTGGATCAATCTGGGTGTACATCTTCTGATCAGCCTGGTACTTCTGATCATATTCCTGTGGGCTGTCAAGAGAAACCGCCAGCATCGCTGGCCGAAGGGTTTCCTGTTTCTTCTGCCCACCGTGTTGATGATATTTCTTCTTCTGCAGGTCGTACTCTTCGCCGTGCCGAGAGTACTGGATACCACGACGGTACTTCGTTCTACATACCGCATCGAGACCGGAACCATCGAGAGTGTAGGGGTTCTGAAGCATAACATTGAAGTGGGCGGTGTGACTTACTATGTGAATCCCTTCGAGTTTGATATCAGCGAAGGAAGTGAAGTCATTATCAAGTACACTCCCTATGCCCATTATGCCTATTCTATCGAGGTCAAGGGCGAGACCGAGGATGTGTCCTCCGAGAATTGACACTCACAGGAGAAAAATTATCCTGTCAGAATATTGCTTTCTTGTTCCCAAGATGATTTAATGACACCAAAACCACTTAGGAGTGTGAGCATATGGAGAGTTTCAGAAGTACGGTTTCTGGAAAGCAGTATGCGGTAAAGCGCTCGAATCACGGTGAAATTGGTTTTTATATTGCATGTGATGATAAGTCGATTCTCAATTGCGTGAATACCATGCTGCTGAATAATGGCGTCGTCGGATTAAGCGACGGAAGCGGGAAGATCCATTATCTGATCGATGGCCGCCGAGGCGAAGCCTACGCTACCGGACGGGTCCGGGAGAAAGTCTTGACGTTGGCCGAGCCGGTCAACGATCCGAAGCTGGATGAAGTATATGTGTACATGGCCATTGATACGGCCCTGGATAAGCATGGATTTGTTCCCACGCTGCTGGGCACACAGATCCTTCGGTTCCTGCTGCTGCAGCTGTATCGGGATCCACGGCGCCTCAAGGGAGTCATGAAGGAATTGTACCCCATGGCGACACCTGTTTTTCACGTGACTCCGGGACAGGTGGAGAGAAATATCCGGTATGCGATCAAGAAAAGAAAAAAAGACGGGGAGGTCACGCGGATCGTGACACTCCTTCGTCTTCTTCTTGATGAGACTTCAGAAGAGATCCTTCATGTCTACGGTCGAGCGTAGACGGATCCTTTCTTATGCGTTTTCGCCGAGGTAGTTGTTCAAAGCATCTACGAGTGCATCGCAGTCCAGACCGTGAACCATGCAGGCCTGCTCGATGGTCTCGCCATGTGCCATGGCACAGCCCAGGCAGTGAAGACCGCTGTTCATGAAGATCGGCACTGTATCCTGATGCTCGTTCAGTACGTCGGCAATGATCATATCTTTAGTAATAGCCATATGTATTTCCTCCATATTCGTTCCGATAAATAACATATGTACATTACCATTTATTGGAAGCATTTGCAATTTCCTTTTTTTGAGGAATCTGATCTATGGTTGGGGACGAAGAATATGAAGTACGGATTTCGCGGAACAGGGGATTCATGGTATAGTGGATATATGTGAGAAGAGGGGGACCAACGGATGAAACTGAATTATCGGCGAACGATGCTGACAGGCCTTGCGTTTCTTGCGATCATGGCTTTCTGGCAGATGTATGACAACATTCTTCCGCTTATCCTGGGAAAGACCTTCCATATGGATGAGAGTATCACCGGCCTGATCATGGCCTCGGATAATATCCTGGCACTTTTCATGCTGCCACTATTCGGAAGAATCTCCGATAAGACCCATACGCGGATCGGTAAGAGAATGCCATTTATTCTTTTCGGCACCGGACTTGCCGTGATCTTTACCAATATCCTGCCGATCCTGGACAATTCCTATGCCTCCGCGCCATCTTCTTTCAAAATGATATCGTTTATCGTGACCCTCGGACTTCTCCTGATCGCCATGTCCGCTTTCCGTTCTCCGGCTGTCGCTCTGATGCCGGATGTGACGCCGAAGCCACTGCGGTCTCAGGGAAATGCCGTGATCAATCTCATGGGTGCACTGGGCGGCATTATCTATCTGGTTTTCTCCGCGCTGATGTATCCGGAGGCGAAGACCAAAGGCGCTGAACACGTAGATTACCAGCCACTGTTTATCTTCATCGCTGCCCTGATGTTCATTGCTATCGGACTGATGCTCCTTCTGGTAAAAGAACCGAAGTGGTCAGCGGAGAATGACGCAATCGAGAAAGCACACCCCGAGTGGGAACTGACGGTGAAGGATGAGAAGAAGGGGGCGAAACTCCCCAAACCGGTTCTCCGTTCCATGATATTCCTGCTTTCTTCCGTGGCATTGTGGTATTTCGCCTATAACGCGCTTACCACCTGGTTCACGACCTATGTAAGTACCATTATGGATAAGCAGCTGGGCTTCGCATCTACCTGTTTCCTGGTCACTAACGGCGGTGCGATCCTTTCCTTCGTTCCGTCCGGCCTGATTGCGGCCAAGATCGGAAGAAAGAAGACGATCCTTATGGGAACGCTGCTGTTCAGCGCATGTTTCCTGTTCGCCTACTTTATCACAACGCAGGGAAGTGACAGCCTGCTTTTCACCATGTACATCGATTTCTTCTTTGTGGGAGTAGCCTGGGCATTGATCAACGTCAACTCGCTGCCGATGGCGGTGGAGATGTGTAACGGCGCAGATACGGGAAAGTTTACCGGTTATTACTATGCTGCTTCCATGAGCGCACAGGTCGTCACCCCGGTTCTGGCCGGCTTCCTTCTTAAGCACATCAGTTATAAGATCCTGTTTCCCTATGCGGCGCTTTTTGCTTTCTTGAGTTTTACGACCATGCTTTTCGTACGTCATGGTGATAATGGTACTGTCAAGAACAAGGGACTGGCGGCTTTTGAGGATCTTGACGTTTGATCAGATACGGTCTCCTGCACAAATATAAAAGACAATTTTTTTACATATATCAATGTAATGGAGTCTTGACAAATTTAAATAGTGTGCTTGCCACGAAATTTAGAGGAAAAAACGTAAAAACCCTTGACAATAGGCATTTTGACGTTCATAATAACCATTGTTAAATAAGCCCTGAAGGAGGCAATGAAAATGAATAAATCAGAACTTATTGATGCAGTTGCAAAGTCAACAAAGTTGACAAAGAAGGATGCTGAGGCAGCTATCAACGCTACACTCGATGCTATCGGCGATGCTCTCGCTGCTAAGAAGCCGGAGAAGGTTGTTCTCGTTGGTTTCGGTACATTCGAGACAAAGAAGCGTGCAGCTCGTAAGGGTCGCAACCCGAGCACAAAGGAAGTTATCGATATCCCAGCTTCCAAGGCTCCTGTTTTCAAGGCTGGTAAGGGCCTGAAGGACAAGGTTAACAAGAAGTAATTTTTGTTGATTAAGTGCATTCAATGAAGAACTGTCTCTTATGAGGCAGTTCTTTTTTGTACCCGAAGGTATGGGATTTCGAAGGGATCATGTAGTTAGAGGATCATTCCTCGTCTTCCGGTTCTTCTTCCATTTCCATGGTGAATTCGGATGCGCGGAATACGATGTGAAATTCGGAGCCTTTGCCTTCTTCGCTCTCGACCCAGATCTTGCCGCCATGCTTATCCATAACGCTCTTGACGATAGAAAGTCCCAGTCCGGAACCGGTACGGTTGATACCGGAATTCTCCGCACGATAGAAGCGGTCGAAGACATAGGGGACTTCGTTCTCCGGGATACCGACACCATTATCTTTTACAATGACTTCTACGGCGTTACCGTCCAACATGGCCGGATCGTCGTAGCGATGGCATATGATCTGGATCTTACCATCTTCACGAGTGTATTTCATGGCATTTACGATGATGTTCTCGAATACCCGCAGAAGCTTCTTGGCATCGCCGTCTATGAGCAGATCGTCGTCTTCCGGAGCCTGGAAGGTGATGGTTTTGCTGGTGCCTTCGCACTCTGCGTGATACAGATTGAAAAGATCTCGCACCATATCCTTGATGCTGATAGGCATGATATCCAGCTTATCGTTTTCTGACTCCAGACGGGTCAACTGTACAAGGTCAGAGATCAGCTGCTCCATCTGGGTGCTGCGGGTATGGATATTATTCAGGTACTGGATCTCCTGCTCCTTAGAAAGCGGCTCCTTGGCATTGAGCATCAGCTCGACATAGCCGCGGATCGCCGTGATCGGAGTACGGAGATCGTGGGAAACGTTAGACAACATTTTCTTTCTGGTTTCTTCATTCTCCATCAGCTTCTCATGATTGCGGAGAAGATCCTGATTGACCTTGGCGATATACTTGGTCTTTTCATCGACGGCGCTCTGCAGGTTCTTATTGTGGAAGGACAGGGCATCAAATGTACGTACATAGCTGACAATGAAGAATGTTCCGTAGATCAACGACAGGAAGAAGATCAGGAAGCCGTGAAGTGTGATGGCGACCATGTAGTGTGAACGGTAGAAGACCGAAAGGTTTATCAGACTGGTCAGGATAACGGAAATGGCATAGAGAAACTTTCCGTGATTGTGATACCGCATCATATTGAAAACACGGAAAATGCAGTATAGATTTGTGACCAGAACCAGAATGAACAGGGCCATATAGGAAGACTGCTGATAGATGAAATGTGGGAAACACCAGAATGTCAGCAGATACATTGTCGTGGTCAGAGAGATCACGGCGATCTCGAAGAAGCGAAGCTTATCGAATATAGAGCCGAGACCCTTGGGATAAAGCGCGGAATAGAAAAGAAAGGTAAAGAAGTTGCACAGTATGATCAACGAGACGCGGATCAGGTAATTCCAGTTTCCGGAAAGAAGAGTGATCGTTGGTGCAAAGAATTCATAAAGGATCGATGTCAGCAGCATCAACAGGAAGAAATACAGTTTGGACTTGCTGACAAAGGTCTGCGAAATATAGAGGCCGCCAATGAAAAAGGCACACAGTAAGGTGACCAGGACAGCCAGATAAATGCGGGCGCTTATATCGAGAATATCGATATAAGAATCACTACCGATACAGGGCTTACAAAGGATTCCGCCATGGGCAGAAGAGAAGTTAGCGCATTGGATCACGATCTCAACGCGTCCTGATGCATCCGGAGTGATCTGAAGGTTAGCGGAGACCTCGGTAGAACGATATTGTTCTTCGGATGCGGCTACGACGCCGAAATGCTTGATCGGCGTTCCATTGACCCAGATCGTGGCGGACTGGGAGATCGAAGGCAGATTCAATGTGACCAGCTCCAGCTGACGGTCGAACTGGATCGCGATCCGGTATGTACCGAAGCCGAATTTCGTCATGTAGCATTCCTTTTCGGAACGTGTATCGATAAGAGCATGGTGTAATACAGCATCCGGTCCGAGCTCGGTCCATCCGTTCGCGGAGATCTGTACATTGGAAAAATAGGTATAGGGGTAGTTCTCGCTCTGCAGGTGACCTTCCTCGATCATCTGCGGGTTGAGAAGCTGGTTGGGGTAGAATTCCCAACAGTTATCCAGGACGGCGATGTCGTCTCCATCCTGGGCCAGAGTGCGCAGGTCGACGTATTTTCCGTCGCTGGTAAAAGAAAGATCACTGCTCCTTCTGTAGTTAACGAGAACGAAAACCAAAGAAGAAGCAGTGATCGCAATAATAATCAATAACAGATATCGAACGAAGAGAAAGCGCTTCTGATAATGTACGGAAGTTTCGAGTGACATGATTATCCACGCTTTCCAACAACGTGCTTACTCGGCACGCATGGTATTGCGGATCGGCGGATAAGTGAAGGAATAGCCGCTGCCCCATTCTGTCTTGACGAACTGAACGGTAGGATCCGCTTTCTCCATCTTCTTTCTCAGATAACTGATGTTAACCATTACGAGGTGATTGTCGCAAAGTCCGTCATCGCCCCAGACGTGGGAATAGATGCGGGCGAAAGGTACGATCACGTTCGGTGTCTCAGCCAGGAGTCGAAGGATATCGAACTCACGGTTGGTAAGATGTACCGGAACACCATTGAGAACCACTTCACGTGTCTTAACATTCATTGTGAGCGGCGGGAATTCCATCAGGAAGCCGTCACGGGTCATATTACGACGGATATGAGCTGCAATACGAGCCGAAAGCTCCGGGAGATTGTACGGCTTGGTCATGTAGTCGTCACCGCCGGCCTTAAAGCCTGTGATCTTATCCTCGACCTGATCCTTAGCAGACAGGAAAATAATCGGAGCATTGGTATATACGCGAATCTTCGCAGGAAGATCGAAGGCGCTTCCGTCCGGGAGCATAATGTCCAGAACGATACAATCATATGCATTCGTCTCCACCTTCTGAAGTGTCTGGGCAATGTTGGTTGCTACGCTTACATCGTAGCCCTCGTTGGATAGGAATGATCGGTTGATCTCGAGAATATCGGTATCGTCGTCAACAAGTAAAATACGCTGCTTTGCCATATGTTCACCATCCTTCTTCAATATTGCCTCTGCCGAGGAGGCGAATTTAGAACAATAAAAAAACTTGCTTTCTTCTTTGTCATTATACAATTACAAAAAGTAAAATAAAAGCAAAAAACCGTATAAAAAAATGACTATTTTGTAAAGGATGTTTTTTCGGTTTGCGTGTGATATAATCAAATTCAAAGCAAACAAACGTTTGAAAAGGAGTCGGTCAGAAGTATATGCATCGGGACATTCTGCATGTGGATCAGAACTGTTTTTTCGCCTCGGTCGAGATGAGAAGTCATCCCGAATGGCGCAATGTTCCGATGGCCGTGGGCGGTGACAGTCAGAAGCGTCACGGCATCATCCTGGCGAAGAATCCTCTGGCCCAGAAGTATGGTGTGAAGACGGCGGAAGCGATCTGGCAGGCGAAGCAGAAGTGTCCGGACCTGCTGGTGGTGCCGGCCCACTATGACCAGTATGTCTATTTCTCGGAGCGGATCCGAGAGATGTTTCTTCAGTATACCGATAAGGTGGAACCCTTCGGTCTGGATGAGTGCTGGCTGGACATTACCGAGAATGCCATGGGAGATCCGGTAGCCGTGGCCGATGAGATCCGAAGTCGGGTGAGGGATGAACTGGGCCTGACCTGCTCGGTAGGCGTAAGCTTCAATAAGACTTTCGCCAAGCTGGGTTCTGATTACAAGAAACCGGATGCCACTACCTTGATCACGGAGGAGAACTTCCGGGATATTGTCTGGCCGTTACCTGTGGCAGATCTTCTTTTCGTGGGGAAGGCTACCAATGCGGCTTTCTCCAGGATCAACGTGCGGACCATCGGAGACCTGGCCCATCTGGAGCCGGATTATGTGCTGTCTTACCTGGGAAAGAACGGGTATGCCCTGTGGCGGCATGCCAACGGCATGGACGAAGATCCGGTGGCATCCGGATCCTATGTGCGTCCGCTTAAATCCATCGGCAACAGTACTACGACGCCACGGGACATGATGAACCGACACGATGTGTGGAAGGTGATCCTGGCGCTGTCGGGTCAGGTAGCCGGGCGGCTTCGTAAGCACCATTTCTATGCCGGGACCGTGACGATCTGGGTAAGGGATACGAATCTGCAATCTTATGAGAAGCAGAGAGCGCTGCAGGCGGAGACCAACGATGAGAAGGCCATTGCAGAACTGGCTATGGCGCTTTTCGACGAGAGTTATGACTGGCACGCTCCAATCCGCAGCATCGGAGTCAGGACCACACATCTTACAGATGAGCAGTCCTGGCACCAGATGACAGTCTTCGAGAATATCGAGAAGATCAAGCGGGATGATAAGGTCAATACCGCACTGGATACCCTTCGGGCGAGGTTTGGGTATAATATCGTTATGAGAGGGACCGAACTGGAGGGAAGAGAGGATCTCTGCCCGGAAGACCGGACCGAACATCCCCATGGCGGGTTCAACGAGAATGAGTGAGGTATCGGATGGGATATTACCGGGCAAGTGAATACTATTCTTCCTTCTTCGGAGAGAAGGTATACCGTATTGCACTGGATGCCGGCTGCACCTGTCCGAATCGGGACGGAACCTGTGGGACAGGCGGCTGTATATTCTGCAGCGGCAGCGGATCGGGAGAGTTCGCCGCAGACAGGAATCTTTCTGTTACAGAGCAGCTTTCCGACGCCAAGGCCCGTGTAGAAGCGAAGTGTAAAAGTCATAAGTATATTGCATATTTCCAGAATTTTACCAATACCTACGGAGACGAAGACGAACTAAGAAGAAAGTATATGGAGGCCATCTCCGATCCGGAAGTGGTGGGACTTTCTATCGCCACAAGACCGGATGCCATCAGTGAAAAAATGTACGGGATACTCGAAGAAGTTTCTTCCCGGACGAAGCTATGGATCGAGCTGGGATTGCAGACCATACACGAGGAGTCGGCCCGCTGGATGAACCGGGGATATGAACTTGCTGTTTTTGAAGAAGCGGTAAGACAACTTCACGATCGTAAGATTGATGTGATCGTGCATGTGATACTGGACCTGCCTGTGGAGAACCGGGAGCAGATGATGGAAACTATTGATTATTGTGCGACGCTTCCGATCCATGGTATCAAGATCGCAAACCTCAATGTTCTTTCCGGTACCCGATTGTACGAAGAATATAAAGCACATCCCTGGAGCTTGATGGAGATGGACGAGTACATCTCTTTCCTGGGGGATGTGATCGAGCATCTTCCGAAGGAGATGGTGATCTATCGTCTGACCGGAGACGGGGATAAGACGCATCTGGTCGCTCCGCTTTGGGTTACAGACAAGCGGAAAGTAAGAAACCGGATCGCGTCCCTTTTCGCTGAACGAGATGTGCAGCAGGGAAGGCAATGCCGGTTTTCTTAATTGTTCTTTTATAGTGAAGAGGCAACTCTTCCTTCGTGATTCCGCTGTTTAGGAGATATCCTTCTTTACGAATCCGTCGTAGGCGATCAACATGAGAATAAAGATCATGATCAGGATATAGGCGGTCGAGAACAGCAGAGAGTTGTTGTTTATACTTGTGGATTCAAATACACTCAGACTTCCAATGAGGGACTCATGAGGGAAGGCGAAAGAACTGAAGTCCATGTTGGAGAATGGCAGGAAATCGATCCATCTTTTCTGGCCGAACATCGTAATGAAGGAAGAGCCCAGACTGTTGAACAGGATCAGACCCATGGATACACCGACGGACAGCGCGGTGTTCTTCGTCATACAGGAGATTGTAAAAGCAAGCAACACGTAGATGAACAGAGAAATGTTGTCCACCAGGAAATGCAGCAGACTATAAAGATAGAAAGACAGTTCTTTGACCACACCGTCTGAGACATAGTAATAAGATGGCAGGTTCTCTGTTCCGAAGCGGATGGCGGTTCCGATAGCCACAATACAGGTCAGGATCAGACTGCCGACGATCACGACAGTGAGCACAGAGAGGAATTTAGCCAGGAAGATCTTCCAACGTTTCACCGGTGCGATGATCAGCGACTTGATCGATCCGGTGGACAGTTCCTGGGAGATACATCCGCCGGCGACAACGATCAGAAGAACGATCAGGAAGAAGCGGCCGATACTTTGTGCGAGTTTGGATACCTCCATAGCGGCAATACGCATAATGTTGGTTGTTTCTTTCTTCTCAAAAAGATGATCGATGATCTTAATACGTTCTTCCAGCTGATTTCGTTTGGAAGAAGTAAGAAGTTTCAGTCTGTCGCCATCTTCTGTCTGCACCGGCTCGGTTCCGGTACGAATGCAGTCTTCCGCCGTTTCCTGCTCATTGAGAAGGTTCATAAGATGATCGGCTTCATTTACACCGAGATTCTTGTCAAGATCAACCTTACTCAATCTTTCCACACGTTTCGCTTCGTCCTCGAAATTATCGAGACGCATAGCTTCGATCAATGGCGCATAATCGTGGTTGAATAATGCTTTCTTCGCATTGTCCAGACACTTGGTAGCGATATCATAGGCGGCAAACCATTCGCTGTCACGAGCATCGAAAGGTTCACTGTTCAGATCACAGATCCGATATTGGTAATGACGATACTCGTAGTATGCATACTTGGAAAGGTAAGTCTCGGTGATGGGATATTTATCAAAGTCATATCCCGCCAGCAATGTGTTATAGATCAGATAATTCTCGTAAGATTGCAGGTCATCTTCGTTAAATGTCAGATAAGTGGAGAAGACTTCCTGTAGCTTGTTGTTGACATTATAGGAGATCGTCTCGTGCTGAATGAGTTTATCTATATCACCGAGATTTTTAGAATAGGAATCACGAAGATGTGTTACCTGCTCCTTGGTCAGTGACTCGGCAAGATAATCGTTATATGAAGACAAACCTTCGATATAAAACTGTCCGAGAATGATTGGTGTCAAGAAGGAGGACACGATCATAAGAGCCAGCAGGATCCACGTGGATGCCTTGCTCTTGAGCTTGATTAGCTCGTTGGTATAAAGCGCGCATATCTTATTCAATTGTGATACCTCCACCCGTGATTTCTAGGAATGCATCTTCCAGAGATGTCTGAAGTTTCTGGACGCCGTAGATATCGGAGCCACCCGCCACCAGAGTACGGACACATTCGTTGATATCGTTTTCTTCCGCCTCGATATCCAGACTGTCATTCGTAAGATTCGAAATCTTGAAAGACGTTGCCTGGGCAAGGATATCTTTCGCCTTCTTCGGATCAGAAGTCTTGATACGGTATACGGAAGTATTATTGGCTTTCTGCATCAGTTCTTCAATGGTACAGATCTGCAGAAGCTTGCCGTTGGAAATGATACCGATACGGTCGCACATCATCTCCATCTCCGAAAGAAGGTGACTGGAGACCATGACGGCGGTGCCTTCTTCGTGGGCCAGTTTCTTGAGGATATCGCGAAGCTGGTGGATACCGGCAGGATCCAGACCGTTCGTCGGTTCGTCCAGGATCAGGACCTTCGGCTTGTGAAGGAGCGCCTGAGCCAGGCCGATACGCTGCTTCATACCGAGGGAATACTTCTTAATGGGTTCCTTGGCGCGGTCAAGAAGACCTACCAGTTCCAGGACCTCGTCGATCCTTTCCTTCGGAATCTTGCCGTGCAGGCGGGCATACATCTCCAGATTGGTGCGGGCCGGAAGGTAGTTATACATCTCCGGGTTCTCCACGATGCCGCCGATGGAACTCATGGCTTTCTCGTAATCTGTCTTACGGTTAAATCCGTTGATAATGATGGTGCCGTTGTCCGGACGGATGAATCCCATGATCATCTTGATGATTGTGGTCTTTCCGGCGCCGTTCGGGCCAAGAAATCCGAATACTTCACCGGGGTAGATATCGAAAGAAATATCGTCTACCGCTTTCTTGGTTCCGTATATCTTTGTCGCGTTGGCAATACTCATTGCCGGTAGTTTATTTTCCATGTATTTATTTCTCCTGTCAGAGGAATCCGTTATTCGGAAAGCTCATAATTTAAAGAGGCCGAGTAACTGGCGATCTGCCAGGTTCCGTCTTTATAGATGAGTTCATAGTGATCGGTACTGGTGAAAGGAAGGATCTCCATACCCTCGCCCTCGAAGTTGTTCGAGATAACGGCATCGACAGATGCGGTATCACGATATACCTTGATTATTACATCCACACATTGCCTTGTGACAGTAGTAGCGATGGTGTTATGGTTCATAAACTGTGTACGGTAGATCTGAGTCACTTCCTCGGTCAACTCGTCACGAAGTGCCTGATTGTCCAGATAAGAAGTAAGCAAAGGCTGGCACTTGTCCTTACTGATAGTGTTGAAATAGGTATCTACATCATCCTGTGTTTTGATTTCCCCAAGTTTATCCTTCGGAAAAGAGAAGGTCTGGGATGTTTCTGAAGTGAAAGTCTCGACCTGAGACCGGATCTTCTTGGAAGCCTGGCTGCACCGTATCGAATCGTAGATCAGAAAAACGGAAATACCGATGATTGCAAGCATCAGAAGAATTATGCCACGGTTGGCATAGAATAGTTGTTTGCGCATGAACCCCTCCGTCAAAATAACTTTAGGATAATTGTATCAAAAGGTTTCTGTGAATCAAGTGACATATTTGTAATAGTGGAATCTATAAATATGACCAAAAAGTAAACATTTTCGGGGCCTTTGAGCCTTGATTCATGCTTGAAAAGAACCTGTGCACCATTGGAGCATCAATGGAATGGTGGCGGAAACGCCCTGATTCCAGAGCTTTTCAATTGTCGGGTGCCTGGATAGAAAAGAAGCACGTATCGTTTTGTGCATAGTGCATAAACGGGAGAATTATTTCGCTTGTTTTACAGTTAGATTGTTGACAATGTAACAATACGTGCTATACTGAAAATAGCTCCAGGGAATACGAGTTCACACCAGATCCCATCGGAGAGCCGCCACGGTTGAATACACAAGGCGAGGTTGTAAAAAACAGAAAGACCATAGGGTGGTCCGGAAACGAAGGAAGAAGAGATTCGAGATGCCGATCCTGTGAGGTTGGATGAGATTCTCGGAAACGGAACCGACAGAGCCATAGTAGGAAGCAGTGGAGAGCGGACAGCGATTGACGGTACGCGATGGCGGACACAAGTCGCAGGTCAGGTCAGGACCTTGATTTTGAGATTACGGAAGGTTGCTTATATGCACGTCGGGATCTCGGGGTCACGAGAAATGACAGGAAACGTGCCATAACTGAGTAAGTTGCAACAACTGGGTTGTCGCCGGATTAGCAGCATGGGGTTGCTAATGAAGAGCAAATTCAGCAGAGGTAATGGAAAGGGTGGAGACGGAGACGAAATCATTTCGGGTACGGGTTGGTTGGAAAGGACAGGCTTCACTGTTCTGAGTAATTCCACGAAGTCGGGTCAGGCAGGATTTCGAAGGTTCGCAGATAAGAAAGGGCTGCCGGAGGAATGGATCGCTGAGATAGGTTCGCTGGAGCTATTCTTTTTGTCCTCTTGATATAAGAACAGATCAGATCGCCGCTTCATGCGGCGATCTTCATTTATGCTCCAGTTCGGCGATAAAGGGAAGATTCCTTCCAATTTCGGATGCATCCATACCGTAGCCGATAAGCCAGCTGCGGTCGATCTCGAAACCGAAGTACTTCACGGGAAGATCAATGAGCTGCCGGTCGGGATTATATAGAAGAGTGCAGACTTCGATAGATGCAGGCTTTCTGGCTTCCAGGGTCTGCATAAGATACGCGGTGGTAAGTCCTGTACGGATGATATCCTCAACTACGATGACATGCTTCCCGGTGATATTGATGTCTACGTCCTTCGTGATCTTCACGATACCGGTCTGGCTGGTGGTGTCCGGAATGCTGCCGATGGCGATCATGTCCAGCTCGATGGGAAGATCGATGGCGCGGGTAAGATCGGTGAAGAAGTAAAGAGATCCCTTCAGCACACCGATAAGGACCAGATCCCGGGACGCGTAGTCCTTCGTGATCTGACGGCCCAGAGCTTCCACACGGGTTTTCAGCTGTTCTTCGGTGTAAAGGATCTTCTTATACGAGATTCCATCCATAGGTATTATTCCTTTCCACTATCTTCATTCGGCGCAGGTGCTTCCGGATCGGTGCCCTTGAGACGCTCCACCAGATCAAGAAAATCCTTCTTATATACGATCTTGATGTGGATGCCCGGATACAGTTCCCGGACTTTCTTGAGTTTCCGGTTCTTCTTGGTGACGTACTTCTGGTTCATGGTCGTGAGCTCGAGGTAGGTGTCAAACCGGGTCAGGTAGAAGTCCGGACTGAAAGCGAGGGTAACATTGCCTTCACTGTCCCACTCTACCGGGAAAGTCTTGGGCTCGTATTTCCAGTCGATGTGATACATATCCAGGATCCGGGCAAATTCCGCTTCGGACGGATTCTTGAATACAGGTAATTCTTTCTGGTGATCGTAGGCGCCTTCCTTGACGGTCTCTTCCTTGATGCGAAGACGGAGAGAATGCTCCTTCGTGGTGGCCAGGATCGCGGCTACACATTCGTCCACGGACATGAAGGCCGTGTTCAAAGTCAGGTGATAAAGCGACGGATCCGAGGAATCTTCTCCGAAAACGTGAGACACGAAACGCTTATGCTTCCTGTCTGTGGATTCCAGAAGTTCCAGGGCGGGCTGTTCCGCGATATGAAACTGTTTCTGGATACGCTGCAGCCGGACGGGGTTAGGTGCGATGATCCGGACGTTGATGGCCTGGTCGTGTCCGGAGAAAAGCATCTGGGATCCGAACCCCAGCAGAACGGCAGACTGCTTTCTGGCCAGCTCCATAAGAGCCTCGGTGAGGACTTCACGGAAAGTCTTCTGGTCTTTATATTCGGAAAGATAGAACTTGGCGCTTTCTGCCAGGCGGCTGCGCTGCTCCGGACTGCTGTCCGGGAAGAATTTCTCCATCAGACGGTCGCGGGTGATCAGTTCCCAGCCGAGCTTGCGGCTCAAAGCCGTGGCGACTTCGTCACCGAGACTGCCCATCTGTCTGGAAATAGTGATGATCGGCATACCGCAAGACCTCCTTCGGGTGTTGTATCCATTATACCATTTTCAGAAGAAAAGAAGGCTTTTTCTCTTCTTGTTCAGGCACCGGTCGAGGGTGGGGAATAGTCCTTGTTTTTGACCTTGCGATATGCGATAATGACAGCACTTACCGATGCGGTGAAGTGTCTGCCGCAGACGGTGTTTCAGAGGGTATTACAGACTAAAAAAGAGAGAGGAAAAGGAGAACACAAATGGGTGTTGTATATTATGGAGTAGAATCCTTTAAGAAAGTGCTCGGACCGCAGGGTGAACCGAAAACCTGTTCATACTGCCATCAGACCTATCAGGAGACCTATGTGAAGTTCAGAAAATGGGGACATCTGGACTACATTCCGCTGATTCCGCTGGGATCCGATTACTGGCATTTCTGCCCGGTGTGCTTCCAGGGCGATAAGTTCATCAAGGAAGGAAAGAAAGAGGCCAAGAGTATCATCAAGATGAAGACTCCTCCGACGACCAATCTGGTTCCGAAGGGTATTATTCATGCGGATTCGAAGACCTATGACCTGATCCTTGAAGATAAGAATTCCGGCCAGACCTTCCCGATCCGTACGGGCATGAAGAAGAGTGAGTACAAGACTTTGAAGAAGGGCCGCTTCTACAAGAAGATTGAAGAAGTGAACGCTTGATTTGAGAAAACATATGATCAATCGAAGAAAACTGATTAGTGTCATGCTTATGCTTTCCATCCTGGGAAGCACGGCATGTTCGTCGAAGACCGAGACCTCGAAGACGGCATCGGTATCTACTTCTGCGTCAGAAAGTACAACGGAGAAGACTGAGACGACTACTACTGAAACAACTACCGAAACAACAACCGAAACGACGACCGAGACAACTACGGAAACCACCACGGAACCCACTACGACCGAGACCACGACCGAGGCGACCACAACGGAGTCCTCCGAGCCGAGTGACAGTTCGGAAGACACGGGTGACCGTACTTTTGACGCGAAAAAAGCGGAGAAGTACTTCGAAGACACGGACTACGACGGCGCTGTACTGGTCAGTAGAAACCGCGAGATCGTCTGGAAAAGTGCTTTTGGACTGGCCGACCGCGAGAAGAATATAGCAAACAGCGTGGATACGGTGTTCGAATTTGGTTCCATCACCAAGCAGTTCACGGCGGTGGCCATCATGCAGCTGCAGGAGCAGGGCAAGCTTTCCACGGAGGATACGCTGGATAAGTATTTCCCGGAGTATTCTCATGCAAAAGAGATCACCATCCATCAACTGCTGAACATGACTTCCGGTATACCGGATTATCTGTATTGCGGCGTCATGGGTTTCTCCTGGAATGACCTCAAGAAGATCGATTTTACGAATCTTCCATCTCTGGAACAGGAACTTACTACGATGGCTACGACCAAGGTCGAACCCCATGAGATACCGGGAAAGATGTCTGACTATGAACTGAATTTCTATCCGGGATCAGATTTCGAGTATTCCAATACCAATTACTATTTCCTCGGACTGATCATCGAGGACTTAAGCGGCATGAGCTATGAGGAGTATATCCAGAAGAACATTCTGGATCCTCTGGATCTGAAGGAGATCTATCCGAACACGAAGCACCTTACTTCTAAGGGCCGGACTCAGCTTCTGACATTGAAGTTCGATCTTCCGAGTCAGGATGAGTCCATCAGTTATGCAGCAGGTGTGCTGACAGGAACGGTAGAGGGCCTTCTGAAGTGGGAGTACTGTGTTCTTGACGGGGCGCTGCTCACGGAAGAAAGCTGGAAGCAGATCTTCGATGGCGGAAAGTTCGGTTATGGCTATGGCTGGTATATTCATTCCGATCATGTGACCCATAGCGGCATGACTCTGGGATATAATGCCAGTGTGATATTGGACCGGGAGAATGAAGATGTGATTATTTCACTTTCCAACATCCAGACATTGAAGATCAGCCTGAAGACGCCGATGGCCTCGGATGTCACGGATTATATCCGGTTATACTGTATCAAGTGATTTTCTAAGGAAGAAGGTTTTTCCATGAAGAAAGAAACGAAGACGAATGCCATGAGAATGCTGGATAAGGAGAAGATCCCATACCAGCCGTTCTATTACGAGTGCGATGAATTCATCGATGGCGTCCATATTGCCGATATGCTGGGACAGCCTTATGAAAGTTCTTTTAAAACATTGGTCATGCAGGGAAAGTCCAAGAATTACTTCGTGTTTGTTCTGCCGATCGCCGAGGAAGTGGACATGAAGAAAGCAGCCCGCGTAGTAGGGGAGAAGGCGCTGGAGATGGTACATGTCAAGGATATCCAGGCCGTGACCGGTTATATCCGCGGAGGTGTGACTTCGATCGGCATGAAGAAGAGATATCCGACAGTGATCCATGAGAGCGCCAAGACTTTCGACACGATCATCGTCAGCGGCGGAATGCTGGGCACCCAGATCCATCTGAAGCCGGATGATCTGTGTAAAGCCGTGAACGGTAAGTTCGAGGATATTATCCAGTAAATTGAGGCGCGCCTAATTCTGTGGAAAAGCAGGGGACGCAGTCGAGTTCTTTTTCCTAAGCGAAAAAGATACGTGCAAATCGATCATTCAGCAGAGTGGTACAACTTGGAGTAGATTCCGTGATTATTCAGGAGTTCCTCGTGGGTACCACTTTCTTCTATGCCTTTCTCGGAAAGTACCAGGATGCGCTTAGCGTTCTGGATGGTGGTGAGACGGTGGGCGATGACCAGTGTCGTACGGTCCTTGGCCAGATCTTCCAGCGCGTCTTGAATGACCCGCTCACTTTCGTTATCCAGTGAGGATGTCGCCTCGTCGAAGATCAGGATCGGCGGGTTCTTCAGGAAAACACGTGCGATAGAAAGACGCTGTTTCTGACCGCCGGAAAGCTTGACGCCTCTTTGACCGATGTCGGTGTCGTAGCCGTTGGGCAGTTCCATGATGAATTCATGTGCATTGGCCCGCTTGGCGGCATCTACCACTTCTTCGAGGGTGGCTTCCGGACGTCCGTAGCGGATATTCTCCAGCACGGTGCCGGAGAACAGGTAGACTTCCTGCTGTACGATACCGATCTGACGGCGCAGGGACTTCTGCGTCACGCTCTGGATGTCGGTATCATCGATCAGGATCTTGCCCGAGGTAGGCTCATAGAAACGGGGGATCAGACTGCAGATGGTAGTCTTACCCACGCCGGAGTGACCGACTAAAGCGACATATTCTCCGGAGGCAATATGCAGGTTCAGATGAGATAGAACATTGGCTTCTTTGGTGGGGTTGTCTCCATAGGAGAAGGATACATCCTGAAAATCGATGGTACCCTTGACGTCCTTGAGTTCCGATGCGTTTGGCGCATCTTCGATATCCGGCTCGATGCAGATCATCTCGTAGAAACGTTCAAATCCGGACATACCGTTCTGGAACTGCTCGGTAAAGTTGACAAGCTTACGGATCGGCTCGGTGAAATTGTTGACGTAGAGCAGGAAGGCAATGAGATCTTGAAGTGTAAGGGTTCCGTTGCCGATCATGTCGGAGCCGAAAGCAACGACACCTACGGTAATGAGACCTGTGATACACCAGAGTACGGCGTGGTAGATCGCCATATACCTGTAATTGTCCCGCTTGCTGTCCAGGAACAGATCGTTTCCTTCCGAGAACTTGTGGATCTCGGCTTCCTCTCCGGTGAAGGACTTGACGACACGGATACCGGAAAGACTGTCTTCCATGCGGGTGTTGATCTCGGCGATCCGCTCGCGGTTGCGCTTGAAGGTGCGCTTCATCTTGCGGTTCAGGATCGTTGCGAAGACCACCATGAAGGGGACAGGAAGGATCGCTACCAGAGCCAGGCGGAAGTTGATGATCCACAGGATTACGAAGGAACCTACCAGCTTGATGGCGGAGATCATAAGATCTTCCGGACCATGGTGATACAGTTCCGTGATCTCGAAGAGGTCATTGGTGACACGGGACATAAGGCTTCCGACTTTCTGGTTGTCGTAGAAGCGGAAGGAAAGTTTCTGGTAATGGGTGAAAAGTTCATTACGGAGATCCCGCTCCATCTTGGCGCCGACCATGTGTCCCACATAGGCGATAAAATAGTTGCAGCCGAACTCGACGGCCAGAAGTCCGATCATGATCAGCGATACGAGTACGATGGTATTCTTCGGTCCGGTGAAGCCTTCGGTCAGGACGGTACCGGTAATATATCGAGTCAGAAGCGGAATGACCAGAGAGGTGGCGGCGCCGACCAGAGCGAAAAACATATCCGCTATGAAACCCTTCAGATAAGGCCGGTAATAGGACAGAAACTTGCGCCACTTCGCACTCATGCTTTGCTCCCTTCTTCGAAGCCGGGCCGGATCGACTTCGGTTCAGTACGTACTTATTGAAATAATGAAATATTCTATCAGAATCTTCATTGACTTTCTATCAGGAATGCATCCATAATATTAGCGGTATAATCCTGATTCAAAGAGGTGAACGAAATGTCCGCAGAAAAGAAGATTTTTGATACGACGAAAGACGGCAAGGCCGTAGATGAATTTGTTATTACACGCTCTAATGGTGAGAGTTTCTCGATCCTGACATATGGTGCGTTGATCCATACATTGAATGTCCTGGATAAGGACGGAAACCTCGGCGATGTAATGCTGGGCTTCGATACTATTGAGGAGTATATGGCTTCCGGTTCCGGCCACGGATCGGTCATCGGCCGTACAGCTAACCGCATTAAGGGCGGTGCTTTCGAGATCGATGGTGTGAAGTACCAGATGCCGAAGAATGAGGGAGACAATAACCTGCACGGTGGTGCCGGCAATTTCCAGAACAGCTTCTGGACCGGTGAGATCGTAAGTAAAGAAGAAGCAGAGGCATTCCTCGGAAGCCTCAACATCCAGAATGATTTTACCGTCGAGACAGAAGGTGTACTGCTTTCCTTCATGCTGGCTGACGGCGTATGCGGTGTTCCGGGTAACATGGACATGAAGGTCCTCTACACCTGGGCAACAGACGGAACTCTGGTCATCAGCTACAAGGCGAAGTCCGATAAGAAGACCATCTTCGCACCGACCAACCATTCCTACTTTAACCTGGACGGCCAGGCAGCCGGACGTATCGGCGAGCAGCTGCTGTGGATCGATGCGGATCAGGTCACCGAGAAGGATATGGATAATGTTCCGAACGGTAAGTTTATCGATGTTGCCGGTACTGAGTTCGATTTCAGAACGCCTTGTGCCACGGAAAAAGTACTTGTCCTGACTTCGGATAACCCGCAGTTGAACTGCTCCAAGGGTGCGGATTCCAACTACGTTCTGAAGACATCTCTGGATAAGGTTTCCCTCGTGGCTTCTGTAGAGTCACTGAAGACCGGCAGAAAGATGGAAGTCCTCACCAACTTCCCGGGTGTGCAGCTCTATTGTGCCTGCAATCTGGACGAAGACGGCAAGGGCGGCATCCACTACAATCCGTATGAGGCCATCTGCCTGGAAACACAGATGTTCCCG
Source organism: Clostridiales bacterium Firm_16 (assembly GCA_001604185.1). Lineage (GTDB taxonomy): Bacteria > Bacillota > Clostridia > Saccharofermentanales > Saccharofermentanaceae > Scatonaster. The sequence goes on along the minus strand of LVAV01000032.1, from coordinate 158,069 downwards.
GATGCGATCCATCACGAGCATTTTGCCAGCGCGGTGATCGATAAAGATGAAGAGAAAGGATATATCTGCGGATACCGTTTCTCTGCGAAATGAATAAGAAGAAGTTGTTTGTAAAAGGACTGCGGGACGGTATGCCGATCTGTCTGGGCTACCTCTCCGTGTCCTTTGCTTTCGGAATCTATACGGTAGGTATGGGACTTGCCATCTGGCAGGCCATATTGATCTCTCTGACGAATGTGACCTCGGCGGGGCAGCTGGCAGGCGTGCCCATTATTGTCGGAGGTCTTCCGTTGGTGGAGATGGTCCTGACGCAGTTCGTGATCAATCTCCGTTATTCCCTGATGTCGGTTTCCCTTTCCCAGAAACTGAGCCGGAGGGTGACGTTATTAAAGCGTATGGCCATTGCCTTTGGCGTGACGGATGAGATCTTCGCGGTAGCCATCAGTCAGAAGGAAGAACTGGAGACGTCCTATATGATGGGCCTGATCGCTATGCCTATAAGTGGCTGGGTACTTGGAACTGCTTTGGGCGCCATTGCCGGCGATGTCCTTCCGGAGATCGTGGTTTCGGCTCTGGGAATTGCGCTCTACGCTATGTTCGTGGCCATTGTGATCCCGCCGTCCAAGAAAGACAAGGCCGTGGCCGGTACATGCCTGACGGCTGTCGCACTTTCGTCTTTATTCTACTATGTGCCATTCCTTCACAGGATCTCTACGGGGATCTCCGTCATCATCTGTGCATTGGTGTCCGGTACTATCTTTTCAATCGTGGCGCCTGTCAAGGATGAGAAGGAACAGGATGAGAAGAAGGAGGCGGAAGCATGATCGATGTAAAGACCTTCTTCATATATCTGGCTGTAATGGCTGGCGTGACCTATCTGATCCGTATGCTGCCTCTGGTACTGTGCAGAAAGAAGATCGAGAACCGATTTATCCGCTCGTTCCTCTATTACATTCCTTATGCCGTTCTGTCGGCTATGACAGTACCCGCCATCTTTTATTCCACGACCTATCTGGTATCTGCCTTGTGCGGATTCGCGGCGGCCTTGATCCTGTCTGTTCTGGAGAAGAAACTTCTGACGGTGGCGATCGGCGCATGCTGTACGGTTTTCGTTGTGGAATTCATTATCGGTTTGCTATAAGATAGAAGAAATCTCTATGAGAAAGAAAGGAACATCTGACCATGAGTGAAGAAATCCGAGATCTGGAATGGGCCAGAAAAACATTTGCCAATGACCGTTTTGCTACTGAGGCTGCCGGTGTCGTGATCGAAGAAGCCGGTGATCAGATCTGCTGTTGTTCGATGAAGATCACTCCGGTGCATCTGAATGCCGCAGGCGGCGTAATGGGTGGCGCAATCTTTACCCTGGCGGATCTGACTTTCGCCGTGGCCGCGAATTTCGGCGGCCGGATGACTGTCTCTATCTCCAGTAACATCTCCTTCATCGGCGCCTGCAAAGGCAGCACGCTCCTCAGTGAAGCGCACTGTATCAAGGCGGGAAGAAGTACCTGCTTTTATGAGATCGAAGTGAATGACGATCTTGGAAATAAAGTGGCTATAGTAACGATCACAGGTTTTGTGAAAGACCAGAAATTCTGAAGTATCAGAGTGTGATGGTGATCGTTAACTGTTTTTCACCACGAGAGGTCGCAGAAATGCGGCCTTTATGTTTCTCTACCACCGCTTTGGCGATGGAAAGACCGATGCCGTGACCGCCGGTCTTGCTGTTTCTGGATTTGTCAGAACGGTAGAAGCGCTCGAACATGCTCTTGAGCATCTCCGCTGTCGGTGTCTCTTCGGTGTCGTTAGTTACTTCCAGTACCACGTTCTTGCGGGACCGGGAAAGGACCGCAGAGATTTTGCCGCCCTTCGGGCAGTATTTCACGGCGTTGTCCAGAATGATGGATACCAGGGATTCGATGGACTTGCGGTCCCCCTGGAAATGGATATCCGGATCGATCTCCGATGTAAGTTCTTTTTCCGAAGAGACGGCTACCGCGCGAAAAGAACTCGCAGCGGCGGTGCAGATCTTCGTCATGTCCAGATCCTCGATCTCCAGTGCGGTTTCTTTCTCTTCCATCTTGGAGAGCAGGATCAGGTCGTTCGTCAGCTCAGACAGTCGCTTCGTCTGGAGCTTGATATCGGAAAGCCACTCGTTGGAGGACTGCTCTGCGTCATCGGGGGAGAGAAGGTCTCCGCTGTTCGTGGCCGGGGAAGAATCCTCCAGCTCCATTTCCAGAACATCGACGTCAGCCGAGATGATGGCCAACGGCGTCTTGATCTCGTGACCGGCATCTGTAATAAATCGTTTCTGTTTCTCGTAACTCTCCGCAACCGGAGCGATGATCCGGTTGGAAAGCAGATAGATCAGGACTCCGACCAGCACGAGGCAGGCGAGGGAAGCCATAACACTTGTACGCAGAAAGTTGCGGAAGTTGCCCAGGCTGGCACCACAGTCACAGAAGATCACAAGGTATCCTTCTTCCGTTCCTGTTTCTTGCATGTTGACCTCGTAGGCAACCAGGACCTCGCCGGTGAGAAAACGATACTCGCCGAAGAATCCCTTCGTCTTTCCAGTGGAGAGGGCTTTGGCAGCATAGGCGGCCGCCGATTCATCATCGATGGCCTGGATGCGGGCGGTATCCGTACGGATGACCTTGCCGTCTTTGCTCAGAATGGCACTGAAATAACGTGTCTCGTAGGGAAGCTCCGGTGAGTCGATACGGTCGATCCTTCTGAAAATACTTCCGCCCATAGTATACTCATTGAATTCGATTTCTTCGGTGAAGCGTCCCCGCGGGATATCCGGCATACGATGCTCAGGAAAAGAACCGCCGTTCTGGTACAGGATGTCCAGGACGTTGTCGCTGTCCTTGATCACTTCCCGGTAGTTGAGAAGATTGATTCCTCCGACAAGGACCAGAAGTACAAGTATGACGGCCAGCAGGGCCAGACAGAAAAATTGAATACGTAATTTACGGATCATTCTTCGATCTCCAGAGAATAGCCGGCATTACGGGCAGCCTTGATCTTCACGTTGGCGCCGACGGAAGTAAGTCTTCTTCTAAGATAGGAGAGATTGGTCCAGACAACATTGATGTCGGCGTCGGAATCCAGTCCCCATACCTTCTCCATGAAGCGGTCGGTGGAGATGAGGGTAGAGGGATTCGACATCAGGTATTCCATCATCTGAAATTCCTTGGTGGCCAGGCGAACGGTGCCCTGGGGACCGCTCAGTTCGAAAGTGGCCCGGTTCAAAGTAGTGTTGCCGAACCGCAGGTTGTTGTCTGTGGCCGGTGTGACACTGCGCGTGATGGCACGAAGTCTGGCCAGAAGCTCACGGCTCTCGAAGGGCTTGGTCAGATAGTCGTTGGCGCCGAGGTCCAGACCTTCGACCTTGTCGTCGATCTGGGACTTGGCAGTGAGCATCATGACGGGGATGGTGATATTCTTCTCGCGGATCTTGCGCAGTACGGTAAAACCATCCATCTTCGGCATCATGACATCCAGGATGGCACAGTCATATCCGCCGGAGAGAAGGTACGTGAGGGCATCTTCACCATCAAATACAGGATCTACGGCATAATTATTCTTATTTAATATCGCACACAGAGCGCGAGACATGGATTTCTCATCTTCGGCAAGCAGAATCCTCATTATAAATGTCTCCTTTTATCAAGAAAGGATCCTGCCAGGAGAGGAAAGATCCTTCGATTTCTGGTAATATTATGGCACAAAAACACGCATTTGGTAAGTGTTTGCAGGGGAGTACACGATCTCGTACTAAAAAGTTTCTCCTTTTTTGAGAAATGTTGTTGACAAGCACCCCACGTTTCGGTATACTTCTTCTTGCGCTTTAGGAAGCGCCCCGGCAATCAAAGAGATGGAAGATTAGCTCAGCTGGGAGAGCATCTGCCTTACAAGCAGAGGGTCACAGGTTCGAGCCCTGTATCTTCCACCAAGATGGCGCAGTAGTTCAGTTGGTTAGAATGCCAGCCTGTCACGCTGGAGGTCGAGGGTTCGAGCCCCTTCTGCGTCGCCAGATGATCGGTCCATCATGGACCGATTATCATTTGCCCAGATAGCTCAGTCGGTAGAGCAGGGGACTGAAAATCCCCGTGTCGTTGGTTCGATTCCGACTCTGGGCACCAAACAAGGATCATTCTTCGGAGTGATCCTTTTTGTTTGCCGTTTTCCGGTTTTTGCAGCATGAGCGCGTCTTGCTTGAGAGTAATGCGCTATATAAAAGGAATTAAACTTGGATTAGTTTCTGATTTTTCCTTTTCCTTACTGATTCAATATGATATATTTTTATCGCATGTTAATTGCGAGGAGTGTGAGAGAAAATGAATCAACCTTTTTCCAAGACTAAGGAAAATGTAGTAGATGAACTGAATACCGATATAAAGAGCGGTTTGTCCAATAATGAGGCACAGGCCCGTCTTCAGAAATATGGTCCGAACTCTCTGGGTGAGGAGAAGACGACTCCGCTTTGGAAGAGATTCTTAAGCCAGTTCGCGGATGCTATGGTATTGATCCTCATCGGAGCGGCCGTGCTCTCTGCCATCATGGCGGTGCGTGAGGGTGGTTTTGAAGGCTGGATCGATGTTATCGTTATCCTTTCTATCGTTATCATCAATGCGATCCTGGGTGTGTACCAGGAGGGTAAAGCAGACCAGGCTATCGCGGCTCTGAAGAAGATGAGTTCGCCACAGGCCAAGGTAATCCGTGACAACATCCAGCAGATGATCGATTCAGATAAGCTGGTACCGGGTGATCTGGTGGTATTGGATGCCGGTGACCTGATCGCTGCGGATATCCGTCTTATGGAATCCAGCTCGCTGAAAGTAGAAGAGGCTTCCCTGACCGGTGAGTCTGTACCGGTCGATAAAGATGCGGAAGTTGTTCTGGAAGAGAACTGCGGCATCGGTGATCGCAAGAACATGCTTTATATGGGCACAGCGGTAACCTATGGACGTGCTCGCGGTGTGGTCGTAGAGACCGGCGCGAACACAGAACTGGGTAAGATTGCAAATCGCCTTTCCAATATTGATGATGAAGAGACACCTCTTCAGAAGAACCTCACAAAACTCGGTAAGATCCTGGGTATCGTATGCGTTGTGATCTGCCTGATCGTCTTCTGTGTGAATGTCCTGATCCAGGGCCAGCACTGGGAAGATGGTCTGATGACAGCTGTCAGCCTGGCAGTTGCTGCGATCCCGGAAGGCCTTGCTGCTGTTGTTACCATCGTTCTTGCCCTGGGTATGACAAAGATGGCCAGTAAGAATGCGATCGTTCGTCGTCTCCTTGCAGTAGAGACTCTGGGTTGTGTCGATGTGATCTGCACAGATAAGACCGGTACACTTACACAGAATGAGATGACGGTCAGAAAAGTTTTCGATGGTGAGAATTCTTATGATGTTACCGGTATCGGATATGCTCCGGAAGGCCAGATCCAGAAGGAAGACGGCTCGAAGATCACTCCGGACGAGAAGCTGATCCGTCTGCTGCAGTCCTGTGTGCTCTGTAGTGACGCCGTAACTCCGAAGGGTGACGACGGCCGTTACAGCTGCATCGGAGACCCGACAGAGGCTGCCCTCATCGCACTGGGTGCGAAGTCCGGTCTGCCGAAGGAGGAGACCAACAAGCTCTTCCCGCGTATTGCCGAGCTTCCTTTCGATTCCGACAGAAAGATGATGACAACTTATCATCCGAATATCATTCCGGGTGCCATCGTTTCCTTTACCAAGGGTGCTCCGGATATCGTACTGAATAACTGCGTTGAGTATTTCGACGGTCATAAGAATGTTCCGATGACAGAAGAGAGAAAGACGAAGATCATGGAGACCAACCATGGCTATGCTACCACGGCTCTCCGTGTACTGGCTTTCGCTTATCGTACATTCGAGGGTAAAGAAGAGATCGAGGCGGACTTCGAACACGAGAAGGATCTGTGCTTCCTGGGTCTTGTAGGTATGATCGACCCGGCCCGTACCGAGGTCAAGGACGCTATGGCGATCTGCCGTCAGGCCGGTATCCGTGCCGTTATGATCACCGGTGACTATAAGGACACCGCCGTGGCTATTGCCAATGATCTGGGCATGATGGATGAGAATTCCGGCAGCCTCTCCGGTGCAGAACTGGATCAGGTTTCCGACAAGGATTTCGAGACCGTCTGCGAGACCACGAATGTATATGCCCGTGTTTCTCCGGATCATAAGGTGCGTATCGTTACTGCATTGAAGAAGAATGACCATATTGCTTCCATGACCGGTGACGGTGTAAACGACGCTATGGCCCTGAAGTCAGCCGATATCGGTGTAGCTATGGGTATCACCGGTACAGACGTTGCGAAGAATTCTTCCGATATGATCCTGACCGACGATAACTTTGCTACCATCGTTTCCGCGGTGGAAGAAGGTCGTGTCATTTACAGCAATATCCGCAAATTTGTCGGATTCCTGCTTTCCTGTAATGTAGGTGAGATCCTGATCATCTTTCTGATCTCCCTGATCCCGGCCAGCTGGGTACCGCACATCGCCACACCGCTTACCGCGATCCAGCTCCTGTGGCTGAATCTGGTTACGGACAGCTTCCCGGCACTGGCTCTCGGCAGAGAGAAGGGCGAGCCGGATATCATGAAGCAGCCGCCGAGAAAGAAGTCGGAGTCCATCATCAACAAGAGCATGAAGATCAATATCCTGGTACAGAGTCTGGCGATCTTTGCCGCTGTATTTGCTTCCTTCCTGCTGGGCCTTACAGTATTCTTCAAGGATGCTGCCGCTCCTATCGAGGGCGCCCGCACAATGGCATTCGCGACATTGATCCTGGCAGAGCTTTTCCGTGCGTATGGTGCACGTTCCGAGCGTATCAGCGTGTTCAAGCTTGGCTTGTTCTCGAACCGCTTCATGAACATTTCCGTTGCCGGATCCGTGGCTCTGCTCCTGGCTGTTATCTACATCCCGGGTGTGAATTCGATCTTTGATAATGTGGCTCTTGCACCGATCCTCTGGCTCCCGATCCTGGGTCTTGCGCTGATCCCGTTTATCGCCAGTGAGATCCACAAATTATTCAAAAATCAGAAAAACGGTTGATTTGCTGAATTTCTTGTGTTAATATTTAACGGTTAAAATAATTGAGAACAGTCTTGGAGGCTGATATAATGAATACTGTAGCTATTGTACTAACTTGCGTAGATATTGTTGTCTGCATCGCTCTGATCATCCTGGTAATGTCTCAGGAAGGTAATGACCAGGGAATGGGTATCGTAGGAGGAAGCGGAACGAATTCTTTCTATGAGAAGTCCAAGGGCAGAACATTTGATGAGAAGCTGAAGAAGTTGACGCTGTTTGTCGCGGTTTTGTTCGCGATCATCACCGTGGCTCTTTTCCTGATCCTGGCAAGAGGCTTCTGATCAGAAACATTTCACATGAGTAACAGTAAGGGCTGCAGTCCGACAGGGCTTCAGCCCTTTTCATATACCCGCTTTCGGATGAGAAATAGAAACAGGAGAGATTATGGCTAAGAAAAATAGAAGAAAACAGAGAAAGAGAATGAAGATGGGTCTGCCGCCTGTGAAGGTGAAGGCAGTCGTGCCGAAGGAGCGTCTTGTGACCGTGGCGGAGATGCCGCCGCGTGGTCCGCAGGCTCTGGAGAACCAGTGTGTCGGTATCCTTCGCGAAGGCAAGGAACATGCTGTGGTGGTACCGGATCCCGGATACCCGGCTTCGTCTTATGGACAGATCATCATCCACAAGAACCAGTTGAATGGGGCGCCTTTCGGCATGAAGGTGGTTTGCGAGATCCTGAATCCGGAAGCCAAACGTGCGGATTATGAGGGAAGGATCGTTGAGGTGCTGGGAGATCCGGCCAATAACGATGTCAACATGCTTTCCATCCTGCGTCAGTATGGCCTTTCCTCCGTGTTCCCGCAGGGTGTTCTGGAAGAAGCTTCGAATCTTCCGTTGTCGCCTACTGAGGAACAGATTGCAGAAGCCATCGATAAGGGCAGAAAAGATCTGCGCGGACTGGTGACCATCACGATCGACGGAGAAGAGGCAAAGGATCTTGACGATGCGATCTCCATTCAGAAACTGGACCATGGAGATTACAAGCTGTGGGTCCATATTGCCGATGTATCGGAATATGTACGTGAAGGTACCTGCCTGGACGATGAAGCGGCTTTGCGTGGTACGTCGGTCTATCTGGTGGACCGCGTCATTCCGATGCTTCCGCCCAGACTTTCTAACGGACTTTGCAGTCTGAACCCGAATGTGCCCAGATTGACTATGACTTGTGAGATGCATATAGATGCACAGGGAGAGATCCTGGAGTCAGAGGTCTATGAGAGTGTCATCCAGAGTAATGCCCGTACTTCTTATAACGAAGTATTCGGCGTACTTTATGAGAATAAGGAGATCGAGGAATATAAGAAGCTGATCCCGATGTTCCGTCTGATGGTGGAATTGAAGAATGCACTGAAGGCCAAGCGTAAGAGACGCGGAACGATTGACTTCTTCTTCCCGGAGACTCATGTAGACCTGGACGAGAACGGTGAGCCGTTGAAGGTATATGCTTATCCGATCAATGAGATCCATAGTGTTATCGAGGAGTTCATGATCGCGGCCAACGAGGCTATTGCGGAACGGTTCTGCAAGATGGAGTATCCTTTCGTGTATCGTGTCCACGACCTGCCGGATGAACTGAAGATCGGTGAATTCATGCACGTGGCGCGACTTTTCGGTGTAAAGAGAAGACCTGAGGGGAAGATCACGAGTAAGTTTCTGAGTACTTTGGTAGATGAGATCAAGGACGAGGAATATGCGCCGGCTCTGAACCAGATCCTGCTGAGAAGCCTTGCCAAGGCGAAGTATTCTGAGTTCAACAGCGGTCACTTCGGTCTGGCGTCGGAGTTCTACTGTCATTTCACGTCGCCGATCCGCCGTTATCCGGATCTTTACATTCATCGGATCATTAAGAGCTATCTGCATCAGAAACATCAGAAAGAGCACTTTGCCAAGCTTGTGGCAGAAGTGGCTTTCCATAGTTCTGAAATGGAAAGAAACAGTGCGGAAGCGGAGCGGACTTCGGTGGATTACAAGTGTGCCCAGTACATGGAGGAACACATCGGAGAAGTATACGATGGTATGGTTTCCGGTGCGTGCAATGCCGGTATCTTCGTCCAGCTTGAGAATACTATCGAGGGTATGGTTCCTTTCGCAGAGATGAAGGGCGAATATTTCGTCTTCGATGAGCAGCGGCTGGAGGCCCGAGGTTCCCGAGGCTCGATCTACCGGATCGGGTGCAAGGTAACAGTCATGGTGACGAAGGTGGATAAGCTTACGCATCACATCGACTTCGAACTGGTACAATGAGAAAAGGCTGTCTCTTTATGGAAAGAGACAGCCTTCTTAGTTACTGATTTATCAGGATCATTCCTCTACACGGAAAGGAGCCAGGGCCTCAACCAGATCATCGCAGGTATTGCTGTGGATCTCGAGGTTAATGGCGCTCTGCAGTTCGAGACTGAAGATACCCATGATGGACTTCGCATCTACTACGTAACGGCCGGAAGAGAGGTCTACATCGTAGGGATAGGAATTAACGATCTGAACAAACTCCTTGACGTCGGAGATGGATTGAAAACGTATCGGAAAGCGAACCATAATGTCCTCCTAAATAACCTGATGTTATGGAAATAGTTTATCACAGGCGCGGGTGATGTCAACGAGCAAGAAAGAAAAATACAGAATCTTGTGCATGTGCGGTATAATGGAGAGAATCTAGACTATTTTGAGGTGAAAATGGCATATAAAGTTTTCTTCCTGACTCTGGGATGTAAGGTCAATTCCTATGAGTCGGCAGCGATCGGTAAGCTTCTGATGAACGAAGGATTCGAGGAGACACAGGACCCTTCGGAGTGTGACGTATACATCGTTAACACTTGTGCCGTCACGGCTGAAGCAGACAGGAAATCCCGCCAGATGATCCGTAAGGCGCGCCGTGTGGCGCCCCGGGCGGTAGTCGTGGCTATGGGCTGTCATACCGAGATGAAGAAAGACGAGTCGGATGCGGATATCACGGTGGGTACCAGTAATCGTCCGAAACTGGTGCCGCTTCTTCTGGAGAAACTGTCGCTCCCTGAGGATCAGGCGATGCAGGCAGAGGACCTGGATGCCGGCACAAAGTATTACGAATACGGGGCAGTGCTTTCGCAGGAGGGGACACGTGCCGTCGTGAAGATCGAAGACGGATGCAATAATTTCTGCACATACTGTATTATCCCTTATTCCCGGGGACGGGTAAGAAGCCGTAAGAGGGAAGATGTCTTGACGGAGATCCGCGATCTTACTGAGAAGGGGTACCGGGAGTTTGTACTGAACGGTATCCATCTCTGTTCCTATGGCAAAGAACTTGGGCAGGACGAGACGGCTCTGGGCCAGCTTCTGCTGGATATCGCGGACATCGAAGGCGTCGAGCGGATTCGTCTGGGATCGCTGGAACCTTCCTGCATGACAGAAGCTCTGATTGCGCTTCTGAAAAAGAACCCGAAGCTTTGTCCGCATTTCCACCTGTCCCTTCAGAGCGGATCGGATAGTGTGCTTTCACGCATGAACCGTAAATATGACACGGCGCTGTTCCGCAAAGTGGTGAAGGATCTTCGAGAGGTTTTCCCAAATGCCAGTTTTACGACAGATATGATCTGTGGTTTCCCGGGAGAGACTGAAGAGGAACATAAAGAATCCTGTGCTTTTGCCGAAGAAATCGGATTTACACATATCCATGTCTTCCCGTTTTCGCCCAGAGAAGGTACGAAGGCCTGGAAAATGACTCCGCAGGTAAGTGCTCCGGACAAGAACAGAAGAACGGCGGAACTCCGCGGGATCTCTGACCGAATGGAAGAAGCCCGTGCCAGAGAGATGATTGGTAAGACCGTCTCGGTACTGGTGGAGCAGGTAGAGTCGGACGGCACCTTCGAAGGATACAGCACCGAATATATCCGTGTGAAGGGAAAATGCTCGGAAACGAATCTTGTTTCAGGAGATATTCTCGAGGGAGTGGTCGCCGGAACAGACGGTTTTCTCGCCCTTGGCGACGGTTTTTGTCGGAAAAAATGACGAAAAACAGACACAATTTTGATATTAGTTACATAATTCTTATGATTTGTTGACTTTTATTGTGTTAGAATATATCCATTGACATGCATGTTTTGAACTAAAGGAGGTGCGTCGTCTATGCAGGACACAGGTACGGCACGGTTTTCTTTTAATATGGATCGCTCCGAGGATGCGAAGGAACTTATGATGCAGGTTCTGGATGCATTGCAGGAGAAGGGATACAATCCCATCAACCAGCTGGTCGGATATTTTATGTCCGGTGACCCGACATATATCACGAACTATAAGGGCGCCAGAGGTCTGATCCGCCGCATGGAGAGAGACGAACTCCTGGAAGTTATCGTACGTGAATATTGTGAGCGTCTGGCTCAGGAATGATCTTTCCGTACGGGGAGTTTGAAGAGTATGAGCCGTGTAATGGCAATTGATTTCGGAACAAGAAGGATCGGCATAGCCCTCAGTGATCCTATGGGAATCATGGCGCAGGGATTGGAAACGATCAACTGGAACGGCCAGGACAGCGCGTATGCCATCGATCGCATCGCCGAGATCGTTTCAGAGAAGGAAGTTACCGTTATCGTTCTGGGCAGGCCCAGCCGTACAGATGGTACGATCAGTGAATCGGAGGAGAAGGCTTATGTTTTCGGCGCAAAGCTGGAAGCGAAGGTCGGTATCAAGCCGGTTTACCGGGACGAGAGATTCACGACGGTGATCGCATCTCAGTATTTGAGACAGACCGGTGTAAACGGGAAGAATTATAAGAAAGTTGTGGACCAGGTTGCAGCGGAGATTATTTTGCAGGAATACCTGGATATGCATCGCAGTAATTCCTGATCCATGATATAATATGCTATCTGAATCGGAGGTGTTTAGTATGTTTTTTGAAGATTGTAATAAAGATTGCAACAGTTGCGATCGCGAGTGCGATATGAACGAAGAATTTACAAATGAAGATGAGTCCATCATCACTATGGTGGATGCAGATACCGGTGAGGAATATCAGTTCGCACTGGTTGATGATTTCGAATACAAGGATCAGTCATATTGTGTTCTCATTACTCTGGATGAGGAAGATCCGGAGATGGTCATTACCAAGGTCGTGCCCATGGAGAACGGTGAAGAAGGTCTGATGAGCCTGGATGAATCCGAAGCGGACGAGATTTATGAAGAATATGACCGTCTTTGCGAAGAAGCGGAGCTCGAAGATGAAGAAGACTACTCAGACGAAGAAGAATAAAACTAAAAACGCAAGTCGTTCGTTGTTCACGCATCATTCTCCGAAGGAGGGTGATGCGCTTGCTGTTATTCGAGATGCATCCAATGGGAAGGAATACTATCTTTCCATTATCGATACCTTTACGATCGAGAAGATCGAATATGTGGTGATGTATAACTATGAACCGGATGACGGTAATCACGCGGATCCGGAACTGGTGATCATGCGGACGGAGTTCGCGAAGAACGGTGACCAGTATTTCTACTCGATCAAGAATGAGAGTGAACTGGAGGCTGCATTTACCGTATTCATGCGTCGTTATGCAGCGGACCGGAATGCCAAGCGTCAGGCACTAGCACAAGCCCAAGCGCAAGCGCAGGTCCGTCCGGCACCTTCGCCGGCACCTGCCAACAGGCAGGAGGCCCGTAATGAGTAAACTGGGAAAGTTGTTTCTCCGTTTTGTTGTGACTCCGGTGGTCTGCATAGTAGCTTATTATTTCGTGATCTCTTTTGCTTTGGAGATCACGTATCTGATCTATCGTGATTCCTATCGGGATCACGATTCCATTACCTATGTACTGGTAGGCATCATCGGTCTGATCTTCTGTCTGATCTGGATGATCCTTTCCAGGAAATTTATCGGAACGGGTCTTCGCTTCGGCAAGGGACGGCCGGAGGACTGGTCGTTGCCATTGCTGGGCGCGCTGGGCCTTCTGGGTGTCTGCTCCCTTTATTTCATGATCCTGGGACAGTTCAATTCACCGGCGATCGAGAAGTCCATGCAGGAATATAACACCATGATGGAAATCAAGGAAAAGGGCAGTTTTGAGTTGTTCGCATCGCTGCTTTCCAGCTGTCTGCTTATCCCGATTCTGGAGGAGGCATTGTTCCGCGGTATCGTTCTGGAAGGTATGCTGAAGGAAGCACCGGCGATCTTTGGTATCTTGTTCAGTGGCGTCTGGTTCGGCGTTATGCATTACCAACTGGTACAGATCGGCTACGCGGTTCTTGCAGGCATGGTCCTGGGTCTGATTTATTATGTTACGGAGAATCTCCTGATATCGATCGCGGCCCACGTTATCTTTAATTTCCTCGGAAGCGGTCTTTATGAGATCGTGACGGTGCCCAATGAGGTGACTTACATTCTTCACGCACTGGAGTATTCGGCGATCATTGTTTTCGCTGTCGTGATTGCCTTTTTGCTCTATAATAAGATCAAGAGAAAGAAGTCAGAAGCGAAGCCGAGTGAAGAAGAGCCACAAGTGGAGAACGATCTATGATTTCCTGGTTGCGACGCATTTTTTTAGGACAGGAGAGGATGCATAAGCGTCCTTTCATTACTGCGGTCACGGTTTCCGTGATCTTCCTTCTCGTTGCGTCTTTTCTGTTTGTCAGCCTGGGTATTTTCCGGATGGAGTCGGACTATCCTCAGGTGTCCGTCAGTCAGGACCGGTCTTCTCTGACGACCTTGGGACTGGGAGTGAATCTGCCTTATATCCCTTCCACGAATCTCGTATGGGATTCTTCTTTCGAAAACAACTATGTGGAGAAAGTCTTCAGTACAGCGGAGGCGGAGGGACGTGCGGTCTATCTGCACGGTTCTGCCGAGATCAGTTCGCTCTACGATGATTCTTTCTTCAGAAACGGTTCGATCCGTGTGATGACATATGACGAAGACGGTAGTCTTCACCAGACACTGCAGGCGAAGGTGCAGGATTACGCATCCAATCAGCTGGGTATATGGAAGGCGGTACAGAATCAGATTCAATACCTGGATGGAGTGAGTAAGATCAGTTCCGGTGATGGTATGGCTGTGGCCGTGATGCGCAATGGCGGTCTTCTGACGGACATTGCTTCGTCTCATCCCGGTCAGGTCCGGGCGTCTGAAGATGATCCTTTCGTAGATGCGGTCTATATGGACCCGCGTGGATTTGCCGTGACGTATGGCGGCACATTCTATTCTTCATCCGGCGGAAAGACATGGATCCCTGTTGAGAGTGATGAGAAGAGCACCGGTACGATCCGCGCGATCACGGCTCTGGGTCATATTGCCATCGCATGCGGGGATCAAGGTGAAGTAATGGTAACCGATTCCGGATCTGTGCATCATATCGTGACGGGAACAGACTGCAATTTCTTAACTGCAGTAAGTGATGGAAAAAGAGCACTGATCTGCGGAGAGAAAGGAAAAGTATATACGACCACCAATGGAAGTGTTTTTCGAACATTAAATTCTCAGGAACTGGCCGTACAGGAATCTGATACGTGGATCTTGTCTTCGTTCCATGAAGGAAAAGTTGTCCTGGTAGGAAGTGAAGGACAACTGGCAGTAGGAAGCTTCGATTCGGAAGAGGGAAAATGGTCCTTCGAGAGATATTCCGATTCCCGTAATAAGACATTCTCTCCGAAGCAGCTGATCTGCTTTCCGGGCGGAGATATCTGGATTTTGACGGAGGAAGGCTTTATCTATTCTTACTCTTTCCACGATGAGATCTGGCAGCAGGTCTACGCAGAGAAGGACGATGCCGTACAGGCAATGGGTATCACTTCGGAAGAGACAGTCATCATCGCACGTAAAGATAACTTCTATACATCGTCGGTCTATACCAAGGTGACTTTGGACCGGGATATCGGTGAAGTCGTGGTGCAGAACGGAGATATCTGCTATCTTTCCGTTGCGGTTCCGTCAATCGGTGACCAGGGCCGCGGCGTGTGGGATGTTATGGGAGAAGATACCGTGGTACAGAGTGTGCAGGATGCGCCGAAGTCTGCTGGTGATAAGTCGGTTCATCTCCGTTCGTTGAACGATGACCCGACACACGCGCATATCATATCTCAGGTCATTTCCCGAGATGAGATCAGTCCGATGCAGGGCAAAGCATTCTATCATCTGCAAGTGTATCTTAAGCAGAATGGTATCGATAAGGGACATGTGATTGCCTGGATCTCCGGTCTTACAGAGCCCATCGGAACGACATTTACGGAAGTTGGCGAAAACTGGAGAGAGTATTCCTTTACCTTCGCCTGGCCGAATCAGAAAACAGATGGGGAGACACCGATCCGTCTGAATCTGGGATTCTATGGCAAAGGCGAGATGTGGGCGGACTGCGTACGTCTGGAACGTGAGAGTTTCTCGGAGAGTCAGGTGGAACCGCAGCTCGTCCGTCTTCTTACAGATTGTTCGCCGGAGTATATCCGTCTGCAGAATCTGCGGATCGGACAACTTGGCAGTAAGATCAGTACGAATCTGCAGCTGCTTGGCAACGAACGGCTGGATCTTTCGTCGGAAAATGAGATCAGCGGAAGCGGCGTGATCTCTCTGGAATCGACGTTGCGTCTTGTTAAGCGTTCCAATTCCAATCCATGGTTTGTGATTGACTCATCCATCAGCAGTCAGGATGCGGATGCTTTGTTCCAGTATCTGTGCGGAGGCATTACGGAAACATACGGAAAACTGCGTGTAGATAACGGAACCGCGGTTCCGTGGATGAGACAGTTTAATCGTATCGTTGTGGAAATATGTGATAATAACGGCATCTTCGAAACGGATCTGCAGAGGGGCGCCTATGTTGATTTCGTAATTTCTTCCATTACACGTTCGAAGTATTATATCGACTTCAAAGATAAGATCACGTTTATTGACGGTATGGATTATGACGGAGGAACAATGCCTTCCCAGGCAGATTTCCATTCGTCCGGTCTGCGTATTACTAACGATGGTACTTCGTCGGAGATGGCGGTTACCGATGACATTAATGAGCTGGTCAAGCAATCCTATTCGGAATACCAGGATCAGATTCCCCGCATTCCTTCTTCCTACATTCAGGAAAGTAAAGGTGAGTGGATCTCAAAACTGGAGTTCTCGGTCGTCAGCCGTAAAGTATATCGGGACAATATCCTGAACGTTACACAACCGTTGAATGCGGCGAACATCCTGAAAATTCTTCTGGAGGATCTGGGATCCCATACATCTTTCGTATGTGTGGACCTTCCGATCACTCGGCTGGACGGGGATGCGGATGAGGATTATTTCTTCGCTGATGATTCAGATCGTCTGGAGAACCGACTGGTCCAGTCCGAAAATATGACGGTTGCAATGCGTGCTGTCGGCGTGCTTCGTAATGTGGCGCAAGGGTACCGGATGGAGACATCCTGGGTCGTACCACTCTCAAAAACAACAGAGAAAGATTACCAGGTCCGCCTGATCTCTTATGCATACTATGCTGAGGGAAAAACTTATCTGATCGTGATCAATCCGACTTCCGTGCAGCAACAGTTCCTGATCGAGACCGATACGCCGATCCGGGATATCCGGGTAACCAGATATTCGGAGAAGGCCAAGCAGATCGGACTTGCATCAACGGGAAATATCCTGCGTCTGAACGAACGGCGTTACACGCTTCAGGCGGGACAGATCGTTATTGCTGAGATTCCTTCGAAACAGGCAGATTAAGTTTCTTGATGGTCTTCAGATAGAAGATAAATGAAAGGATTGTTCCGATTCCCCAGCCGATGGGCCAGGAACACCAGATTCCTGTGGAACCGAGAGCGGTCCGGGAAAGAATAAAAGAAAGTGCAACGCGCAGAATGAGATCGGTGAAGGTGGCGACCATAAAGGCCCCCATCCGTCCGGCGCCTCGCAGCACTCCGTCTGATACCAGCTTGATTGCGGCGATGAAATAAAAAGGTGTGACGATGCGGAGAAACTGCATTCCTGTCCGGATAGCATCTCCTGTGGGGTTCTCCATAAACGGCAGAAGAAGATATTTCCCGAAAACAAAGTAGAGAAGGACCAACGGAATGCAAAGCAGCCACTCCAGACGGATGCCTGCCCGGTGACCTTCTTTGATCCTTTCCGGTTTCTTGGCACCGATGTTCTGGGATGTGTAGTTCGAGATGCCGTTTCCTAAAGTCGTAAAAGAGGAGATAACAAGATTGTTCAGCTTGATGGAGGCAGAATAACCGGCCATGACTGCGGTTCCGAATCCGTTGATGATACGCTGGAGTACGATGTTGCCCACCGATATGAAACTCTGTTGGAGAATACTGGGGACCGCGATGATCAGGATCTGATTAAGAAGCGGGTAGGAAAAGATGCGTGGGCGTTCTTCGCAGCGGAACTTATGCAGTGTCCGGAAGACAACAAACATAGAAAGCAGACAGCTGATGCTCTGGCACAGGAAGGTGGCCCAGGCGATTCCCGCGATACCCAGATCCAGATAGCGTACAAACAGGTAATCCAGAAGAACGTTGGCGGAAGAGGATACGGCCAGGAAGATGAAAGGCGTCTTAGAGTTCCCCAGTCCGGAAAAGATTCCCGTGGAAAGATTGTAGAAGAACATGAACGGTAGACCTGCGGTGTATATGAGAAGATAGGTACGCGAGTCTGAGAAGACATCTTCCGGAGTATGAATGAGGTGAAGAAGATAACTGTTGCCGAGAAAACCGATGGTCATCAGGAAAATACACATGAACACGACCATGATGATCGATGTATAGACGGCGGTCTTCATGTCAGTGATCCTGCGGGCACCGAAAAGTCTTGATACCACTACCGAACAACCGATATTCGCGCCGAAGGCAAATGCCAGATAGATAAATGTGATCTCGTAACTGTTACCGATGGCGGCCAGCGCTTTCTCGCCGATACAGCCGCCGGCGATCAGACTGTCAGCGATGCTGTACATCTGCTGGAAAAGCATGCTTGCAAACAATGGCAGACAGAAGCGCCACAGTACGGAAGCCGGATTTCCCTTTGACAAGTCGTTTTGCATTTATTTCTCCGCAATCTGATAAGTTATTGAAAAAATATATATCAATCATGATATAATAAAACAGTACTTGTTAAACAAGGTAATTCATAGAATTTTTGGGGAGGGTAGTAAAATGATTTGTCCAAAATGCCAATCCGAACTGCCGGAAGGCGTAAAGTTTTGCCCGTCTTGTGGAGCGAATTTAGCAGAAGCCGCACAGCAGGCTGTTTCAGAAGTAAAGGAAGAGGTTGTATCTCCTGTAGCTGATACGTTCAGTTCTCCTGTATCTACTGATGATATGCCATCTGCTGCTTTTGATCCGGGGGCCCCGATTGCTATACCGAAACAGAAAACAGAAGAAGCTGTCAGTGCAACTGTTGAGAGTGCACAGGAAACGGTTGCAGAGTCTGTAGCTCCGGTTGAGAATGCTGCATCTGAAGCAGCATCTGTTGTGGAAGAAGCTGCACCTGCAGTTGAACCGGCATTTAATCCTTTCCAGCCACAGTCAAGTGAGCCTGCTGCACCGGCTGCAGATGCTTTTGCTGCTCCGGCTCCGGCTCCTGTTGTAGAACCGGCCCCGTCTTTCCAGCCACAGCAGCCTCAGGTTCAGTCCTCTCCGGTCGTTCCTGTAGTGGCTCCTGTCGTAGCTCCTTCGATGCCTGCACCGTCTGCACCGTCTGCTCCGTCAATGCCCGGACCGGCACCTCTGACACCGAATAGTGTTCCTGCTCCGATTTCTTCCTTTAATCCTGCACCGACGAATACTACTGTAGAGAGCTCCGGTTCAGATGTAGACCGTAAGCCACTGTCCGTAGGTGGTGCATTCTGGATGTTGCTCCTCTTCGCGATCCCGGTAGTCGGTCTGGTCTGCTCCATCATCTTCTCCGTATCCGGAAAGAAGAAGAGCCGCAAGAACCTGTCCCGTGCTGTATTGCTCTGGAAGGTCATCGGCATTATCTGTGCTTTGATCCTCTGCATTCTGCTTTACTTCCTTGCACGTGATGCTTTCGCTGCCATCATGGCAGGTGATATCAACGACTTCATTGACGAACTGAGCTACTTTATGGGTGCTTGATCCGTCCTTGTAACATCCGCCGGGTGTTCCTAAAGTGAAAAAGGAACGCAATTGGCATACGGATGTTTAGAAGTTGTAACATTGTCTCTATAAAATGATAGCTGTGGATGTTTCTATGAGAAATGTCCGCAGCTATTCTTTTGTGAGGTGAGACGCCATGTTCGAGAATGAAGAATTGATTTCGAAAAAACAGCTTTTGCGCGCAACACACATTTCATACGGCACACTGTACCGTTGGAAGCGAATGAAATTGATTCCGGAAAGCTGGTTTATCCACAAAGCGACGGCCACAGGGCAGGAGACATTCCTTCCAAGAGACCGTGTACTGGCACGCATTGAGCGCATTCAAGATCTCAAGGGTGAGCTCACTGTAGATCAGCTTCAGGAGATCTTCTCGCCGAATGTGAAGAGTTTCTGCATTCCGGTAGAGGACTTTGTGAACCTGAATCTTGTTTCTAAGATCGCCATGACAGTATTTACTTCCTGCTTCCCGGAAAAGCAGAAGATGATGTTCGATGATGTCTTTGGAGTTTATGTCATCGACCATCTCATGCGTCTGTCGGGAATCTATCTGGAGGATGCGAAGCAGGTGCTTCGTATGCTCAGTAAATATCTGGCATCCCAGCCGAGTAAAGAATACCAGCTTCTCCTTCTGAGAAAACTGGGTGTTCCGATGACTCTGCTTGTAAAAGAAGATGAAGATATCCTTCTGGAAGACAACACAGAAGTGGTGGCATGTGCCAACCTCTCTGACTTTGAAGAAGCACTTAAAGGCCAGCTGATCGCATAAGACAGGAGACAGTCATATGGAGACGAACAGTGCTATTTTTGCTGCGTTAGGGGATGCTACCAGAATCCAGATCCTCAGTTCGCTTTCTGCATCCCGCCATCTTCGGGCGAAGGATGTGCTGGGTCATGTCAGTATTACCCAGCCGACGCTTTCTCATCATATGAATATGCTGGTGAAACTCAATATCGTGAACGTCGATAAGATCGGACGGGAATGTTTCTACAGCATCAATAATGATTCCGTTAAAAAAGTGATTTCCGATCTGGAAGTTCTGATCGATGACCATCCGAAGGATAAGGCAACACAGGAAGTGTCTGTGATTTCATCGGATGATGTTAAAAAGAAGAAGAACAAGAGCAAGACGGAAAAAACCGGAAAAGACAAAAAGCAGAAAAAGAAGAAAAAAGATAAAAAATAAATCGTTCAATTAAAATGGATTTTGTTATAATTTGATTATCTTAAAACATTAATGGAGGGTTTGTTTATGTGGAAAGATTTTAAGGCTTTTTTAATGAGAGGTAATGTTATCGATCTGGCAACCGCAGTAGTTATCGGTGCTGCATTCGGTAAAATCGTTACAGCACTTGTTGACCATATCATTATGCCGTGCATCGGACTGCTTACATCCGGCGTAGATTTCGCAAACATGAAATATGTTATGCAGGAAGCCGAGGTCAACGGTCTTGGTGAAGTGGTCAAGGAAGAAGTGGCCATCGGATATGGTGTTTTGATCAACGCTGTACTCGAATTCATCATTATTGCATTTGCAATCTTTATCGTGATCCGCATCATGAACAAAGCGAAGGAAAAGCTGGCTAAGAAGGAAGAAGAGGAAGCTGCAGAAGAGACACCGAAGGATATCGAGCTTCTTACTGAGATCCGTGATCTGCTGAAGAAATCCTGATCAACGAAGTATTGATTTATTCATATGACCCGCCTCGAGTGATTCCATTCGGGGCGGGTCTTTTTTGCGTACCGGAATATTTAGGACATGGTTTCGATATGATTAATTTGTATTCGATATTTTACTTTTTGTATTATATTCCTGAACGAGATCTTGAGTTCTGTGCTGGGCGGCATAGTACGAGTGGATCCTCAAAGGTATTGCATAAGAATAGGAGAAGAGGGAATTATGAAAACAAGAATGAGTAAGCTCACTGCTGTCATTCTTTCTTTGGTGACGGCGGTCACCATTGCTCCGAAAAGTCCGGAGAAGAAGGAAGTTCAGGCAGCAACCGACAAGTGCTATGATGGTACCGTTACATCGTATTCCATCACGCCAACGTACAATGAAGGCTGGTATTTCGCGCCTGTTGCGGAAGGCAAGTATCCCGGCCTGATCCTGGTTCACGGTTCCGGTAGTCCGGACTATTTAAGATACAATATGCCATCTTTAATGAACAAATGGGTCGAATTAGGTTATGTAGATCCGATGGTAGTCTTCATTCCACATATCTATATGCTTAAGGAGACACAATGGGGTATTACCGATTTCGGTGAATATGTATCTTTGAATTACTGCAGGTCACTGGCTAATAAGATGCTGGACGGATCGATCTGCAATAAAGTGGACAGTAGCAAGAAACTTTCCATCGGTGGTTACTCTATGGGCGGTTCGACAGCTCTGTATGCCGGTGTTCATGATTCGGATATTTTTGTGAATGTTGGTGGTTTGAGCCCGTCCTGGTGCTTCTATAGTGGTGAGAATGGTGCCGGCTGGATGAAGCATGGTAGTGATCTGATTTTCTCCCAGCGTGATGATGCTCATTGTCTGATCTCTTATGGTAAAGGTGAACCTGTTGAGTTCGGTCAAAATGCTACTCTTGACTATAACACCATTACCGGAAACGGAAAGAATCGTAATGAGCACTTTAAGTTCTTCGAATTTGATAAGAGTGTCGGCGCGCATGACGTTAATGTCTTTAAGCGTGAGATCTTCATGTTCTTATACTATACGAAGTACAACGAACTTCCGGACATGTCTATTGTAGAAGCAGCCTGCGGAAATGGTGCCGTTCCGACTCCGACGAAGATCCCGACACCGGATACGCCAACGAATGTTAAGGCTGTTGCAACATCGACAAGTCATATTTCGGTTTCGTGGGATAAAGTCGGTGGTGCTTCCGGATATCAGGTGTGGAGAGGTACTTCCGCTACCGGTTCTTTTACCGCGTTGGGATCTTATACTGATACCAGTAAAGTCAGCATTGGTCTGAAAGACGGAACGACTTACTATTACAAGGTTCGTGCCTATACACTTCTAAACGGAAAGAAAGTGTTCGGTGATTTCAGTAAAGTAGTCAGTGCAACAACCTACGCAAAACCGGCCGTGCCTTCCAATGTCAAGGCCGCGCCTTCTAGCAAGACGCATATTACTGTCTCGTGGAATAAAGTGAACGGGGCAACGGGATATCAGGTATGGAGAGGCACTTCCGCTTCGGGTCCTTTTACCGCATTAGGTTCGTATACCGAAACCAGCAAGGTAAGCATCGGATTGACGCCGGGTAAGACTTACTACTATAAGGTGCGTGCTTATAAGATGATTGACGGAAAGAAAGTGTTCGGTGATTACAGTAAAGTAGTCAGTGCAACGACTTACTCGAAGTAATTGTTCTTGCATAAGTGAATTTGGCAATTCAGTAAGAAAGGATCAGTATACCTGGTCTGATCTTAAAAACACCTTCTCAGAGACAGACACCACCAATATGGAAGTGTCTGTCTCTTTTTCGGAAGGAAAAGGCAGAATACATAGAAACTAGAGTCAAAAACGTTCAGATTCGTGGCTTTTTGCGAGATTGATTTCTAGTAGGTCCAAGACTATAATTCATAATACGCAATATAATATCAGGAGGGACATATGGCTAAAGTATCTTTTCAAGACGATTTGTGTAAGGGCTGTGGCTTATGTGTAAATGCTTGCCCGAAGAAGATTCTTGTACTCGACAAAGAGCGCTTGAACAGCAAAGGCTATCACCCGGCTTCCTGTGTTGATCTTTCCCAGTGCATCGGTTGTACTTTCTGTGCAACAACATGCCCTGATTCGGTTATCACGGTAGAAAGGTAAGGTGTGTCAAATGGCAAAGAGAGTATTAATGAAGGGAAATGAGGTTATCGCGGAAGCGGCGATCCGTGCAGGATGCCGTCATTATTTCGGATACCCGATCACACCTCAGACCGAGGTCATGCACTACATGGCACGTGAGATGGTCAAGCATGGCGGTACATTCGTACAGGCTGAGAGTGAAGTTGCTGCTATTAACATGGTTTATGGTGCAGCTGCTACCGGTGAGAGAGTTCTCACATCTTCTTCCTCTCCGGGAATCTCCCTGAAGCAGGAAGGTATTTCTTATATCGCCGGAGCAGAGTTGCCGGCAGTTTGTGTAAACATCATGCGTGGTGGTCCGGGTCTCGGTGGTATCCTGCCGTCTCAGAGCGACTACTTCCAGGCTACCAAGGGTGGCGGACATGGTGACTACAGAAACCTGGTCATTGCGCCGGCTTCCGTACAGGAACTGTATGAGCTGACAGTTAAGGCTTTCGATCTGGCTGATCAGTACAGAATGCTCGTTATGATCCTTGGTGACGGTACCATCGGTCAGATGATGGAGCCGGTTGCTTTCAAGGAGAAAGAGGATTCCGTTGAAGTAGCTAAGCCGTGGGCAACCACAGGTATGCATGGTCGTGCTAAGCACAACACCATCACTTCTATCTACATCGATCCGGATGATCTCGAAGCAAAGAACAGAGAGCTTCA
The DNA here is from genome assembly GCA_001604185.1 of Clostridiales bacterium Firm_16. Lineage (GTDB taxonomy): Bacteria > Bacillota > Clostridia > Saccharofermentanales > Saccharofermentanaceae > Scatonaster. The sequence continues at coordinate 134,364 of LVAV01000032.1, read as the reverse complement.
GGCTAAGTATAGAGAAGTAGAAGAGAAGGAAGTCATGGTCGAGACCGTGAACGTAGAAGATGCTGAAGTAGTAATTACGGCATACGGTACTTGCAGCCGTATCTGCAAGAACGTTATCCGTCAGGCTGCTGAACTGGGCATCAAGGTCGGTATGGTTCGTCCGATCACTCTGTGGCCTTTCCCGACAAAGGAAGTGGCACGTGTTGCTGATATGTCCAGTGTGAAGGGCTTCCTCGATGTTGAACTTTCTTCCGGACAAATGATCGAAGATGTCCGTCTTGCTGTGAACGGTAAGAAGCCGGTTTATTTCCATGGCCGTATGGGTGGTAACCTGCCGACACAGAAGGAGATCCTGGACGAGATCGTAAAGATTCATAAGGGGGAAATGTAAGATGGCAATCGTATTTCAGAAAACAAAAGGTTTGACAGATAAGCCATTCCATTACTGCCCGGGTTGCATGCACGGTATCATTCACCGCTTGATCGCTGAAGTAATGGAGGAGATGGATATCCTCGACAAGACCATCGGTGTGGCATCTGTTGGATGCACATACAACAACTATGATTATTTTTCCTGCGATATGGTACAGGCTGCCCATGGTCGTGCTCCGGCCGTAGCAACAGGTATCAAGCGTTGTAAGCCGGAAGAAATGGTATTCACATACCAGGGCGACGGAGACCTTGCTTCCATCGGTACTGCTGAGATCGTTCACGCAGCTGCCCGTGGTGAGAAGATCTGCACATTCTTCGTTAACAATGCCGTCTATGGTATGACATCCGGTCAGATGGCTCCGACAACATTGCTGGGTCAGGTCACCACCACATCCCCTCTGGGACGTGACGCGGAGACTCGTGGTTATCCGATCAATGTAAGTGAGATGCTGTCTACATTGACAGGTGCGGTTTATATCGAGCGTGTTGCACTTTTCGATTTCAAGCACATTCAGGAAGCAAAGAAAGCTATTGCTAAGGCTTTCCGTGTACAGCAGGCCGGTCTTGGTTTCGCCATGGTCGAGTTCCTGTCCACCTGCCCGACCAACTGGGGTAAAGAGCCGATCGAAGCACTTGAGTGGTGCAAGGAGAAGATGGTTCCGCAGTATCCGCTGGGCGTCTTCAAGGGTAAGGATCTGGAGGTGTAATGATATGATCGATTTTTCTATTATTCTTGCCGGATTCGGTGGTCAGGGCGTTCTTTCTGCCGGAAAGATGGCAGCAGAGTCCGCTTTGATCGAAGGAAAAGAAGTATCCTGGTTCCCGTCCTATGGACCGGAAATGCGTGGTGGTACGGCAAACTGCTCAGTAGTTATTTCGGATGAGCCGATCGGTTCTCCAGTTATCAATGAGCCAGACGTTCTTATCGCTTTGAACCAGCCGTCTCTTGAGAAGTTCGAAGATACTCTGAAACCGGGCGGAATCATCATCATTGACTCCTCTCTGGTAAAGGTTTCTCCGAAGCGTACTGACATCCGCTTCATCCCGATCAATTCTTCGGAGATTGCATCGGAACTGGGCAGCATGGCTTATGCTACGATCGTACTTCTGGGTTGCGTTTCTGCAGCAACCGGTGCTTTCACAAGAGATTCTTTCGAAAAAGCACTGTATGATGTTCTTCCTGAGAGAAGACATCACATGATCCCGAACAACCTGAACGCTTTCGATAAGGGTGCTGAATTCGCCAAAGCGTGATAAACACGTGATTTGTGCGCGCAGTTCACAAAATCTTTACAAAATGCACCTTTTATTGATATCTTAGGGTAAACCTTGTGACATGTTATAAAAGAGAGCCGAGAAATCGGCTCTTTTTTGTTTAAAATGCTAGGAGAATTCGAAACGTTGCGTTATAATGTTTGATATACACAAATATGGGGTTTTCCGTCTTGAAGGAGCGAATTCATGGATCAGGCTTATCTTTTCAATACTGGGAAAGATTATAAGAGTTACAACTATCTCGGTTCCCGGCCTTTCACCTCGGATAAGGGGCAAAAGGGTTTTCTGTTTCGGGTATGGGCACCGAAGGCACAATCTGTAAGTGTTGTCGGTGATTTTAATGATTGGAATCCGGAAGCAAACTATATGTACCGTATCGGAGATTCCGGTATCTGGGAGTGCTATATCATCGGTGCCAAGCAGTGGGACCGTTATAAGTATCACGTTTTCGGCGCGGACGGAAGCCGCGTGAATAAAGTGGATCCGTACGCCAGACACTGTGAGACACGTCCTGCGGATGCTTCGATCCTTTATGATCCGGATGATTATGTCTGGAAGGACGAGAAGTTTACATCCAAGCGTGGACATGCTTGCGCTCCGCGTCCGATCTCTATCTATGAAGTGCACTTAGGTTCCTGGCGTCGTCATGAAGACGGGAATTTCATGACCTATCGTGAATTGGCGAAAGACCTTGCACAATATTGTAAGAAGATGGGTTATACCCATGTTGAATTAATGCCGATCCTGGAGCATCCGCTGGATGATTCATGGGGTTATCAGGTAATCTGTTATTACGCAGTTACCAGTCGTTTCGGTACACCTGCTGACTTTAAATACTTTGTGGATTATCTACATCGTAATGGCATATCCATTATCCTGGACTGGGTACCTGCTCATTTCCCGAAGAATTCAGAAGGCCTGGTTAAGTTTGACGGCGCGGCCTGCTATGAGTATAAGGATCCGAGGATCGGTGAGCATAAGGAGTGGGGTACTTTCGTGTTCGATTATTCTAAGGCGGAAGTCCAGTCTTTCCTTATTTCTAATGCAATCTTCTGGATCGAGGAATTCCATCTGGATGGTATCCGTATGGATGCTGTATCCAGTATGCTGTACCGGGATTACGGCAGAACAGAATATATTCCGAATATCTATGGCGGTACCGATAATCTGGAAGCCATCGATTTCATCCGTAATCTGAATTCTATTGTTTCCGAGAAATATCCATATGTCATGATGATCGCGGAAGAATCCACGGCCTGGCCGAAGGTTTCCCATCCGGTAAATGATGGCGGTCTTGGATTTACCCATAAGTGGAATATGGGCTGGATGCACGATACACTGGATTATTTCCAGACTGATTCGTATGCCAGAGAATGGCATCACGACCAGTTCTGTTTCTCCATGATGTACGCATTCTCCGAGAACTTTATCCTCAGTCTTTCCCATGATGAAGTAGTACATGGTAAGAAGAGTCTGATCGATAAGATGCCGGGAGATAACTGGAGAAAGTTCGCGAATCTCCGACTCATGTACATGTATATGATGGCGCATCCTGGTGCCAAGTTAAACTTCATGGGTTCTGAGTTCGGTCAGTTTATCGAGTGGCGTTTCTATGAGCAGCTGGAATGGTTCATGCTGCAGTATGAATCCCATAAGCTCCTTCAGGATTATGTTTCTGATCTGAATCATTTCTATATCAAGAATCCACAGTTCTGGCAGGACGATCACTCCTGGGGAGGATTCGAGTGGGTAGATGCTTCTGACGTGAAGAATAATGTATTCGTATTCAAGCGTAAAGGAGTCGCCAACCAGGAAGATATTTATGTGGCACTGAATATGGTTCCGGTTCCATTGGAGAACTATAACATCGGTGTAACGGAGAAGGGCCGATATAAGATCCTCATGAATACCGATGAAATGAAATACGGTGGAAGTGGTTATCCTGACGGCTCCGATGAGAAGGGCGTCTTCAAGACCAAGGAAGAAGGCTGGAATGGAAAACCGTTCCACATTTCCGTGAATCTGCCGCCGCTTGGTGGTATCTACTTCCAGAAGGTGAAGGGCAGCACTTCCACAAAGTCTGCAGTAAAGAAAGAAACGAAGCCCGCTGCGAAGACAAGCAGCAGATCCGTGACAAAGTCAACGGCGAAGACCGCTGCAAAGTCCGGCGCGAAGAAGAACAGCAAGGCAACGACCAAAACAAGCAATAAGAACAAGAAATTGCAAGATTAAGGAATACGGAGGTTCTAATTATGGCGAAAGCGCAAGTAGTCGCAATGATTTTAGCAGGGGGACAGGGCTCCAGATTAGGCGTCCTGACGAAGAACATTGCCAAGCCGGCTGTACCTTTTGGCAGCCGTTACCGGATCATCGATTTTCCTCTGTCCAATTGTGCAAACTCAGGAATTGAGACCGTTGGCGTTCTGACACAGTATCAGCCGTTGGCACTGAATACTTATATCGGTAATGGTCATCCTTGGGATCTGGACCGTAACAACGGAGGTGCATTTATCCTCCCGCCGTTCCAGAAAACAGGAAAGAGTGACTGGTATAAGGGCACAGCAAATGCAATTTATCAGAATCGCGATTTTATCGATGATTGTGAGCCGAAATATGTTCTGATCCTTTCCGGTGACCACATCTATAAGATGAATTACGCGGAGATGCTCAGACAGCATATTGAAAAGCAGGCCGATGCTACACTGGCTGTTCTTGAGGTTCCGTGGGAGGAAGCTTCCCGTTTCGGTATCCTGAATACCAAGGACGATGATGTGATCACTGAGTTCGTCGAGAAGCCGGCTAAGCCGGAGAGCAATCTTGCGTCCATGGGTGTATACATCTTTACATGGGACGTGCTTCGCAAGGCTTTGATCGAGGACGAAGAGGATCCGAAGTCCAATAATGACTTCGGTAAGAATATTGTTCCGATGCTTCTGGAACAGGGCAAAAAGCTGTGCGCTTACCGCTTCTCCGGATACTGGAAGGATGTAGGTACCATTTCTTCGCTTTGGGAGTCGAATATGGATATCCTGGATCGCCCGCATGAGATCAATCTTATCGATCGTTCCTGGAGAATCTACAGCCGAAATCCTGTGAAACCGTCTCAGTTCCTGGGCGACAGTGCCGAGGTTCGCGGATCGGCTCTGACAGATGGCTGCCAGATCTTCGGTTCCGTATTGCATTCTGTTCTTTCTAACTCGGTAACTATTGAGAAGGGCGCATACGTTAAGGATTGTGTTCTGTTCCCGGGTGTTACCGTTAAGGCGGGTGCACACCTGAACAGATGTATCGTCGCATCCGGTACGATCATCGGAGAGAATGTCCGGGCAGGTTCGGATGTGAAGGGTAAGAGCCCGTATCTGAATGAGAAGATCTGCCAGGAAGGCATCGTTGTCATTGAAGGTGGTCTGCGGATCAAGGCCGATGCAGTGATCCCTGCCAATTGTCAGGTGGACAAGGATATTGACGTATCTAAGAAAGATAACGTGATCGAAGAGATCTTTCGTGTGTAATGCAATTGGGAGGAGAAACGAAAATGTTTATAGATGCAATGGGATTAATCCTTGGTGATAATAAGAAGATTACTCTGGGCGAGCTTTCCAAGCCACGTGCTCTTTCGGCGATTCCGTTCGGAGGAAGATACCGTATCATCGACTATATGCTTTCGAACATGGTGAATTCCGGAATCAAGAATATCGGTATTCATACTTATACGAAATATAAGTCTCTGATGGACCATCTCGGTACCGGTTCTTCCTGGGATCTGGACCGAAAGAATTCAGGCGGACTGCACATCCTGCCGCCATACGTTAACTCGGAGGCAACTTCTGTACAGGGTGATGAGGAAATGGCCGGACTTCTGGATTTTATCCGTTCCAGCAAGGCTTCCTACGTAATCATGGCTGCAAGTAATGTCATCCTCAACACGACCTTCACGGATTTTGTAGAGGACTTCAAGGCCTGCGGAGCTGATATCTCTGTAATGTACAACCGCGACGGAACGAAGTTCGGCGGACCGAATTACATTCTGGAAGTGGATCGCAGAGGCTGGGTCAAGGATCTTCTTTTTAATCCTGAGAAGAGTTCTTTCAGCAAGAGCAGCATGGGTATTATTGTGTTGAGAAGAGAACTTCTTATCGATCTGATCGCTGAGATGATGGCGAGAGGAACGAACCATGTGGGTATTCATTCATTCGTTAAGAAGTACGATACATTGCGCGTTCATGCATATGAATATAAGGGTCTGGTACTGAGGATCAATAATGTTCAGTCCTACTTTAATTCTTCTATGATGCTTCTGAACAATCAGATCCGTGCAGATCTGTTCTGGAACGGCATGCCGATCTTTACCAAGGTCAAGGATGAAGCACCGACGCTTTATTCCGATGATTGTAAGGTGACCGACTCGATCGTTTCCGATGGTTGCCGTATCAGCGGTCAGGTCGTAGAGTCGATCCTGTTCCGTGGTGTTGCGGTTTCCAAGAATACTGTCATCAAGAACTGTGTCATCATGCAGGATGTACACATTTCAGATAACTGCTATCTGGAGAATGTTATTCTCGATAAGAATTCTGTGGTACGTCCGGGTATCAAACTTGTAGGACACAAGGACTATCCGGTTGTTATCGGTAAAGGAGCGATCGTATGAATACTATCAAAGTACTTTTTGTTTCGTCGGAGGTCTATCCTTTCGCGAAAGTCGGAGGCCTTGCAGATGTTGTGGGCGCTCTTCCTGTTGAGCTTCAACACCATCATTGTGACGCACGAGTGATCATGCCGCTTTATAAGAGTGTAAAGCAGAAGCAGACCCATAATCTGGATTTCATCGGATGGAAGATGATCAAGATGGGTTGGCGTTCTCTCTATGCCGGACTTTATACATTAAAGATGAACGGTGTGCAGTATTACTTCGTGGACAACGAGTATTACTTTAACTTTGACCAGGTTTATGTCGAGTATGTCTTCGATATCGAGCGTTTCTGTTTCTTCCAGAGAGCCGTTCTGGATTTCATGGGCGACTTTATGGGATTTGAACCGGACGTTCTCCACTGCAATGACTGGCAGTCCGGTATGATGCCTTTGCTGCTGGATGCGCATTACAAGAAGTATGGTTATCACAATGATGTCAAGACGGTCTATACGATCCATAATCTTAAGTATCAGGGTATCCACGGTATCGAAGTGATTCAGGATCTTCTGGATCTGCCGGGTGAGTATCTGACCGATGAGCTTTCCGTTAAGGACGGAGCGGTCAACTTCATGAAGGCCGGTATCGTTTATTCGAACTCTGTGACGACAGTATCGCCGACCTATGCGTATGAGATCATGACGGACTACTATGGAGAAGGATTGAATCATACTTTGCAGCGTTATGCTTATAAGGTTTCCGGATTCCTCAACGGAATCAATGCCGAGGAGTATAACCCAAGCAAGGACCCGATGATCCCGGCCAAGTATTCCATCAAGAATTATCAGGAAGGAAAAGCAATCAACAAGAAGTCCATCCAGGAACAACTGGGTCTGGAAGTGAATCCGGGTGCTCCGCTTTGTACCATGATCTCCCGTCTGGTAGATCAGAAGGGTCTGGATCTTCTCCTTCGCGTTGTAGAAGAAATGCTCTATGACGGTATGCAGATCGTGATCCTGGGTACCGGTGATGCTTATTATGAGCATGCGCTGGCTGATATCGCCGCGAGAAATCCGGGCAAGATGTGCGCATGCATTTCTTTCGATAATGGTCTGGCGCATACTCTCTATGCCGGATCGGATATCTTCTTGATGCCGTCACTTTTCGAGCCTTGTGGCTTGTCTCAGCTGATCGCCATGACGTATGGTACGATTCCGATCGTTCGTGAGACCGGCGGACTCCGTGATACAGTCATTCCGTATAATGAGTTCACCGGAGAGGGTAATGGATTCTCCTTTGCCAATATCAATGCCCATGAGTTCCTCTTCGTAACGAAGTATGCTTGTGATCTTTATAGGCATAATAAGGATGTATGGAATAAGTTGATCGAAGAAGGCATGAAGGCAGATTATTCCTGGAAGCGTTCTGCTCAGGAATATGCCGGTCTTTATTCCTTTATTACCGGTATTTCGATCACTGAGCCGGAGAAGAAACCTCTGACTGAAGAGATCCTGGATCTTGATAAGAGTAAGAAGGCGACGAAGGCGAAGAAGACCGTTACGAAGAAGAAAGTAGCAGCGCCAAAGGAGGAAAAACCGAAAACGGCAGCTGTTAAGAAGGCTAAAACCACCAAGAGCGTGAAGAAGGAAGAGCCGAAAGAAGAGAAGAAAGAATCATGAAGACCCATATAGCTAACACTGCGGACGTCGTGGTCCATTGTTCGAGAAAAAGTGAATACCGTTCACCCTTTGGTGCACAGCAGACCGGTAGTTACGTAACGATCTCGATCGATGTAGATTGTCAGATCGAGCAGGTCGTCCTGTGTTATGCCTATGGTTTGTATTCCCTGGAATACAATGAACTTCCGTGCAGAAAAGAGAAAGCCGACGGAATCCGCTGGTGTGCGACTTTGCGCATGCCTTCGGAGCCGGGGCTTCTTTTTTATTGGTTCTGCCTGCGCAGTAAAGACTGCGATATCGAGAAGATCGTCGATCCTTCATGCCATGATTATCTTTATCGGAATTTAGAGGAAGGCAAAACATACCTTTATTATGTAGCCAGTTGGGAAGGTGACGACGGACGCGGTAAGTTTGCTTTTACCGCGCCGAAAGTCGGTGTAACGGAAGAGAAGTATCCGCATGCTTTTCAGATCACGGTTTATGAGAAAGGCTTTCATACTCCTGACTGGATGAAGGGTGCCGTGATGTATCAGATCTTCCCGGATCGCTTCCATAGGGATTCGAACTTTTCCTTCGCCTCTATGAAGGAAACTGAATTGCAGAGACCGGAGCGGATCACGCATGAGGACTGGTATGAAGATGTAGATATCGAAGGGAAACCGGAGACAGGATATCTGGCCTGTGATTTCTTCGGAGGATCTTTGCCGGGTATTGCAGAGAAAGCAGATTATCTTCAGGCGCTTAACATCGATGTTTTGTATTTGAACCCGATCTGTGAGGCTCGTTCCAATCATCGCTATGATACAGCAGACTATATGAATGTTGATCCGATCCTGGGCGGCAAAGAAGGATATAAGACTTTTTCCCGTACCATGCATGAAAGCGGCATCCGATACATTCTGGATGGCGTCTTCAGTCATACCGGTGCGGACAGCCGCTACTTTAATAAGCTCTCCCGTTATCCGAATGCGGGAGCATATGAAGCATATACCCAGGGCAAGGAGAGCGAGTATGCTTCCTGGTATTCATTTTATAGAAATGAAGATGGAAGTGTAGGCTATGATTCCTGGTGGGGATTCCCGGATCTTCCGAATGTGAAGGAGAATGATCTGTCTTATCGAGATTATATACTCGGGCCTGAAGGTGTTATTACCAGATGGCTTCGAGGCGGAGCAAGTGGCGTGCGTCTGGATGTGTCGGATGAACTGCCGGATTCGTTCCTGCGGGAAATGCGAAGGTGTGTAAAAGAGGCAACATCCGGTGAAGGTCTTGTCCTCGGAGAAGTTTGGGAAGATGCAACAACGAAGATCAGTTACGGAAATTACAGAGACTTTGCTTTCGGAAGGACGCATGATACGGTTATGGGATATCCGTTCCGTGCTATTCTTCTGCCTTTCCTGAAGGGAGAGATCGATGCACGTACCTGGGCGCTTACTATGGAACGACATAGAGAGAATTTCCCGGACGAGATGTTTTACTGCATGATGAATCTGATCTCCAGTCATGATGTGCCACGAGCTATTACGATACTTGCCGGAAAACCGGATCCCGGAGACAGAAAACTGCAGCAGGAGCTGGTACTTTCCGAGTCCGAGAGAAAAAGAGGCATGACTTTAATGTGTATGGCTTTTGCCATTCAGATGACGTATCCGGGTTGCCCTTGTATCTATTACGGTGATGAGATCGGCATGGAAGGATATCGGGATCCGTTTAACCGCAGGACCTATCCGTGGGGCAGGGAAGATGAGCAGCAGAAGGAAATGCTCGCTGAATACAGACGGCTTAGCGGTCTTAGAAGAGAGAACGAAGTATTAAGGAACGGTGAGATACGAATCCTTCTTGCCAAGGGGGACGCACTTGTCTATGAGCGCTACCTCAATGAAGGGAAAAAAGACCACTTCGGCCACACTTGTCAGGGTGCGGAAAAGGTTTTGTGTATCGTAAATCGAAGTGATAAAATGTCTATGGTAGCGGATATCGATCCGTTAGACGGAAGTGTTTCGGTCAGCTGGCAAGAGAAGAAGGAAGAGACAGCCGGTGTGAATGAGAAACGTTTTATCCTGAAACCACTTTCTTATGAAATATATATAGAAGTTTAGGAGGGTCACATGTCAGATTTTAACGAAAACCTGAATCAACCGATCATGAATGAAGTCACCGAGGACGTTACCAATAAGAAGTGTCCGAACTGCGGTGCGACTGTTGTTTTTGATCCGGCTTCCGGTGGAATGCTTTGCGAGTTCTGCGGATATAAGACGGAGCTTCCGCCTCCGACGGCAGATAATCAGATCTGTGAGCTGGATTTCGCATCGGCAACACAGACGGCCAGTTTCGAATGGGGTGCCCAGAAGAAATCCGTCGTATGTAAGCAGTGCGGCGCCGAGTCGATCTATGATGCATTGGAAACAGCTGCTGTATGTCCTTTCTGCGGATCCACAAGCGTAATGCCTGCGGCTACCGAGAATTCCATGGCTCCTGGTGCAGTGGTTCCTTTCGCTATCACGAAGGAGAATGCCGGACAGAGATTCGCTTCCTGGATTGGTGGCAAGCTCTTTACACCTACTAAAGCAAAGCAGAGCGCTAAGCCGGATTCTTTCCAGGGTGTGTATCTTCCTTACTGGACATATGACACACAGACCACTTCGAACTTCAGTGCACGTGCAGGATTCGACCGCCGAGTGAAGAGAGGAGACTCCTATGTAACCGAGACAACATGGCGTCCGGTCTCCGGTGTATATCAGGAATTTATCGATGATGAAACGGTCATGGCATCCAAGAGAAATAACAATAACCGTATTAAGGCATGTGAGCCATTTGATTTTTCAAAATTGGTGCCATATTCTCCACAAGTTGTAGCCGGATTTATTGCCGAGCGTTATTCCGTCGGATTACAGGAAGGCTGGGGAATTGCACAGAATTCCATTAAACAGAGGCTGAATTCCAACATCAGAAGGTATATCCAGCAATCCTGGAGATGTGACAGAGTTGACTCACTCCATTTCTCCACCTTGTATAGCAATATTACATACAAATATCTTTTAGTTCCTGTATGGATTTCTTCCTTCAAATATAATGATCAGGTCTATCAGTTTGTAGTAAACGGACAGACCGGTAAAGTGGCCGGAAATGCTCCGATATCTGCACTCCGTGTTCTGGCGGTGATTGGTCTCGGTATCCTTGCATTCATCCTGTTGTGGTATTTTATGCATTAAAATATCTTGCTACAGAAATATCATTATTTTGCTTTTTTTCAATAGGCTGTGTTAAAATGCACAGCCTATTGCTTTTGAAATGTGTCTAAATTGTGAAATTTTTGTTCAATTTGCACAAGGTTTATATATTGCATTAATATAACAAAATTTGTACAATGAAATCGGTTAAGTAACAGTGGGAATAGGTATAATCCTATTTAATATGTAACGGAGGGTTGTAAATGACAGAAGTTAAGACACAACATGGAGCTCAAGGCCGGAGTAGATTTGGTCGTTGGGCAAAGACATTATCGAGTACTTTAGTTTTAGCATTCCTCGGGACACAGGGTATCGCAGCTCTCCCATCAAGTATCGCAACAAATCATCTGTATTATGAGTCTAGTTCTGGTTTGAGTGCATCAAACCCGATGAACTATGCGCTGTTTACATTTGGTGATTTCCAGACAGGCGATGGTGAAGGTCAGCACTCTTTGGGCCCGATCGCAGTTGGCGGAAATGCTAAGTTCACAAATTTCTCTTTCGCGGGCGGCGAGAGTTCTGCAGGCGCAGTTGGCCTTGCATCACTCGTTGTTAAGGGCGAATTGAATTTTAACAACCTTTACACCCTCAGCGGTAACTTGAATGTTTCTTCTATGAGCAACATTCATGGTAATTCTTACAGCTTCTCAAGCAATAACTACGGTGTTGTTGAGGGAGTGAACATTGATTTCTCCGGTAAGAAGGAATCCATGATCAATAAAGCGAATTCCTTGAAGAATGCCCAGGCGAATGCAGTCACTAAGACAAAGGGAAGCGGATGGGTAGAGATGGAAGTTTCTGCTCCGAATGGATTCGATAGCAATAATGATGTTATCATCGTTAAGCTCGACTCCAAGGTTGACGTTCTCTACGTACCGGAAGGCGTAGACGTTGCTGTTATCATGAGCAACGCTGCTACAAAGTCTTTCCCGCAGCTTCGTTATGGTTCTTTCAGCAGCTACTCTGTACCGGATGATTCTTCCGACTATCGTGACAGAAGAGTTCTCTGGGTTGCAGCAGATGCAACTGAGGTGAAGATCCAGGATCACTTTGCTCTGCATGGTGGACTCCTTGCTCCGAAGGCTCACGTGTCCAAGCTGGGTGGTAACTCCAATGGTCCGATCATTTGCTCGTCTTATTTCGGTACTTCTGAGTTTCATTCTGTTCCGAACCGCGTAAAAGTTCCGACACCGACACCGACTCCGACCAAGCCGGCTACACCTACACCTACAAACACACCGACACCTACTCCGACAAACACACCTACACCTACTAATACACCTACACCTACAAATACACCTACACCGACGAATACACCTACAGCTACGCCTACTCCGTCGAACACACCTACACCGACGAATACGCCTACAGCTACACCTACTCCGTCGAACACACCTACGCCGACGAATACGCCTACAGCGACGCCGACACCTACAAACACACCTACACCTACAAATACACCTACTCCGACGGTGACACCATCGGCTACTCCTTCGGCTACACCTACGCCGACCAATACGCCGACACCGACGAATACACCTACACCTACAAATACACCTACGCCGACTCCGACTAACACTCCGACGCCGACGAACACACCTACACCTACAAACACACCTACACCTACAAACACACCTACGCCGACTCCGACTAATACTCCGACGCCGACGAATACACCTACACCTACAAACACACCTACACCGACCAATACACCTACGCCGACTCCGACTAACACTCCGACGCCGACGAATACACCGACACCTACAAATACACCTACACCGACCAATACTCCTACCCCGACTCCTTATAAGACGACGGTAGCAATCAGTAAGATGAATATTGACGGTTCCGAGGAATTGGAAGGCGCTGTCATGACATTTACCGGTGTTGATCGAGTTGGCAGAGACATCGTGATCGACAAGAATGCTATTGTTCTTGGTGAAAACGCTGATATCGATAAGGAATACCAGGGCAAGGGTGTTCGCTTCAAGTCCGGTTCTACTGAGACTCTCTTCGTAGATCTTCCGGATGGTAAGTACACACTGTCTGAGAACATTGCTCCTCTCGGATATGATTTGACAACAGATATTATCTTCGTTATCGAGAATGGTTCTGTTTCCGGTGATGCTGAATATGTATTGAAGGCTGAAGGCAAGACACCTGCTCATATCATCATGAAGGATGCTCTCCTGCCGACACCTACACCGACAGAGACACCTACACCTACACCGACAAACACACCTACGCCGACGGAAACGCCGACACCTACACCGACCAATACACCTACTCCGACGGAGACACCTACACCGACTCCGACAGAGACACCTACACCTACAAATACAAATACACCTACGCCGACCAACACGCCGACTCCGGTATCTGCAGATGTAATTATCAGCAAGACCAATATCGACGGTTCCGAGGAACTCGAAGGTGCACTGTTGACACTCGAAGGTATTGATGCAGATGAGAATCCTATCGTCATCCCTGAATCGAATGTTCTGTATGGTGACAATGCTTATGCAAATGATGAGTACGAAGGCAATGGCGTAAGTTTCTATTCCGGTTCTACATCGACTGTGATCAGAAACCTGCCGGATGGATTCTACACACTGTCTGAGAATGCAGCTCCTGCCGGTTACGATGTTGCAACTGATATTAAGTTCTCCATCGTAGAGGGTGAGGTTTCCGGTGATGCTGAGTATGTGATCATCTCTGATGGTAACTACATTGTTATGAAGGATGCTCTGCTGCCGACACCTACAAATACACCTACACCGACAGCGACACCTACGGCTACTCCAACAAGTACGCCGACACCTACTAACACACCGACTCCGACAGTGACACCTACTCCGAAGCCGACTCCGACTGACGTGCCGACACCTACTCCGTTCGCGACACCTACACCGACGAACACGCCGACACCGACAGCCACACCTACGGCTACTCCGACAGTAACACCTACACCGTCTGAGACACCTACGCCGACTGAGACGCCGACACCTACACCAACGTCTACGCCTACGCCGACGAACACACCGGTTCCGACAGCGACACCTACGGTCACTCCGACAGCAACACCTACGCCGTCGAACACACCGACACCTCGCCCGACGAATACTCCGGTTCCGACTGTACCGCCGTTGCCGTCTCCGACACCTTCTCCGGTGCCGAGTGTAACACCTACACCGATCCCGCCGATCGCTCCGCCGACAAGCACGCCGACTCCGACTCCGGTGATCGTAACAGAGACACCTACACCGGTACCTCCGACGGATACTCCTGTACCGACATCTGTACTTGGTGCACGTCGTATTCCGAAGACTGGTGATACAGGTAGCAGAACAATGAATACTGTTGCCGGAATCGCATTCATCGCTATCGCTGCTGTTTCTACCGTAACAGTAGTAGTTAGAAAGAAGAAGTCTGAGGAAGAAGAGTAATCTTTAAGTAAGATCTTCACTGGCCAGTAACTTAGGTTGCTGGCCAGTTTTTATTTCCATGTATATCAGAGAGCTGATTCGTTTTGCTTCGAATGATTATTCAAAAGCTTCTGTAAATCACTATTGACATCAAAACATTCAATCTGTATAATGATTCATGCTTTAAGCCATGCGGCGGTGGCGGAATTGGCAGACGCGCACGTTTGAGGGGCGTGTGGGCGACCATACGGGTTCAAGTCCCGTTCGCCGCACCATGAGTTGTTCGATAAGAACAACTCTTTTTTTATTCCTGTTCGATGTAGTCAATTTCTTGTATAATGAAAAATAGATGGTACCGGGAGGATGAATCTTTCTGATCGTACCATATCTATGCAGGAAGGAGAGAAATGAATGAATAGAGTATTACGTCGTGTGATGGCTGTTTGTCTTTCTTTCCTGATCGTTTTTTCTCTGGCCGGATGCGAAGAAGATAAGCCGGAATGTCAGGTTCATATGGAAGAATTCCTGGACGCGGTCATAGCACGTAAATCGAAAGCTCTTCGCAGACTTACAGATCTTAGTGATGGATATATTTATTCAGTACGACAGATGGAGAAGGATGAATTCATCTCTGAAGCGATGAAGCATGTTACCTATAAGATCGATACAGATTCCATATCCGAAAGAACACGTCGTGCTTCCTGTGAATGTACGATCCGTGTGCCGGACTATGAAGAAGCCTTTTATAGTTGTGACGGTACGCTGGAGAATTTCGGAGCTCTTCTTGATGCTCTTCCTGATGAGAAATATAAGACGTATACATATCTTTTCCGTTTTGAGATTGAGGATGGATATTGGACGGTGATCAATGCAGACCAGGTCTATCCGGATATATACGTCAAGATGTATGCTATCCTGGGTGAAGTGGAATCCAAGCAGTATGACACCGATAACTTGTCTGACGGACTGGCTCAAGGGGAACTGGAATTTCGAAGACCGGATAAATTGTTCAGTATTGATCTTTTCAAGGACGCGTTAAAGCACGCAGGCGACGGATCGGATAACAACTATACAGATTTGGAACACACTGGAAGTAATGCTGACAGCAATCTTACCGGATACTCCTTCAACAAGGATCAGAGTGTGATGTACCAATGCTTCACATATAATTCCGATCCTGACGGACGGAAAGCCTTTGAGGATCTTCTTGCATTCTATTCTTCGTTGACTGATAAGAAGACGTTGAAAGAAAATGATTGGGGATATTTCTATGTTAAGTTCGATGATGGCGGCGTAGAGTATTGTGTCTGGTACAGAAATGTACTTATCGACGTTAACTGCAAGAATGAAGAGGAGACTTCTGTCGCATTGCGCAAGTTTTTCTCCGCGCTTGGTGTGATCAAAGCTTAAACAGATATGGAGAATAATAGTGAGAATGAGAAAGAGTAAATATATAGCATGGATATTGATCCTGTCATTCCTTTGCTCCTTAACCGGATGCAATGGTGTTGTGTATGACAAGAAAGAGTGCGAGACGCATATCAATGAGTTTGTCAGGATCTTTCTTGACCGTGACAGGGAAGAACTCTGTACGGCCTGTGCTCTGGATGAGACCTTGGAAGCGACTTTCCAGCAATTAAAGCAGGATCCGTTCGTTGATAAAGTTATGGAGAAGACTACATGTCAGATCTATACGGACAATATCCAGCAGATCAACGGTAAGGTGACCTGTGATTGTTTCTTTTCTATTCCGGACTATACAAGTGCATACAGAAACGCACCACAGCTAGGAGATCTGGATTATTTCCGGGAGGCTATCGAAAAACAGTCTGCATCGTCCTACGTTGTGACAGAGGTTTCCATCACTTTCTGGGTCGTAAGCGGATACTGGGTCTTGGAAAATATTCGTGATATAGTGTCTGAAATCTACACTCCGATGTTCGATGTCTTGAAGGAAGGGAGAAAGATTGAGCAGATCGTTGTTGATTCGAAAGATGAAGGTGCGATCTATAACAAAGTAGATCTTTCCGATGCTGCTTTCTTCATTGCTTTAGCAGAGGCAGGTGACAAATCGGTAGATAACTTAACCACCTTGGAAGGTTCAGAATTAAAGAAAAACGGTTATGACTCGGACTCTGTCGTGAAAGTCACAAAGGCCACTTCTGCAGATGGGATCTCTGAGTATACGCATATCCTCTGTAATTCGCAGCCGGCAGCATGGGGATATTTCAAAGCCAATACAGTTGCGTCGACGAACCCTTCAGAATATTATGCTTCAAGTGATTGGGGCTATTATCGGACAAGTACGGATTCGGAAATGACATTGATCTACTGGAGACGTGCACGTATTATTATCTTAGAGCTTCATTTCAGAAGCGGAATGGAAGAACAAGATTTTGGTCGATCCCTCCGATTCATGCAGGCACTTGCAATTATTTAAGTAAGAGGGTAAACCTTGTGAAAGTTACGGCATTAGTTGAAAATACATCCAACTGCGATTTGAAGGCTGAACATGGGTTGAGTCTGTTCATTGAAACAGCACGTCATAAGATTCTTTTCGATTTCGGTTGCAGTGATCTTTTTGCTGTCAATGCCGAGAAACTCGGTGTGGATCTGCATGAAGTCGACATTGCATTCCTGTCTCATGGGCATTATGACCATAGTGGAGGTCTGGAGAGCTTTCTTGATATCAATAAGCACGCCAACATCTATATGCATGAACTGGTCTTTGAACCACATTATAACGGAAGAAACGAGTATATCGGTGTGGACAGCACTCTGGACGGACACCCGCGTTTTATCAAGGTCAGGGAAGATACCAGGATCGACAGTGAACTGTCATTCGTTACGTTGCGTTCTCTTAAGCGGCCCATCGAGACGAACGGGCATAAGGTGCGTCGCGGAAAGTATATGGAGAAAGAGCAGTACGAGCATGAAATGTATCTTCTGATCCATGAGGGGTATTCGACCTATCTTATCAGCGGTTGCACACATAAAGGTCTGATCAATCTCATTCACGCGTTCCGATTTAACAGTTTCGTCGGAGGTTTTCATTTCATGAATTACGATGTCATGTGGGATGAGGAGCTGCTGCTTGAAGCCGCTGATACGATCCGAAATTCCTGTGCGGATTTCTATACGTGTCATTGTACCGGGCAGGAACAGTTCCGTTTCCTGAAGGATGAAGTGGGGGCGAAGATGCATTATCTGGCAACCGGTGAAACGATCGATCTGGGATCCATGTGAGACAAAAACTCCATTCTGGGAAAATACCTGAAAATTTCGGCAAAAACGCTTGCATCTTTTCTTTTCTCTGATATCATGGGAATGTAGTTTTTATGCCTTTTTACGGGCAAATTCAATTGTAGGGCTGCCGAAAACTATGGGCAGCAGAAGGATGGTAGTATATGGATACTCTCGATTTGTTGTACGGAGTAGTCATTGTCGTGTTCTTCGCAATGATTATTTCAGTAGGGTTGTACTCTAGAAAAAACACCAAAGATGTTTCTTCTTTTGTACTTGGAGGTAGACAGGTAGGACCGTGGCTTACCGCTTTTTCTTTCGGTGCCACTTATTTCTCCGCAGTTATCTTCATTGGTTATGCAGGTAAGTTC
Source organism: Clostridiales bacterium Firm_16 (assembly GCA_001604185.1). Taxonomy (GTDB): domain Bacteria; phylum Bacillota; class Clostridia; order Saccharofermentanales; family Saccharofermentanaceae; genus Scatonaster. Next base: position 116,082 of record LVAV01000032.1, on the reverse strand, counting down.
GGTTGGGACTTCGGTGTTTCTGCGCTCTGGATCGGTCTGGGCAATGCGTTCATCGGAAGCCTTGCAGCCTGGGTCGTTCTTGGTAAAAGATGCCGTATCATGACGAAGACATTGAATACCAACACCATGCCTGACTTTTTCGGAAAAAGATATAATTCCAAGGCACTTCGTATTGCAGCCGCGATCATTATCTTCATTTTCATGATCCCGTATTCCGCATCGGTATTCAATGGTCTTTCGTACCTTTTTACCTCTGCGCTCCGTCTGGACCGTATCTCTAACGGTTACGAGATCTGCATCATCGTAATGAGCCTTCTTGCTGCAACATACGTTATTCTCGGTGGATATATGTCCACAGCAATCAATGACTTTATCCAGGGCATCATCATGATCGTAGGTATCACCATGACGATCCTCTGTGTCCTGAACTACAACGGTGGTCTGATGCCTTCTATGGAGAAACTCTCCCAGGTACAGGCCAGCGGTTCTTCTTTTAACGGCGTATTTGCCTCTCTCTTCGGACCAGAACCACTGAATCTCCTGGGTGTAGTTATCCTGACCTCGCTGGGTACTTGGGGACTGCCGCAGATGGTACAGAAGTTCTATTCCATCAAGGACGACAAGTCCGTACATACTGCAACGATCGTTTCTACGGTCTTCGCCGTGATCATTGCAGGTGGTTCTTACTTCATGGGTGGTTTCGGCCGTATCTTCGTAAAAGCAGAAGATCTGGCTACTGCTTCCGGAAGCTTGAATCTTGATAAGATCGTACCTTATATGCTGGATCAGGCTGTTCCGAAGATCCTTGTTGCGATCCTGGTCGTACTGGTTCTTTCCGCTTCCATGTCCACACTTACTTCTCTGGTACTGACATCCAGCTCCACCATTACACTGGACGTGCTGGCTGACAATGTGATCAAGAATATGGATGAGAAGAAGAAGGTAAGCTTTATCCGCCTTCTCCTAGCATTCTTCGTACTGGTTTCCATGCTACTGGCTATCTACTCTTACCGTTCCAACGATATGTACATTACCAAGCTGATGTCCATCTCCTGGGGTGCTATGGCCGGTTCTTTCCTGGCTCCGTTCCTTTACGGTCTGTTCTGGAAGGGTGTCACAAAGGCTGCCGTGTGGGTATCTTTCCTCAGTGGTGTTGGTATCACGGTATCTCACCTGATCCTCAGCAACGGTGCTCTTTTCGGACACAGCTTCAAGTTCCCGACAGGACTCCCGATCAATCTGGCTTCCCCGATCAATGCAGGTGCTTTCGCCATGCTTTTCGGTATCATCATCGTACCGATCGTTTCTTGGATCTCTCCGAAGTTGGATAAGAAAGTGGTCGACAGAGCTTTTGCAGATATGCCGGAAGACGTGATTTCTCCGAAACTGGATAAGAAGGGCGTCGACAAGTCTGTCACTGAAGACAAGTAAGGCAATTGCCTGCGCGCGAAGCACTGTTTCGTGATACAATAATCTAAGTGTCTAAAACGATGTAAATCGAAGAACATAGAATCGAGGTGCGCAAATTGAAACAGATCATGTTAGGTAACGAAGCTGTTGCCCGTGGTGCCTACGAGGCAGGAGTGAAGGTAGTTTCTTCCTATCCGGGTACCCCTAGCACAGAAATCACGGAATCCATCGCAACGTACGATCGTATTTACTGCGAATGGGCCACAAATGAGAAGGTAGCTTCCGAAGTCGCCATCGGAGCAAGTATCCGAGGTGCAAGAGCCATGACATGCATGAAGCATGTCGGTATGAACGTAGCTGCTGACCCGATGTTTACAGCCGCTTATGAGGGCGTAAACGGAGGCCTGGTATTTGTTGTTGCAGATGACCCGGGCATGCACAGTTCTCAGGATGAGCAGGACAGCCGTAACTATGGACGTGCTTCCAAGCTGATGATCCTGGAACCTTCCGACAGCCAGGAGTGCAAGGACTTCGCCAAGATGGCCTTTGCTCTTTCCGAGAGATTCGATACACCTGTTATTCTGCGTATGCACACCCGTGTATCCCACTCCCGTTCCATCGTGGAACTGTCCGATCCGGAAGACATCGTCGTTCGTCCCTATGAAAAGAACGTCAGCAAGTATGTCATGATGCCTGCCATGGCCATTAAGCGTCATGTTGTGGTCGAGCAGAGAACCCTGGATATCCAGAAAGCTTCCAATGAAGAATTCCTGGGAATGGGCATCCATAAGATCGAGATGAACGATACCAAGATCGGTATCGTGACCGCCGGTGCTTCCTATCAGTATGTGAAGGAAGGTGTTCCGGAAGCATCTGTTCTGAAGCTGGGCTGCGTATGGCCGCTTCCGATGGATCTGATCCGTGACTTTGCATCTAAGGTAGATCGTCTCGTTATCGTAGAAGAACTGGATCCTTTCATGGAGACAGAGATCAAGGCAGCCGGCATCGCTTGCGAAGGCAAGTCCTTGTTCACTCTTCAGGGAGAATACAATTCCAGAATGATCCGTGCAGCCCTTTCTGATAAGGCTCTTCCGGAAAAAGCTCTGGACCTCGATAAGCTTCCGACTGCACCGGGACGTCCGCCGCTTCTTTGTGCAGGCTGCCCGCACAAGGGTATGTTCCTGGCACTGAATCGTCTGAAGGTTCAGGTCATGGGTGATATCGGATGTTATACCCTGGGTACATTACCGCCGACCGCTGCTATGGACGTTTCCGTCTGCATGGGCGCATCCGTCGGCATGGCGCATGGTTTTGACAAGGCTTCGGATGGCGAAGATTCCAGAAAGACAGTAGCCGTCATCGGCGACTCCACCTTCCTGCATTCCGGTATTACGAACCTGATCAATGCAGTCTATAACCAGAGCAGCATCACTGTTATGATCCTGGATAACTCGATTACAGGTATGACCGGTCATCAGCAGAACCCGGCTTCCGGTAAGAATATCCGTCTGCAGCCGGCTCCGGCGATTGATCTGGAGACACTTTGCAGAAGCGTCGGGGTTACTTCTGTACGTACCGTGGATCCTGTTGATACATTCGGCGTAGAGCAGGTTGTGAAGGAAGAAATTGCGAAGGATTGTGTATCTGTCATTATCGTACGTCGTCCATGTGCTCTCATTCCTACAGGAAAGAAGCCGAAGGGTGTTACTATCGAACTGAACGATGAGGCCTGCAAGAAGTGCGGTGCCTGCTCCAGAATCATGTGCCCGGCACTGGTTTCCGGACCGGACAAGAAGCCGGTGATCGATCCTGAGGCTTGCAACGCATGCGGTCTCTGCATCAACATCTGTAAGTTTAACGCACTCAGCAAGAAGGAGGAGGCATAATATGGCTAAGGATATTTCAATCGTACTCGCCGGCGTCGGCGGACAGGGAACCTTGATCGCCGGTAAACTCCTCGGCATTCTGGCTTTGAAGCTTGGTCTGGACATTAAGGTGTCCGAGGTTCATGGCATGAGCCAGCGTGGTGGTTCGGTTATCACATACGTACGTATGGGTGAGAAGGTATATTCCCCGATCATTGAAGAAGGTATGGCAGATTATGTTCTGGCTTTCGAAGAAGTGGAAGCGGTCCGCTGGTCTAATCTTCTGAAGAAAGACGGTGTTCTGCTGGTAAATTCCCAGAAGATCAAGTCTTTACCGGTACTCCTCGGTAATGCCGAGTATCCGGAGAACATCAAGGATTCACTGAATGCCGCGGCTGAGGGTCGCGCAAAGATCGTCGAGTTTGATGCTCTTTCTGCAGCCCTTGAGTGCGGAAGCTCCCGTGCCGTGAATATGGTCATGGTCGGTGCGCTTTCGGCCGGCATGGATATTGATAAGGCTTTGTGGGAAGAAGCGATCAATGAGGCATTTGCATCCAAGGCGAAGCTCATCCCGATGAATTTACAGGCTTTTAACAAAGGCCGTGATTTTTTCGCGTAAAACAACTTCACTTGCGATATAATAGAATCATACCAACAAGGGAGGATTTCTCTATGCTAGTAAAACAGATAAATGTATTTCTTGAGAATTCGTTCGGTCGTCTTGCTGAAGTAACCAAGACATTGGGTAAAGCCAATATCGATATTCGTGCTCTGTATGTGGCTGATTCGACTGACTATGGCATCCTCCGTATGATTCTTGATAAGCCGGAAGAAGCAGTTATGGTACTGACTGAAGCAGGCTTTACAGTAAGTATGACTCCTGTACTTGCTATTGCGATCCCGGATAAGGCCGGTACGCTGGATCAGGCTCTGATGAAGTTCTCGGAGACTGGTGAGTCGATGGAATATATCTACGGTTTCGTAGGTCGTAATTCTTCTGATGCCGTTATGGTGATCCGTGTACAGAACTTTGATCCTGTCATTAAGAAGTTCGAGGAAGCCGGTATCAGGATATTGAGCCCTGAGGAGGTATATGGCATCTGATGAATCAAGATCCTTACATGACTAAGTTTGGAATCAGTGATACGGTGGTTAAGATGGCTGAGGAAGCGATGACCACCGTTTCTTCTGTATTTGCTGATATTGAGAAGACGAAGGAATATAACCAGCTTCGCGTTCTGGAAGCTTTCCGTAACGCCAGGTTTGCCGAGGCGCATCTGGGCGCAACGACTGGATATGGATACGATGATATCGGAAGAGAGAAGATCGAAGAGATGTATGCGGAGATCTTCGGAGCGGAAGCGGCGTATGTCCGTATCCAGGTCACATGCGGAACGCAGATCCTGGTTGCCTGTCTCTTCGGTATCCTTAAGCCAGGTGAAGAGATGCTTGCAGTAAGTGGCCGTCCTTACGACACTCTGGCATCCGCATTGGGCGTGGACAAGAAGGAGGATACCTTCACGGGATCCCTTCTTGACTATGGTATGAAGTATAACGAAGTTCAGTTGAAGGAAGACGGTTCTCCCGACCTGGAAGCCATCAAGGCCGCCATCAAGCCTGAGACAAGAGTTGTTTTCCTGCAGAAGTCCAAGGGCTATACCTCCAGAAGGTGCCTGCGTGCCGAGGATATTAAGGCTGTAGTGGATCTGGTCAAGGGAATCGATAAGGACATCATCGTTTTTGTAGATAACTGCTATGGCGAATTTGTTGAGACACAGGAGCCTTGTGCTCTTGGTGCAGATCTCTGCGCCGGATCCCTGATCAAGAATGCCGGCGGAGGACTTTGTCCTTCCGGTGCCTATGTTGCCGGCCGCAAGGATCTGGTTGAGCGGGTAGCGGAACGTGTAACGGCACCGGGACTGGGAAGTCATGTCGGCCCGAGTCTTGGATTCAATCGTGATATTGCCCAGGGTCTCTTTATGGCACCGCATATTGTGGCTGAAGCCATGAAGGGCGCGGTTTTTGCCGCAGCTCTTCTTTCCATGGCTGGCTGCAAATGTGATCCTGCGTGTGATGATCGCCGCGGAGATATTGTGCAAAGTGTCGCTTTTCCAAACGCGGAACAAATGGTAAACTTTTGTAAGATGATACAGAGATGTTCCCCGGTAGACTCTTTTGTCGCGCCGGAACCATGGGATATGCCCGGTTACGATGCCCAGGTCGTCATGGCTGCGGGTGCTTTTGTACAGGGCGCATCCATAGAGTTGTCCGCAGACGGTCCGGTCAAGCCGCCGTACCTTGTATATATGCAGGGAGGGCTGGTATTTGAACAGGTAAAGCTGGCCGTGATGTTGGCTGTATCGGAAATGTTGGAGAATAAGAACTAAGTATGGCGAATAACAGAAAGCCAAATAACGGAGAGAATCAGAATCGGCCGAATCGCCAGCCGAATGGCGGCAATCGTCCGAATCAGAATGCGAAGAATGCAAGACAGGCTTCGCAGAATTCTCCTGTGCGCAAGGCTTCTGGCCAGAATACGCCCAGACCGCAGGGACAGAAGATGCAGTCTTCCAATGTGCCCACCAGAAACGGTCAGATCCAGAGAAAACCTGTATCTTCCGGTAAGGCTCCGCTTCAGAAAAGTTCGAATATTACTTCTTTCGGAAAAAAGAAACCACAGGGCATCGACCGATTGCCGCCACCGAGTGAAGTCGGACTTCCTCCTAGATCCAATGAACCGGATAAGAAGGCTTTGAAGAGAGCTGCGAAAGCAGAGAAGAAAGAAGCCAAATTATTACGTAAGAAAGAGCAAGAAGAGCGTATCGTCGTTGCACCTGATGTGGAACCGGAGAGAAAACCAGCGAAGGTGCAGGAGGAGATTCCGGAGAAGAAGCTGCAGTCGGATTATCTCGATGCCGAGATGGATAACGATGAAGTCAGAAGAAGCCATATGGCAAAGAAGCGTAAGAGAGATGCTTTGCGTGCTGCCTTTAATGCTTTCCTCTGTGTGGCCATCCTGGTCGGTGTATTCTGCATTGCTGTTCTCTATGTAGTAGATTATGTTGCTGCGAAGCCGGCATACGCTTTCGCCACGAAGGGCACGATCGAGCATACTATCGGTGCGACAGCTCTGCTGGTCCGTAATGAGAGTGTACTGAAATCTTCCTACACCGGATCCTTGCTTACTCAGGCTACAGAAGGCAGCCGTGTCGCTAAGAAACAGCTCCTTGCCATGGTTATTCCCAGCGGCATGGAATCTACGGTCAACGAATTACGATCTGTCGAGCGCCAGATCGTGGATATCGAGCGTTCCCTGATGGAGTCAGGAAAAGGTGCCGGCGCGAAGGCGATCTTTAATGATATCAATAATGAGATCGCACCGATCATTTCTACGATAAGAAACGATGCAATAATGGGTAACCTGAGTAATATGACCAGTTATTCTTCGTCAATCCGAGTCCTGATGGAGAAACGTGATCTGGAGATCGAACAGATCGACTTCCAAAGTGAACAGTTGAATACGTTAAAGAAGACCGAGTCGACCTTGAAGAAACAGTTAGAGAGCCAGGCTGCTTCTCTGTATGCTGAGGAAGAACCGGGTATTGTTTCTTTTAAGCTGGATGGTCACGAGGATCTGAATCTGGATACGATCATGAACATGATGGATTACCAGGTAGCCGATCTGATCAAGAACAGTAACAGTATCATTACAGGCGATCTGGATGTGAAGAGTGACGAGCCGGTCATCCGTATCGTAAAGAATGATACACAGTATCTGGCCTGCATGATCCCGGGAGCCATACTGGCAGATTTCGCAGTCGGTTCCGAGCATGTAATACGCGTGCCGTCTGAGGGTATCGCCATCACGGGATGTAAAGTGCTTCGCTCGGCTTATGCAACTGAAGGACTGTTCGTAATCTTCTCGACAAACAGCCAGGTGGAACGCCTTCTGGATCGTCGTACGGTAAAGATTGAGATCGTTCAGACCAAGAAAACCGGTATCCGTATTCCGATCTCCGCATTGGTGGATCCGGATTACGATAAGAAGATCGCCATGATCCTGATCAACGATAGTGGTTATGCCCGTGGATTCATGGTATGGATCGAAGACTATGACCGTGAATATGCAATCGTATCTCCGATCACGGAGGGAAGTGAACCGAAGCTTAGCAGTATTGTCATTACGAATCCGAATACGGTAAAAGATGGTCGTAAGGTGGAAGATTAATCTATGGAAATGTACAGTCCTGAAGTAATGAATGAAAATATACTCAAAGTTCGTGAGAGCATCGCGGAAGCCGCTCGTGAAGCGGGCAGAGATCCGTCGGAGATCACGCTGATCGGTGTATCTAAGTTTTTCCCGGCAGAATATGCCAAGCAAGCTTATCTTCTGGGCCTGAAGGATCTCGGTGAGAACCGGCCGGAAGAAATGCATGATAAGAAGGCGGTCCTGGATGAAGAAGACATTCATCCCAACTGGCACCTGATCGGCACGATCCAGTCCAGAAAAGTCCGCCTGATCGTTGGTGAACCATATCTCATTCATTCCGTGGATACTTTATCCCTGGCAAAAGAAATCGAAAAGCGTTCCGCTGCCAAAGACATCGTCAGCAGAGTTTTGCTGGAGGTGAATGTTTCAGGTGAAGAGAGCAAGCACGGCTTCTCCGAAGAAGAGCTGGAAGCATCATTGCCGGAACTTCTGAGCCTTTCCCACATTTCCCTTGGCGGATTGATGACTATGGCACCGATCCAGAGCCGGGAAGGAGAGGCCAGAGCGGTTTTCGAGAAAACACGTGATCTCTTCGAACGAGTTAAGGATATGGGTGTTGACCGTACTTGTTGGAAAGACTTATCTATGGGTATGAGTCAGGACTATAAAGACGCAATTATCTGCGGTTCTACCTACGTCCGTATCGGTACGGCGATCTTCGGAAAACGCGATTATAACTATGTGTAATATTGCACAAAAATTGCAAGGAAAGAATGAAATATTTCGAAAAAATTACAGCGCTTATGTCAAAAATTACATATTATTTACCGTTGGTCTGAGTCTATTGAAAGCCTGAATATCAAAGAATATACTGACATCATAGTGAAATTAGCAAGTGCTTAAAAGCACGTGAATGCAGTAAATTTGGAGGTTTAGTATGGCAGGATTTTTTACAAAAATGATCAACAAGATCGCGGGCGTTGAAGAAGGACCAGAAGATGTTAACGGCGCATGGGACGATGAAGGCGGAGATTATGGCTACGGCACAGAGATTGAAGAGCCTGTAGGTGAAGATTACGGCGCAGAAGAGCCGGTAAACGTATTTGTTCCGACAGAAGAGCGCACATCTTTCCCAATTAAGAGCGTACAGACATCTGCTAACCAGGTTGTTATCCTTCAGCCGGACAGCATCCGTTCTTCTCAGGCAGTATGTGATCACATTCGTCAGGGCCATACAGTAATCTGCAACATCGAGAATGTTGAGCGTTCTGTAGCTCAGCGTGTAATCGACTATATCTCTGGTGCGGCTTATTCCATCGATGGTAATGTTAAGCCGATCGATCAGAACAGAAAGACTTTCGTAGTTGCTCCGAGATCTGTATCTCTTCTGGATCGTGATGCTCTTGCAAAGCAGGAAGAAGCTCAGAATCAGCAGCAGGCTTATCGTCAGGCACTTTAATCATTGCTAGATAAACAACCAAAGGGCGGTTTCAGATACGTTTGAAACCGCTCTTTTGTATTTAGGGGAATAGTCATATAGTAAACCTGCAAATAAAAAGCGTGGAGATCGAAATCTCCACGCTTCATTTGTTTTACTTAGTAGAACGATGATTATGTTCCCGGTTTATAACTGTCTTTCAGGGAAACGCTTCTGTTGAACACAAGCTTGCCGTCTACGGAATCCTTGGTATCCATACAGAAATATCCGATACGCAGGAACTGGAAGCGGTCTGCCGGCTTGGCATCGGCCAGGGAAGCTTCAACCTTGGCGCCTTCTACAACGGTAAGGGAATCCGGATTGATGTAATCCAGGTAATTACAGTCTGCAAGATCCGGAGCTTCAACAGTGAAGAGACGGTCGTAAAGACGCACGGTTGCATCCAGCGCTGTCTTGGTGTCGACCCAGTGGATCGTTGCCTTAATACGGCGTCCGTCAGCCGGATTACCGCCACGGCTCGACTCTTCGTATTCAGCATGAACAGCGGTCACGTTGCCGTTCTCGTCCTTGTCACAGCCTGTGCACTTGATAACATAGGCAGATTTCAGACGAACTTCGTTTCCGGGGAAGAGACGGAAATATTTCTTTTCCGGAACTTCCATAAAATCATCTGCTTCGATCCAGAGCTCACGAGAGAAAGATACTTCACGTGTACCATCTTCCGGACGCTCCGGATTGTTCTCTACAGTGAATGTCTCGGTCTTATCTTCCGGATAGTTGTCGATGATCAACTTGATTGGATGAACGACACCCATAACTCTCTTAGCGGTTGCATTCAAATCTTCGCGGAGGCAGTACTCCAGGAAAGCAAAGTCTACAACGGCATTGACCTTGGAGATACCGTTTCTCGAATGGAAGTTATGGATCGATGCCGGAGTATAACCACGGCGACGAAGTCCACAGAGAGTAGGCATACGTGGATCGTCCCAACCATCTACCAGACCGGTCTCGACCATGTTACGAAGCTTTCTCTTGGAAAGGACCGTATGGGTAATGCCCAGTCTTGCAAATTCGATCTGACGCGGCTTGCAAGGTACAGGACAGTTCTCGATGACCCAGTCATAAAGCGGACGGTGTGCTTCGAACTCGAGAGAGCAGAGGGAGTGCGTTATGCCTTCCAGTGCATCCTCGATCGGATGCGCAAAGTCGTACATCGGATAGATGCACCACTTGTCACCGGTATTGTGATGACGCATATGGTTGATTCTGTAGATTGCAGGATCACGCATGTTAAAGTTTCCGGATGCCAGGTCGATCTTGGCACGAAGTGTCATCGCACCATCCGGGAATTCACCGGCCTTCATGCGAGCGAAAAGATCCAGACTTTCCTCGATCGGACGGTCACGATACGGGCTGGTTGCCGGGTGTGTCAGGTCGCCACGATGTTCCTTCATCTCTTCCGGAGTCAGCTGGCAGACATAAGCCAGACCCTTCTTGATCAGCTCTACTGCATACTCATACATCTTATCGAAATAGGAAGATGCATAGAAGAAACGGTCATCCCAGTCATGTCCCAGCCACTTGATATCTTCCTTAATGGCTTCAACATATTCTTCGTCTTCCTTAGTCGGATTGGTATCATCCATACGAAGATTACAGAGACCACCGTACTGCTCGGCCATACCGAAATCAATCTCCAATGCCTTGGCGTGACCGATGTGCAGATAACCGTTCGGCTCCGGTGGGAAACGTGTATGAACGGTCTTACCTTCGTAACGTCCGCCCGGTCCGATATCTTCTTCGATTGCTTCATGAATAAAACTCTTATATTCGCTCATAGTTATTGACTCTCACTTTCTTAATTCAGCTTTTCGTGTTTTTCTTTTCCGGCAAAAGCACTGCGATCTGCAGCCTTTTGCGATCATTGGGATAAAGCATCGGAGAGTCGCTGTCGTCCGGATTCGATACGCTTCAGGGCTTCTTCCTTACCGAGGAGAAGGAGAACTTCCACCGCGCCGCCAGGAGTAACTGCTGTACCGGAAGCGGCAATTCTTACCGGCCACATGACCAGAGCATTCTTGATGCCCATGCCTTCTGCAAGACCGGTAAGGCAGTTGCTGATGGTATCCTTGTCCCAGTTCAGTTCCTGAAGCATCGGAAGCACGATGTTGAGCATTTCCAGAGAACCTTCCTTAGTCGTCTTACTCTTCTTGTGTACATACAGTTCCAGGTCGTAATCTACAAGTTCCAGAAGGAAGCCGAGTTTCTCGCTGATCTGCGGAAGTCTGGTGATACGCGGCTGCATGATCTCGGTAAAGAGAGGGTACAGATCCGGTGTGATCATCGGGAACTTCTCCAGTTCCGGCTTGACGAATTCGATGAATTCTTCCTGGGACATCTTTCGGATGTATTCTCCGTTGAACCACTCCAGCTTGTCATAGTCGAAGACGGCCGGAGATTTACTGATGCCGTCGATGGAGAAAGCCTTGCTGAGCTCATCAAGAGAGAAGACTTCCTGATTGTCCTTCGGGCACCAGCCGAGAAGTGCGATATAGTTGATGATAGCCTCCGGAAGGAATCCCTGGGAAACCAGATCTTCAAAACCGGTGGAACCATGACGTTTACTTAACTTGCTGACCGAGCCGTCCTCATTCTTACCCATGATCAATGGAAGGTGGACATAGGTCGGGATCTCCCAGCCAAAAGCCTCATAACAGAGGTTATACTTCGGGGTGGAAGAGAGGTACTCACTTCCGCGAACAACATGGGAGATCTTCATGAGATGATCGTCGATGATGTTGGCGAAGTTATAGGTCGGATATCCGTCTGCCTTCAGCAGGATCTGATCCTCCAGTTCCTTGTTCTGGACGGTAATATCACCATAAACACAGTCATGGAAAGTAGTCTCTCCCTCAAGAGGCATCTTCTGACGGATGACATAGGGGACACCCGCATCCAGATTCTTCTTGACTTCCTCAGGGGAAAGATCACGGCAATGACGGTCATAACCGCCTTCCACGCCGCCTTCCTCGTGAAGGGCCGCCAGACGCTCCTTGCTGCAGAAGCAGTAATAGGCATGACCATTCTTGACCAGTTCCTCGGCATAAGGTTTATAAAGATCCATACGCTGGCTCTGGACATAAGGGCCGAATTCTCCGCCGATATCCGGGCCTTCGTCATGGATGAGACCTGCGGTCTTCAAAGTCTGGTAGATAATGTCTACGGCACCTTCCACATAACGTTCCTGATCCGTATCCTCGATACGAAGCACGAATGTACCACCCAGGGACTTCGCGATCAGATACTCATAAAGCGCCGTACGAAGATTACCGACATGCATAAAACCTGTCGGACTGGGCGCAAAACGTGTACGAATTGCCGGATTTGTTACAACAGTCATTGTAATATAACCTTCTTTCCTATATATGCAAATACATATTCTATCATATATGATTCGATAAAAGCACTTCCGTTTCTCATTTTTTGTACAAAGTTTCGGGTAAAAGTGTTATCATACATAAGGAAAAAGATCGCTTAGGAAGGAGAAGCCGCGGTATGCCCAGTGTGAAACGTGTGGAAAGCAAGTGTTCCTACCCCATTGAGTGTGGAAGGGATATCGCATGTGATTGTCTTTCCAAGCAAGTCAAGAGCATGGCTTCTGACCATCCTGTCAAGGTCGCCGTTGTTACAGATAAAGAGGTAAACGGTCTGCATCATACTCGTTTCATCTCCGAGCTGGAAGCTCTTGGTATCAATCCGACGGTGATCATGATCGACGGAAGACAGTCTTCCAAGAATTTCGATGTGGTTATGGATGTTTTCGAACGTCTGATGGATATTTCTTTTTGCAATGAGGACCTGCTGGTCGGCTGGGGCGGAGGAAGTATCCTGGATGTTACGGCATTTGTTGCTTCTACGTTCCTGGGAGGACTGCACTATTGCCTGGTTCCGACATCCCTTCTTGGTATGCTGGAATCCGCGGAGGCAGATACAGCATATCTCAACTATATGAGCCATAAGGACTGCGTAAGCGTTGCATGCAGACCGGATTCGGTGATCATGGATGTGGAATTCCTGACGACACTTCCGGATGCATTCTTGAAGAATGGCTATGCCCAGATCATCCAGTACGGCATGCTGGATCAGATCACACTCCTGAACCGCCTGGTTACCCATGCGGACATGTTCATCACCATTGATGAATGCTATCTTGCCAAGTCACGGATCGAGCAGCAGAACAAGCGGGCTTTCGATCTGGGAAAACAACTGAAAGAGGCGATCCTGGAACATTTCCGTTTTCTTAGATACTCCGAAGGTGAGGCCCTGGCTTTTGCCATGGCGGCATTGAATCCTTCCGAAACACTATTCAAATTATATGACCTTCTGGGTTTCCCGAGAAAACTGGAAGGGGTTTCCAAGGATTCCCTGCTTCGACGGATCAGTAAGGATATAGCTCCTTACAAGGATGAGGTGCCGGTGATCCTGGCATCCGGAAACGGGAGTATCGTCGAGAAGACCATGACATGTGCGGAAGCCATGCTTTTCTTCTCGGAGAAACTCGATGTCATCTGTGAAGACCGTTGATCTTTCGTAATACAAGGAGAATGAATGAAGAGTAGAAATATAAAGAACAAACTCGTACGCCATCTTGCCGGAGCATTATGTATCCTTTTCCTTCCTTTCGGCGCTTCCTGCGGAAAGAAGGAGGAGACGAAGAAGCCGGCGGAATATGGTACATATGGTTCGGATTTCGCATTGCGTCTGGCCCAGGAGTTTCCTTACCGGAATGCTTTTTCTTCCGGAGAGAAAGGGGCCGGTTCGCTCATTGAGAATGAATTGACTAAGATCGGATACAAGGTGGAGAAGCAGGACTTCGCGGCTCCGGGTGGAAAGTCTTCCAGCAACTATATTGTACGTATCGAGGGAGAAGGCTTCATGCAGCGCGATTCTTTCGGTGAGTACAGCAAAGTGAAGAAGACGATAGTCATTGCCGCACACTATGATTCTCCGATCAGCTATGAGATCCGAAACAGCTTCCCGGACTATGACGGTATCCAGGACAATGCCTGCGGCGTGGGCGCGCTGATGACCATAGCCAAGCAGATGTATGGCAAGAAATTCGGTTACGATGTCATTATTGTAGCGCTTGGAGCAAGTTCTTCCGGATATCTTGGAGCCAAGGCATTCCTCAAGAGTCTGGGGGATGCGAAGGATCATTGCGATTGCGTGTATTGCATTGAGAGCATCTATGCCGGTGATAAGCTTTATGCCCATGCCGGTCTCTCATCATTGCAGGATGGTAAGAAATATTCTTTCCGTAGAAAACTCTACGAGGCGTATGACGTCTCTTATGAGAACAGTGTGTACTCCAATACCGGAGTCGATCTGAACTATAATATGTCGCTTCTGAGCTTCGATGTTGACGGGGATGGCAAGATCGATATGTACCGGGAAGTTACGAAGGTACCATCGGATTATCTTATCTTCGATTCTGCTTCGATACCGGTCGTATTCTTTGAATCTTCAGATTATAATTTCACGAAGCTTGAGGATATGAAGGAGACGAAGAACCTGGAACTGCAGTCCCAGGGCGGACAGATCCGTGGAACGGTGCTGGATTCTTCAGAGATCCTTCAGAAGTCTTTGGATAAAGACCGATTGAAGGTGCGTATTAACGTCACTTCTTTCATCGTGATCAAAGCAGTAGAGAAGGGATCCCAGAACTGCGTGGTCGTTTCGGATTACGAAGCGGGACAGCGTCTGGAGCCGACGGTATCGCCGAAGAAGTCGACTTCTACATCGACGACGAGTGGCAGTTCGGAAACCACTACGGAAATAACGACGGAAGATACAACACAGACAGAACCTGTAGAGGGATAACGGGAGAAGAACCATGAGTGAGAATAATATGCAGGGAACAGACGGCGTGATCCGGGGAGATCTTTTCGAAGGGATCGTTGTCAGTGAACTGGAAGATAAAGATTATCAGTTTGAGATCGACGGTGCGCAGGTATCCGTGGCACAGAGAGTCCAGTCACCGAAAGACGACCGGAAGATCATGGGGTTCCTGTTTCTGATGGATGCACCCAGAAGATTCCGTCTGGACATACTGATCCCCGAGGATTGCAAGAATGCACGTATCGCGCTGAATGATAAGGAGCTTCTCGGTTTCTTCAGTAAGGAGATTCCTGAGGATGTTGAAGAGGTACAGGTTTCTCATTGTAATGACGCGAACAAGTATACACCTCTGGCTCCGGGGAAATTTCAGTCTTTGAATTTCAAATGGGAGTCCGGCGATATCCTTAAGTGTTTCTTCTATTATTGATTTGGATATTATATATCAACTGATTACGTTATCTGATTTGACGTGATTTTTTGATAGTGCTATATTGATTTTAATGTATGCAGGAGGGTAATGTATGAATAATAATGCTTCAATGTTTAACCGTCTGGTTGCGGTATTTCTGGACCTGATCGCCTTACTCGGATTTACTGTAGGTGCGGGGTTATTTATCTACAATATGACGGAGATCAACATCCTTAAGGAATTAAACCTTGATTCTAGAAATGATCTGATCTGGCTGCTGCTTGGATTCTTCGGTCTGTATTTCATTCTGGAGATTTTCTTCACCAAGATCCTGTCTTCTACACCTGGTAAGCTTTGTATGAACTGTGACGTAGATTTCCATGCCGGTAATACTTTCATTCACTGTTTTATCCGTGCTTTCATCAAGGTACTCTGTGTCATGACTGTCCTTCCGGGTATCTTCTCTTATGTGCGTGGATCCGGTCATTATGAGAATAAGACTTACCATGATTCTGCTGCGAATACTAACGTTACGAATACCACAAGAACACCTCGTTTCATCGGCTTGCTGATCTTCTTTGCAGGTCTTGTAATGCTTGTATATTTCATCTACAAATTCCATTCGAAACTGAATTTGAATTTCACGCTTTGGGATACTCCTGAGTACAAAATCTTCGACTTGGGCAGCTAAGAAAAAGACGTGATTTTACAATTATGTGAAGTTTGATTTTTAGTCTTGTTATTTTAGAAAATACATGGTATCATCTTCACAGAAGGACGAGAGATTTGTCCGGTTTATGTAACTACAGGAATGACCATCTGAAGTAATTTTCAGGTGGTTATTTTTATGCTTTTTTATTTCGCGCCTAAGCACTGCAGTCAGGCGCTTTGCGCTGTTCCGGTGATGAGAAGAAAAAGAGAAAAAACCATGCAGGAAAAAGGACAAAAAAAGAGCTGTTCTGAAGTGAATTTTTCACGCTCAAAACAGCTCTGTTTTTCTATCTTGTTTTCTGATTAAATCGGATCAGTTTACCTTGGTGATCCAGCCGAATGTATCCTCAACTTTACCGCTCTGGATACCGGTGATTGTGTCGTAGAATTTCTGAGTGATCGGTCCGATCTCACCATTGTTAATGGTGATCACGTTGTCCTCATACTTGAGTTCGCCGACCGGAGAAACAACTGCAGCGGTACCGCAGCCGAAGCACTCCTGCATACGACCGGACTTGCCGGCTTCGATAACTTCGTCAATGGAGATTCTGCGCTCTTCAACTTCCAGACCCATGTGCTTGGCAATCTCGATGCAGCTTCTTCTTGTGATACCCGGCAGGATCGATCCGGCAGCCAGAGAAGGAGTAACGAGCTTGTTGTCGATGATGAACATGATGTTCATGGCGCCAACTTCTTCGATGTATTTCTGCTCAACACCATCGAGCCAGAGTACCTGCTCGTAACCGGAGTCGTGAGCGATGGTCTGGGCGATCAGAGAGCAGCCATAGTTACCTGCGCACTTGGTAAAGCCTGTACCACCACGAACGGCACGTACATACTTATCCTCAACATAGATCTTGACCGGCTGGATTCCGTGAGCATAGTATGCACCGGAAGGTGAGAGCAGGATGAAGAACTTGTATGTGCTGGAAGGACGTACACCGAGGTACGGGTCAGTAGCAATTACGAAAGGACGGATGTACATGGACTCGCCTTTGCCGGACGGGATCCAGTCCTGATCCAGTTCAACCAGTTTCTTGGTTGCATGTACGCAGAAGTCAACGTCGACCTTCGGGATAACGAGACGGTCGTTACTGTTGTTCATACGCTCGAAGTTGCAAGCCGGACGGAAGAGGTTGATGGAACCATCCTCGCACTTATATGCCTTCAAACCTTCGAATACAGCCTGACCATAGTGGAATACCATGGCGGACGGCTCGATCTCGAATGTGCCGTATGGAACGATACGTGGATTGATCCAGCCCTGACCCTCAACATAATCCATTACGAACATGTGATCAGAGAAGATGTGTCCGAAAGGAAGCGGCTGACCCGGCTGCGGACGTTGTCTAGGTGTAGTTGTTTTTGTTATCGAAATTTCTGGAAACATTTTGATCCTCCTATTTCAGTTTTTTCATATCATGACTCTGATTATAGTCTCTTTTACATAAAATGGGGCAACAGATTTCGGAAAACATGGAAATTGTGCTATTTCGTGAAGAAAAATGCCCTGTTTACGATAGCACATGGTGTTCTATCTCTTGAGAAATCAGCAGATTTCATTGCTGAAATCCCTTTGCGGTTCTTGTACAAATCAGGAAATAAGTTGTAAAATTATAGGGAATAAAAATGACTGGGGACATTTATGAATTCCATTTCCGAGGACCGTGTATACCGCCTGCAGAGACCCGCAACGGATTGTTTCTGTCTGGAACTGCATATGCATACTTCACAGAGTTCTGCCTGCGGTATGGGAACCCCGGAAGAGATGGTCCAGGCTTATCTTCAGGCAGGTTATGACGGAATATTGATTACTGATCATTTCCTGAACGGAAATACATGTGTAGACCTTTCCCAGCCATGGGAGAAGCAGATCGATGATTACTGCCTTGCTTATGAGAAAGCCAAGGCCGAGGGTGACCGCATCGGTCTGTCTGTTTTTTTCGGATTTGAATTTAATTACGATACTACGGAATTTGTCACCATAGGCATGGATAAAGCCTGGCTGAAAGCACATCCTGAGATCATGTGGATACCGGTAGAAGAATATCTGAAACTGGTCCGTAAGGATGGAGGAATCAATATCCATGTTCATCCTTTCCGGGAAGAGAAGTATATCCATACTCAGCGCTTCTATCCGGATCTGGTGGATGCGGTGGAAGTTCTGAATCTTGGAAACAAGAAGCAGGAATTTAATGATAAGGCAATGGAGTATGCAAAAAAGCATGGTCTCCCGATGACTTCCGGATCGGACTGCCATAGTCCCAGAGGAAAGATGGGGGCCGGTATCGCGATGCAGAAGCGTCCGGAGTCGATTCAGGATATCATAGATTGTATCCGTAGTGGAAAAGGTTATACCGTCCTGGGTCTGTGATCCGGGCAAAGTAAAGATATTAAAGGAGAAAAGTTATGCGTCTTGAACATGTAGATCTGATGGGTTCAGACTTTCAGATCCAAAGCGATATGACACTTGAAATGAACGGGGAAAAGATCTCAGCCATCGGAAGAGATATTCCGTTGGTCCCCGCGGACGCGGAGGTCATGGATCTACAAGGTTTGACTTTGTATCCTGGATTTATCGATCTTCATGTTCACGGAGCAATGAATGAGGATACATCGGATGCCAATGTGGGCGGTCTTCGTACTATCGCCGCATATCTTGCATCCAAGGGCGTGACGACGTTCTGTCCTACCACCATGATGATTTCCCGTGAGGCGATGGGACATGTATTCATGGCGGCAGAAGTTTTCGCCGAGCAGGGGATCTGTGGAGCGAGAATGGAAGGCCTGCGTCTGGAAGGACCGTTCCTTTCTGAGGAGAAGTGCGGTGCCCAGAATACGGAATATGCCGAGTGGCCCAACGAGGATTATCTTCAGGAACTGTTGAAGAACTATCCGGAGAATCTGGTCAGGATCATTGATATTTCACCGGAACTGCCCGGTGCGATTGAGTTTATCGAAGCGTTGAAAGATAAGTATATTTTCTCCGTGGCACATACTGCGGCGACCTATGACCAGACACGTCGGGCCATCCAGGCCGGGGCGCGCAATGCGACCCATCTTTTCAATGCGATGAATCCGCTGGGACATCATGAACCAGGTGCGGTTGGTGCGTTCCTTTCGGATCCGAAGACGACGTGCGAGCTGATCTGTGATGGAAAGCATGTGCACCCGGTGGTGTTGAATCTTGCATTGAAACTTCTTGGTGAAGACCGTACGGTGGTTGTTTCCGATTCCATGCGTGCCGCAGGTATGCCGGATGGCGAATATGATCTGGGTGGCAGAAAGATCCAGGTCCGTTCCGGTACAACGGATATGGGTGATGGCAGAATGGCCGGATCAACGACCAATATCTATGTTGAATTCCTGAACCTGCTTCGTATCGGTGTACCGCTTCCTTTCGCGATCAAGGCCTGCTCGCTGAATCCGGCGAAGGTATTAAAGATCGATCACCTGACAGGTTCGATCGAAGTCGATAAGTATGCGGATCTTATTGCGATGGATAGCCGCTTCCGTATCTGTAAAGTATGGGTACGCGGTGTACTTGTCTATGACAGTGAGAAATCGCTTCACGTCGGGAAGGTTCCAGCACAATGATCCGAGCCTGTGAAGTAGTTGCCAATACAGAATTGTTCGCAGGACTGGAGAGGGAAGAATTCTATGAATTCTGCTCTATGACACGTGCGCGCGATTTCCAGAAAGGGGATGTCATCGCGGCAGAAGGGGATGTGTGCAGCAGTATCGGTATTATCGAGACCGGAGAGGTGGCGATGCAGAAGTACACTTCTTCCGGCGAATATACCACGATCGGACTTCTGGAACCGATGGATTATTTCGGAGAGGACCTGCTTTTCGCCGAAGACCAGAAGTATCCCTGCACACTGGAGGCGGTCTCCGCAGTTCGAGTTCTTTTCCTGTCGAAGGAGACGGTAAACGCGCTTATGGACAGATGTCCGCAGGTGAAGAATAACTATCTGCGGATTCTTTCGGAGCGGGTTCGTATCCAGAATCGCCGGATCGCGCTTCTTTCTCAGAAGAGTATCCGGCAGAAGATCGCTTTCTATCTGCTGGAACTGCGTTCGGACAGAGACGGGGCGACCAGGTTCCGCCTGCCGGGATCGAAGGAAGTGATCGCCAAGCTTCTTGCGATGCCGAGACCTAGTTTCTCGAGAGAACTGTCCCAGATGGTGAAGGATGGATTGATCCTTGTGGAGGGTAGAGAGATCGAGATACTGGATCTGGAAAGAATGGAGAAAGATATCGTGGAAGGATATGAGATATCCCAGGAAGAAGAACTTTGATTTTTCGTGTCCTTGCTACGAACTATGTTATAATGAAAATGGATTTTAATGGGAGGAGAAGCGTAGACCGTGTTTGAAAAGATCGCCGATTTTATTCGTGAGATATTTTCCAGCTTAGATAGTGGCTATCTGTTTTTCGGCGGACCGCTGGATATTGTCCGGTATATCCTGGACATTGCCATGGTTACGTTCATCCTTTATAACATCCTTCGTATTATCCGTGAGACTCGTGCATGGCAGCTGCTCAAGGGCGTGCTTCTGATCTTGGCATTCATTCTGGTGTGCAGTTTCCTGGGACTGGAAATGGTGGGTTTCATCTTCAACAAGTTGTTATATATCGTAGCGATCCTGTTCGTGGTCATTTTCCAGCCGGAACTTCGTCATGCTCTGGAGACGGTGGGTCTGAAATCCTTCTCTTTCTCCAATGTGATCGTCAACGATGATTCGGAGGACCAGCTGCGTACGGCAACCATGGTCGATGAGATCGTGAAGGCCTGCACAGAGATGGGAAAGACCAGGACCGGCGCCCTCATTCTCCTGGAGCGTTCTACCAAACTGGGTGAGCTTCTGAAGCAGGAGAATGTGGTTACACTGGATTCTTCCGTGACAAACTCCATGCTCCAGTCGATCTTCTATAAGGGATCCCCTATGCACGATGGTGGACTGTTGATCCGGGATGGCAGGATCATTGCCGCCCGCTGCCATGTACCGTTGGCAGAGACCTTCCACATGATCGAGAAATACGGTACGCGTCATCGCGCGGCGGTCGGTGCCAGTGAGATCGGTGATACCGTAGTTGTAGTTGTCTCAGAAGAGCGTGGTACGATGTCTGTTGCTGTAGATGGCGTGCTTTATGAGATGAAGGACGGAAGAGAACTTCGTAATAATCTGTCTTATCTTATGGGCCTTTCTTCCGCACCGAACCGGTTGACCGGCAAGAATAAGCGTAATTCCAAGAAGTCCAAGAAGACTCCGGCAGAGGAGAAACTGGTCGTCGCTACGGAGAAAGCGACAGAAAATGTTGCTGTCGTAGAGAAGAAGGAATCCGAGGAGACACCGAAGGGAAAGGAATCGCTTCCGGTGGTCGCCAGAAAGAAGATCAGAAAGAAGTCCAGCCCTGCTACACGTGCCCTTCTGATCCTGGTGTCGTTGCTTTTCTCGATCGTTCTGTGGACATATATTCAGGTAACCACGAATCCGGTCACAGAGAAGACATTTACTTTGGATCTGAAGTTCGAGAATGAACAGTTGCTGGAGGAGAAGAAACTATATAACGCGTTCCCGATCCAGACCATAACGGTGCGTGTCGTCGGACGAAAGAATGTCATAGATACTCTTAGCTCAGCCGATATGGAAGCCTATATCGATTATGCCGATATTCAGGCGGATGAACTGAAAGCCGGTCCGCCGGTCAAGATGAATGTCAAGGTCAAGAGTAACAATAATGTCTACTTCCGTGTAGACATGCAGAGACCTGAATCCCTGGCACTGTCATTACACAGCAGGAGCGATGCCTCATCCGGTGAGACAGACCCACAGTAAAGCGGATCACTTTCTGTAAGAGAGAAGATTCATAGCCTGGTCGACGCACTGAGCGATAGACAAATTGCGCATGCATGCGTTGCGTCCCAGAGGAATAAGAGAAGAATACTTCGAAGCTAAAGCCTGGTACTTTTCGTAAAGTTCCAGGTTTTCTTCTGTGCATTCCGGTTCGAAAGGCTCCAGAAGACTATTGGTCGTAGAGAAATAGTGGCTTTCTTTACAAATCGTTGTTTCATTCGGGATGTCCTGGAGCGTGATCTGCTTGTCCTCGGTGATACGAACGACCTCTGAGTCGGAAACACAGGTCTGAACCGCACTTTGCAGATAGAAGTCCTGGGAAAGAGTGACGTTAGTGATGGTAGAAGTGCGGAAACGCAATGCACCGTACCGGAACCCGAAGAGTGTGTCCAAAGACGGCGTGCAGACAACGATCCCCTTGAAGGGCGCACCATCCAAAAGGATAGAATCTGATTCTTCGTGAAGAGAGATCCGTGAGAACGCATCCATGTTCAGGAAATAAGTAATATTCTTATGGTCGAGCATATTGTCCAGAAGAGAACAGAACCCGTCCATAGGCATGGCCTGATACCGGTCCTCGTAATAGTTGTCGCTATAGCCGGTATGGACATAACCATCGTTCATGTATGAATCGTCTGCCGCGGTGAATTCGTCATCAGGCAGGTGATTGATCTCCGGTACCAGAATGTGGTTGATTATGAACTTGCCGAGCTCGATCAGCGAGGAATCTCCGCTCCGGAGAAGATTGGTCACGCTGATTCGCTTATCCGGGCCGAAGTGCGTGTTTAACTTATGAATCAGTGTAGCCGACCGGGCTTCGCCGAAAAGGGTGTTCAGAGAAGAGGCATTAAGCGGAAGCGGGACGGGTGTATCGTTGATCCTTGCAAGAACACGATGTACATAAGGATAGAAAGCTCCGAAACGCTTCAGAAAAGTATAGACTTTCTCGTTGTCTGTATGGAAGATATGCGGACCATAGAGTTGCCTTCTTAAGCCGCTGGGAAGTACATCCTCGAAAAGATAGCCACCAATATGGCTTTCCTTCTCGAAGCACGTAACCGAATATCCCGACTCTGCCAGTACTCTGGCTGCCACGCAGCCGGAAATACCTAAGCCGATAACTAAGGCTTCTCTCCCCATGCAATACGATCCTCTCTAAAAAACATATTCCTATTTTATATGAAAATCGAAAGAAATCAAAGCAATTTATGAAAAGAAAATGTGGATTATTATGTTCTAATTGTAATAATTCAGGCGCTTTTGTAAGATTTCTGTGTCTTTGGGTATGTTAAAATCTAATCGACTTATTATGCACTGAGGTTGAGAATATGGCGGACAAGCATTCCGGAAACCAAAACGGTTCAGGAAACCCAGAGAAGAATAACAGAAGCAGATCGGATATCCCCGGTATCCGTCGGGTATCTGCTGATTCGAAGATGTCCGGTGTCAGAAAACCTCAGCCGAGTCCGGCTGTCCGGGCAGCGAAGGCGAAGACGGCCCAGACGCAGAGCCAGAATAAGACGCAGGCGAATGCTCGTCAGCAAACTCCGACACCTAAGCGAGTGCCGGCCGGAAAGCGCCAGGCAGAAATCCAGAAGAAAAAGAGAATGGCAGCTGCAGTTCTGATCACTACCGTGCTTCTGATCTCCGTGCTGCTGGGTTTTGGCATTTATCATCTTATCCGTTTCCTGGCAGGACGATCTTCACGTCAGACGGACGCAGTCACCACAACGACTACAACGGTTGCATCTTCCACGACTTCGATCACTACTACCGAGTCTCAGACAGAGACCACGACTATAGCAACAACGACTACCTCCGCCGAGCCGACCCCGACGCCGACTCCGGCAGTTACACCCTTCCCGGCAGGGGGACCGGATCTTACGGGTTATCGTGTCGTTCTTGATGCGGGTCACCAGATGACACCGAACAAGGAACAGGAGGCGATGTCTCGCTCTATGGGCGGTTCCAAAGATAAATCTGCTCAGGGTTTCATCGGTACTGTCAGCGGGACAGACGAGTCTGAAATCAATCTTTCTGTAGAACTGCTTCTTGCTTCTTATCTTAAATCTCTCGGTGCGGATGTCACCGTGACTCGTGAAGAAAATGATGTTAATATATCTAATAAAGAACGTGCTGAACTGGCTGTATCGAAAGAGCCGGATCTGTATATCCGTCTGTTCTGTAATGCAGCCAATGATTCCGCTTCCCGAGGCTGTGAAGTGATCGTTCCTTCAAGTGGCAAGTACACCTCTGAAGTGAAGACCTGGGGCGAAGAACTGGGTAAGAAGCTGGAAGAAATGACGCAGAGTACTTTTAACGGATGCAAAGCAAGTGGAAACTACACCGGATTGAACTGGGCGGATTCGATCCCGTCTTTTATGATCCGCATGGGATATCTTTCCAACAGCGATGACGAAGCGCTTCTCCTTGCGGAGGATTACCAGTTCATGATTTGTAAGGGGGTAGCGGAGTTTATCGCAACGATGCCGAAGAAATAAGGAGGCTTCTTATGCGATTTCTGCATATTTCCGATCTTCATTTGGGAAAAAAACTACATGACCGTTCGCTTCTTGAGGACCAGAAGCTGGTATTGGATAGACTCTCCCAAGATTGTGTTACAGAGAATGTCGATGCGGTCCTGATCGCCGGGGATATTTATCAGACTTCTACGCCTTCGGAAGAAGCCATGGAACTTTTCGATCGATTTCTTACCAGACTGGTCGATCAGCATATCCGGGTCTACATGATCTCGGGAAACCATGATTCCGACGTGCGTATCTCATATTTCGCATCCCTGATCCGTTCTGCGGGGATCTATACCAGTGAGACTTTCAAAGGTGTCCTTCAGAGTGTCCGTGTAAGTGACGAACCCCAAATCGTGATCCATATGCTTCCTTTTATCAAGCCGATACATGTACGGAAGTTTTATCCGGACCTGAAGATCGAAAGTTATGAAGATGCTGTGCGGACAGTCCTGGAGAATTCTCCGCTGGAAGCAGATGCCATCAATATCCTTGTGTGCCACCAGACGGTTCTGGGAGCATCCAGATGTGATTCGGAGGAACAGGTCATCGGCGGTGTGGAGAACATCGATCCGCAGGTGTTCGATGCTTTCGATTATGTCGCGATGGGTCACCTGCACGGAGAGCAATCTGTCGGCAGAGACGAGGTTCGTTATAGCGGATCACTGATGAAGTATTCTCTTTCGGAGATGAACCATAAGAAATGTGCAATTATATTAGATGTGAAGGGCAAAGGCGAGATCGAGATCTCGAAGATCCCCTATCTGGAACCGCATCCGATGAGAGAAGTGCGTGGTACGCTTTCGGAGATCATGGACATGCCGTTCTCTCTGGATTATGTCCGGATCATCCTGACTGACGAACTGGTCGTCCCGGATGCTGCAAACCAGGTTACACAGATCTTTCCCAACAGACTGGATTTTCGGATCGAGAATTCCAAAAGCAAAGAAACAGAAACACAGATGGATGTCGTGGATGTGGAGCAGAAAAAGCCTGAGGATCTTTTCGATGAGCTTTATCGTTTCCAGAATAATGATGTTCCCCTCAGCGAGGAACATGTCCGGGTACTTAGAGAGATTATGGAAGAGTTGAAGACGGAGGAATCGTTATGAGAGCTATAAGTCTGGAAATGTCCGCATTCGGTCCCTTCTGCCAGAAGACCTGTATTGATTTCCGAAAACTGGGAGAAGCGGGTCTGTTTATCATTACCGGTGTCAACGGTGCCGGTAAAACGACGATCTTCGATGCCATCACATATGCCCTTTATGGCGAGCCTTCCGATGCGAAGAAGAGGGAAATGAAGTCCTATCGGTCAGATTTTGCAACGATGGATATGGATACATATGTGAAGTTTGTGTTCTCTCATCAGGAGAAAACATATGAGGTGAAACGTAATCCGGAATATGTAAGAGCGGCCAAGAGAGGTACAGGTACGACCAGAACAGCGGCGGATGCCACACTTACCTGTCTGGAAACAGCGCAGATCGTGACGAAACAGAAGAGTGTCACAGAGAAAGTGGAAGAAATACTTGGATTGACACAGCAACAGTTTGCCCAGACGGCCATGATTGCCCAGGGAGCATTCGTGAAGATCCTCAATGCCACAAGTGCAGATAGGACCAAGCTTTTCCAGGAAATCTTCCATACGAAGAAATATGCAGATATTACGGATATGCTCAAGAAAAGAAACGATGACCTTTCAAAAAAGAAGGAATCTGAGGAAATGGATATTAACCGCGCTATGATTAAGGCGGTGATCCCGGAAGAGCTTAAGGAGCGGGCGGGAGAGCCTGTAGCCCAGAACCGGACACATTGGCTGGAAGTTCTCGAAGAACTTCGGAAAGAGGACAGTGAGCAGATCGCAGTTCTCAAGAAAGTCAAAGAGGAGAAGGGTGAACATCTGAAGAAACTCCAGACAGAACAGGGAAAGGCCCAGGGGATCAACGATTCCTTCGATCTTCTGGAGAAGAACAAAAAAGAAATGGATGCTTTACTTGCCGGTAAAGCGGAGATCGACGCCGAGCAGGTAAAATACGACCTGGCACAGAAGGCGGCATTGCTCGAACCCAAACAGAACATTGCGGAAAAGACAGCGAAAGAACGTATTAGTGCAGATGAAAAGCTGAAAAAGAGTCAGGAGACCCTCGAGCAATGCAAGAAAGCTTGTGTTGTACAGGAGGAGCTTTGTGAAAAGGTTAAAGATAATCCGGCCAAAGCAGAAGCGATCCAAAAAGATATCGCACGTCTGGAGGCGCTGATAAAGCCTGTGGGTGATCTGGAAAAAGACCGCAAAGCCGTGAGTGGACTGGAAAAAGAGATAAATGCCGCTTTCGTGGCAAGTGAAGAAGCAGATAAAAAGTACGATGCCTGTAAGAAGGCGTATTTTGCTTCTCAGTATGCAACGATCGCAAAAGATCTGAAAGAAAATGAAGCCTGCCCGGTATGCGGTTCCAAGTCGCATCCTCAGCCGGCACAATACGAGGGAGAAACCTGTACAAAAGACGAAATGTTGGCGGCAGAGGAAAAGAAGAACGAGGCGGCAGCAAAACTGAACAGATTACATCAGGATTCACAACGACTGAAGGAAGCCGTAAGCCGCACGGAACAATCCTTAAAAGAGGCGAAAATGCCTATGGACATCAAGCTGAGCGATCTGGTAGCCCAGATTTCGGCACTGGAGGAGAATAAAAATGCCCTTCAGAAGAAATGGAAAACGGCCCAGGATGAGAAAGTGAAGGCAGACAAGAAACGAATCGAAGTCCAGACAGCAATGGAGAATGCCAGGCAGAACCTGGAGAAGAGTACGAAGGACGAGAAGGAAGCCCTTGATGACTTCGAAACAGCACTGAAGAATAGTGATTTTGCTTCGAAAGAAGCCTATCTGGCAAGTATCCTGTCTGAACAGGAGCGCCAATCTCTCAAGGAGAAACTGGATGATTTCAACGATCGGGAAAAGACGTTGAAGGGCAGTATCCAGACGATGACGGAACAATTGAAAGGGAAATCCGTCGTGGATCTTGCGAAACTGCAGGAAACGATCGATGTGGCAGACGCGGAGAAGAGCAAGGCCGAGGCGGAACTTTCTACACTGGAAGACCGTCAGCGTCGTAATCAGGATGTGGAGAAGACCCTGGCTTCCTGCGGAGAAAAGATCGGAAAGATCGAAGCCGAGTGGAAGATCACGGATGAACTTTACAAAACGGCATCCGGAAATCTGCCCCAGAAGATGAAGCTTTCTCTGGAGACATACGTACAGAAGTATTATTTCCAAAAGGTCGTTGCAGCGGCAAATATCCGTCTGAACAAGCTTACAGACGGTATGTACTATCTTCGCTGTAAGCCGGATGCCAAAGACGGCCGTACTCCGGCGGGACTGGATATGGATGTCCTGGACAGAATGACCGGAAAGTGGAGAGATGTGTCAACGCTCTCTACCGGTGAATCTTTTAAGGCGACACTGGCGCTGGCCCTGGGACTTTCGGATGTGGTCTCGGAAGGCAGCGGTACGGTACGGCTGGAATCTATGTTTATTGATGAAGGTTTCGGATCTTTGGATGAAGAATCGCTCAATCAGGCAAAGAACATGCTGGCGCAGCTGGCTGACGGTAACCGGTCTATCGGCGTGATCTCTCACGTGGACGGCCTGAAAAACTGGATCGATCACAAGATCGAGATCACCAAGCACAGCAATGGTTCAACGCTTGTGGTCATTTAAACTGATTTGTGTTAAAATCTTTAGGATGTGCGAAAAGAGGAGGAGAGAAGATGAAACAATCCAAGCTGACCATGATCCTGGCTTTGATACTTTCGGTATCTTTCCTGCTTTCTGCTTGTTCTTCTTCCGGTAAATCCACGAGGAAGACAACGCAGGACACAGAAGAGGAGACAGAAGAGACCGAGGAAGAGGAAACGACGCCTCCTGTAGTTCCGACGATAAGTATCTCCTCACTGGATCAGTTTATCAGCGACGGCAGCCTTTTTGCCGAGGACGTACCGATCCCGACTCCGACGCCGATTCCTGTAAAGCAGGCTCCGTTGGGTATGGAGAATGACGGTAAGGGGTACTATAGCGGAACCCTGGAGAACGTCAACGTGATCGAGACGAAGTATTTCCGTTATACGATCTTTAATGTGGAGAGAACAGATACAAAGTACCTTGTTCACGGAGAACTCGAGAATAAGTCGGATAAGGCATATAATATCCAGTTCAGAAATCCGACTGTCGATAGTTTCGGAACCACCAGTACACTGGTCCTCGAAGCACCGATCGAGCCACATACTAAGGTTGAGGATACGACGGATTTCGCAACCTGTGTTAAGGATTATCACGGACAAGATCTTACACGTATTTCTTTCCTGATCCTTGCGACCGATCCCGACAAGGAAAAAAACGCGACGATCCCGATCTCGGATGACGGAAGCAATTACGTGCTGATCAATCTTTTCCCGGAAGGTGAGTCGGCTTTCCATTATGAGGAGAAGCAGCTGGGTGAAGACTCGAAGATTATATTCGATTCCGACGGTGCCATGTTCTCCATTGACGGATTCTCATATTCGCATTCATCTACGAATTCGTCTATGACCATCAAGTATACTTTCGTAAATAAGACAGCGGATTACATCCAGTTCAAACTTCTCGAACAGAAGATGCTTCTGGATGACCTGGAAGTAACAGCAGGACACCAGTCGATCTATATTGCGCCGTATTCTTCTATTGAAGAGACATTCTATCTCGGAAATAAGGCTCTTACGGAAGCGGGCGTCAATCCTGCGAAAGTGAAGACCGTGATGTTCCCTGTTATCGCGAATTCGTTGACGGATGGAATCAAGGTCTTGTGGCAGAAAAGTATCAAGTCCGAAGTGACTTACGGTTGATAAATAGAAAAACAGAAAAGGAAACAGAAAAATGGGTTTATTTGGAAAAAAGGGTAAAAACGAAGACAATAAAAACGAGAACCAGAATCCGGAAGAAAGCCTGGAAGCATCTGCTTCTGAGGGTATCTTTCCTTTTGCTACCATCGTGGTAGACGAGGTGCTTTCTCTGACAGCATCTGAAATATCGGTCATCGGTAACCTGCGTGGTAAGTCGATCCGAGTAGGCGACGAGCTTTTCCTTCTCGAAAGAGGCGGTGGCTCGAAGAAAACCAGAGTTCTGAACATCAAGAACGAGATGATGGAGAAGATCAAAGTAGCAGAAGAAGGTACCAATGTGAATATCGATCTGATGGGCTTCCGTCAGGGCGATGTTAAGAAACTGGATGTTCTTTCCTCTGTGAACTGTATGACGGCTGATAATGATAAGCCGGGCGATGTGGTTGCGCCTTATCTGACAGCATTGCTTCGTGAACGTGCCGGCCATGAGAACGACAGTGAGTTCAATTCCCGTATCATGCAGTATATTGCTGAAGATGCGATCCTGCTTGCTCCTTGTATGCCGACTCCTGAGAATGGTCCGGATTCAGTTGCCCTTGCTTTCCTGCGTCATGACAAGGATACTTTCCTGCCGGTGTTTACAGATACTTATGAGATGGAGAAGGCGGATGCGGTTCAGACCAAGGAAAAGATGGTGCGCCCGCTGAGTTTCGATCAGATCAAGGATATCATGGAGAAGACCGGATGCGATGGTCTTGCGATCAATCCGAGTAAGAACACGATGGTGATCCCGGCTCCGATGATCGCGATGCTGGCTCGTCAGAAGGCCAATATCCATAATCATATTAAGGAGCAGAAGATCAATAAGGACGACAAGATCATGGTTGCCATTCCGAATGAGGAGAACAGACCGAAAGAACTTTTCGATGCCATGTGTGCATATATGGAAACAGATAAGCGTATCCAGAGAGCCTGGTATGGTGTAATGCTGAACCAGACACAGAAGACGGAGGCTCACCTGGTAATCCTGGATCTTCTGGAGGATGCTCCGGATGTGTATGGAAATGTGGGTAAGGCAGCAACCCCGCATCTCGACGGACGCGGATTCAATATGCAGTCCGTTCAGAATGTCGGTGAAGAGACAGTATCCAAACTGATCCTGATCTATGAGCGTAAGGAGCCGATCTCAGTCGTGAAGTGATCCATACGAAAGTTAAGTGTTCGAAAAAGCCCGCCGGCTAAGCCGGTGGGCTTTTTTGCATCTTTGTTATGTGATTTTTCGGCAATAAGAAAAATCCTTGCTTTCTGTCCGGCCCTGCGGCCTAGAAGAAAGTAAGGATCTCTTTTCGATTTTTGGTGGAGGCGAGGAGAATCGAACTCCTGTCCGAAACCACGTCAACAAGGACGTCTCCGGGTGCAGTCCATGTTTGGAGTATTCCCCTCAACGACGTTCCCATGGACAGGAAGCCGTCTCCGGTAGCTTCATAGGTGCATCTCCGACGCAAAGCTTTGTCGAAGACGTGCTCTTGTTTAACCTGCCGGCAAGTAAGGTCTGTCATCTGACATCTCCAATCCGGGCGACAGATAGACCGGGGAGATGGTAGCTAAATTAAGCAGCTACGAGCTGATTTTCTTTTGCAATTACTTGCGGTTCTCGTTTATTTAAGAGGCCAACGAGAATCCTCTACCCGCTTTCCAAGTCTCCACGACCCCGTCGAAACCAGTGCGCCCCCAGGTTCAGCTCTCAATACTTATCTTTGATTGGTAAGTATACAGGATGGTAAATCGGAATGCAAGCAGTATTCATAGAATTAGAGCATTGGTATATAATAGAAACAGTAGTCTGTCCGTTCTGAAAACAGGGGCAGAAATGCGGGAATCAGGGAATGTGAGGAATCAATATGGCTTCAGAATTTGTGAGTAAACTGATGCGTTCTTTGAGCGTGAAACAGAAAGCAACACTATGCTCCGGATGGGATTTCTGGAGAACACAACGTCTTCCGATCAATAATGTTCCTTCGATCATGATGACAGATGGTCCTCACGGTCTTCGTAAGCAGGATACGGAAGAGGGCAGACGTGGTGCAGGTGACAGTACTCCGGCCACATGTTTCCCGCCGGCAGCGACCACCGCCAATTCCTTTGACGAGAAACTGATGGAAGCCATCGGTAAAGCTATCGCCGAAGAGGCCATAGACCAGCACGTATCCATTGTCCTGGGTCCGGCCATCAATATGAAGCGTTCTCCGCTTTGCGGACGAAATTTCGAGTATGTGTCCGAGGATCCTCTGGTAGCGGGTAAACTGGGTGCGGCAATGGTACGCGGTGTGCAGAGCATGGGAGTAGGAACCTCAGTGAAGCATTTTGCCGCCAACAGTCAGGAAAGATCCCGACTTGTGAATGATTCGATCATTGATGAGCGAGCCCTTCGGGAAATCTATCTTCGCGCTTTTGAGACGGTAATCAAGGAAGCACAGCCGTGGACAGTCATGTGTGCTTACAACCGCTTGAACGGAACTTATTGTTGTGAGAACCGGAATCTTCTGACTGAGATCCTTCGTGATCAATGGGGTTTCCGTGGCGTGGTCATGAGTGACTGGGGTGCCGTAGATGACCGCCTGGATTCCCTGGCAGCGGGACTGGATCTGGAGATGCCGTCCTCTGTCGGCGAAAGAGATAAAATGATCAGTGACGCTGTGGAGTCGGGGAAAATGCCGATGGAACTTCTGGACCGTGCATGTGAGAGACTCCTTACCATGATCGAGAAAGGCATCAATATGCCTAAGCCGACTTCGTCTCCGTATCAGAACCATCTGGTGCTGGCGCGACAGGCGTTCGAAGAATCGGCTGTGCTTCTGAAGAATGACGGACTTCTTCCGATGACGCCGGGCAAGAGTATCGCGGTGATCGGCGCAATGTGCAAGGAGACCCGTTTTCAGGGCGGCGGCAGTTCGCATATTCATCCGACACATGTATCGCATGCCTTCGAGGGATTCTCCACCGCCAGCGAGAACTTCATCTACGAACCGGGTTATCGTCTGGATAAGGATGAAGTGGATGAGAAACTTCTTAAGTCTGCCGTAGACGCAGTGAGGGATAAGGATTTTGTAGTGATCTTTGCCGGACTTCCGGACAGTTTCGAATCGGAAGCTTTCGACAGAACCCATATGGAACTTCCGAAATGCCAGCAGCGCCTCATAGATGAAGTGGTCCGTAAGAACAGCAATGTCTGCGTGGTCCTTTATGCCGGATCTCCGGTAGAGATGCCCTGGGCATCTCAGGTAAAAGCGATCCTGATGGCTTATCTTCCGGGACAGGAAGGGGCCGGTGCGGTGGCCGATATTCTCTATGGCAAGGTCAATCCTTCCGGAAAACTTGCAGAAACATTCCCGCTGCGTCTTTCTGATACACCGGCTTATCTGAACTTCGGTGAGATCCGTCAGACACTTTATAGTGAAAGCGTTTACATCGGTTATCGTTATTACGATACTGCGAAGATGCCGGTGCTTTTCCCGTTTGGTCATGGACTTTCCTATACCAGTTACTCATATGGAGAAGTGCAGTTTAACCAGCCTGAGTATCAGGAGGGAGATGAGTTCATCGTTACGGTGGATGTCACGAATATCGGTGAAATGGACGGTAAGGAAGTAGTGCAGCTCTATGTAGCGCCGCCGGAGTCCAAGATTTATAAGCCGGTGAAGGAACTTCGTGGATTCAAGAAAGTATTTATCCAACGGGGTGCCACCAGAACAGTTGAGTTTAAACTGGATCGAAGAGCTTTTGCCTATTATAATGTCGGGATCCATGACTGGCACGTAGAAAGTGGAGAGTATGAGATCCTGATCGGTGCATCGTCACGAGACATCCGATGCAGGAGAACCGTCAAGGTCACAAGTAAGATGCCCGAGGTGGAGGCGCCGGATTACCGTGAAGTCGCACCGCAATACTATAAGCTTGACGGACAGACGAAAGTCTTCGAGAAGAAACAGTTTGAGTCGGTGTACGGCCGCGCCATTAACGAAGAACCGAAGCCGAAGAAGGGCACCTTCAATCTTAATTCCACTTTGGAAGACGTGAAGGATTCCGGCCTTATCGCCAAGCTTTTCTATAAGTCGATGATGCATAGCATCAACAAAGTCAATAAAGAAGAAGTCCGCGAAGACCAGAGAAAGATGAATGAGGTCATGACCCGGGAGATGCCGCTTCGTACTGTGGCGACCTTCAGTCTCGGCAAGATGTCTATTGCACAGATGGAAGGTCTGATCACCATCATGAACGGTCATTTCTATAAAGGATGTATCCGTCTGATCAAGGCAAAAAAGAAGAAGAAGGAACTGGCCTTGCTTTGACGTCGTGATTTCGGGCGCGTCACATTTGTTGCTATGTCTTCTTCAAATTGAAATCTATCTGATACATGAAGAATCTGCGACCATGCTACAATACTCTTAAAGAATGGATAATCAGGAGTAGTGGAGTATAGCATGGCACAACTACCGTCTCAGGGATATTTCTATCCTTATGATTCGATCGATGAACTCTATGCTGAGAAATTGCAGCCGGAGTTCGGCCAAGTGAATTCACTTTGGAGGCTGGAGCTTTCGAAGTGGAAGTTTTTCCATGCTCAGTCGAAAGACGAAGTCCCGGAAGGTTTTTATTCCCCTGATTATGACGATGACAAGTGGGATACCATTGAGATCCCCAGTGTCTGGCAGCAGGAAGGATACGGTTATCCGAGTGAACTTGTCTATGAGAAGAATCCCCTCCTTGCCAAGAAAACCAGTCGTCTGCAGCAGAGACTTGCTGACAGCGCGGCGATGGAAAATGCCAATGAAGTCGGCCTGTACCGTGTATGGGTCAATCTCCCGGTTCAATATGTACAGCGTTATGTGTATTTCGTAACCGATGGCATCGTTGGCGGATATAAGATTTTCGTCAACGGCGAACTGATCTGTGATTCTAGAAGTTCCTTCAACACCACCAAGTGCCTCTTGCGAGGTAAGGTCCAGAAAGGTCCGAACCTTATCGCGATCCAGGTCTATCGTTTCGATAAGAATAAGCAGGGAAAGACGATGCGGGCAACTGGTGCCTTCGGTTTTTCCGGTCTTTTCCGTAAAGCCTATCTTCTTGCGGAATCGCCTATCGAGATTTCTTCGCTTCGCATTATTCCTTCCTGGCTGAATGATACACTTGCCAGAGACGTAGTGCCGAAGACGGCGATGGTGGCCAGTCTTTATCACACAGAAAATACGCAGCTTTCTATCGACCGGGATAAGGAGATCCTGTCCAATGCGGAGATCCGTCATGATGCCGGCATGAATATTGCCGTTGAACTGACGAATCATCTGGAATACGATTACGATGTTACGGTCTATTGCCGCCTGATGGAAGCAAAGACCGAGTACGACGTATATAATCTTCCGGAGCATCGTATTTCCCAGCGAAAAGAACTGACAGAGCGGATTCCTAAATCCGGGAAGAAAATAGTGGGCACCGAATTCTACGCGAAACTGGTTCTGCCTTGGACAGACCAGACTCCGAATCTTTACGATCTGATCGTAGAGATCCGTGATGCCAATGACGAGGTCATCTGTGTAAAGAAACAGCGCTTCGGATTCCGGACAGTCAGTTATTTCGAGAATGTTATGCATATCAACGATATTGCGATTCCGATCCATGGTGTCAAATACTATGAGTTCGATCCGAATGCAGGTATCTCAGTTCCGCTTGAGCGGTATCGTCAGGATATCCTCATGATGAAGCGGGCCAATATCAATACGGTCTATGTCATGCATCACGCAGCCGATCCGAGATTCTTCGATCTGTGTGACAAGTACGGAATGTATGTCATTCTCCAGTCAGCGGCCTCGGTACTGCCGCAGGCGGTATATTCCTTGATGCATCATCCGTGTATCATCATGTGGTCCATGACAGGAAGAAAGTTTGTAGAGAGTTCCTATGCGGAAGTGAAGGAACAGGTCCTGAAGATCGATCCGAAGCGTCCGATCATCTGTGAGATCGATAGTACAGGAAGAGTAACGGATATGCCGCCTTTCCCGAACCAGTCCGGTATGTTGTTCGGTGAGTGGTGTGACCTTTGTCTGAACCGTGCTTACCTCAGATCCAGACTGAAGAAAGATAAAGTGCTCTTCGAGTCTATTATTGCCAGACCGAGAAGAGAAGAAGATACCATGGATCTGAAGTATATCCATCAGGGCGATCTGGTAGAGTATGCCGAGCAGATCGGTGTTTCTATCGCTCAGGGTATCGTAGATGCCAATCGTGTTCCGCACCCGATCTTCTATGAAGTGAAGAAACAGTGCGAGAATATCAAGATATTCTCCTCGGCGGATAACCCGGCCAGCCTGACTGTACATAATGTACAGCAGTTCGGTTCCACTCCGTCGATGGTGCTTCACTGGCAATTGCTCCTTGGCGGATTCCGACTGACAGGTGGTTCCGGTGTTGTCCCGCCGATCTCAGCGCTGGGAAGCAGAGAGATGCAGTTCCCCTTCGACGTGAAAGAATTCCTTTCCCCGTCCTGGTGGCGCCTGTATCCGAAGGCCTATGACGTTTATAAACTTGCAGCCTGTAAAGAACTGATCCTGGATATCCGTCTGACACTGGAGCAGGAAGTGGTCTATGCGCAGGCCGGTCATGAACTTGCTTTCTATCAGCAGGTGCTTCTTGATGAAGTCTGCGATCCTACCAAGCAGGATGAAGAGTTCAACGATAATATCTTAAGTGATCCGGAACAGGTCAAGATCATTGACGGTTCTACTGAAAAACATGCTCTGATCACACCAGAGAAGAAGGGCAAAGTGGAGATCATGACAGCTCCTGCGCTGATCTATGCCAAAGCGGGAACGGCGGTCTATGGTTTCAGCCGAAGACACGGTGGTCTCTGCTCCATTAAGATCGGAGATGTGGAATATTTCGATGGCTTGTTTATTCCAAGCTTCTATCGTGCCGCGACCAATATCGATCGTTCAGATAAGTCCTATGTACTTTCCCAGACTGTATTCTCCCATGAGACAGACTGGAGAACCATTCAGAGTGAGATCAAGTTCGAAGGAAGTTTCTATGAGATGGACGGGGAAGACTTTAATCTCATCTGTAAATACAAGTCTAATGGTATGAAGGGACCGATCATGGTGAACTATCGTGTTTCTCCGGACGGCACTCTGGCTGCCACATTGAACTTCGTTCCGAAATTCGATCTGGTACGTTACGGTTTCCGTGTGCCGATCGATCCGGCGGAGCAACTGGGCTGGTACGGAAGAGGTAAAGGCGAGTCCTATGTCGATAGAAAAGAATCACAGCCCATCGGCTGGTATACATCACTTGATTCTCCGCTGTATCACGAATACGCACGCCCGTCAGAGAACGGCAGTCATGCGGATACGAAGATACTGATCTTGAAGCACGAGAATACCCAGGGCGTAAGTTTCTACAAAGAGAAGCAGGATCCGTTCTCCTTTACTTGCCTGCCGTATGTTCCTGAGGATCTGGATGATTATGCACATCAGGAATTGATTCCTGTAGAGAACGAGAAACACCTGTATATCGATTTCTATATGAAGGGAATCGAGAGAAGTCCGGGTGCGGCGAATAAGAAGGGACTTCAGAAAAATGTTCGTTACGAACAGACGATTTACATTGCTCCAAAGTTATAATTTCACTATATGAAGAGGCCCCTCGGCGAAAGTCGGGGGGCCTTTTCAATTTCTTCTTAAGTTAGGATCACTGGGGATGCTTCTTTCCTTTATCTAGGATCGCAATGAGATCTTTGGTCTCTTTGGCGTTGAGTTTCCTGTATTCTCCAACAGGAAGAGCACCGAGTGTAATGTTGAGGATACGGATGCGCTTTAGCTTCCTGACTCTATATCCGAAGTATTCGCACATTCTTCGGATCTGACGGTTCAGGCCTTGATTCAAAATAATGTGGAAGGTGCTCTTGCCTGTAATGTTCAGCTGGCAGGGAAGAGTCACGGTATCCAGGATCGGGACACCTTTTTCCATATTCTTTTTAAACTCGGGATCGATGGGACGATCTACGGTCACCACATACTCCTTATCGTGACGGCCTTCTGCACGAAGCAGGCGGTTGACGATGTCCCCGTCATTGGTAAGAAGGATCAAACCGGATGAATTCTTATCCAGTCGGCCGATCGGAAAGATGCGGGAAGGATACCCGATGAAGTCGATGATGTTGTCCGGATCCCGAGGATCAGTGGTACACGTGATGCCCAGTGGTTTGTGAAAAGCAATGATGATCCTGTTTTCTTCCGGAACGACGGGTTTGCCGCATACAAGTACGGACTGGCCGGGTAACACCTGGCTGCCCATCTCGGCTACAACGCCATCGATGGTGACTTGTCCCTGGCGGATATATTCATCCGCCTGACGACGGGAACAGAAACCACTGGAACTGATGTACTTGTTAATTCGCGTGGACCCTTCCTGGATCTGGTTATCTGAATCTGTCATGACCTCGACTCCGGGAATACTTAATACCAGACTGTACCGGTTACACGCTTCAGTGTGAAGGTGAAGGTAGTTCCTTCGCCATACTCACTCTGTACGGTAATGGTCTCGCCCATGTAGCTGAGAAGCTCCTTGGCAATAGCCAGACCTAAGCCGGTACCCTTCTTACCACGGGCACGGTCAGCCTTATAGAAACGATCGAAGATATGGTCGATGTCGTATTCGTGGATACCTTGTCCGGTATCGCTGACGGAAACCAGTACCTGGTCGGTCTCATCATTGTACTCGGTGGAAATGACGATGCTTCCTCCCGGCGGGGTGTACTTCTTGGCGTTATCCAGAAGGATAACGATGATCTGCTCAACACGGTCCGGATTACCCATAACGGTAGGAAGAGGACCGGTCTTATATTCCACACTGAAATCCAGTTCTGCATCTTCCATAACAGGTGCAAACTTAGTTTCGAACTCAGAAAGCAACTTGTTCAAGTCGAACGGGAAAGTCTTAAATGCCAAGGTTCTGGCCTGAAGACGGGACAGCTCCAACATATCGTCAATAAGACGGGAAAGACGCATGGTCTCATGGAGGATGATACCGTAGTAACGTTGACGGTCTTCCTCTTTCTTAACCATACCATCTGCCAGAGGCTCGACAAGACCGCGCATGGCGGTGAGAGGAGTACGTAACTCGTGGGAAACGTTGGCCACGTAATCACGACGTGTCTGTTCCAGACGTTCCTGCTCAGAGATGTCACGGAAGAATCCGGTGGCACCGATAATACCTTTCTCATTATCTACCGTCGGAACGATGGTGCAGGAGTAGGCACAATCCTTCGCCTCGATGGTACGCTCCAGTGTCTCTCCGGTCTTGATACAGTGATCGAAATCTTCCCATACTTCCTCGAAGGGGATCAGCTGCAGCTTCTCGGTAAAGAGGTTCTTTCTCGGAACCTTCTCGAAAAGAGTCTCGATTGCGTTATTGGCATAGTCCGGCTGGAGATTATAGTCTACGGATACGATACCCTCGGAAATGATATCGAAGATCTCTTTCAGTCGGTTACGCTCAGTGGTGACACTGGTAATGGACTTGGAAAGACGTTCTGCCAGTTCGTTGACGGAGGCGGCGAGTTCACCGATCTCGCCTCGGGTGGAGTCATCGGCTCGCTTGGTAAAGTCGCCCTGTCCGAGAGCGGTGGCAACGTCGGCCACTTTGTTAAGAGGTCTTACCAGACGCTTGGATGCGAAATATACAGGAATGATCATGAAGAAGGAGACGACGAAAGTCGACAGAAGAAGTACCTGGCTGAAACTGTCAGCGATCTCGCTCTTCTGCGGAATCTCCTTGCCCAGGATAAGATAGGCCGTAAGGCGGCTCTCCACAATGATCGGAACCTGTACGACAACCGTCGTAGTCTGCGTCGTACGGTTCGGGATCCTGCCGATCAGGTACAGATCCTTGTTAGTGGTAAGCATGTTGGAGCGGGCATAGGAGTCCAGCGTAGACATGATAACGCGGTCGTCGTAGGTCTCGACAGTACCGGTACGGACCTGCTCGCCCTTGGAATCATAAATGAGAAAACGAGAACCCAGGACATCCGGGTCCGTTAAATAATCTGTCGACTTGATCAGAATCGTAATATCGCTGGAATTGGACTTGGATCGCTCCGAATTGATCATTCCGGTCAGGTAAGAAGAAAGCGCCTTGGCTTTATCGATCATGTCACTTTCTGCATTGGTCTGAAGCTGCGCATTGGCAGCCATACGAAAAAGAAACGCAGAAAGAAGTGCGGAAGCGACAAGCGCTCCCAACACCAATAAAACCATCTTTCTTAAAAAGACGCTTCGAAACATTATTGATTGACCTCGAATTTATAGCCAACACCGTATACCGTGATCAAAGACCATGGTGCACCTTCGTAATAGACCTTCTGGCGGATACGCTTAACGTGTGTATCTACCGTACGAGTATCACCGAAGTAATCATAACCCCACACCTGGGAAAGGATCTGTTCACGATCCATGACCTGACCGATATGGGAAGCCAGAAGATGAAGGATCTCAACTTCCTTCGGAGTACAAGGAACAAGTTCACCCTTGACCTTGACCTGATAGTTATCCAGATTGATCTCCAGTCCTTCGAAACGAAGAAGGGAGGAATTCTCCTGCGGTTCGTTGATACGACGAAGAACTGCCTTGATACGGGCAATGACTTCACGTGGAGAGAAGGGCTTAACGATATAGTCATCGGCACCCAGTTCCAGACCCAGAACACGGTCGATCTCCTCGCCCTTGGCGGTGAGGATGATGATCGGAGTGGAAAGTGTCTTGCGAATCTCACGGCAGACTTCGATACCGGTCTTCTCCGGCATCATAACGTCCAGAATGATCAGATCCGGCTTATCGGAAGCTACATGTGCCAGCGCATCACGTCCATCGTAAGCACTGGAATATGTAAAATGTTCGTTTTCAAAATACAGACCCAGAGACTCGTGTACTACCGGGTCGTCATCACAGATTAAAATATGCGGAGCAACAGCCATTTCCATTACCTCTTTTTGAATACATTATAACTATTATAACCATTTTTTCTGATTTGATACAAATATTATGAAAAAAAGTGAAAAAATTCCAAACCGGTTTCGTTACATGGTATACTGTTTCACATAAAAAGACGATGGGAGACAGGCATGTTTTTAGCGGACAGATGGACGGAATTTGAGCTTCTTTACAGTGGTGAAGGCGAGAAATTTGAGCGGTGGGGTGACATCCTTCTCCAGCGACCGGATCCTCAGGCAATCTGGCCGAAGACCGGGTATGCCGGTATGAAGGAATCGTACTGGCCGAAGCCGCATGCAGTCTATCACCGAAGCGAGAGCGGGGGCGGACATTGGTCCAAGGAGAAACCCATGCCGCAGAAGTGGCAGATCCACTACGATGCAGTAGGTCGTCCGCTGACTTTCATCATTGAACCGACCAGCTTCAAGCATACGGGACTTTTCCCGGAACAGGCGGCCAACTGGGATTTCTGCGGCAAGCGGATCCAGAATGCCGTGAAGGCAGGCAAGAAGCCCAGGATATTAAATCTTTTCGCGTATACAGGTGGCGCGACCATGGCTTTCGCCGCGGCAGGTGCGGCAGAAGTGGTACATGTGGATGCCAGTAAGGGTATGGTCACTCGTGCTAAGGAGAACATGATGGCCAGCCATCTCGACGATTGTTACATCCGTTTTATCGTAGAAGACTGCGGGAGGTTTGTAGACCGCGAGATCCGCAGAGGCAGGACTTACGACGGAATCATCATGGATCCGCCGGCATACGGTCGTGGTCCGTCAGGAGAGATGTGGAAACTGGAGGATGCATTGTTTCCGCTGGTAGAAAAGTGTGAGAAACTCCTTTCCGAGGATCCGCTGTTCTTCCTGATCAATTCCTATACCACCGGTCTTTCTTCTATGGTGATCGAGGATATCCTGCGTCTGGCTGTCAGAACACGGCATGGCGGAAAAGTTGTTTCCGAGGAACTGGGACTTCCATGTTCGAAGATGGACCTGATCCTTCCTTGTGGAAGCACGGGCCGCTGGACTCCGGAGGAATGATATGAAAACCTGCCCCACGATCCTTTTCGAAGACAATCATCTGCTGGTAGCCGTTAAGCCTGCCGGTATCTTGTCGCAGAGTGATACGACCGGGGCAGAGGATATGCTTACGATCCTCAAGGACTATCTCATTGA
Source organism: Clostridiales bacterium Firm_16 (assembly GCA_001604185.1). Lineage (GTDB taxonomy): Bacteria > Bacillota > Clostridia > Saccharofermentanales > Saccharofermentanaceae > Scatonaster. The sequence continues at coordinate 74,672 of LVAV01000032.1, read as the reverse complement.
GAAATACCATAAACCTGGACAGGCCTATCTGGGGCTGCTTCACAGACTGGACCGACCGGTACGTGGCGTGATGGTTTTCGCCAAGACCAGTAAATGTGCATCCCGGGTCAGTGAACAGATCCGGAACAGAACTGTCGTGAAGAAGTACAGGACGATCGTGTACGGTACTTTCGAAAAGGACAGAGGAGAGATCCGTTCTTTCTTAAGAAAAAACAGTAAGACAAATCTGGTGGAAGTTTTCCCGGATGCAGCGCATGCACCGAAAGATGCCAAGGAATGCTTTCTGGAGTATGAAGTACTTGGACAGGGGAGGATCGCAGGCACACCGGTATCCCTTCTTTCCGTTCTTCTTCACACAGGAAGGTCACATCAGATCCGGGCACAGATGAGTTCGATCGGTCATCCCATCGTCGGAGACCGGAAATATGCGAAAGGCCCGCATCATTTCGCGGGAGATATCCTTCTGGAATCCTATCACATGGAGATCGACCATCCTGTTTCGGGGGAGCGACTGGTATTTGAGATCCCCATTGCCGAAGAAGAACCATGGAAACAATTTTCAGAATAAAGAGCAGCAAGGAGTGAGGAAATGGCAGACGAATATGTAATCTCAGCAGAGGAGAGAGAAGCGAATCAGAAGAAGATCATCGAGCTTCTCACCTCGACGAACCGTCCGGGTATGGACCGGCTTCTGGAGTGGATCACTACGAAGACGGATTTCTTCCGTGCACCGGCATCGACGAAATATCACTTGAATTGTGAAGGCGGACTGGCATTGCACAGTCTGCATGTATATCAGCGTCTCTCGGAAAAGGTGGCGCAGGGACTGATCTCCATCAAGCCGGAGACCGTGATCATCACATCCCTTCTGCATGATCTTTGTAAGGTGAACTTCTATGTCAAGGAGACCAAGAACGTCAAGGAAGGCACCAAGATCAACCAGTACGGCAAGGAAGTGGCCAACTGGGTGGAGAAGGAAGTGTGGGGCATCAAGGATAATTTCCCCGTCGGACATGGCGAGAAATCCTGTTGTTATATTCAGAATTTCATCCGGATCACAGCAGAAGAATATGCCATGATCCGCCTGCATATGGGCCCGGACAAGAATACGTACCCGGATCCGTTCTCAGAAACGGCGAAAATCTACCCTTCGGTAGTCGCAATTTACACGGCAGACATTGAATCAGCATACATTTTGGAGGAAAAGCTATGATCTACTACGTTGACCAGAACACAAAGTCCCAGGGCTCCGGAACCAAGGAGCATCCTTTTCTGACGATTTCTGCGGCGGCCAAAGTGGCCAAGCCGGGAGATGAAGTGCTTGTGCTGCCGGGTGTATACCGTGAGTACGTCGATCCGGCTAATGCAGGTACGGAAGATGCCCGTATCACATATCGTTCTGTAGAACCGCTGAAGGCGGTGATCACAGGTGCCGAGATCGTGAAGGGCTGGAAAAAGCATAAAGGTAATACATGGAAAGTAGAGATCGATAATGGTATCTTCGGATCTTATAATCCATATACCACCACCATCGGCGGTGACTGGTACTTCTGGCATCGTCATCCGCATACAGGCTGTGTCTACATGAACGATGTGGCACTTTATGAGGCCGATACATTGCAGGACTGCCTGAAGGGTGCCAAGGATGAGGCGTCCTGGGAACCGGAGAACTCTATCTATAAGTGGTATTGCGAGCAGAAAGACGGAAAGACCGTGATCTACGCAAACTGCCAGGGGAAGGATCCGAATGCCGAGAAGGTCGAGATCAATGTCAGAAGAAACTGCTTCTTCCCAAGTAAGACGGGTGTCGGTTATATTACACTTTCCGGATTTACGGTAAACAAGGCTGCGACCACCTGGGCTCCGCCGGCTTCCTTCCAGGACGGCATGATCGGCCCGCACTGGAGCCGCGGCTGGATCATCGAGGATTGTGAAGTCAGCCACAGCCGGTGCTGCGGTATCTCTCTCGGTAAGTATCTCGATCCGGATAATGACCAGTATTTCACCAAGTATCGTGTGAAGAGCCCGACACAGATGGAGCGTGATGCCGTCTGCCGTGGCCAGTATCACGGTTGGCTGAAGGAGAATGTCGGTTCCCATATCGTACGCCGCTGCCATATCCATCACTGTGAGCAGACCGGTATCGTTGGTCGTATGGGCTGTGTATTCTCCATTATCGAAGACAACCATATCCATAACATCAATAACATGATGGAAGTCGGCGGCGCCGAGATCGCAGGTATCAAGCTGCATGCTGCCATCGATGTCATCATGAGAAGAAATCATGTACACCACTGCACCATGGGTCTGTGGTGTGACTGGCAGGCACAGGGAACCATCCTTTCCCAGAACCTGCTGCACGACAACCATACACCTGATTTTGCCAAGCGTATCCGCGGCACTATCATGAGCCAGGATATCTTTATCGAAGTCGGTCATGGTCCGACGCTGATCGACAATAACATCATGTTGTCCAAGGCATCACTTCGTCTGGCGACCGAAGGTGTGGCGATGGTCAATAACCTGATCTGCGGTACATTCCAGGCGATCGGTGAGGGTACGGATGAGTTCGTATCCGGCAAGAACCAGCCGCGTTATACTCCGTATCACTTCCCGCATAGAACGGAAGTCATGGGTTTTATGAGCATTCTTCACGGTGATGACCGTATCTATAACAATATCTTTATCCAGAAGTGGCCGATCGAGACCTGTCCGGAGGATGAGGATATCCGTTTCTTCGATAAGCAGGAGGCCGGAACGTTCATCTTCGATGAGTATCCGACCTATCAGGAGTGGATCGATTCCTTCCATCTCAATGAGCCCATGGCTTACGAGCATAAGATCATGGAGAAACATTTCCAGCATCTGCCGGTGTGGATCAACGGAAATGTCTACTTCAACGGAGCAAAGGCTTATGCCAAGGAAGAGAAGAACCTTATCGTGAAGAACTTCAAGGCCAAGGCCGAGATCGTGGAGAAGGACGGTCAGTATATTCTTTCTACCAATGTTTATAAGAAGATCAAGGATTTCGCCTGCGGAATCATCGATACCGAGATCCTGGGCAAGGCGTTCCAGCCGGAGCAGCGCTTCGAGAATACCGATGGTTCGGACCTCGTACTCAAATACGATTACTACGGAAAAGACCGTGGTGTGAGCACGCTGGCGGGTCCTTTTGCCGAGGCAAAGGAAAAATACATTGTCTGAACGGGATTTGGCAGAAATGACGAAATTGTCCTGAAAATCTAAAAAACGTTCTTTTGCCCGAAAACGTGTGTTATAATGACGGGAGCTTTGAAAGTAAGTGAGGTTTGATCATGTATAAGAAAGTATCGAAAGACATGAAATTTATCGATCGGGAACTGGAAGTACTGGCTTTCTGGAAGGAAAACGATATCCAGAAGAAGTCGATCCGCCCGGAGAAAGACGGAACACCTAGTTTTACGCTTTATGACGGACCGCCGACGGCGAACGGTAAACCTCACATCGGACATATTAAGACCCGTGTAATCAAGGACGTAGTTCCGAGATATCACGCCATGAAGGGCGAGCATGTCCAGTTCAAGGCCGGTTGGGATACACACGGCCTGCCGGTTGAGCTGGAAGTAGAGAAGATGCTGGGCATCAACGGTAAGCCTCAGATCGAGGAGTACGGTGTCGAGCCTTTCATCAAGAAGTGTAAGGAATCCGTATGGAAGTATAAGACCGAATGGGAGCAGATGTCTGACCGTGTAGGTTTCTGGGCGGACATGGAGAACCCGTATGTCACCTATGACAACAACTACATCGAGTCCGAGTGGTGGGCTCTGAAGACCATGTGGGACAAGGGCATGCTCTATAAGGGACACAAGATCGTTCCTTACTGCCCGCGTTGTGGTACGGCTCTTTCCAGCCATGAGGTGGCACAGGGATATAAGGCCGTAAAGGAGAACTCCGTATTCGTACGCTTTAAGGCTGTGGGTGAAGAGGATACCTACTTTGCAGCATGGACCACGACTCCGTGGACTTTGCCGTCTAACGTTGCTCTCTGCGTAAGCCCGACAGATGAGTATGTGAAGATCGCCGTACCGAAGGATCTGGATGGTACTGAGAAGAAGATCATGTATTACATGGCCGGATGCCTTGTACCGCAGCTTTTCGATGAGTACGAGATCCTGGAGAGATATCAGGGTACCGAGCTTGTCGGCAAGAAGTATGAGTCCCTCTTCCCGTATTCCGCAGGAATCGTAGAGAAGAGCAGAAAAGACGCCTTCAAGGTATGTGCGGACAGTTACGTTACCATGAGTGACGGTACCGGTATCGTTCATATCGCACCGGCTTTCGGTGAAGATGACGCTCGTGTCGGCCGTGACAACGATCTTCCGTTCGTTCAGCTGGTTAAGGAAGACGGTACTCTCCCGCAGGAGTGCGAGGAATTCGCCGGCATGTTCGTTAAGGATGCCGATCCGCTGATCATCAAGAAACTGAATATGGAAGGCAAGCTTCTGAAGAAGATGCCTTATGAGCATGACTATCCGTTCTGCTGGAGATGTGATACTCCGCTTATCTACTATGCAAGATCTTCCTGGTTCATCGCTATGACCAAGGTGAAGGATCAGCTGGTAAAGAGCAACCGTATGGCAACCTGGTATCCGGAGACGATCCGTGACGGCCGTATGGGTAACTTCCTTGAGAACGTAGTTGACTGGGGTATCTCCCGTGAACGTTACTGGGGCACACCGCTTCCGGTATGGGAGTGCGAGTGCGGACACCGCCAGTGCATCGGTTCCATCTCTGAACTGAAGGAGAAGTCCACAGACTGTCCGGAGGAGATCGAGCTGCATAAGCCTTATGTGGATCAGGTACATGTTACCTGTGAGAAGTGCGGAAAGCCTATGACACGTGTTCCGGAAGTAATCGACTGCTGGTTTGACTCCGGTGCGATGCCTTTCGCTCAGTTCCACTATCCTTTCGAGAACAAAGAGTTCTTCGAGACACACTATCCGTGTCAGTTTATCTCTGAGGCTCTCGACCAGACACGTGGATGGTTCTATTCGCTGCTTGCTATCAGCACACAGCTGTTCCAGCGTTCTCCTTTCGAGAATGTAATCGTTATGGGTCTTGTCCAGGATAAGGACGGTCTGAAGATGAGTAAGCATAAGGGTAACGTAGTCGATCCGTGGGATATCTTGAACCGTCAGGGTGCCGATGCGGCCAGATGGTATTTCTACAGTGCCAATGCACCGTGGCTGCCGTCCCGCTTCGACCATGCCAATGTGGATGAGATCCTGGCTAAGTTTATGGGTACACTGTGGAACACCTATGCGTTCTATGTTATGTATGCAGATATCGACGAGTTCGATCCGACCAAGCATGAGCTGGAGTATGACAAGCTTTCCGTTATGGATAAGTGGATCCTGTCCCGTCTGAACTCCCTGATCGAGACAGTAGACAGCAAGATGCAGTCCTATGACATCACCGGCGCCAGCCGTCTGATGGAGGGCTTCGTAGATGAACTGTCCAACTGGTATGTTCGTCGTGGCCGTGAGAGATACTGGGGTCCGGAAATGACTCAGGATAAGGTGAATGCTTTCATGACGCTTTATACTGCGCTTGAGCAGTTCAGCCGTCTGGCAGCACCGTTCATCCCGTTCATGACGGAGTCGATCTATCAGAATATCGTACGTTCTGTGAATGCAGACGCACCGCTTTCTATCCATATGTGTGACTATCCGGTTGCAAAGAAGGAATGGATCCTTCCTGAGCTGGAGCGTGACATGGATGATGTTGAGAAGATCGTAGCTCTGGGCCGTTCCTGCCGTCAGGCAGCGAACCTGAAGAACCGTCAGCCGCTGTCCAAGCTCTACGCTGTATGTGAGGATGAACTGCCGGCAGATTACCAGACCATCATCAAGGAAGAGCTGAATGTGCATGAAGTTCTTTTCCTGAAGGATGCTTCGTCCTTGCTGGATTACAAGTTTAAGCCGCAGCTGCGTACTCTGGGTAGAAAACTGGGTGCGAAGCTGAATGCTGCGAAGGAAGTCATTGCCGCACTGCCGGGTAAGGAGACCATGGCGGCTCTGGATAAGGATGGCAAGATCAACATCGAAGTAGAAGGTGAGACCTTCGAACTCCTGACAGAAGACCTGCTGGTTGAGAATGTTCAGCCGGAAGGACTGTCCACACAGGCAGATAAGGGCTTCACCGTATCTCTGGATACCAAGCTGGATGACGTGCTCATCGAGGAAGGTTTCGTTCGTGAGATCGTATCCAAGATCCAGAATCAGAGAAAGAGTTCCGGATTCGAGGTCACCGACCGCATCGTTGTCCGCTACTCCTGTGATGACAAGATGAAGGCAATCTTCACCAAGTATTCTGATTCTATCGCCGAGGATGTACTGGCTACATCGATCAGCGAGGGTGTCGATGAGACAGCCAAGGAATGGGATATCAACGGTGAGAAGGTCAGCATCGATCTGAAGAAAGCATAAGAGTAATACACCAAGGGGATTTAGGATAAATGCTGTATAGTATTTTTTCATCAGAAGGCACGATACCGGAGAAGATCATCTATCTCGTGATGTTGATCCTCGTCCTTTCGTTTACCTTCTCGATCCATGAGTTTATGCATGCATGGGTTGCCGAGAAGATGGGTGATGACACCCCGAGAAGACAGGGAAGGATCACACTGAACCCGGTCGCGCATATCGATCCGATGGGTGCTATCATGATGCTCCTGATCGGATTCGGATGGGCTAAGCCTGTACAGTATAATCCGAATAATCTTCACAAGTATAAGCGTCCGACATGTGAGAGACTCATCAGTCTGGCCGGTGTTTTTGCCAATCTGATGACGGCCTTCATTGCTTCGCTCCTTCTGCCTGTCGCAATCTGGGTCATGCTTAAGTTCCCGACAGACAACGAGAAGGCGGTCATGATGGAGAAACTGCTTCTGGAGTTCTTCATCTATCTGCGTGAATACGGTTTCCTGTTCATGGCGTTCAATCTGCTTCCGATTCCGCCGCTGGATGGTTTCCGTTTCATCTCGACGTTTATTCCTTACAACAAGAGACGCGGATTTGAGAAGTTCTCCCAGTACAGCTACTATGTGTTTATGGCTCTGCTGGTTGCGGATATGTTCTTGAAGATCCCGATCCTGAGCACCATCGTCAACTGGATTGCCTGGCCGTTCCGTGTGCCGGTGAATCTGCTGGTGGGTGTCATCGCGAGAGCGCTGGGTATACCGGCCCTATTGCTAGTATAATAAATTCGAAGGCTTTGGGCCTTCTGTGAGAGAGGTTATATATGGACAACAAAATCGTATTATCTGGAACCCGTCCGACGGGAAACATTCACCTTGGCAACTATTTCGGTGCCATCGAGAACTGGGTGCGCCTGCAGGATCAGTATGAGTGCTATTTCTTCATCGCTGACTGGCATGCCCTGACCACCGGATACGCGGAGACAGACGTACTTCGTAAGAATACACTGGGACTTCTTGCCGATATCCTGGCTAGCGGTCTGGATCCGGATAAATGCACGATTTTCCTGCAGTCAGACATCAAGCAGCATGCAGAACTGTTCCTGCTGCTGGGCATGAATACGCCGCTGTCCTGGCTGGAGCGTTGTCCTACATATAAGGACATGATCGCCAACATGTCTTCTGAGAAGGACATTATGACTTACGGTTTCCTGGGTTATCCGGCTCTGATGGCTGCGGACATCCTGATGTACCGTGCAAGTTATGTACCGGTTGGGGAAGACCAGTCCGCACACCTGGAGATCTCCCGTGAGATGGCAAGACGTTTCAACTTCCTTTATAAGTCCGATGTTCTGGTTGAACCTCAGCCGCTCTTTACTAAGGCAAAAGTACTTCCGGGTACCGATGGAAGAAAGATGAGTAAGAGCTACGGCAATACCATCGCTCTGGCAGATACACCGGAAGAAGTTAAGAAGAAAGTCATGGGCATGATCACTGATCCGGCCCGTATCCGTAAGGATGACCCGGGTCACCCGGATATTTGTACCGTATATGCTTTCCACAAGGTCTTCAACGAGGACAAGGTCCCGGAGATCGAGACTCAGTGCAAGGGCGGTTGCATCGGATGCGTAGCCTGCAAGCGTATGCTTCAGGAGAAGATCGCAGAATTCCATACACCGATCTATGAGAAGAGAACCGAGCTTCTCAAGGATGAAGTGAAGCTTCTGGATATCTTGAAGAAGGGTAGAGAGAAGGCTTCCAAGAAAGCGGAAGAAACGATCCGTGAAGTAAGAAAAGCCGTGAAGATCGGCTTCGATGAAGCTTGATGCTTCTTTGATAAGCGGAGGGGAAGGAAGACACCATGACGGAAACGCATGTGAATCCTGAAGTCCGGTTGCGGAAATTCGAAGGTCCTCTGGACCTTCTGTTTCATTTGATCGAAAAAAACGATATCGATATCTACGATATTCCGATCGCTGAGGTCACAGACCAGTATATGGCTTACCTCGATAAGATGAGCTCTCTGGATATGGAAGTGGCTTCGGAATTCCTTCTGATGGCGGCTACACTGGTCCATATCAAGTCCAGGATGCTGCTTCCTGACCGACGGATCGGCGATGAGACCTCGGAGGAGGATCCTCGTGAGGAACTGGTACTGCGTCTTCTGGAATACAGAAGATGTAAGATGCTGGCAGGAGATCTCAAGGATCGTTATCGCGATTATTCCAACTGTATGTACCGTCTTCCTCAGACGCCTGCATCCCTGGGTATTGAAGTGAAGTATGCTCCGTCCCGGCTGGATGACGATGCGCTTCGTAAGGGAATCGATGATGTCTGCGAGAGGAACAAGATCCGTTTCGCAGATATTGCTTCGAAGATCACCCATATTCTCAAGCGCGACAAATTCTCGATTCGTGATAAAATAAGGTTCGTATGGAACAATCTGAAGAATAAAGGAAAAGTATTCTTCCATGAGCTTTTCCCGGTTCACCAGACAGACAAGATGGACCGCATTGTCGGCTTCCTGGCTGTGCTGGAACTTCTTCGTGGTGACCAGATCGTGGCAGAGCAGGATCAGCCTTTCGACGTGATCCTGATCGAGCCGAAGAAGGAAGAACTGGATGAAGAGCGCTTCGGACTGAACCGTAACGAAGAGACGAAGGAGCTGGCCGCATATGAGTGATGCCTTGGAACATGAGCTGAAACTGACTGTCCAGGAATTGCCGTCTGCGCTGGAGGCGATCCTGTTCGCCAACGGAGATCCGATCTCAGTGACTCGTCTTTCGGAGATCACACAGATGCCGGTAGAAGTCATTGATGAGACTTTGACCCGCATGATGAAGGAGTATGAGACCAACCCCTGGGGCGGTCTTCTGATCCGCAAAGCAGATGATGATTATGTCATGTGCACCAAGCCTGCACTGAAGCCGGTATTGGAGAAAATGTTTGCGCCGAAGAACCGGCCTCCGATGTCTCAGGCAACCTATGAGACACTGGCCGTGATCGCATATAACCAGCCTGTGACCCGTGCCCAGATCGAAGCTGTCCGTGGTGTCAGTTCGGATTCCATCGTGACCCGTCTGATCGAAAGAGGCTTTGTCGAGGAATGTGGTACACTGGATGCGCCGGGAAGACCTGCATTATTCCGGACGACTCAGCAGTTCCTGCTGGAGTTCGGTATTTCTTCGGTATCGGAGATGCCGGCTATGGAGTTGATGATGTATAAGACGATCCGCGATCTGGAGGAATCTCTGGATGAAGCGGCCGGAAATAAAGATGACCGCCAGATTTCCATCGAGAGTTGGATGGAAGGGCAAAAAGGAGATGGCGAAAATGAGCCAGAATGAGATCAAGAGCGAGCAGCTAGCGGGTGTAGTTGAGCGTATCAACGCCCAGATGGATAGCATGAGCAAGGGTCAGAAGGCCATTGCGGCATACATTCTTTCTAACTATGAGACCGCTGCATATATGACGGCAGCGAAGCTGGGTGAGACCACAGGTGTCAGTGAATCCACCGTTGTCCGTTTCTCTATGGAACTGGGCTACGAAGGATATCCGCACTTCCAGAAGGTTCTTCAGGAAGAATTGAAGGTTAAACTTACAAGTGTCCAGCGACTGAATGCCGCCAGTAGGTTTACCGACGATGCTTCCGTCCTGAAAGCGATCCTTCAGGCCGATATGGACAGCCTGAAACATACTTATGAGAATCTGGACGATCAGTCCTTCAGTAAAGCGGTCAACATGATCCTTGAGGCCAAGAAGATCTACATCATGGGCCTTCGGAGCTCGTCACCGCTTTCTTCATTCCTGCATTTCTATCTGACGATCCTTTTCGACGATGTTCGTCATATTCATAGTAACAGTGCTAACGAAGTATTCGAGCAGATCCTGCCGATCGGCCCGGGTGATGTCATGATCGGTATCAGTTTTCCGCGCTATTCCACCAGAACGATCCAGTCGATGCAGTACGCACAGAACCGTGGCGCCAATGTAATCGTGATCACGGACAAGGCGGATACACCGATGACCGAGCACGCGGATGTGGCACTTTTTGCCAGATCGGATATGGCTTCCTTCGTTGATTCCCTGACAGCTCCGCTCTCTCTGATCAATGCATTGCTGGTGGCACTGGGAATGCACAGAAAGAACCACATTGAGCAGTCATTCGAAGCACTGGAAGCTCTGTGGGCTGAGTACAAGGTATACGATACCGGCAAAGACAGACAGCTTCCGAGTTCAGAAACACAGGAGGACAGTGAATCATGAAAGAATTGATTGCCAGCAGTAAGTTGACTGCATCTGCCTCGATCCGTATCGCGCTGACCAACAGCCGCGAAGAGGAGAGCCTTCTGAAGGAAGAACTGAAACAGCAGAATATCCGCGCTACCGCTGCGGACTTCGGTGGAGAATTCATCTCTTCCGTATCGAAGATCATCGAGCGTTGTGTCGTAGCGGCACAGCGTGAAGGAATCATCACCAACAGCCATAATGAGGAAGGCGCACTGGCCGGAGCGGCAAGAGAGGCTATCTCTCAGATCACTTCTAAAGCAATCGGCCTGAATGTCGGCGGCAAGATCGGTATCGCCCGTTACAATGACCACATCAGTGTCTGTGTATACTTCGGTATAGGACTTCTGCATCTGAATGAGATCGCAATCGGACTTGGCCATCGTGCTATCTGAGAATATATAGGAGGCATCTATGGAATACTATCAAATCGCTATCGACGGTCCTTCGGGATCCGGAAAATCTACTCTTGCCAAAGGCGTGGCCCAGAAACTGGGGATCCTTTATCTGGATACAGGCGCTATGTATCGTACCTGCGGACTCAAGGCTCTGCGCCTGGGGATCTCAACTAAGGACAAAGAGGCCGTGGCCGAGATGATGAAAGATATTAATGTAGACATTTCCCATGTTGACGGAGAACAGCATGTTTTCCTGGACGGGGAAGATGTTTCTAAGGAGATCCGTACTGCAGAAGCATCGGTAGCTGCTTCGGATGTATCTGCGATTCCCTGCGTACGTGCGGCTATGGTGGATCTTCAGAGAAAGATCTCTGAAGGTAAGAATGTTGTTCTGGACGGCCGTGACATCGGATCCAAAGTATTCCCGAATGCCAAGTACAAGTTCTTCCTGGTAGCAGCTGCGGAAGAGCGTGCCAGAAGAAGACTTCTGGAACTGCAGCAGAAGGGAATCTGCGACCAGACCTTCGAGGAAGTGCTCCGGGATATCGAGTATCGTGACCATCAGGATACGACCCGCGCAGAATCTCCACTTGTTAAGGTGGACGACGCCATTGAGATCGATACGACCAGTATCGGTATTGAAGAAACGCAGGATCTGCTTCTTTCCTATATTAAAGAGTGAGGAGCATACGATCGGGTGAGTAACTGGGAAATCACACTTGCAAAGAATTCGGGCTTTTGTTTCGGCGTGCAGAATGCCGTAACAACGGCCTATTCTATTATTGAGGAGAACCCTCGGGAAAAGATATACATGCTGGGGGAGATCACCCACAATGAGACTGTGGTTGGAGATCTTCTGAGTAAAGGCATGGTGCTGGTGCACGAGCCGGAAGAAGTGGATGCAGGAAGTATAGTCCTGATCCGTGCTCACGGAGTGACGCCGGACGTCATTGAGGTCCTGAAGAAGAAATCTTGCCGGATCATCAACTGTACATGTCCTTTTGTAGAGAAAATACATAAGATCGTACGAGAAGCTGACCAGGCCGGACACCCTGTTTATATCACCGGAACCAAGGGCCATCCTGAGGTAGTCGGAATATGCGGAGAGTGCCGAAATCGGGCGGTTGTAGTCTCTTCACTGGCGGAGTGCGAGGCGCTTTCAGATATACAGAAAGACTCGGTCTGGGTATCCCAAACCACATTTTCCAGTAAAGAATTCCAAAAAATTTGTGAATTCGTGCAGAAAAAAATTGCAAAAGAGCAAATTTTTGGTACAATATGTAGTACGACTGAAAATAGGCAGAGAGAAACTGCCGAATTGGCGGGCGTTTCCGATGTTATGGTAGTCATAGGATCGAAGACAAGTTCCAATACGAAGAAGCTTTTTGACTTATGTTCAGATCGTTGTGCGCTGACTTATCTTGTCGGTAGCGCCGAAGAAGTGAAACCGATGCTTTCGATGTGGAGGAAAGCAGATGTGAAACGTATCGGAGTTACGGCAGGGGCATCAACGCCGGTGAGTATTATCAGGGAGGTTATCCAAACCATGAGTGAGAACGGGGTAAACACGAATTCAGAGTCCAATGACATCAATTTTGGCGATTACATTGAAAGCATTCCACAGCTTAGAAAGAACGCTACAGTGAAGGGAGAAATAACGACCTGCGATGGCGATTTCGTATATGTAAATGTCCATGATAAGTCGGAAGGAAAGATTCCAAGAAGTGAATTCGAACCTGATTTTGACTTTGAAGCGGCAGTAGCAGAGCACAAAGAAATCGAAGTATATGTTCGTAGCATCCGTAATACGGATATGGGCAAAGAGATCATTCTTTCCAAGTCCCATGTTGACTTCAACAAGAACAAAGCAGAAATCGAAGAGGCTTATGAGAATAAGACTCCTGTAACAGTAAAGGTTATCAACGTTGTTAAGGACGGCGTTATCGCAAGCTACGGCGGAGTAGACATCTACATTCACCGCACACAGCTTGATCTGACACCGGTAGACGATCTTGAGTCCTACAAGGGCAAGTCCCTCGAGATCCTGGTTACACAGTTCGATCCGGACAAGCGCCGTCTTAGAGTTTCCGGTTCCAGACGTACTCTTCTGAACAATGAGCGCAAGGCTAAGGCAGATGAGATCTGGGGTTCCATCGACAAGGATAAGGAATACGATGGTGTAGTTAGAAGCCTCACAGACTTCGGTGCATTCGTTGACATCGGCGGTGTTGATGGTCTCATCCACGTATCCGAACTTTCCTGGAATCACATCAAGCATCCTTCCGAGGTTGTTTCTGTTGGTGATAAGGTTCATGTATATGTTAAGGATTTCGATCCTGAGAAGAAGAGAATCTCTCTTGGTTACAGAAAGCCGGAAGATGATCCGTACTACAAGATCGATGAGCGTATCCCGGTAGGTTCTATCGTAAGAGGTAAGGTTGTTCGTATGTTCCAGTTCGGTGCATTCGTTGAACTCGAGCCGAACCTTGACGCTCTCTGCCATGTTTCCCAGATCTCTGATGTTCGTCTGAACAAGCCACAGGATGTTCTGAAGGAAGGTATGGAAGTTGAGGCTAAGGTCCTGGATGTAAATGCCAGCGCTCGTCGTATCAGCATCTCCATCAAGGAAGTTGCTCCGATCAACCCGGGTGAGCCGGCTGAGGAAGAAGCTCCGGCAGAAGAAGCTCAGGTAGAAGTACCGGCTGAGGCTCCTGTTGAGGAAGCTGTAGAGGCTGTTGCTGAGGTTGCTGCTGAGGAAACACCGGCTGCTGAGTAATCCTTCGATTCGAGACAATTACTAAAGTTGATTTAAACTGCCCTGGAAATATCCGGGGCAGTTTTTTTGTGATTTGATTAATCGAATAAATGGTTATTCGTCCAAACTTAATGCAAACAAATTGTGAAGAGTATTACAGTTCTGATACAAACATTTCTTTCAAAAGCCAAGTACGATATACTTATACTGAAGTTAAATGGGAATAAGTTTCACCATGGAGGTCAGTTTGAAAGAACACTTTGCAGATGAAATAAGAAATGAAGAGCTTCATCGGAGGCATGTGCAGCGCAGAAATCATCGCGCTTTCAAAATGTTGTCTCTGTTTACGGTTGCTTCTGTGATCGCCATCTCTTTCCCGGTGGTTTCGATCGGTCATGCCCAGGATATCTGTCTTCAGGTGCCTGTGGAAGCGACACTGCCTGAACCGGGCAGTAATAATTCTAATGTCAAATTCCTGGATCTGAAGCAGGAAACGGTAACCTTCGACGATGAGATGGTCCGTGACAATACATTTACGATCACTGAGCATAAGGATAGAGATGGTATCCTGGTTGAAATGCTGGATGTCAGTACTTTTACCAAGAAATCTGACGATGTATATGTCCAGCCGGAAACCTTGATGCTGCATGTGAAGCCGGATGAGCAGAGTCAGATCGTATTCTCTCTGGCATATGGTACAAAACTTCTTCGTATCAGTGAGGGTTCGGCCTGGGCGTATGTGGAATATGCGATTCCCGAAAGTGATGAGTTCGTTCGTGGATATGTGCTTTCCGAATCTCTGTCTACGATTCCGCTTATTAATGAGGATGATACACTTACAACTACACCGACTCCGACTCCGAAAGATACGGATTCGACTGTTAAGAAGCCGACAGAAGCCACACCGACTCCTACCAGCACACCGACTCCGACACCTACACCGACGCCTGACGTTACACCTACTCCGCAGCCGGAGACCAAGTTTACGGGAACGTTCTATTCTCTGGGCGAAGTGAATGTTCGTAAGGGACCGGGCACAACTTACGATGTGATCCGCCGTCTGGTAGAGAACGAGAAGGTTGAAGTGGTAGCCAAGACGGAGAATGGCTGGTATCGTCTTGCTGATGAAGGATATGTCAGTGGAAATCTGCTTTCCGATGAACCGGTCGTTCCGCCGGTAACGCCGACCCCGACCGCAACGCCTGTTCCGACGCAGCCTGCTGAGCCGACTAAGGCACCTACCAAGGCTCCGACACCGGAACCGACAAAACCTGCTGAACCAACCAAGCCTGCCGAGCCGACACCGGCTCCGGTCAAGGAAACTCCATATAGTGGAGTATTCTATTCCGTTGGAGAAGTGAATGTTCGTAGCGGCCCGGGTACAGAATATGATGTAGTCCGTAAGCTTTCAGAAGGTATTAAGGTCAATGTTGTGGCTCGTACGGATAATGGCTGGTATAAACTGGATGACGGCGGATATGTCAGAAGTGATCTCGTTGTGAAAGCTCCTGAGGTTCAGCCGACACCGACTCCGTCTACGGGTAAGCCTACGCCGACTCCCGCAAAGCCGACACCTACTCCGGGTTCAGGTGAAGAACCGACACCCGCTCCGACACCTGCAGAACCGACACCAGGCGATCCGACTCCGACACCGACCCCGCGTCCGACGCCGAAGCCGATCAATCCACCGGATCCGGCTACCTGTGATCTGGTAACCTACGCAAGAGCATTCCTCGGTGTTCCGTATGTATATACCGGCTCTTCGCCATCTGAGGGATTCGACTGCAGCGGTTTTGTAGCTTATGTCTATGCGCATTATTACGGCATATCCTTACCGCACTATTCGGTTGAAATCGCGAAATTGGGTAATGATGTTTCCAACCAGGAACTCAAGGCCGGCGACGTTCTGTGCCATGACTACGACAGCAATGGACAGATCGACCACGTAAGCCTGTACTGCGGTGGTGGCGTAGTTATCCACGCATCCTCCAGAAACGGCTGTATCGTAGAAGATTGCCTGCCGATGGGATATGTTGTGACGGTCAGAAGATTTGTCTGATCAGATTACGATCTTACCAAGACTTTCCAGTGCCTCTTCGTACAATGGTACGAGGAGGTACATATTTTTACGCAGAATACGTTCGTTAGACTGATGGCACTGGTCTTTCTCCCAAGGAAGCTGAGGTCCGAATGCAACGATGTTCGGCATGGTACGGGCATAAGTTCCGCCACCGATAGCCATGGCTTCAACAGGAGCAGAAAGAGACTCGGATCTTGATTTTTCTTCCTCGGAGATGTACTCGAAGCTTTCTCTGTATTTCTCGTATACAGAAACCAGAGTCTTGATCTGGGTAGATTCTTTATCCTTGAAAAGTGGCTCCAGAACGGAATCCTGTACGACCTGAACGCCGAACTCCGAAGCGATGGCTTCCAATTTCTCTGTAACATCGGAAGATTTAAGAGTCACTGGGAAGCGGATGTCGACATGGAGTCTGGCTTCGTCCGGACTGATATGGACCATGCCTACGTTCGTCGTTGCATTGCCGGAAAGGTCCGGCGCGAAGAGCCCGGCAAAGGGAATCTCTGCATCGGCACTGAAGTATTTCTTCATGAGGAGCAGAAGAGGTGTGGACTCCATCACATGCTGCGGGATTTTTGCCAGAATCTTGTCGATGGCATTAATGCCCATCTGAGGACGGGAAGCGTGAGCCTGAAGACCTTCCTGACAGATCTTGCTGTCGTCCCTTAAATCTTTATATTCGCAGTGAGGCGGGACCATGTTGGCTGCGTTACCGCCATCCAGAGCAAAGCCCAGCGCAGGTGTACCCTGAAAGTGCATCTGGTAAATACCTTTCTCGGCGAAGATGCAAGGGAATTCCGCATCCGGTGTAAATCCGATATCCGGGAGTTCCTCAGTCTCGCAATACCTTTCCATACAGGTAGAACCGTTCTCCTCGTCGGTTCCGACGATCAGACGTAGACGAAACGGCGGATCCGGATATTTCTCCTTCAGACGAAGAAGAGCCATATAAGCACTGACCATCGGGCCTTTATCGTCGACAACGCCACGGCCGGCGAAATACTTCTCGTCGATCGTTAATGTGAAAGGTTCAGTGTTCCAGGCAGATCCGGCCGGTACAACATCAAGATGGCCGAGAGCGGCGACGAGAGGACCTTTATTTCCCCATTGTACGTAGCCGGCTTTGTTTCCCACATTCTCAGCAATAAAGCCGTCCTTTCTGGCCATATCCAGAAAAAAGGTGAGAGCCGCTTTCGGAGCGCTACCGTATGGGGCACCCTCTACCGGCTCACCCTTAACACTGGGAATGGCGATCAGGTCAGAAAGAATATGGTCAAATTTCTCGATTTCCTGTATAGTTAACTGGTTCATATGACGAAATACTCCTTTTTGAGTCGAAAAATGTTGATTTATGGCAATTTCTTTTCGAAAAACTCTTGCCAATGCGGTTTCTTTATTGTAACATTTAATGGCTAAAAAACACACAGGGATAATCTTTTGTTCTCCGGATAAAGGAGCGGCCCTGTGGAAGTACAAAACAGGAGGATATTTTTATGTCAGTTATTTCAATGAAGCAGCTTCTTGAGGCAGGTGTGCATTTCGGTCACCAGACACGTCGCTGGAACCCGAAGATGGCGGAGTATATCTTCACCGAGCGCAACAACATTCACATCATCGACCTTCAGAAGACAGTTAAGAAGATCGAAGAGGCTTACGATTTCGTTCGTTCCATCGCAGCTGATGGCGGTAACGTTCTTTTCGTAGGTACCAAGAAGCAGGCTCAGGATTCCATTTCCGAAGAAGCAGTACGTTGCAACATGTTCTTCATCAACAACCGTTGGCTCGGTGGTACACTCACCAACTTCAAGACAATCGAGAAGAGACTTGGTCGTCTTGCTGAGCTGAAGATCATGTCTGAGGATGGTTCCTTCGATCTTCGCACAAAGAAGGAAGTTGCTAAGCTCAAGCTCGAGATGGAGAAGCTGGAGAAGAACCTTGGTGGTATCCAGGGCATGAAGAACCTGCCGGCTTGTCTGTTCGTTGTTGATACTAAGAAAGAGCACCTGGCTGTTGCTGAGGCTAAGCGTCTGGGTATCCCGGTAGTTGCTATCGTAGATACAAACTGTGATCCGGAAGAAGTTGATTATGTTATCCCGGGTAACGACGATGCTATCCGTGCAGTTAAGCTGATTGCAGGTCACATCGCTGATGCTGTTCTCGAAGGCCGTCAGGGCCAGCAGGACGCTGCTCCGGTTGAAGAAACTGTTGAGGGCGAAGCTGCAGAGGCTGCTGAGGAAGTTGCAGAGGCTGCTTCTGAAGAAGCTTGATTTCAGACAAGTAAAACAATTATTGAACGGAGGATATAATTATGGCGGATATTACTGCTGCACAGGTTAAGGAACTGCGTGAGATGACAGGTTCCGGTATTATGGATTGTAAGAGAGCTCTTCAGGCTACTGAGGGTGATATTGAGAAGGCTGTTGCCTGGCTCCGTGAGAAGGGTATCGCTAAGGCTGAGAAGAAGTCTGCGAGAATCGCTGCAGAGGGCGCAGTAGTTGCTAAGATCGCTGATGATAAGAAGTCCGGTGTTCTCGTTGAGATCAACATCGAGACAGACTTTGCTGCTAACACAGATAAGTTCAAGACTTTCGCTGATACCGTTGCTTCTCACATTCTTGCTAAGAAGCCGGCTTCTGTTGAAGAACTTATGGCTCAGACACTTTTCTGTGATGAGTCTAAGACAGTTGAACTCTTCCAGAAGGAAGCTATCGCTGATATCGGAGAGAATACTTCTATCAGAAGATTCGTAGTATATGAGGTAGAGGGTAACGGTGCTGTTGCTTCTTACATCCACATGGGCGGTAAGATCGGTGTATTTGTTGATCTCGCTACTGATGATGATTCCATCATCGCTAAGCCTGAGTTCGCTGACTTCGCTAAGGATATCGCTATGCAGATCGCTGCTGCTAATCCGAAGTGGCTCACACGTGAGGATGTTCCTGCTGAGGAAGTTGAGAAAGAGACAGAGATCATCATCAACAAGAACCTCAACGAAGGCAAGCCGGAGAAGATCATCAGAGAGAGAATCCTTCCGGGTAACATCGAGAAGTTCTACAAGGAGAACTGCCTCGTAGAGCAGGAGTTCGTTAAGGACGATTCCAAGTCTATCGCAACATACACCAAGGAGAAGTCTTCTTCTTTCGGTCAGACCATTTCCATCCGTCGCTTTACTCGCTTCGAAATGGGTGAAGGCCTTGCCAAGAAGGAAGAGAACTTTGCTGAGGAAGTAATGAAGCAGATCCAGTAATCTCCTTCTTACTGAGAATAGTATTATCCACCCCCATTGCCATCGGCAGTGGGGGTGTTTTTCTATCTTTGAAAGATATGACTACACTATGTATATGCCTGATAATCTGTTTTTGATATATATTAAAAGCCGTTGATGAATGTGACGTTATTGTCACAATCGTTTACAGATAGACAGTCAACACGTAAACTTAAATAAGTATGAGCTAGATTTCCTTTGTCGGGAAAGCCATTCAATCTTATGGAGGTTTAGTATGCGAAAGCAGAGAAAAGAGCGGAGTACACGTCTGATGATCGTGACATTAGCTGTGTGTACGACGATTACATTTCCGATGATGTTGATTCCTGTCGGTCTTCGTCAGGGAACACCTAATGGCATACTTGTGGCCCGTGCCTATGAAGAAACGTATCCGGATGATGAGCAGGAAGAAATCCTGATCGAAGACTGGGCGATCAATAGAGAGAACCTTTCTTATATGGGAGAATTTCAGAAGGAAGATGACGGATCGGCTCATCTCGGAGAGAATCAGATGGTTGATTCCTACTATTTCGAAGGTGAGTGGCGTGAGGATTCGAAATATGATTCCATCCTGACTGCGCAGATCGAACAGACCTATGACAGCTCCGATCTTCCAATCGAACTTCTGGATACATCCACATTTACGCCGGTTAATGAGCAGCTTTATATCTCCACTTCCGAAACGATCCTGAAACAGGAACCGAACATGGATTCCGTTACTGTGGGACGAGTCGACCGATCCTCGAAAGTTACACGACGGGCAGTGGGCTCGACCTGGTCTCTGGTAGAGACGGTAAACGGAGAAAAGGGATATATCCTGAACAAATCCCTCTCGAAAGATATGGTATTTAATTCCATCGACAGGACTGTATGGGTAGACGCCAGCGGTTTGAAACTCCGCTCCCGTCCGTCTACGGACAGTGATATCGTGAAGGTCCTGGCCAGATATACAAGGCTGCATTGTACGGGTATTGCTAACGATCAGTGGTATCGCGTCGAACTGGATGACGGTACAAAGGGATATGTATATGTTTCCTACACTCGCAATAATCCCCCGCCGACTCCTACTCCGAAGCCGACTCCCAGACCGACTCCGACGCCGAAGAAAAGCAGTTCCGGTGGCGGTAATGGTGGAGGAAAGGACAATAACGGCGGCGGAAAAGGTAAAGATGGCGGAAACGGCGGCGGAAACGGCGGTGACAATGGCGGCGGTCAGAAGGATCCTCCGATCACCGGTGTTAACGGAGAGAGTGTCGTAATCATTGCCAAGTCGATGCTGGGAGTGCCTTATTACTATACCGGTGAATCGAGAAATGGTATCGATTGTTCCGGACTCGTAGTTTACTGCTATCGCCAGCTTGGAATTCCTGTTACGCACCAGTCCAATTCTATCCGATTCGAAGGTTCTGAAGTTAAGAGAGAGGATATTCGTCTTGGCGACGTACTGGTCTACGATCTGCAGACACCTTTCGGAGAGGCCGATCATGTAGCCATATATGCCGGAAACGGTCAGGTCATCCATGCTTCCAGCCGTAAAGGCAAAGTTGTATGGGGAAATATGGATATGGGATCCATCATGACGATCCGTAGATTTATTAAGTAATCATGTTTTGACGGAAAACTCGTTTTACAGGGTGTAAAGAGCGTGTTTTGACACGCTCTTTTTTCTTTTTGAGCTTGAAGAAACTAAATAAACATATTGTCACTTTCGTTTACATGGGGATTCCGTAATAGTAGAATGAACAACGTAAGATAAACATTACCGGGAGGTATCGATGCGTAAGCATAAGAAAGAACGTAAAGAACGGAGAAAGATCGTTTCTCTGGCCATGTGCTCCATGGTGTCTTTTCCTATGCTTCTGTTTCCGCTCGGACAACAGCAGGATACTTCTATGGATAAGTACATTTCCCGCGTTTACGAAGACGTATTCAATACTGACGATTCCGGAAATCTGCCGGCAACCGAGAAAGAAGAATTCTATCCGATCGACTGCTACGTATGGGTGGATGCCAGTTGTCTGAAATTGCGCCAAGGTCCTTCAACAGATAGTGCCATCGTTAAACTTCTGCCACGCTTTGCTAAACTGCACTGTAATGGTATTATAAGTGATTGGTACCATGTGGATATGGAAGATGGATCGCAAGGCTATGTTCTTGCTTCCTTTACCGTCACGAAAATGCCGGCGGCAGCAGAGAATATTCCTTGGGCCAAGTCTTCCAATATGCAGGTAGGAAAGTCGTCTTTCTCAAAAAAGACGGATTCTTCCGACAGCAAGAAGAGTGAGAAGACTTCGGTCATTCAGGACGAGGACGTAAAGCATGACTCTGCAGCCGTGAGCATCAGTGGTGAGGATGTGGTCGGGATCGCCCGTACCATGCTCGGTGTTCCGTATCTGTACGGTGGTGATTCCTGGTTAGGCATCGACTGTTCGGGCCTTGTGTCTTATTGCTACGGACAGCTCGGAATTACTGTCTCTCATCA
Organism: Clostridiales bacterium Firm_16; assembly: GCA_001604185.1. Classification (GTDB taxonomy): domain Bacteria; phylum Bacillota; class Clostridia; order Saccharofermentanales; family Saccharofermentanaceae; genus Scatonaster. Next base: position 52,948 of record LVAV01000032.1, on the reverse strand, counting down.
GTCGGAAGCAATCCGATACGAAGGCATGCCGGTGTTGAAAGACGAGATCCAGCCGGGTGATGTAGTGGTCTATGATATCCGTTCTCCGTACGGAGAAGCCGATCATGTAGCCATATATGCCGGTGACGGTAAGGTCATCCATGCTTCCAGCAATAAGGGGGGAGTTGTATGGGGAGATATGGAGACCATGGGAATGATCGTTACGATAAGACGTTTCATTCACGAATGATTCTGTGAATCGATTTGGAAGGGGAGTATGAAGGTAGTATGAAAAACACCAAAGTATCAACAGATGAAAATGCAAAGAAGCCGAGTGTCCCTGAGTCTCGGGATGAGGCAGCCAAGCAGAAAAAGCGGACAGAAGTGATCCGCTTTCTGGTCATTGCAGCAGGATGCGCATTGGTCGCGGTTTGTGTTCTGCTGGTGATGAAATTTACATCTCCCGGAAATGATCTCAGCAGAAATCGTCTCGCAACTGCTCCAAGTACTCAGCAAACGACAGAACCGGAAACCTCCGATGAGGAATTTACTATTCCTGAAGGGTGGGAAATGCGGGTTTATAGCCTGCTCGAAGGCTTGGATGTAACCCTTTGTCATCCGAGTGAAGAAGAAGAGTTTTATCCGCCGTTGCCATTGACAAAAGAAGATTCGGAAGTAAAGGATAACGGTTCGGCAATAATGAGATTTACTGATGACCAGGGAGCAGAGTATATCTATCGATTTGGTGTAAATAAGCCGGTTGTTTCGGATCTGTCTGCAAACTATTCCGTTATGAGACTGCGTTTAGCCAATAACCGCAAAACGATCACGTTCTATGGCGAGAACGATGTCATTTATCTGGCGGTCTGGAATACAGATGAGTTTTGTAATTCACTCCGCATCCCGGCCGGAGCCGATCCGGATACTTTTGCTACTGTGATCAACAAAATCAATACATTCTACCAAAGAGAAGCTGAAGCCTTGTGATATACTGTTACTGATTTTTTCAGTAAGGAGTATGTGGATTATATGAAGATATTGATCGTGCGTCACGGAGACCCGGATTACGCTAACGATGCTTTAACTGAGCTTGGCTGGAAGGAAGCGGAAGCGCTCTCGGAAAGAATGAAGAATGTCAAGGCGGACGAATGCTACGTCTCTCCGTTGAATCGTGCTAAAGAGACCGCAAGTCTCAGTCTTCCCAAGATGAATATGCAGGCAGAGGAATTAAAGTGGCTTCGGGAGTTCGCACCGAAGGTTCAACGTCCGGAGAAGATGGGTGTTGCCTGGGACTGGGTGCCTTCCGACTGGACAAGTATGCCCTATGCCTTTGATTTCGATCGTTGGACCGAGTTCCCGGCGCTGGAAGATGCGCATGTACGGGAAGAAGTGGAATGGATCTATTCAGAATTCGATGCTTTCCTTGAAAAACACGGATATAAGAAAGAGGGCAAATTATTCAAAGCAATCCGCCCGAATAACGATACGATCGTTTTTTTCTGTCATTTCGGACTGGAATGCATCCTACTTTCCTATCTGCTGAACCTGCCGCCTTTCGTACTGTGGCACAGCACCATTGCTGCGCCGACATCGATCACGACGGTGGCAACAGAAGAAAGAAGAGAGGGAATCGCCCAGTTCCGTATGCTTTCTTTTGGTGATACATCTCACCTTTATGCGGCAGGAATGGAACCTGCCTTCTCCGGAAGATTCCGTGAATGTTATACAAATGAGGATGAGCGGAAAGACTGATCACAGAAAAATGTGAAAAATGCTCTATTTGTCTTTTCAGAAACAGAGAATAACGATAAAATAATCTAAGTATACATTTTGGAGGAGTGGGTGAATGAGTCAACCAGTCTATAAGAGGATTCTTCTCAAAATCAGCGGAGAGGCGCTGGCCGGCGATAAGAAAGTCGGAATTGACGATGCGACAGTACATAGCATCTGTTCACAGATCAAGAAAGTTTCCGATCTCGGTGTCGAGGTCGCAGTAGTCGTCGGAGGCGGTAACTTCTGGCGCGGACGTACCAGCGAACACATGGATCGTGTTACCGCAGACCATATGGGTATGCTGGCTACCATGATGAATGCATTGGCGATCTCCGATGCATTGGAGCAGGAAGGTGCCGTTACGAGAGTACTTTCCGCAGTAGAGATCAGACAGATGGCGGAACCTTATATCCGTAAGCGTGCCGTCCGTCACCTGGAGAAGAAGAGAATCGTGATCTTCGCCTGTGGTACAGGTAACCCGTTCTTCTCTACAGATACCGCCGGTGCCCTTCGTGCGACGGAGATCGAGGCAGATATCTTCTGTAAGGCCACTATGGTAGATGGCGTATATGATAAGGATCCGCACAAGTTTGCCGATGCAGTCAAGTATAAGACCATCTCTCATGATGAAGTGCTGGCCAAGAACTTGAAGGTCATGGATGCGACAGCTGCCGCACTGTGCCGGGATAACGGAACCAAGATCATGGTATTTTCCATGGAAGATCCGGAGAACATCGTTCGGGTCGTCCTGGGTGAAGATATAGGAACAATCGTAGGCTGATCAATCAAGGATCATAACAAAGGAGGCATGATATATGGCAATGCAGGAAATTACTAAAGATGTATACGCTTCTTATGAAGAGCGTATGAAGAAGACCATCAACAACCTCACTGAGAACTTCAACTCAATCCGTGCGGGACGTGCGAATCCACATGTACTCGACCGTATCACGGTAGATTACTATGGCACCCAGTCTCAGCTGAATGCGGTAGCCAATATTCAGGTACCGGAGCCGAGAATGATCACTCTGACTCCCTGGGATCCGTCCATGCTTCGTGAGATCGAGAAAGCGATCCAGGCATCCGATCTGGGTATCAACCCAAGCAACGATGGTAAGATGATCCGTCTGGTGTTCCCGATCCTGACTGAGGAACGTCGTAAGGAACTGGTTAAGACCGTTCAGAAGTATGGTGAGGAAGGCAAGGTTGCCATCCGTAATATCCGTCGTGAAGGAATCGACAAGTATCGTGGAATTCACAAGAAGAAGGAACTGACAGATGACGATCTGGCAGATTTTGAAGAGCAGATGCAGAAGCTGACGGACCGCTACATCAAGGAAGTGGACAAAGCTTGCGAATCGAAGGAAAAAGATCTGATGGAGATCTGATCCCCCTAGAGGTCGTGTATGCCATAGAGGTTGCCTCAGACTTCTGTTTATGGGGCGCCTCTTTTTTTGGAGAAGGATATGAGCAGTAACGAAGAAGCGAGATTTTCGCTCTTTTCTAAGAAAAAAACACAGAAGATCGATAAAGCCGATCTGAAGATCCCGGTACATCTGGCCGTGATCATGGACGGCAACGGACGCTGGGCGAAGAAGCGTATGCTGCCTCGTTCGGCCGGTCATCGTGCCGGAGCGGACAATCTGAAGAATCTGTGTAAGAACTGCGGACATTATGGTATCAAGTATGTCACAGTCTATGCTTTCTCCACGGAAAACTGGTCCCGTCCGGAGAGTGAAGTCCATACGTTGATGGAGCTCTTCGTCGAATACTTCGACCGGTATGATCCGGAACTGGAACAGGAAGGCATCCGTGTCCGTTTTACCGGAGACATAAAGAGCCTGCCGGAGAATATTCAAGCGGTATGCAAACGTGCAGAAGAAGGATCGAAGCACCGTACACGCATGACCTTGATCGTGGCATTTAACTACGGTGGCAGACGAGAGATCGTACAGGCCGCCCAGAAACTGGCACAGCAGGTGAAAGAAGGAAAGATCAAGGAAGAAGAGATCACGGAAGAACTTTTCGCGCAGAATCTGTATCTTCCGGATGTACCGGATCCGGATCTGATCATCCGTCCCAGCGGAGAAGAGAGAACATCTAACTTCCTGGTCTGGGAAGGCGCCTATTCTGAATTGTGGTTTTCTGACGTGCTCTGGCCGGATTTCGGAATGAAAGAACTGACTGAGGCGCTGGAAGCCTACACCAAGAGAGACCGTCGCTTCGGCGGTCTGACAAAGGAGAAAAAAGAGTAATCATGAAACAGAGAGTGATCACAGGTGCGATATTCACCGTCGTCGTTATGGCACTGGTCGTGCCGGCATATTTCTATCCGATAACGGTGCTGCTTTTTACCGCTATCGTGACCTGCTTTGCGATATACGAGATGGTGAAGGCGGTCCGGCTCAAGGCCAAGGATGTCTCACCGGTCCTGACGTTCCTGGGAGGGGTCCTCGGATTTCTGCCGGTGATCACCTATCTCTGTAATGGTACCGCCGCAGAAGGCTTCACTCTTTATGCATTAAGTACGCTTACATATTGCTTTATCACGGCGATGCTGCCACCAATCGCGAAGGAGGATCCTGAAGCGGTACATTCCGGTCTGGCCCAGTCGCTGATCATCATTTATGTTTCTTTCCCTATCGCCAGTGCCAACACTATGGCACTTCTGATCCCGAACGGCTGGTATTATTTCGTGATCGGCCTTTTCGCTCCGTGGATCTCGGATGTATTTGCTTACTTTACCGGAGTATGCTTCGGAAAACATAAGATCGTACCGCACATCAGCCCGAAGAAGACCTGGGAAGGCTGTATCGGCGGTGCTGTTTTCTGTTCGATCCTGACCGCTGTATTTTTCGCTTTCGTAATGTCTTCCATTATCGAGGTGAAGGTTCCTTTCGCCGCCTTTGTTGCACTGGCTGCGGTATTCGGTTTCATTCTTTCCGTGGTCTCCCAACTGGGCGACTGGATCGCATCCAGTATCAAGCGTCTGGTGGGAATCAAGGATTACGGTAAGTTAATGCCAGGACACGGTGGTGTCATGGACCGTTTCGACAGTGCTTTTTACACATTGCCTGTTGCCCTGGGACTGGCATTTATCATGGGCATGGTGGCGTAATATGAAGAGACTCTGCATTTTAGGTTCGACAGGTTCTATCGGAACACAGACGCTGGAGGTAGTAAGAAACTTCCCGAATGAGCTGTCTGTGGTCAGTCTGACCTGTGGCGGAAATGTGGAACTGCTGGCCCGACAGATCAAGGAATTCCATCCGAAGGTCGTCAGTGTCGGAACTGATGAAAAACGCAAGACACTTCTTTCTCTCCTTTCTTTGGACGAGAAAGTGGAGATACTGGTAGGCGATGACGGCAATATCGCCTGTGCGACGATGGCAGAGGTCAACTGTGTGGTGGCCGCCATGGTAGGAATGCGGGGACTTCCTTCTGTGGTCAAAGCGATCGAAGCCGGAAAAGATATTGCACTGGCCAACAAGGAAACTCTGGTTTCCGGTGGTTCGGTGGTCATGCCGCTTGTAGAGAAGAAGCAAGTCCGACTTCTTCCTGTTGACTCGGAGCACTCTGCTATCTGGCAGTGCCTCTGGGGACAACCGGAAGGCTCGCTTTCTCGTATCCTTCTGACCGCATCCGGCGGACCGTTCCGCGGATACAGCCGAGAGATGCTGGAGAAAGTAACTTTGGAGGAGGCTCTGAATCATCCGACCTGGAAAATGGGTGGTAAGATCACCATCGATTCGGCCAGTATGATGAACAAGGGCTTAGAGATCATCGAGGCTTCCTGGCTTTTCCATCTTCCGGTGGAGAAAATCCAGGTGGTGGTCCATCCGCAGAGCATCATCCATTCCATGATCGAACTGTCAGACGGATCGGTCCTGGGACAGATGGGATTTCCCAACATGATGATGCCTATCCAGGTAGCCCTCTTCTATCCGGAAAGAACAGAAAGGATCTGTGAGACTTTCTCTCCTTTCTCTGAGAAGAGCTGTAATCTGACCTTCGAGCCGTGTGACCGGGAAGTTTTCCGGTTGGTGGATCTGGCGTACCATGCAGGAACCGTCGGCGGGACGTTGCCGGTTGCCATGAACGCGGCCAATGAGGAGATCGTGGCAGGATTCCTTGCGGGAAAGGTTTCCTTCACCCAGATCGAGAAGACAGTCATGCAGGTCATGGAGACCCACGAGAAAGAAGGCCTGATCCGGAATCCTTCTCTGGATGAGATCTTCGAAGTAGATGCCTGGGCCAGAAGAGCTGTCTCCGACAGAATGAAACACATATAAGAACAGGAGAAAACTATGTCTGTTAAGAGTATCATAATATGTCTGCTTGGATTGGGTATCCTGGCTGCCGTGCACGAGATCGGGCACTTTATCGCAGCAAGGATACTTAAGATCAAGGTATATGAATTATCGATATTTGTCGGTCCGAAACTTTTCTCCTGGAAAAGAAAAGATGTGGAGTACTACATACGATTGATCCCTTTAGGGGCCTATGTACGTTTCTCGGAGATCGATGAGGAGACCGGTGAACTGAAGGATGACAATCCGGAGAACCTGATCAACCAGGCCAGATGGAAACGTCTGATCGTATCTCTGGCAGGTCCGTTCATGAACATCGTTCTGGGTATCATCATCTTCATGATCTGTTTCTCGGCTTTCGGCTTCCTTTCCAGACGTCAGGGCATCATCGTTCCAGGTACCCAGATCGCTGCTACAAATGTGGAAGTAGGGGATACCATTGTTGGTATTAACGATCGTGCGATTCTGTCTCAGATGGACCTGAGCTATGAACTGGACAAGCCGGCCAACACCGATACCATCAAGCTTACTCTTCGTTCTGCCAAGACCGGAGAGAAATACGATGTAAATCTGGTTCCGGAGATCTCAGACCAGTATATGCTGGGAATTACTCATTATGCCCAGCTTGATGAGAACAACGGATGGAAGATCAACGAAGTCGACCCGAAGCAGAATAACAACAATCCTGTCCTAAAGCCCGGAGACTCTGTGCTTTCCGTCAACGGCGTGGCGGTATCGGATGAGGCGATTACGAATGTGGTCCGTGAATCCAACGGTGAGGTCCTTACCATCGTACTGATCCGTGACGGGCAGGAGATGACACTGGAGATGCGTGCGATCAAGGTGCAGTCTGCCAATCTTCGTGGTATTTATCTGGAAGACGGTGAAGGTTTCTGGGAGTGCCTCCGAGAAGCTATCGTATTCCCGATTTCTTTCCTGAGATTGACGTTCGATACACTGGCGCAGGTATTTACCGGTAAAGTGGCTGCTTACAATGTGGTTTCCGGACCGGTAGGCATCGCTTCGGTGGTATCTGATGTAGTCGATGCACCGAAGGTCGAGAGCAGCATCAAGGTGGAGACTCTGGTCCTTCTGGCCGGTGGTATCTCCACAGGTCTTGCGATCACGAACCTGCTTCCGCTTCCGGGACTCGATGGTAATGCGATCGTTCTTACTGTGGTGGAGATGATCCGAGGCAAGAAACTTTCCAGAAAAGCAGAGAAGGTGATCAACGTCGTCGGTTTCTGCGTAATCATCGGACTTGTGATATTTGCACTGGTTTCCGATATAATCCGGTTATCGAGGTGATGGAGCATGAAGCGTTTCGAAACGTCTAAAGTCCATATCGGCAATGTGACCATCGGCGGAGATGCGCCGATTGCCGTGCAGTCTATGAATAATACGGATACCTGTGATGCGCAGGCTACCCTGGAACAGATCCGTGCCCTGGCTTCCGCCGGGTGCGATATTACTCGTGTCGCGATCCTGAATATGGAAGCGGCAGAAGCTCTTAAGACCATCACGAAGGAAAGTCCGATCCCGGTGGTGGCTGACATTCATTTCGATTATCGTCTGGCACTGGAAGCCATGCGCAACGGTGCGGCCAAGATCCGTATTAACCCGGGCAATATCGGCGGAGAAGACCGGGTGCTGGCGGTAGCAGAAATGGCGAAAGAACGTGGCATTCCGATCCGCGTCGGAGTCAATTCCGGCTCCATCGGAAAGGATATGCTGGCAAAATACGGTGGTGTGAATGCGAAGTCTCTCTCCGAGAGCGCACTTTATGCCATCTCTATCTTAGAAAAATGTGGATTTCATGACATCGTAGTGAGCATGAAATCTTCCGATCCTCTTCTGACGATCGAGAGTCATCGTCTCCTTCGGGAGAAAGTGCCTTATCCGTTCCATATTGGCGTTACGGAAGCGGGGACCCTGCGGGAAGGGATCATCCGTTCCGGTGTAGGCATCGGTGCTTTACTTGCAGAAGGTATCGGAGACACTATAAGGGTCAGCCTGACGGATGACCCGATCGAAGAAGTGCGGGCAGGGATCTCGATCCTTCGGGCGCTGAAGCTACGTTCCGGTGGCATGCGTCTGGTCTCTTGTCCCACATGCGGCAGGACGAAAGTCCCGCTGATCCAGATCGCACAGGAAGTCGAGAAACGGATCCAGGATCTTCCTTTCTCCATGACGGTTGCCGTTATGGGATGTGTGGTCAACGGCCCGGGTGAAGCCAGGGAAGCGGACATCGGTATTGCAGGAGGCGTGGATGAATTCCTTCTTTTCTGCAAGGGTGAACCGGTCAGACGTGTACCCGCTGAGTCGGCCGTGGATGAATTGATCCGGACTATTTATGATATGAATGCGTAAGACCTTCGGGCTTTACGTATGACCTACCATTATCGAAGGAGCATTGTACTACGATGACTTTATATGATTTTGTATCCGAGATGACCTCTGATGATCGTCTCTTAAAAGTTGCCTCCGCAATCCCAAGCGAAGTCAGCGAAATATATATGGATACCCTGTTTACCGGCATGGAGCTCAAGCTCACCCTGACAGGGAAAATCGCACATTTCAAGGCATTACCATGCCTTGAGATCTATCTGCATAAGTGTTTCCGCGTTAATCATGTCCGTATCTATATCTGCAATATGGATAGTGAAGAAGGAAGAAATTCCATGGATGCCATTGCCTGCTGGCTGGCCTATGTCCTGAAGCAGCGCATGGGAATGGATGCTATTGTCAATGGCGTGACAAGCGAAGGAAATACTCTCAAAGTGGAACTTGCGGCTTCTTATTCCGATGAGATCAAGGCGGATATTTCCGAGAAGATCACGTCTTTCTGCCAGCGTTATCTGAATACGACTTTTCCTACGGAATTCACGGAGAAGGAAGTGGAGGTCCAGGAGAATATGGATCCGGATTTCTTTCTTAACCAGATGCGTTCCCGCGTGAAGAAAATCGTCAAGAAGAACGAAGAAGCAGAGAAGCAGGAAGCCGAGAAACCGAAAGCAGAGAAGACCCAGGATAAATCCAATCTGGATAAGAATTCCTGGGAGTTCAAGGTCCAGCAGGAGAAAGAAGAAGCCAAGCTGGAAAAGAAGAATAAAAACAAGAACTGGCACGCATCCAAGAGCTTCGAGGACACCTCTGAGGCCGGAGGCCTGATCTGGGGCTATGTAGCGGAAGGTCTGAAGAAAAAGAAGATTTCCGATGCCATCACGGCCGCATCTGTTTCTTCAGAAGAAGGCGAAGGAGAAGCCATCCGTCTGGAAGGCAGTGTCAAGATCCTCGTCGAAGAACAGCGCCTGGTGGGCTCCTCTAAGAATAAGGTGCTGATCAAGTTCTATCTGACAGACAACACATCAAGTATCGAATGCGTCATGTTCATGGCACCGAAAGACGGCGATATGTTTAACAGCCTTTTTGCCAAAAACGGATATACCGGAATTGCCTGTACTGTAGGCTTTAACCGTTTCTCCAATCAGATCGAGGCATCGGTAAAGGGATTGTATAAGGCGAATCCTCCGCCGCAACGTCAGGATTATGCCGACAAAAAGCGTGTGGAGCTGCATGCCCATACCAAGATGAGCGAGAAAGACGCTGTCATCGAGCCGAAAGACCTGATCAAGACGGCTTACCGCATGGGACATCCGGCTTGTGCCATCACGGACCATGGTGTGGTCCAGGGCTTTAACGACGCCTATGCCGCCTACAAAGACTGCAAGAAGAAAGGGGACAACCCGGACTTTAAGCTGATCTTCGGTATGGAAGGCTACCTGGTAGACGACGGGAAATGTATTGTTTACCATCTTCAGGAAAAAGAACTTCCGCTCACTTCCTTCGTGGCCATCGATGTGGAGACCACCGGTCTGGACTGCACCAAAGACGGAATCCTGGAGGTAGCGGCGATCCGTTATGTGAAGGATGAATCCGGAGAATATAAAGAGTCAGAGATCTTTACTTCCATGGTCAACCCGGGAGTACCGATCTCGGAAGAAGCCCAGAAACTGACCGGGATTACCGAGGACATGATCAAGGATGCCCCGACACCTTTCGAAATGGCCGGTAAACTGGCGGCCTTCCTCAAGGAAGACGAACCGGTGGTCGGACATAACATTTTCTTCGACATGGCTTTTATCCAGGAAGCCGGATTCCAGCTGGATATCGAGCAGCTGGACGAAGAGAAGCATCACCCGTACCGAGTGAAGTTCAGAAACGTCCAGATTGATACTGTCTCCGCCGTGACATATCTTTACCCGGATATGCCGAAGCATGGACTGGCGGATGCCTGTGCATTCCTGGGCATCACCAACGAACAGCCGCATCGATCCATGGGGGATGCGAGAGCCAGTGCCCAGATCCTGATGCGCACCATCCGGGATTTCGGGTTCCAGAACTGTCTGGATATGAATAAATACGTCGGTATGCTCGACAAGGAAGAAGTAACGAAGAGAAAGACTCCTTCGTATCACATTATCTTCCTGGTCAGAGATACCTTCGGTCTTTATAACCTCTACCGTATCGTCTCCGAAGGACATACGGAATACTTCAGCATGCGCCCGAGGATCCCGAAATCCGAGGTCATGTACTTAAGTGGCGGTATCATCGTGGGTGGCGCCTGTGAAAGAGGACAGATCTTCCGTTACGTGCATCAGTGCTATGTCGAGAATGAAAGAGATATGGATAAGACCATCGATACACTGAGCATCGATCCGGAATTTCTGCGGATGATCCGACTCTACGACTATTTCGAGATCCAGCCTATCTGCAATAACGAATTCTATCTTCGTGAAGAGAAATCCGGTCTTTATAGCCGGGACGATCTGATCCATCTTAATCAGATCATCGCCCTGATGGCCGAGAAGGTCGGTAAGCCATGTTGTGCCACTACCGACGCCCACTTCCTCAATAAGGAAGACGGCGAGTTCCGAAAATATATGCTCATTGATATGGGCTTTAAAGATGCGGAACTGCAGAGTGATCTTTATTTCCGTACTACGGATGAGATGCTGGAAGAGTTCGCCTATCTCGGAGAAGAGAGATGCGAGAAGGTGGTCGTAGATAACCCTGCCAAGATCGCATCCATGATCCGTAACGATATCAAGCCGTTCCCGGACGGTACCTATCCGCCGGTCATCCTGTCGGCTCCGGACGATCTGCGTGCCATCGTTAACAAGACCATGCACGAGATGTACGAGCATGAGGGAGAAGTCCCGCAGCTGGTACTGGACCGAGTAAAAAAGGAACTGGACAGTATCATCGGTAACGGATATTCCATCATGTACTATATTGCGTACAAGCTGGTTAATAAGTCTAATGCAGACGGATATGTAGTCGGTTCTCGAGGATCTGTAGGATCCTCCCTTGTCGCGACTTTCTCCGGTATCTCCGAAGTCAATCCGCTGCCACCGCATAGAAGATGCCCGAACTGTAAGTATTCGGTCTTCGATCTTTCCGGTAAATACGGATCCGGTTATGACCTGCCCCTGGAGCCCTGCCCGAAGTGCGGCACCATGATGAAGTCCGACGGACAGGATATTCCTTTCGAGACCTTCCTGGGATTCAAGGGAGATAAACAGCCGGATATCGACCTGAACTTCTCCGGAGAATACCAGCCAAGAGCCCATAAATACGTAGAAGAACTCTTCGGAAGCGAGCATACATTCCGTGCCGGAACCATCGGCTGCTATGCCGAGAAGAATGCCCTGGCGCTGGTGAAGAACTGCAGCGAGATGCGTGGCGAAGTACTGACGGCGGCCGAACTGGACCGTCGTGCCAGCGGTATCGTCGGCGTCAAGCGCACCACCGGTCAGCATCCGGGTGGTATCGTTGTTCTTCCGAAAGAGATGGATATCTATGAATTCACACCGGTACAGCACCCGGCCAACAAGCTGGACTGTGGTACCATCACGACACACTATGACTTTAATGCTCTGCATGATACGATCCTGAAACTGGATATCCTGGGACACGATGATCCGACGATGCTTCGTATGCTCAGTGACCTGACAGGTATCGATGTACATACTATTCCGATCCCGGATCCGAAGGTCATGTCTCTGTTTACATCTACCGAAGCTCTCGGTATTCCGGATGGTACTTCGCCCGCGGGCGCGGCTACCCTGGGTCTTTCCGAGCTGGGTACCAAGATGGCCCGTGACATGATCGCCGAGACCAAGCCAAGCCAGTTCTACGATCTAGTCCAGCTTATGGGTCTGTCCCATGGTACAGACGTATGGAAAGGCAATGCCCAGGATCTGATCCACGACGGTACCTGTACCCTGAATACGGTTATCGGATGCCGTGACAGTATCATGACCCAGCTGATCTACTGGAACGTACCGTCCTCGGATGCCTTCCAGATCATGGAGAAAGTTAGAAAAGGTAAGGGCCTCACGCCGGAGCACGAAGCGATCATGCGGGAGAATAATGTACCGGACTGGTATATCGAATCCTGTAAGAAGATCAAGTACATGTTCCCGAAGGCCCACGCAGCAGCATACTCGATCTCGTCCCTTCGTATCGCCTGGTTCAAGGTCAACTATCCGGAGGAATACTACTGTTCCTTCTTTACCATCCGTGCCGATGAATTCGACGGAGACCTTCTGTGTAAGGGTATCGAATATGTTACCGCCAAGCGAAAAGAACTGGACAACGGACTGGGCAGAAGAAAGCCCAATGAGAAAGCCCTCTTCTATCTGTGCGAACTGGTAGAGGAGATGTATCTGCGCGGCATCTCATTCGTGCCTTACGATCTGACGCGTTCACACTCTGAGAAGTTCATCAAGGTGGAGAAGGGCAAGATCCTGCCGCCGCTGAATGTTATCAGTTCCGTCAGTACGTCGGTGGCAGAAGGCATCATCAAGGCCAGAGAGGAAAGACCTTTCTCGACCCAGGATGATCTGCAGACCCGTGCCCATCTGGGACCGTCTGTCATGAAGCGACTGGAAGAAGAAGGACTTCTGAAGGATCTTCCGAAATCCCGTCAGATCGATCTGTTCGATCTTCTGTAAAGAAAGGACGAAGATATGGTCGCGGAAGTGGTGCTTCGGGAAAGTGTATGGAATACCAACCGTCCCTACGACTATCTGGTTCCTTCTGAACTGGAATCCAGAGTTAAAGTCGGACAGTATATACGTGTGCCTTTCGGCAAAGGTAACCGTCCGTGTGTGGCTCTGGTGCTGGCACTTAAGGACGCTCCGGCTCCGCATCCGGAGGGAAAGACCATCCGCCTTAAGGAACTGGATTCCATCGTTGAAGAGGAACCGGTTCTCAATCCGGAACAACTGAAGCTTCTGTCTTTCCTGACGAAGCGATATTCCTGCACCTACGGATCCGCCATGCAGCAGATGGTGCCGGCCCTGGTGACCAAGCGTTCTGGAAGGAACCAGCTGATGGTCTCCCTGTTATCAGAAGAGAAAGCAAGAGAAGCCTTGTTATCGGATTCTGTGGGATCCCTTCCACAGATGCGGGTACTGGAATGGCTTCTGGATGTGGAAGCGATGCCTCTTGCGGACCTGATGCAGGAACTGTCCATCTCCCGTTCGCCGATCGATACCCTGGCGAAAAACGGTCTGGTGAAGATCGAGAGTGTCCATATCACAGCTGAAGAGCAGCAGAAAAACATATGGAATGACGAGCCTCAGACGGAGATAACATCCGGAACACCGGAACTGAATGACCATCAGAAGCAGGCAGTACAAGAGATTTTGCATGGAGAAGGCTTTCAGCAGTTTCTCCTTTATGGTGTGACCGGAAGCGGAAAGACCGAAGTCTATCTGCATGTCACGGAGAAGATATTGGAAATGGGCGGAAGTGTCCTGTATCTGGTGCCGGAGATCTCTCTGACCCCTCAGACTGTGTCCCGTATCCGTTCCCGTTTTCCGGACCGTATCGCGGTATTGCACAGCCGCCTTACGGCTAAAGAAAGATATGATTCCTGGAAAATGATCCAGAAGGGCGATGTACGTATCGTGGTAGGCGCCAGGTCAGCGGTATTCGCTCCGATCAGGAATCTGAAACTGATCATTCTGGATGAAGAACACGATCCGTCCTATAAAGCGGATACCATGCTTCGGTATTCGGCCAGAGATGTGGCCCGTTTCCGTGCCAAAAGCGCGGGGATCAAGCTGCTGCTGGGTTCGGCGACTCCATCTGTAGAGACATTCTATGCATCTCAGGTCGGCGTTATCCGGAGGCTGGATCTGCCGCAGAGAGCCGTGGGCGGTGCTACGCTCCCGAAGGTAGAGATCGTGGATATGCAGGAGGAGCAGGAAGCGGGAAACCGTTCGATGTTCAGCCGGAAACTGTATAAAGCCATGAAGGAAGCTCTGGGTAAGGGAGAACAGGTTATGCTGCTTCTGAACCGGAGAGGATACTCGAGAAATGTATTCTGCCATTCATGCAGAACGCCGGTAACCTGTCCGGAATGTGATGTGGCCATGACTATGCATACCAAGACCATGGGACAGCGAAAACTTCTGATCTGTCATTACTGCGGCAAAGTCATACCGATGCCCCAGAGCTGTCCGTCTTGCGGAAGTGAGTTTATCGGAGAAAGAGGAGACGGAATCCAGAAACTGGAAGACTGGGTATCGGAAGACTTCCCGAATGCACGGGTGCTTCGAATGGATCAGGATACGACCTCTACCAGAAATGCCCATGCCACGATCCTGGAGAAGTTCAGAAAGCATGAAGCCGATATCCTGGTAGGTACCCAGATGATCGCCAAGGGTCACGATTTTCCCAATGTATCGGTTGTGGGTATTCTTGGAGCGGACTCGGTACTGTGGCAGAGCGACTACCGCGCAAGAGAAAGAGCTTTTCAATTATTGGCACAGGTCAGCGGACGGGCCGGAAGAGGGGAAGTGCCGGGTAAGGTATTCATCCAGACCATGTGTCCGGATTCGCCTGTGTATCTTCAGGCGGCTTCCCAGGATTATGAGCAGTTCTACGAAAGTGAGATCCGCTATCGGGAAGACCTGAGCTATCCGCCTTTCCGTGCCATGGGCGGGATCCTGATCACCCATGAGAATGAGGAGGCCTGTCGGAACCAGGCATCTATGGTGGCCCAGACGCTTCGGGAGATGAGTGCGAACCTGGGAGAAGACTTCCTTGTGCTTGGTCCGTGCCCGGCGAATATGCCGAAGATCATGAACCGGTACCGCTACCAGATCGCGGTCCGGGCCAAGACCAAAGCGTATCTTTCGGATGGTTTTACCAAACTTCTGACCGCTTATGCGAATTATGGCTATTCCGTCTCGGTAGATATTGATGCGATGTGGTAAAATAGATAATCATTAATGTTTGAAAAGGAGTGTCGAATATGGCTTTGCGTGAAATCGTTGTGGATGGGGATCCGATCCTGAGAAAGAAATCCCGTCCGGTTGAGAAATTTGATGAAAAGCTTTCGATCCTGCTGGATGATATGGCGGAGACCATGTACTACGAGAACCGAGGCATCGGTATTGCCGCGGTACAGGTAGGTATCCTCCGTCGCTGCTTCGTAGTGGATGTGGGAGATGAACACGGTAAACTGGAGTTCGTCAATCCGGAGATCTATGAGAGAGAAGGCGCGGCACTGGGAATGGAAGGTTGTCTTTCCTGCCCGGGCAAGAACGGTTATGTCGAGCGCCCGACCCGGATCCGCGTACGTGCCCAGGACCGCCATGGTGAATGGTTCGACATGGAAGCCGAGGAATTGCTGGCAGTATGTATCTGCCATGAATACGATCACCTGGACGGTATTCTGTTTATCGATAAGGTCGTCGAAGTGGAAGAAGATGAATTCGAGGACGAGGAAGAGTCTTGAGTATGCGTATCGTTTTTATGGGAACGCCGGACCTGGCGGCAACGGTTCTTGAGAAACTGGTAGAGAAGGAATACGAAGTGGTGCTTTGTGTCACCCAGCCGGATAAGCCGGTGGGCAGGAAGATGATCCTGACCGCACCGCCTGCCAAGGAGATGGCGCAGAAGTACGATATTCCTGTATGGCAGCCCGGTAGTCTTCGGACGCCGGAGGCACTGGAGTATCTGACGACCTTTGCGCCGGACCTGATCATTACGGCCGCATATGGTAAGATCCTGCCTCAGTCTATGCTGGATCTTCCGAAGTATGGTGCCATCAATGTACATGGTTCCCTGCTTCCGAAATACAGAGGCGCCGCGCCGGTACAGTGGGCGATCCTCAATCTGGATGAGAAGACCGGTGTGACCATCATGAAGATGGATGCCGGTATGGATACAGGAGATATTCTGACACAGCGGGAAGTCGTCATCAATGAGCGTATGCATACGCCGGAACTGATGGATGAACTGGCCCGTGTAGGTGCAGATCTTCTGGTAGAGACGTTGCCGGATTATCTTTCCGGTAAGATCACGTCGATCCCGCAGAATAATGACGAGGCGACGGTTTCGCCGCCGATCAATAAAGAACAGGGCAAGATCCGCTGGAATACTCCGGCAAGAGCTGTCTCTGCTCAGGTGCGTGCTCTGTCCCAGTGGCCGGGTGCGTCGGCGATGTGGAAGGATGCCAGACTGAAGATCTATGATGCCGGTACGGAAGATCGTGGAAGAGAACTTCTGGAGAATTACCGGAAAGAGAAGGGAGATGCGGTTCCCGGTACGGTGATTGCCGCCAAGAAAGGCGTACTGGCCGTCATGTGTGCAGATGAACCTCTTTTCCTTTATGAACTGCAGCCTTCTTCCGGTAAGCGTATGAAGGCGATCGACTGTGCCCATAACTTCGAAGTGGGCAGAAGGATGGAGGATGAACCGTAATGCGTGCCTTGGACGATGAGGCAAGATATACGGCTTATGCATGTCTTTATGAAGTGCTGGAGAACCAGGGGTATTCGAATCTGGTGCTTTCCAAGGCTCTTCGGAAGACCAGTCTTTCGTCAGCGGAAAAGTCTTTCGCGACGGCGCTTTTCTATGGTACCGTGACCCGGGTGTTCACGCTGGATGCGGTGCTGAAACAATATCTCAAGCAGGAATCAGACGCACTGGATCCGGAGGTGCGGACATGCCTTCGGATGGGGGCCTGGCAGATCCTTTATTCCTATGGGGTAAAGGAGTATGCGGCCGTGGATTCCATCGTGGCCCTGGCCAAGAAGGTCAGTAATCCCGGCGCGGCAAAAATGATCAATGCCGTCCTGCGTAAAGTCGCTGCGGAGGGCAACGAGTGGTTGTCCCGTGTGCCGGCTAAGAACCTGTCTGTCCGCTATTCGGTTAAACCGGAGATCGCCGGCTGCTTTGTGAAGTGGTACGGTCAGGAGAAGGCGGACAGTATCCTTGCGGCTTATCTTAATACACCGAAAGTAACGATCCGGGTGAATCCGCTTTCCAAGGTTTCCGACGAGCAGCTGCTGTCTGAAATGAAAGAAGACGGCCTGACTGCCGCAGAATCCTCGGTGCTTCCATATTGCAAGGAACTGTCGGGGGATGTGGTGGATCTGTCTTCTGCCAAAACATATTGTGATGGCCGTTATTCGGTACAAAGTCTCTCGGCGATGCTGGTAGGTCATATCGCTTCTCCGAAGCCGGGCATGTCGGTACTGGATACCTGCAGTGCTCCAGGAGGAAAGACGACCCATATGGCCGAGATCATGGAGAATCAGGGAAGGATCGATGCCCTGGATGCCAACGAGATCCGTCTGAAGATGGTGGATGAATCCGCCCGGAGACTTGGAATCAGCGTGATCCATACCATGCCATATGATGCGACTTTCCTCGCAGAAGAGAAAGAAAAACTTTTGTTCGAGTACGATCTGGTGCTGTGTGATGTGCCCTGCAGCGGGCTGGGACTTCTGCACAGAAAGCCCGATATACGGCTCTCTATGAGCTATGAGAAGATGCAGAATCTGCTACCGGTGCAAGCAGGTATCCTGGATAACAGCTGCCTTCGGGTAAAGAAAGGCGGCACACTGGTATATAGTACCTGTACTGTCAACCCCAATGAGAACGAGAACCAGATCGAAGCGTTCCTGATGCGTCATCCGGATTTCGAGCCGGTGCCTTATGATGAACTTCTGCCGGATGCGCTTCGGAGTCGGGACACGCTGGTACGGGGCGCAAAAGCAGGCATGATGACACTGCTTCCCGATGAGGGTGATTTTGACGGATTCTTTATCGCGAAACTAAGGAGAAAAGAATGATGGAGAAGAGATTTGTTCTGGATCTTACACTTCCTGAGTGGGAAGAATATATGAAGCAGAAGGGCTTCCCGAAGTTCCGTGCGCTCCAGCTTTATCAGTGGCTCATGAAGGGCGCTCTGGATATGGAGAAGATGACCAATGTTCCTAATGACATCAAGAATGCCGTGAAGGAAGACTTCATCACGGAGAGTATGTCTATCGAGAAGCATCTGGTATCTGAGATCGACGGAACCCAGAAATTCGTGTTCCGGCTTTATGACGGGCATTGCATCGAGACGGTGCTGATGCGGTATAAGACCGGTCTTTCGATCTGTATCTCTTCCCAGGCGGGATGCAAGATGGGATGCCGTTTCTGTGCTTCGGCCCATGCCGGTTTCGGAAGAAGCCTGACCAGTGGTGAGATGCTGGGGCAGGTGCTGCTGGCGGGATCTTTCGCAGGGGAGCGGATCCATAGCGTGGTGGTCATGGGGATCGGTGAACCCTTCGACAATTTTGACTCCCTTGTAGGTTTCCTTCGTGCCGCCAATGCGGAAAAAGGACTGAACCTCGGGGCGCGTCATATCACGGTGTCAACTTGCGGACTTGTGCCTCAAATGATACAATTTTCAGAGATCGATATGCAGGTAAATCTGTCGGTTTCTCTGCATGCACCAAATGATGAATTGAGAAAGAGTATCATGCCGATCGCGAACCGGTACTCCCTCAAGGAATTGTTGGATGCCTGCCGGGTATATGAGAAGAATACCAACCGAAGGATCACCTTCGAGTATTCGTTATTCGATGGAGTGAATGACACGCCGGAATGCGCCAGGGAACTGGCGAAGGTCCTGCATGGCATTCATTGTCATATCAATCTGATTGCGGCGAACGAATTCGACGGGAGTCCTTTTCACAGGAGTAAACCGAAGTCGGTCAAGGCTTTCCAGGAGCTTCTTGAGAAGCTGGGCATGACCGTGACTTTGCGTCGAGAGATGGGTACCGATATTATGGCTGCTTGCGGCCAATTGAGAAGAGGAATGCAGGAGAAGAAGGAATCATGAAAGTCGTGAGTGTATCCGACGTAGGTCTGGTACGCGCAAACAATGAGGATTGTCTGGCTACGTTCTCCGTGGGCAAGGATGAATGCCTTGTCATCGCGGATGGCATGGGTGGTCATGCGGCCGGTGAGCTGGCCAGCAAGACCGCAGTGGAGTATGTCAGACAGGCCATGAATGATTACTTGTTCGATGCTGACGATCCGGAGAAACTGGAGAGGCTTCTTTCCTTCACGCTGGAGAAAGCGAATGTGAAGGTGTATCTCCAGTCTTTGGGAAGTTTCCGCTATCGTGGAATGGGTACGACCCTGACTGTAGCGGTGATAAGGGAAAAGAATCTGTATATCTCCCATATCGGAGATTGTCGGATCTATCTGCTGCACGGGCAGC
Source organism: Clostridiales bacterium Firm_16 (assembly GCA_001604185.1). GTDB lineage: Bacteria > Bacillota > Clostridia > Saccharofermentanales > Saccharofermentanaceae > Scatonaster. The sequence continues at coordinate 33,301 of LVAV01000032.1, read as the reverse complement.
AGATGCGCACTTTGACACATGACCATACCCTGGTCCAGGAGATGGTCGATTCCGGCATGATCAGCCAGGAAGAAGCCAGAACACATCCGAAGAGGCATGTGCTTCTGCGGTCTCTGGGCGTGAATGAGTATGTTATGCCGGATACCTTCTCGGTTGAAATTGCCAACGGAGATGTTATACTTATGTGTTCGGACGGGTTGCACGGCTATGTGGAGGATAAGACTATCCGTGCGGTCCTTAGAAAACATAAGAATCTGGATTACTGTGCGCAGCTTCTGCTGGATCTTGCCAACGGTGCAGGCGGACAGGATAATATATCGATGATATTGGCGGAGTGTGAGATCCGTAAAGGTAAGGAGAAACAATGAGTAGTACGGTTAGCCCTGAGGGCATGATATTAGGTGGACGTTACAGGATCATCAAGCTCATAGGAAGCGGTGGTATGGCCGATGTGTATCTGGCCACCGACCTTTCATCCGGCATGAATGTTGCCATCAAGATCCTCAAGCCTGAATTTGCCAATAACCCGGAGTTTATCAAGCGTTTCGATACGGAGGCCAAGGCGGCTTCTTCGCTTTCTCATGCTAACATCGTCCATGTTTTCGGAGTCGGTCAGGAGAACGGCATCCGTTATATGGTACAGGAATATGTTGAAGGAATCACCGTTAAGGAGATGATCCTTCAGAATGGTCATCTGGACTGGAAGGTCGCCGTGCCGATTGTGATCCAGGTGGGTATGGCGCTGGATACGGCGCATCAGAACGGTATCGTGCATCGTGATATCAAGCCACACAATATCCTGATCACCCGTGATCGTATTGCCAAAGTGACGGACTTCGGTATTGCGCATGCTTCTACGAATCACACCATTACTCTGACATCCGGCGGAGCACTGGGCTCTGTTCACTATTTCTCACCGGAGCAGGCCAGAGGCGGTGTGGTCAGTCCGAGCTCCGACATTTATTCACTTGGCGTGACGATGTTCGAGATGGTCACGGGGCGGGTTCCTTTTGACGGAGAAAACTCGGTTTCTATCGCAGTGAAACATCTTCAGGAGCCGGTTCCGTATGCTTCGACTTTCGTCCCGGGCATTCCCCAGGGTCTGGATGCCATTATCCAGAAGGCGATGCAGAAGGATCCGAAACTTCGTTATAAGTCTATCCGCGAGATGGTGGGCGAACTGGATGCCCTCATGGTGGACCCGAATGGTTCTTACGGTATCGTGGATACCAGTCAGGAAGTGGTGAAAGAGGCGTCGGCACCAGGCGGAAATCCGTCTTCGATCCGACAGGAGCCGAATTACGGTAAACTCAAGGATATCGAGCGTTCGATCAAGACCAGAAGACATTCCCGTGTGAAGGATAATCTGGTGGTCGTGATCATCGTGCTTCTGATCGTGGGATTCTTTATCGGTATGACGTTGTTGATCACGGATACCTTGAAGAGAACGGTACAACGCGAGACCAACAGTGTTTTTGTTGTGCAGAATTATGTGGGTAAGACCATAGCCGAAGTCCAGAAAGGGTTCGAGGAGAATCATTTTACGGCTTATAAGATCGTGGCGTACGAGGTGCGTACCGACTATGCGCCGAACGTGGTTATCAAGCAGAGTATCCAGGAAGGCATGGAGATCAAGAATAACAGTACGGTCAATATCCTGGAACTGACGGTAAGTAAAGCACCGGATGCCGTGAATCTTGAGGATTATTCCAATATGAAGTATTTCGAGGCCTTCACGAAGTTGAAGAATGAAGGCTACGAGGTCAATGTAAGGCCGGAGATCAATAACGATGTGGAAGACGGTCTGGTTCTGCGTACGGAGCCGGCGGCGGGAACTCCTGTCAATCCGGGTTCGACCATTACCATTATCTTCAGCCAGAAGTCGATGGAGATCACGGTTCCGAAGCTGATCGGTCTGTCCCTGGATAAGGCAAGGATCGAGATCGATAATGCGGATCTTGTACTTGCGGAGATCGAGATCAATCCGGAACTGGCCGCCCAGAATCTGCCGGAGAGCCAGCTGTTCATCATGCTGTGTGATCCATCCGCGGGAACAGTAGTACAGAGAAAATCAGCCATTAAGATCTATGTAGGATCTCAGGAAGATAAGGATCGTGGAGGTACGCCGACACCGACTCCGGAAGTCATCGGATTTAACCTGATGCTTCAGCCTCAGGGTGAAGGTACGCTGGCCGGTGCAGGTATTTATCCTGCCAATACTGCCGTAACGATCTCGGCGGTTCCGAGCATGGGCTATCATTTCGTAGCCTGGATCGATACATATGGTAATACCATCAGTTTCGAGGAGACCTATACATTCCTGATGCCGGAAGGTGACCTGCAGCTGATCGGTATGTTTGCCCAGAATCAGGCAACGCCGACACCTACACCTGAGCCGACGCCGGAGCCTACACCGGTACCGACGCCGACCCCTGAACCGACCAAGAAACCGACCCCGACACCGAAGGCGGAACCGACTCCGACTCCGGTACCTCAGGAGCCGACACCTACACCTACGCCGAAACCGGAACCGACTCCGACTCCGGAGCCTCAGGAGCCGACACCTACCCCGACACCGAAACCGGACAAGGGTCCGGGAGATGGTCCGGGTGACGGCCCCGGACAGAATGATCCGCCGGGTGGAGGAGAACCGAACCATGAGTGAAGTTCTGGATGGAAGGATCATGAAAGGGGTGGCAGGGGACTATACGATCCTGCTTCAAAATGGTGAATCGGTCCTGGCGAAACCCCGTGGTATTTTCCGTAATCGGAAGATGAAGCCTACGGTGGGAGACTATTGTAGGATCGAGCCTTCCGGAGATCCGGATATTCCTTATGCGATCTCGGACATTCTTCCGAGAAAGAATCTTCTGATCCGCCCCAGTGTGGCGAACATCGATACACTTGTCATCGCGATCTCGGTCAGTGAACCGGATCCGGATCTTAAGCTTCTGGATAAGCTTCTGATCGTCAGCGCCAAGCTGTCGATCCGTCCGGTGATATTGCTGACAAAGACGGATCTGGACCCCGATAAAGCGGCTCTTCTTCAGAAAGAATATCAGGACGCAGGTTTCCGGGTATTGCTTTCCTCGAAGGAGGAGACGATCTCGGAGGCAGAGACGAAAGAGATATTCTGTGGTAATACGGTGGGTATCGCCGGTCAGTCCGGAGTGGGCAAATCTACGTTGTGCCATCGTCTTACCGGTATGGAGCATATTGAAGTGGGAGACATCAGTGAGCGTCTCCGCCGTGGAAAACATACCACCCGACATGTAGAGCTTTTCCCGTTTCAGGAAGGATTCCTGATCGACACGCCCGGTTTTTCTTCACTGGAGATCGATGAGATCGGACTGGAGACGGCGGATGTCATCGGCGGATATCCTGAGCTTCAGAAGATCAGCGACCGGTGCCGGTTCCAGGACTGCCGTCATAAAGGCGAACTGGGATGTATGGTGGAGGAAAGCGGGATCACAGATGGACGACTCTCTCGCTATCGTGAATTTTTGGATATAATGATAGAGAAATCGAAAAGATATGGAAAATAGAAGGAAGTGTATAAAGTGAAGGATTTTGAGATCAACCCATCGATCCTTTCTGCGGATTTTGGACATCTGGCGGATGAGATCGCGAAGGTGGAAGAACACACAACTTATCTTCACATTGATGTGATGGACGGGCATTATGTACCGAATATTACTTTCGGCGTGCCGGTAGTGAAGGCGATCCGTCCGGAAAGTAACCTGATCTTCGACGTGCATCTTATGATCGAAAACCCGATGAAGTTTATTGATTCTTTCGCGGAGGCGGGCGCGGATATGATCACGTTCCACGTGGAGACGGTGGAAGACCCGTACCCGGTGATCGAGAAGATCCATTCTCTTGGCAAAAGAGCCGGTATGTCGATCCATCCGGATACACCGATCGAGAAGATCCTGCCTTATGTGGAAGCCTGCGACCTGATCCTAGTCATGTCAGTTCGTCCCGGATTCGGCGGGCAGCATTTCATGGAGGAGTCCCTGGACCGTATTGCGGCGGTGCGCAAAGTCGTGGATGAGAAGAATCTGGATACGATCATTTCCGTTGACGGCGGCATCTGTACCGATACCATCGCGCGGGTGGTACGGGCCGGAGCGAACCTGCTGGTGGCAGGAAGCGCGGTATTCTCCAATGATGATCATGCCAAGGCGATTGAGGAGCTGCGGGCATGTGTGTTGTCGTAATCGCAGGAGGTCCCAATAAAGATCTTTCTACGCTCCTGTCGAGGATCTCTTCGGCGGAGCGCATTATCTGTGCGGACAGCGGAGCGGATGCTCTGCATGATCTGAGTATTCTTCCAGATGTGGTCTGGGGGGATATGGATTCGATCTCGCCGGATACTCTTTCCTGGTTAAAAGACAATAATGTGTCGCATCGGGTTTTCCCAGTGGAGAAGGATATGACGGATTCTGAACTATGCCTTCGTTCTATCGAGAAAGAGACACCGATATTATTCATCACTTCCCTGGTGGGAAGAACAGACCATGTCATGACGAATCTTCTGCTGGTGATGAGACTTCAGACAGAAGGTTATCGGATCACGGTCACGGACGGGCATACCTGGGTGTTTCCGCTCTGCGGAGCTCGGACTTTCGAGATCCCGGATGAACTGGCCGTTGCAGAGAATGTGTTTTCCTTGATCCCTCTTGGCGAAGGGGCTTTCGGTGTTTCCACCATCGGAATGAAGTATCCGCTTTCCGGACATGACCTCATGTGGGGCAGTTCTTTTACCGTGAGTAATGAAATCGATGTAACGAAAGAAAAGCATGGTTTCGTTATGGAGAACGGAACCATGCTTGTGATGATCGCACCTAGATCTTGATCTCTCGACCTGTGCCGATCCTGTCGTTGTGGCAGAGACGGCGGTCAATCTTGTTTCAGTTATTATTTCAGACCTAATTCCTTGGCGATGGCTTCGAAGGCATCCTTCGAGCCGAGGATCGTCTTCTCGGATACGCAGAAGGCGAGACGTACATAGCCTTCACGCTTGAATGCAGAACCCGGAACGACCAGGACGTTGTACTTCGCGCAGACTTCGCAGAAGGCGGTGTCCTCGATCGGTGTCTTCATGAACAGATAGAGGGCGCCCTGTGGCTTGGTGCAGGTGAAGCCGGCTTCGGTGATGATGTTGTAAAGAAGGTTTCTTCTTCTTTCGTAATTCGGAACGTCTACCTTCGCGTTGAGAGCCTTGGCTACGACGCGCTGCATGAGAGCCGGTGCGTTAACGGCGCCGAGGATACGGTTGCACAGAACGAGTGCCTGGGTGAGAAGTTCGAAATCTTCGTGCTTCGGGCTGACACAGGTGTAGCCGATACGCTCGCCAGGGAGAGAAAGGGATTTACTCCAGGAGAAGCAGATGATCAGGTTGTCGAAGCAGGACAGGGAAGAAGGTACCGTCATGCCGTCGTAGGCAAGATCGATGTACGGTTCGTCGGAAATGACGTGAATCACGTGATCCTGTTTCTTCAGAAGGGCATTCAGTTCGCAGAGAACTTCCTTCGGGTAGATCGCGCCGCTCGGGTTATTCGGGGAATTGATGATGATCGCCTTCGTTCTTGGGGTGATGGCTTTCTCGATCTCGTCCATGACCGGAAGGAAGGTGTCCGGATCGGTGTTGACGATGACCGGCTTGCCCTTGACGTTGCTGATGTAGTTCAGGTATTCCAGGAAGAAAGGTGCAAGCAGGATGATCTCATCTTCCGGCTCCATGATGGCGCGGAGGATGTTGTTCATGCCGGATGCGGCACCGCAGGTCATGCAGATGGAATCGATGCCGACGGATACGCCGCTTTCGGCGGAAAGCTTGTCGGCGATGGCTTTTCTGGTTTCCGGGTAACCTGCATTGGCCATGTAGCCGTGCATACCTGGGATATCAGCGTTAGCCAGCTCGATCAGGGCGTCCTTGACTTCCTTCGGTGGCTCCAGGTCCGGGTTGCCGATGGAAAAATCGAAAACCTTGTCGTCGCCGTATATCTTCTTCAGGCGTGTACCTTCGTCGAACATCTTACGGATCAGAGAACCGCCTGAGATCTTGTTTTCTATTTCTTTAGAGATCATGAGCTTCACTTCCTTTACAAATCACATTATGTGATGCATTATAGCATAGATTCTATTAGTTAGTAGCGACCTAAAATGCGTCGGAGGGACCGAAGCAGGGAAGAAAGGGACGCAGGAATGGGGCGCGAGAGATTTTGAAGTGGGAAAAGCACTGAAATTTCGAAAAAAGTGCTTGACATTCAGTTATCAAATGATTATCATACCAATGTTACAGCAAGTAGGAGTTTCCGCTTCTCACCTCAAGTTTCGATGAAGAGGTTCACGATTGTGGCTTATTTTATGGTAAGTTTTGACGGAGTGAAGCGGGAAAGTTTCGCTCCGTTTTTTGTGTTAAGGAGGTGTGTTCTTATCGCTAGACAGACAAATGGGCAACCTATCAATGACGAGATCAGCTTTGAGAAGGTTCGATTAATTGATGCAGATGGTACGATGGTCGGTATCGTTCCGATCGAGCAGGCTAGAAAAGCCGCAGAGTTAGCCGGACTGGATCTGGTACTGATTGCGAATAATCCGGAGAATCCGGTGTGCAAGGTCATGGACTATGGCAAGTATCTGTTCGAACAGGCCAAGAGAGAGAAGGAAGCCCGAAAGAATCAGAAAGTGATCGAGACGAAGGAAGTCGGCATGAAGCTGACAACAGAAGATCACGACCTGAATGTCAAGACGAAGAACGCATGCAGATTCTTAAAGGACGGAAACAGAGTCAAAGTCATCGTTAAGTTCCGTGGACGTGAGATGGCTTACCAGAACCAGGGCTACGCTGTGATGGAGAAATTTGCACAGCTTTGTGCAGAGGTCGGTCAGATCGACAAGCCGGCTAAGATCGAAGGCAGAAACATGGTTATGTTCCTGGCTCCAAAGAAAAACTGATTGTGAATAAGGAGGAAATAGAAAAATGCCTAAGCAGAAAACACACAGTTCATCCAAGAAAAGATTTAAGGTAACGGGTACCGGTAAGGTTTTGTACTCCCAGGCTTTCCGTCGCCACATCTTGAGCAAGAGACCGTCCAAGAGAATGAGACATCTCCGTCATACCGCGGTTTGTGCAGCTGCCAATGCCAAGGTCATTAAGACGATGATTCCTTATAAATAATTATTGTTCGAGATTTGATAAAGATAACTTAGGGAGGTATATTCCATGTCTAGAGTAAAAAGAGGAATGCGTACAAGAGCGCGTCATCATAAGATTTTAAAGCAGGCCAAGGGTTATTTCGGTCACAAGAGCAAGCTGTTCAAGGTTGCTAACCAGCAGGTTATGAAGTCCGGTGCATATGCTTACCGTGACAGAAAGGCTAAGAAGAGAGATTTCAGAAAGCTCTGGATCCAGAGAATCAATGCGGCTTGCCGTATCAATGGTCTTTCCTACAGCCGTTTCATGAATGGTCTGAAGAAGGCTGATATTGCTCTCGACCGTAAGGTTCTGTCCGAGATCGCTATTTCCGATCCGAACGGATTTGCTAAGCTTTGCGAGCAGGCAAAGTCTGCAATGTAATTGGTCGTGGACCGTTTTACTGAAATAAAGAGTAAAGACAACCCTCGATACCGCTCTCTTGTAGCTCTGCATGACCGAAAGGTCGCGCGGGCTCAGGGAAAGGTTTTTATCGAGGGTTTGCGTTTGTGTGAGGATGCACTGCTTTCCGGAATGGTTCCGGAGTGCGTCCTTCTTCGCGCGGACAGAAAAGAGATCCTGGGAAAGTGGAAGGAGCAGTATCCGGCAACAGCCGACTGTGATTGCCTTGTTTTTTCCGAGTCTCTCTTTGCAAAACTGTCTGCAACCATGAATCCGCAAGGAGTTGCTCTGGTAGTGAAGATGCCGGTACATAGCGGCGGGATTCCTTTCGAATCGGAGAATAACCGTTATATCGTTTTAGAGCATCTTTCTGATCCGGGAAATATGGGTACGATCATCCGTATGGCGGATGCTTTCGCTTATCGGGCCGTGCTTTATACGGAGGACTCTGTTGATCCTTATAACGAGAAAGTGCTTCGTGCCTCTATGGGTTCCTGTTTTCATATTCCGGTCCTGCCTTTCCCGAACTCGGAAGAGGTGTTCCGGGTCTTGAAGGAGAAGGGGATCCCTTCCATTGGTGCCCATCTCCACGGAAAGATCCTGTCTGAAGTCGAGCTTCCGAAATCGGCGGCTCTCTGGATCGGGAATGAGGCGAACGGATTATTAGAGAATACTTCATCCTTGTGTGATATACTTGTTAAGATACCGATGCCGGGTCGGGCTGAATCTCTCAATGCGGCTTCTGCCGCTTCGATTCTGGGATATCTGCTGGCTCAGTAACATCGGTGAGGATGTCTTGGAGGAGGAATAACTCATATGCAGATCATGATCCTCGGAGCTTCCCGAGCAGGAATCTCCCTGTTGAAGCGCCTGATTGAGAAAGGGCATACCTGTGTGCTGGTGGATCCGAAAGCAACAGAAGTGGAACAGCAGCTGAATCTTGGTGTTTTGACCGTAAGTGGTGTAATTATCGACAAAGATGTTCTTGCAGAGGCGGAAGTCGGCTCGATGGATATCGTTTGTGCCATGAGTGACAGTGAGAACCAGAATCTGATGGCTTCCCAGATCGCTCGTGATCTTTTCTCTGTTAAGACTGTTATTACTCGTGTTTTCGGTGCAGAAGACTATCATCTTTTCGACGATTCGGGATTTGTTTCCATTTCTTCAACTGTACTGACTTCCGATGCTTTCCTGCATACTATCGAAGAGAATGCGGCTCGAGAGGATTATGTAGGACAGTGTAATACGAATATTTTCGGCAATAGTATCCAGTTCACCATGCTGGATCTCGATAAACATTTCTTCGGCGCGAAGATCCGTGAAATGGAGGATTCGGAAGGACGCCATATCTTCGCCATTGTTCGGCATGACAGCCTGATCATGGCTCTTCCTGACATGAAACTGGAGAAAGGGGACAAGCTGGTTCTGGCTGAAAGGAAAGTCTGATATCCGGTGAATAAGTTATGAAAATCGTTATTGTTGGTGCGGGCAAGCTTGCCTACTATCTGATCCGTGAACTGGAATCCACTCATGAGATCGTTATCATCGATAAAGATCCGGAAGCGGCCAAGCGTTTCGCAGATAACCTGGTTTCCGAGGTGATCTGTGGTGATGGTTCGGCATATCCGGTGTTGAAGAACGCATGTGATAATACGGACATGATCGTTGCCCTGACAGAACAGGATGAGACGAATATGCTGGCGTGTCAGATCGCGAAGAAGCATCTGGATGTCAGAGTTGCGATCGCACGTGTCAATAACCCGAAGAATCAGGCGGTCATGGAGCATTTCGGAATCAATTACGCCTTCTCGGAGACGCAGATCCTGGCTCATCTTATTGAGCAGGAAATCGATTATGAGGGTCTGCGTATCGTTCACCGTATTAAGAATTCTGACCGTGTACTGGTGGAGTTTATCCTTTCTGAGCACTCAGATGCCTGTGGCAAAACACTCTCTGAGTATAAGTTCGTACGGGATGCCCGTGTAGTAGTTATGGCAGATGAGAATGGCGAGACCATCACCCCGGTCGGTGATTCTGTCATGCATGCCGGTGCGCAGATCATGATGGTCTGTGCCCATAAGGATATCGAGCAGATCTGGAAAGCGATGGTGTGTTAAATGCTGATCCGACAGTCTAAGACGAAAAGAGTCATAGAGTGGATGATGGATCGTCCGGCTCGTGTCATCGTATGTAGTTTCCTGTTTATTATGTTCATCGGAACGATACTTCTGATGTTGCCTTTTGTTACTCAATCGGGTAAGAGCATCGGATTCTTTGATTCGTTTTTTACCACGGTTTCTGCCACCTGCGTGACGGGGCTGGTGGTAAGAGATACGGCTACGACCTTTAATACCTTCGGGCGTGTCGTGCTCCTGCTGCTGATCCAGGTCGGGGGTCTGGGACTGGTAACGATCTATACGTTTGCGGTGAGTTTTTTCCGTAGAAAGGTAAATCTGCGTACCCGGCTTCTGGCCCGTGAGAGTACGGGAAGTTTCTCTTTGACGGAACTTCGTGGATTACTTCTGACCATCATCATGATGACTTTCGGATTTGAGATGATCGGATTTGTACTTTTTGCTACGCAGTTGGTGCCGATGTTCGGCCTTGGAACAGGATTGTTTAAATCTTTGTTCCTTTCCGTGTCTGCCTTCTGTAATGCGGGCTTTGATCTTCTGGGTGATACGGCTACAGGTCCGTATTCCAGTTTTACCGGCTTTAATGCGAATCCGGTCATTATGTTGACGACCACGTTCCTGATCTTCTCCGGCGGACTTGGTTTCCATGTGTGGAAGGATCTGATCGATTTCTCCAGACAGAAGATCCGTGCGATCCGTAATCATGATAAGAAGGAACGTACAAATATCCATATTAAGCTGCATACGAGACTTGCTTTCTTTATGATGCTTGGACTGCTTATTGTAGGAACACTGTTGATCCTAATCATGGAGTGGAGTAACAAGAATGGTCTGACCATCGGTAATCTTTCGGGTGGTAGTAAGATCTCTGCAGCGCTTTTTCAGTCTATGTCCATGCGTACTGCGGGTATGAATTCCATCGATCTTCTGGCGATGAGAGATTGTACCAAGATCATCTGTGCCATTCTGATGTTTATCGGAGCCGGAGCGGGCAGTACCGGTGGTGGTATCAAGGTCCAGGTTTTTGCGCTTTTGTTCTGTGCGGTGAAGAGTGACCTCAGCGGTAAATCGGAAGTGCTGTTCCATAACCACCGTGTATCCAGAGATACCGTACAACGAGCTTTGACGATCTTTGCGCTTGGTGTTGCCGTTGTTGTGGCCCTTGCTTGTGTTCTGTCAGTGACGGAACGTGCACTGCTTGCGCAAGGTAAATTTACTTTCGTGGACCTGTTGTTCGAGTCGGCATCTGCTTTCGGTACAGTAGGTGTGTCCTCCGCGTCGACGCCGCAATTCTCCTTCTGGGGACAACTGGCGATCATTCCTGTTATGTTCCTGGGCCGCGTAGGTCCGATCACTTTCGCAATGGGCATGATCATGAAGAAGGGCAAGCAATATAAGAATGTTTACCCGGAAGCGAAGATCCATCTTGGTTAACTTGACAAAGGTTTCCGTTGTAGTTGATAATTATATGTCAAATGAAAAGAAATGAATGGAGGATCCTCCCTTGTACGATGATGTGCAGAAAAAGAAACTGATACGCGACCTGGCTTCGCTGGCTACGGAAAAGTCTAAGATCGATCCATTCCTTTATGAACGTTATAACGTGAAGAGAGGACTTCGAAACCGTGACGGCACGGGTGTTCTGGTTGGTCTGACAGAAGTCGGAGAAGTCATGAGCTATATTGTCGATGATGCAGAACGTATTCCTGTGGAGGGAAGACTGTTCTATCAAGGTATTGAGATAGCTGATCTGGTCAGAGGTTTCTATGAGAATAAGCGTTTCGGTTATGAAGAGACGGCCTATCTGCTGCTTTTCGGAGATCTTCCGACAGATAAGCAGGTGAGTTCTTTTACCGAGCTTCTGGCTTCGTATCGTGAACTTCCGCCATCTTTCACTGAGGATATGATCCTGAAGGCCCCCAGCCCGGATATCATGAACAAGCTGGCCCGGTCGGTATTGGCTTTATATTCTTATGACGATAACCCGGATTCGATCCAGATCGATAATGTGTTGAGACAGTGTATCCAGCTGATCGCAAGATTCCCGGTGATCGTTTCTTATGCTTATATGGCAAGACGGCACTATGTGGAGAAGAAGAGTCTCTTTATCCATGCACCGATCCCGCAGTATAACACTGCCCAGAATATCCTTCACATGATCCGTGAGGACGGTAAGTTCACGGAACTGGAAGCGAGAACGCTGGATCTGGCACTGGTTCTGCATGCGGAACATGGTGGCGGTAATAATTCTTCGTTCGTAACACACGCGGTTTCTTCTACCGGTTCGGATACTTATTCGGTCATTGCGGCGGCGATCGGTTCGCTGAAGGGCCCTCAGCATGGCGGTGCCAGCAATAAGGCCTATGCCATGATGCAGGAGTTGATGGAGAATGTATCGAACTGGCGTGACGAGAATGAAGTGAGTGCATATCTGGAGAAGATCCTGACCAAGCAGGCTTTCGATAAGTCTGGCTTGATCTATGGTATCGGTCATGCGGTATATACACTTTCCGATCCGCGTACAAGACTTCTTAGAGATTATGCAAGATCTCTTGCTTTCGAGTGCGGTAAGGAAGATGCCTACGAGCTTTATACTCTTACGGAGAGACTGGCTCCAGAGGTGTTCCGCCGTGTGAAGAATAGTGAGAAGATCGTATGTGCGAATGTGGACTTCTATGCCGGATTCATCTATTCCATGTTGGGGATCCCGCCGGAACTGTTTACGCCGCTGTTCGCATGCGCGAGAATTGCAGGCTGGAGCGCACATCGTGTCGAGGAACTGGTTTCCGGTGGTAGGATCATGCGTCCTGCATATAAATCCGTCCGCAAGAGAAGAGGTTATACACCTATGGATGAGCGGAATAATGATTCGGATCCCGCATTATAAGTGTCCGTTCCCGTAATCATCAACTATTGAAAAGCACAAAGTAGGCGTCCACTCGGTATTGACCGGATGGACGCCTCTTCATATAGAAACTACAAGAGACAATTGTCAAAGATAACTGTTTTGTACTTCCTGCTCATTTTCTAGTCTAGAAAAGAAATGCGTGTATTTTTTTATCAATTTATGAATAAATTGCGACTAAATTTCTGATTCCATTTAGAAAAAAGTATTCAAGATCCGTAAAGTATGGGAAAATGGTTAAGTATTCTATGATTATAGGCAGGAGGGGAAATATGCCTGGATTCTTAGGGGATATGAGTTGGTGGATGGCAGCAAAGCAGATTGCCTATTATTTGTTGATCATCCTTTTTATTTGGGGAGCGGACATTAAGTTCGGAAAGAAAGAGTTTAACGAGGATTTCGCAAGCCTGGATATCATGAAATCATTGCGTGGTTTTGCAGCTATCGGCGTTATCCTGCATCACATTTCACAGGAACAGATCTTCAAGGATCAGAAGGTGTTGTCGCCATTTGTCAACGCGGGCGCCTATTTTGTAGCCATCTTTTTCTTCTGTTCCGGTTATGGACTTATGAAGAGTCTGAATACGAAAGAGAATTATCTGAAGGGTTTCGTCAAGAACCGTATCGTTAAGACGATCGTAGTGCCTTTCTATGTGAACGTGCTGATCTACGGACTTGTTAATCTGGTATCTGGAGTAAAGATGCCGACGGCGCAATGGATCTGCAATTTCACAGGTCTGACCATGATGAATGCTTATGCATGGTTCCCGATCGTGCTCACCGTTTTATATTTTGCTTTCTTCTTTAGTTTCAGGTTCATCAAGAACCGTCCTGTCTGTTTCGCGATCATATTGCTGGTGACCATCGGTCTGGGACTTGGTTTCTGCTATAACGGTCATTTCGCCTGGTGGAGCGGTAAGAAGAACTGGTGGCTGGATTTCATGCATCCGGATACGACCTGGTGGAAACAGCAGAAGATCCTGTGGTTCAGCGGAGAATGGTGGGTCAATTCGGCTATTGCCTTCGTAACGGGCTTGATCTTCTGTAACTATGAGAAGTATCTGGTACCGTGGCTTAAGAAGATGTACGCTTTGAAATTCCATATCCTGTTGATCCTGACTATGGTGGCCTATAAGCTTTCTTCCTATGGACAGAGTAAGTTCGGTTACTGGACGGAGTTCAACGGAAAGGGCGCAGGTGTTTCCGAGAAGATCAAGACATACTTCTGCCAGCTTCCGCTCTTTATTCTGCTGGGTGTGGTCGTAGTAGTATTTCTTATGAAGTATCATGTGAACAATCCGGTTACAAGATTCTTCGGAAAATACTCGCTTCACACATATCTTATGAATCTGATGGCCATAACCGTACTTCGTTTCCTGCAGAAGAATGAGACTTCTCCCTTCAAGGCGGGAAAATATAATCTGCTGATCTATGCAGTCGCTGTCGTAGTTGTGACCGTGATACTGGGCGTCATAGAGAAGTATATGTGTGACGGAGTAACGAAAGTTCTTTTCAGAAAGAAAAAGATAAAGACAGAAGAAGCGCAGTCGTAAGAATGATGGCAGGGAATGGAAGGTGATCCACTATGGGAATGGGCGGACCGGGAAGAATGGGCTTGGGACCTCGAGGTTTTCTGACGGAAGAAGAGAAAAAGAATAAACCAAAGGTCACTAAGCAGCTGCTGAAACGAATTGCTTCGTACATGAAGCCTTATAAGCTTCAGTTTGCCATGGTGATCCTGGCGATCCTGCTGTCTGCGGTGGTGGGACTGCTTCCGTCTATCATTACAGGAAAGATCGTGGACAAAGCGCTTCTGGGAGAAGACATGGGGCTTCTGATCAAACTCCTTATTGCAGCATTCGCCGCGCTGACCGTGTCGCAGTTTATCAGCGTGATAGAAAGTTATATCAATGCCTGGATCTCCCAGCGTGTGATCTTCGATATGAAGAATGAGATGTACCGTCACCTGCAATGGATGCCGCACAGTTTCTTCACAACGGAGAAGCAGGGCGACATTATTACCCGTATGAATACGGATATTTCCGGAGTGAGTTCCGTTATTTCCAATACCTTGTCCAGTTGTGTGAATAATCTTGCTACCGTCGTTACTACGCTGGTAGCATTGTTCACCATGAGTGTTCCGCTGGCCCTAGTGGGTATAGTCATTATTCCGCTTCTGATCCTTCCTACCAGAAATGTGGGTCAGAATCGGTTCAAGCTTCTTTCCAAGACCCAGGAGAAGAACGATGAACTGAACCAGGTCATCAATGAGACCCTTTCTGTGTCTGGATCAATGCTGGTCAAGCTGTTTACAAGAGAGCAGAAGGAATACGAAAACTTTGTTTCCGTAAATGAAGAAGTGACTAAGCTTTCGTTAAAAGAGCAGAGAAGCGGTAAATGGTTCCGTGTCATGATGGGTATGTTCACCCAGGTTGGTCCGCTGCTGATCTATTTTGCCGGTGGTCTGTGTATCATCAAGAAGATCGATACTACACTGACGGTTGGTGTGGTGACGGCTACCGTGGCCCTGATCAATCGCCTTTACCGTCCGGTGGAGTCGCTCATGAATCTCGGTGTTGACTTTACCCGTTCTCTGGCGCTTTTTACCCGTATCTTCGACTATTTCGACAGGGAAAACCCGTTGGTATCCCCGAAAGACGGTAAGAAACCGGATGTGACCAACAAGGATATCGTATTTGATCATGTGCGTTTCTCCTATACCGAGGAAAAAGAACTGCTCAAGGATGTTACTTTTACCGTTCCGGGTGGGAAGATGTACGCCATTGTCGGACCTTCCGGTTCTGGTAAATCTACAGTTGTCAACTTTATTCCGAGACTTTACGATGTGCAGGAAGGCAGTGTGAAAATCGCGGGAGTGGATGTGCGAGACATCGATCTGACGTATCTTCGCCAACAGATCGGCGTGGTGACTCAGGACACTTACCTTTTCAATGGTACGATCAAGGAAAATCTGCTATATGCGAAGGAAGATGCCACGGATGAGGAGATTGAGAAGGCTTGTAAGATCGCAAGTATACACGACTTCATCGTGAAACAGCCTGATGGATATAATACGGTTGTCGGTAACCGTGGACTGAAGCTTTCCGGTGGCGAGAAACAGCGTATCAGTATTGCACGTGTAGTTCTCAAAGACCCGAAGATACTGATCCTGGATGAGGCCACCAGTGCGCTGGATTCCATTTCCGAGAATGCGATTTCCGATGCGCTGGAGATCTTGATGCAGAATCGTACATCGATCGTTATTGCACATAGACTGTCTACCATTATGAAAGCGGAGAAAATCGTGGTCATTGCGGATGGTCATGTTGCGGAAGCCGGTACGCATCAGGAACTGCTTGCTAAGGAAGGAATCTATCGCGATCTGTATGAGACTCAGTTCAGAAAGATCCTGGACATGCAGGGAAGCGAGAATACTACACCCCCTGAATGGGAAGAAAAGAATATGGTGCAAAATGACGTATATTAAGCTATAATCGGTGAGAAAAGTCAGGAGAGAACATGCAAGTTTATAACCGAAAAGAAAATAGCTATTATACCGATGTACAATACGGTGGCGGGTTTCTGAAGAAACTATACGGGACCGCTTTCGGCCGTTTTATTATGCCATTGGTTCTGAGCCGTCCGATCTCGAAGATCGGCGGTGTGTATACGGACACCTTCCTTTCGAAAGCGAATATTAAGGGCTTCATTGAGAAAAACCATATCAATATGGAAGAATATGTCCCGAAGAAGTATAAGTCACTGAATGATTTTTTTACGCGTGAGATCCGTCAGGAGTGCCGACCGATGGAACAGAATCCGGAGATCTTCGTGTCTCCGGCAGACAGTAAGCTTTCTGTCTACCCCATCGAGCCGGATAACCGAATCCTCATCAAGGGCAACGAGTATACTGTAACAGATCTGGTCGGCAAGGATACGGATATTTCTGCCTACCAGGGTGGCCAGTGCCTGGTTTTCCGCCTTTCTGTCGATGATTACCATCGTTATGGATATTCTGACAGCGGCAGAAGAAAGAGCAGTCGTCATATCAAGGGAAGACTGCATACTGTCTGTGATATATCAAGCCAATATCGTGTATATCAGGAGAATAGCCGAGTGGTGACCGTGCTGGATACGGATCACTTCGGTGAGATCGTGGTTATAGAAGTCGGAGCTTTGATGGTGGGACGTATCGTCAATCACAATAAGCCTGCTTTCGACAAAGGAGAAGAGAAAGGGTATTTCCGGCTTGGCGGGTCCACTATTGTGGTATTGGTCAGAGAAGATACTTTGGTTTTAGACGAAGATATTCAATCGCATATCGCCCAGGGCATGGAGGTCAAACTCCGCTTCCGAGAGACAATTGGCCGAAACGTGCTATAATTGTTATTGAAAAGGGAGAGAAAAAGCGATGAAACTTGTTGATTTGACATGTACCGGTTGCGGGGCAAATGTCAAAGTGCAACCGGATAGAAGAACGGCAATCTGCTCAGTTTGCGGTAAGGAAATGCTTATTGAGCCTACCGGTGAGTTTGCCGCGGGTTATGAGCGCGAGATGGGACGAATCCAGGCTCAGCGTGATACCGAAGCGGTCTGGAAGCAGGAACGGGAAGAGCTTCTTCGGAAGAAAGAAGAAGAAGAGAGACGAAAGCTCGAACAGGCCGAGAAAGACAGGATCAATAAGGGCCTGAAGTATATTTGTTTCCTGGAAACCATTATATGTTTTGTGTTTTTCGCGTCTGCCTTTGTCGGTGGAGGCCTGTCGCAGCGGTGGATCCGTATCCCGGCAAGCTTCGTCCAGCTTGCCTTGGTAGCGGTCGTTGCATTTTTCTTTACGAAAGATAAGTTTTTCAAGCAGATTATCTGGGCTTGCATGATCTTTGCTGTTGTAAGTATGGTTACGACTGTATTCTCCTGGCCGTTTTTCATGTTCGCCATATTCAACATTATCAAACTTGTTTTTATGATGCGGGTAGAACGTGTGTCCTATTCGTGGAAAGAGATATTTTCATTTAAGAAAGGAAAAGAAAAAAATGAATAAGAGATTGAAGATTTTTGCAGTAGTTTTGTTTGTGATCGTAATGCTGGTCAACAGTATTGGCTGCTGGAACCTGAAGGAGAAAGCCGAATCGAAGGCGACTGAACTTTCACAAAGTGCCGCATCTATGGTGGAGTCTGTAAAAGAGTCCGTCAAGGAATCGGTAAAAGACGATGTTAAAGGAAAGGTATCCAGCGTGGTCGATGGAGCAAGATCAAGTGTTTCCAGTGCGGTGGAAGGAGCAGTATCCGGTGCTTCCAGCTATATTTCTGACGAAGTCGGAGATTTGAGCAAGGGTAAGGAAAGCATTGAAAGTGTGGCATCTTCCGTGAAGGAGAAACTTGGTTCCTGATTCATCAATACAGCGTATTCTGAATCTGGTATAATAGAATTACTGATTGGGAAGTGGGTGGTTCTATGAAGAATGAATGGCTTTCGCCTGAATTGTTGAGAAATACTGCAGCACGCGCTAAAGCGCTGGATAA
Source organism: Clostridiales bacterium Firm_16 (assembly GCA_001604185.1). GTDB lineage: Bacteria > Bacillota > Clostridia > Saccharofermentanales > Saccharofermentanaceae > Scatonaster. Next base: position 15,135 of record LVAV01000032.1, on the reverse strand, counting down.
GGTGAAGGGTTGTCTTATCGGCGGCGCGGCCGGTGATGCTCTGGGTTATCCCATCGAGTTTATGTCATATGAGAAGATCATGTCCCGTTATGGAGAGAACGGATTATCCGAGTATTTGCTCGATCCTTCTTCCGGAAAGGCTTTGATCTCTGATGATACGCAGATGACTCTGTTTACAGCCAATGGGCTTCTGGTCGGTCAGACACGTGCCATGACACGAGGCATAGCCGGCAAACCGAGATCCTATGTTTATCTTGCATATCTGGACTGGCTTCGTACACAGAGAGGTGCAAATTCCGAATCAAGTAACATCAGCTGGTTGATCGATGTTCCTCAGCTTTGGAATTGTCGTGCACCGGGTGCAACATGTCTGGATGCATTATCTGCCGGTGAACAGGGTTCGGTAGAACATCGTATTAATCACAGTAAAGGCTGTGGCGGAGTGATGCGAGTCGCACCGGTGGGACTCTTTTTCCGGGATCTGGAGGATGACCCTACAGATATGGAAGGTGCCGAAGTGGCAGCTCTTACCCATTCCCATTCTCTCGGATTTATGCCTGCGGCCTTTATGACCCATATCATTAAGCATGCAGTGGATCCGGATAATAAGATGACGCTTCGCGAGATCGTTCTGGACGCGAGACAGGCGATAGCACGTCTTTTCTCTGAAAGAAAGCATCTCGGGGTGTTCCTGGATCTGGTCGATAAAGCACTTGAATTGTCTACCAGCTCGGAACCGGATGAGGAGAATATTTCCTATATCGGAGACGGCTGGTGCGGAGATGAGGCGCTTTGTATAGCTATCTACTGTGCTCTTAAGTATCAGAAAGATTTCTCCAAGGCTATAATTGCAGCAGTTAACCATGGCGGTGACAGTGATTCTACCGGAGCTTTGACTGGTAATATCCTGGGCGCATGGCTTGGATATGATGCCATTGATGAGAAGTGGAAGAAGGATCTGGAACTTAAAGACGTGATTCTGGAACTTGCTGAGGATCTGTGCTATGGTTGTCCGCTCAATTCAGACGATGAACTTACAGATCCGAAGTGGTTGAAGAAATACGGCTGATCTGTATACGAAGGCTCATTCTTTGCAATAGTTTATTTCTTGGTCTGCTCTTTATTTTTCTAGAAATACTTGATATTTGATTTTTCGTCTTTTTTTATTGCACAACGTTATTGTATAATCGTCTGTGAGGATAATTAAGGAGAAATAGTTTGGTATGATCGTGAGTAGATGGAAGCGCTTTGTAAGTGCTTGTGTTGCTGTATCTTTGTGTTTGACGTATTTCATTATGCTGTCGGCAGCCAAGGTTCAGGCAGATTCAGATATCCTAGCGGATGGGCTGTATAATTACTTCGTTAATAGCGATGGCACAGCCACAATTACGTACTACGATGGTTTATCTGCCGGGTATGACGGTTATACCATTGATCTTGTGATTCCTTCATCAGTAGGTGGGCATCGAGTCAGTGCTATTGGCGATGCTGCTTTCCGTTATTTGAATACGTATCATTCTCTTACGATTCCGGAAGGTGTCCTCTCTATTGGAACAGAGGCGTTCTATTTCGGTGATGAGTTACTTTCTATTTCGTTTCCAAGTACACTTCAGACGATTGGGACACGTGCTTTTGCCGGTTGTTGTCTTCTGCGTGAGGCACGTCTGCCGAAGAGCATGCAATATGTAGGTTCCTCCGCATTTTCCGGAGATACATTATGTGATGTGTACTATTATTCGAGTACGGCTGTAGAGTCGACATCCTTTAATAATGTCAAAAGCGTGACGATCTATCCCAACGGTAACCCGGTTATTACACCTACACCGACTTCAGCAAATACGCCTACACCTATCTACACACCGACTCCGACTCTGACGAATACTCCGCGACCGACCAGTACTCCACGTCCGACAAATACGCCAAAGCCGACAAATACACCTAGTCCGACACATACACCTACTCCGACCAAGCAGCCGAATCTGAGCGCTTATATTTCCAAGTCGACCAATAGGCCGGTCGTTGGCGATACAATCACGGTTATTGTCTCGAATAATAACTGTCCGATTGAAAACTTGCTGTTTACCTGGCATACAGGTGAGAATGCGAATGGTTTCTTTGGAAGTTCATATACTGTCCGACAGGAAGATCTTGGACAGACGCTTGTTTGTTTTATTACGGACTCAACAGGAGAATATGCCGGTCAACTTAAGGCTACATTCAGCCAGGTAGTGGCACCGACTCCGTCGCCCACGACGAGACCGACTAATACACCGAAGCCAACTACCAATACCCCGACTCCGACGAAGACAGCTACGCCTACAACAGGTGGAAATACACCTACACCGACTAATACGACACGTCCAACAAATACTCCGATTCCAACCAATTCGGATAATACGCCGACTCCTACAAAAAAGCCGACGAATACCCCTACATTGAAGCCGACTGTTCAGCCCACTTTGAAGGGATATGTATCCAAGACCGGTACTTCGATGGTTGGAGAAGTTCTGACGGTCATAATTTCTGACAGCAATTGTTCGGCTGAGAATCTGCTTTATACGTGGCACACCGGAGATGCACCTAATGGCTATTATGGTAGTACGTATACCGTTCGACAAGAAGATGTCGGACAGTCCATCATCTGCTACATTACTGATGGTACCGGCGAACACTCAGGCCAGCTTAAAGCGACGTTCCGCGTGGCTGTAACACCGACACCTTCGCCAACGCCGAAGTCGACAAATACTCCAAAGCCGACGACGAATACACCGACGCCAACGAATACTCCAAAGCCGACGACGAATACGCCGACACCAACGAATACTCCTACGCCTATAAGCGGTGGTAATACACCTACACCGACGACCACAAATACTCCAAGGCCGACGAATACTACACGCCCGACAAACACACCTACTCCGACCAAACAGCCGAATCTGAGTGCTTATATTTCCAAGTCGACCAACAGGCCGATTGTTGGCGATTCAGTCACGGTTATTGTCTCGAATAATAACTGTCCGATTGAAAACTTGCTGTTTACCTGGCATACAGGTGAGAATGCGAATGGTTTCTTTGGAAGTTCTTACACTGTCCGACAGGAAGATCTTGGACAGACGCTTGTATGCATTATTACGGACTCAACCGGAGAATATGCCGGTCAACTAAAGGCTACATTCAGCCAGGTAGTGGCACCGACTCCGACGCCCTCACCAAAACCAACGAATACTCCAAAGCCGACTAATTCGCCTACACCGACAAATACGCCGACAAGTACACCTTCTCCGAAGCCGAATACTCCGACTCCGACGAATACAAATACGCCTACACCGACCAACACAAATACACCTACACCGACAAATACGAACACGCCAACGCCCACGGTGACTAATACCCCAACACCTACGGCAACAAATACGCCTACGCCTACTCCGATGCCAATCGTAATCGAGATGCCGGATGTGGTTGGTATGTACTATCAGAATGCATATGAAATGCTCAAAGCTCAGCTTATGTCTGCTGGTTTTGAGGATGTTGTGGTGCAGATTGCCTGGGTACAAAACTATAACATTGAAGACGAGTGTATGGTTAAGTCCCAGAATCCTGCTGGAGGATCTGCTATAGTAGTGGATTCCGATACGATTACTGTGTCCATTTTTGTAGCAGATAAGGCACCGAATACACCTACTCCAACGAATACTCCTACACCCGTGCCTCCGACGCCAACAGATACACCGACACCTTCGCCAACGTGTACAAATACGCCGACGCCTACAAATACAAACACGCCGACTCCGACGAATACCAATACGCCGACGCCGACCAACACAAATACACCTACACCTACAAATACAAACACTCCAACGCCGACGCTGACTAATACACCTACACCAACGGCGACGAATACTCCTACGCCGGTTCCTCCGACGCCAACAGATACACCAACGCCTTCGCCAACGTGTACGAATACGCCTACGCCGACAAATACGAACACGCCGACTCCGACGAATACCAATACGCCGACGCCGACCAACACAAATACGCCTACACCTACAAATACAAACACTCCAACGCCTACGGTGACTAATACACCTACACCAACGGCGACGAATACTCCTACGCCGATTCCGCCGACGCCAACAGATACACCGACGCCTTCGCCAACGTGTACGAATACGCCTACGCCGACAAATACGAACACGCCGACACCGACGAATACAAACACGCCGACGCCGACCAACACAAATACGCCTACACCTACAAATACAAACACTCCAACGCCTACGGTGACTAATACACCCACACCAACGGCGACGAATACTCCTACGCCGACAAATACGAACACGCCGACACCGACGAATACAAATACACCTACACCTACAAATACTCCGACACCGATTGTGATCGAAATGCCTGATACAGTTGGAATGTATTATCAGGATGCACAGAAATTGCTCAAAGCCCAGCTCATGTCTGCTGGTTTTGATAACGTTGTGGTGCAGATTGCCTGGGTACAGAACTATAAGATTGAAGATGAGTGTACGGTCAAGACTCAGAATCCAGCTGGAGGCTCTTTAGTAACAGTAGATTCTGACGCGATCACCGTGACTTTGTTTGTGGCCGATAAGGCACCTACACCATCTCCGACAAACACGCCTACGCCGACGAATACAAACACGCCTACGCCGACGAATACAAACACGCCTACGCCGACGAATACGAACACGCCTACGCCGACGAATACGAACACGCCGACACCGACGAATACAAACACGCCTACGCCGACGAATACAAACACGCCGACTCCGACGAATACGAACACGCCGACTCCGACGAATACGAACACACCGACACCAACGAATACAAACACGCCGACACCGACGAATACAAACACGCCTACGCCGACGAATACGAACACGCCTACGCCGACGAATACGAATACGCCGACTCCGACGAATACGAATACGCCGACACCGACGAATACAAACACGCCTACGCCGACGAATACGAACACACCGACACCAACGAATACAAACACGCCGACGCCGACGAATACGAATACGCCGTCACCGACGAATACGAATACGCCGTCACCGACGTGCACGAATACTCCTACGAACACAAGTACGCCGACGCCGACAAAGGTTCCGGCACCTGCTGTTCCGCAGAATGTCAAGGCAGTCTCTGTTTCGAACAAGAGCATTAAGGTTTCGTGGGATATTGCAGAGGGAGCGACGAAGTATCAACTTTATCGTGCGTTGACGAAGGACGGACAGTATTCTTTAGTAACGACATTAACCGGTACTTCCTGGACTAATACGAATCTGACTACAGGAAAAACGTATTTCTACAAAGTTCGCTCCATTAAGGTTGTTGATGGCAAGTCTTACTATAGCGCTTATTGTGAAACTGTAAATGCAGCGCCGAAGCCGTTGGCACCGACGAATGTGAAGGCGGTAGTAGCATCAGCGACCAGTGTGAAGATCACATGGGATGAAGTTGCCGGAGCAACAGAGTATCAGGTGTTCCGTTCCACTTCAAAGACCGGTACATTTACTTCTCTGGGAACTTTCAAAGATCTGAGTAAAGTAAGTGTCGGTCTGACTACCGGAGTAACATATTATTACAAAGTTCGCGCTAACGCTGTTGTGGATGGCATTCGTTGCTATGGTACATTCAGTAGTGTAGTCAGTGCCGTTCCGGTACCGTCAGCACCGACAAATGTTAAGGCGGTTTCTGCTTCCACCAGCAGCATTAAAGTTTCTTGGAACAAGGTGAACGGAGCGACTGCTTACCAGGTATTCCGTGCGACGGAGAAAAATGGTCCGTTTACTTCTATTGGTACTTTTACTGACACATCTAAGGTTAGTGTCGGACTGACCACCGGCCGTATGTATTACTACAAGGTTCGTGCTGTTGTGACAGTAAATGGTGTAAAGAGTTATGGCGCATTCAGTAAAGTTGTAACTGAAGTAGTAAGACCCGCTGCTCCACAGAACGTGAAAGCTGTATCTGCATCGGCAACGAGTCTTAAGGTTACATGGGGCAGTGTCACCGGCGCAACTGGTTACCAGGTTTTGAGGTCTGAATCCGAGAATGGTACATATGTGGCTTTGGGTTCTGTAACCGGTACAAGCAGAACGTGTTCAGGACTTGTAAAGGGAAAGAAGTACTATTTCAAAGTCCGTGCTTATGTTGAAATCGACGGAGTACGGTATTACGGAGAGTATAGTGCAGTTACAGGAGCAACTCCGAAAGCTTGATCGAAGTAGCTAAGATTATCTTGATAATGCATACAGCTGTTGCATTTGCGGGAATGTTGTTCTAAACTATATTGTGTTCAAAACGTTGACGAGGACATGTTTGCTGTCTGACCGCCGCCAGAGAAGAAGAGCAGATGCTGTGAGCTCTTCCCGGAAAGAAGATAGGAAGTACCCCCTCCGAGTGCTTTTGCGAAACCATAAGGGACTAGTAAAGGCCGCTACCTACTAGCGTTAAAAGAGGCAATGAGTGGTCTGGTATGTACCAGGCAATTAGGGTGGAACCGTGCAGCCATGCATCCCTTGATTTTGGGACGCATGGCTTTTTTGCATATGTAAGAAAGTAAAAGGAGGAATCGAGAATGATTGATTTTGAGAACAAGGAAGAAAGAAACAAGTACCGTCATAGTACGTCTCATGTTATGGCACAGGCAATAAAGCGCCTCTGGCCGGAGACAAAACTTGCCATCGGACCGGCTATCGATGACGGATTCTACTATGATTTTGATCGCGATGAAGCTTTTACTTCTGATGACCTGAAGAAGATCGAGGAAGAGATGAAGAAGATCGTGAAGGAGAATTTCCCGATTGAGAGATTTGAACTTCCTCGTGCCGAGGCAAGGGAGTTGATGCTGAAGCTGGACGAGCCTTACAAAGTTGAGTTGATCGATGATCTTCCGGAAGATGCTGTTATTTCCTTCTATAAGCAGGGTGAGTTTACCGATCTTTGTGCAGGACCGCATATGGCGAGCACAGGTGAGATCAAGGCATTTAAGCTTCTGTCTTGCGCAGGCGCTTATTGGAGAGGCTCCGAGAAGAATAAGATGCTTCAGCGTATCTATGGTACTTCTTTCCCGGATAAAGAGCAGTTGAAGGCTTTTGTAACTGCTCGTGAAGAAGCTTTGAAGCGTGACCACAATAAGCTTGGTCGTGAGCTGGAATACTTTACGACTGTAGATTATATCGGCCAGGGTCTCCCGATCCTTCTGCCGAAGGGTGCACGTGTTGTTCAGCTTCTGCAGCGTTGGGTAGAAGATGTAGAGCAGTCGAAGGGCTGTCTGCTGACAAAGACCCCGTATTTTGCAAAGCGTGATCTTTATAAGATTTCCGGTCACTGGGATCACTATCGTGATGGTATGTTTATCATGGGCGATCCGGATGACGAGACCAAAGAGTGCTTCGCACTGCGTCCGATGACATGCCCGTTCCAGTATCAGGTATTCCTGAATCGTCAGAGAAGTTATCGAGACCTTCCGATGCGTCTTACAGAGACATCGACATTGTTCCGTAATGAGGATAGTGGTGAGATGCATGGATTGATCCGTGTGCGTCAGTTTACTATTTCCGAGGGCCATTACATCATTCGTCCGGATCAGTTGGAGCAGGAGTTTGCAAACTGCCTCGAATTGGCTAAATACTTCCTTGGCACTCTCGGTATTCTTGAAGATTGCACGTTCCGTTTCTCTCAGTGGGATCCGGCTAACCCGAAGAATAAGTACGAAGGTACGAAGGAACAGTGGGAAGCGGCTCAGGCTGCAATGAAGAAGATTCTGGATGATCTCGGACTCGATTACTCTATCGGAATCGATGAAGCGGCATTCTACGGACCAAAGCTTGATATTCAGTACAAGAACGTATTTGGTAAAGAGGATACGATCGTTACGATCCAGATCGACATGCTGCTGGCTGAGAAGTTCGGTATGGAATACATCGATAAGGATGGCCTGAAGAAGAATCCTTATATCATTCACAGAACCAGTCTTGGCTGCTTCGAGAGAACACTTGCTTATCTCATTGAGAAGTATGCAGGTTGTCTGCCTTTGTGGATGGCTCCGGAACAGGTACGTATCCTGCCGATCGCAGATGCTCATCTTGATCGTTCTTTCGAGATCCGTGATGCTCTTCGTGCAAAGGGAATCCGTGCAGAAGTAGATGACCGTTCTGAGAAACTTGGTAAGAAGATCCGCGAGTCCAATCTGGACAAGATCATCTACATGTTTACCGTAGGTGACAAGGAAGTAGAAGAGGGAACCGTATCTGTACGTTCTCGTTTCGAAGGTGACCTTGGATCTATGAGCCTTGAGGCCATCACAGAGAAAATGCTTGAGGAGATCGAGAGCAAGAAAGCTGTTGTCTCCTGAGTTTGTATTAAACGAATAGAAAAGAAGGACCTGTCTTTCGCTTGGCGAAGGACAGGTCCTTTTCAATCTGTGGAAGGGAGAGGGTCAATCGTAATCAATGCCGAAATCCCAAAGACCGAGTTGCTCTACGATGATATAATAGTCTTCCGGTGGATCTGCCTGTGGAAGCTGCTGGATACCTACTAATACCAATGTATCCTCGTCATAGTAAACATAAAGATCGATAGAAGAGCCGTTGTAAGCTGCATTGTTCTCACTATAGATGTTGTGCGTGTTCTTATTCCATTGGTCGGTAACTTTACCCATATGCATATAGAAATCGCCATAGATAAGGTCATCTAACTCGGCAAGATAATCTGATTGGAATGTCTCCTTGTCTTTGCAGACTAAGTACATAACAAAGTAGTCCTGATCTCTGCTCTGGGTGAAGAAGCCTTGCTCGTCGTCCTCGCCCTCCAGATCGACCTCGTATCCGTGACTCTTTAAGACTTTCACGGCGGCATCAAGATCAATGACATGCTTGTCTACAAGACCCGGATGTGGTTTGGTTTCCGGGAAAGATTCGTCTGTATCATCGGTGTCATCTGTATCACTGGTATCATCCGTATCTTTGGTAGTAGGAACGGTCGTTTCCTCAGTAGATTGTGTGGTGATTTCTGCAGTTGTCGCTTCAGTAGTGGTTTCTTCTGTAGTGGTCGTTGTCGGCGTTTTGATCGTCGTGGTCGCTGCTTCGATGGCATCTTCAAAGTAGTACATCAGTGCATCGTAGACTGTCTCGTCATCCTTGATTGTCCAGCCATCGTCCTGGGTCAGGGTGATCTTGACTTTCTCGCTGGTTGTCGGAGCTTTCTTGTCCTTGACACCATCAATAATGTCGTTTACATCAAAGCCGTCCTTTTTCTTGAGATCTGTTGTGATTGCGTCTAGATCCACGAATGTAAGTTTCACGGTTGCCTGACCACGTTTGTCATCCTTGCCACCGGTAGTTTTGGTTATTTCGTACTGAACGGTAGCCAGATAACTATCAAGCAGATCGGATTCATCGTTATCCCAGTCTTTATCGAAAGATGAAGAATCGGATACCATTTTCTTGATCTTGCTGAATTTGCACTTGGACAGATAACCGAAGTAGGTTTCAACGACCTCAACGATCTCCGAGTTCAAAGCATTCTCATCTTCCTTCTTATCCTTACAGGATACAAGAGTAAAGAGAAGAGAAAAAACGAGCATGGTCGATATTAGTTTTCTTAGCTGTTTTCTCATAGGAAACTCCTTTATGACTTGACTTTCGAATCCTCTGGTATATCAAAATTATAACTTTTTTTGATATCAAAAGCAATGAAAGCCACTGAAATGGGGGCATGCCAGGATGATTTTGAAAAAATAATTCTTTCGGCAAAGTTTTCAGAATGTTGTTGACACACTACGAATTTAGAAGTATTATTTAGTGGTTCACGCGTCGGGGTGTGGCTCAGGTGGTAGAGTGCTTGCTTCGGGAGCAAGAGGCCGCGAGTTCGAGTCTCGCCACTCCGACCATATAATCCGTAGATACTGTTAGCGGTATTTACGGATTTTTATTTTGCTAAAAGTGCCGTAATAGTGGGCGTTTTGTTATGCTATAATCAAGACGATCAAAACCACATATGACAGGAGAAATCGTATGAAACTGGTCAATCTTACTTGTCCCAATTGTAATGGACTCCTCGAAAGAGTCGGTGATAATCTGTTCTGCAAGTCTTGTGGCAGTGCTTTTGGAATTGATTATGATTCCTCGGATGTCGAGTACGAAAAGCTTCAGACGGAAGAAGAGAGAGCACAACGTGAGTTTGAGCACGAGAAGGAATTGCTTGAACTTCGCCATAGGCAGGAAGAGCAGTCCAGGATTGCTGCCGAGAAGAGATACAATCGTCGGGAGACTAAGAAGAGTATTTCCAGAGCTATTACTTCACGTATTTCGAAACTTTTTGCTTTGTTGTTGGTGATCGGATTCTTCTATGGCAGCTATAAGCTCAGTGTTCGTTGGGGCGTGATTCCTACATTCAGTGAGATCATCGCTTCGGCGAAAGCTACCAAGGCCAGTCCTTATGATGTGAAAGTAACTGATGTTACCGATGATGTTCTTGAGACCATGATTGACTCTGCGAATTCGAATATCCTTTCCAAAAAGGAAAAAGGAGTGACTGAGACCAGCGTAAATAAAAAGAAGAAAACGTATACTCTGGAGAGCGCAGAGTACGACAGCGCTTATCTGATTACGAATTCTTCATCTAGAAAAAACAGGATCGTGATTCTGTTTAAACTGACATACACCGCGTCCGACGAGACTAAAGTTACATACGATGGTTGCTATTTTGATAACATTAAGCTTAAGAGTGATGGAACTCTCCATTCCGATTATAACCCTCGTGCAATCACGAAGGGCAAGAGTTCCTGGCATAATGATTCCTATGAAGACAGAGAGCAGTGCTATCGTGAAAACGTGAAGGGAATCGAAGGCAATGCATTCGAACTCAAAAGAAATAAGAAATAAGTATCGCCATTATTTCCGGCACCCTTCGTAATGAAGGGTGCTTTTTTTGTTTTCTGCAGCAATAGTTGTGTTTTGGAACAGACGGGTACAAGACATCAAATTTCTGTGAGAAACGCATCGAATGTCGAATTTACGATTCTGTGTTTAAATTATGTTCATAATTGTTCACAATCCGTTTACAAATACTCCACACGATGTTACTATTAAGACGGTTGAAAAGTGGTTAAGGAGATTTGCATGAAGAGATCCTATGTATTGTGTTCCGTTCTAATGGTTGTAATCGTTCTTTTTATGATCGTAGTCGGGGTGGTTCAGGATAATCGAATGAAGAAAGCCAGGGTTATTGAGTGTGTCAATAAGACCATGGCGGTTGCCGGCTGCAGGGAGATCGCAGAGAATGAGAGTTCTGTTGAAAGCCGGACCAGCTCGAATTCGAGTACACATTATAAAAGTGTATTCGCTTCGGACGAGGTGGAAGAGGATGAAAATGCGGACGATAATTCGGCAGATGTTAAGCTGAAGGTTAAGGATGCTTCTTACCAGATCAAAGATACCAAAGTTGATGGGGATCAAGCTGAGGTTACGATCTGCATCTTCCACGAGGAGCATACTTGCGAAATGACTTTGGTGTATATGCTGGTTGATGATGAATGGACTTTGGATAATTCGAAAGATTTTGTCCGTAAGATCGTAATTGATGGAAAAGAATGTGATATGGAGGATTTTGATTCGCTCGAAAAAATGTTCGGATGAGCAATGAAAATGAAACTGTTCAATTTCCCTGATATATTGTATTATAAAAAGCGAGGTTTTCACTTCGCTTTTTATATTGGGGGAATAGAAATGCTTGAAGGTGTAAATAAAAAGTATATTGTCTGCGGCATTGCAATAGTTGTAATTGTAATTGCGATCTTTGTTGTAAGTCTTTTTTCAGAACATGGTCCGTCTAGCTCGAAAGCTTTAATGAAGGGCTGCGTTGAATACATTATGAAGGAGTACGGAGCGGAAAAAGACGGGAAGGACTCCTGGTCTAACTACAAGGAGAATAAAGATGATCTGAAACTTGATAAAGGTTCTGCAGTAGATCTCTGTAGGACTCTTGGCAAGGCAGATGTTGAAGAAGAAGAGGATGCAAGAAAGTACGTGCTTCAAGGTGTTTCTTACACGATTCAGAAGTGCGAAGTATATGACGATATCGGACTGGTCACGGTGGAGATGGAACTTCCGACCACGGTCAAGGCCACAAGTACTTTTACATTTAATTACAAAGCCGGGAACTGGAAGGTCGATCCGGAAAGTGTATACTCCGTTCTTTCTGCCGGAAACGGCATAGGCGGATCCGGCAATTATATTACGGATATATTCGATGCATTAGCGTCGTAATAGTTATCGATCTGGGAGGATTATGATATGGATGGCATTTATGAATCTGGTGAAAACTACCTTGAAACGATCCTTGTACTGTCCAATCGTACCGGAAGTGTACGGTCGATAGACATTGCCCGTGAGATGAATCTTTCCAAGCCTAGTGTCAGCCGTGCCATGGGTGTCCTCAAAGGTAAAGAACTGATCGATGTTGACGGTGACGGTTTCATCACTTTGACTAAGCCTGGCAAGCGCATCGCTACCCGTATCTATGAAAGACACGTCGTATTGACGGATATTTTGATCAAGCTTGGTGTGGATGCGAAAACGGCGGCAGAGGACGCTTGCAGGATCGAGCATGATATCAGTGATAAGACGTTTTCTCAGATCAAAAAACATATGAAAGAACACAAAGAATAATCTTCACAATAATTCGAAATCGATTTCGAAAAAAGCATTGCAGGAACATCATCTTTCGGCTAATATGATTACGAAACAATTATTTTGCGGTCGTATACGATCGTGAGAAAATGGAGGAACGAAAGATGAAAAAACAGAAGGTTGTAGCTGCTGTTTTGTCCATGGCAATGTTGTCTTCAATGGCACTTACCGCATGTAACAAAACAGAAGAATCAACTTCTATCTCCCTTCAGGGTTGGTATCCGCCGTCAGTTGAAACAACTGAGCCGACAGGAACCTATGAACAGGTAGAAGTTTCGAAGCCTGAAGTCAAGGATGGCGTCCCGGCCTACTTGGAAGACTTTGGTGATGATGACATCAAGTATGTCGCTCGTGGCGATACTGTCTCTGTTACCGAAGAGGATGCTGACAAGGCGAACGGCAAAGTACTTCACGTAGGTGGACGTACTGAGAACTGGAATGGCGTTAACTTCCCGGCTAATGAATTTGCAGGTAATGAAGTTACCGTACGTACCAGAGTAAAGAGCAAGGGTGGAAGAGTTATTATTTCCCTGCAGTTCGATACAATGGGCAATACAACGTACAGCAATCTCTACACTGTAATGGATTGTAACGAGTTTGTTGAGGAGACCGTTACAACAAACATTCCGCTTAATGCCGAGAATGTATACATCTATCTCGAGAGTGGTGACACGATCGATATCTTCTGCGATTATATGTACATCACTGTAAACGGTGATTATGTTGATCCTACTCAGAAGGAAGAGATGAAGATCGCTGATACTTCTTCCTATGAGTCTCTGAAGGAAATCTATAAAGATGATTTCATGATCGGTTGCTGCGTACCGATCTCTACCATCAATAATGAGCACACAGAATTCAAGGATCTCATCGTTAAGGAGTTCAACTCTATCACTTGTGAGAATGAGATGAAGCCTGAGAACGTTCTTGATTCTGCTACGACACTGGCTGACCCGGCTAAGTATAACGAGAGCCCGGCAGTAAAGTTTGATGCTTGTAAGCCGATCCTTGATTTTGCTAAGGAAAACGGCATCAAGATGCGTGGTCATACATTAATCTGGCACAGCCAGACACCGGATTGGTTCTTCTATGAGAACTATGATACAGAAGGCAAGCTTGCCAGCCGTGAGCTGATGCTCAAGCGTATGGAGAACTACATCAAGTCTGTATTTGAATACATCAATGCAGAGTATCCAGATGTGTTCTATGCATTTGACGTTGCTAACGAGTGTGTTGACGATTCTTACAATCTCCGTGAGAGCAACTGGACAAAGACAATCGGTGACGATTTCCTCCAGTATGCGTTCGAGTATGCAAGAAAGTATGCAGGCAAAGACATTAAGCTCTTCTATAACGACTATAACGAGTATGTAGAGAAGAAGCGTGATAAGATTATCGAGGTCCTCAAGCCGATCGCAGAAGCCGGTAACCTTGATGGTATGGGTCTGCAGTCTCACATTTCCAGCCCGGTTCCGATGGAAAGCTACATCGGTTCCCTCAAGAAGTATGCTGATGAGCTCAAGGTCGTTATCCATGTAACAGAGCTTGACGTAAATGCAGTAAGAGCTTCTTCCAACCCGGATTACGATCAGGGTGTTTACTATCAGACACTGTTCACAGAACTCCTGAAGGCAAAGGCTGAAGGATACAAGATCGAGAGTGTTACGATCTGGGGTCTGACTGATGCCGGTTCCTGGCGTTCTGCTGAGACTCCGGTCCTCTTCACAGGCGAACTGAATGCAAAGCCTGCATTCCAGGGCGTTATCAATGCGAAGAAGGGCGGCGAGCTCGAGAAGCCGGCTGATTATGTTGAACCGCCGAAGGAAGGCGATCCGTTCGCAGAGGATTATGAGAACGATAAGTTCGTTGGTGCTCCTCGTGCAGGTGTTACACTGAAAGTTGTTGAGGACAACCCGAACGAAGGCAAGAAGTGCCTGCTCGTTTCCGGTGCTTCTGAGACATGGGATGGTTACACAGTAGACGCTTCCCGTTTCATCGGAAAGAAGATCAAGTATTCCTTCGCAATCAAGACAACTGCTGCTAAGGTTTCCTTCACAGCAGATATCGCTGATCTGTGGCCTCATATTGAGGATATTGACACAAGCAGCGGAGATTGGGTACTTGTTGAGGGTGAACTCGATATGACCGGTGCTAAGTGGGTTACCAAGGCCGGTGAGTACGAAGTACCTCAGCTGGATACTCTGAGACTCTACTGGGAGACAACTGAAGTTACAGATGATTACTATCTGGATAACATTCACTTTGACGTTGTCGAGTAATGAGTTGTTGAATCCTTAGATTCTTCAAGGAGCTGTGTTTTCGGACACAGCTCCTTTTTTGTTGTGGAGTCGTGACTCCGTTGAGCACGCGAGGAAGGAAGCGTGCGAAACAAAAAACCACC
>LVAV01000031.1 GCA_001604185.1 Clostridiales bacterium Firm_16 | reverse complement strand
TGTTGCTCTGGCCACGTCAATCTCGACGGGTGTGATCACGACGAACGTGCTGGCCGGCCAGGTCGACCCCGGAGACAACGATTCTCAGGCAGCAATCGCCATCGACGAAGCACATTTTCCGGATGTGGTGTTCCGGGAATTCGTGAAGTCGTTTGACCTGAACAAAAACGGAGTTTTGTCAGACGATGAACGAAACGATGTGTCTTTTATTGAAATTGAGTCGAAGGGAATCCGGTCTGTCAAGGGTATTGAGTATTTTCCGGAATTAGTGGCTCTGGACTGCATGTACAACGAACTCGAAGAACTGGACATCAGCAAGAACACGAAGCTTGTCAGCCTGAACTGTGACGACAACAAACTGACTTCGTTGGACCTCAGTCACAACACGGACCTTGAGACATTGAGCTGTCGCAACAACAAGATCAAGACTCTGGATTGTTCAAACAACCCGAGACTGATCACGCTTGACTGTGCGGGAGAAATTGGAGGCGATAACGACGACATCGGGCTCGGTACTCTTACATCTCTCAACATCAAAGGCTGTACACAGTTACAGTGGCTCAAATGCGACGGTAATAAGCTGACCTCTTTGGATCTCAGCACGAACAGTCAGCTGATGTGGCTGTTCTGCATGACCAATCAGTTAACGAAACTCGATGTAAGTCATCTGGAATTGTTGGATACACTATCTTGCGGGCACAATAAGCTGACCGAACTGGATGTCAGCAACAACAAGAACTTGCTCAAGCTCTATTTCGAAGATAATCAGATCTCATCCATCGATCTGAGCAAGAACTACAAACTGGCTGAGCTTCAATGCGAATTCAACAACCTGACATCTCTGGACGTTTCCGAGTTGTATGCACTGCGTGTTCTTACAACCCACAAAAACAAACTCGAGTCCCTGGATATCGGCAACACGAAGATCGTAGATTTCTACAAAGAGTCTGAACTTGAGGACTTGGGAACCTTCTACACATTCTCCAGTGAATACATAGACGAAGAAACTTATGAAGAGTGTATTGTTTTCTTGTCCTTCGATAAGGCTACCAAGCTCAATGCGGAACGGGACAATGACATCGTCTGCAATATCGATGAGAAGACTTTCCCGGATGGTGTTTTCAGAGGCTTCGTCAGAAACAAACTGGATCTTAATCACGACAGGAAATTGTCCCAGGTCGAGATCGGAAGAGTGAAGTCCCTCCGACTCGGATACGAAGAAGACGACAAGACCGGAGGCATAAGGAGTCTCCAGGGTATCGAAGTCTTCGCCAGCCTAGAGCGACTGTGTATTAACGGAACGCTGCTGGAAGAAATCGCTCTGGGTCAGATGGATTCACTGAAAGAATTCGAATACTACTTCTGGACTATGTCAGAAACGGAAATAGGCCCTTTGAAGAAAGTGGACCTGAGCCAGTGCAAGAACCTGAAATCGATAGTTCTCAACAATGCCGAACTGAAAGACCTGGATTTTTCCAAGAATAGATCGCTGGAATCGTTAAGCATTGATTACCTTCCACTGAAGTTTTTGGATCTCTCCTCTAACACACAATTGCAGCGTCTCTATGCCGAATCCTGTTCTGACCTTGACGAAGTGAAGTTCGGCAAGAATTCAGCACTTGGCTATGTAGACTTTTGTAAATCAGGAATCAGCAAACTGGATCTGAGTCAGTGTACGAATCTGTGGGGGCTGGATTGTTCCCGGACGAACCTCAAGAGTCTGGATGTAAGCAAGAATACGAAACTGGAAACACTGGTCGTGAGTGGTTCCAAGATTTCGAAGATCGATGTCAGCAAAAACATCCATCTGAAACACTTATCAGCCGAGGACACCAAGATCGAGGCTGTCGATCTCAGCCATAATCGTGAACTGGAGTCTCTCGAAATGGGGTTAAGCAATCTCAAGAGTATCGATCTGAGCCATAATCCATTACTGACGTATTTGGATGTATTTGGAACGAAACTGACGGAACTGGATGTGTCGAAATGCCGAGCCCTGGAGACGCTGTGTTGTGCTTCCACTAAAATCTCGGAGCTTGATCTGAGCAAGAGTACCCAGCTGCAGACAGTTCAATGCCATGATGCGGAGTTCCGTAAACTGGATTTCTCCCATTGCACTAAACTGGTGGAACTCGAGTGCTTCGATAACGAGGATCTTACAGAACTGAATATCAAGAACACATGCCTTGAATATTTGGATTGCGGCCATACATCGATTGAGAAACTGGATCTGTCATGTCTGGATCTGAGAATCCTGTACTGTGGTGAAACCAAGATCAAGAATCTGGATCTGAGCAATCAGACCAATCTAATGCGACTTATAGCGACCGGATTGGGCCTGACCGAACTTGATCTGTCGAAAATGGAATATCTGGACCAGCTGGATCTTTCCAACAACCTTCTCTCGTCTCTGTTACTGAACAAGGAGGTTGAACTGTCGTACATCGATCTGCGTTTCAATATGTTCGACAGAAAACCGAAATATAAATGTTGGGGCGATGAATTCTTTGAGCCTCAGAAATATGTTCCAAAGGTCAAAGGCCTCAAGCTTGATTCCCGCGACGATAAGTCCGTAACTATCTCCTGGAACGAAGTCGTCGGTGCCGATGCCTACGAGGTCCTCCGTAGCGAGAAAGACGATACCAATTTCGGAAGCATTGGAACCCTTGCAGGTCTTACTTTCAAGGACGAGACCGCCGAGGCCGGCAAGGAATATTACTACTCTATCCGCGCCTACAAAGATCTCGAAACGGAATACAAACTCGGTTTCTGGTACGGTGAACCCAGTGACAAGCTGAAGGTCGAAGCCGCCACCGTTACTCCGCCACCGTCTGAGGATCCGACATTCGAGGATTTCGTCGAGCGCCTCTACACCGTGGCCCTCGGCCGTGAATCCGATGCGGAAGGGAAGGCCTTCTGGATCAAGCAGGTCGTCGAAGAAGGAAAGACCGGTGCCGACTGCGCACGCTTCTTCCTTCTGGACGCAGATGAGTTCATGAAGAGAAACCTCTCCGTTGAAGATTTTGTCGAGACCCTCTACGCCACATTCTTTGACCGTGAATCTGACGCAGCCGGTAAGAAGGGCTGGGTAGATGCAATCTCTTCCGGTGCGAAGACTCGTGCAGAAGTTGTAAATGATTTCATCGAGTCCACAGAATGGTGCGATGTTTGCGCAACTTACGGCGTGAAGTCCGGTGCCCAGTACCACAAGGCCACCAAGGCTTCGAAGAACGCTATCAACTTCGCAACACGCCTGTACACATGCTGCCTGAAGCGTGATGCAGAAGACGGCGGACTGAAGTACTGGTCCCTGGCTCTGACCAACCTGGAGAAGACAGGTGCAGAAGCGGCCCTGTTCTTCTTCGAGAGTGATGAGTTCAAAGGCTTCAATACCACAGACAAGGAATACCTCACAAGACTGTACACGACCTTCATGGACAGAGAACCGGCCCAGAGCGAAGTAGATTACTGGCTCGGTGAGATCGCAGGTGGAAGACAGACCCGCCACAGCATCCTTGCCTTCTTCGCTCAGTCCGAAGAATTCACCGGCATCTGCAAGCAG
>LVAV01000030.1 GCA_001604185.1 Clostridiales bacterium Firm_16 | reverse complement strand
GGAAACCGACATTGGCCCCGGGAGGGTTCCGATAAAAATCGGTGCACCAAATATAGAAAATCAGGAAAAAATGTCAAACTGCGGGAGGCAGTCCGCCCCAAAACAGCCACTACGCCCCGAGCTGGAGTCCCAGGAAAAAGGTGTTCGACCACCCCTCGACACCCCCGTGAACGTACCGTTGACCGCCCACTTCAAAGGAAATCCAAGCCGAACGGAGCGAATTTTTCGCCCAGGGCCACACTTCCAGCAGGTTGAAGGCCACCCCCGGCACAAGGCTCACCATCACGTCCTTCGAGAAATTGTATTCCACCTGGACAAGCCCCGTTACCGCGAACAGCCTAGACACGTTATAGCCGCCCCCTAGGCCAAGCCCGATAGAAAAACCGTCCATAGCGAACAGCTTACCGCAGTTCGTCTCCGTTTTAGAGGAATCGGGTTCGTCTTCTTTTTCATCGTCATCCGCCTGCTGCCACCAGAAACGGGCACGCGTTTTTTTTGAATTAGCCTCTTCCCGGTCCACCACCTGCTTGCGGAATTCCGAGATGCTCGTATTCTCCAAGCCCAGGAACGGCCCCGCAAAAAGAGCAAATTCATCGTAAGCGGAATGAAACCTCACATTAAGCCGATAGCGCTGGTACATCACCATCTTTTCGCGGTCTAGGTCGCCGCCAAAAAAGCGTACCTCAAAACTTCCACTCACCAAGTCCGAATAGAAATATTCCAGCTGGCCCTGCCACGTCCCCATGCAGTCACATTCTTCAATCGGGCTGAAGACACCTGCCGCGAGCCCTATCGAAAGCCCCGCACCCGTGTAGGCGGACTGCCCCGGAAGAGCAATCGACTCACGCTTTGGGAACGCCACCGAATCGCCACTCGCCGAAGACTCCCCCGCGAGCAACAGCGACGGGAGCAAAAGGAAAAAGGCGATGACAACAAAAAGATGCGGCACGAGAAACAAACTAGTAAAAAAAAGAAAGGGGGAAGCCTCCCCCTCGCTCGCACGACGCACGCTAGTCGCTCGCTACCCCTTCGCCTAGGGCTCCGCCCTAAAACCCGGATAGTTTATCGCGGCATTCACCTTATTAATCGTGGCCCTTGATTTTTCAAATCAAGGGCGCGACTCGTCGCCTCGGTCATGGAAAAATGCTCGCATTTTTCCGCGACACTCGGCTCCTCTGTGAGCAACAAAGCCCCCAGGTGTTAACTGGGGGCGGTTGCGAGAGGATTGGCTCCAGAGTAAGAACCTTGATGGGCTTAGCCAATCCGGTCTTTAATCATTCATCATATGATTATAGAACTTGCGGTAGTTGTCGCGGTCCTCGGTCTTACGAACGGCGATAGCATCCTGCGGGTGACGGTTCAGCATACCCGTAATCATCTGCGGGATGATGTAACCCCATTCGTACTTTTCCTTGAGCGGGAGGAAGAGTTCCTGGTAGGCATCGAGCACCGGACGCAGGTCGTACTTCGGGTTCTTGAGGAAACCGAGGAGCAACTCGGTGGTGCAGTTACCGGCGCCACGGCCCATGCCAGACACGGAACCGTCGAGGAAATCCACATGGTTAATAATTGCCTGGATCGTGTTGCTGAAGGCAAGCTGCTGGTTGTTGTGGCCATGGAAACCGAACTTCTTGTTCTTCACGATTCCCTTGTAACGAGTCAGTTCCTTGTCAATGTCTTCCTGGTAGAAGGCTCCGAAGCTGTCGACGAGGTAAAGCACGTCGGCCTTGCATTCTTCGTTCACCTGGTGCAGGGCTTCGTCGAGTTCCGGACCACGGTCACGGCTCACGGCCATGATGTTAAGGGTTGTTTCGTAACCCATGTCGTGGAAGGCATTCACCATCTCGATACCCTTGTCGATGTTCTTCACGTAGCTTGCCACGCGGAACATCTGGTACGGGCTTTCGGATGCGGGCTTCACGGCGTCCATGTTCACGCGGCCCACGTCAGCCATCACGGCCATCTTGATGTTGGATTCGATGCCGTCCTTCACCTTCCACAGGAGATCGTCGTCGCAGAACTTCCACGGACCGTATTCCTTGGGGTCGAAGAGTTCAGGAGAATTCTTGTAACCCATTTCCATATAGTCCACGCCGGCGGCAGAAAGGAGTGTATAGAGGCGGCGCACAAATTCGAGAGAGAAGTCGTGCTTGTTGACGAGACCGCCATCGCGGATGGTGCAGTCGAGGACCTTGATGCTTTCGTAGTACATGGTTTTACCTTTTGTTTTACTTTCGCAGGCAAAGATAGGTTCTAAAAAGACTGCGGTCAAGGAAAAAAGTAAACCGTCTACAAAAAAGTCTATTTTCAACGCAATATTTGCGTAAATAGAAAGATTTTTGCTTAAATTCAAGAAAAAAAGACCACTCTGGCTAGCATAATTTGGCCAGGCGAATAACTTTCGGAGTCCCAACGGACCTCAATCAAGTCACCCAGGATCACCCCCGCCTACCCCATTCATGACTTCCGTTAGTATTTTTAACGCAAGTCTTGCGTAGATAAGACAGACCAAAAGATATAGATAAAAACTATCTCTAACCAAAGAAAAATAGTATAACCAAATAGCCTATTTTTGGTTGACAGCGTTATTGTTTTTGTCTATATTATTCCTACACAAACGATAGGAATTAAAAATGACTCAATACTTGATGAACATGTGTTGTTTCTGTTGGGGTCGATGTCGAACGGGCGACTAGTTTTTAGGCTTTTATCTAAAACAGATTCCCGCTCGGCTGTGTCTCCGGAGCGGGATTTTTTTATTCGAATTTTAACAATAAATGGCGCATGGCGCTAAAGGACTTCAAAAAATGTCAACTTCCAAGTATATCGAAACGAAACTCATTCACGGCGGCATCGATGGCGACAAGGTCACGGGTGCAGTCAACGTGCCCATCTACCAGACTTCCACCTACAAGCAGGTGGGTCTCGGCGAAAACACCGGCTGGGAATATTCCCGCACGGGTAACCCCACGCGCGCAGCACTCGAAGCGCTGATTGCCGACCTTGAAGGCGGTGTCGCGGGCTTTGCTTTTGGCAGCGGTATGGCGGCGACTTCTACGGTGCTTTCGCTTTTTAAGCAGGGCGACCGCATCATTATCTCTAGCAATGTGTATGGCGGCACTTTCCGCGTTTTGGACAAAGTATTCAAAAACCTCGGCATTACCTATTCTATCGAAGATACTACCGATTTGGCAGCGCTCGATACCAAGGTGACGCCCGACGTGAAGGCTTTCTTTATCGAAAGCCCGGCAAACCCGCTCCTGACCGTGACGGACTTGGCAGGGGTTGCCGCGATTGCGAAGAAGCATGGAATTTTGACCATTGTCGACAACACCTTCATGACTCCTTATTTGCAGCGCCCCCTGGAACTTGGCGCCGACATCGTGGTGCATTCTGCAACCAAGTACTTGGGCGGCCACAGCGATGTGGTGGCAGGCCTCGCTGTAACGAACAATAAGGAAATCGCGGAAAAGCTGGCATTCAATCAGAATGCCGTGGGCGCCGTGCTCGGCCCCTTCGATTCCTTCCTCCTGATTCGCGGAATCAAGACGCTTGGCGTGCGCCTCGATCGCCATACCGAAAATGCGGAGCGCATCGCCCGCTACCTGGAACAGCACGAAGCCGTAAAGCACGTGTATTATCCGGGCCTCCCCAATGCTCAGGGCTACGAAATCAACAAGAAGCAGGCCAAGAACGGCGGCGCCATGATTTCGTTCGAACTTTACGAAAACTACGACATCAAGAAATTCTTCAAGGCGCTAAAGCTGATTTCGCTTGCCGAAAGTCTGGGCGGCGTCGAAAGCCTCGTATGCCATCCGGCCACCATGACCCACGCCTCCATTCCGAAGGAAATCCGCGAGAAGGTGGGCATTACCGACGGACTCATTCGTTTGTCTGTAGGTATCGAAAAAGTCGATGACATCATAGTTGATTTGGTTGCCGGCATTAACGCGGCAAAGGAAGCATAATATGCATTACTACGAATCAATGCAATCTTTAATCGGGAAGACTCCGCTTGTAAAGCTTAACCATGTCGGGCTCCCCGAAGGTGTAAACCTATTTGCCAAACTGGAACTCTGGAATCCCTCGGGCAGCGTCAAGGACCGCACCGGCCTTTACATGGTAAACGACGCGATCGAAAAGGGACTCCTGAAACCGGGCGGAACCATCGTGGAAGCCACTGCAGGCAACACCGGCCTCGGCATCGCCTTCGCAGCGCTCAACCGCGGAATCCGCGTGATATTCGTGGTGCCCACCAAGTTCTCGCAAGAAAAGCAGACGCTCATGCGCGCCCTCGGTGCAGAACTCATCAACACCCCGCGTGAAGACGGAATGCTCGGCGCCGAAAAGAAGGCCGAAGAACTCCTGACGCAAATTCCGGGCTCTGTTTCGCTCAGGCAGTTCCGCAACATGGCAAACCCGCTGGCCCATTACGAAACCACCGGCCCCGAAATCTACGAAGATTTGGACGGACAAATCGACTACGTGGTGGCAGGCGCAGGCAGTGGCGGCACCTTTAGCGGAATTCTCAAGGCGCTCAAGGAAAAGAACCCGAACATCAAGGGCGTGCTCGCAGACCCCATCGGCTCTACCATGGGCGGCGGCGAGCATGGCGACTACAACATCGAAGGAATCGGCAACGACTTTATCGCCGACACCATGGATATGTCGCTTGTGGATCAGGTCATCAAAATCAACGATGACGACGCCTTTAGCGGCGCTCGCGAACTCGCCAAGAAAGAAGGAATCTTCGCAGGCTCCTCTTCGGGTGCCGCGTTCACCGCAGCCAAGAAACTCATCGCCTCGGGCGCCCGCGGAAACATCGTGTTCGTAGCCCCTGACCGCGGCGACCGTTACTTTAGCAAAGGATTGTATGAGTAAAGCGCGCTGTATCTAAAATACGGAGGCCTGTTCGTCTTCAATTTTATCCGCATTTTTGAATAAATAATAAAGAATCAGGAATCCCTGGCGGGAAGAAATCTCGCTTGCGGAACATTCGAGACCAACTATATCAAGATTGTCGGCGAGTTTTCCTCCCTTACCCCAGATGGCGGCCAAAGTACGTGCGCCACCTTTTAAAGTGTGCATCCAATAATTGCCGTCTTGAAAAACAGATTCCGGATCAATTTCATCACGAATCGCAGGCTCCCCGTACTTCTTTGCGATACGGTCTTTGGTGGTATTGAAAGCGCTCTGCAATTCTGTTCCATAGTCGTTTGTACTGATGGCTGAAGACAAAGCCCTAATCTGGTACAAACCCTTATTTTTGTCAACAAAAACAAAATAATACTCAAATGACGGGTGACTTTTCTTAGGCTTGATTATGTAAACGTCATTTTTAACGAATTCGGGCCTGCCCTCGCATTCCTTGGCAATCTCCTTAATCGACATACCCATCTTTAAACCAAAGGGCGACGCCATGGCAAGGGCGGGCAATATCGCCATAATCATAAGAAAAAGAATCTTTTTCATATTATGCCTCCTGAAAAGAGTGTTTCTGCCCACAAAGATACATTCTTCGGGTGTCAAAAGATGACAATCGCGGAATTTTTCGTAAAAATAGCAAAAAAGGCGGTTTTTTGGGAAAAAATGCGTGGTGGACCATGCAGGAGTTTAATAAGAGGGTAGCATAAGCTACTATATTCATTGCGCAACC
>LVAV01000029.1 GCA_001604185.1 Clostridiales bacterium Firm_16 | reverse complement strand
GTAGCTTAACAACTTACATTATGCAGGATTATGAATTTACACACTAATATGGACTTGACCACACCCGGATCTGCGTTGATGCAAAAAAGCCGCGTCACGCAGAATTATGCCCCGAAATTCTACACCCGGATCTGTGTTGATGCAAAAAAGCCGCGTCACGCAGAATTATGCCCCGGAATTCTACACCCGGATCTGCGTTAGTGCAGAAAAAGTGGTTGACGCAGATCCGCGCCGGTAACAAGTGGACAAGCGCGCACCACGCCCTGACGTCACGCGCCCGCGCGTCGCGCACTCATGTCACGCGCGCCAACCCTTACATTCCCTTTGATTTGTACAAATCACAATATATTTACATCCAAAATCTGTCGTATGGTTTGTGATAAAAAAGTGAGAAATCTGCAATTGCTAATCGGGTTAATAATATACACTCCTATTGTCTTCGGGGGGAATGGTTGTCTGATGACGCCCATTGGGACATGCCTTTTATTGGGATAATATTGGAGGGATGTACAATGAAGTCGAAGACTTTGGGGAGTCTGTCTAAGGCTGCGCTTTTTTTGAGCGGAGCACTGTTGACAAATATGTTTTTCCCATGCGCTGGGGAAGTGCGTGCGTATGGGGATACTTTGTCCGAAATTTCGGGCAGCTCTCTCAATAATTCTGTCGAAATCTGTACATCTGATATTTTTTCTGACTCCCAGACATTCTCTGCAAGCACAATTTCGCTGTCCGCGTCTTCAGAAGTGGCAAGCGCAACTTCACTGTCCGCATCTTCGGAAGTGGCAGGCGCAGCTTCCCAATCTGCATCCCGCGCGAATCTCATCACTAAGAAATTTGACCTGGGTGACAGGGGCACCGCGTCCGGTTATATCGGCGTGACGGCCAAAGAGAAATACTCCGCCTCCAAGGGCTATGGCTTCGGCGACACGAACCTGACCCGGAACGTAAACGCCCTGGGCACCGGCGCACTCAGCGACGCGGTACATTTTCAGGGATCCGACGCACAGTTCAAAGTCGACCTCCCCACAGGTGTATATAAAATCACAGTTACAACAGGTAATGTTGACGCCGTCACCATCGAGGCCGAAGGCTGGGACCAGTTGTTCTTCCTGACCGGCAACAACGCGAAGGATTCATTCACGATCCCCGTCACCGACGGCCAGCTCAACATCCACGCCGGCGCAGGCCTGGGATCCGAATATTCCCTGTGCACCATCGAGATCGAGCAGATCTCCACCGGCACCACCACGAAGCCAACCATCTGGATCGTCGGCGATGTCACGGCCATGAATTTTTACAACGTAGGCGAAGACTCGATCCGCGGCTGGGGCGAGTACCTTTATAAGTACGTAGATACTAGCAAATACGACATCCGCAACTTGTCCATCAAGGACATCCACACCGAAGGCGTGAAGAATATTTCTTTCCCAACCGCCGAACACTATGGCAAAAGCGGCGACATTCTGTTGTTGCCTGTGGGTATCGATGACTATTTCGATGAGCAGCATGACCACCCCAATGCCATCGATCCAAGCAAATACATCGCCAACATGACCGATGTGGTCCGCCGTGCCAAGAAGAAGGGCATGAAGGTCTACATGGTCAAGCAGCACGGCATTAAGAGCGATATCTATAAGTATCCGCTTCCGACAAACATGGCCTTCAACAACGAAGCCGCCAAGATCGCCAAATCCGAGCAGGTGAACATCATCGACCTGTACAAACCATTCCAGGAGATCCTCCTGGACAACGAGCGCTTCGACATGAAGACCTACTATATTAAATACGAGTATTACCTGAACGCACTCGGCGCCGACACCCTGGCCAAGATTGCAGGCGAGCAGCTTTTCCCGAAGCCGAAGAAGCAGCCCACCCCGACCCCGACAGGCACGCCGTCAGTGATTTTCCAGACAGAACCGTCCGGACAGGCTATCTCCAACCCGCACAAGGGCTTCGTCATGAGCGCCCACACGCCGCTCATGATCGAATCCGGCCCCAGCTTCCCCTACGGCATCAACGGTTCCCTGAACAACCGGGCCTGGGACGTCGTGACCATCGTCAGCGGCTCGCCCCACTGGGAGAACCTCAACCCCGCCGAGGACGTATATAACTGGAAAGAAATCGACGACATGCTGGCCTGCTGCGAGAAGTACGGCCTGACCTACGGAATCCGCATCATGCCCTATTCCTCAGTGTACGGCTCCAACGACAACTACGGCGCCGACCACGATTTCGTGCCCCAGTGGGTCTACGCCAAGGGCGCCAAGAAGCAGCGCGCACCGCTGGCAGAAGACAATTCCATCCAGGTGGATTTCCCGAAGTGGGACGATCCCGTCTACATCCAGGCGCACAAGAAGTTCGTCAAAGCTCTTGCGGCGCGTTACGATAATGACCCGCGCGTCGAGTTCATCGACGTCCGCCCCTTCGGCGATTTCGGCGAATGGCACAACTCCTTCGCCAAGGGCGAATACATGCCTTCAGAAGCCATACAGAAAGACATGCTCGCCTATTACGCCAGTGTTTTTAAGCATGCACTTCTGGCCGTCCCGTCCAGCGCTTATGGAGAGGTCTACCGTTATGCGCTATCCCTGGGGATCACCAAGCGCCACGACGGCCTGATCTGCATGCCTAACATCGAGTGGAGCCTGCGCCCGACCTACTACGCGAACCTGCCGGTAGTGGGCGAGAATTACTGGCCCTATAGCCGTATGAAAGCTCTGCAGCGTACTGACGATTATTCCTACGTGAACTGGACGCCGCAGCATTTCCGCGAAACCATCGAGATCTCGCATCTGTCGATTTTCGCCCTCGATCAGGACAGCTACTGCAGCTATGATTTCTATAAGGAACAGAAGTCCGTCATCGACGAGATGTGCAACCGCCTGGGCTACAACTACACCGTCACCAGCGCGGCCCGCTACGGCAACAAGCTCCGCGTCACCATCAAGAACACGGGCCTCGCGCCGAGCTATTTCAACATCGATCTTTGCGCCGAGATCACGGATGCCTCTGGAAAAAAACTTGCGAATTTTGGTTCTCCGGTGCGCATTGCTTCGGGCACTTTCCATGATGACACCGAGATGACTTTCGAGTTCGTTTACAGCGGCACGCTGG
This sequence comes from Clostridiales bacterium Firm_16, assembly GCA_001604185.1. Taxonomy (GTDB): domain Bacteria; phylum Bacillota; class Clostridia; order Saccharofermentanales; family Saccharofermentanaceae; genus Scatonaster. The sequence goes on along the minus strand of LVAV01000029.1, from coordinate 26,369 downwards.
CCTCCGATGCCACCATCTGCCTCGCCATGTACGACGCCGACAATCCGCTGGTAAAAGGCAAAGACCCGACGGTACGATTCGACAATAAAAATAATCTTTCTAATAAGCGTCTGAAGCTCGTGGCAAAATGGACCGCCCCGACGCCTACGCCGACGAAGAAGGCTACACCCACGCCCACGAAGAAGGTAACGCCGACTCCGACCAAGAAGAATACTCCGACTCCGACGAAGAAGGTGACACCGACACCTACTAAGAAAGCTACTCCGACGCCGTCGACGCGTCCCACAAATACGCCTCGTCCGACGACCACAACGCGTCCGACGAATACGCCGCGCCCGACAAGCACGCCGCGTCCGACCAAAGATGCAACACCGACGCCGACCAAGCGTCCTACGGGACAGCCGGATCTGCGCGGCTATGTAACTCGTGACGGTAAGACCGTGGTCGGGGAGATCCTGACGGTTACCATCACCGGCTGCAACTGCCCGGAGGAGAACCTGCTTTACACCTGGAAGACCGGTGGTGAAGAGAACGGATTCTTCGGACCGACTTATGTAGTCCGCGATGAGGATGTCGGTCAGTCCATCTCCTGCGTGATCACAGACCGCACCGGAGAATATGCAGGTAAACTGCAGGCAACTTTCCGCGCCGGCGTCACACCGACCCCGACGAAGAAGGCCACGCCGACCCCGACAACCAGACCTACGCATACCCCACGGCCGACGAATACACCGAGGCCGACAAATACTCCGCGTCCGACTCCGAGCGAGCGACCGACGCCCACACCAACTAGCAACTTGACTCCTACTCCATCCGGGAGACCTTCCCCGCTGCCAACGAGGAACCCGTCTCCTTCTCCGACGAAGCGGGGGACACCCATGCCTACCCGGCGCACTACCCCAGCGCCGACGCGCAGTACATCTCCAAACCCTACGGGAATACCTCCGACTCCTTCAGTCCGTACAACACCTGCGCCAACTGAACGAGTGACCCCCGCTCCGACAAGAGGGACCACGCCTGCTCCGACGGGCAGGGCGACTCCTGCGCCAACAGGAAGATCCACGCCCACCCCGACGGGTAGAGCGACCCCGGTCCCTACCGGTCGTGCGACGCCGACGCCCACTGTTGGGCCCGGCACGCCGACGCCGACACCTACACCGGATCCGAAACAGAAGATCCTGGATTTTGTCAGCCGACTCTACGATTACGTATTGGCACGTGAACCGGAAGACGGCGGACTGGAATATTGGACAGATGAACTTTACTGCTTCAGACAAAGCGGAGCCGAAGTGGCCCAGGGCTTTATTTTCAGTGAAGAATTCATCGATCGAAAAACCACTGACGAAGAGTTCGTCACGATTTTGTACCGGACATTCTTCGACAGAGAACCGGATGAAGAAGGATTCAATCATTGGCTTGAATCTCTGAAAGACGGTTCGAAGGATAGAGAAGACGTGGCTAAGGGATTCATCTACTCCCTGGAGTGGGCGAACACCTGCGCCGAGTACGGGATCCGCTCCGGATGCCTGACAAAACCGACGGTCATCATCGACCCGACAGAAGCGACATATGCTTTTGTTGAACGAATGTACACCACAGCCATGAAGCGTGAATCCGACGAAGACGGCAAAGAATTCTGGGCGATGGAACTTGCCAACTTCAACTGCACAGGAGAAGAAGTCGGCGCGTTCTTCTTCCTCAGTAAAGAGATGGAAGACATGCATCTCACCGACGAAGATTTCATCGCGAGATTGTACCAGACTTTCATGGACCGTCCGCCGGAAAAAGATGGCTTCATGTACTGGGTGGATTTCTTGAAGAAAGGACATTCGAGAGAAGAAGCGGTCTACGGATTCACCCAGAGCGACGAGTTCGTAGAGAAGTGCATCGAGGCAAGGATCTTGCCGAATTGATTTGCCCGCCGCGGGCCGCACAAAATGATCGACCCGCCCGTCGCGGGCCGCACAAAATGATCGACCCGCCCGTCGCGGGCCGCACAAACGACATAAAGAGAAGACATAAACAGCGAGAAAAGAGACGACATACGTAGTGAGAAGAATAGAAAACACAATGAATCTGAAACGAGTTTTAGCCGCAGTGGCAGCCGCCGCTTCGATACTTTCTTTCGGCCCGGCGCTGGAAGAAGTACGCGCGGCGAATTGCGTCGCCTCCGCACTCGCGCACCAGGAAAACGAAGTATCAGAGTTTTTGCCGGAGAATAATGCCACCGCGCTGGTCAAGAAGAAATTCGACCTGGGCGGCAGGGGCACAGCATCCGGCTACATCGGCGTGTCGGCGACGCAGAAGTACGACGCGTCGAAGGGCTACGGATTCAAGGACCTCGACTACACCACCAACGTCAACGCCCTCGGCCAAGGCGCACTCAACGACGCCGTTGCTTTTCGCGGAGGAAACGGACAACTTATGGTTGACCTGCCGGTGGGCGTGTATAAGATCACGGTCACCACAGGTAATGTCGTGTCGGCCACCATCGTGGCAGAAGAGGTCAAGCAGATCTACTTCATGACCGGCAACAACGCGGTGGATTCCTTTACTATCCCCGTCACCGACGGACAGCTGAATATTTATGCTACGTCCGGCATGGGCGAGGAGTTCTCGCTGTGCACGGTGGAGATCGAGCAGACCTCGACCGGTACCACCACCAAGCCCACCATCTGGATCGGCGGCGATTCCACGGTAGCGAGATACTATAATGTAGATGAGAGCGCCAAGCGCGGCTGGGGCGAGTACCTTTATAAGTACGTGGACACAGATAAATACGATATCCGAAGCGTGGCCGCCAGCGGACTGCGCTCCTGGTCTTTCCGGGACTCCCTGTTCCCGACAGCCGAGGCCTACGGCAAGAGCGGAGATATCCTGCTTCTGGCGCTGGGCATCAATGACTATACAGATGCACATAAACTCAATAAAGAGAACCCGGATCCGACTGAATATATTTCCGTGATGACCGGTCTTATCAACCGTGCCAAGAAGAAGGGCATGAAGGTCATCCTGGTGAAACAGCAGGCCCAGCGCGATGACGTCCAGGCGTATCCGATCCTGAGCAAAAAATGGTTCAACGATGAACTGGATGCCCTGGCTAAATCCCAAAACGTCGAAGTGATCGATCTTTTCCAACCGTGGCTGGAATTCCTGCTGGAGAAAACGACATCAGCCGTGCACAATTACCATAACGACAACACCCATCCGAACGGCCGCGGCGCAGATGTCCTGGCGAAGATGGTGGCCGAGCAGCTATTCCCGAAAAAGAAGACCGTGACGCCGACTCCGACGCCGCTTCCGGGTACGCCGAATGCGATCTACCAGACAGACGTCCTGGGCGGCCCGGTCAAGAACCCGCACAAGGGTTATGTCATGTGTGTATATAACCCGGACCACCTGTACTATGGTAGAAGATCCGACGGTATCGGCGGCTCGGATAATAACCGCGCCTGGGATGTAGTCACCATCGTCAGCGACGTGCTTTTCTGGGAAGACCTGAACCCTGCGGAAGGTATCTATAACTTCGAGAAGATCGATAAGATGCTGGCAGCCTGTGAGCAGGCCGGCATGACATACGGGCTTCGTATCGTGCCTTATACCACTACCAAAGGCTCCGACGAGAACTACGGCGAGACCCACAATTTTGTACCGGACTGGGTCTTCGAAAAGGGTGCCAAAAAGACGCTGACGACGTATAAGTGGAAGGATTCGGATGCACAGCTTCTGGTGCCGGACTGGTCCGACCCGATCTACATCCAGGCCCACAAAGATTTTGTGGCGGCACTGGCGAAGAAGTACGACGGCGACCCGCGTATGGAATATGTGGAAGTCCGCGCTTTCGGTAACATGGGCGAGTGGCACTGCACCGAGTTCGTCGGCAACGAGATGCCTTCCATCGAGATCCAGAAGGATATGCTGGATCACTATGCATCCTGCTTTAAGAAAACGATGTGCTGTGTGCTGTCCTCGGCCAAAGACGAGGTCTACGATTATGCGCTTTCGATCGGTATCACCAAGCGCAATAACGGCTTGATCATGTCCCGCAATCAGGAGTGGGATCTGCGTCCCGCTTATCGCGCGAATCTCCCGGCCATGGCAGATAATCACAACTCGTATCTGTATATGCTGAATCCGGAAAGCGAAGAGTACATGAAGTGGACCCCGGAGCGTTACCGCGAGTGCATCGAGATCGCGCACCTGTCCATCTATGCGCTGGATCAGGACGGCGATCTGGGTAAGTCTTTCTATCCCGCCCAGACCGAGTTGATCAACGAGATGTGCAACCGCCTGGGTTACAACTACACCGTTACCTATGCGGCCCGCTACGGCAATAACCTTCTTGTGAAGATCAAGAATACCGGCCTCGCTCCCAGCTTTTTTAACATCGATCTTTGTGCCGAGATCACCGATGCCTCTGGAAAAAAACTTGCCAACTTTGGTTCTCCGATCCGCATTGGGAAGGGGGCGTTCCATGATGGTGAGGAGATGACTTTCCTCTTCGAGTACAGTGGAACCCTCGCTTCCGATGCGACCATCTGTCTGGCTATGTACGACATCGACAACCTGCTGGTGAAGGGCAAGGACCCGACGGTGAAATTCGATAACAAAAATACCTTGTCCAACAATCGTCTGAAGCTCGTGGCAAAATGGACCGCACCGACGCCTTCGCCAACGAAGAAAGCTACACCCACGCCCACGAAGAAGGCGACACCGACACCCACCAAGCGCGCGACAAACACACCGACGAAGAAGGTGACACCCAGTCCGACGAAGAAGGTAACGCCAACCAAAAATGCGACACCGATCCCGACGAAGAAAACCTCGCCGATTCCGACGAAAAAGGTGACACCTGTGCCAACTAAGAAAGTCACTCCGATGCCTACCGCGCGTCCGACGAGTACGCCGCGACCAACAAGTACACCACGTCCGACGAGCACACCGACTCCGACGAAGAAACCGACGAACACCCCGACGAGAAAGGCCACGCCGACTCCAACCAAGAAGGCGACGGCCACTCCGACCAAGAAGATCACGCCCACCAGAAAGGTGACGCCGATACCGACGAAGAAGGCAACGCCGACCAAGGTCCCGACAAAAACGCCGACCAAGGCGCCTACGAAGAAGCCTACCGTCACGCCGACACCTACGCCGGATCCGACCTTCGAAGATTTTGTAGAAAGACTTTATACCGTGGCCATGAACCGCGCATCCGATCCGGAGGGCAAAGCCTTCTGGACGAAAGAAGTAGTAGAGAACGGAAGAACCGGCGCAGACTGCGCAAGATACTTCTTGCTGGAAGCACCGGAGTTCATGAACCGAAAGTTATCTGTAGAAGATTTTGTCGAGACACTCTATAAGACATTCTTCGACCGCAGATCCGACGCAGCCGGAAAGAAGGGCTGGGTCGATGCCATCAAGTCCGGTAAGAAGACCCGGGCGGAAGTGGTGAATGATTTCATCGAATCCACCGAATGGTGTAACGTCTGCGCGACGTATGGAGTCAAGTCCGGAGCCATCTGGCACAAAGCGACTTTCGCATCGAAGAAAGCAACGGAGTTCGCGACACGACTTTATACCCGCTGCCTCAACAGAGAAGCAGCACCTGAAGAAGTTCAGTACTGGGCCTTGGCGCTCACGAATCTGGAGAAGACCGGAAGCACAGCCGCGAAAGAGTTTTTCACAAGTGAAGAATTCTTAAAGCAGAAAACCAGCAACGTGGAATTCATCTATAGGCTGTACGAGACGTTCTTCGACCGAGATCCGGATGCCGGGGAGCTGACGTACTGGAGCCGCAAGCTCAGAAACGGAGTCGAGACACGCCAGAGCTTGCTGGAGTTTTTCGGAAGTAGTGAAGAATTCATCAAACTATGCAAAGAATACGGAATAGATTAACAGAAAGGTCAGTTGGAAAAGAGGTAAGTAAGCTATGAGAAAACACATGTTAAGCCTTCTGCTTGTTCTAGCCATGATCATCGGTATGGTGCCGAGCGTCGTTTCTGCAAAAGACGATCTTGCAATCAGCGACGGATTCGCAAACGACAATGTTGCGATGGGCACCTACGGAAGTTTTACCGATGGTAGTAAGGTCATCAGTGACTTGATCGAGAAAAGCGGGATGAATGCGCATCCGCGAATCATCATGACGGAGCAGAAACTGAAGGTCCTGAGATCGCACATTAACGATGGTACGGTGACCGCGAGTCTTCTGGAAGAACTTCGCGCGGAAGCCGACCGGATCATTCGTGATTGTGAGCTTCCGAAGTATGACGCGAGCGGTGACGATCACCTTCTAGAGACGTCGAAAAGAATCCAGCGCCACGTCGCTGCGCTTGCTCTGGCATACAATATTTTCGGTGGTGAAGAGTATGCGAAGCGCGCCTATCAGGAACTGGAAAAAGCTTGTAATTTCCCGGACTGGAGCCCGAAGCACTTCCTGGATACAGCTGAGATGTGTACTGCTTTCGCTTACGGTTACGACTGGCTTTATAACTGGATGAATGCGAGTCAGAGAAAACTTCTGCGCACCAACATGATCCAAAAGGGTCTGAACCAGGTCATGGAGGATTACACGGATACGCCGTCCAATCGTGAGCGTACATACAAGTGGTATCAGGATCAGAAGGGTGACAACTGGCAGCTTGTCTGCACCGGTGGTACGAATCTGGCAGCCCTGGCCATCGGTGATGAATCCGATGCCAAAAGCGTCGCCACGAAAGTAATCAACTATGGTTTCAAGAGAGCCTATTCTTTTGTCCGCCGCGCATATAATACGAAGGACGGAACATACATTGAGGGTCTGGGATACTGGGACTACGCTACATACTATCTCGGCCTGCAGTCTTCTGCGTTGAAATCTACAACCGGAACGGACTATGGTCTTGCTGATTACGACGGCATTTACAAGTCCGCCGAGTTTGTTCGTTACATGAGTTCCAACACCCGGAAATCCTTCAGTTTCGGTGATGACCGCGACAGCCGTGATACGGGTTGGGCCGTTTTCCTGTGGCTGGGTGAGCACTACAATTCACCGGAGCTCGCTTCGTACCGCATGAACAATATCACTAACGATCCTGAGTTTAATTACCTGGATGTTTTGTGGATCGATCAGACTAAACTGACCAGTCAGAACACCACTAAGAATGTCGACTGGGGATCTGTCGGCGCAGCCAACGCCAGCTTCCGTGATACGTGGGCGAAGAGCGGTATCGTGACGGCACTTCATGTCGGCGAGAACGACTATACTTACCATGGACATTACGATCTCGGTTCCTTCTATCTCGAGAACAACGGTGCGCGATTCTTCACGGATCTGGGAAATGAGAATTACAAACTAGAGAACCGTCAGTATTCCTACCGCATCAAGGCGGAGGGACACAATACGCTTGTCATCAACCCGACTGAGGATATCGACCAACGTGAGGGTGCCAACTGTCTCGTTACTGAATTCAAGAGTGGAAACACGGCCTACGCTATTTCTGACTTGACGGATGCCTATTCGACGAGCGGCGCCGGTAAGGTGGTCCGCGGCGTCAAGCTGATCAAGGACAAGAAGTGCGTGGTCGTCCAGGACGAGATCTCCCTGAATAAAGCAGGCGTGATCTACTGGTTCGCGCATACTACAGGACAGATCTCTGTGGCTAGCGACGGCAAAAGCGCTATCATCACTGTCGGCTCCGAAAGAATGTGGGTGGGGCTGCTCAGTGCAAACGGTAAGTTCACGTCCATGAAAGCCGAGCCTCTTTCGACTTCCAAGAAAATCTCCGGTGCTACGAAAAACACTGATTACAGAAAGCTTGCTATTCATCTGACTAACACTAAAGACACGACGATCACAGTAGCTTGCATCCCGCTGAAGAGTGGTGAGTCGAAGCCGTCCTGGATTCCTACGGTAAAAGCTCTTTCACAGTGGAAGAACGGGGATGACCAGGGACAGACGACCCCGACACCGACAAAGAAGGCAACGCCGACACCTACTAAGAAGGCGACACCTACGCCTACCAAGAAACCAACGAATACGCCGACTCCAACCAAGAAGCCGACGAACACACCTACGCCGACAAAGAAACCGACCAACACGCCGACTCCTACTAAGAAGCCAACGAACACACCTACGCCGACCAAGAAGCCGACCAACACGCCGACTCCGACTAAGAAGCCGACGAACACACCTACGCCGACTAAGAAACCGACCAACACGCCGACTCCTACCAAGAAGCCGACGAACACACCTACGCCGACAAAGAAGCCAACCAACACGCCGACTCCGACTAAGAAACCGACGAACACACCGACGGTAAGGCCGACTGTTTCGCCGACTCCGACACCGACGAAGAAGGCCACACCGACTCCGACAAAGAGAGCGACAAGTACTCCGAGGCCGACAAATACGCCGCGTCCGACGAACACACCGAGACCGACAACGCAGCCACAACTGAAGGGCTATGTTACCCGCTCCGGTAAGACCATCGTGGGTCAGACTTTGGAGGTTACGATCACGGGCTGCAACTGTCCGGAGAACCATCTGCTTTATACCTGGAAAACAGGTGGTGAAGAGAATGGTTACCACGGTGCAACTTATGTCGTTCGATCTGAAGATGTAGGTCAGTCGATCGTCTGCGTAATCACGGACAAAACAGGTGAATACGGCGGTAAGCTGCAGGCTACTTTCAGCTCCGGCATCACACCTACTCCGACGAAGAAGCCGACTAAGGCTCCGACGAAAGCACCGACCAAGGCTCCGACAAAGGCACCTACTAAGGCTCCGACAAAAGCGCCTACCAAGGCTCCGACGAAAGCACCTACCAAGGCTCCGACAAAGGCACCTACCAAGGCTCCAACGAAAGCGCCTACTAAGGCTCCGACAAAGGCACCTACCAAGGCTCCAACGAAAGCGCCTACCAAGGCTCCGACAAAAGCACCTACCAAGGCACCTACGAAGAAGCCAACCGTGTCGCCGACACCGACAAAGAAGGCCACGACCAAGACACCGACAAGTACTCCGACGCCTACGCCGGATCCGACATTCGAAGATTTTGTTGAGAGACTTTATACGGTTGCTATGAACCGCGCGTCTGATCCGGAGGGCAAAGCGTTCTGGACCAAAGAAGTAGTTGAGAACGGAAGAACAGGTGCGGACTGCGCAAGATATTTCTTGCTGGATGCACCGGAGTTCATGAACCGTAAGCTCTCTGTAGAAGATTTTGTCGAGACACTTTACAAGACGTTCTTCGACCGCAAATCCGATGCAGCCGGTAAGAAGGGCTGGGTCGAGGCGATCAAGTCCGGCAAGAAGACTCGCGCTGAAGTTGTGAATGACTTTATCGAGTCCACTGAGTGGTGCGATGTCTGCGCGAAGTACGGAGTCAAGTCCGGTGCGATCTGGCACAAGGCGACTTCTGCATCGAAGAAAGCAACGGAGTTCGCGACTCGTCTTTACACCTGCTGCCTGAACAGAGAAGCAGTACCGGAAGATGTGGAGTACTGGGCATTGGCGCTCACGAATCTCGAGCAGACCGGATGCTCCTCGGTGAAAGAGTTTTTCACAAGTGAAGAATTCAGAAAGCAGAATACAAGCAATGTGGAATTCATTTACAGAGTGTACGAGACTTTCCTTGACAGAGACCCGGATGCGGGTGAGCTGACGTACTGGAGCCGCAAGCTCAAGTCCGGCAACGAGACGCGCCAGAGCATCCTGGAGATGTTCGGAGGAAGCGAAGAATTCATGAAGTTATGCTTGCAATGCGGCATCGATTGCGGAACGATGGCAGAGCAAGAATAACGACAGCGGAGGGGCCGCGAGGTGAGAGATCATCGAGCACCCTCCCTCTTTTTTACATGCCCTCGAAGGAGTGTTAGAATAGCAGATATCAATTTTATATCGAGGCAAAAATGAAGAAAAATGTTTTGGTGTGTATGGCGATTCTGCTGATCGCTTCATGTTGTGCATGTGAAAAGAAGGACGGGGGAAAGAGTATGACAGACAAGAATGAAACCATCATTGGAATGAGTGAAGAGGACAAGGGAAAATTCGCGACCGGTATCTCAGTTGATGAAAACGCCGCCTCTCCATCAGGAGAGAAGAGTGTGAGTTCGGATGGGATCGAAGAACAGTGTCCTGCGGAGATTTCTGCAACTCGTTCGGATGTGAAATACGGTGAATTTACCCATGGCACGTACTACTCGAAGACCTGCGGAATGGAGAGAGGATATTCCATTCTTCTCCCGGCGGATTATAGTGCTGACAAGAAGTATCCGGTGCTGTATCTTCTGCATGGAATCTTCGGTGATGAGTATTCTTTCTCCGGCGATGCAAGTAACAAGATCAAGGAGATCGTGGGGAATATGGCAGCAGATGGTCTGATCGAGGAGACGATCGTAGTCTGCCCGAATATGTTTGCCGCCACGGATCCGAATCAGAAACCGGGTTTCGATGCGGAGGCATGTCTGCCTTACGACAATTTCATCAACGATCTGGTGAATGATCTTATGCCCTATATCAAGAGTGAATATTCCGTTCGTGTCGGAAGAGAAGATACCTATCTTGCAGGATTCTCCATGGGCGGACGTGAGACGATCTTTATCACGCTGAAAAGACCGGAGCTTTTCGGATATGTTTGTGCGATCTCGGCTGCTCCGGGAGTCGTGGCCACCAAGGATATGTTTATGTCTCATCCGGGCCAGATGACGGAAAGCGAAATGCGGTTTGCTGACGACGCGGTGGTGCCGAATGTTTTCATGCTCTGCTGCGGTTCGAAAGATTCTGTAGTCGGAACCTATCCGAAGTCGTATCACGAACTGCTGACGACCAATGGCACGGATCACATCTGGTATGAGATCCAAGGTGCAGATCACGATAACAACGCCATCAAGAGCGGGATCTATAACCTTTTCAAGAAGATCTCGGAAGATAAGGCGCAGAAGTGACGGCTGTGTGAGCTTGAAGAGAATAGTGCAAAAAATAACAATCTTGATAATACACGCTTAGATGCGTAAAATGAGAAAAAAGTTCAGCTTTCTTCATAAAAAGTGCTATAAATATCACGAAAATCTAGATTTTTAGATATAAATGTGATATTTTTAATATGTTCAAAAGATCACATGGCTAATGGACAAAATGAAATTTTTATGAGGAAGAAATGAGGTGTTTATTATGAAACTTAAGAAGGCGATTGTTGCTTTTGTTTCAGTAATGATGATTTCGATCTGCTGTGTTGCACCGATGGTGGTTTCTGCTGCCAATGCAGGTGATAATGGAGTAGAGCGTAAGTATGACGGATCGTTCATGGTAGAGAGAGCATACTATTACCTGTATACTTCTCCGACTGGAACGATTGGGTATGATGTATTTTTCTGGGGTAAGAATCATACAATGACATGCAGAAAGAGTAATAGTGCATCAACCGGAACGCACAAGTATGTATCCTATTACAGAGACAAGGGTACACCAGACTACGGATATAATTACCTGCCGCACGTTAAGTACTGATATACGAAGAAGTAGCCAATGAAGTCAATTATATTCAAAGTTTCCATATCGGTGTTGTTTTTCGTGATCATGGTCGTAGGGTACGTCTTTATCTGCACGGATGCAGAGTACAATATGAACCAGCAGATCGCGCGCGGTTTTATTTCCAAAGATGCGCAGTTTTTCCACATCGTTGACCCATCCAAACCTACTGCAAGATGGGGATGGCTGGAGACGGATCCCGAAACAGGAAATCAATATGTGAAGGGAAATGTGATAATAGATGTGAGTCCTGATGGTATAATCAGCAGCGACTACACTCCGATCGAGGCTTCGGATCCCGACTTCATACTTGAAAACGTAGTCTTACCGGACGGGTATACTTCTGTGGAAGCGATGCTTTCGTCCGGCAAAGAAGATTATTTTGCTGCACTTCATCGAGACACATTGCGGGCCGTCTATTATCACGGTTCTGCGTCAGACTTGGTTCCGTTAGTGAACGGGCGTTTCTTCACGTCAGAAGAATGCCTTTCAGATGAGCCATTGGCAGTGATCGGTCAGAACGTATCGGAATCAGAAAATGTTGTGCAGGAAAACGATACTTCGTACTTAAACTTTCTGGGCCGCAAGTACCGAGTAATCGGTATTTGCGGTCTCACAGGAAAGTCGGCGATGGACTCGCTGGTATTTGTGAATCTCGGAAGCCTTTCTCCTGAAGAACAACTGAACGGTATTTTCTACATCGATAATGCCGATAACAAGGAACAAACTGTTTTTGAAGAAATGAACGCCAAGAGCGAGGAATTGCTTCACACGACTCTCGAAAAGCGAAAAACTCCCTCCGCGTTGATCGACATGATTTCGGGCGGTATGTATCTGAAAGATTATCTGAAGATCAGCATGCTGTTCCTGATGCTTCTTTTCTGCGGCAGCATCGTTATCCAGATTATCCGCCGCCAGACACAGAAAGTATCTGTATTCCGACTTTGCGGGATATCTTTTCCACGTGTGGTTTTTCACTCCTGCAGAGAGCTGATTATATGGGGCATAGGTGGCACGCTTTGCGGCTTACTGACGATCGGGATCTTTTTCTTCTATAAGATCTTTTCTCTGTCCATGGCCTATATGAACTCAGTCGTATGGATCCTGTCCGGCATCAGCATAGGTGTTCTGGCCATAATGGTCCTGATCGTAGCTGTTGCAGAGTATTTTATCGATTTCGGAAAGGTAGTGGCGAGAATATGAATACCGTATGTCGAAACATATCCCATAGCCTTTCCAAAAACATCCGAAGAAATATCGTCATATTCCTGAGTATGGCGCTATGTACATTCGTATTCTTCATCCTTCTTCAGAACTACTACTATCTGCGGTTGCGCCATGATGATTTCTTCCAGTCCGGAAACGTGGCCTCGAAGTATCGTATTCAGTTTGAAGACTTTGACGAAGAAATGAGTTTTATGAACGACAGACTGAATAAAACTCCGATGTTCTATGTTGAGAAGAAAGTCATGCAGGAGATCGCGGATCATCCGGATCTGGCCCTGTTCGATTATATGAGTTCACCCGTATCGGTCACCGGCATTAAGAACCCGGTCGATCTTACCGCATTCGTTACCTCTGACGATTTCGAATCTGATGATAATGATTTCTATGACAACCCTCCGACAATAGATGCGGAGATTATTTCGAAAGATGGATTCGAAGCTTTTCATATAAAGACTGCAACAGGGCGGATATTTACCGACGAGGATTACCATCTTGATAAGAGTACACCGCTCCCGGTCGTACTGGGAAGTGAATATCAGTCCGTTTTCAAACTCGGTGACATAATCAGATATGAAGATGCGGATGCATCTGATGAAGCGATCGTCGTAGGATTTCTGGAAGAAGGATCCGGAACATACGAATGGGAATACTTTTATTCGCTTGATCAGACAATGCTGTTTCCGGTTGTTTTCCCCAGGACCGAGGAATCCATGAAGGATGAGCAAGGATACACATATATCTTTGCCAGAAACGAAAGTGTGGATGTGCAGGCTGTGGTCAATGACATCACGACCAAAAACGGTTTTTATACTTTGGAGGTAGCGCCGACTGACGGTGTCATGCTCTCAGAGACCAAGACGCTTTCCGAGAAGAATGTCCGGATCATTGGATTTCTCGCAGTGATCACGACAGTGGTGTGCGCCATATTCCTCGGAATGGTACTGTATCACCGCAGCGTAGAGGATATGCCGACCAATTGTATTTATATGTGTTGCGGAATTCCGCTTTGGAAGATCAATATATCGATCATTCTGGAGATGTTTATGTGGATATGTATTTCACTTTTACCATCCATAGCCATCTCTTACACTATTTACCATGCTTTACTTATCCCGCTGTGGCTGCTTTTCCTTTATCCTACAGTAGTCACAGCCATTGCGCTGATTCCTGTCTTCGTGGTGAATAAGCGCTGCAACTTGGATATGTTTATTCGAAATCGCTTCATAGGTTGATGGAGGTCCTCATGCAGTTTCTGGAATTAAAAGGCATATATAAATCTTTCGGGAAGAACGAGAACCGTGTGGAAGTGCTTACTGATCTAAGCCTTGCGGTCGATAAAGGAGAGCAGGTCGCCATTATGGGAAAGAGTGGATGTGGCAAAACGACACTCCTGAATATTCTGGCGGGTGTGGATACTCCGGACAGCGGAGAATATTATCTGGACGGGAAGAAGATCGAGATCAAGAATGCTTCTTCCGGTGTCGTGTTCCGCCGTAATACAGTCGGAATGGTGTTTCAGCACTTTGCACTGATCAACGACATGACCGCTTATGAAAATATCGAGATCGGTCTTTGGGAGTCTGATGTCTCTAAGAGAGAAATGAAGGCAAAAGTAATGTCCATGATGAAACGTCTGGAGATTGAAAAACTGTCCGACAAATATCCTTCTACGCTTTCCGGAGGAGAGAAGCAGCGAGTCGCAATCGCTCGTGCCCTGATCGCCGATCCTGTCCTGCTCCTCGCAGATGAACCTACCGGATCTCTCGACGCAGAAACCGAACAGCACATCATCCGTCTTCTCTCGGAGGTCAACAAAGAAGCGAACACTACACTTATCGTTGTCACCCATGACGAAGAAGTCGCCGCACATTGCGATCGCATAATCCGTCTTGAAAAGCACTAAGTGGGGGACTAGATTGGCACTGCTCGAGATTTAGTCCCCATTTTCCGAGTCGTGCGGGGGACTAGATTGGCACTGGTCGGAATTTAGTCCCCATTTTCCGAGTCGTGCGGGGGACTAGATTGGCACTGCTCGGGATTTAGTCCCCATTTTCCGAGTCGCGCGGGGGACTAGATTGGCACTGGTTGGGATTTAGTCCCCATTTTTCGAGTCGCGCGGGGGACTAGATTGGCACTGGTCGGGATTTAGTCCCCATAGCCATTCCGCGGCGCGAAAGATTCCCACTTGCATCAGACTGGACGTGGTATGATACTATAAATAGCGGAGGGGCGGATCCGATGCCATCCGACATGCGAGGGCTGACGCAGAGCGTGCACCCTCGAACAAGCGGAGGGGCGGAATATGCAGGCTCCTTCTTGAAGGAGAGCATATGCTGAAAGTTTTTCTTGTAGAAGATGAATACGTAGTCCGCGAGGGGATCAAGAACAATATCGACTGGCAGGCCCATGGATATGAATTCTGTGGCGAGGCCGGTGACGGGGAGCTGGCGCTTCCGATCATCCAGAAGGAGAAACCGGATATCGTGATCACGGACATCAAGATGCCGTTTATGGACGGCCTGACTTTGAGCCGCATGATCAAGCAGGTGCTGCCCTGGACCGAGATCATCATCCTCACAGGATACGAAGATTTCCAGTTTGCCAAAGAAGCTATCAAGATCGGTGTGTCCTGTTATCTTCTGAAACCCGTCAACGGCGAGAACCTGGTAAAGGAAGTCGACCGTCTGGCAGAGAAGATCCTGGAGAAGAAAGAAGAACGGGAAGCGGCCAAGCGTTACGAAGAAGAAATGCAGGAACGCACCCAGTACGATAAGCGAGACTTTTTTAACAAACTGGTGAAAGGCGGACTTCATGCATCGGAGATCATCGACGAGTCGAAGAAAGTCGATATCGACATCACCGCCTTGAGATATAACATTGTTCTACTCCGCGTATGGTCCAGCAAACACGATATCGGCGAGTTTTCCAACAGTGTCCTGAAGATCGAGGACGGTATCAAGAAAATCGCAGAAGAAAACGGGGCCCTCTTCTTCGACTTCATCGTAGAAGGCATTGCGTTGCTTTTCAAGGGAGATGACGACGCAGGCATCCGGCTCAAGATCGAAAATGCCATCAACAAGATGCAAGAGCTTTTCGCGCAGTATAAACACATCCGGTACTTCGGCGCCATCGGACAGACCGTAGGAAGGATCACCGAGATCCACACGTCTTTCGACTGGGCAAGCCGTGCGTTCGCCCATATGTATCTGACGTCTGAGAACGGATTCCTGGAGGGCTCGGAAGAAGGCCTTCGTCCGGAAAACGAAGTGGACATTCTTTCTGAAGTGGACCCGCAGCACATCGACCGCCGCCTGGTGAAGCGATTCCTGCGAGGCGGTGAGCCGGCGGAGATCACGTTCTTCCTGGAAGAGTATCTCAACAACATCGGCAACAACGCGATCCACTCCGCCATGCTGCGCCAGTACATCGCCATGGACGTATACTTCTGCGTTGCCGATTTTCTCGAGAACGAACTGGGCATCTCGCGGCAGGAGATCGACGAGAAAGTGGACCAGCCCAACAACGACGTGCTGGCCGACGAGAACAAGACCTCCGACTATCTCCTGGAACTCCTGGAGCAAGCGCTTTCACTGCGTCAGAACCACTCCCTCGGACGTTATCACGACGTCATGAAAGAGGCCATGACCTACATCGCCGAGCACTACGCAGAGGAGGAACTTTCCCTGAATACTCTGGCGGCCCAGGTGAATTTCTCACCGAACCATCTTAGCGCGATTTTCAAGCAGGAGACGGGCCAGCCTTTCATCAAGTATCTGACCGACTATCGTATGAATGCGGCAAAAGAACTTCTGAGCAGGACTTCGAAGAAGAGCAATGAGATCGGTATCCTCGTTGGTTACAAGGACCCGCATTATTTCTCCTACCTCTTCAAGAAGACCCAGGGCATCACGCCGACCCAGTACCGAAGCAAGGGCCACGGCAACGTGGAAGAGTGATGACAGGAGCGCGCGAGGACGCGAAGTGAAGGCCGCCTGGCGAGGGCGGCAGGCGAGAAGTAACAGAAGAGTGAGATCAGGAGCGTAGACAGAAATGGGGAGCGGCGAGAAAAAACAGAAGCAAAGATCGCGTCTGGCCACGCAGATCCGTATCTCGTATATCCTCCTGCTCCTGCCCAGCGTGGTGTTTATTGCTTTCGCTTTTTATAACCTCTGGCAGATCAACGCACGCAGTAACGAGATGATCAGTTCTGTCGTTACCGCCAGCGAATTCAGCTTACAGTTCAAGGAAGATTTTGACGATGAGACGTACCTTCTGATCGTCGGTAACGTGACGCCGGAGAACGCCAATCTCAAGGGCGAACTGGACAAAGCGCGACAGGTCGTTCAGGACCTCAAGGGCTACACCAACACCGAGGATAATCAGAAGCGTCTGCAGTACGCAGAAAAATATCTGAACAACCTGGAGACCTATGTGGACCGGATCAAGGAGAACCTCGGCTCCGAGAATAAGTACGAAGCCAACATGTTGATCTGGGAGAACGACGTGCAGATCGTGACCAGTCTTCTGAAAGATACCATCAACGAATACATCTACTACGAGAACCGGCAGATCCAGATCACCCAGGCCCAGAACAACGCGATGTTTGTGGATTTTGTGGAGATCTCCATAGCGCTTCTGGTGTTCTCTGTGGTCAGCATGATCGTAGTCTCTTACTTCGGACCGATCTGGATCACGCGACCCATCGAAGAACAGGTTAAGGAGGAGCAGAAACAGCTGCGAAAAGCAGAGTTCGACCTGCTGCAGTCTCAGATCAATCCGCACTTCCTGTACAACACTTTGGACGCCATTATATGGTCTGCGGAAGCGGGAAACCAGAAACAGGTCGTAAACATGGTAGGCAATCTTTCGGACTTTTTCCGTCTTTCTCTGAACAAGGGAAAAGAAACGGTAATCGTGCGTGAGGAGCTGCAGCATGTGCGAAGTTACCTCGAGATCCAGCAGATCCGTTACCAGGATATCCTGCACTTCGAGATCAATGTTCCGGAGAGCATCAACGACTTCCGTATCCCGAAACTTACGGTACAGCCGGTGGTGGAAAATGCCTTGTATCACGGCATCAAGAATAAGCGTGGCGGAGGGCGCATCACGGTGACGGGAGAAGAGAAGGAAGACTACTACACCATCACGGTAGAAGACGATGGAAAAGGTATGTCCGAGGAGCGTCTGCGAGAGATCCGAAAGGCGATCCAGGACAGTGCGCCGGATCAGAATGTGGTCTACGGACTTTATAACGTCAACGAAAGAATCCGCCTCAATTATGGCGAAGAATATGGTATCCACATTGACAGTATTCTGGATAAAGGTACCCGCGTCGTGATCCGTCTGCCGAAGAGCCAGGCGTAAGCGCGCGGACGCGGCGAGTCGACGCCGATTTACGATCTTGATTTCACATGCGAAAACGCATCGGCGTCGCGACTTTTTCGGGATCTTCACGGAATCCTTGGGCGATTTCATCAGACTGTTTCTTTGTTTGTGCAAGAACCGTCCCACACTTTTCACAGTTCCATCAGACTGTTTCTTTGTTTGTGTATGAACCGTCCTACACTTTTCACAGTTTCATCAGACTGTTTCTTTGTTTGTGTATGAACCGTCCTACACTTTTCACAGTTTTATCAGACTGTTTCTATGTTTTGTGTAAAAACCGTCCTACGCTCCAGCTGAAATCATACGACGGATTTTCTGGAAAACATAGAACAGTCCTACTTTTCAAGAAAAAACGTACGACAGAATACGCTTAAACGGATAATCCGTCGTATGCCTCTACTTGAGCGCCCAGAACAGGACTTCCTTGTATACTATTTCAAAATGAACGCATCGGTGCCGCGACTTTTTCGCGCGCGCCGCGCATTAGTACGCGCGCGAAAAATACACGCGCACGCGTATAGAAACGCGCATAAAAATGCGCGCGCACGCACGTGCCCGCGCGGCGCGAAATGCCGACGTGGAGCCCACTTCGCGGATCTCTAATAAGGGATAATAGACGAACGAGAGTTTTTGCCGAAATCCTAACCGAATTCGTAAAAAAATGAAACGGACGAAATTCGGGATAAAAAAACCAACTATGTTTCGGTTTTTTATCCATGGTCTTTTCTCATGCGAAACCTAAAATGAAAACCAGAAAAGAGGGAACGACCCTCGTAGCTTGAACTTTTCAAGGAGGTTTACAATGAAGAAAGTAGTTTCGATCCTTATGGCTTCTTTCATGGTTCTGGGACTTGCCGCTTGCAGCAAGACAGAGGAGACCACGACGAAGTCCACAACAAAGGCAACAACGACAGCAGCGACAACAACTGAGGCAACAACAACCGCAGCCACAGAAGACACAACAACCGCAGCCACAGAAGGCACAACAGCAGGTGGCACACTGATCAAAGTCGGTATCATCAACAACGACCCGAACGAGTCCGGTTACCGTACAGCGAACGACGCAGACCTGAAGGCAATGTTCACCAAAGAGAACGGCTACGATGCATCTTTCGCATATAGCCTGAAGAACGATGAGCAGATCCAGGCTGCACAGACATTCATCCAGAACGAAGTAGATTATCTCCTTCTCTCCGCAGCAGACGTTGCAGGTTGGGATTCCGTTCTCCAGGATGCACAGCAGGCCGGCGTTAAGGTTATCCTCTTCGATAGAACCATCAACGCAGACTCAAGCCTCTATGAAGCTTCCATCGTTTCTGACATGAACAAGGAAGGCGCTACAGCAGTAGAGTGGCTCGCAGGCCAGAATCTTTCTGAGTACAACGTAATTCATATTCAAGGTGTTATGGGCTCCGCAGCTCAGCAGGGCAGAAGCGGCGCGCTCGAGACAAAAGCAAATGCAGAGAGCAATTGGACAATCGTTAAGCAGCAGACCGCTGAGTGGGGCGCTGAGAAAGCACAGCAGATCGTTCAGTCCGTTATCGATGCCGGCACGAAGTTCAACGTAATCTATGCAGAGAATGACGACATGGCGAAGGGCGCCGTTGCTGCTCTTGACGCAGCAGGTATCTCCCACGGTGTAGGCAAAGACGTTATCGTAATGGGCTTTGACTGCAACAGATGGGCACTCGAAGAACTCCTCGCAGGTAACTGGAACTACGACGGTCAGTGCAACCCGTTCCAGGCCAGCTACATCGACACCATCATCAAGGATCTCGAGAACGGTAAGACACCGGCTGAGAAGACCATCATCATGGAAGAAAAAGGCTTTGACGCTTCCACGATCACAAAGGAAGACGTCGATAAGTACGGAATCGGCTAATCATATAGTCACTTGATATTGGGCGCGGTGCGGCTTCATCCTCAAAGAATCCGCACTGCGCCTTTTTAAAAAACGAGAGAGGTAGAACCCGTGGAAAACAGAGTAATACTCGAAATGCGAAACATCGTAAAAACTTTCCCTGGCGTTCGTGCACTCCAGAATGTGGATTTCACTCTTCGTTCCGGTGAGATCCACGCCCTGATGGGTGAGAACGGCGCAGGAAAATCGACGTTGATCAAGGTTTTGACAGGTGTGTATTCCAAAGACGCGGGCGTGATCAACCTGGATGGCAAACCCGATGTAAAGATACATTCTCCTCAAGATGCCCAGAACCTGGGTATTAGCACCGTCTACCAGGAAATCACGCTGTGCCCGAACCTGACCGTGGCCGAGAACATGTATATCGGCCGTGGCAAGAAGGCGCTGACAAATTGGCGGAAGATGAACGCCGACGCAGACAAGATCTTGAAAAAACTCGACATTCCTGCCCGTGCTACCCAACAGCTGGCGAACTGCTCCATTGCGGTGCAGCAGATGGTAGCCATTGCCCGGGCCGTCGACATGGACTGCAAAGTCCTGATCCTGGACGAACCTACATCCTCACTGGATGAGCAGGAAGTAGAAAAGCTTTTCGGTCTTATGCGCGATCTAAAAGCTCTCGGCGTCGGAATCATTTTCGTTACGCATTTTCTGGACCAGGTCTACGAAGTCTGTGATAAGATCACCGTTCTTCGTGACGGACAGCTGGTAGGGGAATACGAGATCAAGGATCTGCCCCGTGTACAGCTGGTTGCGAAAATGCTGGGTAAGGAAATGGATGACCTTTCCGATATCAAAGGCGAGCAAGGCCTTTATAGCGGCGACGACGAAGATTACAAAGTCTTCGAAGCAGAGAAGCTCTGCAGTAATGCCGGTATCAAGCCCTTCGACTTTTATATCAAGAAAGGTGAAGTCAATGGTTTTACAGGACTCCTCGGTTCCGGCCGAAGCGAGTGTGTCCGTGCGATCTTCGGTGCCGACCGTGTTACCGGCGGTAAGGTGAAGATGAACGGTGTGCCTGTGAAGATCAGATGTCCTCTGGATGCCATGAAGAGAGGTATTGCCTACCTTCCGGAAGACAGAAAGAACGATGGTATCATCGGCGATCTGTCCGTGAAGGAAAATATCATCCTGGCACTCCAGGTCATGAAGGGATTCTTCAAGCCCTTCACCAAAGCACAGGCAAGTGCTTTTGCAGATGAATACATAAAGAAACTCAATATCAAAACCGCATCAGCAGATACCCCCATCAAATCCCTGTCTGGCGGAAACCAGCAAAAAGTCATCCTCGCCAGATGGCTGCTGATGCACCCTGAATATCTGATCTTGGATGAGCCGACTCGAGGAATCGATGTCGGCACCAAGGTCGATATCCAGAAACTGGTACTGGAGCTGGCTTCCGGCGGAATGAGCGTGACGTTCATTTCCTCCGAGACCGATGAGATGCTCCGTACATGTTCCCGACTCATCGTCATGCGTGATAGAAAAGTGGTCGGCGAACTGTCCGGTGAAGATCTTACCCAGGGCAAGATCATGAGTACCATCGCGGGAGGAGAGTAAGTCATGGAAAAAAGTTTGACTAAGAAATCAGGTAAGGGTTTCTTCAGAAAAATAACCGGCAATCAGCTGTTCATCCCGGTCATGGCGTTGCTGCTCCTTGCCATCATCAATCTGATCGTGGATCCGGGATTCTTCAAGATCACCCTGGGTACCAATAACGCAGGTAACCAGATCCTGTCGGGTTATCTCATCACCATCCTCGACTACGGTTCCGAGCTGGCGATCCTCGCTCTCGGTATGACACTGGTCACCGCCGCTTCCGGTGGACAGGATATCTCCGTCGGCGCCACCATCGCCATCGCGGGTTCTGCCATGCTTCGTGTGTTGTGCGGCTCCACTCCCAGCCCCGAGAAACTGGCGGCCCCGATCATCGTAGCCTTCATCGTCGGCTGCGTGGTAGGAATGTTGTGCGGTGCTTTTAACGGAGCATTGGTGTCCTTCTTCAAGATCCAGCCCATGATCGCAACCCTGATCCTTTTTACCGCAGGAAGATCTATCGCGGCCTGGATCAACAACAATCAGCTTCCGATCGTACCGGATCCGAAGTTCGCTTACTTCGGCGGATTCATTCCCGGCGTGCCGATCCCGACTACCGTATTCATCGTACTGATATGCATAGTCATCATGGCACTGGTACTGAAGTTCACCAACCTCGGACTCTACACCCAGTCTGTAGGTATCAATGAGAAATCATCCCGTCTTAACGGTATCAACCCGACACTCATCAAGTTCGTGGCCTTCGTTATCCTGGGTCTCTGTGTAGCCGTCGCGGCCCTCATCAAGGTCAGCCGTATCAGCACCATCAACTACTCCGTTATCGCCAAAGATATCGAGATGGATGCGATCCTGGCGGTAGCTCTGGGCGGTAACTCCCTGGCGGGTGGTAAGTTCAATATCTGGGCTTCCGTTCTGGGTGCATATGTTATCCAGTTCCTGACTACGACACTTTATAAGTTCAACGTCCAGTCCGACGCGCTGGCTGCCTACAAAGCCGTCGTCGTTATCCTGCTGGTATTCTTCTCGGCACCGAAGGTAAGAGAATTCCTCTCCGGTCTTGGACCGAAGATCAAAGGATTCTTCTCCCGTCTTGCCAAGAAATCATCATCGAAAAACGCCAAGAAGGGGGAGGTCAAATGAATCAGACGAAAATGAAAGGTGGCATCTTTAATCGCATAAGTGACACCAATCTTCTTATGACCATTACCATCGTGATCTTCCTCGCGATGTATATCGGAGCCATCGTATTCCAGGGCAGTGGTTTTACCAAGCCACAGATGTTTTTCAATATTCTAAACGCCAACGCGGCGCTGATCATCACGGCCTGCGGCATGAGTATCGTCATGATCACCGGCGGGATCGACATCTCCGTCGGCGGCGTGGTCGCTCTCGTATGCATGTGCTGCGCGGTGTATCTGGATAAGACCAGCAGCCCGAACATTTACGTATCGATGCTGATCGCACTTGGCATCGGTCTGGGCTTCGGCATCGTACAGGGATTCCTGGTTGCCTACGTCGACATCCAGCCCTTTATCGTGACCCTCGCGGGCATGTTCTTCGCACGAGGCATGACCACCATCGTCAATACCGCACCATTCAATGTAGCGAACAAATCCTTCGTCGCACTGAAGAGCAAACGCATCAATGTCCCCGGCATGGGCTCCTATAACAAAAAAGGACTATACATACCGGCCTATGTGGAGATAGGTGTTTTGGTCGCATTGGCAATTGTGGTAATATTATTCTTAGTACTTCGCTACACCAAACTCGGTAGATCTTTCTACGCGGTCGGCGGAAACCAGCAGAGTGCCCTGATGCTGGGCGTCAACGTCAGACGGACCAAGTTCCTGTCTCACGTGATCTGCGGTCTCATGGCCGGTATCGGCGGATATGTCTACTTCCTCCATGTAGGTTCCGGAGCCGCAAGTCACGCGTCCGGTATGGAGATGAACGCGATCGCTTCTTCCATCATCGGCGGAACGATGCTTTCGGGTGGTGTCGGCAACGTGGTAGGTACTCTCTTCGGAGTTCTGTCACTGAGTACAATCCAGAATATCGTTTCTTCAGCAGGTCTCGATCAGGCCTGGTGGACGGGCATCACCATTGCCGCAATGCTTTGCATCTTCTTACTGATCCAGAGCATCGTCATCAGACAGAAGAAGAGAGCGCTCAAGAGGTGAGGAGCTTTTAGATGAGAAAAACGGCCCTAACGGCATCTGTATTACTCCTGTCAGCGATCCTTTCGGTTGGCTGCAGGAGTAGTGCTGTTTCTGAGCCGGTCAAAACCAATCCGCCGGACAGAAAAACGGTGACGGTGGGATTCTCTCAGCTGGGCGCGGAGTCCGACTGGCGTAAGTCCAATACCGAGTCCATGCTGGAGGCTTTCTCGGCGGAAAACGGCTATACCATGATCTATAAGAACGGGCAGCAGAAGCAGTCCAACCAGGTCACTGCGCTTCGGATGTTTATCCAGCAGGAGGTGGACTACATCGTCCTTGCTCCGGAGACGGAGACGGGCTGGGATTTCGTGCTGCGTGAGGCCAAAGACGCGGACATCCCGGTCATTATCGTGGACCGTCGTGTTGACGTCAGCGACGAGTCTCTTTATTGTTGCTGGGTGGGTTCGGATTTCGAACTTGAGGGCCGCAAAATGGCTTCCTGGCTGAATCAGTTTGTGACGAAGAAGGGTATCTCCGCATCCGATGTCCACATCGCCCATATCCAGGGTACCCTGGGGTCTACGGCTCAGTTGGGTCGTACAAAAGGACTGGAGGACGCGGTGCGTGAGTTTGGCTGGGATCTGGTGGCTTCGGAAAGTGGTGATTTCACCGAGGTCCGCGGCCGAGAGGTCATGGCGTCTTTCCTGCGTGAACATGAGGACATCAACGTTGTGTATTGCGAGAACGATAACGAGGCCATCGGTGCCATCGATGCCATCGAGGCCGCGGGCCGTCGTGTAGGTTCCGACATCGCCAAAGGGGAGATCATGGTGGTTTCTTTCGACGGTATCAACGCCCAGGCCATGAGTTATCTCAAGGAAGGGAAGATCTCCTGCATTGCCGAGTGTAATCCACTCCACGGACCTCGTGTCCAGGCTCTCATCGAGACTCTCGAAGACGGCCGTACCCCGAGTAAATACAATTACGTATCCGAGACATTATTCTCCTCCGTGCCGGAGATCAAGAGCGTCGCAGTGGACGGCATCGCGTATGATGTGGAGATAGTGGAGTAGGCTTCGTTCCCATCGCTCGTGGGAAACGATGTCTCGGCGCAGGTCCTCGGCTGCGCAGTCGGCGCGCCGCCTGCTGCGCCTGCGGAAGCGCGCCTCAACATGTTTTGCCACGAGCGATGGGGAGACGATGCCGCGTGGACGCGCTCCGATGCGATGGTAGTGGGTCCGCTTAGGTAAGGCAAGAGCAGATGGGGCGAGAGCTTTTGCCGCGAAAGCCGACTCCGTGAAACTGTGATATAATCCACTTAGTTATTTCATATCATTGGGTTCATTTTGGAGGGGAAAAAATGAAAGTTGCGAATCTGATCCTGCATATCGTCACACATCTCATATTAGGTGTACTCCTGGCTATCCCGCTGAGTGTCGCGTTCATCGGCGGCACCATTTCCGTTCTGTTCTACAGCAGCTCGCACCTCGACACTTCTGTTGCCCGAAGCGAAGGAGTGCTGATGCTCCTCAGCTCGCTTGGAAGTATTTTAGCACTGATGGTTCTGGTCCTAGGCATCGTGGCCTTCTGCGTGCGCAAAAAGCTGAAGAAGTATCTTGCATTCGAGATTGCAACTAATGCTTGTTCCTTCGTCAGCGTGGGACTGACTTTCTGGAGCACCGCGTATCTTGGCGATCTGCTGAACACGCCCTTCAGCGAACTGGAAGCCTCGACGATCATCCCGCTGATCCTGACCATCGTCACGACCCTCCTCATGGTACTCGTCGTCGTACTTGATAAACCAAAGGCGCAGACAGCTGCGCCCGCGCAGTATAATCCTGCCGGGCAGTATAATCCCGCAGCGCAGTACAATCCTGCTGGTCAGTACAATCCCGCCGCCGGGCAGTACAATCCTGCCGCCGGACAGTACAATCCTGCTGGTCAGTACAATCCGGCAGCGCAGTATAACCAAGCACCAGCTCAGTATGCCCCGGCACAAGCTCCCGCGCAGTACAATCCTGCCGGACAGTACAACCAGGCACCAGCTCAGTATGCCCCGGCGCAGACCCAGTACACTCCGGCGCAGGCTCCCGCGCAGTACAACCCGCAGTACCCGAACTACCAGCCGGCTCCGAATGCACAGCAGTACCCGGTTAACCAACAGTATCCTGGTGCGCAGCAGGTTCCAAATGCTCAGCAGTACCCGGCTAACCAGCAGTACCCGAACGCACAGCAGTATCCTGCTAATCAGCAATACCCGGGCAATCCTCAGAACCCGAACAATACCAATTTTCCGAACTATCCACAGCAGTGAACACGTCGCGGTTCTACGTTAGGATCTGCGTTGTTGCAAAAAATCGGACTTCGGCAGAATTATCCCCTATAATTCACTAAGTGGATCTGCGTTCGTGCAAAAAACTCGGACTTGGTAGAATTATGCCCGATTATTCACCAAGTGGATCTACGTTGTTGCAAAAAAGCGAGCTTCGGTAGAATTATCCCCAATAATTCACCAAGTGAATCTGCGTTCGTGCAAAAAACGCGGACTTGGAGTTATGTCCGTATAATGGTGTAAATTCAAAAAAGAGATGAGCCACATCTCATCCTGTAT
>LVAV01000028.1 GCA_001604185.1 Clostridiales bacterium Firm_16 | reverse complement strand
AAGGAGACTAACTATTAAAAGTCAATAGGAAAATGTAGCGTAAACGCTAGTTGCATTGAACCTTGATAATTGCATAACGAAGTAAGCACCCACGAGGTGCTTTGGAAAACAAGTGGTATGGATCAGATGTGATTTATGCTTGTGGTACGAACTCCTTGTTTGTTTTAACAAGATGGAATATTACTCTTGTCAGTTTCTTGGCTGCATGAGATACGGCGACGTTATATGGCTTGCCTTCTGCCCGCTTCTTGGCAAGATAGGCATTGAATGTCGGATCCCAAATGCAAACATACTTTGTGGCGTTAAAGATTGCGTAGCGAAGATATTTGGATCCTCGTTTAACCATCTTCGAATGTGTAGATGTAAGCTGGCCAGACTGATAAACAGACGGTTCCAATCCGGCGAATGCGAGGACTTGTTCCGCACGGTCAAAGTATTGGAAGTTGTTTGTTTCAGCAAGAATTACGGCAGCCATTCGATTGGCTATACCGGGAATGGAAGTGATTGGACTATCCACTTCATCCATGAGCCTGTTGATTTCTTCTTCAACAGATTCGATTTGTTGAAGGTAGATTTGGATGCGATCGATTGTCTGCTGAAGTTCCAGTTCCTTGACGGTACTCTTTATGCCGATGGATGCTCTGGCCACATCTCTTATTTCAACAGCTTTATCGCGACCATAGCGACCGTGAGAAGCTGAAGAGAGCAATGCAGTAAGATGAGTAAGGTTGCACTTGGCAATCCTATCTGCCGAAGGCAATTCCGAAAGAAGAGTGTAGACAGAACTCATGTGGAGTGTTGGAACAATGCTTTTAAGTTCAGGAAACAGGATCTGACAAAGCCTGACAAGCGATACTTTGCATCGGCTGCAGTTAGAAACAAGATTTGAACGATACCGGGTTAGTGATTTCAACTCGGTAAAGTGGTAAGATTGTTGCGAGTAGGACTTGAGATCTTCAGTTCTCAGCATAGTCGCAATGGTATGCGCATCGACGTGATCCGTTTTCGTTTTTCTAAGGCTTAGACCTTTTCTAAAAAGATTAGTATGTAACGGATTGAACAGCGCGGGGTCGTAGCCAATACTGTTCAAGAAAGCCAGAAGATTATCGCTGTAGTGACCGGTAGCCTCCAGTCCTACTTTTATCTTCTTGGGATTCTTAGAACAAGATTGGAGAACCCTCTTAAGAGTCTTAAATCCGTTACGGCTGTTCTCAAAGGTAAAGACTTCGAAAACAACATCACCGTCAGAATCCAGGACAACACAATCGTGTTTATCCATTGCCACATCAATTCCTGCGTAAAACATAGCAGAACCTCCAGATATAGATTTGACACTGCTTTGATCCACAGACTTGTTTGTTCCTGCGTAACCTCGTGCTAAATGAAACGTCATGCGTTATCTAACTAATTACCGCTAAAACAAACGGCTGTGGTTATTGCCTCCTTCAAAACGTCTAAGCGTTAGGTAATCGTAACTAATCCACAGCGTCTGTTAGCATTATAAGACCTTGCTGAGGGTCTATAAAAACTACAAATCTAATAATACGAGGAATCGTTATGGAAACGATCACATTGAACAACAATCTGGAGTGCCCGGTAATTGGAATCGGAACATTTATGCTGGCCCCTGCTGATGCCGAAAACAGTGTCAGAGAAGCCTTGAAAATGGGATATGAGCTCGTGGATACGGCGAATGCATATGTTAACGAGAGAGCCGTAGGAAGAGGAATTAAGGAGAGTGGAGTAAAGAGAGAGGATGTTTTCCTTTCTACAAAACTCTGGCCTAGTGAGTATGAGAATGATAACTCGGTAGATGAGACGCTCGAACGACTTGGCGTAGATTATGTCGATCTCCTTTACATCCATCAGCCGGCCGGAAATTGGCTTGCAGGCTACAGACAGCTCGAAAAGGCTTATAAAGAAGGTAAAGCAAAGTCCATCGGTATCTCCAACTTCGAAGGAAAATACATTGAAGAACTTCAGACAAAGTGGGAGATCGTTCCTCAGTTCATCCAGGTGGAAGCACATCCTTACTACACGCAGACAGAGCTTCGAAAGATTCTTGATAAGTACGATATCAAACTGATGAGCTGGTATCCTCTCGGTCACGGAGATAAGTCGCTGATCAATGAGCCCGTATTTAAGAAATTGGGTAAAAAGTACGGAAAGTCCTCTGCCCAGATCATTCTCCGCTGGCATACGCAGATGGGATTTGTCGTTATTCCCGGAAGTAAGAATGTTGACCATATCAAGGATAATCTTGATATCACGGATTTCCGTTTGAGTGACGATGAGATGTTGGAGATCGCTAAGCTCGATAAGGGCGTCCGTTACTACCATCGTACGGATGCACAGCTAGATCAGTTTGCCATGTGGCAGCCTACCTTCGAAAGATAAGGAGAAAATATTCATGGGTATTAGAAAATCAATATCTGCACTTGTTTTAATATCTGCAATAGTATTGGGATGTGCCGGATGTTCGGCAAAAGAGACAAAACAATCAAATTCTCCGACTAAGAGTACCGAGAACAGTACTACGGAATTAAAGCGTGAAAGCGAATCCGTAACTGTTTCTGATTCTACTTCTGCTGATGTATCGGAATCGGAATCTGACACGGTTGCCTCGGAAGAGAAAAAAACATCGGATATCCTTGTCGTCTATTTTTCCAGAACGGGCGAACAGTATAATGTCGGCGTCATTGATAAAGGAAACACTGCAATAGTCGCTGAGTTCATTGCTGATAGAACAGGCGCTGACCTTTGGGAAGTTCTGCCTGTTGACGACCATTATCCGATGACATATTCGGAACTTACAGATGTCGCGAAAAAAGAACAGAAAGATGATGCCAGACCTCAGTATAAAGGGGAAGTTCCGGATCTGTCTTCTTACAGTACGATATTCATCGGCGCTCCGGTATGGTGGGGAGACTGGCCCATGATCATGTACACGTTCTTTGAAAACAACCTTGACGGTTTGGCAGGAAAGACGTTGATTCCGTTTTCGACACATGAGGGAAGCGGTTTATCGGGATTTGATAAAAAGCTTTCGAAAGCTTGTCCAGATGCTACTGTAAAGGATGGTCTTGCTATCAAAGGTCAGGATGCCCAGAACAGTCAGGACAGTGTAAAAGAAAAGGTAGAAGAATGGCTTTCAGAACTTGGTATCTAGGGAGATCAACATGGATAAGAAAGGCCGTATGATTCTTGACATAGTTATGATAGTGATGATGCCGTTACTGATGGCGTATTCGCTGATCAGTGAAACATGGCATGAAATCATGGGGACAGCGATATTTATTCTGTTTATTACGCATCACATTTTAAACAGGAAATGGTATTCGGGAATAAACAAAGGCAAATATATTGCCCAAAGAATATTCCGAACCATTTTGGATGTTCTGCTTTTCATCTTTATGTTTCTGCAGCCGATCAGTGGAATCCTGATATCGAAGCATCTTTATACATTCCTTCCTGTGTTCCCGATCACTTCGGAAATGCGGGAGATACATCTGATGGAATCATACTGGGGATTTATTCTACTCAGTATACATGCAGGAATCCACCTTAAACCGTTGGTCACCAAGGTAAGTAAAAGCAAAGCCCTAAAATGCCTCTTAATCTCAGTTTCACTGCTGAGTTCAATATATGGCGGTTATGTATTTTATAAACGTGATTTTTGGAAATATATGACAGGTAAAACTGCGTTCGTATTTATTGATTTCAGTGAATCACGTATCCGATTCTGTTTGGAATTCCTGTCTGTCATGGTATTGTTTGCAGCTTTCGGTTATATTGTATTTAATTACACGTTTGGCAAAAAGAAGGAGGTACAGCATGAGTAAAATCACACAGACGGCAGGAAGAGATGCGTTAGGAGAATTTGCTCCAGAGTTTGCACATTTCAACGATGATGTTCTATTCGGAGAGAATTGGAATAATGAGGATATCGATCTTAAGACAAGATCGATCATAACCGTAGTTTCGTTAATGTCACAAGGCATCACGGACGCTAGCATAAAGTATCATCTGCAGAATGCTAAGAACAATGGCGTTTCTCAAAAAGAGATGGCGGCCATTATCACTCATGTTGCTTTTTATGCCGGATGGCCAAAGGCATGGGCGGTCTTTAATCTTGCCAAAGAGATCTACAGTGAGCCTGGCGCGTAATTGAATATATAATAACTTTCAAAACAATTAAGGAGGACAGTAGAATGAAAATTGCAGTATTTAACGGAAGTCCCAGAAGACAGAACACGAGCACTCTTGTTGAAGCATTCCGTGAAGGAGCGGAAGCAGCAGGACATGAGGTTGAGGTGTATAATGTAGGACAGATGAAGATTGCAGGTTGCCTGGCTTGTGAATACTGTCATACAAAGGGCAATGGTACTTGTATTCAAAAGGATGATCTTGAGAAGATCATGCCGGCATATTTGGATGCTGACATGATCATATTTGCTTCGCCGGTCTATTATTTCACCATGAGCGCACAGATGGAGGCGGCCATTCAAAGAGTCTACTGTATCGGAAAACCTGCAAAAGCCCAAAGTGCTGCCCTCTTGCTTTCGTCAGGTTCTCCCGGAGTATACGATGCAGCTATTGCACAGTACAAGGGATATATGGCTTATGCCGGCATAGAGGATGCAGGTATCATCACAGCCTATGGTGATGAAAACAAGTCCGAAGCAAAGCTTAATGAAGTGAAAGAGTTTGCAAGACAGCTTTGATGATCGAATTCTTAACCAGTGAGGTTGATGCGTGATGACTCAGGAAGAACGGCTGGATTATCTTGTAAAGTCTTTTGTATCAGATTCTATAGAATATAAGGATATTCCGGTCCCTCAAGATGCAAATGAAAAAAGAAGACTCCTCAGATCTCTTATGAATATTCGGATGCCATCTGTTTTGCCGGACGAAGTGATCAGGGTGCAGGATGAGTATCTCTCCGAAAGGATCAAGGAGAACGGCATTGTTCGGATCAGTGATATCCCGGAGGTAAAGAGCGGCTTATCCATCTGGCAGGGAGATATTACAAGGCTTGAAGTGGATGCCATTGTGAATGCTGCAAACTCTCAGATGCTGGGTTGTTTTGTTCCGATGCACACCTGTATCGACAACTGCATCCACACTTTTGCAGGAGTTCAGTTGCGTTCGGAGTGCTACAGGAAGATGCAGGAACTGCGGATTAAGTATGGTGCCGGTTATGAGCAGCCTACTGCTGTTCCCATGCTTACGGATGCGTATAATCTTCCCGCGCGGAAAGTGATTCACATCGTCGGACCCATCGTAAACGGACCATTAGTGCCTGAACTGGAAAAAGCACTTTCGGACTGCTATTCGAATACACTTGATATGTGCTATGAAAATGAATTGAGAAGTGTTGCTTTCTGCTGTATTTCAACAGGTGTTTTCTGTTTCCCGAATGACAAGGCGGCAAAGATAGCTGTCAGTACAGTAATGAAATGGCTGACAGATCATTCCGGGAAGATCGATCGGGTGATCTTCAATGTTTTTAAGGATGAGGACAGGAGGCTTTATGAGTCTGAACTACGATGAGAACATAGAGATGCTGAAGAAAGAACTTGTGGATTGCGATGCTGTTGTAATTGGCGCAGGAGCAGGACTCTCAACATCTGCCGGGTTTACATATAGCGGAGAAAGATTTGAGAAGTACTTCTTTGATTTTGCAAATGTGTTTGGCATATCTGATATGTATTCAGGCGGATTCTTTCCTTTCCCGGATCCCGAGACTCGCTGGGCATGGTGGGCAAGACATATCTATTACAACAGATACATAGATGCACCTAAACCGGTCTATAAAAATCTTCTGTCCCTGGTTAAGGATAAGAATTACTTCGTTCTGACTACCAATGTTGATCACCAGTTTCAAAAAAACGGTTTTGACAAGGAAAGGCTTTTCTATACGCAGGGTGATTACGGGCTTTTCCAGAGTGTGAACCCGGATCTGAAGCAGACATTCGATAACGAAGAGTGGGTCATGAAAGCAATGGAGGCCCAAGGTTTTGTAAAGGACTCTTTCGGTGTGTTTCAGGTGCCTGAAGATAAGAAGATACAGATTCGTATCCCATCCGAATTGATCCCCCGATGTCCCGTTGACGGTGATGAGGTGACCATGAATCTTCGCTCGGACGATTCATTTGTTGAGGATGACGGCTGGCATAGAGCTTCCGAAGCATATTCAACTTTCATCGAAAAGCACCAGGGACAGCATATCCTCTTTCTTGAATTGGGGGTAGGGGCAAACACACCGGTGATCATCAAGTATCCTTTCTGGCGAATGACATATGCGAATCCGATGGCCATATATGCTTGCCTCAACTATAACGAAGCATTCTGCCCGGATCAGATTAAAGATCGGAGTATCCTGATTGATGGCGATATTGGAGAGGCACTAATAGCAATTTTGAAGATGGTATAATCAACCTGAGGAAGAAAAGAGAGGAAAGAGATAAGTATGGGAAAACTGAATATAGCTTTTTTCGATGCAAAAGAATACGACAGACAGTCTTTTATCCGATCAAATGAAGGCGGAAACGGACCAGATAATGCAGAATTCGATATCCGGTATTATGAGGCTCGGTTGTCCTCGGATACTTATAAATTGGCGGAAGGTTGCGATGCTGTCTGCGTTTTTGTAAATGATGACATCAATTCTTTCGTGATCGATAAACTTTCTGAAATGGGTGTAAAGCTTATCGCGCTTCGGTGCGCCGGCTACAACAATGTGGATATCGAATACGCTTATGGAAAGATTCATGTTGTTCGTGTTCCGGCGTACTCTCCTTATGCTGTAGCAGAACATGCGATGGCTTTGCTCCTGACTTCGATCCGCAGGATCCACAAAGCCTATATACGCACAAAGGACTTTAATTTCAGTCTGAACGGGCTGACGGGGTTTGATCTTCACGGAAAGACAGTCGGAGTGATCGGAACCGGTAAGATCGGAAGGATATTTATCGATATCTGCCGTGGTTTTGGGATGCAAGTGATCGCCTATGATAAGTTCCCGGCTAAGGATTCCGGTATTGAATATGTAACGCTTGATGAACTGTGGGAACGAAGTGATGTTATTTCGCTTCATTGTCCGCTAACGGATGAAAACCGGCATATGATCAATTCTGAAAGCATGGAGAAGATGAAGAAGGGAGTCGTGATCATTAACACTTCCCGAGGCGCGCTGATTGATACGGAGGCTCTTGTTGAAGGCATTAAACTGAGAAAGATCGGGGCAGCATGTCTGGATGTTTACGAAGAGGAATCGGATGTGTTCTTCCATGATTACTCTAACCACATCGTGAATGATGATGTTCTTGCGCGACTTATATCCATGCCAAACGTGATTGTCACCTCCCATCAGGCATTCCTTACGAATGAAGCATTAAGCAACATAGCGGATACCACGCTTCAGAATATTCGTGACTTCTTCAGCACAGGGCTCTGTGCAAACGAAGTGTGCTATAAGTGTGCCAATATCAGCAAATGTAACCAGAAACATGAGCAGAAGTGCTTCTAAAAGATAGAAGATTAAGCTTTAGCGTTTCAGTTTAGTTGACTATAGAAACCATATATGCGAAAATGCCTGAAAACAATGAGGTGTTTAGTGTGATTAAGGTGCTTTTTATCTGCCATGGCAATATCTGCCGATCTCCTATGGGAGAATTCATACTGAAAGATATGGTGGAGAAACTGGGTATCGAGGATCGGTTTCATATTGAATCTCGTGCTACCAGTACAGAAGAAATCTGGAACGGAGTCGGCAGCCCCGTATATCCGCCGGCCAGAGATGAACTGAAGAGACGGGGGATCGGGAAGACTCCATTTACTGACTTCTCCCGCAAAAGAGCCCAGCAGCTTCGGGCGTCGGAGTACGATGAGTATGACTTCCTGATCGGTATGGATTC
Organism: Clostridiales bacterium Firm_16; assembly: GCA_001604185.1. GTDB lineage: Bacteria > Bacillota > Clostridia > Saccharofermentanales > Saccharofermentanaceae > Scatonaster. The sequence goes on along the minus strand of LVAV01000028.1, from coordinate 355,234 downwards.
TATGAATATGCGGAACATCGAGAGAATGACCGGACATAGAAGAGGAGACGGGAAGATCTGGAAACTTCTGGAGTTCACCGGGTCCGATAAGGACGTCAGCGATCCGTGGTATACGGGACTTTTTGCAGAGGTATTCGATGAATGCGTGCAGGGTTGTGAAGGTTTGCTAAAGTACCTACGGGAAGAAAAGATACTTTAGTGCAAAAACAGGACAAAATCGCGATATCCGTTTTCCATTTGCTCGCTTATAATTGTCTGGCATGGAGAAAGGATATACTGAATGGCCAATAAGAACGTTACGGATATGACGGTAGGTAATCCTACCCGACACATTCTGAAATTCACGTTTCCGCTTCTGATCGGAAATCTTTTTCAGCAGCTTTATAACATGGTGGACTCGATCGTAGTAGGACGCTATGTCAGTTCGCATGCTTTGGCCGCGGTAGGTGCATGTGGTTCTCTGAACTTTCTTTTCTTCTCCCTAAGTTCGGGTCTGGCCGTGGGTATCGGTGTCATTGCATCTCAGTATTTCGGTGCAAACGACGAGAAACAGTTGAAGAAGACCATCGCCAACTCTATCTATGTTCTGGCGCTGTCTGCGCTGGTGGTCACATTGATCGGCGTGATCTTCGCCGGACCGATCCTCAGGCTTCTCCAGACGCCGGAGGAGTACATCGGGGATTCAATCAAGTATTTCCGCGTTACCTGTGCAGGTATCGTCGGTGTGGCTTTCTATAACGGTGTGGCCGCTCTGTTACGTTCCGTCGGAGACTCGAAGACACCGCTTTATTTCCTTATATTGAGCAGTATTATCAACGTCGGTCTGGACCTAACATTCGTACTGGCTTTCGATATGGGTGTTGTGGGCGTTGCTTTGGCAACGATCATTGCCCAGGCAGTGTCGGCTGTGGTTTCCATGTTCTATGCGTATCATAAGGTCAGTTACTTCCGTCTGGGAAAGAATGACCTTCGTCCTGATTTTTCCATGATCCGTGACTCCTACAGACTGGGTGCACCGGTGGCTCTGCAGAACTCCATGATCGCGGTTTCCTGTATCGCACTGCAGGCTGTCGTCAACGGCTTCGGTCCGGATATTGCTTCGGCGTATACCATTACAGGTCGTATAGAGCAGCTGGTCCAGCAACCTTACGGATCACTTGGTATGGCCCTGACATCCTATTCAGGTCAGAATATCGGTGCGAAGAAGCAAGATCGTGTTATTACTGGTTTCCGCAAAGCAACCTTGATCGTATTGATCTTCAGCATGATCATGCTGCCGGTATATTTCCTTTTCGGAAAGTATATCTGCGGTATCTTTGTAAAAGACGAGGCGGCCGAGATCGTAATCTCGCTTGGCGCAAGTGCGCTTCGTATTACCAGTCCTTTCTACTTCGCGCTGGGTATGATCTATGTTCCGCGTGCCGTACTGAACGGTTGCGGAGACACGGGATTTGCCATGATCAATGGTCTTACGGAAGTCGTGTGCCGTATCGTCTTTTCCAATATCCTGACCCGGATCCCATTCTTCGGATACTGGGGAATATGGATTACCACAGGCTTGACCTGGGGCTTTACCGCTATCGTGTGCGTAATGCGGTATCGAAGCGGGAAGTGGAAGTATAAAGCTTTGGAACGGTAGAGTCACTCATGAGATAACCTATAAAAAGCACTTCGGAAGCATTGCCCCGAGGTGCTTTTTTGTGCGGAATTTTTGATTTGACATCTTTTGTGATATAATAAATAAATCTTTCGCACGATGGGGGGAATACACATGGATATTGAAAAGATAGCGCAATACTCTTCGACCCAGCAGCCGATCTGTGTAAAGAACGACACGATCGAAGACGCACTTTTTGAAAAGTACGGCGTAAACCGCGGTCTTCGCGATATCAATGGTAAAGGTGTACTTACCGGTCTTACCAAGATCTCGAAGATTGTTTCCTTCACCACAGGACCGGAGAATAAACCGGTACCTTGCCCGGGAGAATTATGGTATCGCGGATATAACGTGAAGACTCTGATCGGTGAACTGGGTCCGCATGAATACGGATTCGAGAGAACTGCGTATCTTCTGCTTTTCGGAGACAGACCGACGGAAAGCCAGCTGATCGAATTTCAGGCGATCCTGGATGAATGCAGATGTCTGCCGACTAACTTCACGCGCGATGTTATCATGAAGGCACCTAGTCACGATATTATGAATTCCATCACGAGAAGTGTACTTACGCTGGCTTCTTATGATGAAGATTCGACTACGTCTACAGTAGAGAATTCTCTGCGTCAGTGTATCCAGCTGATCGCACAGTATCCTATGCTTTCCGTATACAGCTACCATGCTTATAACCATTATGAGAATGACGAGAGTATGTATATTCACCGTCCGCGTAAGGGTAAGTCAGCGGCAGAGAATTTCCTTCTGATGCTGCGTCCGGATCAGAAGTTTACCGAGCTCGAAGCCAAAGTTCTGGATGTGGCTCTGATGCTTCATATGGAACACGGCGGCGGAAATAACTCGACCTTCACGACCCGTGTCGTTACATCTTCCGGTTCGGATACATATTCAGCTATGGCGGCGGCCATGTCTTCTCTGAAGGGCCCACGTCATGGCGGAGCGAACATTAAAGTCGTACAGATGATGGACGACATCAAGTCGCACATCAGCGACTGGGAAGACCGCGATGCGATCAAGGCCTATCTCATGAAGATCCTGAACAAGGAAGCGTTCGATAACAGTGGTCTGATCTATGGTATGGGACATGCTGTATATTCCATGAGCGATCCTCGTGAGGAAGTGCTCAACGGATATGTAGAGGCTCTGGCCAAAGAGAAGGGAATGGAGAGAGACTATATCCTCTACAAGAATGTTGAGGAGCTGGCTCCGGAAGCCATCGCGGAGACCCGGAAGATCTTCAAGGGTGTCAGTCCGAATGTGGATTTTTACAGCGGTCTGCTTTATAAGATCCTCGATATTCCGGAAGAACTCTATACGCCGCTTTTTGCTACGGCGAGAATTGTCGGATGGAGTGCGCATCGTATTGAGGAACTGGTCTGCATGAACAAGATCATCCGTCCTGCATACAAGAGTGTAATGAAAGAAATCGAGTAAAACTTCATTGATAATCTAACAATAAAACGCTGAAACGCCATCAGAATTGAAAAATGATGGCGTTTCTGTTATTATATGCAGTATGGGGAGATATTTTTGAAAGGATAAGCAATATTGTGTTGTTATAAACGAAGGGGGATAAGCGGTGAGAAGTAAATCTAGAAAATCCGCTTTGTTAGTTCTTCTGATGAGCCTGTCACTCATTATGGGTGTTATGGGAGTATATCCATCGAGAACGATCAGAGCAGATGCAAGTGTATCATGTATAGTTGGCTCCTGGCCAGACGGGGGCAACTTGTATGTTTCTCTTTCCGGTTTCACAGAAAAGACACCTGTTACGGTAACGCTTTCTTTTAATGTAGATGAAGTGTATATTTCTGTGCCGAAAGGATGGGGAAAAGCAGAATCAGTTGTATCATCCGGAGGATCCACGTGTGTTGTAAAGATCACCGGATGGGGTGGTCCGAGTATTAACGGATCATACTATTTCATGCTCAATGGTAACTGGAATGGAGGCGTCAAAACCAGCGTGTCGAAGTGGTCACAGGAGACACCGCCGGGTCCTCCTCCGCCGCCACCGCCGCCGGGTCCGACGAACACGCCGACTCCTACAAATACGCCGTCACCAAGACCGACGAATACACCAACTAATACGCCGACTCCGACGAAAAAGCCGACGAATACACCTACCAATACGCCGACTCCGACGAGAAGACCGACGAATACACCAACTAATACGCCGACTCCGACAAGGAGACCTACCAATACGCCTACGCCGACAAAGCGACCTACGAACACTCCGACTCCGACAAAGCGGGTGACGAATACACCCACGCCGACCAAGCGGGTGACGAATACGCCCACACCCACAAGGCGTGTAACGAATACGCCTACGCCGACCAGACGTGTGACGAATACACCTACACCGACAAGGCGTGTAACGAATACTCCGACGCCGACGAATACGCCGACACCGACGAATACACCGGCTCCGACTCAGCGTCCGGGAGATACACCGACGCCGAGTCCGACAGCCACACCGTCACCGACGAGTACGCCAACAAGCACGCCGACACCGACACGGAACCCAACCGTAGTACCGCTTCCGCGTGTTAATACTCCGACGCCTCGGCCGGGTGAGGATCCGGAGGATCTTGAAAACCCTGGTGATCCGAGTAGCCCAAGTGATCCGAATGTGACACCTTCTGATCCGGGTGTAGATGGTTCGGCACCGGGATCGGTAACCGGTGAAGATCCTGATTCGACTGCTCCGGGTGGTGGAGCACTGATCGCTTCTCCTTCTGATGGTTCGGATGGTGATGCGGGGTCAGGTTCCGGAGACGGCGGCGATGGCAACGAAGCGGATGGACAGGGTGCAGGTAACGGTACCAAGTATCCAACAGATAATCCGGCTTTTGGTGCAGCGGCTCTGGTGAAGGCAAACTCAGGGGACAAATCGTCTTTCTTCCTGTGGTTTGCGATCCTCTTCGTTCTCTGTATCGCAATCTACTTGAGATACAGCGCTCTGGCGAAAAGAGATCTTGCTTTTGCTGAGATCATGCGTAACTTCATTCCGCTTCCGTTCCTGAAGAAGAAGGAAGAGGAGAAGCAGACAAGCTCGAACGATTCTAAGGCATATCCGGCAAGACCTGTAGTAGGCGTCGGTCAAGCCTATCGACCGATCAAGTCTACGGTGCGTAAAGAGAATTCTGCTTCCGATCATGGCAAGGACGAGGACAATGTTCCGCGAACTCGTCCGAAATGGGAAGAGTAATTCGTTAAGCTTTGATTAATAGAAAATCCTGTTCGATGATTGATCATCGGACAGGATTTCTTTTTTATGTCTAAAAATGTTCATTTTATGCTGTATATAAGCGGAATCCATTGAAAAATAGCGCTATTTCTGATAATATTAATTGACATGTTATACGAAAGACGATCGATCACAGTATAACGGGGAGGGTGTTACATGAGGAATTCTCGGTTATTTAAGAGTATTACCTGGTTTTTGTGTTCCTGTGTCCTGATGAGTGTTCTTTATAGCGTGAAGGGTGGTCAAGTAATTGATCGTGCTGAGGAACGTGAATCTGTGGCAGATGTGGTAGAAGGTATCTTCCCCGCAGAAGGAAAAGTAAGTAAAGTCATTCAGGTCAACGGTAATGGCAAGTACAATGTGGCGCATATCACATTGCAGGTCAAGAGCCCATCTTCCTACGATGTTCCGCCGGGACTTGTAGTCAGTTCGAAAGGTGCCTGGACTTCCAGACCGAATGTTGAATGTTCTTCATCCTATAGTGATGGCAAGATCTCTGTTACAGCACGTACGACGGACTATTCACCGCTTCCGGCGACAGATGTAAACATATGGATCTCAGCCAATACAGACTGTGAACTTTGGATGCCGGGTGAAGTAAGTTACGAAGTACGCAGCAATGCGACGCCTACGCCGGAACCGACAAATACTCCGACACCTGCGCCGACAGATACACCTACACCGACACCTACCAAGAAGCCTACAGCTACTCCTACGCCGAAGGGTAATACTACTCCTACGCCCACGAATACGCCTAAGCCGACAAATACACCGACTCCGACACCTACACCGGAACCGACATCTACGCCGGTACCGACAGATACACCGACACCGACGCCTACAGTAGAGGCGACAGAATCGTCTGCATCTGATACATCAGAAACTTCCGCATCCGACACTTCCGAGACTTCGGAGAGTTCTTCGGGCGGCGCAGCAATCATTGAAACGTCTGACTCCACGACTCCGAGTGATCCGTCGGAGAGTTCTCAGCCGGATCCGTCTTCCAGCGAGAGTGAGACGACCACGACAGAAGCGACCAGTTCTACGACAAGTACAGTTCCGACGAAATTCTCGGAAGTAGGTTCGACCAAGAAGAAGAATGAAGACAATCCGTATACTTTCTTTATCTGGTTCGGAATCATTTTCGTTCTGGTTATTGCCATCTATATCCGTTATTCCTCTCTTTCCAAGAAGAATATGGGATTCCTGGAGATCCTTTGTAACTTCATCCCGATCCCGTTCCTGAAGAAGTGGTATGACGACTATGAGAAGAAGAGAACCGGTGGTGTAGCCACAGATGTCACTGTTAAGAATGGTTATCTGCAGAAGCCTGTAGTCGGAGCCGGAGCGACCAAGGCGCTGCGTCCGATCCGTTCTAATGTTTCCAAGGAACAGGAAGAAGAGCAGATCAAGGAAAAGACGACACCGAAGCCGTTGACGCCACCGCCGCCGGCGACGAGAAAGCGTAATCAGAATGGTGACAGTAGTCACGGACGTCGTCCGGGTTCGGTCAAGAAACCGGAAAACGATGAGACTGAAGAGTCTTGATTCTAACTAAGAAACTTTTAGGGGAGCCCTTCGATTTCGAAGTGGCTCCTTTCAGGAGGAATGAATGAACCTAATTAAAATATCATGTCCGAATTGCGGAGCAACTTTACTTGCCAGAGAAACGGATACGAAAGTCTATTGTAAAACCTGTGATTTTGACATTAAGCTTGATTATAGAGCGAATGACGATTATAACGAAGATGCCGAGTATGCTTACGATTTGGCAGATGAGATCGATGAAGTGTTCGATGTACTGTCAAATTACGGTAAGATCAATGCAGAGAAGGAGGAACTGCAGAGACAGAAGAGTTCCTTGGCTCAGAAGGGTGGAATCAGTGAGAATTTCGGTAAGGTGATCTCTTACGGACTGGCTTCCGTGATCGCGATCGTTCTCATGATTCTTCTTAATCTGATGGGCGCTCCGACGATCCTGTTCTTCCTCTGCGGATTTGTTGCTTCATTGTCGTATCTTGTTATAGGCACGATTATGATCCAGTTCGCCCAGACGGCTACTCTCGGTGTTTCGGATCTGACGAAGGCGATCGACGAGCGCGACGATAAGCTTCTGGAATATGATAAGGTCCTGCGTATGCACAGAAGACTGAATATTCCTTTGGAGTATAGAAATCAGCGTGCTGTATCGTTCTTTCAAGAGGTGTTACGTAATGGTGAAGCATATTCCATCGATGATGCGGTATATATTTATGAGCAGGAGTTGAAAATGAATCCGCAGATGGCTTCTCAACAGCAAATGCAGCTTGATATCGGACAGCTTGGGCAGATGAGTCTGCTGCCGCAAGGAAAGGACACGGATCTTCTGACCCGTATGCGGATCGCCATTGACTATATGGGTGGCATGAAGATATTCGGATTTGTAACCGGCCTGGTGCTGCTTTCTTTCATCGTTGCCGGTGCGATCACGAGAATCTGATGCATAGTCGCAATAAGAGATTGAATAAATAAGTTACGGGAGTGTCGAAAACACGTGTAAAACTGTGAAGCGGCACTCCCGATTTTTTATAGAGAAAAAAGACCGATTCGGAAGAATCGGTCTTTCTTATTGTGGTGACCCTAAGGAGAATCGAACTCCTGATTGCGCCTTGAGAGGGCGCCGTCTTAACCGCTTGACCATAGGGCCGTGTCACCACTTGCTCTGTTAGCATGAGAATCATACCATAAGATTTGGTACTGTGCAAGTAATTTTCTGAAAATATCAAAAAAGACTTGGTGAAAAGAGTGACAGATATGTATATACTTTTCACTATATAAAGTGTATACTTGTAAAAAGAACATATATTCTTCACAAGGGAGAGACGAAATGAATCAGTTTATCCGCGTGCGCGGTGCAAGAGAACATAACCTTCAGAACGTAAATGTAGACATTATGCGAGATAAGCTTGTAGTCATCACGGGACTTTCCGGTTCGGGTAAGTCTTCGCTGGCTTTTGATACGATCTATGCGGAAGGACAGAGACGATATGTTGAGTCTTTGTCTTCTTATGCCCGCCAGTTCCTGGGACAGCTGGAGAAACCGGATTTTGACAGTATTGACGGGCTTTCGCCGTCGATCGCCATTGACCAGAAGACCACGAGCCGCAATCCAAGATCTACAGTGGGTACGGTTACGGAGGTATATGATTATTTCCGACTTTTATATGCGCGTGTGGGTATTCCGCATTGCCCGAAGTGTGGCAAGGAGATCCAGTCCCAGTCTATCGATCAGATACTGGAACAGCTTATGGCTTATCAGGAAGGTACCAGGCTCATCCTTATGGCGCCGGTCGTCCGTGGAAGAAAAGGTGAATTCCAAAAGCAGATCGAGGACTACAGAAAGAGCGGCTATGCACGTGTACGTGTGGATGGGTCTATCTATGAACTGGACGAAGACGATATAACGATCGATAAGAATAAGAAGCATGATCTGGAAGTCGTGGTGGACCGTCTGGTGGTCAGGGAAGAATCCCGTTCCAGATTAAGTGATTCTTGCGAGACGGCTCTCAAACTGGCAGACGGGCTTCTGCTGGTTCAGGTACAGGTTCCGAGCGAGGATGAGAATGGCGAGCGGTCCTATGCAGAGAGTGAGGTGCTTTTCTCACAGAAATTGTCATGCCCGGACTGTGGAATCAGTGTAGATGAGCTTTCTCCGAGAATGTTCTCCTTTAATAATCCGTTTGGCGCCTGCCCGGATTGCTCCGGTCTGGGATTTCATTCTAATGTTGATCCGGAACTCTGTGTACAGAATCCGGAAGCTTCCATTAATGAAGGCGCGATCCAGACGGCCGGCTGGAAATTCGACGATCCGAAGAGCTGGGGCCGTGCTTTTATTGAAGCTCTTTCTGCAAGATACAAATTCTCACTTGATACACCTTGGAACAAATTATCCAAGAAAGTGCAGGATATTATCCTTTATGGTAATGACGGCGAGAAACTGGTGATCGATACTTCCAACAGTATCTTCCACCGTGACGGTGTCTATATGAATTCCTGGGAAGGTGTGGTACACAGTGTGGAGAGAAGAAGCCGTGAAGCTTCTTCGGAAGAGATCAAACAGCATTACGAGCAGTATATGACGATCCGTGAATGTGAGAGCTGCCACGGTGCTCGTCTGAATCCTGCTGCGCTTTCTGTAACAGTAGGCGGAAAGAATATCCATGAAGTGACGGCAATGCCGATACGAAAGTGTATCAAGTTCCTTCAGACCCTGAATCTACGCATAAGAGACAAGAAGATTGCCGAGCCGATCTTGAAGGAGATCCTGGCGAGACTGGGGTTCATGGTTGATGTAGGTCTGGATTATCTGACGCTTTCCCGAGGCGCATCGACGCTTTCCGGCGGTGAAGCACAGCGTATCCGTCTGGCTACGCAGATCGGATCGGCCCTGACGGGTGTACTCTATATCCTGGACGAGCCTTCTATCGGTCTGCATCAGAGAGATAACAGCCGCCTGCTGGCAACGCTGCAGAAACTGAAACGCCTGGGAAATACAGTCCTGGTCGTAGAACACGATGAAGATACGATGCGGGAAGCAGACGTAATTATCGACATGGGACCCGGTGCCGGCGAGCATGGAGGATTCGTAGTGGGGGTCGGTACTGCTGAAGAGATCATGAACAATAAGGAGTCCATCACGGGCCAGTATCTTTCCGGCAGTAAGTTTATTCCGATCCCGGTACAGAGAAGACAGCCAGATGGAAGATATCTTACGGTTCTGGGGGCCAGAGAGAATAATCTGAAGAATATCGATGTGAAGATCCCGTTGGGTCTTTTTACCTGCGTGACAGGTGTTTCCGGTTCCGGAAAGAGTTCTCTGGTGAACGGAATCATCCTCAAGCGGCTGGCTTCCGATCTGAATGGTGCCCACCGGGCGAAAGGTCTATGCGACAAGATCACCGGTGTCGGACATCTGGATAAGGTCATTTCCATTGACCAGTCACCGATCGGCAAGAGCCCGCGTTCGAATCCGGCTACGTATACAGGTTGCTTCGACATGATACGAGAACTGTATGCCAATACTCCGGACGCTAAGGCGAGAGGCTATAAGAACGGAAGATTCAGTTTCAATGTCAAGGGCGGAAGATGTGAAGCATGTTCGGGCGACGGCGTGAACCGCATCGAGATGCATTTCCTGCCTGACGTGTATGTTAAGTGCGATGTCTGTAAGGGAAAGCGTTATAATCGTGAGACCCTGCAGGTGAAGTATAAAGGTAAGAATATCGCAGATGTTCTGGCGATGACCGTGGACGAGGCGATGGAGTTTTTCGAGAATGTGCCGAAGATCCATAGTAAACTGAAGACTTTGTCTGAGGTGGGATTGGGCTATATCCGTCTGGGTCAGCCCGCAACGCAGCTGTCCGGTGGTGAGGCGCAGCGTGTCAAGCTGGCAACAGAGCTCTCCAGAAGAAGTACAGGCCGTACTTTCTATATTCTTGACGAGCCAACAACGGGACTTCACATTGCTGACGTCCATAAGCTTGTTGACATTTTGAACCGCCTGGCCGAAAATGGTAATACTGTTTTAGTCATAGAGCATAACCTTGACGTGATCAAAACGGCAGATTATATTATCGATCTTGGACCCGAAGGCGGGGACAAGGGCGGAACGATCATAGCAGAGGGTACACCCGAGGAGATCTGTAAGGAGAAGAACTCCTATACCGGGCAGTTCCTCAAGCCGGTCCTGGATGTGACAAGAGAACGGATGAAGAAGATCGGAACGTGGGAAGATAAGGAACAGAAACGAAAAATACAACAGGAAGCTATGGAGATCGCCATCGGACCGAAGCCGAGGCGGAGGAGAAAGCCTCTTGAAGAGTAAGGAACTTTAGAATGAGTATATGTACATTATGTAAGAAGAATGTGGCCGTAGTCTTTACGACCAGATTTGAGAACAATCAGCGCATTAATGAGGGACTTTGCCTCAAGTGTGCGTATGAGACCGGTATCGGGGGCATCGAAGAGATGTTTTCTTCTGCCGGAATCAATGAAGGCAATATAGATGAAGTTACGGAGAGACTGAATCATCTGATGTCGGGTATGGAATCCTCCAATCCGGAACAGCTTCTCCGGATGCTGGCAAATGATGCAAATACTCCTGATATCGAAGAGATGATGGGTGAGATGCCGCCGCTGGATATCGACGGCGAAGGAGCCGAAGAACTCGATGATGATGAAGTCGATATCGGAGACTTCTTTTTCGGATCGGGTTCGGGGAAGAAGCCGGAATCTAATCATGACGGTGATGACGCGGAAGAGGATGACAATGAATCGGAATCCAATTACCGTGAACTTTTCATGGGGAATAAATCCAGAAATAAGAAGAAATCCAGAGAGAGCAAGAAGCCGAAATTCCTTGAAATGTACGGTACGAACCTGACACAGAAGGCGAAGGACGGGAAGATCGATCGTTTGATCGGACGTGATCAGGAGATCTCTCGTGTGATCCAGATCCTGAACCGCCGTTCTAAGAATAATCCGGCCCTGATCGGTAATCCGGGTGTCGGTAAAACTGCAATCGCGGAGGGCCTGGCCGTTCGTATCGCCAATGGTGAAGTGCCGCAGAAGTTGATGGACATGAAGGTCTATCTCCTGGATATGATGGCTATGGTGGCCGGAACGCAGTTTAGAGGTCAGTTCGAGAGCCGTATGAAGGGTGTCGTGGATGAGGCAACCAAGGACCAGAACGTGATCCTGGTCATCGATGAGATGCATAATATCATGGGTGCCGGCGATGCCGAGGGTGCCATGAATGCGGCGAATATCCTGAAGCCGGCTCTGGCAAAAGGTCAGATCCGAGTGATCGGTTCGACTACGCTGGATGAGTACCGTCGTCATATTGAGAAGGATTCCGCGCTGGAACGCCGTTTCCAGAAAGTGATCGTAGAGGAGCCTTCTATCGAGGAGTCAGTAGAGATCCTTAAGGGTATTCGTGATTACTATGAAGATCATCATTTTGTGAAGTATCCGGATGATGTCATTGAGTATGCCGTACGCGCTTCTTCCAGATATATTATGGACAGATATCTCCCGGATAAGGCGATCGACCTGCTGGATGAGGCGGGTTCTCAGGCTAATCTTCAGGAAGTACGTCTTGTGAATCTGAAGAAGATGAAGAAAGAATACAAGCGTCTGGATGCAGAAGTATCCCAGATCGAATCCCGGATCGAGAATTCTGCGACTCCGGAAGAAATCGAGAAAGAACATCTTTATGAGATGCAGGCAGAGAAGAAGTCTCGTGTACTTCGTCTGGAGAAGGAGATCGACTCCCTGCAGAATGAACTGGTTCCGACGATTATCACGAACGAGGATATTTCCCGTGTTATCGAGATGTGGACCGGTATTCCGGTAAAACGTATTTCGGAGAGTGAATCCGAACAGCTTCTGAAACTGGAAGAGCGTCTGCATCAGCGCGTCATCGGACAGGAGAAGGCCGTCAGTGCACTGGCCCGTGCTATCCGTAGAAACCGTTCCGGTTTCGGCAAGGCGCATAAGCCTTCGTCCTTTATCTTCGTTGGTCCTACAGGTGTAGGTAAGACCGAGCTGGTTAAGGCTCTGGCGGAAGCTATGTTTGCGAAAGAAGATGCACTGATCCGCATTGATATGTCGGAATATATGGAAGCGCATACTGTCAGTAAGCTGATCGGATCGCCGCCGGGCTATGTCGGTTATGACGATGGTGGTCAGTTAACAGAGCGTGTAAGAAGAAAACCCTATTCGGTAGTGCTTTTCGATGAGATCGAGAAGGCTCATCCGGATGTGTTTAATATGCTTTTGCAGATCTTGGACGATGGTCGTCTGACAGATAGCCACGGACGTCTTGTGAGTTTTGAGAATACGATCCTCGTTATGACTTCCAATGCGGGAACTTCCTTGAAGGCCAATGGCTTCGGCTTCGGTGCGGAAGGCCATATCGCATTGGAGAATCGAGTTCATACAGTTCTGAAGGAGATGTTCCGTCCGGAATTCCTCAACCGTATCGATGAGATCGTGGTGTTCCAGGAGTTGTCGCCGGAAGAGATCCGCAAGATCGTGGATCTTATGCTCAAAGAACTTTCCTCCCAGTTGGGTGAGAAGGGCATCGGTCTGAAAGTGACTGAGGCGGCGAAGGATGAGCTGGCTAAGGAAGGTTATGATTCGAAGTATGGTGCCCGTCCGCTTCGTAAGACTATCCAGAGAAAACTGGAGGATCCCTTGGCGGATATGTTCCTTATGGGTAAGCTTGCCAATGCGGAAACGGTGTCTGTCGACTATAAGAAAGATGAATTTACATTCCACATTAAGAAGCGAAAAGAGGAAGCTTGAGCTAAATGAAGTGGGATTATAAGCAGATACGTAAATACAGTTGGGATACCGTCTTCGGTAAAGGAAAGAGACCGTGGGCCTGGCTCGTTGCTATCTGCTTTCTTTTTACCCTGATCGGATCTGTTCAGTCTTTCCAGACAGTAGGACTGGATTTCTTCGATAAGTGGATCGGCGGCTCGGATGAGATGCTTCCGGGCAATATCGACTATCTGAAGCAGTTTATTACTAACAGTAAGCTTGTGCAGAATATCCCGTTCCTGGGGACGGATCTTGCGCTGGCTCTGATGGACGCTCTTACCAAGAATGTTACCTGGCTGATCCGTATTCTGGCCATTAATGGCGGATATTTCGAGAGAAACCCGGGTGAGGTCATTGCGAGCCTGATCCTGGTCGCGGCTTTGACTTCCATCGTGCACTTTTTCTTCCAGAATGTTGTCGTCATCGGTCGCGCACGCTACATTATGGAGAACCGTCAGCAGGAAACAGTACGGATGAGAAGAGTTTTTGCGCCTTTCCATCTGAGGACTCTTCCGAACGTGATCTGGGTCATGTTCCGTTATAACGCGACGTTGATCTTCTGGTATTCCTTGCTGGTTGTACCGGGCATTATCAAGTCCTTCCAGTATCGCATGGTCCCGTTCATTCTTGCGGAGAATCCGAAGGTGCACTGGCGACAGGCGAAGAAACTTTCTTGTTCCATGACCAAAGGATATAAATGGAAGATGTTTGTCACGACGCTTTCGTATATTTATATCTGGCTTCTGGATCTGATCCCGCTTGCCGGTATTCTGGTTTCTACGCCGCTTTCTGCGCAGCTGAATGTAGAGTACTATTTCACATTACGTAACCGTTCCGGTATCGACATGACGCTTCTGCCGGAGAAAGCATTCGCAGATGCCCCGTATATCAAGAAAGCGCGTCAGCATAAACGTAATCCCAATATCCAGATAGCAACACCCCATTATGAGCTGGAGGATATCAATACACGTACAGCCCATAAGTCGGGATTGTTCCGTTTCGATTACAGCCCGACGGACATGATCTTCCTGTTTTTCTCTTTCTGTATCATCGGATGGATCTGGGAAGTCAGCTATAAATTCGTCAGCGAGCATGTTCTGGCAAATCGAGGCACGATGTACGGCCCGTGGATCCCGATCTACGGTTTCGGAGGACTGGCGATCGTTCTGCTGTTGAATCGCTTCAAGGAGAGCAAGATCAAGCTTTTCGCATATACCATGATCATCTGCGCGATCCTGGAGTATCTGGCAAGCTTTGCTCTGGAATTTATCTTTAATTCCTCGTACTGGGATTATCACGACATGTTCATGAATGTAAACGGAAGAATCTGTCTGGCCGGCCTTCTGGCCTTCGGTATCGGCGGATTGTTCGGTGTGTATATCGCGGCTCCGGCGATCAGCCGTGTGGCCGGCAGATTCCAAAAAAGAACGCAGTACATCGTGGCTGCGATATTCTGCGTTCTCTTTGTTGCGGATATTATCTGCTGTATCCTGTTCGGATTCAACAAGGGTGCCAGTGTAGGCGGTAAGATCGCTTAAGGATCAGGAGCGGTAACTGGCGTTGATCTTAACGTAGTCGTAAGTGAAATCACATGTCCACATACGGTCGTTGTATTCACCATCATTCAATTCGATCGTGATCAGAATGTCGTGCTGGGAAAGCTTCTCCTTGGCGATCTCTTCGTCGAAGGGAAGAGCGACACCGTTCTGGTAAACAGGGAGACCGCAAAGAGACATGTTGATCTTGTCCGGATCAATGTCGGCACCGGAATAGCCCAGTGCAGTGATGAAACGACCGCAGTTGGCATCCTGACCGAAGATTGCTGTCTTACAAAGCGGGGAACGGCAGATGGCCAGTACACAAAGGTAAGCATCATTTGCGGTCTTGGCACCAAGAACTTCAACTTCAACAAGCTTGGATGCTCCTTCGCCGTCAGATGCGATCATCTTGGCAAGATCGAAGCAAAGAGCATGGAAAGCTTCCTTGAAAACGTTGTATTCTTCGGAATCCTTGGTGATCTCCGGTGTCTCGGAAGCGCCGTTAGCCAGGATCACGACCATATCACATACGGATGTATCGCCGTCTACGGAAACACGGTTGTAGGTATCCTTGACGTTGTCGCTGATCATGGACTGCAGGACATCCTGGGAGATGTTGGCATCGGTGGTGAAGACACTGATCATCGTAGCCAGATTCGGATGGATCATACCGGATCCCTTGGCGATGGCGGCAATGGTGATCTCCTTACCGAAGATGCTGACAGTTGCAGCTACTTCCTTAGGCTGGGTATCTGTAGTCATGATCGCTCTCTCAGCAAGGTGGCCGCATTCTTCGGAAGAAGAAGCGTTCTTGACCAGGCCAGGGATCGAAGATGTGATCTTTTCCAGAGGGAGACGGGAACCGATGACACCGGTAGAAGCGGTGAGGATCTCAGATGGATCGGCGCCCAGTTCTTTTGCCACGGATTCAGCCATGATGGTGGCGTCACTCTCGCCCTTCTCGCCGACGCAGGCGTTAGCGTTACCGCTGTTGATGACGATGCCGCGTACAGTATCACGAGATTTGATGATCGAGATCGAACGGGTGAGAGAATGTCCCTTTACCAGATTCGATGTGTATACGCCGGCAACATGGGCCGGACGGTCAGATGCGATGAGAGCCAGGTCAGGATTACCGTTCGGCTTTAAACCTGCGTGGACGCCGTTGGCAATGAAACCTTGCGGAAGAGTGATATATGCATTTTCGATTTCCATAAACATTACCTCGAACAATTATAGTAGATGCATTATACTATTACATAAGGCGTTTTTCTATATCCGCAGTAAAAACTTCGGCTTTTTACGGAATAAGTGCTTGACATAACACCATTGAAAACATTATAATTTCGTAGTGCCTTTTGGGAGAAACTTGGTGGGATTAGCTCAGTTGGTTAGAGCGCTAGTTTGTGGCACTAGAGGTCATGGGTTCGACCCCCATATCCCACCCCAATCAATCCTAAGAGGATTTTTATTGGGGTATAGCCAAGCGGTAAGGCACGGGACTTTGACTCCCGCATTCGTAGGTCCGAATCCTGCTACCCCAGCCATATGGTTCACTAGCTCAGTCGGTAGAGCACTTGACTTTTAATCAAGGGGTCTGGAGTTCGAGCCTCCAGTGAGCCACCATACGAATGAAGAAGACTGCTAGGTGAAGCGGTCTTTTTTTGTTTCTAAATACTTGTTCAAGCTGTGATGTTCCTGTAACTTCGGCTCAATAAACCATTGTTACCATGAAAATGAGAGACTATATAGAAGCTAGGGAGAAAGCTTATGGTTACGATACCGGGTGTAAAACTTCTGGGTATCTCTTTCCACCGTGCAGTACGACTTATGCTCACGGTCTTGCTTCTTGTGTCCTTTTTACCGGTTCCTGTACGTTCGGTGAATACAGAATCATACGGGAATGCGCAGATCAATGTGGCATCAGCCAACGTCAGAAATATAGCAGGAACCAGCGGGTCAAAGGTCATCGCAGTCCTGTCCCAGGGCGACCGGGTCACGGCATGTGAAGTGGTGGAACTTTCCTCTGACCCGTCCGGAGAAACCATCTGGTGCAAGATTGTTTTCTCGTATAACGGGAAAACCGTTACCGGTTATGTAGTAAATGCATTCCTGCTTCTGGATGAAGGACAGACCGGGGATGAAGCTTTCGAAGAAGAAATCAAGAATTTCCCGGATTCCTATAAGCGTTATCTTCGTGTATTACATCAATCTCATCCGAACTGGCATTTCCAGATGGCGAAGGTAAAGCGTGACTTCCAGGAAACGGTGGATCTTCAGGCCAGAGTGGGTGTGAGCCTGATTACGAACTCGGCCAATGATGCGTGGAAATCGACGGAATCATTCGCTTACGACTGGACCACGGATACTTATCTGGTCTATGACGGTAAAAGCTGGGTCAATGCCTCCAGAGGTGTGATCGAGTACTATATGGACCCGCGGAACATGTTGAATGAGCAATATGTTTTCCAGTTTGTGAATCTTTCGTATATGGCGGAGATGCAGCCGATCGAATCGGTACAGTGTATTCTGAACAATACCTTTATGGAATCGGATAAGATCGTGAATATGAAGGACGAAGAGATCACCTATGCACAGGCTTTCGTGCGTGCGGCGGAGTTATCTAAGGCCAATCCGATCTTTCTGGCGTCGAAGTGTCTGCAGGAAGTGTCCGCGCAGGGAAGTGGTTCTACCAGCGGTGAATACGGAGAGTATGTCGGGTACTATAACTATTTCAATGTTGGTGCCTATTCTTCAGAAGATCCGGTGGCCAGAGGACTGGAATTTGCGAAAAACGGTACTTCAGATGCGGAACTGAACAAGAAGATACTGATTTCCTGGAACAGCCCGTACCGTGCGATCTGCGGAGGCAGTATCTTTATTGCAAGTCAGTATATCGGTAAAGGGCAGGATTCCATCTATCTGATGAAGTTTAATGTTCTTCCGAAGAGCAGTGACCTTTACTGTAAGCATCAGTATATGACGAATATCCAGGGCGCCATGATGGAATCCAAGAAGATGTTCACAGCATACTCTCGGGCCGGGATCCTGGATTCTACGTTGCTTTTCACGGTCCCGGTATATAAGAACATGCCGGAAACCCCGTGCTCGCTTCCGGCTCAGACGGGAAATCCCAATAACTATATCGCCGAACTTGCGGTAGAAAATTATGAGCTGACACCGGAACTTGATCCGTTCCATGTTGAGGAGTATTCACTGGTCGTGCCGAATTCCTGCAAGAAGATCAAGATCGATGCCAAAGCGGTATCAAAGAAGGCGAAAGTATGCGGTGCCGGAGAGATCGAGCTGAAAGATGATCTTAATGAAATCGATATCCAGGTGACGGCTCAGAACGGGACAGAGAGACATTATAAACTCACGGTGGCAAGAGATACGTCATCGCCGGTGAACTATTTCGAAGTGGATCTGCCTTCTTCGGATAATTACTACAGCGGTGTCGAGCCGGGCACCAAAGTCGAAGACCTGATCGCAAAGTTCACTGTGACAGAGGGATATGTCCTTGTGTACCAGAATATGAACGGTAAGGATAAAGACGGCAAGGAGAAAGTGGCTACGGGAGATCTGTTCCTGATCCAGGACGAAGAAGGAAAGACCGTATACATCGGTACGATCTTTATCCGTGGCGATGCCAACGGAGACGGAAATATCAGTGCGGCTGACCTGACACTCATGACGCACTTTATCCTTGGAGAGGGAGAACTCAGCCACGCCGGACTTCTGGCGGGGGATGCCAATAAAGATGGTAAGGTGAATGCAGCGGATCTGACCGTGACGATCCACCACATTCTCAAACAAGGAACCATCGTCCAGTGAAAAGGAGAATGCCTATGAAATATTTGGGAAAAAGAGCGATATCGCTTGTCATGTCTGCGATGCTGGTCATGTCCATGGTAT
Organism: Clostridiales bacterium Firm_16; assembly: GCA_001604185.1. Classification (GTDB taxonomy): domain Bacteria; phylum Bacillota; class Clostridia; order Saccharofermentanales; family Saccharofermentanaceae; genus Scatonaster. The sequence goes on along the minus strand of LVAV01000028.1, from coordinate 336,498 downwards.
GTCTGCGGCGGGTCATTGCCGATCCTACGGCGACGCTGATGAAGAGCGGGACAGCACAGGTCGGTAAGACCGTAAGTATCAGTGTGAAGGTCAGCGGAGATGGCCCTTATGGCGGTTTTAACGGCAGTGTTTCTGCAGACAGTGAGTATTTCGACATCACCGGGATCCGTGCCGGAAATTATGGTTCATCCAATTTCTCGAAGGGAAAGAACACATTCCTGGACTATAACTGCAACATCGTTTCTGACTCGACGCTTGTAGTAATTGATCTTGCCTGCAAGAAGGAAGGCAGCGGAAAGGTATCTGTGAGCCTGGAAGTGTCCAGCCTGGACGGATTGACCAGTTATAACGTAGGCACTTCGGCCAATGTTGAGGTGACCAAACCCGTTGTGCTGTCCGGGAATTGTAATCTGGCTTCGCTTTCAATCTCCCCCGGAACCCTATATCCGGCATTTTCGGCAGATACCCTGGAGTACTCGGCGACGGTGAATGACTCGACATCTTCGGTAGCCGTTACGGCGAAAGCCGCACATGGCGGAGCCAAGGTGTCCTTGAACGGAGTTCAGAATGATCTGGTTATGGGTTCTAATACCATTAAGATCACAGTTACGGCAGAGAACGGAGATACGAAGGTGTATAAGATCTACGTACGGCGTGGAACACCGACTCCTACGCCGAAGCCATATCCGATCCTGAAGGATAACGGTGTCAGTTATACAATCCTCAGTAAAAGCTCGCTGGAAAACATACCGTCCGGTTTCTCTTGGTCTGAGACCACCTATAACGGTGAGAAAATCCCGTGTCTTGTCGGCGTGGATGGGACTTTGATCCTGTGGTTGGTTTCGGATTCCGGAAAAGCTCTGTACTATTATGATCTGAACAAGCAGTCTCTGCGCCCCTGTTATGCCTATTCCGCTTCTTCGTTCTCGGGAATGTTCCTTCCTTTCCCGGACGACTTCACATGTCCGAGCGGATACGAAAAGACAACAGTGACCATTTCCGAGCATGAGGTGGAAGCCTATAAGAATACAAAGAACAACGATCTTCCGCTACTGGTATATCTGGTAAACAGCGAAGGGAAGAACGGTATCTATTATCTGGATGAAACAAGCGGAATGATACTGCCTTTCCGAGGAGAAATCGGTGAAATGGTGGTGGAGATCACTCCGACACCTGCTCCGACGCCGGTCCCGACGAATACACCGACACCGGCTCCGACCAACACACCGGCGCCGACGCTGACCCCTGTGGTGAAGACTGTGGAGTCGAAAGGCTATAAAATTGCCACCATCGCTCTTTCCTGTGTTTCGGGCATACTGCTTCTCGGTATCGTTATCTTACTGGTTCTCCGATTCCGCAATAACAAAAAAGACCTTGCTGATTCTTCGGAAGATGTGGATAATGAAGGGGAAGAAGATGATCCGCAGCAGGAGGAGACCGAGCCCGAGGAGAAGGAAGAGGAGAAAGAAACTCTTCTGGATTTCCCGAATTCTGATAAACCATGACATGGAATAGTTTTGAAATCGTACATCCTGTAAAAGACGCCTGTCTGACGATCCAGACCAAGCGTCTCTTACTGTCTGTGTATCGCCCCGCTGCGGCAAAAAAGGTGACCGATTACCTGATCAAGAACCGGGTCTTTCATAAACCTTATACGCAGACCCATGAGCCGTCATATTTTACGGTAGCGGAACAGAAATCGTATCTTCGCTCCGATCTCAGGCTTTATAACCGGAACATGATGGTTCCACTCTGGATCAGCACACAACAGGATCCGGATACCGTAATCGGAAGACTCTCATTCTACAATATCATCGGCGGTGCCATGATGAGCAGTTTTGTCGGATATCACCTGGATGAGCAAGCGCAGGGGAAGGGATATATGCGAGAAGCTCTCAAAGCCGGATGTGAGTTTATGTTCCGGTATTATCATCTGCACAGGATCGAGGCAGATGTTATGCCGACCAATGCTCGTTCGCTAAACTGTGTACAGGACTGCGGTTTCGTAAAAATGGGATATAACGTTGAGTTTATGGAAATCGACGGGGGATATAAAGACCATGTGATGATGGTGCTTCTTCGTCCGAAACCGGAGTAATGGCAAAATGTAAGCACTTAGAAAAAAACTATTTGCAATAATCGATAAAGAATGGTGTACTATAAATTAGAATGATATGGTATGCAATTAAGGAGCGTGAATTATGAAACGATCTTCTTTTTATATGAAATCTCTTGTCGCGATGCTGTCAGTCGGTATGCTTCTTTCTTCTGCCGCATGTGGAAAGAAGGAGGAGACAACGACGGTAGCTACTTCTTCGGTAGAAATCACTTCGGAGACAACGCCGATCTCTTCGGCTACCACGACGACGGAGGCCACGACACTTATGGAGTACGGTGAATCCCTGGCTCCGAACGATGTCCCGGTTTCCTGGACAGAAGAAGCGATGGAAGCGAAGGTTATGTACGTAAATGTTTCGAAGTCGGGTTATCTGAAGATCCGTAAGGGTCCGGATACGAAATATGATCAGATCGGAAATCTGACATTCGGTATGGAGGTCATCGTTGTTGCGAAGACCAATAACAACTGGTATAAGCTGGAAGACGGTTACTATGTATCCGGCGAATATCTCAGCCTGACCAAGCCTTCCTGATCCGGTCGTGACGAACAACTTCTTTCGATTTTACGCAAAATCGAAATTGGATATAGACAATCCCATTTGCGTGTAGTATTATATCAAGGCAAGTTTTTGAGAAGAAACTTCACGCAAGTGATATGCGGGTGTAGTTCAATGGTAGAACTCCAGCCTTCCAAGCTGATCACGTGGGTTCGATTCCCATCACCCGCTCCATGAATGACGACCAGAACGGTCGTCATTCTTACAACGTGGGTCCATAGCTCAGCTGGATAGAGCAACAGCCTTCTAAGCTGTGGGCCGGAGGTTCGAATCCCCCTGGGCTCACCATAAAGCGGCTTTCCATTACGGAAAGGCCGCTTTTTGATTTTTCTGTACATGACACTGTCACAAAATTTTGTGGAAAAACGAACGTAGTACCACATGATGTTGTGGTATAATTGTTAGGATTATGCAAGGGTGAGGTTGAAAGTATGCCAAGTAAGTCTTCATATGGTAACGATACCATTACCGCACTTAAGGGTGCGGATCGAGTTCGTAAACGTCCGGGTGTTATCTTCGGTTCGGATGGTCTGGAAGGGTGCGAGCACTCTTTCTTTGAGATCCTCAGTAACTCCATCGATGAGGCCAGAGAAGGTTACGGCGATAAGATCGAAGTCGTCAGATACAAGGATGGTTCTATCTCGGTTGAGGACTTCGGACGTGGTATTCCTCTGGATTTCAATACCAAGGAGCAGCGGTTCAACTGGGAACTGGTCTACTGTGAGCTTTATGCCGGCGGTAAGTATAACAACGATACCGGTGAGAGTTATGAGTTCAGTCTTGGTCTTAACGGTCTGGGTGCCTGCGCAACACAGTATTCTTCTGAATATTTCGACGTTACGGTTTTCCGTGACGGTTTCAAATACAACCTTCACTTCGAAAAAGGCGAGAATATCGGCGGCCTGGCTAAGGAGCCGACTCGTTTCAAGCGTACCGGAACGATCCAGAAATGGAAGCCGGACCGGGAAGTGTTCACAGATATCAATATTCCGCTGGAGGCATTCCTGCAGATCCTGAAGCGACAGGCTGTGGTCAACAGCGGTGTGACTTTCCTTCTGAAGGATGAGGAAAGCGGTGAGGAGTTTACTTTCTGCTATCCTTCCGGTATTGAGGGATATGTAGCCGAGTTCGATGGCGGTAAGGGACTTTCCTCTCCGGCTTCTTTCGACGGGATGGGTCGTGGTAAGGACCGCGCGGATAAGCCGGAATACAAGGTTAAGTGTCAGGTGGCATTCTGCTTTAATAACGAGACGAATATCCTGGAGTATTACCATAACTCCAGTTTTCTCGAGCATGGCGGTGCTCCGGATAAAGCCGTAAGAAGTGCTTTTACCGCGGAAATCGATAAGCAGATCCGTGCCAGAGATAAGTATAAGGCCAATGAGAGCAAGATCGTGTTCCAGGACGTGGCGGACAGCCTGATCCTGGTGACCAGTTCTTTCTCTACGCAGACAAGTTATGAGAACCAGACCAAGAAGGCGATCACCAATAAGTTTATCCAGGATTTCATGGCGGACCTGATCCGTCAGAAACTGGAAGTCTGGTTTATCGAGAATAAGCCGGAAGGCGACCGGGTCGTCGAGCAGATCCTGATCAATAAGAGATCTCGTGAGAATGCGGAGAAGACGAGACTGAACGTGAAGAAGAAACTCATGGGCAGTATCGATATCAACAACCGTGTCAAGAAGTTTGTGGACTGTCGTACGAAGGATGTAGAGCAGAGAGAGCTCTATATTGTAGAGGGTGACTCCGCTCTCGGTTCTTGTAAGATGGGACGTGATGCGGAATTCCAGGCGATCATGCCGGTTAGAGGTAAGATCCTGAACTGCCTGAAGGCCGAGTATTCCATGATTTTTAAGAGTGAGATCATCACGGATCTGGTAAAGGTACTGGGCTGTGGCGTAGAGATCCAGACCAAGCACAATAAGGATCTGTCGTCTTTCGATATGTCGCTTCTTCGTTGGAATAAGGTCATTATCTGTACCGATGCTGACGTGGACGGATTCCATATCCGAACCTTGATCCTTGCCATGATCTTCCGCCTGATGCCTTCTCTGATCCGAGAAGGAAAGGTCTTTATCGCGGAATCTCCGCTTTTCGAGATCACGTATCGGAATAAGGGCGAGGAAAAGACATTGTTCGCCTATAACGAGAAGGAGAAAGCCGAGATCCTGCAAAAGTATCCGCCGGAGAAATGTACACTTCAGAGATCCAAGGGTCTGGGTGAGAATGAGCCGGAGATGATGTGGGAGACGACCATGAATCCTGCCACAAGACGCTTGATCAAGGTGGTTCCGGGTGACGAACAGCAGACGATGGAGACCTTCGAGCTGCTGCTGGGAGATAACCTGGCCGGCCGTAAAGAACATATCGAGCGAGATGGTCATCTGTATCTGGAGATGCTGGACGTCGACTGACAGATTTCAATAAAAGGTTGAGAAAGAGATAACGAATAGAAGAGAGAGCAAGTATGGCGAGAAAGAGTTCGAAAAAAGAGACAAGTGAGATGCCGGAGAGAAACTCCTTGAAGGATAAGTCTTCCGGATTACCGCCGGCGCCGCCGACGCTGCAGGATATTAACGATACGCTGGAGACGAACTTCATGCCTTATGCCATGAGTATCATCGTTTCCCGTGCGATCCCGGAGATCGACGGATTTAAGCCGTCCCACAGAAAACTTCTTTATACGATGTATAAGATGGGACTTCTGACCGGTAACAGAACCAAGTCCAGTAACGTTGTCGGTCAGACCATGAAGCTTAACCCGCATGGTGATATGGCGATCTATGAGACCATGGTCCGTCTGGCCCGTGGTAACGGATCTTTGCTCCATCCTTATGTAGATTCTAAGGGTAACTTCGGTAAGCAGTATTCCCGCGACATGCAGTATGCGGCGCCCAGATATACGGAAGTACGTCTCGAGAAACTCTGTGAAGAGCTTTTCCGTGGGCTGGATAAGAATGCTGTCGATTTCGTAGATAACTACGACGGTACAATGAAAGAGCCGGTATTGCTTCCGGCATCGTACCCGTCGATCCTGGTCAATAACAATCAGGGTATCGCCGCAGGTATGGCGTCGAACATCTGTTCTTTTAACATAAAAGAGGTATGTGAGGCTACGATCGCCTATATGAAGGATCCGACTACAGATATCCTGGAGATCATGCCGGCGCCGGATTTTCCGGGCGGAGGTATCATCCTGTATGATGAGGCCGCCATGCGTTCCATCTATGACAGTGGCCGTGGACCGGTACGTATCCGTTCGAAGTATTTTGCCGATAAGTCCAATAACCTCATCGAAGTGACAGAGATCCCGTATACGACTACGGCCGAAGCGGTGATCGACGAGATCACGGAACTGGTCAAGAGCGGCAAGGTCAAGGAGATCAACGATGTCCGTGATGAGACTGACCTGGATGGCTTGAAGATCTGTATCGAGTGTAAGCGTGGTACGGATCTGGATGCCCTGATGACCAAGCTTTTCCGCTTCACAAGACTGGAAGATACGTTCTCCTGTAACTTTAACGTCCTGATCAACGGATATCCGAGGGTCCTGGGTGTGACACAGCTTCTGGCTGAGTGGATCGTGTGGAGAAGATCCTGCCAGAAGAGAGAACTGGTTTATGAGCTGGACAAAAAGAAGGATAAGCTCCATCTGTTGGATGGTCTTGCCAAGATCCTTCTGGATATTGATAAGGCGATCGCCATCATCCGCAACACCGAACTGGAAGAGGATGTAGTACCGAACCTCATGAAGGGCTTCGATATTGACAGTATCCAGGCTGAGTATGTGGCGGAGATCAAGCTGCGTAATATCAACCGGGAATACATCTTGAAACGTACGGCGGACCGGGAAGATCTGATCAAGGAGATCAAGGATCTGGAGGATACCATCAAGAGTCCGGCACGGATCGATGCCCGTATCATCAAGAGCCTGGAGAATGTGGCAAAGAAATATGGCCAGGATAGAAGATCCGAGCTTCTGAAGGCGGAAGAGGCCGTGACATTTAATGATCAGAACATGATCGAGGATTACCGCTTGAAGCTGTTCCTTTCTGATCACGGCTATATCAAGAAGATCGCGCTTACATCTCTGCGTAATGCAGGTGATCTGAAGATCAAGGAAGACGATGCCATCGTGATGGAGCTGGAGGGCACCAATAAGTCGGAGATCCTTTTCTTCTCCGATAAGGCGAACTGTTATAAGATCCGTGCCCATGAGCTTCCTGACACGAAACCTTCGGAGTATGGCGGATATCTGCCGAACATCCTGCAGATGGAAGACAATGAGAAGATCGTCTTCATGCATATTACGGATGACTATAAGGGTAATGTGCTGTTTGCCTTTGAGAATGGTAAGATCTCGAAGATCCCGATGTCTGCTTATGAGACAAAGCAGAACAGAAAGAAACTGATCCATGCTTATAGTGATCTTTCTCCGATCGTAAGTATCCACTTTATCACGGAAGATATTACTATGGCGGCGTTCTCGAATCTGCGCAAGGCGATCGTTTTCGATACGGCGCTGATTCCGCTTAAGACAACAAGATCTTCCCAGGGCGTGCAGGTGCTGACTTCTAAGAGAGGCAGTATCATGAACGAAGTAAAACGTCTTGAAGATACCGGATTTACCGATCCGGAGTATTACCGCATCCGAAGGATTCCGGCTATCGGCTACTATCTGAAGGAAGAGACGATAGAAGACAGACAGATCACCCTGAGCGATCTGTAACAGATGCCGTTATTTGTCCTTTGTCGGAATCTGTGATATAAATGAGATTTGACGAGAAATACGAAGGAGCCTTCGATAAAGGGATCTGACAGCTATGATGGAATTTGGCGGCAATTCGGTACGGATGGAAAAACCACGCTCAGTCGGAACGTGGGTCTTGCTCGTGCTGGGTCTGGCAAGTATTCTGGCCATGCTGGTGATCATGGTGACGGTTTCCAGAAGTAATCAGAGACTGGCCCGCATCATGCCGAAGTTCGATTCTGCTCTGGAGAAGAGAGATTACGATCAGGCTCTGGCCATGTACCGGGATATGAATGACATCATTATCAACCGGGACCCCGGCGATGATACCGACTTTGAAGGTGAATATGAGATCGTGCAGCAGATGGAGGCACGGGTCAACGAGCGTGTGCGGACCATCGAGGACAAGATCCGCTATGAGAGATATACGCCGACAAAAGATGACTTCGCATTCCTGGAGGGTCTGGGAGAACTGACCGGCGCAAGAATGACGATCTGGCTGACGGGACTTTGTGAGGAGTTCCTTCTCGGTACCATCGAGAAGCCGACGCTGACTTTTATTTTCAAGCAACTGGAGAATCTTTCCAATCTTTCGGCAGCGGCGAGACCGCTTCGTGCGGAGGTCGATCAGATCGAGCTGTCACGAGGTGATGTACAGACTGCCCAGGTGCTCTTCAACGAAGGAAAATACATTGAGGCGGTGGAGAACTATGAGTATGTTATTTCCACTTCGTCCGGCTTCGTGAATGAGTTTGCGCAGAAGCGCCTGGAAGAATGTAAGATCGAGATGTATCAGCCGATGATGGACAAGGCCGAGCATCTGCTCAGTAACCTTCAGTTCTATTCTGCAGAAGAACTGCTCTCTGATCTGGCGCGCATTTTTCCGGAGGATCAGATCATTCAATCCAGCCTCTATGTAGCCACTTCCAATACGTATCCGGTAGAGAAGTACTCCGGATCTTTGGAGGTTTTGTGCATCAAGCCCTTGATCGCCGATACCCAGGTTGCTTTCGAGGTCAACTACCAGGCCAGCACGGAATCCTATTTCCTGACGACGAGGGAGTTCTCGAAGATCCTGGAAAGTCTTTATGAGAAGAATTACTGTCTTTATGATCCGCGTTCGACTGCGGATCTGAGCAACAGCGCATTCTTGAATGTTAAGGACATCATGATCCCGAAGGGTAAAAAGCCTCTGGTACTGATATTCGAAGATTTCTCCTATACAGCCTCCCGCAGTAAGGTGGGTATGTGTACCCGACTGGTGCTGAACGATCAGGGACAGGTATGCGGTGAGTATGTCGGTGCTAACGGACAGACGGTGGTGAGCCGTACCAGTGAAGCCATCGGCATCCTGGATGCTTTTGTCGAAGCGCATCCGGACTTCTCCTATAACGGAGTCAAGGGTGTGGTGACCCTGACCGGATATCAGTCGATCTTCGGATACGTTACGGATCAGGACCAGGTAGATGACCGTAACAACGCATTGCAGAATGCAGGCCTTTCTACCATCGCTCCCACCGATAAGGATATCGAGAATAATAAGACTACGGTGCTGGCCATCATTGAGAAACTGAAAGATACGGGATGGATCATGGGATCTTCTACCTATGGTTTTATCAACGCCAATCACTGTGAACTGCCAACTATCCAGAATGATACCCAGAAATGGCTTGACCAGGTAGGTTCTCTTACCGGTGATGTTCCGATCCTTGTATATCCGAACGGTGACTTTATCCGTGGCTCGGACCCGAGATGTAAATATCTCAAGGACCTGGGATTCCGTCTGTTTTTCGGCGTAGGTCCGACTCCGTATTTTACTTTTGGTGATAATTATCTGTATTTTGACCGATGCATGCTGACCGGTGACACGCTCCGAACAGTTGACTATTCGAGGCTTTTTGATGTAGGAGAGGTATACGATGAGAGTAGAAAGAAGAGCAGGTAAGAAACTTGCTGTTTTAGTACTGTGTGTCATGTTCATGCTGTCTATCCTGACAGGGTGCGATCTTCTATTCTCGGTGGATAACCATGAGTATAAGTATATTGCCAGCGCACAGCAGTTGTTCAACGTAATGAATGATGCGCTTTATCAGTTCGAAGAAACCGTATATGTCCGTACAAAGACGTATACGGATTTCCAGTCAATGTGGAAGGAACTGGATGAATCCTATTCGATGCATACCTGCTTCCGTGAGAAGAGTTTCTTGGTCGAGCATAAGGACAAAGACTACTACTGCAACATCATCATTTCCATGCCGCTGAACAGTACAGGAGAAGCCATGCAGGTGCTGTATGCAAAGAACCGGAAGGATTATAAGACCGAAGAGGCAAGACGTTTCGGAGAGAAACTGATGAGTGTCAAGAATCAGATCATAAGTGACAGTATGACGGAAGTGCAGATCGTCATGAAGGTCCATGATTATATTATCTCGAATTACTCCTATGCGGTGAACGGCAGTATCGAATCTTTTGCCAAAGCCAGTGTGCTCCTGGAAAACGGAATGGGCCAGTGCCAGGCATATTCGGAGCTTTTTGTCTGTCTGTGCCTGCTGTCGGGAGTGAAAGCACAGGTCGTGACCGGTCATTCTACGTTTGGGCACGGAGAAGTGGGCCATGCCTGGAATATTGTACAGATCGACTCGTCCTGGTATCACGTGGATGTGACCTGGGATGACCCGATTCCGGACGTGCCGGGGCTGATCCATTATGATTATTTTCTCAAGGGCGATTATTCTCTGCGGGAAAGCCACGAATGGTCCGAATTCTTCGAGAACTGCTACGGAGACTACGTATCGTAATGTTTAAGATTGTATTACCAAACTTTTATTTTTTTTGTAAGTGCTAGACGAAAAAAAACGTAAACACTATAATATCATTAGGTTATTGTTGGGAGGTTCGACAAATGGCTAAGATTGATAAATTGAATGATTTTATCGTAGAGGAGAAGATCATTTGGCAGGATAAGAAAAGGATCCTCGGAATGCCGATCACATTTACGAAGTATTCTTTCAGCGAGAACAGACTGTTCGTTGAGAAAGGTTTCTTCAGAGTGGTTAAGGAAGAACTCCTGATGTATCGTATCCTTGATGTTCGTCTCAAGAAGACTTTCTGGCAGCGTGTATTCCATGTCGGAACCATCGAATTGTCCACGGCTGATAAGTCGACGCCGATCATTAACCTGGAGAATATTTCCAATCCTGACCGTACACGTGATGCGCTGAGTGCTATCGCTGAGAAAGAAAGAGATGAGAAGCGCGTTCTCGGTAAAGAAATGTTCGGTACCGCGAACGATGGTGCGGTTGCGCATGACAGTTTTATTGACTGATTAGTTATAGAGATCCATTAATTGTTGAAGGGGATATGTAGTGGAAACCAGACTGGATCGTTATGAAGGTGCCCGAGAAAAGAAGATCGAGCAGTTAAAGCAATTGATCAAGGAATCGAAATATGTCGTTTTTCTTGGTGGTGCTGGTGTGTCTACAGAAAGTGGTATCCCGGACTTCCGAAGCGGTGAAGGTATCTTCAATCAGGAAAGTGGTCTTTCCTATAGACCGGTAGATATCATCAGTCACTCTTTCTTCGAAGCCCATCCTGAAGAGTTCTTCGATTTCTATAAGAGAAAGCTTTGCTATCCGAAGGCGCGTCCGAATAAGGCGCACCGTGCTCTGGTTCGTCTGGAGCGACAGGGTAAGTTAAAGGCAACGATCACCCAGAATATCGATAATCTCCATCAGATGGCCGGAAGTACGACAACTATCGAACTTCACGGATCTGTTTATAGAAATTACTGTCTGGGATGCGGTCAGAAATATCCGCTGGAGTATGTATTGAAAGCGAAGGGCGTACCACATTGTGAGAAGTGTGGTGCCATCGTTCGTCCGGATGTGGTGCTTTATGAGGAACATCTGGAACATGAAAATATCGACAATGCCGTCAAGGCTATTAAGAAAGCGGATCTGCTCATCATCGGCGGTACTTCGCTTACTGTATATCCGGCAGCGACTTTCGCTCAGTTCCTGAAGAGCGATCGTGTCGTGATCATCAACAAGAGTTCAACGTATCTGGATCTGCAGGCGATGCTGACGATCCATGACAGTATCGGAGATGTGCTGGATTCTGCAATCTCCAAATATGTTCCGAAGAAGAAAGAAACAACTGCGGCGAAGGCCCTTGAGAAGAAATCGGCTGCGAAGACTGTGACGAAAGCTAAGACGGCGGCAAAACCGGCAGCCAAGTCTGCTGCTAAGCCGGGAGCGAAGGCAAGCGCCAAGGCTGATTCGAAGACTGTGTCGAAGGTTGCTTCGAAAACACCTGCCAGGGCAGCTAAGAAGGCAGAACCGGCCAAGAAGAAGACTTCTACGGATAAAGCAAAAGCGAAAAAAGAAAGATAAACAGGAATGAGTGACAAGAAGGAAATGCGCGAGCAGGCATGGCAGGAACGTCATGACCAGCTGAGCAAAGATTATTCACAAATGCAGGCCAAGGCTGATCAGATGGCCAATATCCGGGGCGTTCTTTTCATAGGCGCTCTTGTTTTAATTGGTCTATTTGTGACCCATCGTTCTCAGATGGGTTTTCTTTTCGGTGCGATTGCCGTGCTGGTTCTCTTCGTGATCGTGGCGATCCGCCATGGAAAACTGAAGGCTAATGCGAAGCGGCAGGAAGTCATTCTGGGTATCCATGAGCAGTATCAGGCCAGATCGCTGCATGATTTTTCCAAGCTTCCGGACGATGGAAATGACCTCAAGGAAGAGAAGCATCCTTTCGCCGGAGATCTTGATCTGTTCGGGAACAAATCGATCTTTCATCTGATCAGTGTGGCGCATACGACATTCGGCCGCGCGGCGCTGAAGAAATGGCTTGTGTATTCGGCCACCGAGACCCTGGATCCGGAAGAGATTGTCCGACGCCAGAAAGCGGTTGAAGAACTGGCATCTGACCTGAAAATGGTGGAAGAATTGGAAGCAGACACCAAGATCAACAGTAAGAAGAAGGCTGCTCCGCGTGCTTTACTTGCTTATCTTTCTGAAGACGCAGAGAATTCTCTGGAACTGAAGAAGACGCTCTGGCCGTTCATGATCATTAATACGATCCTGATGTGGTCCAGTCTAGTGGTGGCCTTGATCGTGGGCGGTTATGTATTCTTCGCCCCGGCTCTTTTCTTCGTCATTCAGATCCTTCTGATGGCACTGGATTATAAGAATACGCAACTGTTGTTTACTCTGGTGGAGAAGTTTTTCCCGGAGCTTCGTTCCTATTCCAATATTTTCTCTTCGATCGAGAAGACTGAGGTGAAGAGCGAATATCTGGTCTCCTTGAAGAATGTGCTCCTTTCCGAAGAAGAGCAGCAGGCTCCGAAGGAGAAAAAATCATCCACATCCCATCAGCTTCAGGTGCTTTACCGTATCTGCCTCTTCGTTCAGGCTCGTATGCAGCCGCTCCTTTACAGCATTCTGAACCTGGCATTCCCGTATGACCCGCTGATGATCCATCTTCTTGAGAAATGGAAGAAAACGTCGGGAAAAGGACTGGAGCGCCGTCTGGATGTAGTGGGCGAGTGGGAAGCCCTGATGAGTTTGGCTACGTTGAGCTTCATCTATCCTGATGGAACGTTCCCGAAGTTCGTGCCATCGAATACGCCGGTGTTCCGTGCTAAAGAGATCGGCCATCCGTTAATTCCGGAGAACCGTATCGTCCGTAATGATTTCTCTCTGGAAAAGGGCTGCTGCCTGATCACAGGTTCGAATATGTCCGGTAAGACGACGCTTCTTCGTACAGTGGGTATTAACAGTATCCTTGCTTATACCGGTGCGGTAGTTCCTGCGGCATCGTTGGAGCTTACACCCATGCGGATCGGCGCATCGATGCGTATCGAGGATAATCTGGGAGAAGGTGTATCCACGTTCTATGCAGAACTTCTGAAGATTGAGCGTATCGTGAAACTGGCCCGGACGGACACCCCGCTTCTTTATCTCATCGACGAGATCTTCCGCGGCACGAACTCAAGAGACCGTACCGACGGTGCGTGGATCGTGCTCAAAAAACTGAACAAGCCGTCCATTATCGGTCTGATGTCTACCCATGATTACGAACTGTGTAAAATGAACGATAATCATGAAGTGGATCTGAGCTATGCACACTTTTCTGAATATTACGATGACGATGGCTTGCATTTTGACTATAAACTTAAGGAAGGTATGTCGACAGAAACGAATGCGAAATACCTTATGAAACTGGTCGGTATAGACGACTGAAGTGCTTACGTGCTTATATCTGTGGTTACTTGCAATTTTGCAAGATAATGATAGAATAGTTGCAAAAAGAGAGATAGAAAGGTAAAAACTATGGATTCCTACACCCAACAGATGCATTATTTTGGCAATACAAATCCTGAGGAACTGGCGAAGAAATACGGTACACCTCTTTATGTTTATAACGAAGATATTTTGAGAAGACAGATGAAACGGGTGGCTGGTATCCTTCCGAATCACCGTTTTACCTGCAATTTCTCCATCAAGACAAATTCCAATCTTACTATCCTGAAGATGGCAAATGAGGAAGGTCTTAATGCGGACGCCATGAGCCCGGGAGAGATCTATGCCCTGAAGAAGGCCGGTTTCCCGAGTGAGCGTATCTTCTTTGTCCCGAATAACGTATCGGCAGAGGAATTTCAGTTCGCGATCGATGAAGGTGTTATGACCTCAGTGGACAGCCTTTCTCAGTTGGAACTCTATGGTAAGGTCTGTCCGGGCGGACGTCTTTCTGTTCGTCTGAATCCGGGTATCGGCGCCGGACATCACGAGAAGGTGGTTACCGGTGGTAAGAAGACCAAGTTCGGCGTTGCGGCCCAGGATATTCCGAAGGTCCTTGAGATCGCCAAGAAGTACGATCTGCACATCGTAGGTCTGAATCAGCATATCGGATCGCTCTTTATGGATTTCCAGCCATATCTGGATGCGGTCAGCAACTTCCTGCATTATGCGGAAGACTTCGACGAGCTGGAGTTTGTTGATTTCGGCGGTGGTCTGGGTACTCCATATCATAAGCTGGAGGATGAACAGGAATTTGATCTTCCGAAGTTTAAAGTTGAGCTGGATAAGCTTCTTACGCAATGGAAGCAGAAGACGGGAAGAGACCTGCTGTTCAAGATGGAGCCAGGTCGCTATGTCGTAGCTGAAGGCGGCGTCCTGCTTGGACGTGTTCATGCAGTGAAGGAGAACTTCGGTCATAAGTACGTGGGTACAGATCTCGGCATGAACGTACTGATCCGTCCGGCTATGTATGATTCCTGGCACGATGTAGAAGTATACCGCGATGGCGAGGCTGTGGTTTCCGGTCCGAGAGATGTTTTCTCTGTTGTCGGAAATATCTGCGAGAGCGGCGATATCCTGGCCAAGGATCGTGAGATGCCTGTGGCAAAAGAGAACGATATTATTGTGGCTCTGGATGCCGGTGCATACGGTTACTCCATGTGTTCTACATACAACAACCGTCTGCGTCCTGCAGAGGTCCTGATCAAGAGTACGGGAGAAGATGTACTGATCCGAAGAAGAGAAACACTGGACGACTTGATGCGTCTTTTCGATGTGGATTGATTTCGGATCCCTCAAATTACTGTATTTAGGCGGCCTTCGAGGAAAAACTTCGAAGGCCGATTTTTCATGTTTTATTTACATTCTACGGTTGTCACTAGAGATTTGTTGAATTATAATACTTTTAGGCATAATTTATGGGGGTGCGCATGGCTGATTTTGCTGAGGTATTACAGGGTTTTGATTCTCTTGTAGTAGAATATTCTGCTTTCCTGGAACTAGGCGATCCGTCGGTGCTCGATTCCCTGATCGAAACTGTCATTTCCCAGGAGAAGACCGTATATATCAGTAAAGCCTTCAAGGCTTTCCATGAATGTGTCATCCGTGCCGATAATCCCAATGAAGAAGATATCAGCGATGCAATCAAGGACGCACTGCATAGACTGGTGGAGTCCAAGCTGCTGCGTGCCAGCCGGAGTGCTTCTACCGTTGATTTTTTTCTGGAACATCTGAAGAATGAAGGCGAATGCCTCTTTATCGGCAGAAACAGTAATGCTTTTACCCGTTTGAGAAATATTAATGCTAACGGCAAATGTTCCGTATTTGTGGTGGATCGCGGTGCCATCCGTTTCTATCCGGATGTGGCGACATGTATGGAAGCGGAACCGCCTTATTCCGTAAACCCGATCTCCGGAAATGCCGATTATATTGCGGTAGATATCTATTTCAGCGTAGGTGATATCGTATATACCGATGATCATGAGAAGATCACGCTCCAGTCCCTGATCAGCACCGGTGCTGAGGGTCTGGTATTCAATACCCAGCATGAAGAGTGGGTAGCGAAGGTATATCATCGTGGCGGAATTACTCCTCTTCGTTGGTATAAGCTTATGAAGATGCGTGATCTCGGGCTGGTGGCGGACAATGTCTGCTGGCCATATAAACTTCTGTTCTCCAAGGATAATGTTCCGGTAGGATATCTGATGAAGAAGGCAGAAGGTATAACGATCAGCCGTGCTTTCGACGGTCCGGACGCGATGAATAACTATTTCCCGTCATGGACGAGACTTCATGTTGTAGATGCAACGTTGGGATTCCTGCGCATTATGGATTACCTGCATCTGCATGGCGTTATTGCCGGTGATATCCAGCTGAAGAATGCGATGCTTTCCGATGAGGATCATGTATATCTTATCGATATCGACAGTGTTCAGTACCAGGATCTTCCGTGTCCGGTGGGTACTGAGGAATTTACCCGTCCTGAATTGTGGGATAAGTCCTTCGTGTCTTTCTTGAGAAGACCGCAGGATGAGGACTATTCTGTTGCTATTCTTGTGTTCTCGATGCTCTTCTGCGGCCAGCACCCTTATGCTCAGAGAAATGGTCTGGAGACGCTTCGTGATGAGATGGCTGCGAAATCCTTCCCGTATACGCTGGATGGTTCCCAGAATGAGCGTATTCCGATCGGCGGATACGATAAGATCTGGGATGCGCTTACCCCGACGCTTAAGGATATGTTTGTGAGAGCTTTTGCCAAGGGCGAACTCTTCGATTGCGTCGAATGGAGTGTCGCGCTGGCAGATTATCGTGATAAGCTCGTAAATCATGAGATCGAAGATGAAGAATACTATAATGTATTCCCGTATTTTGTTGAAGATGAGGAAGAGGCCCCGAAGAAGAGGAGCGGCGGTAAGGTCAGTGTCCGTGAAGCGGTGATGAATTCGAACTTGAATTCGGCCGAGACGATGGATATCTATGACAGACAGACGGAGCAGGGTACGCATACGAGAGTGGCGCAGAATCCGCGAACACAGCAGGCTCCGAGTATGAGAGGCAGTGCGTCGCCTTTCGTTCCGCAGAACAGACCGACTGCTGCCGACAGGGAAGATTCGGGATCTTCATTCCGTTCAAGTACATCGACCGGTACCCGTAATAGTGGCAATATTGGGCATTCCGAGAAACCTTCATCCAGATCTTCGCAGGATAAGAATATCCCGAAGAATGAGGGGTTCCTTGGATTCTTCAAGAGAAGAAAAGGGGCGATCCTTCTGTTCGCGATCCTTGGAGCCGCACTTGCTGCATTGATCTATTTTACTTCTAAATGAGGAGGCTTATATGGCTAACGAAGTAGGTGGTTTTTCAAAATCTGATTTTGGCAGCAGCACAAGACGCCGTCTGCCAATCTGTTTCTGTCTGGATGTCAGCGGATCTATGGCCGGATATCCGATCGAGCAGCTGAACGATGGACTGCAGAGTTTTTTCGCGTCCATTCGTGAGAACGAGGAGACTCGTTCTTCAGCAGATATTGCGATCATTACTTTCGGCGGTTCGGTAGATATCTTCCTGCCATTCGGTAAAACCAGTAAGGAACATACGATCCCGCGTATTCAGGCTACGACCAGCCTGACACCGATCGGTGAGGGTATCCTGACGGCGCTGGAACTTCTGAATGCCCGTAAGGAAGGCTATAAGCAGATGGGTATCAAGTACTATCAGCCATGGCTTGTTGTTATTACAGACGGTGCTCCACAGGGGAATAATGCGGTGGAGAATATGGAGAAGGCGATCGAGGCAGTTCGTGATCTGGAAGATAACGATAAACTGGTTGTGTTTAATATCGGTGTTGGTAACAGCGCGGATTTCCCGATGCTGCAGCGTCTATCCGGTAAGCGTGAGAAGCCGATCTCCATCAGCACAGCGCAATTCGGTAAACTCTTCGCTTTCCTCGGTTCCAGTAGTTCGTCCGTTGTTTCTAACAGCATGAACAACGATGCGCTTTATAACCTGAATGCGGAACCGGAAGGTTCGTCGATTGCAATCGATGACTTCTTCCGTGCCATCGAGGAGAGCAGCAAATGAGACCGTTACCGGTACTTGCCAATATTTCCCTGATCGGAAATAAACATGTCAATCGTGGTACCCCCTGCGAGGATGCATCTATTTCTATGTCCAGAAACGGTGTTTCTGTGGTCTGTATTGCAGATGGTGCCGGTGGTTCTCGATATACACACGCACGTTTTGGAGCCCAGCGCGCTGTTGAGTGCTGTGCTGAGCTTCTGACGAGTCATTTTGATGCATTCTATTTCGAAAACAGAGAAAGTATCTGCAGAAGTATCCTGGTAACGGCGATTCATTCTGCCATGGCTGATCTTCTGGTGGAACATGAGCTGGACAGCCTGGAGAGATTGTCCTGCACGCTTCTTTTCGTAGCGGTCAAGGGTGATCTGGTACTGGCCGGGCATATCGGAGACGGGCTGATTTGCCGTGTATCGCCGCAGGGCCTGGCACCGCTTACGCTTCCGGCGAACGGTGAAAATGCTTCATCCACGTATTTTATTACTTTTCCGAACGCCCAGGAGTATCTCCGATTCATTAAGACCACGACCGATAATACGCATGCCTTCGTTCTGATGTCTGATGGTGTGGAGGATATGGTCTACGATGCATCGAATCAGCTGGTAAGACCTGTGGTGGCCCGACTTGCCGAACTGGCATCCCAGGGAAAAGTCAAAGCAGAAGAGGATCTTAAGTCAACGATTCAGGAATTTGTTGTGGATGCGAGCCAGAATTCCGATGACTGCTCTGTCGGTATCCTTTATCTGCCGGGAACAGATACACCGGATTTCTCGTTGCTTTCGGACAGCAAAGACCGTCTGGAGCGGGATTTTGCGGATACTATGCGTGTTGTTCAGACGGAACTGATCCCTAAAGTGAAGCACGCCCAAGAAATTATTTCGAAAATCAATTGCCAGAATGGCCCCAATAGTGGTAAATTAGAAAGTGAAAAAGCATGTGATGCGAAATCTTCGGAAGAAGACGATGAGCCTTCGGAGAAGAAAGCAGAAGATGCGAATGCGACTCGCGCTGATGTTGATGGCAGTTCATCAGATGACGAGAGGGAGACAAAGCCACAAATTGAGGATAATGTTGTTGACAAGCCTGAGCAGGTTTCTGTTTCGGGCAATAAGAAAATGGTTCCTTTGTGGGCGTTCCTTCTGGTAACAGGACTTCTCATAGTGGCGTTGGTTATACTGGCAATGTTAGGGTTGCATACGGGGGCAGTATGAGCGAACTAGTTAGACAAAAGAAGTATCAATTTACCTCATCCGTCAAGTTACCGAACTTGGAGGAGATCATTGAGGCTGCGTCTGATTTCTCCACACCTACTGAGAAGAAGATCCTGATCAGTGAGAAACCTTCGGAAAAGAAGGACATTAAGGAGATCACCAAGACCGCAAATCTTTCCAAAGAACAGCTTGAACTTCAGAAACTCGGAATTGAGATTGCTGATGCAGAGATCAAGCGTGCCAAGGAGAAGGAACTCGCCCGTGCGGCTGAGTTGCGTCGTCTCTGTCAGGAACGTGAGAAGATGGCACAGAAGCGTATCGATGAAGAGAATGCAAAGCAGAAAGCTGAAGAAGATGCTGCGAAGGCTCGTGCATTTGAGAAAGTTGCGAAGGCAAGAGCAGAAGCTGAAGCGGCAAGAACCCTGGCGGAGGAGAATGAGAGACGTTCCCTTGCTGAAGAAGCGGCTTTCCATGATCTTGAGAATTATCAGATGCCTCCGATCCTTCCGGAACAGGATGAGACAGTCGCCGAGAAGACATATGATGTATCTGAAGTGGCTGAGAATCCTTTCGATGAGCGTGCAAAGCAGGTCAAGAAAGCTCCGGCTGAGAAGAAAGAGTTCAAGGAGACGATTCTGCAGGATGATTATCAGGATGAGATGGAATTCCTTGATGATACATCTGAGTCGGTAGATGACCTGGATTTCTGATCCATCAGGTGAAAAACAAAAATGTAAGATACATGTGATCCGGACAGTTTGTTCGGATCACATTTTTGTGCGCAGAATCAGGAAAATCAGGTATGTGATGGAGATGGCCAGATGAAGAAGTACGAAGCGCTCCGTGACTTTCTGTATCGCCCAGTCCCAGTTCTTGCGGCAGTGATCGTGGAGTGGAGTACGGATGCTCTTCATGAAGCTCTTCTTGGTCAGTCTGCAGACACCTAGCTTGAATAAGGAAGAACCGCCATCCAGGATCTGCGGCAGGCAGATAATGAGATAGGAGAAGGGGTTCGCAGTAGCCAGTGCAAAGAATGCAAGGAGTACGCCGATGGCCTGGGACCCGGAATCTCCCATCAGGAGTACACTCGGATTACAGTTGAACCACAGATAGACACCGAGCACAACGGCCAGATAGATCATGACGTTGTTCATCATGGAACTCATTCCACAGATAACAGTCATAAGGAAGAATGTGGCGGTGGAGATCATGGAAAGACTTCCGCTGAGACCGTCAACACCGTCAGTTGCGTTGATTACGTTGATCGAGCCCCAGACGAGACAGGCCGCCAGGAAGATATATATCGGAATCGGGACTGTAAAGGTGATTCCGAGACTGAAGATCGATACAGTACGAGGGAAAAGAAATGCCGCAAGCGTGGCTGAGCCCAGAGCTACAAAAATGTCTGTAACGGCTTTGGTCATGGCTTTCCAAGGCTTCTTGTCATCTAAGAAGCCGAAAACAGCGGCAACCAGGGCGCAAAGATACATCAATGCATATTTCCAGGTAATCTCAGTGAAAAGACCGATGCCGACGAACATACAGCAGATAAAGATAATTCCGGCAGAGGTAGGCTTTCCTTTTGCTACAGCTCCGTCTACTGTATTCAGTCTTCCACCGTCGGTCGGAAGATTCTTACTCTGTCTGCGCAGAGTGATATATGTTAAAACCAGCGTAAATAAAGGTCCGATCAGGATCCAGTACTTCGATGGAATCAAATATGCGAACAATGTGTTTCCCCCTCCACTAAATGAACTCCCATAAAGCAAAACCTATATTATCACAAAATGCAATTATATAGTATAATATACGGACGAATGTCATTTAAAAGAAAAGAGATTGAGATAGGAGAACAATCATGGATTTTAAGAAAGCAGTGGCTGAGAAGGTTTCCGGGATAGCCGGGTTGGATCTGGAGACAGTAAATCGTCTAATCGAGATCCCTCCACAAGAAGATATGGGAGATTTTGCATTTCCGTGCTTTGCACTGGCAAAGACGATGCATAAAGCCCCGAACATGATCGCTTCGGAGCTCGCTGCAAGCGAGGAACTGAAGGCTGACTGGCTTTCCCGTGTTGAGGCAAAAGGACCTTACCTGAATTTCTTCGTTGACCGTGGTGCTTTCGCTAAGGAAGTGATCAGTCAGGTTTTGAAGGAAGGCCTGGATTTCGGTAAAGCCGAGGATGGCGCCGGCAAAACAGTAGTTGTCGAGTTTTCTTCTCCGAATATCGCTAAGCCTTTCCATGTCGGACATGCTTTCACGACGATCCTTGGTCATTCTCTTTCCCGTATATATGAGAAACTGGGCTACAAAGTTGTCCGTATGAACCATCTGGGTGATTATGGTACCCAGTTCGGTAAACTGATCACTGCTTTCCGTCTCTGGGGAGATGAGGAAGCCCTGGAGAAAGCTCCGATCACTGAGCTTCTGCGAATCTATGTAAAGTTCCATGAAGAAGAGAAGAACGATCCGGAACTGACGACTTCTGCCAGAGAGAACTTCAAGAAACTGGAGGACGGCTGCGAAGAAGAAGTGGCATTATGGACACGTTTCCGTGATCTGTCTTTAAAAGAATTCAATGTCCTCTATGAGAGAATGGGCGTGACCTTCGATAACTATAACGGTGAAAGCTACTATAGTTCTCTGATTCCGGGTATTGTTGATATGTTGCGGGAGAAGGGCCTTCTCGAAGAGAGTGAAGGCGCACAGGTCGTAAAACTGGACGATAAGAAGCTTCCGCCCTGCATCATCCTGAAGTCGGACGGAACGACGATCTATGCTTCCCGTGACCTGGCTGCAGCGAAATACCGTTACGATAATTATCACTTCGATAAGAATATCTATGTGGTCGGACTTCCGCAGGCCCTGCATTTCCAGCAGGTTTTTGCCGTTCTTGAGAAGGCAGGCATGCCTTTCGCCAAGGACTGCGTACATGTGGGATTTGGTCTTGTGAAGTTCCAGAACATGAAGTTCAGTACCCGTGAGGGTAATATCGTAACTCTGGAAGACCTGCTCAATGAGAGTGTCGCGAAGACCTACGAGATCATTAAGGCGAACGCTGAGACCCGTAATTCCGGCATGTCTGATGATCAGCTCCGTGAGATCGCCGAGAAAGTCGGTCTGGGTGCCGTGATCTATACATATGTGAAGGCCGGACGAGAAAGAGATATCATCTTCTCCTGGGATACGATGCTGGACTTCGAGGGCGATACAGCTCCATACCTGATCTATACCTATGCGAGAACCAAGTCCATCCTGCGCAAAGCCGCAGAGCAGGGATTTGTTCCTGCAGAAGCCGGCAGTGAACTGCTTTCCAAGCTTTCCGGCGATGAGGAATTCGCCTGCGTGAAGATGATCGCGGATCTTCCGGATGCCATCAGAAAAGCGGCGGCCAGTAACGAGCCCTTCATGCTGTCCCGTCAGGTCAGTCAGATCGCTCGTGCATATAATCGTTTCTATAATAACTGTTCTATCCTTTCCGGAGACGATGAAGAGCAGAAGCGTGCACGTCTGGCTCTCTGCCAGTCTGTATGCGACAGCATCGAGCTTGGAACATACTTGCTCGGTATCTCCGTAGTGGATCAGATGTAAGAGTTCTTTTGAATAAGAAGAGATATTGATCGAGGTGGAATCATGTCAGATGAGAAGATGAAGATGCCGAAGTTTTCGGAGATCGAGTATAAGCGACCCTCCATTGAGAACTTCCGCGAGTGTGCCATGAGCACGAGACTGAAACTGATGGCGGCCCGGGATCCGGAAGCGGTGGAGGCGGCGATCATGCAGTTTCAAAGAGAAATGAGTGCTTTTGATACGGCCTTCACAATCTGCATGATCCGTCATGACCTGGATACTTCCGATGAATTCTTTAACGTTGAGATGGATTTCTTCGATGAGAATTATCCTGTGGTTTCAGACCTTTCAGCCAGTGTGTACGCGGCACTTCTTCATTCTGAGATCCGACCGCAGTTGGAAGAACGCTTCGGTTCCATGATCTTCAGAAAGATCCGGAATCAGAGAGATATTGTAAATAGCGAAGTGCTGGATCTTCTTGCTGACGAGAGTGCCCTGGAGAATGAATACAGTCAGATCGTATCCGAAGCAGATATTATGTTTAAGGGTAAGCACAATACCCTTTCTACCATGAATCCATATATGGAATCCACGGATAGAATTGAGCGTAAGAAGGCCCAGAGAGCGGTCTCTGACTACTATAATGCGCAGAAACCGAAGTTCGATCAGATCTATGCGGATATGGTGCGGCTTCGTACGGAGATCGCGAAGAAACTTGGCTTTTCTAACTTCGTTGAACTGGGTTATAAGCGCATGGAGCGTTATGACTATAACGAAGAGATGGTGGCTGAATTCCGAAATAATGTTGTGAAGTATATTGTTCCGATCACATCTGAGATCAGAAGACTTCAGAAGAACCGCCTGGGTGTGGAGAAACTCTACTATTACGATCTTCCGTGTCTTTTCGTACATGGAAATCCGGTGCCGGTCATTCCGCCGAGTGAGTATTTCTCTACAGGTGCGAAGATGTTCGGCGAGATGTTCGAGAAGCGTCCGAGTTTCTTCGAAGTACTGGGAGAACACGATTTTATGGATCTTTTCTCCCGTCAGAATAAAGCTACCGGCGGTTACTGTGCGTCACTTCTGGATTATGGTATTCCTTTCGTTCTGATGAATGCCAACAGCACATCGGATGATGTGGCTACGCTGGTACATGAGTCCGGTCATGCTTATGCGGCACTTCGCAGTATCGACTCGTCTCAGTTTATCGAGTGTCTGTCACCGACGCTGGAAGCCTGCGAGATCCATTCCACGGCCATGGAGTATCTCAGTTATCCTTTCATGGAGATGTTCTTCAAGGAAAGTGCAGATGCCTATCGTGAGCAGCACATGACACTGGCCTTGCTGTTCCTGCCTTACGGCTGTCTGGTGGATGAATACCAGCATGTGGTCTACAAGAATCCGGACATGACGCCGGAAGAAAGACATGCGGCCTGGCGTGAACTGGAGAAGAAGTATCAGCCGGACGTAGATTATGACGGGGATGAGTTCTTGAATAACGGTGGTGCCTGGATGAAGAAAGAGCATATCTTTACTTCTCCGTTCTACTATATCGATTATTGTCTGGCGCAGGTCTGTGCACTGCAGATCTGGGATATCTCCCGGAAGAACCGGAAGAAAGCCATGACGATCTACGATCATCTCTGTGCCGAAGGTGGTACAAAGACACTGATCGAACTGGTGGAGGATGCAGGACTGGAGTCGCCTTTCTCTCTGGATGTCATGAAGAAGATCGCGTACCAGGTCTGTGACTTTTTGAATCTATGAAGCTGCCGGAAGAATTTCAAAATCGCATGCACGCCTTTTTTGAGGCAAAAGGACTCGCCTCGGAAGAGCAGGATTTCTGGTCTTCCTATGAGAAGGAGCCTATGCACGGCATCCGCTGGAACCGTCTGAAAGTGGACGTTTCCGATTATGATTCCAAGACAGAGAAAATGGGATTTTCGCCGGATCCGGTGTCCTGGTGTGACGGAGGATTCTATACTCCGGATGTTTCGCTGGGTAAAGAGCCGTATTACCATGCCGGAGCATACTATATTCAGGAGCCTTCCGCCATGTTGCCGGCCTCTGTGCTGGGAACGAAGCCGGGTGAATATGTCCTGGATATGTGTGCGGCGCCGGGAGGTAAAGCGACCCGTATCGCTGAAGATCTGAAAGGGGAGGGCCTGCTGGTCGCAAATGAGATCAATGCGGATCGCGCCCGTGCCCTGCTTCGGAATCTGGAGCGGGCCGGATGCGGAAATGTCGTGATCGTCAATGAGAACCCCAAGAATATGGTGAAGAATTTCACATCCTTCTTCGATCGTATCATAATCGATGCGCCTTGTTCCGGTGAAGGAATGTTCCGAAGAGATCCTTTCGCGCCGAAGAGCTGGGAGAAGTTCGGCCCTTCGTCCTGCGTGCCGATCCAGGAAGAGATTCTCGGGTACGCAGATGCGATGCTGATGCCGGGCGGGGATCTGGTTTATTCCACCTGTACTTTTGGCGAAGCGGAGAATGAAGACCAGATCCGTTCTTTCCTTTCTAAGCATCCGGATTATGAGATCGTGTCCCATAGAGAGCTTTCCGGTGTGTCACATGATGCGGACGGCATGATGCGTATTTGGCCGCATCGGACTCGGGGAGAAGGACATTTCTGTGTCCATCTGCATAAGAAGGGTGACAAGGACAGTGCATCTGATATTCGAAAGACACGTACCAACCCGCAGAGCGGTCAGTTTACCTTCGTGAAAGCGAAGGAGTGTTTCCGGGATTTCATGAACGGACTCCTTTCCGATGAAGCAAAAGTAAGCTATCAGGATAAGATCAATACGCAGTTCGTGCTGCATAAAGACAAAGTTCACCTGATGCCGTTGGCGGAAGAGCTTTTCAAGGGGCTGAAGGTCGTGAAGATGGGAGATTTCCCAGGCGAGATCAAGGAGACAGCAAAGGGTAGAGTCTTTACTCCGTCTCAGGCTCTGGCGCTGGAATTAGATAGAAAAAGAATAAAGCCATCTCGCTTCCTGTCGTTATCGATGGAAGATGAGCGGCTCCTTCGTTATCTTCGTTGTGAGACGATCATGTTAACTGAAGAAGAGCAGACCATTCTGGATGACGGTGAATACGTTGCGGTAGCTTGTGAGGACCTGCCTCTGGGATTTGGCAAGATCCAGGGAGCAGTTGTGAAGAATCAATACCCCAAGGCCTGGCGCCTGGTATAAGGAGGAATTATGGAACGTTTTTTGGTAGCGAGCAAGAATAAGGATAAGATCCACGAGATCAAGGAGATCCTGGCTGATTTCCCGTTCGAGATCGTAGGCATGGAGAATATCGGTATCCATACAGATGTGGTGGAAGATGCAGATTCTTTCAAGGGTAATGCGCTTCTTAAGGCCAAAGCCATCCACGATCAGGTGGGCGGTTATGTTATGGCGGATGATTCCGGCCTTTGCATCGACGCACTGGATGGTGCTCCGGGAATCTATTCCTCACGTTTCTGTGGCGTAGATTCTACCTACCCGGAGAAGTTTGCCATGATCTGGGAAATGCTCAAGGATGTTCCGAAAGAGCAGTGGACAGCCCACTTTGTCTGCGCTATCGCGGTTGTGAGACCGGATGGTTCTTATTTCGTCGTACAGGAACAGTGCGATGGTGTGCTGCTTTCCGAGCCTCGTGGAGAGAATGGTTTCGGTTACGATCCGATCTTTTTCGTACCGGAGATCGGCAAGACTACAGCTGAGATCTCGGATGAAGAGAAGAATGCGATCAGCCATCGTGGAAAAGCGTTACGTTCTATGCTTGCCATTTTGAAACAAAAATGATATACTTTCCTGCGTGTACAAGTGTCCACGGCACGTGAACACTTGAAAACAAGAACGGAAATATATTCGAGGTCGGAAATGTCTGAAAGTAACGATTATTTACTTGTCAAAGCAGATGTGCTGCCTGAAGTGTTTGTAAAGGTAATGGAAGCGAAGCGTCTTCTGAATTCCGGAAAGGCTGTCTCGGTCAACGAAGCCGTTAAGATGGTATCTCTTTCCCGTAGTGCCTATTACAAGTACAAGGATTCAGTAATGCCGTTTTATGAGACCAGTCAGGGAAAAATCGTCACCTTGATCGTGGCGGTGGAGAATTTCCCGGGGATCCTTGCCGGCATCATCCAGTGTATTGCATTTGTGAAGGGAAATATCCTCACCATTAACCAGAATATTCCGATCAATGGGCTGGCGGATGTTTCGGTGTCTATGGAGACCGACCGCATGACCAGTTCCATCGATGTTCTGATCCGGGAAGTCGAGAAGATTCCGGGTGTCCGTTCTTGTAGAATCATGGCTAGGGAGTGATAGTGATGAAGAATATAGCAATCTTAGGATTTGGCGTTGTCGGATGCGGTGTGGCTGAAGTGATCGACATGAACAGCAAGGCTATTGCTGCAAGACTGGGTGAAGAGGTCCGGGTCAAGAAGATCCTGGATATCCGTGAATTCCCGGACAGCCCTTTCGCCGCGCTGGTGACCACTAAAAAAGAAGAAGTCTTCGAAGATCCGGAGATCAGCATCGTGGTGGAGACCATCGGTGGTGCAAGGATCGCATACGAATATACCAAAATGGCGCTTTCCGCCGGCAAAACAGTCGTAACTTCCAATAAGGAACTGGTTTCGACACATGGCGTGGAGCTGCTTTCTATCGCTCGTGAACACAACTGCAAGTACATTTTTGAAGCGTCTGTCGGTGGTGGTATCCCGATCATCCGTCCGCTGAAACATTGCCTGGCTGCCAATAAGATCGAGCGTATCGTTGGTATTGTAAATGGTACTACCAACTATATCCTGACACAGATGGCGGAAAGCGGCGCAGACTTCGCAACGGCTCTTTCTGAAGCCCAGAGCAAGGGATATGCCGAGGCTAATCCTTCTGCAGATATCGATGGTATCGATGCCCAGAGAAAGATCTCTATCCTCAGTACAATTGCATTGGACGGAGCCTATGTAGATCCGAGCAGCCTTTTTACTCTCGGTATTTCGGATATAACAACAGTAGATATGGAATATGCCCGTGAGATGAATGCTTCGATCAAGCTTCTGGCTGTTTTCGAGAATAAGGAAGACGGCGCTTTCGCCTATGTTGCACCTCATCTGGTTTCCAAGAGCCATCCGCTGGCTTGTGCAAATGGTGTTTTCAACGCCATTATGGTGACCGGTAATGCTTTGGGTGATGCTATGTTCTACGGCCAGGGCGCCGGCAAACTCGCTACTGCATCCGCGGTAGTCGGTGACGTGATGGAAGCCGTCGAGATGCCGACAAAGGATGCACAGGCTTCTAAATGGTTTGAATCGGAAGAACCGGTTCTGCTTCCCATCGAGAAGCATTCTGTTTCCGTTCTGCTGAGACTTCCTGAGTCTGTATCGGACGATACTGTTTCCGAGGCTTTCCCGGAGATCTCCTGCCAGCCCTGTGTTTATGAAGCAGAAGGAGAGAAGGCTGTTATCCTGGGTAAGAACGGCGACATGAACGAAGCTCAGCTCGCCATCGGTCTTGAGAGCATTCCGGAGATCCTTGGCATGATCCGAATTTTCGGAGAGTAATATTTTCAAGATTTCTTGAAAAAATCTTGCGCCCCACGTTGAATTTTCTCACGTAATCTCCTAAACTGAAATTAGTTATGGAGGAGGGTGCGTTGTGGTTTCATTTAATTATTGGGATCGAGGACGATCCGGAATTAAGAGATTTCTGGCAGCTATGCTGGTCGTTCTGTTCTTTCTGGGTTGTCCTTTCTATGTTCGTTCAGAATCCAATCAAGGAACAGAGGCTTACGAAGAAGGGGCGGCCGGATTTGTGGAACGTCTTTATGTCGTTGCCCTCGGCCGGCCTTCGGAGGCCAACGGTAAATCTTACTGGATCTCACAGATCCGAAGCGGGAAGCAGACCGGTGCAGATTGTGCGCGTTCTTTTCTTTTCAGTGAAGAATTCAAGAACCGAAACCTTACTCCGGAACAATTCCTGGATGTGTTATATCTGGCTTTGTTTGACCGTACTCCCGAAAAAGACGGGAAGCTCTACTGGAATAATGAGATCCGTAACGGAAGAGTATCCAGAAAGAAAGTTGTGGAGTGCTTCCTCAATACGACCGAATGGTGTAATGTCTGTGCCGGCTACGGTGTACGACCCGGGGCATCCACGGCTAAGGCAAATCGTGCTTCCAAAGCCGCGAGTGATTTTGCCACAAGACTTTACTCCTGCTGTCTGAAACGCGATGCGGACCAAAGCGGCCATACGTATTGGGCGTTGGCTCTGACCAACTGGGAAAAGACCGGAGCAGAAGCAGCGGAGACCTTCTTTACGTCGCCTGAGTTTCAAGCACTTCAGATCTCGAATCAGGAGTATCTGACCCGTATATATCTTACTTATCTTGGAAGAGAGCCGGATCCTTCCGGATTACAGTACTGGCTGGGACAGATGTCGGCGGGGAAGACCAGACAATATGTGATGACGGTCTTTGCCCAGTCTGATGAATTTACGTCACTTTGTGAGAAAAGTGGCTTTGCGCCGAATGTAGAATATGTAGACCTGATCGCGGTCGGCGATAATCTTTATCACACAAGGATCATCGAATCCGGAAAGAGATGGGATGGCACCCGAAACTACGATGCGATCTACGCGAATATCAAGGACTACATCAAGTCAGCCGATATCAAGGTGATCAATCAGGAAGTGATCCTGACAGGTGATCCGTCGAAGTGGAGCGGATATCCGACTTTCGGTTGTCCTCTGGAAGCGGGACAGGCGGTTGTGAATGCCGGATTTAACGTGGTCACGCATGCTACGAACCATAGCTGGGACAAAGGCAGAGCCGGGGCTATGGACTCGATCCGGTTCTGGAAGAGTAAGCCGGGCGTGCTTCTTACCGGGATGTATGCTTCCTGGAATGATTACAACAGCACGGTAATCGGTGAATATAACGGCGTCAAAGTAGCTTTCCTGAATTACACCTATGGCTTAAACGGATATACGCTTCCGTTCGATTGCAGATATATGGTCAAGCTTCTGAATATGGATCTGATTCGATCAGATATTCAGAAGGCGCGTCAACAGGCGGACATTGTTATTGTTTTCCCGCATTGGGGAGAAGAATATACCAATAACCCGACGGCGGCCCAGAGATCCTTGGCCTGGCAGATCGCAAATGCCGGTGCAGATATGATCATCGGATGTCACCCTCACGTGATCCAGCCCCTGGAGATCATCACCACAAATGGTGGCAGAAAAGTACCGTGTTACTATTCTCTTGGTAATTTCGTATCCAATATGCCGCAACCGGAAAGATGTGTAGAAGCGATGGCGAAGGTGCGCATTAAGAAGGAAGGGAAGAAAGTCTCGATCATTTCAGCTGAAGCGGTACCGATCGTCAACTATATTAATGCGACAGATACTCGTTTCACGGTCTATATGTTGTCGGATTATACGGATGCATTAGCTGCAAATGCGAGGAATTGTGCATTGACGCCCGCTTTTGTACGAGGATACTTTTATCGGGTATTCCGTGTAAGTAAGTATACATTCGGTTCATAAGTAAGATTACATAAAAAGTCGATCCTGTCTGACCGTATGAAGAGTCAGACAGGATCGATGCTTTTTACTGATTTAAGTACGACCGGTCAGATGGATCCTTTTTCGATCGCATATTTACGGCAGATTCCGTCGAATTCTTCACACTGGGTGAAGAATGCCAGGACATCGTGGCGCGTCATGCCTTTGCGCATCTGCTTTACCCAGTAATCTACAGCGCCGTCTTCCGGACTTCTGTCCATGAAAGTATAGTAAAGATCTGTGATATATGTTTCTTCGGGAGCGTGGAGATCAAGGTATTCATCTCCTTCGAAGAAAAAGGCGGCAGCGGTAGCTCCGGTCTGCTCGAGATTGGTCAGTGCCAGACTCCAGTATTCCAGACCGCCTAAGTCAGCTTCACGTCCGTAACAAGAACGGTAAAGACGCATTGTGAAGTACTGGGAATTGCGGTTAGCGATGGTAGCCTTGGCTGTAGGGGCTCCGGACTTTACACCATAGCAGGCACAGATGTCACACCATTCTCTGGAGTCGATAAAAAAAGTGACGATATCGAAGCGGCTTGTTCCTTCTTCGAGTTTCTTAAGATAGAACTGCATTCCTTCTGAATCGGCTTCACGGTCAAAGAAAGTTTTGTATAAAGTAGTCAGAAAGTCCTTGTTGCTGAGATTGCGATTCATGAATTCATCTGCATCCAGCAGGAAGAACCTTGCGCAGTCGGCGCCACTCTTCTGTCCGCTTGTTACTGCGTCGACCCAGTACTGCTTACCGGTTGCTTCCGGAGCACGGTTAAGCGCGACGGAATAGAGTCTTTCGACAAAATCTGCGATGGAACCCTCGATCGGATTGGCGTTCGGCAGACGATATCCCTTCAGTGCGACGGGTTTATCTATTTCGATATAAATGAACGGCATTGCTTGCGGATCTTCGCTGTATCTTCCTTCGTAATATGTACCACAATCGGCTATCCCGTTTTCCATTAAGCGTTGCAGAAGAGCAGGGCAGTTCGTGATATCGACCGTATCAAGATTGTTGATAAAGATCAACAGTGTATCCAGCTTCGGATGGTTTCCAAGATATAATTTCTCCATATGGCAGTTGCAACAGTTGACAAACTCGAGTTTGGTATTTGAACGAAGGTCCAGTGTTGATATTGGATTGTCACTGACATCGAAACTCTCAAGTTGCGGAACCTTGCTGAAATCGATCTTTGTTAAGAAATTATTGCAGACATAGACTGCCTCAAGCTTCTTAAGCATGGAAAGATCGAGAGACTGGAGATTATTATATTCGAGCCAGATTACTTCTAGGTCGGTATTGTGGCTGAAATCAATGGAAGTCAGTTCGTTGTAAGATGCCAGAAACTGTTTGAGTTTCGTACCTTTACTCAGATCAATGGAAGAAATATTGTTGCTGGATATATCCAGAACCTCCAGCGTAGGATTCTTGCTAAGATCGAAAGATCCCAGATTATTGCCCTCGATCTCAAGGCTGATAAGCTTTTTAAGGATACTTGTATCGAAATTCTTTAATTTGTTGTTTGAAATGTCCAGTTCGGAAATAATGTTTGAATCGGAAACAAGAAGCTTGCTCATCCCGTTGCTGCCACAGGATACTTCGGAAAGTTTCGGATTATTCTTCAAATCAAGTTCACTGATCTTATTGCCGGAACAATTGATTTTGTTAAGATCCTTATTGCTTGTAAGATCCAGCTTGCGAATGCTGTTAATGGAGCAATTAAGTTCATTGAGTTTCGTACAGCCTGTGACATTCAATGTGGCCATACCGTTGCCTTCACAGTTCAAATACTCCAGATCAGAACAGGAAGACACATCCAGATCCGAAAGGTAGAAATTATAAGACAGGTTAGCTGATATCAGCTTACTATCCTGAGGTAGCTTCACTTCTTTGATGTGGTTTAAGTATGCATTTAATGTTTTGAGTGCAGAATTGGCGCTCAGATCCAGGGACGTGAGCATATTCTGATCCAGATTCAGGGTTTCCAGTGCATAAAAGTATTCGACACCCTTTAGATTTTCGATGCCGCATTGGAGCAGGTCCAATGTCTTTACCTTCTCGATCTCATCAGCGGAGAGAGCTCCATCTTTGTTCTTGTCATACAAAGATGCTGCACGCCGGAAATTCTTGTCCGGAAAGTGTTGCTCATCGACCGGCACGTCTTCGGAATTTGCGGATATCGGGCGGGAATACGCCATTCCGAGCGTGGCAACAGAGATGACAGATGAAAACAGGATGCCTGCCATTACGATTTTTTTCATATTATGTCCTCCTAAAAATGTCTATCGTAACTCTATAAAGAAACAGATTTTGGCGCAGGATATTGTAACCGACGCAAAAAGACGTCTATATATTACATGAGCAAATGTCAGGGAATTATAAGAGTTCTGTCACTTTCAGAAATATCAAATGTTTACCCGTGCAGTAAGAAGAGAGGCCACCTTTCTGTATCGAGTCATACAGAGGGCAGCCTCTCTTGTTTTTAATCTGTATCGTGTTTTCCTTCGGGAAAAACTTCGTCAGAGCTGGTTAGCGCTGTAATCTGCGTAAAGCATGGTCATCTCATTCATCAGAGAATTCATCTGCTGCTGCAGTTTGCTGAGCTCCTTGAGATTCTTGGCGTCGATAGCCAGGCGGATCTCCTTGAAGATGGAGACATATTCGGATGTATCTTTTGCCAGACGGTTACGGATCGTATCGATTTCCTTCCAAAGCGCTACATCATAACTGTTCATCGGATCGTGGAACGGTACGATGTTACGGATCTGAGACAGATTATTCGGAATAATGCGCTCGGAAAGCTCCATCTGCCAGCGGTCAAGCATTGCATGTGCATAGGAAGAGATAAGCTGATCGCTGAATACGCCACCAGCGCAAAGGATCGGGATAAGATCATCTGCATGCAGCAGACAACGCAGAGAGTCGTAAACAGTGGCCGGCGGTACGCCGAAGAGACGGTCACGCTCTTCGGTAGAGTAGTTGGCGAAGATGTCTTCTTCGCAACGATATACTTTGTCTGTCTCCAGGTATTCTGCTTCTTCACCATAACCTTTGCAGAATTCTTTCTCCAATTCAGTAGTGGAGTGACCGGATGTTACGGCATACTCGATACCATCCAGCATACACTGATAGGAAGCAGAAAGGCAAAGATATGTGTTGGTATGCGGGTTAGGAGAGCGGATCTCAAATCTTGTCTGTACTGCACTTTCGGAATTGCGGATCAAGCCGAGAAGTACAGAACGGTTACGGGAAGGAGTATTAATGTCCTTACCGAGAGAGGCAACCGCGTGGGTCGGAGCTTCAAAGCCGGGCTGCAGACGAAGGAATGCATCCGTTGTTACTGAAATGAAGGGGTTGATCAAGGTGTAATGCTTCATGAATCCCATCAAAGCACCCCAGCCGATCGTTCCGAGGAAATCCTTCTTCATATCTTTCGGACTGAAAAGGTTGACCTTGTGGCCATCCTTCATGAAAGCGACGGCATTGAGGTGAGTATGCTCACCGGATCCGGCGACACCGGCTAACGGCTTGGCACAGAAACTGACTTCCAGTCCGTGCATGCGGAAGATCTCCTTGATAAAGATACGGGCCATCAGCTCGTAATCGGCAGCCTGCAGTGCATTGGAATAATGCCAGTCGACTTCCAGCTGCTCCATGATATTGTGGAAATCTCCGGCATCAGAAAGATGAGCCTTAACACCGCCGACTTCCTTATGTCCCATCTCCGGCTCAAAGCCATAAAGACCGAGAAGAAGAACTGTCTGCTCCAGAGCGGTACGAACCACACCCTTGGTACGCTTCCAGTACTGCTCTTTCAGACTCTGAGAAGTAGAGAGAACACGGGTGTTAACTTTCTCTTCAGGAGAGCTTACCCAGAATTCCAGCTCAGTTGCCGTGGTAAGTTCAATGTGATCAAATTCGTCTATGGAGAATCCGAGTTCCTCGCAGAGGGCCGGATATTCACGGAGATAACGCTCCAGTTCTGCGGCGAAACGCTCTGTGCATCTCTTCAGGATCGAACGGGAACATACTTTGTCGCCGTTATGGATCAGAAAGGAGGGAATACGCAGGGTGCCTACAGGGAGGCTTGTCGTAGAATCAATATGTTCGTAGTTGTAATCGATGAACCATACTACATCACGATCAGGTTCGAAATCCACACGGCCATCGTTCAAAGTGGCGATGCCTGGAAGTTCAACGGAGGATCCGTCTGTCTGAACGACGCAACCACTTAAATATCCCTGGAGATTGTCAATAAAGTCACCGATCGGGATTTTCTCATCCGTATCGTTACCGGCAAGATCGATACCTACGAAGGAGACGAACTTGATCTCCGGGTGTGCGTGAAGGATGTTTTCCAGATCCTGGGCATTGTGTGTCTTTGGTGGTAAAAGATACAAAAGGTCGGGATAGATTCGAAAGTTTGTCATAGTGGTTACACCTTCCGTTTATAAATTCAGAGCCATTATACCATTAATTTTTCGTAGGTCGAGTTTTGGTTTATGGGAAAATCCACGAAAAATGTGGCAAGGTATGAACAATAATAATATAATTATCCTATAGCGAGATACTAAAAATGCGGCGGACGGGCAATGAGGTCCGGTCGTCCAGGGGAGGTCATATATGAAAGTTTGTGATTGCGCCAGTCTTCTAAATGCGAAAGTCCTTGTAGAATCGGAAAGCTTGTCGGAGGATCTGATGATCGCATGTGGCTCCGATCTGATGAGCGATGTAATGGCATTCAGCAGTGACGACAGCCAGATCATGATCACAGGTCTTGTGAATCCACAAACGATCCGCACAGCGGAGATGCTTGACGTAAAGGTGATCATCTTCGTAAGAGGAAAAGTACCGGACGAGACAATGCAGGAAATGGCCAGAGAGAAGGGTATCGGTCTGATGTCCTCTCCGCTGTCGATGTTTACCTGCTGTGGTCTGCTTTATCAGGCAGGTCTTCGTGGAAAGGAGGCTGCCTTATAGAACCGTTAGTACGCCAATATGAGATAAGAGCAAATGATTTTACCCATGCCGGAGAAGCCAGCAGTTCCATGAAGAAGTCATTGAGCCGTCTGGGTGTTCGAGCAGAAGATATCAAGCGAGCATCTATCGCTATGTACGAAGCAGAGATCAATGCCGTGATCCATGGTCAGGGCGGCGTGGCTGAAGTGACAGTTCATCCGGACAGGGTAGTGATCGTAATTGAGGACCATGGTCCGGGTATCCCGGATCTGGATCAGGCGATGGTAGCCGGATGGTCGACGGCACCGGATCTTGCCAGGGAAATGGGATTCGGAGCCGGTATGGGTCTTCCGAATATTAAGAAGAACTGTGACGATCTTCAAATCGAGACTAAGGTTGGTGAAGGTACGAAAGTCACCATGGTCGTCCAGTTTAATTGAAGTTTTGAGGTGCAGACAGGGTGACCTGCTGCCGGGATTTGAGAGGGTAACGTGAAGAAACT
Organism: Clostridiales bacterium Firm_16; assembly: GCA_001604185.1. GTDB lineage: Bacteria > Bacillota > Clostridia > Saccharofermentanales > Saccharofermentanaceae > Scatonaster. Next base: position 300,880 of record LVAV01000028.1, on the reverse strand, counting down.
GCACAGCGTTTCATTAATAGGGGATCTTTGCGTCGGATGTACCAATTGTATCAAGGGGTGTCCGACTCAGGCGATCCGAGTTCGCAGTGGTAAAGCCACGATCTACGACATCCGTTGTATTGACTGTGCCCAGTGCATCCGTATATGTCCATATCATGCGAAGATCGCGGTGACGGACACATTGGAAGAGCGTCTTGCTGCTGCCAGTGGTAAAGTTAAAGTCGCAATCGTCAGTCCGGCGATCTTCTCTCAGTTTGAGAATCAGGTTACACGTATTGATGTGCTGAAAGCGGTGCGCGAGCTGGGTTTTGACTATGTGTTTGACGAGTCGATCGGGTATTCCGGATATGTTTCTGCAGCAAGACAGATGCTCAGTGAGAAGCAAGCTGCGGCGGAAGAGATGACGGAAGACGAGAAGAACGAGGTTTTCCCCATGATCTCCACCACATGTCCTGTGGTGGTCCGTCTGATCCAGATGAAATACCGCGCGCTGATCTCGCATCTGGTGACATTGGATTCACCGTCGGAATTGACGGCACAGTACGCTATTGATTATCTGTGTCAGAAACTGCAGATCCAGAAATCTCTGATCTATATCTGCTATATTTCACCGTGCCCGGCCAAGGTCACGGCGGTAATCAATCCGCTATGGAAGAAGAAATCTCTGATTTCAACTTGTGTCGGTACACATGACGTTTATCCGCAGTTAAGAAAACTGCTGGATAAGATCTCTCATCACGATTCTCTGACTCATGAAGAGGAACGTGCGATCCGTATCTCTGATCCGGAAGGTCTGCGTTGTGCGGCTATTGGCGGAGAGACGACATCTATGCAGATCGAGAACTTCCTTGCTGTAGATGGTATTGAGAACGTGATCGATATTCTTGAGGAGATCGACCGCGATAATATCAAGAAGATCGCCTATGTTGAGGCAACCTGCTGTTTCGGCGGATGTATCGGCGGTCCTTTGACAGTTATGAACCGTTTTACTTCCACTGCTAAGCTTCGTGAACATGTTCATGATTTCTACATGGAGAAGGAATTGTTCCCGCAGCTGATCGTACATGAAGAAGACATCATACCTCAGGTATGGGAACTGCCGTTGCCGGAGAATCACGCGATGCGTCTGTCAGAAAACATCGGTGAGGCCATGACGAAATACGAACAGATCGATAAGATCCTGGAGACATTGCCACAATTGGATTGTGGAGCCTGCGGTGCACCTTCCTGTGCGGCTATGGCGGAAGACATCGTACAAGGAAGAGCCAGCATCAATAACTGCATCATCAGACAGAAGAGAATGAGTAAAGAATGACACCCCCGTAATCCCTTTGGTCAACAAGTGTAAACGCGCCGGGTGTGGGTGAAGAACAGGAGAGAATATGAAGACAGTATCTGAGATTATCGAAGCGATGGAACTTACTGTATTAACGGAAGTCTACCATCCGGATGCCCAAATCGAGAAAGGTTATGCAGGGGATATGTTAAGCCATGTTATGGCGCACCTTCAGACCGGAGAGTGCTGGTTTACGATCCTTAACAGCATGAACGTGATCGCCGTGGCGTCTCTAAACGAATGTCCGCTTGTGATACTGACAGAGGACGTGGTCCTTCAGGAGCCGGTCGTAGCGAAGGCGAAAGAAGAGCAGATCTGTGTATGTACGACATCTCTTGATACTTATACTGCCTGTGCCGTGCTGAACGGAGTATTAGGGACAATGGAGGCGTAAGAATAGGTAATGGCCATATTTGTTTGCGATCTTCATATGCATTCTGCACTGTCTCCATGTGCAGAGAATGATATGACGCCGGGAAATATGGTATCTATGGCCCTGATCAACGGACTGGATGTGATCGCCATCACAGATCATTGCAGTACCAGAAATTGTGAGGCGGCGATCCTGTGCTCCGAATTCCTAAAGAAAGAACATGGTCATGCCCCGTTAGTGATTCCCGGTACGGAAGTAGAGGTGGCAGAAGGATTCCATGTTCTAGGTCTTTTTCCCAATGTTGAGAAGGCTCGGGAATTTGAGGTGTTCTGGGAGAGTCATCGGCCAAAGATCAAGAACCGCGTGGAGATTTTCGGTAATCAGTACGTGATGAATGACGACGATGAGGTGATCGAAGAGATCCCGTATCTTCTGTCGACGGGTTCTGATGTTTCCATGATGGAATTGTATGATAAACTGGACAGCCTTGGTGCGGCGGCGATCCCGGCCCATATCGATAAAGATTCCTATAGTATGGTCGCATCTCTGGGAACGGTCCCGCCGGAGTGGAAAGGACGACTGGTGGAAGTCAGTCGCCGATGTAATCTTCCCGAGTTCTGGGAGAAACACCCTGAACTGGCTACGTATCACTACATTGTGGATTCCGACGCACATCAACTTCCTGATATTGCCGACCCGGGTTATTCCTTGAAATTACCTATCGATAAAAATCCGAATCTTGATGCGGAGACCTTTGTAAATGCATTGCGGGATTTGATGAGAAAGTGATATAATGTACAAGTTGACAATAACAAGTATAGATCTGAAGTGCTTTTCCAGTCTTTGATGACGTGGGAAACGGGGGAGTTATTTGAGAGAGTTATCACTTCATATCCTGGATATCCTGACGAATTCCACAAGAGCCGGCGCATCGCTGGTGACCTTGCGGATCAACATGATATCGAAGGAAGACCGCCTGGTGATCTCGTTTATAGATAACGGATGCGGTATGAGTGAAGAATTCGTCAACAAGGTAACAGATCCTTTCGCCACGACCAGAAGCACCAGGAAAGTCGGACTTGGTCTTCCTCTTTTGAAGGAACTTTGTGAGCTTACAGGCGGTGATCTGAAGATCCAGAGTAAACTTGGAGAGGGAACAGAGGTGACGGCTACGCTGGTACCTTCGTCGATCGACTGTCTTCCTTTGGGAGATGTAGGAGAATCCTTAGCAGCACTGGTCGGGTCCTGCGAGAAGACCTGTGACTTTGTGGTCATCTTCGAGCATGATGTGAACGGGAGTTCCGTGATCGATACCCGCGAGATCAAGGAGAAACTGGACGGCATGTCCTTACAGGAACCGGAGATATATCTGTTTTTGTGTGATTATTATCGCGAACAACAAGAATTAATACTTGGAGGTTTATAAGTATGAAATCATTAGCAGAACTCGAAGCAATCAAGAACAAGGCAAAGTCTGACATGTCCGCAAGATCGGAAGCCGGCAAGCGTATCGTAGTTGGTATGGCTACTTGCGGTATCGCAGCTGGTGCACGTCCGGTAATGACTGCAATCGTTGAGGAACTGAAGACTCGTGGTATCGAGGATGTAGCTGTTACCATGACAGGCTGCATCGGCCTTTGCAAGTATGAGCCGATCGTTGAAGTAATCGACGCTGACGGTAACAAGGTTACCTACATTAAGATGGATCCGAACAAGGCAAAGCGCATGGTTGCTGAGCACATCGTAAACGGTCAGGTTTGCGACGATCTTACCATCGCTACTGTTCAGCTCTAAGAAGGAGGATTCGGGAAGAGATGTTAATGTTGCTCTCCCATCCGTTACAATCGTTTAAGATAGACTCCCTTACGAGAAGGTGGGCAGCTGTGCTGCTCCTCCTTCTTGTGTGGGGAGTCTCTTTTTGGTTTCTTTTCTCCCCACCGGGAGATCCGGACTTTTCCCAGTTTCTTTACTGGTATGAGGATGTCCAGGAAGCTTCGGATCCTTATTCCTTCATGATGGAACATCCGATGTCTTCTGTTTTCACGCTTCAGAACGTGATCTACATGGGAGCTTTTTTCCTTTATATGTTTTTCTTGTTCCTGAGCGGACTCTTTTATTTCGTGATGTATGTCTGTGACAAGCGGGAAGTGGCATTTAAACGGGTACCTTACGTGTTTTTCTCACGCGTCGGCTGGATCTTCCTTCTGACCGTTGTCATGTTTTTCCCGGTGATCCTGCTTTTTTCTATTTTTCCATACATCTTTCTGTTCCTGATCCCGGCCTTGTACGCACTACCGGGGCTGGTCTTTTTCGAGAAGAAGAACTCATTTTCCGCAATTGGCGGAAGTTTGATCGCAACACATGGTATGAAGCTGGCCATTCTGGTCGAACTGTTTATCATCATGCTGGTGTTCTTCCTGATCAATGTCATCATGACCCTGGTCCTGAATACGGATTCGATCGGCTATTACATGGTCTATGGCTTTGTTACAGCGTATTTTACCTTGGTCTTCGGCAGAAATATGGGCATCCGTTATCACATGATCACGATGCTGTCTAAAGAATAATTTTCATTTGTATTATCCATTTGGCAAAATGTAGCGAAAGTTTTCTATTTAATAGGTAACTTTGTTGATTTCATGAATTGCATTTTTGTGCATGTTTGCCTATTATTGTAATGTTCCTGTAAAAAACTTTAGTGGAGGATAGAATTATGGATATTAAACAAGAAGCCATTCAGAAGCATACTGAATGGAAGGGTAAGATCGAAGTCATCACACGTGCTCCTGTTGCTTCCAAGCACGACCTGTCTGTAGCTTATACACCGGGTGTTGCTGAGCCGTGTCTTGAAATCTCCAAGGATGTCGATCTTTCTTACAAATATACACGTCGTCATAACCTGGTTGCTGTTGTTACAGATGGCACCGCTGTTCTGGGTCTCGGTGATATCGGACCGGAAGCAGGTATGCCGGTTATGGAAGGTAAGTGCGCACTGTTTAAGGCTTTCGGTGATGTAGATGCTTTCCCGCTTTGCATCCGTTCCAAGGAAGTTGACGATATCGTTAACACCGTTGCTCTGCTGGCCGGTTCTTTCGGTGGCGTTAACCTCGAGGATATTTCCGCTCCGAGATGCTTCGAAATCGAGAAGAAACTGAAGGAAAGATGTGATATTCCGATCTTCCACGATGACCAGCATGGTACTGCTGTTATTACTCTTGCAGGTCTTACCAATGCTCTTAAGATCGTTGGCAAGAAGATCGAAGAGATTTCTGTAGTTGTTAACGGTGCTGGTGCTGCTGCTACTGCTATCACGAAGCTCCTGATCTCCAGAGGCCTTCAGGATGTTGTTCTTTGCGATAGAACCGGTGCGATCTATCAGGGACGTGAGAAGTTGAATTCCGCTAAGGAAGAGATCGCTGCTATCACAAACCAGAAGATGAAGAAGGGTTCCCTCAAGGACGTTATCGTTGGTGCTGACGTATTTATCGGCGTTTCTGCTCCGGGCGTTCTGACAGCTGAGATGGTTGCTACCATGGCTAAGGATCCGATCGTATTTGCTTGCGCTAACCCTGTACCGGAGATCCTGCCGGATGAGGCTAAGAAGGCTGGCGTTGCTGTTATGGCTACCGGTCGTTCCGACTTCCCGAATCAGGTAAACAACGTTCTGGCTTTCCCGGGTATCTTCCGTGGTGCTTTGGATGTTCGTGCATCTGATATCAACGACGAGATGAAGATTGCTGCTGCTAACGCTATCGCAGGTGTTGTTTCTGACGAAGAGCTCAATCCTGAGTACATCCTGCCGGATGCTTTCGATCCGCGCGTTGGTAAGGCTGTTGCTGCAGCTGTTGCTGAAGCAGCTAGAAAGAGCGGCGTAGCCCGTATCTGAATTTAGTGTGAAATTGCGTCTGGTGGGCCACCTGTGAGTAGGTGACCCACCTTTCGTATTGTGGTAGAATAGCAGAAATGATTTTTTTATCGGAGGCAAAAGTATGCTGAATCGTATCGAGTTATTGCAATTGATCGAACACAACGCCCGGATCTCTAATAAGGACCTGGCCGTAATGCTGAATGTATCAGAGGATGAAATCGCCGCCGAGTTAGAAGCCTGTAAAAAGGAAAATCTGATACTGGGGTACAATACCATGATCAACTGGGAACAGACGGAGAAGGAAACCGTTACTGCCTTGATCGAGGTAAGGATCACTCCGCAGAGAAATCAGGGATTTGATAAGATCGCCAGTCAGTTCTACCGTTATCCGCAGGTTTCTTCCTGCTACCTTATGTCTGGCGGTTTCGATCTTATGTTGATCATTGAGGATTCTACACTGCGTGAAGTAGCTCAGTTCGTAGCTGAGAAGATTGCTCCTCTGGAAGGTGTGCTTTCTACTTCCACACACTTTATCCTTAAGAAGTATAAGAGTAACGGAACGCTTTATGAACAGAAGCAGGTGGATCATCGAGAAGCCGTGATTCTCTAACGTAAATGACTAACGCTTAGAGGAGGTTTCGAGAAGAATTATGGAAACAGATTATCAGAGTAAAATATCGAAAGTAGTCAACGAGATCAAGCCGTCTGCGATCCGTCGATTCTTTGATCTGGCGAATGAGCTGAAGGGAGAGGTCATTTCTCTTTCTATCGGTGAGCCGGATTTTGTCACACCTTGGAATATTCGAGAAGCGGGTATCTTCTCCCTGGAAGACGGATATACCCATTATTCACCGAATCAGGGATATATTGAAGTACGTAAGGCCATCAGTGAATATCTGGAGCGCCGTTTCGATCTGAAATATGATCCGAAGGGCCAGATACTGGTAACGGTTGGAGGCAGTGAGGCTTTGGATCTTATTGCCCGTGCTTTGATCGATCCGGGCGATGAGGTGATCATCCTTGAACCTTGCTTTGTAGCGTATCGCGCCACAGTAACACTGGCCCATGGTGTACCGGTCGTGATCGAGACAAAAGAGAAAGATAATTACAAGCTGATGCCGGAAGATCTGGAAGCAGCCATTACGGATAAGACTAAGTATCTTATCCTCGGTTATCCGGGAAACCCGACGGGTGCCACTATGTCATACGATGATCTGTGCAAGATCCGTGATGTGCTCATGCGTCACCCGAATGTATTTGTTGTATCCGATGAACTGTATTCAGAATTGAATTACACAGGTTCACGTCCGGTCTCTATTGCCAACTTCCCGGAATTATATGACCGTACGATCGTGGTCAACGGCTTTTCGAAGTCTTTTGCCATGACAGGATGGCGTATTGGTTATATGGCAGGTCCGGCTCCGCTGGTTGCTGCTATGAATAAGGTCCATCAGTATTGCATTATGTGTTCCCCGTCAACGGCGCAGTATGCTGTAATCGAAGCTTGCCGTAACGGTGACAAGGAAGTCGAAGAGATGCGTGCTGAGTATAACAGAAGAAGAAGAGTCATTATCAACGGACTGAAGAATGCCGGACTGACCTGCTTTGAACCGACAGGCGCTTTCTATGCTTTCCCGAGCATTGAGGGACTGGGTCTGACATCGGAGCAGTTCTGCGAGAAATTTCTGATGGAGAAGAAGGTGGCTATTGTTCCCGGTAACGCATTCGGAGCCTGTGGTGAAGGACATGTACGTATCAGCTACGCTGCATCTCTGGAGAATATCCAGGAGGCGATGATCCGGCTGAAGGATTTTGTGGAAGAACTTAAAGATGGGAGTACAAAATAATGCTCGAGTTTGATAATTTGCGTTTGGAACTGGAAGGTTATTCGGAGAAGATCGATCTGTTGCGCGATGCGCTTCATATCAAGCAGATCAGTGATCAGGTGTCCGAACTGGAAGCACGTTCTCAGGAACCAGATTACTGGAATGATGTTGAGCGTGCCCAGAAGGAGCAGACGAAGATGAAGCGCCTGCAGAAGCGTATCAAGACCTTCGAGGACCTGGCGGCATCCCGAGAGGATCTTCTGGTTCTGATCGAACTTGGTAACGAAGCCGAAGATACCGATGTTCTTGCTGAAGCGACGGAAGGTGTAAAGAAGTTTACTGCTGATTATGAGAAGATGCGTCTGGAAACGCTTCTAACCGGTGAGTACGATAAGAATAATGCGATCCTGACACTCCATGCCGGTGCCGGCGGAACAGAAGCTCAAGACTGGGTCAGCATGCTCTACAGAATGTATACACACTGGGCTCAGGATCACGAATTTGAGATCAAAGAACTGGAATATCTGGATGGTGATGAGGCAGGTATCAAGAGCGTCTCCATGATGATCATTGGTGAGAATGCCTACGGATTCCTTCGTTCAGAGATCGGAGTACACCGTCTTGTACGTATTTCTCCCTTCGATGCATCTGCACGCCGTCATACATCTTTTGCTTCTTGTGAAGTTATGCCGGAATTGGATGATACCATCGATATCAAGATCGATATGGCAGATGTACGTGTAGATACCTACCGTGCGACAGGTAAAGGTGGTCAGCACGTTAACCGTACCGACTCGGCAGTTCGTCTTACACATATTCCGACGGGATGTGTTGTTGCCTGCCAGGCTGAGCGATCCCAGATCCAGAACCGTGAAACGGCCATGAATATGTTGAAAGCAAAACTGTATGCATTGGCAATGGCTGCACATATGGAGAAGATCGAAGACCTCAAGGGTGTTCAGATGGATATTGCCTGGGGCAGCCAGATCCGCTCTTACGTTTTCTGCCCGTATACGCTGGTCAAGGATCACCGCACCGGTTATGAAGAAGTAAATGTCGATGCTGTTATGAACGGAAATCTTGACGGATTCATCAATGCCTTCCTGTCCGGAATGGTTGCGGAGAAGTAATCTGATCCTGACTGGAACAGAATTGAAGAAATAAATAACGGTCTCTCGGTTTAAAACCGGGAGACCGTTTCTTTTATCTCATTCTATACGAGCGAATCACTTATTGTACTTGATGTAGAAACCTGTGATTCTGTAAGAACCGATCTTGGAAGATCCGGTTGCGGCAACTTCTGCAAGGATGGACTTTCCTTTCTCGATGCCTTCGTTGCTGTTCGGATAGAAGTAGAAAGTGTTCTTCTTGCCTTCCTTAGCTTTAACGGTAAAGTTAGTGCAGGTGACTTCCTCGATCTTGGCATCGGTTTCGAAAGTAAGCATGATGTATTCCAGAGAAGCGTTCAGGGAAGAAGTCTTCTTACCGGTATTGGTCAGCTTGATGTTAAAAGAACAATTCTTACCGGATGCCTTTGCATTCTTGATAGCATACGTGAAAGAAGAAACCGGATAGTCAGAAGGTCCCTGGGTTGTAGTAGCTTCCGTAGTGGTCGCCTGAGTTGTAGTTGTTGCCTCTGTTGTAGTGGTGGTCGTAGCCTCCGTAGTAGTTGTGGTTGGCTCTTCCGTAGTGGTAGTTGTCGGCTCCTCCGTGGTTGTCGTAGTCGGCTCTTCTGTAGTCGTTGTTGTAGCCTCGGTGGTCGTGGTCGTTGCTTCGGTAGTTGTCGTAGTCGGTTCTTCTGTTGTGGTCGTCGTGGCTTCTGTCGTCGTTGTGGCCTCAGTTGTTGTCTCAGTGGTCGTAGCGATCGTATAAGTCGAATCGGAAGTGGACTTCGAAGAAGAAGAGAAGGCCTTACCAAGATCGAAATACTTCCAGCAGAAGATGATACCACCCAGGAATCCCAGAGCGATGACTGTGAAAACGATCGGTTTCGCAGCAGATGACTTGCGCTCGGTATGTTCCTGCTGTGTAACCGGTGTGATTGTGGAGCCGTGCTGGGCAGCAGCACTATAACGATGGTGCTGGCTGTTTACGATCTGAGCACTGGTGCTGATCGGACGGTTTGTACCAGGACGGGTGATAGGAGCTGTTCCCGGACGAGAGGAATTGTTAGCTCCAGGTCTCTGGCGGCTTTCTGTTTCAGATTTCTTCTCGGAATCCTGTTCCTTAGATGAATTTGCGGAACGGGAAGAGGAGAAAGAACCTGGGCGCTGGCCGACGGTGATATCCACAGCTTTTCTTGCTTCTTCGGCTTTGCGGGCATCGTTTTCTTCTCGAATACTCTTCTGCAGAGAAGCAGCATAGGTTGACTCGTCTTCGTCACCGAACAACAGATGGTTCTGGATAACTGCACCATCATCGTCATCAGTGTTATCCTCCGAGGATTCTGAATCCTCAGCATGCGTGTTGTATACCTGATCGATCGGTTCCAGATCAGAAGAGGCGATCGAAACATTCGGGTGCACTACAGGTGCATAAGAACTGACGGTGTCAGCCACTTCTTCGTTGCTTTCGCGATAGATGGCGCGATAATCCGGTTCATCAGAATTATCTTCTTCCACAGAAGCCTCCTGATTGACCGGCTCTTCAGATTCGATTTCTGCAGATTCAGAAGGTTCTTCATCGAAGAAGCCCATCTCAATGGGTTCGTTATCGTAAAGAGGAGCACCGGCAGAAGTATCGGCCTCGTCAGAAATCGTCGGAACAGAATCCAGAAGGGAATTCGACTCCATCGGTTCTGCGGTCTCATCATTCATATCCAGGTCTTCCGGACGAGAGTCTGCAGAAGCGTATGGATCATCATTATCTAAAACAGAAGCGGCGGCCACGGCGACTGCGCCTTCGGCCAGGGAAGTGGAGAACTGAGGATTCGTCTGTTGCTCATAGGGAACAGACGCAGCTTCAGATGTCTCCTCAATTGTTTCTTCAATGTTCTCGGCAACTTCGTCGACTGCATCCTGGGCAGAATCCGCTGACTCTGCCACTGTATTCTCGATCGTTTCCTCAACGGTGTCTTCAACAGTTTCAACGGTTTCAGAAACATCCTCCATCGTATCTTCAACTGTAGAAATCGTTTCCTCGGAAACACCTTCAGCGATGTTCTCTGCGGAGTCTTCAACATTCTCAATGGCTTCTTCGACAGTATCAGTCGTTTCTTCAATAGTTTCTGCAGCATCAGAAGCAGTTTCTTCGATTACATCCGTCGAATCAGATACGGTTTCTTCAATGTTCTCTGAAACTTCATCGACAGCATCCTGTGCGGATTCGATTGTTTCTTCCACTGCGTCCTCGATCGCTTCATCAACGGTATCTTCGACAGTTTCAACAGTTTCGGTCACATCATCCGTTATATCTGCATATTCAGAAACTGAATCAGCTGCTTCCTCGATCGGCTCCTCGACGATCTCGGAAACTTCGTCTACCGCTTCCTGGGCAGATACTGCAGTTTCTTCCATTGCGTCCTCAACAGTTTCTTCGACGGTATCTACAATGGTATCTTCAATGGTATCTTCAACAGTTTCTTCGACTGTATCTTCAACAGTTTCTTCAACTGTATCGACAGCCTCGGTAACTTCGTCTGTTACTTCAGAAACCTCATTAACTGCATCATCAACAGGCTCTTCGACGATCTCGGAAACCTCGTCGACAGCTTCGATGGTATCGATAAATGAGTCATCGTCCTGCATGATCAAAGCAGCATCATCAATGACTTCCTCTGCCTCGTCACCTGCTTCGGAAACGACTTCATCTGCTACATCCTCAGCGACATCTTCAATGGAATCTACAGTTTCTTCCTGTTCCGGTATGATTTCATCAACAACCGGGGTTTCGTCCGCAACGTCAGAAGTGGATGTTTCAACCTCGTCGTTTGTCGGAGGTGTATAAGGCTTAAAAGCTGCAAAAGGAGAGATCGGGGCATCGCCGAGGCTGGCGTTGATCTCATCCTCAAGAGAAGTGTCTACTTCATACTTCGGAGGAGTAAAGAAATTATCCTGACCGTATAGGTTGTTCGTAACAGAGGCTTCTGAATCCAATGTGGTAGGAAGAATGCCTTCAGACGGGTTCTCTGCGTTATCAATCTGTTCGAAAACGTTATCCGGATAATCTGGCATGGTCGAATTGGCCATAGCCTGCATATTCTGCTCCAGGTCGTCAAAGTTCAATTCATCTTCATCGTAATAAGAATTGTAGGAGCGGGAATTATTCTGCTCGCGTAATGCATCGGACACGTTCTCGGCTGGATCATTGGCCTTAAATGAAAGAAACAGAGGACGCTTGACCTGGTCATCATCTCCGTCCTGGGCTCCATTATCAGCACCGTGCATAAATGAATTAGTCGGTGTTACGTCTGAAGTCTGGGCCTTATAGAAAGTTCCGAACACTGAAGGTTCCTGAGTGTTATCGAATTCCTCCTCAGGTGCGTGCATCAAGTGGTCTTTCTTGTTTTCGTCATTGCCATTATTTCCAAGAAGCATTGTGTCATTCCTCCGAGAGATAATCTGAGCTTCTCGCTCTTTATATATCTTATTTCAAATATCTGCTTTGCGCAACAAACAAATAAAGGACGAATTTGTTATTTTGTGACATTTCTCGACAAAAAGCCTGCGATTGTCGAGAATTCGGAAAATCCTGTCTGAATGGAAAAGATACAATTCTATCAAGCAAGGAGGAGCGGTGATGAGGATTGACAAACGAAAGATGATTATGTCTGTTGTGGTTGTGATTCTGGGACTTGGCGTATATGGAATACGTCTGTTATATGAGACGCGGTCAGGGGTCTCGATTCGTATCTCGGAATCTGATACGCCGTCTTCAACGTCATCGGAAAGCCCTTCATCTACTATAGACGAAGAGACCGGTCAGTCCGGATATGAAACAGAGGAATCAGAATACTCTTTTCCGGTCTATATCTGTGGCGCAGTCAATCACCCCGGAGTGTATCGGGTATCTGGAGAGAAGTTCTTATATGAATTGATCGATTTGGCCGGTGGGCTTGCATCCGACGCAGATAAAGAGAATATAGATATGGTCTATCTGATCGATCACGCCCAGAGTTTATATATCCCGATCATGGCGCCATCTGACGAGACAAGGCACTGGAATGACTTTACTGAAGTACGGGCATCTTCCTGGGAGGAGGGAGGAACTCCTCCGCAGAGCGGTCTGATCAACATTAATTCTTGTGGAAAAGAAGAACTCTGTACTCTTCCGGGGATCGGAGAGAAGACCGCAGAAAAAATAGTGAACTACAGACAGGAACATGGATTATTCGCGAAAAAGGAAGATCTTTGTCAGGTTCCGGGGATCGGAAGCAGCAAGTATGCGGCAATCGAAGCATATATCTGTGTTTAACAGGTAAAAGGATGCGGAAGGATTCGGAGGCAGGAACTGTAGAGTAGAATACTGATAGTATAATTCGGGCAAAAACACCGAAAATGTCAGAAAAAAGTGTTTGACAGATATGTCTATCAATGTTAATCTTTATAGGCACCGAAGGAAAGCCTTTGCTCGTGTGGCGGAATAGGCAGACGCAACGGACTTAAAATCCGTCGGGGTAAAACCCGTACCGGTTCAAGTCCGGTCACGAGCACCATCTTTGGTGAGTGATATATCGCGGAGTGGAGCAGTTGGTAGCTTGTCGGGCTCATAACCCGAAGGTCGCGAGGTTCGAGTCCCGCCTCCGCAACCAGTTGAAAGAAGAATGTCTCGGTTTTACCGGGACATTTTTTATACATTCTTGTATCAAAAAATCATGAGCCGGAATCGTAACCGTACTGTATTTTGCATTTGGTTAACATTGCGATATAATTACTTAGATATGATATTTTATATAAGTAAGACGAGGTAGATGCATGCCGACGCAGGAACAGAACAATACAGCATCGAATGCCGCTGGAAAAGTCGCGAAGATCCTTTTCCTTTCTCTTTTTGCACTTGCGCTGGTCGTAGTGTCGGTTTCTTTCGCGGTTCATCACATGCGTCTGGGTTTTGAGAAGGAGTTCGACCGTATCTTGATCAGTCGTGTCCAGACCGACGCTTCCAATGCAGCTTTGGCCGTAAATGGTGATGATATCGTGAACGATCCTGCCCAGGCTGCCGTGAAGTACAGTGCCGTTCTTCAGTATATGCTGATGGACGCTAATGATGATGACTATACCAATCAGGCGTTCTGCCTTTATAACTATTCTAATGGTGCACTTTCCGTATTGGCCGCAAAGGAATCGGATATTCTCGTGGCCAGTACGATTCCTGTTTCTGAATGGCTTTCTTCTGAGATCAAGCCATATGAGATCAAGGACAAGTATGTATACCATTACATGGTGCCGATCACGGATTCTGAAGGAAAAGTGTGTGCACTGCTGGAGCTGTCTGCCAAGTCTGATCAAATCGGACAGATGGGCAACGGACTGGAGAAGGTAATCCTTAAGACGGTCATTCTGGCTGTTTTTGTGGCACTTTTCATTTTCTCGCTTCAGTATCTGGTTCCGCCAATTATCACACTTGTTTCTAAAAAGCAATCGGAGGCTGGTTTATGAACGATTTCTTTGTCGCCAATTTTACTAAGCCACCGAAAGGGAAGAAGGCAGTGACCAATCAGATCGGTTTCTGTCTGATTACGGCGCTGATCATTCTTTTCGTTGTATCCAAGCTGGTTACGTCTGTTTACGTATCGGCATTGCAGTCTCAGCGTAAAACCGCGCTTACGTCCTACACATCCTCGGTTTCTGTTGCACTTTCTTATCGTAAAGTGGAAAACGGAATGAAGATTCCACTGGATATTCCTAAGGATGGAGAGAATCCGAAGTATACAGTTAATGTGTTCCTTAAGGCCGGTAATTCTTTCCTGCGCGTCTATACTTCCGATAAATCTTACGATGAGAGTAAGGAATATGTTCTCAGCGGCGTCGGTGAAGAGTATGCCGAAGCGTACGATAAGCAGGAGCTGATCGTATCCCATCGTACCGATAACGGAATCTATTACATTACGTCCATTGCACCGATCATCAATACAGATGGTACGATTTCAGGCATCGTGGAAGTCATGCAGCCGCAGAGTACATTCATCTCAACCGTGAACGGAATGTCTCTCTCGTGGGTATTTACGATTATTTCGATTGCTGTGGCTATCGCATTGATTTATGGAGAGATGAGAAGACTGCTTGATACATTGATCTCGCAGCCGGACAAGCGTGTTCCGAAGATCATCAGTTACGGTTTCTCGACTTTCCGTCTGATCGCTTTCTTCTCGAGCATCGGTTGTACAATGGCTTTCGTTGTTCTTGCTTCTTATATCAAGGACTCCCTCAAGGAAACCGTGACAGATAATGTAATTCTGCAGATGTGGATCGTTCTGGCTGCGTTGCTGTTCCTTGTCGGCTTCTGGCGTTTTGTACACATCCGTGATCTTTTGATCCGCAAATTTACGGCAAGAATCGCAGTTGTCATCTCGGTCGTCAGTGCTTTCGTGCTGTTGCTTTTGTGCGGTGTAGCAGATATCCCGTTCTTGACGATCTTTATGCAGTTGCCCATCGGTTTCTTCCTGGGTATGCTGTTCCAGTTCCAGAGAGATTATCGTCTTTTTGCTTCTAAATCCGGTCAGGGAGAATTCTCCGAGACCCGGATCCACCAGTGTCAATACTCCGGCTATATTCTGGGCTCCGCAGTTGGTGCTGTTATTGCCGGCATCCTTTATGAGAGATTCGGACTATTTGCTGTCCTGATGGTGGCGTCCTTCTTCCTGTTCGTTGATGCGATCCAGGTTCTGTACTTTGTCCGTCACTGTCCGCCTTCGAATGAACCTATCTTGCGTCTTCCGAATTTCTTCTACGCATTGAAGAACTCAAAGTCCGGTACATTCGTATGGAGTGCTGTTTTCCCGATGGGTGTACAGTTTGCATTCTTCTTTGTTTTCATTCCGGATTATCTTGAGAAAGTTCGCATTTCTCTGGCGACCCTTTCTTTCTACTATATGGTAAGTATCGTGTGCGGACAGATCATTTTGAAGATCCTGATGATCTGGTTTGAAGACTTTTTCACGGCAAAAACCCGTATCACTTTGGCATGTGTTTTCAGTTCTGTCGGATATCTGGTATTCGCACTTTATCCATCTGCCAAGAGTCTTGTGATCTGTACCGCTCTGTTAGGATTCTCTCTTGGTCTGCACGAATTCGGTTATCTGGAGTATTACAAATCCCTTATCCGCCACGACAAGCACCCCATTGCAAGAGTGATCCTGATGCGTGCTTTTACAGGTGGTGTATTGATCGGCGCTATCGTTTTCGGTTGCGTGAATCTCCTTGATAATATCCGCATACCGATGATTGCAGTTGCGATCCTTTCTTTCGTAGTTTCTGCATCTTATCCGCTTCTGATGCTGATGGACAATTCTTCCCAGAATCAGAACCGCCGCGGTACTCCGAACCGCAGGCCGCCTCAACAAGATAGCCGTAACGAGGAGGTGTGATGGTATGGAAATGTGGAATGAGAAACTGAATCGAGGAAATATCGAAGCGTTCTACGATATGTACGCGGCTTTTGCCTATAAGTGTGCATACAAGAATCTGCGTGACACTACGCGTGCCGAGATGTGTGTTGTGGACGCTTTTATTGATACGTATCATAAGAGAGCCAAGCTGGATGAGGAGAGTGTAATTTATTATTTCTCCGATGCTCTTCAGAACCATGTAAATGAGCTGGCTTCCAAGTTCCCGGTGGCTAATGATGCGGCTGCGGCAACGAAATCCTTGGATGAGTATACGGCTTCTACCATGAAGCAGACAATCCTGGAGAGAATTGATTCTCCGACTTTCCGTATTGCCGAGTTCGTATCGGCAACCCCGGATAATCGTATGAGAAGAAAAACACCGATACTGGAGTTCATGCAGAAATCCGGTATTTCCATTATGCTTCTGATCAAGCTGATCATTCTGGCCATTGTCGTGGGAGTAACTGCGTATTTTGCCGGGTTTACACTGTTCCACGGTAATGACTATGTAGTCAGCAATACTCGAAAGGGAACGAAAAAACTTGAAGAAAACATCGTAAGTGTATTAGAATATCTTCCTGTTAACATTAAGGGGTTTGAAGTCCAGGGTGACGAACAGCAGGGTGAGACGGGAGAGAATGATCCGGAAACCAATGAGTCCGGAGAGTCTACGCCTGAGTCTTCATCTGATCAGTCAGAGCCTTCGGCAACCAGAGGATAATGCAAGAAGATATATGGGGTTGGACGTAAGTTCAGCAAGATAGTGAAAAAGAAAGAAAAAGAGAAAAGAAAGGCAAACTATGAAAAACACAAAAGAAAACGAAAATAAGGATCAAAATGTTGAGGATACCAGTCCTTTTCACGTAGAACATATTGATTCTAAAGGAAAGAAGGTATCTGCCAAGGCAGCAAAGAAGAAAGAGAAGAAGCCCTGGACGAAGAAGAGGGTCTTCCTTAAGATCATTCTTCCGATCTTGATCGTTCTCATGGTCCTGGTTGGCGGCCTCTATGGTGTATATGCCTGGTACAAGCACTATCTTTTCAGCCAGATCGAGTTTATTCCGAAGGATGAGAATCCTACCTTTGTTAATGAAGTAGGATCTGTTGTATCGCTTTCTGATTACACTTCCGAGACGGAATTGCCGCTTGTTGAAGAAGAACACATCCACAATTTCCTTCTGATCGGCATTGACAGCCGTTCTAAAGAATACACAAAGGATGGTTCCGGTAATCTTGCTGATGTCATTATGGTCATGAGCGTGGATGATGAGAAGGGAACAGTAAAACTTGTTACCGTACAGAGAGACCTGTATGCTTATTTCCCGGGTTATAAGAATCCGCAGAAAATCAATGCAGCCATGACATATGGCGGTCCAATCATGCTTTCTGAAGTTGTTCAGAACCATCTTCGTCTGAAACTGGATGGCTTCGCTTTCGTAAATTTCTATCACATGGAGCAGGTAATCGACGCTGTCGGAGGTATTGATGTCCATGTCACTAAGAATGAAGTATTTACTGCGGAAGGTGGATTAAATGCACTTCTTCGTGAACAGAATCATATCTTAGGTGTTCCGGATGATACTTATGTACTTACCGAATACGGCGACCTGCATCTTAATGGAAGACAGGCCGTGGCCTACAGCCGTATCCGTAAGGTTGGAAACGGAGACTACGGACGTTCCCAGAGACAGTTGAATGTTCTGAATCAGTTGCTATACAAATACACACACATGGGAAAGAAAGCGCAGTTGACTGCTCTTGATGATATCCTCAGAATGATCGCAACAGATATTTCGGAGGAAGAGATCGAGAAATATGCTTTTGATTTCCTGCCGAAGATTGCAGATATGAAGTTAGAATCGCTTTCAGTCCCGATCGAAGGTTGTTATAAAGAAGGAACTTTCTCGGATTTCCGTAAGGGTGAGTGGAGTATCCGTGCTGACTGGAATGCTATGATACCGACAGTGCAGGAGTTCCTCTATGGTGAGACCTTTGAAGTCGATAAGGTAAACGAGATCCCGGGAGCACCGAAGAAATCCTGAGGCTGAATGGAAATGATCCTGATACCTGCCCTCACGTGCTGAATGCACGTAAGGGCAGGTTCTTTTTTATTTCGGATTCAATCAAAAGATTTGTTTTTGTCTTTCTTTGATATTGACATATGATTCCGAAATGGTATAGTAGTAATTGCTTTAGCACTCGAGTGTGTTGAGTGCTAAATAAACTTTTTGGAGGTGATTCACCATGACGATCAAGCCACTGGGTGACAGAGTAGTTATTAAGATGGTCGAGGCAGAAGAGACGACACATAGCGGTATCGTATTAGCAGGTACAGCTAAAGAGAAACCTCAGATCGCAGAAATCGTAGCAGTAGGACCGGGCGGACTGGTTGACGGTAAAGAAGTCAAGATGGAACTGGAAGTTGGTTTCAAAGTCCTGGTAAGCAAATATGCAGGTACGCAAGTTAAGATCGACGGAGTGGAATATACGATCCTGAGCCAGAGCGATGTTCTGGCCATCGTTGAGTAATCCCTTTGTCTGTTAGGAGGTTTTCGAAATGGCTAAAGAATTAATGTATTCTGAAGATGCAAGACATGCTCTTGAGACAGGTGTAAATAAGGTAGCTGATACAGTTAAGATCACACTTGGACCGAAGGGCAGAAATGTTGTTCTGGATAAGAAGTACGGTGCTCCGTTGATCACTAATGACGGTGTCACGATCGCAAAAGAAATCGAACTGGAAGACCGTTTTGAAAATGCAGGCGCACAGCTGGTCAAGGAAGTTGCTTCCAAGACGAATGATGTAGCCGGTGATGGTACGACCACTGCTACTTTGCTTGCACAGGCTATCATCCGTGAAGGTATGAAGAATGTAGCTGCCGGTGCCAATCCGATCATCCTGCGTAAAGGTATTCAGCTGGCTGTTGAAGAGGCAGTCAAGTCTCTCGAGTCTGCTGCTAAGAAGGTCGATGGATCCAAGGATATTGCTCGTGTTGCTTCTATTTCCGCCGGTGATGAGTATATCGGTCAGTTGATCGCTGAGGCAATGGATAAGGTTTCTGCAGATGGCGTTATTACAGTAGAAGAGTCTAAGACCATGGGCACGGAGCTGGAAGTTGTTGAAGGTATGCAGTTCGACCGTGGATATCTTTCCTCTTATATGTGCACAGATATGGATAAGATGGAAGCCGTCCTTGACGATCCTTATATCCTGATCACAGATAAGAAGATCTCGAATATCCAGGATGTTCTGCCGCTTCTCGAGCAGGTCGTTCAGCAGGGTAAGAAGCTTCTGATCATCGCTGAGGATGTAGATGGTGAAGCTCTTGCTACTCTTATCGTGAATAAACTCCGTGGAACATTTACATGCGTTGCTGTTAAGGCTCCTGGATTTGGTGACAGAAGAAAGGCTATGCTCCAGGATATCGCTATCCTGACAGGCGGTCAGGTCATCACAGATGATCTGGGTCTGGATATCAAGGAAACCAAGATCGAGCAGCTGGGTCGTGCACATCAGGTGAAGGTTCAGAAGGAAAATACGATCATTGTTGACGGAATGGGAAATGCGGATGAGATCAAGTCCCGTGTGAACCAGATCCGCGCTCAGATCGAAGAAACATCTTCTGATTTTGATCGTGAGAAACTTCAGGAGCGTCTGGCTAAGCTCTCCGGTGGTGTTGCAGTAATCAAAGTAGGTGCTGCTACAGAGACAGAGATGAAAGAGAAGAAACTCCGTATCGAAGACGCTCTGGCTGCTACCCGTGCTGCTGTTGAAGAAGGTATCGTTCCTGGTGGTGGAACGGCATACATCAATGCTCTGCCTGCAGTATCTGCTCTGAGCTATAAGTATGAGGGCGACGTGGCAACCGGTATCCGCATCATCTGCAAGGCTTTGGAAGCTCCGATTCGTCAAATCGCTGCAAATGCAGGTCTGGATGGTTCTGTAATCTGCGAGAATATTAAGAATTCCGAGCCTGGTCATGGATATGACGCTTTGAACGATGTATATGTTGATATGTTTGAAGTCGGTATCGTTGATCCTTGTAAGGTAACACGTTCCGCACTTCAGAATGCTGCTTCGGTATCTTCCACGCTCCTTACAACAGAAGCTGTTGTCTGCGACATTCCGCAGCCGGAGCCGCCGATGCCGAATCCGAACGCCGGTATGTATTAATCAGAGAGAATCTGGTATCATAAGAAAGGTCATGGTCAGAAGTGATCATGACCTTTTTTCTGATTGAGGTGAAGTCACTATGGTAAACAACGATATGTTTGTCGAGCAGCTGGTCAAGAAGACCGTCACATCGAAAGAAAAAGTGGGAAAGATACTCACGATACTTCTGGCGGTGCTGGCGATCCTGTTCGTAAACATTGTTCCGCTGCTTTTCGGCATTGTATATTTATTTATCCTTACGGGTGTTCTGTCATTCGGAATCGGATTTCTGGCATATCGGTCCGTGACTGGCCTTAATAAGGAATACGAGTACAGCGTCGTTAATGATACGTTTACTGTGGATATCATTAAGGCGAAGACGAGAAGAACTTCATTGTTTTCCGGATCGATTCGGGACTTCGAGATGGTGGCGAAACTTAAGGATGACCGTCATCCGCTCAGTGAATATGATAAGCCCGAATACCTTCGTGCACATTGTGTGTCCGGAGACTGTCCAGATGATGAGTGGTATATTGCCACGAAGATGGGTGAGCACAAGGTGCTTCTGATCGTGGAACCTAATGAGAAGGTCCTGAAAGCATTTTTCCGTTTTAATCCAAGAAATGTCATGTATCGTCCTTCCGGAAATGTGTCGAAGAAGGAGAATTAAGATGGAATTCATTGCTGATAAGAACCTTTTCCGCTTTACGATCATCGGTCCGGAGACGGATATTCATGACAGATTGCATTTTCACTTTCTTTTCGCCATGCTGCAGGAAGCGGCCTGTATCGATGCGGACCATTCCGGATTCGGTGCAGAGAAGATGGATGAGCTTTCGGCCTGCTGGCTGCTCCTTCGAATGAAAGTTTCAATGGAGAAGATTCCGCACTGGAAAGATGTGATCTATATCAAGACCTGGTCCTGCGGGTTCCAGAAGGTACTCTTTAACCGTGATTTTGCTATTTATGATGCCAATATGGAGCAGATCGGATCGGCCACATCGGTCTGGGTCATTGCTCATACCGGGGATCATAGGCCTGTCCGTCCGCAGATGATACCGGGAATGGAAGTATTTAATAATCCGGATGCTATGAAGCAGAAAGTGGATAAGATCCTTCCTTGTGAGGTAGACATGGTGAATGCGAAGCCGGATCTTTCTAAATATGCAGACTATAGTGAGATCGACAGGAATATGCACGTCAACAATACGCGGTATATTGCCTGGAGTCTCGATGCGTTTTATAAAGAAGTCTCTCATGAAGTGAATGTCAAAGAACTGTCCATCAACTATTCTTCGGAAGTCAAGCCGGGAGAAGAGGTGTACATTTATCGCGTCCAGAGAGAGAACGGTGTCCAGGTCGACGGTTTTGAGTCGGCAACGGGGCGCCACGTTTTCTCAACGATACTGTCCTGCTAGCCCTTCTTTGTCAGAAAGACTTTATAGATCCTGCAATTTAGGGTAAAATATTTGGGCATAGATTTTTTGGAGGAGCATTCGCATGATCGAGGTATCCAATCTTGTCAAGTTTTACGGCGATAAAAGAGCCGTTTCCGGTATTTCGTTTCAAGTGAACCAGGGTGAGATCCTTGGCTTTCTTGGCCCGAACGGAGCCGGAAAATCTACCACTTTGAACATTATCACCGGTTTTCTTTCAGCGACAAGCGGTAAAGTGACTGTTAACGGATACGATATCCTGGAAGAGCCTGAAAAGGCGAAGAAGAATATCGGATATCTGCCGGAACTGCCGCCGTTGTTTCTGGATATGACCGTTTTTGAGTATCTTCAGTACGTAAGTGAACTGAAGAAAGTTCCCAAGAGTATCCGAAAGACGCAGATTTCTGATGTTATGAAGATGGTCCATATCGGAAATGTGTCCGGACGACTGATCCATAATCTTTCTAAAGGTTATCGCCAGCGTGTGGGTATCGCCCAGGCTTTGATCGGAAACCCGGAAGTACTTGTCCTGGATGAGCCGACTGTCGGACTGGACCCGAATCAGGTCATCGAGATGCGTAAGTTGATCTGTTCCCTGGCAAAGAAGCATACGATCATATTCAGTTCTCACATTCTTTCGGAAGTACAGGCTATCTGTGATCGTATCATTATCATTAATAACGGTAAAGTTGTGGCGGATGCGCCTACATTGGAGCTTTCCGCGCAGGTAGAAGGGAATTCCCATTATTCTCTTACTGTCTCCGGCTCTTTTAACTCGGTACAGATGCCTTTGCGCGCTATTCCGGGTGTTAAGAGTGTCTCATTGCTTCAAGAAAAGGGCGATCTGATTCAGATCGATGTCATGGCAGAAGGTGATCTGGATGTTCGTAAATCCATCTTCTATGCGTTGGCGAAAGTGAATTGTCCGATACTTGAGTTCCGTTCTATGGCACCATCTCTGGAAGATGTGTTTACCAGTATTACTTCGCCGAAGAAATAAGGAGTCAGAAATATGTTTGCAGTTTTTAAACGCGAGTTTCTTTCCTACTTCAGAACACCGGTCGGTTGGGTTGCAATCGGTCTTTTCGGTCTTCTGAGTGGTTATTACTTTTCGCAGATGATCTCAGGAAGTCCCAGTTACGTTAATATTGCCACGGAGATCGCCTTCCTTCGCCAGTTCTTCCTGGTATTGATTCCGATCATCACCATGCGTCTTTTCGCGGAGGAGAAGCGAAACGGTACCGAGGTGCTTCTTTATACGATGCCTTTCTCCATGAAAGAGGCCGTGGTCGGTAAATTCCTTGCCGCTATTTCATTGCAGGGACTTATGCTGATCAGTGTGTTCTTCCATATGATCATCACCGTTGCCTGCTCCGGTAATATCAATTCCTGTACCTGGGGTTCGATCCTGGGCTATATTGCACTGGCCGGGCTCTTTATCTCAATCGGAATGCTGACATCGGCACTTACTGAGAATCAGATCATGTCCGCTGTAGTATGCTTTGTTTTGGTGCTCTTCCTGCAGATGCTTTCTTCTATTGCCGATTCTGTGGCAAGTGTTTTTATGACGCTGCTTAAGGTTGCGAATGTTTTTAACCTTTCCGAGTCTTCGATCTATAATGCAGGTGAAGCGATCAAGTCCGGCGTTGCCTGGTTCGATCCTTATTCTAAGACGGCATGCTATACTACCGGTGTTTTCAAGATCACACCGCTTATCTATTGCCTGAGCTTCACATGTGTATTTATCTATATCACTTACCGCGTTCTTGAGAAGAAACGCTGGAGTCAGGGTTAAAAGGGGGGATGTGACATGGCTAAGAAAACAGCAAGAGAAAGCATTCTCCAAGAAAAAACCGTCAGAAGAACGAAGGCCGTGATTCCTGAGGACGCAAGATTCAAGGTCTTAAAGAGAGTAAGTATCATATCTATTGTAGTTATCGTGGCGATCTGCCTGCTTTTCAATATTCTGCTTTCTCTCACACTGGATCGTAAGCTGACATTTGACAGCTCGTCAGTAAACAGTAACTCAATCAGTGCCATTTCCAAGGAATATCTGAAGAATATGGACAAGAAAGTGGAGATTATCGGCCTTTTCGATAAAAATGACACCTCGATCGAATGGAGAGATTATTTTCTGCCGATCCTGGAAGATTATGAGGATAAGGCAGACGGCAAGCTTACCGTTTCCTACATTGATCCGGCACTGAATCCATACATTTTCAATGAACTGGACCCGGATCAGGCATATGGTGTACAAGAATTGTGCACGCAGGCCGGCGGTGCGTTTTTCTTCAGATGCGGAGAGAATCAGTCCTGTCTGAATCCGTATTCTTGTTTCACACCGGATTCGGATCTGTGGAACATGTATCAGATCTATAAACTTGCAAGCAATGATGTTGAACTCTATGTTACCGGTAACATCATGTATGTTACTTCGGATAATCCGCTTCATGCATATTATCTGACAGGTCATCAGGAAGCTACTTCACATACGAGTATGGACGCGCTGCTGAAATCCCATGGATTCCAGTACGATACCTTGAATCTGGGACATCAGAATTCCGTTATCCCGGATGACTGTGATCTGATTCTGATCCTTCAGCCGATGCAGGATATTACGGATGGGGAGAAGGAACAATTGAAACTGTTCCTCAATAATGGCGGAAAGATGATCGTTGTAAGCGATTATGACTATAACTCGAACCGCGCGTCCGTGGTTTTCTCGAATCTGAATGAGGTAACGAGAACACTGGGTATCAGCATGGATAATGCGATCCTTCATGAGCAGGATACGAACTATCTGCTTCACAGTGATGATCCTTATAATTCTCTGGTTGTCGTCAATCCTGCGTTGAGCGACAGTTTCAACACCAATGTTGCTTATACATCCGCTTATAACCGTTATATCAGTGTTTTTGCCGATAAGAGTGATGATGTGGTCGTAACCCCGTTGCTTCAGACTTCTGAAAAGACTTCTGTAGATTTCCAGAATATGAGTATCGGTTCGAACGTCACGATCAACTCTTACCCTGTAATGATGCTGGGTTCTTTTACCGATTCTTCGAATAAAGGTAAACTTCTTGTTATCGGTACGCAGACATTCACTTCGGATGAATACTACGGGCAGAAGACACTTCAAGATGCAAATGCGGATTTTATCCGGTCTATGATCGATGTTCTGTGTCCTGCTTCTATGAATGTAAGCATTCCTGCCAAAACAATACCGAACTATTCACTGCAGAAGACGCTGTCTTCGAATGAGATCACGATCTGGTCTATCGTTGTTATGACAGTGATTCCGCTTGGCTGCCTTATCATCGGCGGTGTAGTTTATAAGAAGAGACGTCATCTGTAATAGTGACGATGAGGCAAACGATATGAAGGATGTCAAAAAACTGTTTTTACCATTGATCGTGCTTGGATTGCTGATCCTGGCTCTGGTCGTATACCTTGTGGTTGACGGTATCAAGAAAAAATCTGTGGAAGAAAATTACGGGGCGAAGTCGTACTCGGTTTTCGAAACGGCGAATATCCAGAAGATGGAGATATTGTCTTCTAAGGGAGAAACCACGGTTTTCGAATTCGATGGGAACGACGGCGTCACTGCATGTAGTCACAACGGCTCGAGTGTAGAACTGAATCAGCTTGATCAAAACGCTGTTTATGACTATCTCGGACAGTTTGCACAGGTTTCTGTGGTTCGTCAGGCGGCTTCCGGACAGATCGATACATCGCTTTATGGCCTGGATAAGGATAGTTATACTGTGACTTTGACGCAGAAGGACGGAAAGACCAATGTGCTGCATTTTGGTAAGCCGGTTGAAGATGAATCCGGAATTTTCTTCCGTCTGGACGATGAAGATAAGGTAAGTATCGTAAAGTATTACTATTATCAGAAGCTTTCTTCTGAATTTGAGAACCTGCTGGATGTCCGTGTTATCTCGCTGGAAAGGTTAATGGTATCCAATATTACGCTCACACGTGCTTCTCGTAATGACAAGATCGTTGTGGCTGTCGTAGAAGAGAAGAATACCAGCGTGATCTCGACCATCACTTACAAGGTGGTCGAACCGGTGGAGACAACGCCCAAGACCGAATTGATCAGTCTTATGGACAAGATCCTTGATTTCCGCGTAACGCAGTACCTGAACATTCCGAAAGAGGAATATGCTTCTTATGGTCTGGATAACCCGGCATATACTTTTACGGTCAAGAAAACATCCGGTGAAACGATCGATATCTATCTCTCCAGAGAGATCAACGGTATGTATTATGGCTACAGCTCCAACAGTACTTCAACATTCAAGGTCCTTTCCAGTTATCTGACCGGCCTTGAACTGCCCATCAATGAGCTTTTCGAGACATATATCAAGCGTGGATATCTGGATACAATCAGTTCAGTTACCGTAGTCCTGGAAGGCAAGAAGTTTGAGATGGAGATCCAGCTGGATAAGACCACCAAGGACATTATGAATGTTAATTCTATGTTGTCTGTGAATAAGCGTGATGCCAGAGTCGTTTCCAGCGACGGCCAGGTTTGTTACGGACTGATGCTGTTCGATTCGATCTGTAATATGAGATATTCGGATTATGATAAACAGGCAACGCCCGAATTAAAAGACCCTGTCTTGTCAATGCAGTTCTATACGGTCAATCGGTCCACGTATACCGTGAAACTCGTCCAGCGTGATGAGCAGACCTACTATTGCTTTATAAACGACGAGTATAGTGGATTTATTGCTGACAGAAGCGTAATATATAAAGATAATGGTCGGTATCTGACCGGATTCGGTGTCAAGGATGCCTATAATCTTTGTAATGAGGCAATCGACAATCAAGATCTTTACGGGGTCTATGATCGACCGAGTGCAAGTTGATACTAAAAGGAAAAAGAATGTCGGAAACAGTTAAAAACACAGAGCAGACAAAACCGGTCAGAAGCAAGACTCCCCGGCGCAGTTCTACTGCGCTCCTGGTGATACTGTGCCTTCTTCTGGCGGGTGTGGCAATCGTACTGTCGTATATGCTCAAGAACCATGTTGAAGCTAAGAGTGGATCCCGTGAACAACTTCGTCTTTCGGCCATTGCCGGTTTTGACTGTGAGTATACGGAAGCGCAGCAGCTTTATCCCTTTAAGAACGGACTTTTGAAAGTTACATCGAACCGTATTGCGTATCTTTCGATTTCCGGTAATGATATTTATGGTGTGGATGTCGAAATGAGCAATCCGGTCTGTAAGATCTGCGGTGACTATGCAATGGTAGCCGATACTGACGGTTTCCTATGCGCCGTTTTTAATGAGGATGGAAAGATTTTTGAGAAGCATCTTCCGGGAAAGATCGGCAATCTGGCGATTGCACCGTCCGGTATTTCTGCTCTTATCATGGACGAAGGTAAATCCTTCGGTGAAGTGTATATCATGAACAATGACGGATCCTTCCTGGCCCAATGGTCTTCTAATGAGTCTGGATATCCGGTTTCTTTGGAGTTTTCACCGGATGAGAAGATTTTGAGCGTCTCTCTTGTGGATACGGACGGATCTCAGATGGCACCGAATATCAAGCAGTTCTCGATCCCGACGGACCGCGTCAATCAGAAACCGTCCGAGTACGCTGTTTATTCGCCGCAGGTCTCGGATATTATGCCGTTGATCGCATATCTGCGGAATGACCTCCTTGCAGTTGCCGGTATCAACGATGTGGCCATTGTGGGAGAAGGGAAATGCACAATGGTGGATCCGCCGTTCGCATGTGTATCCAGTATCTTTTCATACGATGGCGGATATGCAGTGATTTATTCTGACGGTCTGGAACAGCCTTTGAAGCTGGCCATTTATGATTCTAATGCAGGAAAGCGTGGTGTGATCGATCTGGGAAATCAGGTGCAGAACTATCATGTTTCCGGAAACCGCGCTTTGATCGCTGTAGATGAGAATATTTATGTTATCAACCTTTCAAACGGAAAGATCGACTCGAAGATCCCTGTAGATGAAACCGTTATCCGTGTTTCCTTCTTCGGGTCGAAGAATATTTGCGTTATCACTTCAGTAGGTGTTCGCGAGATATCGATTTAAGGAGAGAGAGTATGGAGTCCGAGTTAAAACTCATGTTCCCAACGAAAAAACAGCTCTACGACACGCTGACGTCCTCGTGGTTTACCAATGCGATCTTTGCAGAGAAGGAGCGGATAGAGGACTATGAGAACCGGTATTTCGATACGAAGGATCGTCTTATGCGTAAGGATAAAGTTTCTATCCGTGTCAGACGGATCAATGGAAAGACCTACCTGCATACCGTGAAACTCGGCGGAAAGAGTATTGATGGTTTCTCCCAGCGCTATGAGTGGAACCAGGAATCGGATTCACCGGTTTTTAATATCAAGAAATTTCTTGAACAGGCCGAGACCAGTGAAGATCCGATCAATCTTCTGCGCAATGCTCTGGGAAATATTCCGGAATTCGGATTGGTCGAGATCTGCCAGACGAAGTTTACAAGAAAGATCATTACTGCAGGATTTGGAGACAGTCTCTTCGAAATCTGCCTGGATGACGGATTCTGTATTGCCGGTGAAAAGAGGGTACCGATCTGTGAAATGGAAATTGAATTGATCTCCGGTAATACTGCCGATGTTATCGAGTTCGGACATCTTATCATGGAGAACTCGGAAGGAGAATTCTCCAATGAATCCAAACTTGGCCGTTGCCTGGCCCTTCTTGATGAGGAAACGTCTTTATGAGTGACGCACCAGTAGAAGAATCGATCCTTGACCTTCTTATTATCGGTGGTGGTGCATCGGGCATGGCCGCTGCGATCGCTTTCCAGAAGTATTATTCGGAAGTGACCGGAAAGAAGGCACAGGTCCTCATTCTGGAGAAGAATGATCGGGTCGGAAAGAAGATCCTGGCATCCGGGAATGGTCGTTGCAATCTGTCCAACCAGGACATGAAGATCAATCATTTCCATTCTCAGAACCGGTCTTTTCCCCAGGAAGTCCTGGATCGTATTACTCCGACTTTCGTCCTGAGTTTTCTCGAGAATCTTGGTATTCCGACAGTAAATGAAGGTCCGAAGATCTTCCCGATGAGTAAGACCTCTTCATCGGTAGTAGATGCTTTCCGGTTTGCTTTGGACGATTATGAGATCCATGTGGAGTACGATACATCAGTTGCCAAGATCCAGCGCGAGGAGAAGTCCTTTCGCGTTATCTGCGCTGATTCTGCTTGCTATCTTGCGCGTTTCGTGATCGTGGCCTGTGGAGGTGCCTGTGCACCTACGCTTGGTACCACCGGAGACGGATACAGATGGTTACATGATCTGGGACATAAAGTCTATGCACCCAAGCCGTCTATTGTTCAACTCGTAACGGATAATTCGGTCACTAAAGCGCTCTCCGGCTTGAAACTGGATGCAGATGTATCGTTGAGTAGTAATGACATGCTTCTTGCACATCAATATGGGGAAGTGCTTTTCACGGATTATGGTCTTTCCGGTCCGGCGGTCCTGCAGATTTCCGGAGTCGTGTCTCGTTACACCGTGAAGAAACAACTGACTGTCCCGATGACGATATCGCTTAAACTGTTCGATGAAATGGAACTGCAGAAGATCCGCGAGGAGATCGGTAAGAGGATCAGTCTTTTCGGACAGAGGACGTTGGATCAGCTTCTTCTGGGCATCCTTCCTGCAAAGATCGGGAATATGCTTCTGAAAACGGCGTTGCAAAGACCGCTTAGTATCTTGATCTCAACCTTGTCTAATGAGGATATCGAGAAGATCGTTCGCACGCTGAAGGCGTGGAAGTTCACGGTGCTGGGTACCAAGTCACTTGAACATGCTCAGACGACCATCGGCGGTGCAGATACCTCTGAATTCTCTTTCGAAACGATGCAGTCCAATCTGGTTCCGGGACTTTATGCCTGTGGCGAAGTTCTGGATGTAGACGGGGACTGTGGCGGATATAATCTGACCTGGGCATTCTCATCCGGCATTCTTGCAGGTAGAAGTGTAGCGATTGAGGCAGGTTCACAGGATGCAGACTGATCTGACATATTCCATTCCACTTTCCGTGTATGAGAAGTTTCCCCGTTGCGAATCTGCTTTGACGGATGGACGGGATGTTCGAGTGTATTTTGAAAAAAAGGCCCGAAAGAAACTTCCGAAGTACTGTTATTTTCTGAAGAAATCTCTGGATGCGAGACATAAGAACGATATCCGTGTTGTTCTGACAGTTCGTTTCCAGGATAATGACATGATGCAGGAACTTAAATCTCCGAAGCTTACGGATCTTCGTGCTAAGGAGTCAGAAGGAAAACGCGTTGTAGTCTGTGGTGCCGGGCCTGCCGGGCTTTTCGCCGCGATGACGCTTCTTGAAGCAGGGATACGTCCGATTCTTCTGGAGAGGGGAAGAGATGTGGACACTCGTTCTTCAGATGTACAGAAACTGAAGGAAGAGGGTCAGTTGCTGACATTCTCCAATGTTCAGTTCGGAGAAGGCGGTGCCGGTACGTTCTCGGACGGAAAACTGTTCAGTGGTGTTTCCAGTTCCAAGCGAGATGCGATCCTGCGTACTTTCGTAAAGTTCGGTGCGCCTCGTTCCATTCTTTATGAGGCACATCCGCATATCGGAACAGACTACCTGAGAAATGTGGTCCGCAATATGCGGGAGGACTTCGTGAAACGAGGCGGGAGAGTTCTTTTCGAGAGGACACTTTGTGAACTGACTGTTGAGAATGGGCGTGTGGTCAAAGTGTTTCATTGTTCTTCCGTGGACGGCTCCGATATCGAGGAACTATCTTGTTCTGCATTGATCCTGGCCATCGGTCATAGTTCGAGAGAGACGTTTTATATGCTTCATGACAGAGGCGTGCATCTGGAAAGCAAGGATTTCGCCATCGGTGTCAGGATCGAGCATCTTCAGAAAAACCTGGACCATGCCCAGTTCGGCGAACTGTTCGAAAATGAGATCCTTCGTCCGGCAATCTATAAAGTGGTTGCTCCTACGTCTACAGGCCGGAAACTCTATTCTTTCTGCATGTGTCCCGGCGGAGAAGTGGTCTGTGGTTCTTCCGAAGATTCAGGCGTGGTCACAAACGGTATGAGTGAATATGCCCGTGATCGTGAAAACGCAAACAGCGCGATGCTGGTGGGCGTGAGCAAAGAAGATTTCTCGGATGATGCCTGGGATGCAGGTATCCGCCTTCAGAGAGATTTAGAGCACAAGGCATATACTCTTGGTGAGAAACCGTATTTTGCACCGGCCCAGAGGGTAGAAGACTTCCATATGAAGCGGGCGACGGAGACCTTCGGAAAGGTAACGCCATCTTATCGGCCGGGTGTGACGGGAGCCAATCTCTGGGACATCCTGCCACGGGAAGTGGCCATGACCATTGATGAAGGCCTGACCCTTCTTGATAAGAAGATCCGTGGTTTCGATGACGCGGATGCTGTTCTTACCGCTGTTGAGACCAGAAGCTCTTCTCCGGTGCGCATCCGAAGAGATGAAAAGGGTGAGAGCCTTACGGTAAAAGGACTTTTCCCGACCGGGGAAGGGGCCGGTTATGCGGGAGGTATCATGAGTTCGGCCATCGATGGAATCCATCAGGCAGAATCGGTTTTACAGAGTTTTTTCTCCTGAAATATGGTAAAATAAAGTGTCACACAAAAAAGAAGGACACTTGATCTATGGAAGTAACGATTTTAGGCTGCAGCGGCGGCTATCCCGGTCCCGGGCAGGCCGCATCCGGATATCTTCTTACCATTAACGATAAGAAGGTCCTCATCGACTGTGGCAGTGGTGTTTTTTCCAATCTGCAACTTCATGTTCCACTCAATGGTCTGGACGCGATCCTGATCACGCATCTTCATGCGGATCACTATAGTGATCTGATGGTCATGCGCTATGGCATTGATATGAATGCCAAGCATGGTATGGTTTTCAAGGATGTGCCGATCTTCGCTCCGAGAACACCGGAAAACGTGATCCATTCGCTTTCCAGTGAATGGGGATATCAGATCGGATATATCAGCGACGGAACCGAGCTGCCGCTTTTCGGCGCGAAAGCCAAGTTCTTCCGTACCAATCACCCAGTGGAGTGTTATGGTATCCGGGTCGAGTATGAGGGAAAAGTATTCGTCTATACTTCGGATTGTGCGGTTGATTCCTTACTGGCCGGTCATCTGGATGACGCGGATCTTTGTATCATGGATTGCGGAGAACTTGAGGCCAACCGTCGATCCAACATGTTCCATATGACGCCGCAGGAGTGCTATTCCTGTGCCAAAGCACTACGTGTCAAGAAGACGATCCTGTCGCATCTGGTCCCGCTTTATGACAGGGAGGATGTGGAATTGGAAGCGAGGGCCTGTGGTGAATGGAATTATGAACTGGCCCAGACAAATAAGACCTATCGCGTGGAATGATAATACTATCCCCACGATAAGATATAACGAAACTAATGGAAAAAGAGGAACGAAGTATGAGTAAAGAAACGGATAAGAACAAGGCCGTCATCACGGTAGTCGGATGTGATGCAGTGGGTATTATTGCCAAGATCTCGAATCTCCTGGCTGCTGAAGGCGTCAACATCAATGATATAACTCAGACGATCCTGGATGATATCTTCACCATGATCATGCTGGTTGATCTGAAAGCTGCAAAATCTGACATGAAGGACCTTTCTGAGAAACTGGACAAGGTGGGCGAAGAAATCGGTGTTTCGATCCGTATCCAGCATACAGACCTTTTCTATGCGATGCATCGTATCTGATACGCCGCCCGTAATTGCGCATGCATATGCATGTCTTATACAAAAATCTCGAGAATAAGCAGGTGCAAATATGATTACAGATTTTGAAGTATTAGAGACCGTGCGCATGTTTCAGGAACAACACCTGGATGTGCGTACTATTACAATGGGTATCAGCCTGATGGATTGTGCGGCCGAAACGCCGGAGAAGTCCTGTCAGAAAATCTACGATAAGATCACCCGCTATGCGAAAGATCTTGTCAAAGTAGGTGAGGAGATCACGGAGAAATACCGTGTGCCGATCGTGAACAAACGAATCTCCGTAACGCCGATTTCCATTGTGGCTGCAGCTTCCGGTGCCAAGGATTATACCATGTTTGCCAAGACACTGGATAAAGCGGCAAAAGCATGCGGAGTCAACTTTATCGGTGGATTCTCCGCTATGGTCCAGAAGGGATATACCGTTTCGGATAAGCGTCTGATCGATTCCATTCCGGAAAGCCTTTCCATCACAGATAATGTATGCTCATCTATCAATCTTGCTTCCACACGTTCCGGTATCAACATGGATGCGGTCCGTGATATGGGTGAGATCATCAAGAAAACAGCAGAAGCTACGAAAGACAGAGATGCCCTTGGCTGTGCCAAGCTGGTCGTTTTCGCCAACGCTCCGGAAGATAATCCGTTCATGGCCGGCGCATTCCTTGGCCCCGGTGAGCCGGAATGTGTCATTAATGTAGGTATTTCCGGACCTGGTGTTATCAAGGCTGCCCTGGAGACGGTGAGAGGGGAAGATCTTGGTGTAGTTGCCGAGACGATCAAGAAAGCGGCATTTAAGATCACACGTGTAGGTGAACTGGTCGCAAGAGAAGCTTCCGCACGTCTGAATGTTCCTTTCGGTATTATTGACCTCTCACTGGCACCGACGCCGGCTGTCGGCGATTCGGTTGGCCGTATCCTGGAAGAGTTCGGTCTGGAGCATTGTGGTGCATGGGGCACTACAGCTGCCTTGGCAATGCTGAACGATGCAGTGAAGAAGGGCGGAACGATGGCTTCTTCTTTCGTTGGAGGTCTGTCCGGTGCGTTTATTCCTGTATCTGAAGATGAAGGTATGATCGAAGTTGCAGAGAAAGGCTTCCTGCGGCTGGAAAAACTGGAAGCGATGACTTGTGTCTGCTCCGTTGGTCTGGATATGATCGCGATTCCCGGTGATACTCCGGCATCTACGATCTCCGGTATTATTGCAGATGAAATGGCTTTGGGTACATTTAATAACAAGACGACAGCCGTCCGAGTGATTCCTGTTCCTGGAAAGAAGGTAGGGGACCAGGTCGAATTCGGCGGACTTCTCGGTTATGCACCGATCATGGAAGTGAATACGGCCTCATCGGAAGCTTTTATTTCTCGTGGTGGCAGAATCCCTGCTCCGATCCACAGTATGCGAAATTAAAAACGGAATGCTTGCTTTCAGCGTGAAAGAGTGAGTCTATTATCGGAGTCAAATGATACTGACTCTATAATATATTAATGAGAAAGGAGGTTTGCTTTTAAAGGAAAAAGGAAGTTATTCATAAATAGAAAGGAGAATTTTATGAATAGAAAAACAAAGAAGAATCTTTCACTGATTTTATCTGCTATTATTGTTTCTGCTCCGGTTGGGGGAGTAAGTGCATTTTCTGATTTCTGCGGATCTTCGGTGATCTCAGGTGAGAATGAGACATTTAACAAGTACTATATTCCTATCGATGATGAACACTTTCCGGATCCTGGCTTCCAGCAAGCACTTTATTACTTGGATCCAGACAAAGATGGCCGATTCAGTGATAAAGAAATCGACAATATCGTGAAAATCGATTGTAGTAACTATAATATCAGAGATCTTACGGGAATAGAGTATTTTACCTCTTTGGAGACTCTTTACTGTTATTCAAATGGTGTTGAAGAGTTGGATCTTAGCAAGAATACTAAGTTGAATACGCTTGAGTGTGCCGGTAATCCCATTGAAATGCTGGATGTGAGTAATGTCCCTGAACTGACCAGTCTCGGATGTGGTTCTTGCAATTTGAAAAGCATAAAGTTTGGCCCTGATTCGAAACTTACGCGGCTTTCTTGTGCTAACAATCCTGGATTATCAGAGCTGGATCTGGAAAGCCTTTCGTCTTTGGAAAATCTTGACATTGAAAATACCGGTTTTGAGAATATTGATCTTTCTGTTCTTCCCAAACTGAAGACGTTTTTCTGTCAATATACGAAAATCACTACTGTAGACGTCAGTAAGAATCCTGAACTGTTTAGTTTGCGGGTGCAAGGATGCAAGATTTCTTCTCTTGATTTAAGTAAAAACCCTGAGATGGATAATATTTTTGCTGATGGCTGTGATTTATCAGAACTGGATCTGAGCAATAATCCGGATCTTACTTTTCTTTCTTGTTCGAAAAATAAGCTAAGTAAGTTAAATGTGAGCAAATGTAAGAATTTGGAATTATTACATTGTGAAGATAATGAGCTTACTGAACTGGATCTTAGATCATGTGATTATCTCTCGAAGATGATAAATAAGTGCGGTTTTACGTATGAAGGGAAATATGTGTATTGTATAGTTGATTCTGCGTATGTTCTGGCCGCCGATAGAACAGTGGATATTCTGGTTGGTTCACAGCAACCGGAGCCAGAACCAGAGCCAGAACCGGAACCAGAGCCAGAACCGGAACCAGAGCCGGAACCGGAGCCGGAGCCAGAACCGGAACCGGAACCGGAGCCGGAAGAAGATCCGACTTTCGAGGATTTCGTAGAGCGTCTTTATACTGTAGCTTTGAATCGTGAATCTGAACCGGAAGGCAAAGAATTCTGGATCAAGCAGGTAGTTGAGGAAGGAAAGACCGGAGCTGATTGTGCAAGATTCTTCCTCCTTGATGCGGATGAGTTCATGAAACGTAACCTCTCTGTGGAAGAGTTCGTTGAGACTTTGTACGCAACGTTCTTTGATCGTGAGTCGGATACAGAAGGTAAAGCCGGATGGGTGGAAGCCATCGAGAGTGGTAAGAAGACTCGTGCTGAAGTCGTAAATGATTTTATCGAATCCACAGAGTGGTGCGATGTATGTGCAACGTATGGAGTGAAGTCCGGTGCACAGTATCATAAAGCCACCAAGGCTTCGAAGAATGCGATCAACTTTGCGACTCGCCTTTATACATGCTGTCTGAAGCGTGATGCTGAAGAAGACGGCTTGAAGTATTGGTCTTTGGCATTGACAAATCTGGAAAAGACAGGTGCTTCCGCTGCTCAGTTCTTCTTCGAAGGAGAGGAGTTTATCGGATTCAATACCGATGATCGTGAATACCTTACCAGACTCTATACAACTTTCATGGATAGAGAGCCCGCTGCAAGTGAATTGAACTATTGGGTCAGTGAGATCAATGCGGGAAGACAGACGAGAAAGAGCATCCTTTCTTTCTTCGCCCAGTCGCCTGAGTTTACGGCTATCTGTAAGGCTTACGGAATCGATCGAGGAGAGATCTGACCGTACTATATTTTTTCTTGGTAATTGAAAAGGTGCCCAAGATCCTGATGTTGGATCTTGGGCACTACTTGTTGTGAAATTAAATCGTTTACTGTTTGTTATCCGATGAAGTTTTCTCTACCTTGGCCAGATTGGACTTGTAGGCACGTTTGTTTTCGTACATCAGGTCATCTGCACTTCGCATGCAATCCAGGATATGACTGGTATCTCGGCCGTTCAAGTCACATATTCCGATACTGGCGTGAAGGGGATAGGGCTTACCGGATGCTTTGGATGCAGCTTCCAGCAAGGTGGTGAACTGCTTGGTAAACTGGGCAGCATGACCTTTGCGTGAAGACACCAGAACAGCTGAGAATTCATCACCACCGAAACGGGCACAGAACTCCCTGTCTCCAAGGCATTCAGACAATATGCGGGATACTTCCTGCAAGGCAAAATCTCCATCGGAATGTCCGTGGATATCGTTGATCTTCTTGAGATTATCCATATCGATGCTGGCAATACTGATGATGACATCATCGGAAGCATTTTTCAGAAGTTCCTGCAGGGCATTCTCGAAGCCACGACGATTAAACAGTCCGGTGAGCTCATCGGTCTGGGAAAGTTTCGTGATCTCGTTGATGGCACTGAATTTCTTCTCGTAATAACAGTTCTCGATCGCCGATGACAGCGTGCTGATATATGTATTCAGCAGGGAGTTCGGCCACTGTTGCTTGTTGGGCTTTAAGACGAGATAACCATAATCTTTGTTTTTGAAAAAAATCGGCAGCACGATATAAACACCAGGCTCATCCGTTTCCCAGTAAGCCTTGGGAAGAATATCTTTTCTAGGAAAAATCTCATTCACGGCATCGGCCTGTCGACGGTCCTGCGCATGCATGATCTGCAGAAGGATCATCTCATCGGTGAAGGCAATGTTCTCATTGGTGAAAGCCTTGTCGGATTCATTACAGAAGCAGATATAGCCGGTATCGCAACCGAGCGTGTAGAAGTAATAGGTGGCAACAGACAGAGAACTGTCGATATCGAAAGTGTTCTGGTAATCCGCCGTGATTCGTCCGGATTCGCGAAGCAGGAATTCCTGTTCGGTCACTTTGCTGTATATTTCTTCAATCTCGCCACAGACTAGTTGCTTACCACAGCCGCAGCTGGCTCGAAAATGGATATCGTTGGGAAGAAGGGTGGTCCGAGGGAGCTTCTTGCCGGCCTTGATATCATCCAGGATCATGATGGCAGCTTCTGCATAACGCTCCGGACGAACGGTGATGGTGGTCAGGGAAGGAGAGGCATCTTCGCCTTCTTTTATTCCGTCAAAACCACTTACACAAACATCTTCCGGGACACGTAATCCTCGACGCTCCAATTCTTCGCAGATGGACAGCGCCATATAGTCATTGGCACAGATGATCGCCTGGGGATAGGTGCGCCGTCCTTGCATGAAATGATCCAGAGCCTTGGCGCCTCGGTTTCTCCAGTAGTTGCCCTCGTAGATCGTATTCGGATTGATGGGGAGACCGGCATCACGCATGGCTTCCACGAATCCTTTAAGCCGCTCCGGAGAATCCTTGTACTGGAACGGGCCGGACATATAGCAGATATCGTTGAACTGATGTACATCGATGAAGTGACGGGTCATCTCGTACATAGATCTCTTGTTGTCAATTGAAACAGTATGGAAATCCGGTTCTCCGGTCTGAAGACAAATGACCGGACACTTGGCATTTTCGCGTACAAGTTTAAAGAACTCCTTGTCCATGCCCTTGATATCGAAGGTGTTCGGAAGCGCAATGATGGCATCCAGAGAGGAATAGTCGGGAAGATGAATGATGTTCTTCTTTCCGATCTCGGAAAGAAGATTCCGTCCATATGGGGAGGTGTAGGAACCAAAGGAGGAGTATATGATGACATCCATGTCGCGGAGCGAAGCAAGATCAATGATCGCCTTCCCGCAGGATGACTGAAAGACCTGAGTGATTTCACTCATGAATAAACCAATCTTTTTACGGCTCAATTACACAATACCTCCTCGATTAAATGATCCCCCCTATCTATGACATGATTATATCACGGCCTGTAAAGGTAGACTAGAGACGCATAGGGTAAACAAAAAGACCCGTCTTTCTTCTTAGAGAAGCGGACGGGTCTTGATCTAAGTGTCTCGACTTACTTTATTTGCACTGCTCGATAGCGGTCTTCACGGTCTCCGGGGCAGGGGCACCGACTATCGTTCTCTTATTTACACAGGTTTCAAGAGAGATGGCATCGTAAACATCTTCCTCGATAAGGTCGGAGAACTGCTTGAATTCATCTAATGACAATTTCTCCAGTGTTGTATCGTGCTCAATACAATAGTGGACGAGCTTACCGGAGATCTCATGGGTGCTTCTGAATGGAATACCTTTTCTGACCAGATAGTCAGCCAGGTCTGTGGCATTGGTGAAACCACCCAGCGCGGCCTTCTCCATATTATCTTTACGAAGCTTCATGGTCTTGATCATGCCGGTGAAGGGAACCAGTACACCCTTAATGGTATCGATCACATCAAAGAGCGCTTCCTGGACTTCCTGCATATCCTTGTTGTATGTGAGCGGCAGACCCTTCATGGTGACCAGAAGAGAGATCAGATCGCCATAGACGCGTCCGGTCTTACCACGAGCCAGCTCAGCCACGTCCGGGTTCTTTTTCTGTGGCATCATGGAAGAGCCGGTCGAATAGGCATCATCCAGTTCGATGAACTTAAACTCCTGTGAGGAGTAAAGGATGATCTCCTCGGAGAGACGGGAAAGATGCATCATGAACAGAGATGCGAAAGATGCAAGTTCGATGGCCCAGTCACGATCGGCAACACCATCCAGAGAATTCAGTGTTACCCCATTCATTCCAAGCTGATCTGCTACAAAGTTACGATCCAGCGGGTAAGTGGTGCCGGCCAGTGCGCCGGAGCCAAGCGGGGAGATGTTCGTTCTTGCGATGGCCTCGTCCAG
This sequence comes from Clostridiales bacterium Firm_16, assembly GCA_001604185.1. GTDB lineage: Bacteria > Bacillota > Clostridia > Saccharofermentanales > Saccharofermentanaceae > Scatonaster. The sequence continues at coordinate 262,098 of LVAV01000028.1, read as the reverse complement.
ACGGTCCATGTCTCGGCCGAACATCTGAATGTACGCCATAAGATAGTGAGCAAAAGTAATGGGCTGTGCACGCTGAAGGTGTGTATAGCCGGGCATATATGTCTCGGTATTTTCCTCTGCCAGATCGATCAGGGCATCACGGAATTCTCCGAGAAGAGACTGGATCTCCTTGGCTTCGTCAACCGCATAGAGACGCTGGTCAAGAGCAACCTGGTCATTACGTGAACGACCGGTATGCAGACGCTTTCCCGCATCACCGATACGGTTGGTGAGTTCTTCTTCAATGAACATATGGATGTCTTCTGCATCCGAATCGAAAGTCAGCTTGCCGGATTCGATATCATCCAGAATGGAGAGAAGCCCTTCCTTGATCTGGTCGGCATCTTCCTGAGAGATAATGCCCTGCTTTGCCAGCATCTGACTGTGGGCGACAGAGCCCTCAATATCCTGTTTATACATTCTGCAGTCGAAAGGAAGAGAAGAATTAAAGTCATTTACGGCTTTGTCCGTCGCTTTCTCGAATCTGCCTGCCCACATTTTCTTAGCCATGGTATTTCTCCTTTAATAATCGAAAATATTTCAATGTTTTCACTCAGATAATATAACACCTATATCCGTGTTTGTCACAAGTCACTTATTGCTTGTGACATAGTAATATGTGTACTGCTTCTCAAAACCGAGCTTTTTATACAGATTCATTGCGATCGGATTATTCTGCATAACCTGAAGATATATATATGATGCACCGGCTTCTTTTGACTTTAAGATGGCGGCCTGACAGAGCTTCTTGCCGAGCCCGAGACCGCGAAGGTCAGATGTGACGACCACATTATGAAGCAGGCTGTATCCTTCTTCGATCGCCAATGATGCGACTGCCGCAACCTTTCCATTATGCATTACTTTGATATATATCTGATCGACGGCAACTTTTGCATGTATCTTTTTTGTCAGATCCCGCTTCATCTCATCCTGCATACCTTCGAATTCAAAATACGGTTCGAACCATCCGTCAGGTGTTGAACTGAAGTACACGTCCTTTAATATCTCGCTGTCTGTAACGATATCCTTAAGCGGAAGTGTCATCACATCGGTCGGCTTTACGGACTGATAGCCTCTGTTTTCAAGTATTGAGATGAATTCCTTGTCTGCATCGCTCAGTTTAAATATGCACGGCAGGTTATGTTCTTCATATTGTTTCTCACAGTATTCGATCTTTTCGGTCAGGTCGATCGTCGATGCGCCTTTGATCTGTACCGAATTGGCTCTTCCGGTAAAACCGTGAGTGAAGCGCAGTTCCCATCCGTCATAGTTGATCGTTTCCAATCCGACAAAAGCATTTGCCGATATGTTCTCCAAAAATCTGATCTGTTCCTTATCCATAGAAATAGATCCTTTCTTTAACCTATCCAGCTATAATCTCCGCCGGTGATGGCAAGACTCAGCAAGGTATCGTATTTCTCGACATCTTCGCCTTCCAGCATCTTGATAAGTTTAGCGGCTTCGCGGATCTTAGGCATTTCTTCATCAGGGCCGATCTCCATGTCGACTTCCTTGCCGCAGTAAGGGCAGACCAGGCGGGGAGCGATCCTCAGGTCGAGAAAACCTGTTTCGCAATCTTCACACTCGTAGTATCCACATTGGGTGGTTCCGTCGGGAACATAGTACATAGCAAGCACTCCTTAAGAAAATGAAAGGGCCGCGATTGCTCGCGACCCCTTGAAAACCAATCAGATCAGTTATTAGAGCAAACCGTTCTTCTGCTTCATCTTAGCATTGACCTTCATCGGAAGACCGAAGCAGTTGATGAATCCGCCGGCATCAGCCTGGTTGTAAACGTCGTCAGCTTCGAATGTAGCGATCTCAGGATCATACAGAGAGAATGGGGAAGTTGTACCTGCAGGTGTGCAGTTACCCTTATACAGCTTCATTCTTACTTCACCGGTAACCACTTCCTGTGTCTTATCGACAAATGCGGAGATGGCTTCGCGGAGAGGATGGAACCACTGACCGTAGTATACGAGTTCAGAGAACTTCTGAGCTACGAGATCCTTGTAGTGGATCGTGTCACGCTCAACAGTGAGAAGCTCCAGTTCACGGTGTGCAGCAAAGAGAAGCGTTCCACCAGGTGTCTCGTATACGCCACGGCTCTTCATACCAACGAGACGGTTCTCAACGATATCAGCGATACCTACACCGTTCGCACCGGCAACCTTATTGCAGTATCTCAGAAGATCAGCAGGGGAGAGCTTCTGGCCGTCAACTTCTACCGGAACACCCTTTTCGAACTTAATCGTTACATATGTAGGCGTATCAGGTGCCTTCTCAGGAGAAACCATGAGCTCCAGGATCTTGTCGAGATTCGGCTCATTTGCAGGATTCTCGAGATCCATTCCTTCGTGAGAGAGGTGCCAGAGGTTCTCATCTTTGGAATAGTTATTCTCTTTAGTAACAGGAACTTCGATACCACGTGCATTTGCATAATCGATTTCCTCGTCACGAGACTTGATGTCCCAGATTCTCCAAGGAGCCAGGATCTTCATGTCCGGATCCAGAGCCTTGATAGAAAGCTCAAATCTTACCTGGTCGTTACCCTTACCTGTGCAGCCATGAACGATAGTTGTGCATCCGTTAGCGTGAGCAGCCTCAACGAAGTGCTTAGCGATTACCGGACGTGCCATGGATGTGCCGAGGAGGTACTTACCTTCATAAACAGCGTTTGCTTTAAGAGTAGGGAAGACAAAATCAGAAACAAACTCTTCAGAGATATCTTCGATGATGCACTTGATTGCACCACACTTGAGAGCCTTCTTCTCCAGATAATCGTGATCGACACCAACGCCGACTTCACCACAATAAGCAACTACTTCACAGTCATAGTGCTCAAGGAGCCACGGGATGATAATGGATGTATCCAGTCCGCCTGAATACGCGAGTAAGAATTTTTCCTTTGCCATAAGGCACCTCCATGTATAATTATTAACGATTTTGCATAAAGGCATTGTAGCAGACGAATTCTGCCGCGTCAACCGATATTTTGAAATTCATTGTATGTATATTTTACTTATAATACAAGAGCTAAAACGTTGTGCAAATAACGATTTTTCATGTGTTTACGAAAGTACCATTAAAGAGTAAAATTATACGGTACGCAGGGGGCTTTCTGAATAAAACCGCCTGTAAGGAAAGGGGTCTGGATCATGGCGTATCCGTTGGTAGAAGGAAATATCGGGGATTTCTGTACATTGAACGGCGTGAAAGTCGCTTTCGACTCGGAAGAAGGCCAGGCTTTATTCATTCCTACCGATGAAATCACATATTATGAATCTGTACGTTTTCAGGAAGGTGTCCTTCTGTTCTGGGAGGACCATATGGAGCGTCTGCATAAATCCGTTGCGGCGAAGGAAGACTTTCCCATTGATCCGGATACATACCACTTTATCGCCCAGTCCATGATCTGGGAAAGCGGCATGGCGGACGGTAATGTCCGTATTGTCATAACAAAATCGCTGAATCTTGTCTATCTGAGTAATATGACGTATCCCACTTCGCAGATGTATAAGGATGGGATCGTTACCACCAGTCTTACCTGGGAGAGAGTAGAGCCCCACGTTAAGGTTTTCCGTGGTGATTATAAGAAGGCGGTGGCGGAGGCATCTGCAAGACAGACTTCTTTCGGACTGCCATATGAGGTTATTCTTCGCGGCAACGATGGTAAATTTGTTGAGGGCGGCCGTTCGAATTTCTTTGTATTGTATAAAGATACAGTTTATTCACCCTCCGAGGACCTGATCCTCATAGGTATCACCAGAAAGTATGTTAAGGATGCCATCCTCGAAGCCGGATTAAAACTGGAAGAAGGTGCTTTTACCATGGAGGATCTGGTGAAGATGGAGACGCAAGAGGACGATGGGCCGCCGGAAATGGGACTTTTCGTTACCAGTTCTCCTTTCGACATCCTGCCTGTAGCTTCGATCGATGAAGTGAAATTCCGTTCTTCCGAGTGCCCGGCTCTGGTGAAGTTGATGGCGAGTTATCAGAAAATAGTACATAAATATATTGATACCCACGCACATGTGGATTCTTTCTAATACGTGAACAAGTTTTGGAGGTAGATATATGGCTAGAAAAGGAACGATTTCAGTAACGACGGAGAATATCTTTCCGATCATTCGAAAGTGGCTCTATTCCGATCAGGATATTTTCGTAAGAGAGCTGGTTTCCAATGGTTCGGACGCAATCTCCAAGTTTAAGAGACTGGTAGATCTGGGTGAAACTGTTAAGGAGGACCAGGATGACTACCAGCTGCATGTAAATTATGACAGTGAAGCAGGAACCATTGAGTTTACCGATAACGGTATCGGCATGACGGAAGAGGAAGTCGACAAGTACATCAATCAGATCGCTTTCTCCGGTGCCATGGATTTCGTAGAGAAGTATAAAGAGCAGAGCACAGATGCCAGCGGAATCATCGGCCACTTCGGTCTCGGTTTCTATTCCGCATTTATGGTAGCGGACAAGGTCCGCATCGATACCAAGTCATTTGTTAAAGACGCACCGGCAGTATCCTGGACATCGGATGACGGTATGGATTTTGAGATCTCGGATTCCGACAGAACGGAGCGTGGTACATCCATTACTCTGACACTTTCTGAGGAAGCCAAGAAGATCTTCGATGCCGGCAAGATCCGTGGTGTGCTGAAGAAGTACTGTTCCTTCATGCCTTTCGATCTTTACTACAGCGATGTAGTCTCTGACAGAAAGCATGAAGAGGAAGAGGCAAAGAAGAAGAAAGAAGCCGAGGAGAAGGGCGAAGAGTACAAAGGCCATGACCACGAGATCATGCCGATCAATGATACCGAACCGCTCTGGAAGAAGTCTCCGAAGGATTGCACCGATGAGGAATACAAGAATTTTTACCGTACGGTATTCCATGACATGAAGGAACCGCTTTTCTGGATCCACCTGAACATGGATTATCCTTTCAATCTCCAGGGTATCCTCTATTTCCCGAAGACCAACAATGTTTACGAGACACTGGAAGGCCGTATCAAGATCTATAATCACCAGGTTTTCGTAGCCGACAATATCGAGGAAGTTATTCCGGAATTCCTGTTCCTGCTCCGTGGCTGCCTGGACTGCACAGATCTTCCGTTGAATGTTTCCCGTTCCGCTCTCCAGCAGGATGAGTACGTCAAGAAACTGGCATCCCACATTATCCGTAAGGTTTCCGATAAACTAAATGAAGTCTTCAAGAACGATCGCGAAGGTTTCCAGGGTTACTGGTCGGATATCAGTATCTTCGTGAAATACGGCATGATGAAGGATGAGAAGTTCTACGAGAAGGTCAAGGACATCTGCCTCTTTAAGACGGTGGATAATGAATTCTATACGTTAAAAGAACTGACCAAGGATAAGGAGAAGGATACCATCCGGTATACCAAGGCTCCGGACCAGCAGGCTGCTTATATCGCTATGGCGAAGGAGAAGGGCTTCGATGTTGTGGTTCTCAATGAAGAACTGGATAACAATTTCATTTCCTTCCTGGAATACAAGCAGAATGACGTGAAGTTCAAGCGTGTTGACGCCGAACTGGAAGGTGAAGCGGCTTCCGAAGACGAAGTGAAGACGTTGAGTGAGCTTTTCAAGGCGGCTACGGGTGAAGAGAAACTGGAAGTTTCCGCAGTAGCTCTCGGCGCCGATCAATTGCCGGCTTTTATCCGTGAGACGGAAGAAGCCCGTCGTATGGCAGAGATGAGAAAACAGTTCGAAGCCATGCGTACCGGCAAGGAAGATGATCCATACAACAATCTGGACTCCATGTTCCCGATCAAGATGGATCTGGTACTTAATACCGATCATCCTCTGGTACTGCGTCTGCGTGGTATGTCCGGTGTGTCGGAGGATAAGGAGAAGATGAATGCGCTTTGCCAGCATCTTTATGACCAGGCCAGACTGGCCCATGGTTCACTGGATGCAGAGGGCCTCAAGCGATTCCTCAAGTATAACAGCGAGCTTCTGACCGAGGTGGCGGAAAAACTGAAATAATACCATAAAATCCCGTTTTCCTGTGAGTAGGAAACGGGGTTTTGTGATACCATAGAAACGTTAAGGAAAGAAACAACATTTTTGGAGGTTTGTTTATGAGCAATCAGGTTCGAAGAATTTATTCGGAGAAGAAGAAAGAATTCGCAGTTGAGGCGGCGGGACTGAAGAAGGATGTGTCGGCAGACTGCGGTGTGAAGACCATCGACAGCGTCCGGGTCTTTAACCGGTACGATGTGTCCGGTCTGACTGACGAAGAATATGAACTGGCGAAAAATGTTGTTTTCTCGGAACCGCCGGTAGATGTGGTCTACGATGAGACCATCGATGTTTCGGATGCGGCTTATGTTCTGGCCATTGAATCTCTTCCGGGACAGTATGACCAGCGTGCCGACTCTGCGGCCCAGTGCTGTCAGATCCTCACGCAGAAGGAGAAACCGCTGGTACGTGTTGCCCGTGTGATCGTGTTCTACGGTTCCGTAACCGACGAGCAGAAGAAAGCTATTGCGAAATACCTCATCAACCCGGTTGAGAGCCGTGAAGCTTCCATGGAGAAGCCGGAAACACTGGAAGAGGTATTCGATGTTCCGTCTTCCGTTCCGACGATCGAGGGCTTTACCACGAAGTCTAAGGAAGAACTCTCCGAGCTTCGTAAGACCTGGGGTCTGGCAATGTCCGATGCAGATATTGCTTTTACACAGGAATTCTTCCAGTCCATCAAGCGTGATCCGACAATGACGGAGATCCGTGTTCTGGATACATACTGGTCTGACCACTGCCGCCACACGACGTTCCTCACTGAACTGACAGACGTCAAGATCGATGGTGACAGTGCTTTTGCCGAGGAATTAAAGAGCATCTACGCCAACTATCTTTCTACCAGAGAAGAAGTATACGGCGAGCGCATCTCTAAGAAGCCGATCTGTCTGATGGATGTGGCTACTATGGCAATGAGAAAACTCAAGAAGGACGGCAAACTCGCTGACCTGGATGAGTCGGAAGAGATCAATGCATGCTCCATCAAGATCCAGATCGACGTGGACGGAAAGAAAGAAGATTACGTTCTGATGTTCAAGAACGAGACCCATAACCATCCTACGGAGATCGAGCCGTTCGGTGGTGCCGCTACCTGCCTCGGTGGTGCGATCCGTGACCCGCTTTCCGGACGTTCTTATGTATACCAGGCTATGCGTGTTACCGGTGCCGGTGATCCGACTGTTCCGGTATCCATGACGCTGGAAGGTAAGCTTTCCCAGAAGAAACTGGTTCGTACAGCGGCTGCCGGCTATAGCTCCTATGGTAACCAGATCGGTCTTTGCACCGGTCATGTAGATGAGATCTATCATCCGGGTTATGTTGCTAAGAGAATGGAGATCGGTGCTGTTGTTGGTGCCGCTCCGGCTGAAAATATCGTACGTGTCCGTCCGAGACCGGGTGACATCGTTGTTCTTCTTGGTGGTCGTACAGGCCGTGACGGTATCGGTGGTGCAACCGGTTCTTCCAAGGCCCACGATGAGAAGTCGGTGCTGACCTGCGGTTCGGAAGTCCAGAAGGGTAATCCTCCGACAGAAAGAAAGATTCAGAGACTGTTCCGTATTCCGGAAGTAAGTAAGATGATCCTGCGTTGTAATGACTTCGGTGCCGGCGGTGTATCCGTTGCTATCGGCGAGTTGGCTGACGGTCTTTCCATTGATCTGGATAAGGTTCCGAAGAAGTACGAAGGTCTTGATGGTACAGAGATTGCTATTTCCGAGTCTCAGGAGAGAATGGCGATCGTTATCGATCCGAAGGATGAGAAGGAATTCTTCGACTATGCAGCTAAGGAAAACCTTGAGGCGACAGTTGTTGCTGTTGTAACCGAGGAGCCGGTCATGAAGATGACCTGGAAGGGCAACACCATCGTTGAACTCCCGAGAGCATTTATCGATACGAACGGCGCTTCTTCCTATGCAAAAGCCGAAGTTACCGAGCCGGATTTCAATAACGGTATTATCGATAAGACCACAGAGGCTTATGTGAACGGTGATTTTGCCGCATCCCTCAAGGGCGCGCTTTCCTCTCTGGACGGTTGCTCCCGTAAGGGTCTGGTTTCCCGTTTCGACGGCACCATCGGTGCAGGTACCGTGCTGATGCCTTTCGGCGGACGTTATCAGCTGTCTCCGGAAGAAGGTATGGCCTGCAAGATCCCGGTTGAAGAGGGAAAGACCAATGCTGTTTCCGTTATGGCCTATGGTTTCGATCCGTATTTCTCCGCATGGAGCCCGTTCCATGGTGCTTACCATGCTGTAACCGAATCTCTCCTGCGTCTGGCCTGCCTGGGCTGTGATCCTTTCCAGGCTAGACTTACGTTCCAGGAATACTTCGAGCGTATGGCAGGTGAGAAGTCCTGGGGCAAGCCGCTCTCCGCATTGCTTGGCGCATATCAGGCTCAGCTGGACTTCGGAACCGCTTCTATCGGTGGTAAGGACAGTATGTCCGGTTCCTTCAATGAACTGCATGTTCCGCCGACGCTGGTATCTTTCGCAGTCGGTATGACAACAACAGATAAGGTAATTTCTTCTACGCTTTCTGCTGCAGGCGAGAAGCTCTATATGATCACCATCAAGCGTGATGCGAACGGCCGTTATGTGAAGGATCATGCGATCCGTGTGATGAAGTGCCTGACTCAGATCCAGGATCGTGGCCAGCTCCGTTGCGCCGGCGTCGTTCGTTCTGCCGGTATTGCGGCTCGTGTTGCCCAGATGTGCTTCGGTAACAAACTGGGATTTGCCTTCGCAGATGGAATCGATATGGAATCCCTCTTTAAGCATTCTTTCGGTACAGTGCTCCTGTCTGTAAGCGACGGTAACGCCGTAGATAAGATCGAGCAGGTTGGCGGTAAACTGCTTGGAAAGACAACTTCCGAGCAGGTCATGACGCTGGGTGGACAGTCGATCTCCATCGAAGATGCGATCCAGGCTTATGTTTCCAAGCTGGAGCCGATCTTCCCGACCATCGTAGATGAGGGTGCTGCCGTATCTTATGAGAAGGGTGAGGTCAGCAAGAATGCCATTACTGCACCGTCTATCCTGACAGGTGCGAAACCGCAGGTATTCATTCCGGTATTCCCGGGTACGAACTGCGAGTACGATACTGCTTTTGCATTCTCCCGTGCAGGGGCCACACCGGATGTCATGGTTATCCGTAACCGTGATTCCCAGGAGGTTGAGGAATCCTTCAAGGAGATGAGCGAGCGTATCAAGAATGCAAACATGATCATGATCCCGGGTGGTTTCTCCGCCGGTGACGAACCGGAAGGATCCGGTAAGTTTATCGCGGCTGCATTCCGTAATGCGGCTGTGACCGAGTCGGTAAGAGACCTTCTGTTCAACCGTGATGGCTTGATGCTGGGTATCTGTAACGGATTCCAGGCACTTATGAAGCTGGGACTTCTGCCTTATGGTGATATCCTGCCGCTGGAGCATGATGGTCCGACACTGACCTTCAACCGTATCGGCCGTCACCAGAGTGCTTATGTTTCTACCAAGATCGTTTCGAATAACTCTCCATGGCTGTCGTTTACTAATGAGGGCGATATCCATGAGATCGCGATCTCCCATGGTGAAGGCCGCTTCTGCGGATCGGAAGATCTGTTGAAAGAACTTTTCGCGAAGGGTCAGGTTGCTACACAGTATGTAGATGACAAGGGTATCCCGACTATGGATACTGCCTTTAATCCCAATGGTTCCATGTGTGCCATCGAAGGTATCATCAGCCCGAACGGACGTATCCTCGGTAAGATGGGTCATAGTGAACGTATGGGTAATGGTGTTGCAAAGAATATTCCGGGTGCGAAGGATCAGAAGATCTTCGAGGCCGGTGTCCGGTACTTTATCGGATGATGAATAAGCAGGAAGTTCTGTCTATCTTGGAGCAATATGGCCTTTCGGCCACTAAAAGCCTGGGGCAGAACTTTTTGTGCAATGAAGACGTGATCGAGAGGATCCTGGATCTGGCAGAGATCTCTGACCAGACCCATGTCCTGGAGATCGGCCCGGGTATCGGTGCACTTTCTGAGAATGCAGTCAAGAGTGCGAAGAAGTATGTGGCGGTTGAGATCGATACTACCTTTCAACCTCGTCTTGAAGCTGTGATCGAGGCTTCCGGCGGAAGAGTGATCTATAAGGATTATCTTGCATTTGATACTTCGGAACTGGAAGAAAGCGAGATGCCGGAAGTGGTGATCTCGAATCTTCCTTATTATGTTATGACACCGATCATGCTGAAGGTCATGGCAGACTTCCCGAATTTGCGGAAGATGGTCTACATGGTGGAAGAAGAGGCCGAGGCGAGGATCTTTGCTAAAGCCGGAACGAAGCAATACGGACCGCTTTCTGTTCTGACAGATCTTCGGGGAAAGAAGAGCAAGTGCTTTACGGTGGATCGTGGGAGTTTCGTTCCTTCCCCCAATACGACATCGTCGGTGATCACCATCGAGTGCGAACAGGGCGGACGCTGGGACAAAGAATGGATCCGGTTCGTGGAGAGTGCTTTTGCATTAAGAAGAAAGACCCTGGTCAATAGTCTTTCTTCTTCGGGATTTAAGAAGGAAGACGTGACGGCGGCCCTCGCCGGGATAGGTAAACCGGCGAATGTCCGGGCAGAACAGCTGGAACCGACGGATTTTGTTGAGATTTATGACTTTCTGAACGGAAAGGACGGAGAATAGTATGGCATACGAACGTTTATCGGATTCTCTTTTCGAGAAGTACAGTACTTCTAAGGATGAGAAAGGAAAGACGAAGACGAGTAAGGGTAAGAAGCAGAAAAAGCCGGTTGTGGCGGATTATCAGCAGCTGCCCAGAGACGTGTCTCCTAAGACACTGAAGAAGACTAAAGGTGAAGAGGAGCTGGAGGAAGGATATCCGAAGGCAATCTTTGTACGTATTGCAGGTATGAATTATCGCTTCAAGGTGGATTCCAAGCTGGAAGAGGCGAAGACGACCTATGTTGCGAAACTGGCCAACGATCTTCTTAACGAGACTTTGGCCGAGAACCCGATGCTTCCGACGAATCAGGCTCTGATCCTGGCGTATATGGAAGCGATCTTCCGTTGGCAGAATCTGCTTCACCAGTCGGAGGAGGACCGCCCGAAAGAGGCGCCGTTACTTCCTCTGGAGCAGTATTGTAAAGAGAACAATATCCCTATGGAGGAATTATGAGAAAGCCTGAATTACTTGCTCCTGCAGGATCAATGAGTATGCTCAAAGCTGCGGTGAATGCCGGAGCGGATGCGGTCTATCTTGGACTGAATCAGTATAATGCCCGTATCCATGCGGAGAACTTCACCATGGAGTCTCTCCCGGAAGCCCTGGAATATGCGCATCTTCGGAATAGTAAGGTCTATATTACGTTGAATACGCTCATGAACGACGATGAGATCATGGATGCTGTGGAACTGGCGCTCTCTGCATATAAGCTTGGCGTGGATGCTTTCCTGATCCAGGACATCGGACTTGCATCCTATCTTGCTGCACATTTTCCGCAGATTCCGATCCATGCAAGTACTCAGATGAATGTGTTCTCGCTTTACCAGAGTCGGGAAATGCAGGATTTCAAGGTGGAACGTGTGGTATTGCCGCGTGAACTTTCGCTTGATGAGATCCGTTCCAGATGTGAACTCTGGCATAACGAGAATATCGAGGTCGAAGTATTTGTTCACGGAGCCATGTGTGTCTGTTATTCAGGACTTTGTCTGTTCAGCAGTATGAATAAATCCGGTTCCCGTTCCGGTAACCGTGGCGCATGTGCCCAGCCTTGCCGTCAGACCTATCAGCTGTTCGAAGGAAACCGTGAGATCGAAGTGTCCGGTAAGCCTTTGCGTGCTGGTAAACTGATCTCTCCGAAGGATCAGTCTGCACTTCCGTATCTGCGCGAGCTTATGGAAGCGGGCGTAGATTCTCTCAAGATCGAAGGCCGTATGCGCGACGAGAATTACTGCACGGCAGTAGTTTCGGCTTATCGCCGCATGATCGATGCCATTTCTTCCGATAAGGATACAAAGGAAGTCATGAAGCAGGTTCAGAACGATCTTCTTGTGACGTTTAATCGTGGAGGAAGCTTCACGACTCAATATATGCAGGGTAAGAAAGGTCCCGATTACCTTTCCGGAGAATATGCCGGAAAGTACGGATTGTATTGGGGCGAGATCCTGTCCCTGAATGCTAAGATGGGAACGATCTGTGTCCGTTCCAGACAGGCAGATGTACCGGAAAAGGGTGATTTCCTTTCGATCCGTGATAATGAGACCGAAGTGGCCAGTTTCCCTGTCGGAAAGATCGAAGTGTCCATGAATTCTTCTGTGGTAAAAGGACTTCATCCCGAGGCGATCGCTAAACTGAAGCAGGGGATGGCCGTGTATCGTATGAGTAAGAAGATCACGGTGCCGAAGGATTCTGTTCGAAAAGCGCCGATACAGGGTGTGCTGAGCCTGGACGGAAATGAGTATGTGCTTCAGACGAAAGTCAGTGAGGGTGCTTTTGAAGGCGTATCCAGTACATTTCGGATGCCGAAGGACGAACTTGGTGACAGTGCACCGCTTCTGTGGGACAGAACGAAGGAACAGCTTATTAAGACCGGTCAGACACCTTTCTCCTTTGTGTCATTAAAGCAGGAAGGGAAATTCCCTGTTGAGCTCCGTATTTCCTCAGTGAACGCTATGAGAAGAGATGCCATGGCTAAGCTTGCCGGGGAGATCCTTGAGAAGTCGACCGAAGGAAGAAATGATACTTTCACGGATGAAGATATGCCTTATACACCGAATTTCTCGGCTCCGAAGGAGAAGCATATCCTTATTGCAGATTATATCGATATGAATCGGATTACGGACGGATATGCCTGTGGGGCAGATCTTTATGTATTCCCTGTATTTGGTGTGGTACGGCCGGGTAAAATCAATCTGATCGATGAATTACTGCAGGAAGAGCCGAAGTCGCAGGTTGCACTGAGATTGCCCGGTGCCTATAAAGACGATCTGACGGAAGTGATCACGAAGGCGATCCGTCTGATGCGCAGCCATGCTGGTGGAAAGTTTGTCGGATGTTTCGGTTCTTTTGCAGATGAGGATACAGTCGGCTTACTGCCATCTGCCAATGTGTTTAATCACTTCGCATACAACTATGCGATGAAGCAGAATATCCGCTATCTTTTCCCGTCTTACGAACTGTCGGATGAGGATATAACGAAGATGGCCAGATCGGCGGAGGAGATCTCGGATCACGTATATCTGGCGCTGCACCGATATGGTCCGATCGAGTGGATGCAGTCGGAATTCTGCCCGCTGGGCCGACATGAGAAGAACTGCAACATGTGTACCCGTTATCCGGAAGTATCTCTGGGTGAGAAGCCGGAAGATAAAGGAACAGCTCACTACGACCATCGTGTGGATGTGGTATGTTATCCGGGATTCTGTAGAAGTGATCTGTTCGGGAACTGTAAGAATATCGTTTCGGGAAGCACGGTCATGACGATTCAGAATATGGGGATCCCTTGTGCTTCCGTAGCCAGGTTTATGAATGAGGACAGAGAAGAACGTAGTGCGGTTATTGAGTCCCTGCGTTATCTGGAACCGGACACGGATGAAGATCTGTTCGATGAAGGAGAAGACTTTTATGAATACTGAGATCTATATCGAGAAAATCTGTGAAGATGCGGTACTTCCGTCATATGCCCATGATGGCGATGCCGGCATGGATCTTTATAGTGTGGAGGATGTCGTGATTGCTCCGGGTCAGACTGTTCTGGTGAAGACGGGACTGAAGATGGCGATTCCGGTAGGAATGGAGGTCCAGGTCCGTCCGAGAAGCGGTATATCCCTGAACACGCCGCTACGTATCCCGAATGCACCGGGCACCATCGACAGCGGATATCGCGGAGAAGTTTGCGTGATCATGGAGAATACGTCTCCTGTGGGAAGTGGCGATGAAAATTCGATCCTTACACTGAAGGATAAGGGGAACCAGAAAGGTACCTACAAGATCCTGAAGGGGGACCGTGTGGCGCAGATGGTGGTAGCTACCTATGCGAAAGCAGAATTCCATCTGGTAGAAGATGTTTCCGGTATTGGAAATGACAGAGCCGGCGGCTTCGGTTCTACGGGTGTATAAACGTCAGGTATATAGTCATTTTGGCTCTTACATGGTAAAATAGATTGGTTTACAGAAAGGCAGAGTTATGCTGGATATATATAAATCAATCGAGAAAAAAGTCTCTTCCGAGAGAGTGGTACATGAATTGATCCAAGTCGAAGAGATCCAGGACGATACCTGGATCCATCTTCATGCGCCTACGGAAGAGGAGATCGAACTGATCTGCAATAAACTGGATGTTCCACAGGAGTTTCTCCGTTATCCTCTGGATGATGAGGAGAGACCGCGTGTGGATATTGATGAGGATAACGGCGATATGCTGATCATCCTGGATATTCCTTGCAATATTCATGATGACCAGCCGAACCTTTATTGGACAGTACCGCTTGGTATCATCATCACGAAGAGACATATTATCACCGTATCTTTGCGGGAAGTACCGATCCTGGATGTATTCATACATAATCAGGCCAAGGATTTCCAGGTCAATTACAGGAACCGCTTTGCGATCCAGATCCTTCTGCATGCAGCCAAGGATTATCTTCGATTCTTGCGTTTTATCGATAAAGCGATCGAGGCTTCCGGACGCCAGCTGGCCCGTTCGACGACGAATCGTGAGTTGTACAGACTTATGGAGTTATCGAAGTCTCTGGTATATTTCTCAACTTCACTGAAGTCTAACGAGGCGGTGCTGGAACGTCTGATGCGTGGTAATGCATTACGTCAGTATGCCGAAGACGAAGAACTTCTGGATGATGCTATCATCGAGTTTAAGCAGGCAAAAGAGATGGCCGACATCTATACATCCGTGGTCAACACAACGATGGATGCCTATGCGTCGATCATCAACAACAATATGAATGAAGTCATGAAGATCATGGCCGCTGCAACCATCGCGTTGTCGGTTCCGACCATTATCTCCAGTTTCTTCGGTCAGAACTGTCCTATGCCATGGGATGCCGAATTTGCAAGTCATCCGATCCCGTTTATAATCCTTGTGCTGGCAGGGGCTGTCAGTATCGCTTGCGCGGTCTGGGTCCTCAGGAAGCACAGAATGTTGTAAGAGGGGGATACTATGGGAAGAGGAATGACCAAACACCCGGGCACGAGATTGCCTTTCTCCAAGCTGATCGTGCGTATTGCATTGTTTCTTAGTATTGCGGCCGTAATTCTGGTCGCAATGATCGTTCTGACTGCTTCAACGGCAAACTCGTTGATGAGTAGTGAGAAGAAGGCCATCGAGAATATTCCGTCCAATATCCTGCCCAGTTATTCGGCCACCAGTTTCACATCTGCCGATGACCAGACGATCCTGTCCGGCTGGTTTTTCAAGACAGAAAAGCCGATCAGTACCGTGATCGTCGTGCATGATACTCAGTCGAACCGTATGCCCTTCGGCGTGGAGACGGTTGACCTGATCGATGATCTTTTGGGCCAGAATTTCAATGTCTTTCTTTTCGACCTGCGTAATTCCGGTGAATCAGAAGGTGCGATCTGTGGATTTGGTTATCTGGAGTGGCAGGACGTACTTGGAGCCATCAAGCATGTTAAGAAGATCTCTGTTACGACAGATGTCATCTTATATGGTATAGGATCAGGCTGCAGTGCCTCGCTTCTTGCAATAGACAAGCTTCCGCCGGTATCTACGGCCGAAGTTCTGGAGAACTACAGTAAGAATATCGTGGAACTCGGATTCGATGCGACTTATATCAAGGGGATCATTCTGGATTCACCGGCCAAGAATTCCGATGACTATATCACGCCTTTCGTCTATAAGAAGTCGAAATTCGCCTTCCTAACGAAGAATTTCGTGCCGTATGCCATCCGTATTTCCGCAGGTGAGTCGGGAAATGTGAACCTGGCTACCGAGATCTCGAGACTTGCGATCCCGGTCTGCATCATTTATGGCGGACGAGATACCTTCGTAGGCGCCGAGAAGACCGGACAGATCGTGTCCGAGCGTATGCGCTTGAATCCGAATACGACAATGGCGAAGATGTTTTCCGGCGCTGGCTATACGGAATCTTACTTTATCGATCCTGCCGGATATCGAGATACGATCAGAGAATTTCTGACGACATTCTTTAAGCAATAAGGTGGAGCACGTGGCAGTATTAACTTTGGGAATTGAATCTTCATGTGATGAGACGGCTTGCGCCGTGATCGAGGATGGACGTATTGTCCGTTCCAGTATCATTGCGTCTCAGGCTGACTTTCACAGTCAGTATGGCGGTGTTGTGCCGGAATTGGCATCGCGTATGCATGTCGAAGCAATCGTGCCCTGCATTACAGAAGCAATGAAGCAGGCCGGCGTGGGATACAAGGATCTGGATGCTGTCTGCGTAACTAAGGGTCCGGGCCTTGTGGGTGCACTTCTTGTCGGTGTTTCCGCGGCAAAAGCACTTTGTGAGGTGGAGAACCTTCCGCTTGTGGGTGTCAATCACATGGCGGGACATATTGCTGCCAATTATCTGACTGATCCTTCATGGGAGCCGCCGTTCCTGTGTCTTGTGGTCTCCGGCGGTCATAGTGAGATTCTGCTGGTCAAGGATTATTCAGACATGGAATATATCTGTTCTACCCGCGACGATGCAGCAGGTGAGGCCTTCGATAAGATCGCGCGTGTGATCGGTCTGGGATACCCGGGTGGACCGAAGATGGATAAGGCAAGTCAGGGCGGTGATCCGAACGCCTATGCATTCCCAGCACCGAAAATCCAGGATTCTCTGGATTTCTCCTTCAGCGGCATCAAGACCGCGGCTTTGAATCTGATCAACCAGACCAGGCTGAAGGGTGAAGAAGTACGAGTAAATGATTTTGCCGCATCGTATCAGGATGCGGTATGTTCGATCCTTTGTGATCGTTTGGCCAAAGCCGTGAAACAGACGAATCTGAGAAAGATCTGTCTTGCCGGCGGTGTTTCTGCCAATTCCTGCCTGCGTGGGAAAATTACGGAACTTGCGAAGAAGCAACGCTGTGAACTTTGTCTTCCGAAGATGGCGTATTGTACTGATAACGCCGCCATGATTGCTTCTGCAGGCTATTACGATTACTTGAAAGGGATCCGTGACGGTATGGATATGAATGCTTATCCGTCATTGGAAATGTAGGAGGAAGAATATGGCCATTCAACGTGGTATTAAGATCATAGCGGAGAATAGAAAAGCTTTTCACGATTACTTTATCGACGAGAAGTACGAGGCAGGCGTTGTGCTGGCAGGCACAGAGGTCAAGTCTCTTCGTGCGGGCAAAGTCAACCTCAAGGATAGTTATGTACAGTGCAAAGAAGGGGAGATGTGGCTGATCGGTGTTCATATCAGCCCTTATGACCACGGCAACCGGTTTAACCTGGATCCGATGCGTACCCGTAAACTCCTTATGCATAAGAGGGAGATCATCAAGCTGTACTCGACGGTGAAGCAGGACGGACTGACTTTAGTTCCGACCAAGTGCTATTTCCGTGATGGTAAAGTGAAATTTGAAGTGGGACTGGCACGAGGTAAGAAGAACTTCGATAAGCGTGATTCCCAGGCTGAGAAGACGGCAAAACGTGATATTGACCGTGCAATGAAAAATCAAAAAAAATATTCCTGATCGCGGGATTTTTTCATTTGCTTTGAGTATGGAGCATAAATGTAGTATACTCTTTATGTGAAATACGAAGGAGATTTTTCGAATGGGTTTGGAGAATAAAAAATCAAAAGCGGTCTTCCATCCGCTGTATTTTATTCTATCGTTGGTCATGTGGATACTGGTTGTAGCCTGGATTATGGTTATCTTTTCCCTATCTTCCGAGACCGGGGATGTTTCTTCGTTGCGGTCCCAGGAACTGGTAGAGAAGATCGGTAAGTATATCAAGATATTCTCCGATGAAGGTCTTCTTCGTAAAGCAGCACATGTATTTGAATTTCTGATTTTATCGCTCTTATCGTATATTGCGATGTTCGCGACAAAACATATTCAGTCTGATGTTGACTGGAATGATTCGAAGCTCATCCAGATGAAGAGCGATAATGAAGTGTATATTGCTTTTGCATTATGGGTAACTTCTTTGTCTGCCGTTGCAGATGAGTATCACCAGATCTTCGTACCGGGAAGAAACTCCAGTTTCTTCGATGTATTCCTGGATCTGGCCGGAGCTGTCGTACTGATGTTGATCATAAGGGTCGTTGTTTCGATCCGTGTTTACATGAAGAATAAGCAGGACCCGATGGGTCTCGGTCCGCAGGGTCCTATGGAGGAGATCTAAATGGGATTTTTTGATAAAAGACGAGAGAAGGATAAAGAGAAACTGGATCAACCGGCATGGAAGCAGGCTTATATTCCGTCCTATTCTTTTGTTGCGGACCGTAACGGCAATCCCTGCGGTGCTTTTTCTCTGAATGAAGATGTATCCACGCGTCTTCCGAAGAAACCTTCCGATTTTTACGAGGACCTGCCCCGTTTCGTGCTTGTCCTTATCAGTTCTACAGATAAGAAGATCCTTGGCGAGCTGGACTATGATAAAGCCCTGAAGGCCTTGGAGAAGTATATAGTAGACGATACTAAGGAAGAGGTACTGGTTCGCGCTCTGACATATCAGGAGATAAAGGGGATGCTCCAGTAATCCGGGATTAATACATTCCTGCTTCGGATTCATTTATAGGAAAAAACAGCGGCTGCTCCTTCGGGAACAGCCGCTTTACTATCTGATTTTTCTTTTTCTCTTCCTATTTTCTTTTCAATTCGCGATCCCGGATCATCGATCCGGATCATTACTGCTGATTGTATGCAGGATCAAGCCCAGGATGTCTTATCGCGGTTCTTGATATCTACGATACAGATATGGGATTTACCTGCGTTGATCTCCAGTTCATTACCTTCGAGGTCATAAACCTTGATCGGATCGGTAGATTCCGGTTTCTCCCACTGAACTTCTACCAGTTTGCCGTTAGAGACGTAATATCCCTGACCACCGGAAGAAAGCTTGATATCCAGGTGAAGCTGGTCGTAACGCATGCTCTGGTTTACGAAAAGTACGAATACGTTAGCAAAACGTACCTGCTCGCCTGTGTGTACGTCAGTAAGAGGCTTATCACCATACTGGCTCTTGTAGTACATGTGATCTTCTTCGTTGTAACGGAAGCGGGCATCCGGATTGTTCGCGGTGAAATAAACCGTGATATCCTTACAGTCATAACTGTTCTTCATCGGAGCCTTACCGAAGGGAACAAACTTGAAGATCATGTCTTTCTCGTCTGTGGTCTTTCTGATGCCCAGATCGTCGATGGCACGCTGGATCTGCTCTCCGTTAGTTACGGCACACTCCAGCTGAGCACGCTTCTCGGACTTCTTCCAGTTCAGGTCACGCCAAGCATACTTATAACCATTAAGAGTAATCTTACCGTCCTGATCTGCCTGCCAGCTTGCATCGTAACCATTCAGATCGATGTGATCGATATTGAAGTTCTTGATATGTGTCGGCAGGTAAACAGTATCCAGACCCCAGTGAACAAACAGGGAATCTGTTCCGTTAGCCAGGTCTGCAGCTACGATACGAGCACTACGGAAAGAACCGATGACCGGGATCTTGTTAATGTCCGGGAAAACGAACAGATAACGTGTCTGGTGGTCATTCTTCTCGTATTCGTAAACGATATCCGCTGTGCTGATACCCTTGCAAGGAACTGCTGCACGGTCATTACTGATGGTGCAGGCGATAGAACGCTTACCGACATTGGCAGGATCCATGTCCTGAATGCCTGTGTACGGATCGATAGCCAGTGGATTAGACGGATCGTAAAGCGGGTTGTCACCGTTTACGGTCATAGGTGCGATAGAGCTGTCAAGTGATTCGATTGATGATTCAGCAGTTGTTTCCTCTGTAGTTGTAGTAGCAGAGGTAGGAAGAGTTGACGTTGTTGTGGTTTCTTCTTTACCAGAACAAGCCGCCATTGGCGCCACCATCATCAAGCTGATAGAAAGAGCCGCCACTTTTTTGATTTGCTTTTTCATTTGCAATCTCCTTTCAAAATATGTTCCATTTTATCACAGTTTCTTAAATCTCAAGCATAAGATTGAATTATATGTAAAAATCATGTAATATTAGGCATGGTTGGAAAGGAAGGAAGAATGTCTTCAAATATTGATAATTACAAGATCAGAGAAGGATCTGCTGGTCTTTCCGATGGGGGAAAAAATTATAAGAAAAAGCGTTCTGTCGGAAAAACGCTTCTTAAGATATTTTGCTATTTTCTGTGCGCGGTTCTGGGTCTTGGAACAGGCATAGCTTTGTATGTTTTCAGACTTATGGGCGCTGTGGGATTCGTAAATACTCCTTTTGTAAGTAAAGGACAGTACGAGACCATCGATTTTGCCGATCTGGACAATGTAGACCTCAATTCCGGTAACGTCAGCTCATCCTGGGCAGATGGCGGTCACACACGTGTGTACGTCAATCCCAATTACCCGATCAAGAAAGTATCCCAGCGCGATTCGAAGGTGGAGAATATCCTGGTCTTCGGTGTGGATTCGCGTGGAACTGATGATGTGAACTGCCGTGCAGATGCGATCCTTGTGGTCTCCATCGATAAGCGCACAGATACGCTTAAGATGATATCTCTGATGCGTGATACCGGAGTTACGATCGAGGGCCGTTCTTCAACTGATAAGCTTACTCACGCTTATGCATATGGCGGAGTAGGTCTTCTGATCAATACCATTAATGACAATTTCGGACTGGATATCCAGCGATTCGTTATGCTGGATTTCGGAAGTTCCTCTGAAGTGATCGACCTTGTGGGCGGTGTGGATATTGAAGTATCCGCCAATGAAGTCAAGTATGCCAACCAGAGTATTAATGAAGAGAATATGCTTCTGGGTACTAATGTTCCGCTTCTGACTCATGAAGGTCTTCAGACTTTATGCGGTGTTCAGGCCACATCCTGGGCGCGTATCCGTAAACTGGACTCTGATTATGTGCGTTCCAGCAGACAGAGAACCCTTGCCCTGGCTTTGATCAAGAAAGTATCTGAGTTCGGAAGACTTGAGCAGGTTGCCCTGCTTGAAGATTCCGCAGGTGTATTCGAGACGAATATGAATGCCATGGACATGATGCGTATTGCACTTGCTGCTACGGATGTTCTTGGTTCTGTGGAACAATATCGTGTACCTTGCGACGGAATGTTCACGGTACAGCAGAATCCTTGGATGATGTATGTCGACTGGGATAAACAGCTTCCGGATCTGAGTCGTTTTATCTGGGGGGATGCATAAATGAGTAAGACATCTTCAGCAGTAGTATGTGAAACCAATCAGATCCAGGGACAGAATCAGGAAAATGTATTCTTCCATAGCCTTTACAGGCTTCCGGAAGATTTCCAGAGCCCCTTTATCCGTTCTGCCAAAGCAACTTCGCCGATCCAGGTGTGCGCGCTTTTCTCGGCTCAGGGAGACGATACAGCCGCAGCCATGACACTTCAGGAAGTCCTGAAGCAGTTAAGAGGACTTGTTGCCCAGGCGCAGTTAAAGAATGTTCTTGATTATGATTCTTTCTCCGAGCAGGTCGTTACCGTCTTGAATAACACTGTATGTCAGGCATCTCTTCGTCAGAATGGTGCGAAGATCCGGGTTTCCATGTCTATGGTGATCCTGGAAGGCGACACGCTTCGTGTATTAAATATCGGTAATACGCATGTCTGGCTGTTCCGCCAGGGTAAGATGATCTCGTTGACCGAGAACCAGACTGTGGCACATCGAGCCGTGCAGATGGGCGCGATCCCAAAAGAAGCCGAGATGACACATGAAGGGAAGAATGAACTGACCCAGTTCCTGGGAAGACTTCCGCAGGATGGAGAAGTGATCCCGGATAAGAAAGTACATCTCAAGCTCCTGGATGGCGATGAGCTCTTTATGATCGGTACCGGCCTGGATCAGAATGTATCCCCGGCGAAGCTGGGCAGCGTGATTGCACGTCCTTCTGTTCCGGAGACGAAAGTGGCTGACCTGATCAGTCTGGGTCTGGATGAGGGCGTAGAAGCAGGTCTTACTGCAATGGAGATCCGAATCGAGAGAACTTTGCTTCTCCCCGGTGATGCGGATTTCGACAGCAATAGCATGGCCAATAACCTTTCCAAGGCGACGGTGAAGCAGACTTCAGCGGAGAATGCTACGGCATCCGCCGCAAATGCAGCGACCGATGCAACGGTGGTAGCTCCTGTTCTTCATACGGAAGAAGCGGAAAAGGTTTCAGAAGATACGGTTGTTGCACCTTTTGCGAATGCTGCGGCTGCTAAGCCTGTAAGAGAAGAACCCGCCTATGAAGAAGAGTTTGACGACGAGGATGAAGACGACGATTTCGAGGATGAGGACGAATACGAGGAAGATTACGACGAAGACTATGACGATTATGATGAAGAAGATGCACTGACCGTCGCAGAGAGAAGAGAGAGAAAAGCCAGTGGCAAGAAGAAGGTCCTGAAATCGATATTGACCGGATTCATTATATTCGTGATCTGTGTTCTTCTGGGCTTCGGCGGAATGTATATACTTTTCAATGCCGGACACTGGACCGGAAAACTGAAAAAAAGCAATACTCCAACAGAGACCGCGCAGTCCGAGCCGGTTGCTTCAACCGAGAGTTCACAGGAAGACGAAGGGAAAGTGGTATACGCGCTTTTCGACAATACATCGCTTTATGTTGAAGCAGCACTGGACAGCCAGTCTATCGATACACTGGCACGCGGAGAAGCAGTTACGCTTCTTGCGACCAATGACCAGTTTGCGAAAGTCAGAAAAGAGAATGGTTTGATGGGATATGTTCCGCTTGAGATGGTATCTGCTGATGATCCTACGATCGCAGAGTCCGATGCGGAAGAATTTATCGATCCCACACCGGTACCGAAGTCCACATAAATCAGGTAATTAAGAGATTATTTAAGGGAGATCTGCGCCATACTTTCGATGGGGAATTCCTCTGAAAGTGGAAGGCTGATCTCCTGTTTTTCTAATACAGAACGGTAGAATCCCAGCACCATATCCACCGCCAGATAACCGCTTCTTCCGTCTGCGATCGGAGATCCCTTGGACAGGATCGCCTGATAAAGGTCGCTATAGATTCCGAAGTGAGGATTTTTGGCCACGGCGATCAGATAGAACAGACCGAATTGCTTGATATATCTTCTCAGATAACGGAAAGCCAGGTTCTTGCCCTTATTTGTCGTGATGGAATAGGATGGCTTACCCTTACGAAGTGCGATACGAATGCACGCATTCTCGGCATTGATATAGAAACTTGCTTCGTGATCATCGGGAGACGTGGCTGTGGTTCCTTCGACCTGGCACAAAGCGCCGTTCTGACAGGCAAAAACACCCAGCGCCGTATCTTCTGCCTCCATATCGCGGAAGCGGCTGGCAATCATGCCGGTGACCCGTGTTGCCTCAGTATTCATTAAGTAGCACATCAGATCCAGTGCATGTACTGTCTGATTCATAAGCGCACCACCGTCGCTCTTCCAGGTTCCGCGCCATGCTGCCTGGGAATAATATTCATTCTCATGTCCCCAGCGTACGATGACCGAGCCGTGACCGATCTTGCCGAATTTGCCGTTTTTTACGTCCTCGGCGATCAGAGAGACGATGGGGAAGTAACGGTAGATATGTCCCATGGCGATCTTAAGACCCTGACTCTCTGCCAGTTCATACAACTCTTTACAAGCCGTATTGCTCATGGTCATGGGTTTCTCAAGAAGAATATTGGCTCCGGCCAGAAGACAGTCTTTCGCAATCTGATAATGAAGACCGGAAGGCACGGTTATGGCAACGATATCCGGATGCACGGCTTCCAGCATTTCCTTATAGTCCAGATAGGTCTTCATGGTAGAACGGATCTTGGACAAAGCGCCGGACTTGAGCTTGGCTCCGGAAAGCAGGTGAGAGGGAGCATCCGGATTATTGTCCACCAAAGCACAGAGTGTGATCTTGTCGTCTAATTTCGAGATGGCCTTGATATGCTTGATGCTTACCCGTCCGCATCCGATAATAGCGGCTTTCAGCTTGTTCTGGTTTGATTCGGTGCTCATGTTCTTTCCTGCTTTCTTAATGTTCATGGTTATTCTATCATAAGAAGTTGAAGGGTGCATAAAATGATACAATATTATTATGACTGAAAGATTGCAGGGGAGGACTATATCATGAATATGCTGGAATTGATCGAGAAGAAGCGGGACGGCGGCGCACTTACCAGAGAAGAGATCGAATTCTTTGTTTCGGGAGTGACCGGCAAAACGATTCCGGATTACCAGATCTCTGCCTTCTTGATGGCGGTTCTGTGGCGAGGTATGAGTGATGAAGAGACAACGGATCTGACCCTCAGTATGGCGCATTCCGGTGATGTCTGTGATCTTTCCTCGATACCTGGCATGAAAGTAGATAAACACAGTACCGGCGGCGTGGGAGACAAAGTTACTCCGATCCTGCTTCCCATCGTTTCTTCCTTCGGCATTCCTTGTGTTAAGTTATCCGGCCGTGGTCTGGGCTTTACCGGCGGAACGATCGATAAATTCGAATCGATAGAAGGATTCTCCACCACCGTGGAGCCTGGTTCATTTAAAGAGAAGATTGAGAAGTACGGATTGCTTCTCGGTGGGCAGACGGAGGGCCTGGCGCCTTGTGATAAGTATCTGTATGCACTCCGTGACGTGACAGGTACCGTGCCGTCAATACCATTGATCGCTTCCAGTATTATGAGTAAGAAGATCGCCGGCGGAGCCGATGCCATAGTTCTTGATGTAACCTGCGGAAGCGGCGCTTTCATGAAGGATCGTACACAGGCGGAAGCATTATCCCGACAGATGATCTCGATCGGAAAGCTGGCTAATCGGCCTGTTTCTTGCGTCCTGACTTCGATGGAACAGCCGCTGGGACGTAACGTCGGAAATATCCTGGAGATGCAGGAGGCACTGGATACTCTTCGCGGCCATGGTCAGAAAGATGTGGAGACGGTCGTTCTCGCTCTTGCTTGTGAGATGCTGAGGATGACACCGGAATATAAGGATCATTCTGACGCGGAGCTTCAGGCCCTGTGCAAAGAGAAGATCACAAGTGGCGCGGCTTTTGCAAAATTCGAGGACCTTGTGCTGTCGCAGGGCGGTAAACTTGATTCTTCCGGATCACCGATATTTGTGGATGAACCCTTCGAGGTCATGACTGTTTTCGCAGATCGGGACGGATATGTGTCCTCCTGTGATGCCTTGATGGTCGGCGAGGCTTCCTGCCTGCTTGGTGCAGGACGCATGGAGAAGACCGATGTGATCGATATGGGCGCAGGTATCCGTCTTCAGAAGAAGATCGGCGAGAAGGTCACCCGTGGAGAGCCTTTGTATTCTCTTTATACCGGCTCACAGAATACGGTGGGAGACGAACGGATCGATGAGGCGCTGGCAAAAATGCAGCAGGCTTATCGGATCAGTGAAACGCCTTGTGAGGCGCTGCAGGAGATTCTCGGCGTGATTCGTGACTGATAGTTGCGTCGAGTGAAAATGATTGTTATAATCGTTAAGAACGAATGTTCAGATTGAGGAGTGAGCCATTAAATGATCATTGTCGGTATCGATCCAGGTTATGCGATAACCGGGTACGGAGTGGTGGATTATGAGAAGAACCATTTCCGCGTCCTGGATTATGGTGCTGTCACGACGAAGGCCCACACGCCTTTCGAACAGAGACTGTTGACGATCCACCAGCAGGCGGATGCATTGATCGAGCGGTTCCATCCGAACGTGATGGCCATCGAGGAATTGTTCTTTGCCAGGAATACGACTACCGCTATCGGTACCGCGCAGGCGCGAGGTGTGGTGATCCTGGCGGCGGCGGAAGCGAATATCCCTGTATATGAATACACACCGATGCAGATCAAGCAGGCGGTAACGGGATATGGACGGGCTGATAAGAATCAGGTCTCACAGATGGTCAAGATGCTTCTGAATCTGGAAACGATTCCGAAGCCTGACGATGTTACCGATGCTCTCGCAGTTGCGATATGTCAGGCACATACCGGCATCAACGCGGCTTTTGAAGCTGTGGCCGGTTATCAGTATGGACGATATGGAAAGAAGGAGTTTGATATCTAATGTACGCATATATTAAGGGAACTTTCGTGTCCGCCAGAGGCGAGGACATAGTAGTCGAGAATAACGGAATCGGATATAAGATCTATATGCCGCTGCTTCTGCAGGGCAGGATCGGACATATCGGTGATGAAGTCTGTGTATATACCTATCACTATGTCAGAGAGGATATTGTTGCTCTTTATGGTTTTCCGTCTTTGGAAGACCAGGATATGTTTGTCCTGCTTCTTACTGTATCCGGTATCGGTCCGAAGACCGCTATCTCGGTCGTGGAAATGCTTCAACCGTCTGAACTTGCCATGGCAGTGCTTTCCGGTGATGTTAAGAAGATCAGTCAGGTCAAGGGCCTGGGCAAGAAGTCCGCAGAACGTATCATTCTGGAACTTAAGGACAAATTGAAGGGATTTGATGCCGGGAGCAGCGTATCTTCCGATAACACGATGCCGGATCTGTCTTCGGAAGGCAAGAGTGATCTGGAAGACTGTATTGCAGCTTTGGTCGTACTGGGTTATCCTGCCTCTGAGGCGAATAAAGCCGCATCGAAGGTTTATGAGCCGGGAGCCAGTGTGGAAGAGATGATACGTAAGGCTTTGCGCCTTCTGGCGAAGTGATAGATTTGTTCTTCTCATAAGGACGGGAGGAACGGGTATAATAGACATATACCCACCATAAATAGAAGGAGTGGACCATTTAGATGGATTTTCAGGATTTTGATCAAGATGAGCGCATGATTGCGAGGGAGAGACTGCCCGAAGATCGGGATGAGAAGAGTCTTCGTCCTTTGACCTGGGAGGATTATTCCGGTCAGAAGCAAGTCACGGATAATCTGAAGGTCTTTATCGAAGCGGCTATGCGAAGAGGCGAGGCCCTGGATCACTGTCTTCTTTACGGACCTCCAGGTCTTGGTAAGACAACGCTTGCCGGGATCATCGCGAATGAGATGGGTGTGAATCTTCGTATTACTACCGGTCCTGCGATCGAGAAGGCAGGAGATCTGGCAGCACTTCTTACCAATCTTCAGGAAAGAGAAGTTCTCTTTATCGATGAGATCCATCGTCTGAACCGTAGTGTAGAAGAGGTTCTGTATCCGGCAATGGAGGACTTTGCTCTGGATATTATGATCGGGAAGGGCCCGAGTGCACGTTCGATCCGTATTGATCTTCCGAAGTTCACGCTGATCGGTGCGACTACGAGAGCGGGTATGCTTTCTGCTCCGCTTCGTGACCGATTCGGAATGGTTCATCGTCTGGAATTGTATAAGCCTCAGGAATTGAAGGTCATCCTCAAGCGGGATGCGGATATCCTGGGTATCGGTATTGATGATGAGGGTCTGGACTGTCTGGCCCGTCGTTCCCGCGGCACTCCGCGTATTGCGATCCGTCTTCTGAAGCGTCTTCGCGACTTTGCAGAAGTGCGTGGCGAGGGAATCATTAATAAGGAGATTGCCGATTTCGGCCTGGAACAGCTGGCTATCGATGAGATGGGTCTGGATCATACGGACAGACGTATCCTTACCAGTATTGCGGAGAAGTTCCTCGGCGGTCCTGTGGGACTGGAGACTTTGGCCGCCTGTACGGGTGAAGATGCCGGTACGATCGAAGATGTTTATGAGCCGTTCCTGATGCAGTGTGGTTTTGTGGCTAAGACACCGAGAGGAAGAGTGCTCGCACCTGCAGGATGGAAACATCTTGGACTGACATGTCCTGCTGATATCGATAAGAAGTTAAGCGGACTGGGTGTATCCGGAACGAAGGAGGAGAGCCGCCAGATCTCAATCGATGACATGATGGATTCTTCTCGTTCGGAGGAGAATTGATATGTCTGAGAAGATGCTGTTACATGCCTGCTGCGCACCTTGTGCAGAATACCCTGTATTTGATCTATTGGAGAGAGGGATCCGTCCGGATGTCCTGTATTTCAATCCTAATATCCACCCGAAATTTGAGTTTGAGAGAAGACGGGAGCAAGTTGTAAAACTGGGAGAGATCCGGAATCTGGAATGCTTTTATTCTGATGACTTCAGGATTGATGACTGGCTTTCCCGTGCCTGGGAAGACCGATACGATTCTCGTTGTCTCATGTGTTACGATATCCGCATGGAGTATACAGCCAGATATGCAAAGGAGCACGGATATCAGAGCTTTTCAAGCAGTCTTCTGGTCAGCCCCTACCAGAATCATGATGCGATTCGGGAGAGTGCTGAACGGGCAGCCGAGAAGTATCAGATCGAGTTCGCGTATACGGACTGGCGGCCGCATTTCCGTGAAGGGCAGAATATGGCCCGGGAACATGGGCTCTATAGGCAGAAGTATTGTGGCTGTATCTATTCTTTGCAGGATTCAGACTTCCGAGAGAAGATCGTTAATTCTTTTCCGGATGGCTGGGAAGCTGCGCGCTGACGTATAGCGTATTGTAATCTTCGTAAATGACCATACCCGGCTTGGCTTTCGGGATCTTCTTGACGTGCGATACCGGACAGTAGTCGATGTCTGCGCGGAATTCGTATTCTGTTTTGTTTCCTTCGGTTTCTCCGGCAAAAGCTTTGTTGCTCTTGGAATAGTAAGCTGCGATGGAAGCGGCCTCGACCAAGGCCTTGTCGGAAGGGGTGCGTCCATTGGTGCGCAGGATCACGTGGGTACCCGGCATATTCTTGGCATGAAACCAGATATCTTCCTTGTCTGCGATGGAGAAGGTAAGACGATCGTTCTGGATATTGTTGCGACCGCTAAGTACCTCAAAATGTCCATCCACAAAGAATCGTCTCGGCTCGGACTGATCCTGGTCTTTCTTCGGGTTCTTGTTTTTCTGTTGACGCTGACGTGCGGCTTCGGCGGCTTTGCGCAAAGAACGGGAAGAAGATTTGCCGGATTTGGATTTGCCCGGATAATACTTCTCCTGTGCGTGGTTCTTCGATTCCTTCGCATTGGTCTCTTGTACGCCTTCCGTTTTCAGCTCGTAATCGATTGCCTGGAGATCTTCTTCTTCAGATGATGCGTCAATGGCGAGAAGAAGGGATTGCAGATAGTTGACTTCCTCGGTTTCTTCCTTAACAAAACGCTGCGCTGCTTCGTAGCGGCTGGTAGCCTTACGATACTGCTTGAGATAGAGTTTCCCTTGTTCAGAGGCGGTCATGCCCGGTTCGATAGGGATGACTGTGGTCTGACCGAAATCCGGATAATCCGGAATGGTAAGCTGGTTCTGCCCATGGGCATCAAGATACTGATATGCGAGCAGAAGCTCTCCCTGTTCCTTGAGTTTATCTGCCTGGGAAGCTTCTGACATGTCAGATTCATGGATCGACAGTTTCTTGCTTACATGGGTCAGAGCATTGGAAACAATGGAGCGAAGCTGCCTTCTACGATTTTCAAAACGAAGTTGCTCTTCGTGGAACCCGGAGACAGTGTCCAGCGCAACGGACAGTGAATCCACAGAACGGTGAAGCCCGTCTTTTAAAGCGAGCGCGTGCCAGTCTTTCGGTTCATTATCTATATATAGAACGGTCGGATGAGCTTGGAGCTCCGTGATATCTGAAATAACAGACAGAAGTACCTTCTGAAGCGAAGTTTTCTCGTCTTCAGACAGTGTGGCGAAACCTTTCCTCGGGTCGATGCCTGCCTGAAAGCAGATATCATTGGAAAGAAGCGGGGAAAAGCCCATGAGAGAATCCAGGATTGCTTTGCCGACAGGGCGGGATTGCGAGTTCTCGGATATAGGAAGTTTCCCTTCGGAAAGGGTGTCCCGGGCCTGCTCCGGCAGGATCTTGTCCTGAGATGGAGGAGCTTCGTAGATACGCGCTGGCATGATCTCTCGTACACGGCTGGTACTGCTGTCAACGTGTACCAGAGCGTCCATGATACGGTTTTCTGCGTTCAGGAATATGATATTACTGTATCGGCCCATCATCTCAATAACCAGATGTTTGATCGTCGTGTCGTGAAGTTCATCGGTTGTGGACATGGTGATGTTGATGATTCGCTCATATCCCGGACATTCAATGCTTAGAATTCGGGCGCCCTGCAGATATTTTCGCAGCAACATACAGAAATTCGGGGGCATCTGAGGATTCTCCCTCATGGAAGAAGTGATCTGTACTCTCGGATTCTGAGGATCACAACAAAGGAGAAGTTTAAAGTTCTCCGCATTGGAACGGACAGTAAAATAGATTTCGAAACGGCTGGGCTGGTAGATCTTATCGATCCTTGCACCGGAGAGCCTGGTATCGAGTTCGTGAGCTAGGAAATGGGCTGAGATTCCGTCTAAAGGCATATTCGAGATCCTTAATCTTCTTCGTCAGCAGGATCTTCCTCGGAAAGATGCTGTTTTCTTCTTTCAAGGATCAGATAGACGACCCAGCTGACAAGCATGGCCACTACGATCTCAATACCCAGTATCGTGTAGAACACGTCATACTTGTTCCAGGATATGAGAAGATCCAGTCCGATGATAAGCAGAAGAACAACAATACCATAGAGAACTTTTCCCCAATGACTGGCCCATAAACGGGAGAAAACAGATGGCGTGTCGTCCTCGACCGGAGCCGGGGCCGTCCTCCTGCTACGGGAATTGGCAGAAGAAGAACCCCTGCCGGATTTTCCGGTAGAGGTATTTCGTGTAGAAGTCGTTCTTCTTGTCGTTTGCGTAGATTTCTTCTGGGCCATGTTGATCAGGTGTTGAGGTTCGGATCCTTAAGATCACCCTTGCTGGCGAGAAGTTTCTTGATCTTGTCTGTCGGCTTGATCAGGTTGGACAGAGAAGAGTCATGGTTGATGGCGTCAATGAGAAGAGCAACGAATTTACTCATGTTTACATCTGCAAACCAAGGAGCCTGTAGCAGTTCAGGTCTTCTGTATATGAGATTCGTAGCGAATACCTTCTGGATGATGCCTTCTTCGTAAGCGTGATTGAAGTGGTCGACACCCTCGGTAAAAAGACCGAAAGTTACGGCACAATAGATGTTTCTGGCGCCACGCATCTTCATTTCACGAGCGATATCCAGCATGGAATCACCGGAAGAGATCATGTCATCTACGATAAGAATGTCCAGACCTTCTACGGATTCACCGAGGAATTCGTGTGCAACGATCGGGTTACGGCCATTTACGACCTTGGTATAATCTCTTCTCTTATAGAATGTACCCAGCGGAACGCCGAGGATAGAAGCAAAGTACATAGCACGGGAGATACCGCC
This sequence comes from Clostridiales bacterium Firm_16, assembly GCA_001604185.1. Classification (GTDB taxonomy): domain Bacteria; phylum Bacillota; class Clostridia; order Saccharofermentanales; family Saccharofermentanaceae; genus Scatonaster. Next base: position 230,638 of record LVAV01000028.1, on the reverse strand, counting down.
TTCATCCGGGCTGATGACCATGAAACGGTCCTCTGTGAAGTGCAGGTCAGGAATAGAACGGTACATTTCCTTGATGATCTGATAAGTAGCAGAGAGACTCTCAAAGCCGGATGTAGGGATCGCGTTCGCTACGCGCTCGTCGTGGGCATCGAATGTGATGATATTCTCAACTCCCAGTCCATAGATCTCTTCCAATGCAAAAGCACAGTCAAGGGATTCTCTGGAATTTCTCTTGTGCTGACGTCCCTCATAGAGATAAGGCATGATGACATTGATACGACGGGCTTTACCGGAGCAGGCCAGAATGACACGCTTGAGATCCTGGTAGTGATCGTCCGGACTCATGTGGTTGACCTGACCGAACATCTTGTATGTGCAGGAGAAGTTGGTCACGTCGCTGATGATGAAGAGGTCATGACCTCTAACGGAACTCTGGATAACGGCTTTACCTTCACCGGAAGAAAAACGGGTGTTTTCTACGGCAATACGGTAATCCTGTCTGTAGAATCCAGGATACTTACTGATGAATTCCTGCTCCTGATACTCAGAACGACGCTTGTTCAGGTACCAGTTGACCTTATCTGTAAACTCAACACTGCCTTTCAAAGGTACAAGAGCGATCGGTCCGACAGGTGCCATCGGGTTGTCCCCGTATTGGTTATAGCGGGAATAGGCTCTTTCATCAGGACTTTGCATGTTCGGTTCCATAGTCATCTTTCTCCGATTCTTTTAGTTTTCCAATAATTCTTCCAGTCTGACCTGTCCAAGGAGTGAATCGAATTTATCGATCGGACTGATCAGCTTGCCAATTGATTCATCTACGTTAAGTGCATCGATGATGCGGGCCACAAACGGAGTCATGTTTACGTCCACGTACCAAGGTGCTTCCAGAAGTTTCTGCGGGCGGTAGGTCAGATTCGTGCAGAGTACCTGCTTGATCAGACCCTTCTCGTAAGCCTCGTTAAAGGGTTCAAGTCCCTCTGTGAAAAGACCGAAAGATGCGGCACAGAAGACATTTCCGGCTCCGCGGTCACGCATGTACTGAGCTGTACGAAGCATAGTGTTACCGGAATTGATCATATCGTCTACGATCAGCACATCCTTGCCCTTCGGATCATTTCCGAGGAACTGGAAAGACTTGATCAGATAGTTGCCCTCGTCGTCCATTCTGGTGTAATCACGGTCACGATAGAAGAGACCCAGATGCAGACCAAGCATGGAAGAGTAGAAGATCGCACGGGAAACGGCCATTTCGTCCGGACTGATGATCATCATATTGTCTTTATCAATATGTAAGCCCGGATTCTTGGAAATCAACGTGCTGATGATCTTATATGCACATTTGGGCATCTCGATACCCATAAGCGGAACAGCATTGATGATTCTCGGATCGTGTGGATCGAAAACAATCAGATTGGATACGCCGAGATTATAAAGGTCCTTGAGCATCTGGGCGCAGTCGAGAGACTCGCGTGTGATGCAGTGATCCTGACGGCCTTCGTAGAGGAAAGGCATGATTACGTTGATACGTTTTGCCTTTCCACTTACTGCCATGATGATACGCAGAAGATCGCGGAAGTGGTCATCCGGGCTCTTAAAGTGTGGCTGACCGGATAATGAGAATGTCTCATCGTGAGAGAGAACATCTGAGATAATGTATATATCATGTCCGCGAACCGTCTGATTTAAGGTTACTTTACCTTCGCCGGTAGCAAAACGGGTGATGTTTGCGGAAATAGTAAAATCCCTACGCAAGTATCCGGCACTGTTAACGTAAGGACTATAATTATTCTGGTATTTAATCAGACGTTTCGAATAGAGAACGTCGTTCACTTGTTTAACAAAAGCCTCATTAGAGGTGTGCGAAATGATTCCTATCGGCCCGAAAGGTTCAAATAAGTAGCCACGATAATCCAAAGCATCAACAGAACCTGTTGTACTCGTGTTTTCCGACATAGCATCCTCCACAAACTCAAAATAGTCAAAAAACTACCAAAATCAGTATAACGCTTTTTTCTTGATTTTTGTACAGGGAAAAACAGACAATTATGAATAAAAAACTTCACTCTTATTGGTAAAGTGCATATAAAAATCATTTCGACGGAATGAAAGTTAAAAAGTTATGCTATTATTGTTAAAAGAACCTTCTAAGGAGAACGAGAATGTCGATCAATTTTCGAAAAACCAGTTTCTGGGGCGTGGCTTCCGACCTGGCGTCCTGCCCGGAATCTGACAGACCGGAGATCGTTTTTTCCGGAAAGTCGAATGTCGGTAAGTCCTCTCTTATCAATGCTCTGGCAGATAATAAGAAACTTGCGCGAGTCAGCGCCACACCTGGTAAGACACGACTTGTGGTGTATTTTAACGTGGATGATAAGATCTATCTTGCGGACCTGCCCGGATACGGATATGCCAAAGCGCCGAAAGATGTGAAAGCTAAGTTTTCCAAGCTTTGCGACCAGTATTTCGTGTCAGGCAGAAAGTTTTCTCTGGTGCTGCATCTGATCGACATCCGCCATGCGCCCTCCCAGGAAGATGTGAAAATGCTTACTTTTATGAACGAGAGACAGATTCCGTATTTCCTTGTCTTTACCAAATGCGACAAGCTTTCCCGAGCTCAGGTGATGCGGCAACTGGCTGAATTCGGGAAAATCCTGAATTTCCACGATGATGCCCATTGTTTCGCAGTATCGGCTGAGAAAAAACTTGGACTTGATGATCTGAAGGAAGCTATCGAATCTTATCTTCAAGATGAATTAGGTGAGGAGTCTTAAGATCTGTTTTCTTTCTTAAATGATCAGAACACTCGACAAATGTGCCGTTTATTGGCATGTTTGTCGTTTTTTATGTCGTCCGATGCGCCCTTTCCTTCGCTAGAATGTTGGAAAGAGCGAGAAGGAGACAAGGTACTGTGGAACATATTTTGGAAGGGTCACATTATGTTTTCAGCACGATTGACACGATTAAGATATGGATCGAACGATTTTTGTCTACTTTCTTAAAGCGTCCTTTTGTTTTTATGCTGGTTATGAGTCTCTGGGGCGGGTATGCCGGTTTTTATGCATCTCGTAGACTGTGTGCGGTCTGTATTTTATCTGCTGCTTTCCTCGGCATAATTGAGATACGCATTATAAAAAGAAAGAAAAAGAGTTATGTACCGGTTATTGCCGGATTGTTGGCTTTTCTGGGATTTATGATCTGGTTTGCGCATGAAAGCGGGCGGCTTGCCGGATATAAAAACGGTGAGTATTATTCCGGCCTGGCAATAATACAGTCTTCTGATAAGCTTCAGGAGGGCTATAAGACTATCATTCTTCAGCTTGAAGACGGTGAACGCGTCACATATCTTACGGATGGTGTCTGGCAACAGGATGGTTTGATGGAAGTAGCCGGTACCCTAAATCGGATCCAATCCGCCGGAAATCCCGGAGATCTGGATGTAAAGTCGTATTATCGAAAGCAGGGGATCGTTCGGGCGATCGATGTTGATCACATCTTGCATTATGAAGGCCCGAAAGACTTGATCCGTAGTCGTATCCTTTCCATTTCTGCATCTGTCCGTGAAAAATGCCATGAGTTATGGGAAAGAAATATGGATGCGGAGGGTGCAATGCTCCTTTCTGCGATGCTTCTGGGAGACAGTACTTATCTGGACAAAGAAACGAAAGGTATATTCCGAAAGAGTAATCTTTCTCATCTTCTTGTGGTCTCTGGAGCACATGTCGGGTATTTTACTGCGACGATTGCATTTCTACTTGCCGGAACGTCCTTTAGCCGAAAGAGAAGAACGGTGATTCTATGTGTTTTCGTTGTTCTTTTCGGATTTGTCACAGGTTGGGGAAGTTCGGCTACAAGAAGCATCCTGACATATATATGCGTGTCTTTCCTTTCCTGGGAGGAAAGACAGCCTGATCGCCTTTCTGCCTGTGCCATGAGCGGACTGATCCTGATGATTCTGGAGCCGTATTCCATTTTCGCGTCCGGGCTGCTTCTTTCTTTCGGCGCTACATTCAGTATTTTGCTATTTTATCGTAGATTAGCCCGAAGACTTCGAATGAGATTCCCTGTCATTCCGGAAGAAGTCATTCGGGCCGTATCCTGCTATTTCTGCGCCGTTACAGGTATGCTTCCGGTTTTGCTGACTCTGGGAAGCCGGATTTCTTTACTTAATATCTTCGTCGTTATATTGGTAGGCTTTCCTGCTGAATTATTGTGTTCCCTCGGCATTGTGGTCACATCAGTCTGCTGGCTCATTCCATGGGATATAATCCACAAGATCCTTTTTCTCCCGATCCGTGGATTGGCAGAATTGTTGATCTTAATGGCCCGGACGGGTTCAAATTCCGGATTGATACGCATCACGGTTCAGAATGCCTCTTTGTTTTGTATTGTGATCTTCTTCGGCGCCATTTTAATGGGCTCTATGAGTAGCGGGATACGAAAACGAGTCCTTTCTTTCTGCGTCAGTATCTCTGTTGCAGTAGAAGGATGGATGTTTTTCTTTCCCGAGAAAGATAGTGTCCGGGTCTTTTTCCTTGATGTCGGTCAGGGGGACGCGGCGCTGATCTGTTGTAATAAAGGTAATTATTTAATCGATGGCGGGAATGTCGGAAGTGGGACAAAACTTCAGTCAGTCATGGATTATCTGGATATTCCCGGGATAGACGGTGCCTTTGCCTCCCATCTGGATAGTGATCATATCGGAGGTTTGGTGGAGTTGGATCTTGAAGGAAAAGTCAGGCAGTTTTACTCGTCTTTCTGGGAAGAAAGCTCTGAAATGAATCAATTAAGTAAGTTGTACGAGTGCCTTCCTGATTCTGTGATGATACTGAAGAAGGGGATGACACTGGAGATCGATAAAGAGTTTGTGCTTCATGTTGTATGGCCGAATGAGCCTTCAGATGGAGGAAATGAGGACTCTTTGGTACTTTGGGCCGAGATCTTCGGTACGAATATCCTTTTTACGGGAGATATCGGCGCTGAAACGGAGAAAATGCTTCTTTCGGACATTCCGGAACATATTGACATACTCAAGGTAGCTCATCACGGAAGCCGCTTCTCAACATGTGATGATTTTGTGAGATCGAAAAAAATAGATGCGGCAGTTATCAGTGTGGGGTATAATTTCTATGGACATCCTTCTAAAGAAGTGATCGGACGCTTGGAAGCCTACGATATTCCTTGTTTCCGTACAGATGAGAATGGCTGTGTACTTCTTGAAATCAGGGAGAATGGCTGGACGATCGACTACTATTTTTGACGGAGATTTGTATGGCGAAGCAGAAGCAGGAAAAGAGTAATAACTGGAGTAATTACAGTAGCACCGTAAGTGCGGTCAAATCAGGCAAGATCACCGGGTTATATCTCATCAGCGGTGAAGAAAAGTATGCCATCGACCGTCTGATCGCTTTTCTGAAATCTCAACTAGTGGACAAGAACTCTGAGGCTCTCGATTATTATCAGAAGGATTGTACGAATTCTGAGCTTTCGATAGACGAATTCAAGAGTCTGGTGGGTTCTCCGCCTTTTTTGTCACGTAAGAGAGTAACTGTGATCCGAAATTCCGGCTGGTGGGGCGCCAGGGCACCTTCAACCACGAAAGAACAGGACGCGATGAAGAACGCACTTACCGATATGCCGGAATATGCCTGCGCGATCTTTGTTGAGGATAAGGTAGATAACCGCAAGAAGCAACTGATCGAAGCAGTTCGTGAGAATGGAACTTTGGTAGAGATATCCTTTTTCAGTGAAGAACAGCTAACAAAGATGATTACGGATAAACTCGGCAAACATGGCATCACCCTTCCGTGGGACAGTATGACCAGTCTGATCAGCCGTACCGATTCTTCTATGCGCTTGATCGATAATGAGCTGACCAAGATCATCCTTTATTGTACGAATACCAAGACCAGAAAGGTTGACCTCACACTTCTGAACCAGCTCTCTGTTCCTGATGTACATGCCTCTGTATTCGATATGACGGATGCGATCGGGCAGAGAAATGTGGGAAAAGCACTTGAGATATTGAATGATCTGGTGCTGCTGAAGGAGCCGATCCCAAAGATCCGACTGATGCTTTCAAGACATTTCCGACAGCTGATCAGTGTCAAGGATGCAGGAAACGGGGCAGATATCGCATCCACTATGAAACTGCATCCGTTTGTAGCCAAGAAACTGGTCAGCCAGGCCAGAGGATTCCAGCTCGATCAGCTGGAAAAACTTTATGATCTTTGTTTCGAAACAGACCTTATGGTGAAGAACGGCAAGATGGAAGACCGCATGGCAATGGAGTATCTGCTGGCATCTTCCGTCTTGTAAGACAGATTGACGTATAAAAGGAATTAAGTTAGAATAGTGCGGTATTTTTGTACCGTTTACGGAGGAAAGCATGGCTAAAATTCAAATGAAAACGCCTCTCGTAGAGATGGATGGCGATGAAATGACACGAATCATCTGGAAACAGATCAAGGAAATCGTGTTGGAACCTTTTGTTGACTTGAAGACGGAATATTTCGATCTGGGACTGCCTCATCGTGATGAGACAGATGATCAGGTCACCATCGATGCTGCTAACCGTGCAGTGGAACTGGGTGTTGCCGTCAAGTGTGCAACGATTACACCGAATGCCCAGAGAATGGATGAATATAAGCTGAAGCAGATGTGGAAGAGCCCGAATGGTACGATTCGTGCGATCATGGATGGTACAGTATTCCGTGCTCCGATCCTGGTGAAGGGAATCTCTCCTTTCGTTTCCTGCTGGAAGAAGCCGATCACACTTGCCCGTCATGCTTATGGCGATGTATATCGTGATGTGGAGATGTATGTTTCCGATAAGGCGAAGGCTGAATTGGTCGTAACATATGAGGACGGCCGTGTCGAGAGAAAGACGATCCATGAGTTTAAGGGCCCGGGAATCATTGAAGGTATGCATAACGTAGACGCTTCCATCGAAGCATTCGCACGTTCTTGCTTCATGTATGCACTGGATATCAAGCAGGATCTTTGGTTTGCAACCAAGGATACGATTTCTAAGACATACGACCACCGTTTCAAGGATATTTTCCAGGAGATCTTCGATAATGAGTTTAAGGATAAGTTCGAAGAGGCAGGAATTACATATTTCTATACTTTGATCGATGACGCAGTTGCCAGAGTTATGCGTTCCGAAGGCGGTATGCTTTGGGCCTGCAAGAACTACGATGGCGATGTTATGTCGGATATGGTGGCTTCCGCTTGCGGCAGTCTTGCTATGATGACATCCGTACTTGTTTCTCCTTCCGGAAAATACGAGTACGAAGCGGCACATGGTACTGTTACCAGACACTATTATCGTTACCTTAAGGGTGAAACAACCTCGACCAACCCGATGGCTACTCTTTTTGCCTGGACCGGTGCGCTCCGCAAGAGAGGCCAGCTTGACGGACTGGATGATCTTGTTGCTTTCGCCGATAAACTGGAGAAGGCTTCGATCGATACCATCGAAGAGGGTACGATCACCGGAGACCTGAACAGCCTTATGGATCATCCCAATAAGAAGGTTGTGAATACTGAAGAATTCTTAAAAGCCATAGCGGCGAAATTGAATTGATATGGAGGACAAACAGCATGACATATTTTGAGAGTTGGACAAAGCATTCCGAGACTGTTGAGAATGAAGAGGAGTACAAAGCATATATTGCCAAGTACTATGAGCTTGAGAAGAACGCATATGATGCAATCCTCAGCAAGTATCCGGATAATGAGGATCTTCTGAATGGTAAGGCTTCTGAACTTGCCGAGAAACTGGGTTTCACCAAGGAGAATATGGAAATCTTCGTAGGATTCCTGGAAGGTGTGGGTTCCAGCCTGACAGAAGAGTATGACTACAAGTCTGTTACTGATGATTCTGAGGTTTCCCTCAAGATCGATTATGAGAAGCTCTACTACAATATGCGTGATGCCAAGGCTGAGTGGCTTTATTCCCTTAAGAGCTGGGACAATGTTCTGACAGCTGAGAAGAGAGAAGAGATCACCAAGCAGTATCGTACAGACAACATCGTACATGTTGAGAAGATCGGACGTAATGATCCGTGTCCGTGCGGCTCCGGCAAGAAGTACAAGAAGTGCTGCGGTAAGAAGGAACAGTAATCAGATACTGCATTCTTAAGACGGCTGACAATTGAATAAGGATTTGTGATATACGGGCATAGGCCCGAGATTATCGGTTAAATAAGAAAACCGGTCATGAGATGATTTGATATTTCAATCACTCGTGGCCGGTTTTTGTGCGTAAAGGAGGTGAGAAAATGAAAATGCGTGAAATGAATCCGAGTATTCGTCCATATGAGCGATTAGAGACTTATGGTGCGGAAGCCTTATCTGACGAGGAATTGCTGGCGATCATGATCCGGACCGGAACCAAAGGGTGTTCGGCAAGAGATGTGGCCAGCCGATTGCTGTCTCAAAGTGCTTTTGCGTCGGGATTAGGCGGACTTTCTAAGGTTTCCCTTGAAGAATTGTCGGAAATGAGCGGAATCGGACGCGTCAAGGCGATCCAGCTTAAAGCCTGCTTTGAGATTGGAAGAAGAGCCTTTGCGGAGAATTGTCCGATAGAAGAGAGCCAGTTCAATAATACGGAGATGGCACAGAAGTATTTCGAGGGAAAAATGAGTTTCCTGGAAAGTGAAGAAGTGCATGTAGCTCTGTTAAACGTGAAGAATCGTTTGATCGCTCATGATGTGATATGCCGTGGCGGAATCAATAATCTGTCATTTATAGCCAAGGAACTGTTCCGCCTGGCTGTCAGGACGAATGCAAGTGGCGTGATCATTGCCCATAATCATCCGAGCGGTGATGTTACGCCCAGTAAAGAAGACGTGGAAACTACGACAAAACTGATCGAGAGTGGCAAGACCATCGGGATCGAGATCCTTGATCACATAATCGTAGGACAGGGAAGATCTGTCAGCATGATGAATGAAGGGCTGATGGAAGTATGAATAAGGAGGAATGTATGAAAACAGAAACGAACACAAGACCGGAGATCCTTTCTTTCGAGGATTTTATGATAGCTTTCCGCTATAACCTGAATCTGAATTTCCCGGAACTCAAGAAGCAGTATAGTTTTGAGGAACAGATGATCACGAAGTACGACCGGGAGCTGCATGGTATCATACTACGGGACTCGAACAATAAGATCGCGCCGGTGTTTTATTACGAAGATCTCTATGAGTCTTATAGAAAAGGTGCCAGTATCCAGGAATGTATCGGACAAATCGTTGATTATCTGCACCGACACAAACTTCCGGATGAAAATGTGCATCGCAAACTGGTCAACTACGGTGAAGCCAAGAAACTCCTGATCGTTAAGCTTCTGAATTATCGTAATAATCGCAAGTTCCTGAAGGTTGTTCCTTATAAGAGATTTGGAGATATGGCGATCGTGGCGCAGGTATACTTCAGTAACGAGAATTACGGAAGCGGTGCGGTGACCGTAGATAAGGAATTGGCGAAAGTTTGGGATGTAGGCATAGAAGAGATCTTTGAACAGGCCTTCCGGAACATGAACGGATATGAATTAAAGATCAATAACCTGCTGGATTTTGCAAACGAAAATGCAAAAGAAAAGTATAAAGAGGGCCCGGAAACGTACGTGCTTACATATAATACGACCTTTAACGGAGCTGTTGCGATATTAAGAACGGAAGAACTTCTCAAGTTCGCAGAAGAAAAACAGTCGGATTTCTTTGTTTTGCCTGTATCTATCGGGGAAATGCTTCTGATCGAGTATAAAGACGATATCAGTTATGACTTCTTAAGTGACATGCTCTATATGATCAATAAAGATCATCCGGACAAGTCCAATGTGTTGTCTGAACAGGTTTTCCTTCTGGAGCGAAATAAGCGGGAACTGACGTATCTGAAGGATGGACAGAAGATGTATATCTACAGCTGACACAGCTAAATATATGTTTATATTTCGAGCAAAACAGAAAGCACAGTAGTTTTTTGTGGTATAATTTTCTGAAAGTCATTTTCGGAGGTTTGATTTTGCGACGTCTTTTTCAGAATAAGATATTTGTACTGGCGCTGGTCTCGCTTCTGTTGATCGCATTTATCGTGTTCAGTTCGATCCCGGGAAGTCCCTTAGCCAATTTGACTAAACCATTATCTGTGGTCGTGGATCCGATCCAATCGGTATTTAAGTCAGCAGGTTCGAAGATCTCCGACTTTTATTCTGCTATTGCAGAAGGTATGAAAATCAGAAAAGAAAATGAGGAACTCCGAGCGGAGATCGCCGAGCTTCAGTACGAGGTACAGCAAGGACAGGAAGCTAAGCTTCGCTGGGAAGAATTGAAAAGTGCCTTTGATATCCAGGATTCTTTCGAGAATTACCACATTTACGGTGCTTCTGTTTTGACTCGTGAATCAGATGAGTGGTTCAGTGTGATTCGAATCAGTGGCGGTGCCTTTGAAAAGAGCGCGAAGAACAGCATGACGTCTTTTGCCGTCGTGGATGCCCGTATGAACCTTGTCGGACGCGTGATCGTATCGGATGTGAATTCCTCGAAAGTGCTGCCATTGCTGCACGAGGGTTTCTCCGTTAGTGCCAAAGTAAACGTAGTGAACGGCGCGATCGTCATGATCACCGGTGACATTTCCTTTAAGAATGACGGATTGTGTCTGGTTTCCCGAATTCCTTCCAATATTATCCTTCGTCCAGGCGATGAGCTGGTAACCAGTGGTGAAGGCGGACTTTTCCCGGCCGGAATTCCGATTGGTGTTATTGAGAGTTTTAATGACTCGGATCCCAATAATGTATATGCAACGCTGCGCCCGTATGTATCTCTGTCTGACATCAAAGATGTCTTTATCATGGTACCGAATGCAGCAGAAGACACCAAACAAAGTGAAACAAGTGAAAGTACAGCCGCTCCGACAACTGTTTCGTCGGAGACTACGCCTGTAGTGACGACTTCGGACGGTGCTTCAGATACGTCCGCAACAACCGGACCGGAAGGATCGGATGCTTCAGATGCACCGCAAACGACCGAATCTGGTGAGAATGCGACATGAATAAGCAACAGAGAACACGTCAGATCCTTTTCTATGCAGTGTACATTATCAGTGTATGCTGTCTTCAGGTTACCTTCTCTCAGGTCTTTATGCTGTTTGGACGTACCGCTGATCTGATGCTTGTTTTTGTAGTATTATCCGGTTATCTTTTCGGAACTCTGGACGGCGTGGTGGTTGGACTTCTTATCGGAATGCTTCGTGACTACTTTTCCGGTCCGGTAACGACATCTCTGAGCAATGAACCTGTTGCAGTTCTGGGTATCGGAATGCTGGCATTTATGTATGTCGGGCTTTTATCTTCTCTGATCTTCCGTCGTAGATTCCGCAGAAAGTATTTTCTGGGTGTTCTTCAGGTGGTGCTTCTTTCCCTGATCTACTATCCGATGGGACATTTCTTCTCGTGGCTGTCCCTGACTGTTTCCGGCAATCTTACGACTTATCACTCTTTTAGATATATAATGTTATCAAGTCTGCTTCCGCAGATACTTGTAAATGTAATCGCTGCTGTACCGATCCTGTTGCTGCTTCGCTTTGCCGGCCCGTATCCGAAGGGAATACGATCCGGACTTGTGGATGGATACAGTGTGGAGGACCGTAGATGGCAAAACGTTTAGACGATGACAATTTATATGTTTTCGACGAAGATCATGTGTCGAAGAATACTCGTCCGGAGACAAGTTCACTTCTGGAGCGCATTCTCACATTCGTTACCAGCCGCTACTTTGTCCTGGGTGCTATATTCAGTGTGTTCGGCCTGCTGATCCTGATCATGACGATCTCGCTCCAGTTTTCTAAGACACCGCCGCCGTCGGCATCATCTGTCGGTGTATCCAGACAGTATATTGTTCCTGCTCCAAGAGGCGATATTGTTGACTGTAATGGCCGTGTGATCGCGACAAATCAGGAGATCAATGTTCTGATGCTTGCCAATGCGGGTCTGGACGATGAACACATGAACTCGATGTTGCTGGAGCTTTCTTATCTTTTGGATGAGTATAATTGCGTCCCGGTTGCCAGTCTGGATGATTATTTTGCTATCGAACCTTACAGATTCCTCAAAAAAGACGAGGAAATCGCACTTTGGCAGACTAACCGAAATCTGTTCGCGCTCAAGGAACCTGCGGTGAATACCGTAGTTACGTATACAGACTATTACGTAAAGAGTGATCCGCAGATCTTTTTCCTGTATCTTCGCCGTAAATTCGGTGTAGATGAGCATTACTCCGAACAGGAAGCATATCGTATCATTCGTATTCGTTATCAGATTTATATGGATAACTGGGCATTCCAGACCGGTACTCCGATTACGATCGCGAAGGATGTACCTGAGGACCTGATCCGTATCCTCATGGAACAGAATTACCATTACATGGGTATTATTTCGAATAAAGAGTATCGAAGAGTCTATACGCCTCTGGCGAAATTGTCTTCCCATGTTGTCGGTTATGTAGGAAAGATTTCTCAGGAGAGCCTCACAGAACTTGCACCAGTCGGATATCAAGCCTCTGACTTCGTCGGTAAAGATGGCGTAGAATATCAGATGGAACGCTATCTTCACGGACAATACGGTGAGAAACCGTACAACATCTGGTCATCCGATGAAGAAAATGGTTTCTTCTATGATTCGAAACTTGGAATCGATCCGTCTCCGGGAGCACAGGTAAAGTTGACGATCGATACGAATCTCCAACAAGTGGGAATCGATGCGATCAAGGATTATATCCGTTCATCAAAGTTGGAAGAGGAAAGAAGGCAAAGAGAGAAGGGGCCTGACTACAAGGTAAAAGCAACGGCTTCAGCCGGATCGCTAGTGGTCATGAACGTTAAAACAGGCGCCATTCTCGCTATGTGTTCCTATCCTGACTATGATCCGAATGATTTCGTTCTTTCTGTAGAGGGAGATGCGCAGGCTAAAGAACAGGTTCAATATTATCTGGGTCTTGACCAGTATCAGAAAATGAGTGCGGAGGATCAGCCTCTCTGGAATCGTGCCATGCGTTCCAGATATCCACCTGGATCGACCTTCAAGATGGTTACTGCGCTTGCTGCACTTGAATGCGGAAGGATCACGCCTGCCAACAGCGAGGCGAGATGTATCAGCCCTACGGATTTTGGTGGTATGCGCTGGACATGCCTGGAACGTAAGGAAACCGGTCATGGATTGCTTGATCTGACATCAGGACTTGCCACTTCTTGCAATATTTATTTTGCAACGATTGGTGTGGATTCCACGATCAGCCAGATCGATAAAGCCGGCGAAAAGCTAGGATTAGGTACTTTGACGGGTATCGACCTTCCTGGTGAGGAAGTGGGTATCCGCGCAAATCAGACCAATAAGAGACTGCTTCGTCAAGATATGACGGATGAGGACCTTGACTGGCATATTGCCGATACAGCTCAGGCTGCAATCGGGCAGTTCGACAACTGTTTTACCGTTTTGCAACTGGCCAGATATGTTGCTGCCATTGCGACTAATAATCTGGTTACGCCACATGTTATTGATGAAGTGGTCGCTTCTGACGGTTCTGTGCTGTATTCCGGCCCGAAAGATTCGATTCCGCTCGGTATCAATCATGAATATCTTGACGCTATTCATGTCGGTATGCGCGCCGTTGTTACAAGTAAAGACGGTACTGCAAATGAGTATCTCGCCGATTTTCCGATTCCTGTTGCATGTAAGACCGGTACGGCCGAAACAGGATTTGAAGATATAAACGGAGAGTATTCAAACGGATTGTTTGTCTGCTACGGACCTTACGACGATCCTTCTGATCCTAACGATGAAGAACCGGAGATCTGTATTGCACTTTGTGTAGAGAAGGGTGCGTGGGGATCCTACACCATCGAGATCGCGAAAAAATTGATGATGGCGTATTTTGATGTTCCGGAGTCAAACAAGAAAAAAATCGAGAAAACTTTGCCGGAAATCGGTGATGTTGTCTCTCCGGCGGAAGGAACATCTTCTACTACACAGCCGGAAGAGTAAAACGTTCTTTCGTGCAAATTCATAAAAATCTGTTGAAGTTTTTTGTTTATGTTAGTAGAATATATATATAAATTTTCGGAGGAAGCAAGAAATGAAGATTGTAATCATGGCGGATAATCGCAAGAATGAGCTTCTTGTAAACTTCTGTATCGCATATCGTCAGTTACTTTCCAAGCATACTTTGATATCGCTTCATAATACCGCTACTCTGCTGGAGTCTGCCGCAGAGTTGAATGTGGTAGGCTTGTCAACGGATTATTCCGGTGGCTTTGACCAACTTGCTTCCAGAGCTGAGTATAACGAGATCGACTCTGTGATTTATCTTCGTGATACGCAGCTTGCAAATTATAATGAGATCAATCCGCTGCTGAAGGCGTGCGATTATAACAGCATTCCTTATGCAACGAACCTGGCTAGCGCTGAAATCCTGATCCTTGCCATCGACCGTGGTGATCTTGATTGGCGTGAATTGGTTCGTGAATCGAATTTCTAAGTATTCATGCAGTTACGTGTCTATTCCAGTTATTCGATGGGAGCCAATATGTACGTCCTTCTTTTCGGGAAGGATGCATTAGTGATCGACCCTTGTGTAGAACCTGCCGAGATCGAGGAGAAAGACCTCTCGATCAAGGCAGTTCTTCTTACTCACGGACATTTCGATCATATTTCTGAAGCTGATGCTTTTGTAAAAAAGTTTGCCTGCCCGGTCTATGTTTCAGCAGAAGATAGTGAAATGCTGCCTTCTTCTGAAAAGAATCATTCTTCTTACTTTGGAATGAATGTGAAGGTCGATTCTGTGACTACGGTATACAACAAGGAATCCTATGATCAGTGTGATTTCGGAATCCAAGAACCGTTTACTCTTCAGATCTTTAAGACCCCAGGTCACACAAGCGGTTCTGTGTGTCTGCTTTTCACGTTCGAAAACGATGGACCTCGTAAGTATATGTTTACCGGTGATACACTTTTCTCACTTAGTATCGGCAGAACGGACCTGGGTGGTTCGGATAGAGACATGAGAAGGTCTCTGGATATGCTAAGCGACATGGATGAAGATATAATCTGTTTCCCCGGACACGGGGAAAAGACCTCGATAGGAAGAGAAAAGAAGTACAATCCATACATGAATATGTGATGAGAAAAGAAAGCGGCTGTCGCCGCTTTTTTGTTTCTAATCGAATGTTGAAGCAGTAATCCTGCCGGCTTTGTCGAGTTTTGTCGAATGATGATCAAGTATGGCACATCGAACCTTGATATATTTGAGCTGGAGGTGATTTCTATGAATACAGTCCAGAACATGATCGTCTTTGCCACAGTTTTCTTACTGCTTTGCGGTTGCGTCCTGCTTAATCCCGTCATGTACGGAAGGACACATAAACTGGCTATGATCTCGATCGATTCCCAGCATACGAATAACGACAAGACAAAGATCTTCGAGGTGGTCAGAAAAGAAAATAGTCTTTACAGTATCACTGTTGAGAATGGTTGTCCGGAGAAAGCGTACCGGTTTGGTAAAGGAATCCGTGACTCATTAAAGATCGTAATCGGATAAGGAGGACGGTATGCGAAGAAAACTATTCGGCAGACATGGCTCTATCACGATCTTCCTGTGTATCATCCTCTCGGCAATTATACTGGTGGAAAGTGTTTATGTTGCCAGTGCCTATCAGAGAAAGAGAGAAGTGCTTCTAACGGAGGCGGTATCTCATCAGGTTGAACATGCATTAGCACAGTTTGACCGAAACTATCTGGACTGGTATGGAATCTATGCTCTTACTCATGTTGATGGAAGTTCGTCGGTTTTCGATGAAATGACGAAAGATCTGGACGGCGCGCAATACACGTATGAGTTATGCCATCCTTTCAATGATCATGATCTTCGTTGTAGCATATCTGAATATATGCGTTTGCGAGGTGTTGCGTATGCGGGAGATGCTTTACTTGAGCGTTTGGGTGTTTCAATCAGTCAGATAGCTGATAACGGGAATGCTTCCGGTAGCGGTATTTCGAAATGGCTGCCGACTTTCCAGACCTTTCTCAAGAATAAGCAAGTGACAAAAGCTGTTCTGGAAAAAGTGAAGAGTTACGCAAGCATCGTCAATCTTGATAAGAAGATCGATGATGTGAATGATTTCCTTGATGGCGCCAGAGAAGCATGGGAGGAGAAAAGCAGCGCTGTATTGGAGATGGGTGACTCATCTGTCTCGATCTCTATGTTTGATCCGTCATCTTTGACTTCACTTACTGATTTCTTCGATTCATATATGGATGCCGATCTTCCAGGCTGGGCAGACCGTCTGATTATTAACGAGTACGCGGCAGATCAGTTCGACTCAGCAGTTGCTGCCTATGAATCAGATGAGGGATATGAAATCGAAAGCAATATGATCGGGATTCCCTTTGCCGCCATGCATGGCAGCAATAAAGCGGATCTTGAATATCTATTGGTGGGATCGGATCACGAGTGGATCAATACAACTATGGCGAAGAACTTTATTCTGGGAACCAGACTTATGCTGAATATGGGTGCTTTTGCTATGGATAAAGCTAAAAGAAATAAAGCGTATGGTATTGCTGAGGTGATCGTGGTCATGGTGGCGATCCTTTCAGTGGGTACCATCATACTGGATCCTTCGACCGTACAGTACTTCATACTATTTGTCATGGCTTATATTCGAGCATTCTCAGATATGCGCAAACTAGTGAAGGGGAAAAGCGTGCCGCTTTTCTATAATGATACTTTTCAAGAAACGATGGGAGAATTCGCCGAGTCGAAATACAGAGATTATTTTCGTTTCGCTCTCTTGCTTGTTCCGGAAGATAAACTTGTTTCCAGAATGCGAACCGTTATTGAACGAGACGCAGTATTACCGATGTATACAGGAGTGCGGGGCGTTGGAGCCCTGAATGGTAATGGGTTTGCCGTGGAAAGGAGCTATGAACTCTATGAGAATCATTAAGAAGAAGTGTTCCTCCAAAGGGTCAGCGTTACTTGAAGCGGCGATAACCATGCCGGTGGTATTGATTCTGATTGCGTCCATGCTGGCTTCTATGACGGCCGTAAATGTGGAACTGTTTGTTCAAAGAGCAACAGAAAATGTGATCCAGGAGATCAATGTGGCAATTCCGTTTGTTTCACAAGGGTTTGGCTGTGTTGAAGATGTTACTGCGGCTTTAGGTGTAGGAGATCTTCCGGACATGGATCTGGATGCAGTGGATTCAGTTATGGGTGTCATTGGTGGAATAAGTGGCGCGACCGGTGTGGATCTTAGCGATGTTCTGGGCACGATGGCTTTCGGACGATATGTCAGAGACCGTATTCTCGTGGAATACAGGAAACTTTCGGAAGGATCCCACGTATTTGAAGGAATCCTGTCAAATATGTCTGTATACCTGGATTATGACGGCGAACATAAATGTGTATTCGTCAAAGTATACTACGATCTGGCAGCAGGGGAGTATTCCTGGTCAAGAAAGTATTGTTCTTCAATTACGCTTTATGCTGACAGTCTGCCGAAGAATGAAGGGAAAACGGATGAGGATGATGCTGCCGATGATGTATGGGAGAAAGATAATTTCACACGAGGAACACTTTTCCGAGAGAAGTATGGAGGAAATCTTCCATTCAATTTCCCGGTTATCAGTCGATTTAAGGATCATGAGGCGATGTCGATCAAGAGCATCGATACAACATCACCGTATTATCAGAATCTTTCCAAACTGGACTCAGTTGTCAAAGAGTATATTGAAGATCTCGCAGGATTTTCCGGGGCAAAATGGGGAAATACTGTGGTCGATGGAAAAGACATTCATTCTAAAAAGCTACTGATCATTCTGCCTAGGAATGGAGACCCGACATGCAAGGAAAAACTGCTTTCCTGGGCGGCTTATGCGAAGGAACAGGGCGTAACGATGATTATTGAAGAATATGGAGAATCACATAGGTACATTCCGAAGGAGGAGATCGAATCGTAAAGGTGTTCAAATCGTGGGGCTTTGACACAAAACCCTTTATATATTATATATAAATAATACGAAAAAGATGTTGTCACATTTTCAACCTTGCTGTATAGTATTAATGCTGATAATTTGAGTAATTGTGTTTACTTGGAGGAAAAGAGTTGAAACAAGGAAGCGAGCACGTTCGTGAAGTCGGCAGCTCACGCCAGAGTAAGAGGTTCAATGAAAGAGAACTGTCTATTGGCGAGATGTTGTTCAAGCGTAGACGTGAACTGGTTACAAAGCGTGTATTGATCGGCATTGTATTGATACTTTTGGTGACGATCTGCCTGATACTGGTTTTCGGAGGCTTCTTCGGACGGATGCTGGATGCTTTGACGGATTTTATTGAGTGAGGTCACAGTGAACGATAAACTGAAAGATAAACATTTGGATGATCTTTGTGACGCGATTCTTACTCTTAAGACTCGTGAGGAGTGTTATTCGCTGTTTGAGGACCTTTGCACGATAGCAGAGATCAAGTCACTTGCCCAGCGTTTCCAAGTTGCAATCCTTCTTGCTAAGGGACATACTTACACGGAAATCTTTGATGAGACCGGTGTCAGCACAGCGACGATCAGTCGCGTAAAGCGTTGCCTGGATTATGGAGCGGACGGCTACAAGACAGTATTGAGTCGTATGGACCTGAAGTCCGGTGACGAGGAGAATGGGAATAAAGAAGGGAAAGAGCAAAAATGAGTATTATTACCAAGTTGTTTGGTACACACAGTGATCATGAGATCAAGCATATCATGCCGATCGTGGAGAAGATCGAGGGACTGTCCGATAAGTTCTCCAATATGTCAGAAAAAGAACTCCGTGGTATGACTGATGTTCTGAAGAAACGTCTTCAGGATGGCGAGACCACAGACGATATCCTTCCGGAAGCGTTCGCTACGATTCGAGAAGCTTCCTGGCGAGTTTTGGGAATGCGTCCTTATAAAGTTCAGCTGATCGGTGGTATCATTCTTCATCAGGGCCGTATTGCCGAGATGAAGACAGGTGAAGGTAAGACCTTGGTTGCTACCCTTCCTGTATATCTGAATGCCCTCACAGGAAGAGGCGTTCACGTTGTAACCGTCAACGATTACCTGGCTCGCCGAGACAGTGAGTGGATGGGTAAGGTTTATAAGTATCTCGGACTTACGGTTGGTCTGATTGTTCACGATCTGGATAATGACGAGAGACGTAAGGCATACAATTCCGACATTACATACGGTACGAATAACGAGTTCGGATTCGATTATCTCCGTGATAACATGGTCGATCGTAAGGAGAAGATGGTACAGCGTGAACTTGCTTACGCCATCGTCGACGAGGTCGATAGTATCCTGATCGATGAAGCCCGTACACCTCTTATTATTTCCGGTATGGGCGGTGAGTCTTCGGACATGTATGTGAAGGCAGACCGTTTCGTAAAGACATTGAAGAAGTTTGTTGTTGTTGAGACAGACGAGAAGGTTGATATCGATGATGTCAGCGGTGACTGTGACTATGTAGTTGATGAGAAGGCCAAGACTGCGGTACTTACAGCTAATGGTATCAGCAAGGCTGAGAAGCACTTCGGTGTTGAGAACCTTTCTGATCCGGCTAACTTCGATCTTCAGCACTATATTAATAATGCTCTGAAGGCAAATGGTACTATGGAGCGTGACCAGAAGTACGTTGTTACGAATGGCGAAGTAATCATCGTAGATGACTTTACCGGTCGTCTTATGTATGGTCGTCGTTTCAGTGATGGTCTGCACCAGGCTATTGAAGCAAAGGAAGGTGTTAAGGTAGAAAGAGAGTCGAAGACACTGGCTACCATTACTTTCCAGAACTATTTCCGTATGTACGATAAACTGTCCGGTATGACCGGTACAGCTTATACAGAAGAGTCTGAGTTCCGTCAGATCTATAGTCTCGATGTTATCCAGATCCCGACAAACCGCCCGATTGCCCGTGTGGACGAGCATGATGCAGTTTACAAGAACCAGAGCGGTAAATACGCTGCGGTTCTCCGTCAGGTAAAAGAAGCACATGAGAAAGGTCAGCCGGTACTGGTCGGTACTGTAGAAGTCAGCAAGTCTGAGTTCCTGTCCAAGATCTTCAGTCGTGCAGGCATCAAGCATGATGTCTTGAACGCTAAGAACCATCTCCGAGAGGCAGAGATCGTAGCTCAGGCTGGTCGTTACGGAGCCGTAACTATCGCAACCAACATGGCTGGTCGTGGTACGGATATTCTGCTGGGTGGTAACCCGGAGTTTATGGCAAAGCAGGAAATGCGTAAATTAGGCTATACAGAAGAATTGATCGATGCATCTACCGCATACAATGAGACAGATGATGAGGTCATTCTCGAAGCTCGTCAGCGTTTCTCAACACTGAATAAGGAATTCAAAGAGAAGATCAAGGATGAGACTGAGAAGGTTAGAGAGGCCGGCGGTCTGTTCATCATCGGTACAGAACGTCACGAATCTCGTCGTATTGATAACCAGCTCCGTGGTCGTGCCGGTCGTCAGGGTGACCCGGGACGTACGAAGTTCTTCCTTGCTTTGGATGACGATCTTATGCGACTCTTCGGCGGTGACAGAGCAAATTCTGCTTTTGAGAAACTGGGTGTTGACGAGACTGTAGAGATCCAGTCCGGTATTCTTTCCAAGCAGATTGAAAGTGCGCAGAAGAAGGTTGAGGGTATGAACTTCAGTACTCGTCGTCACGTACTTGAATATGACGATGTTATGAATGTTCAGCGTAATCTTATCTACGAACAGCGCCGTAAGGTTCTCGATGGTGTAGATATTCACGATACTATTAGGAAGATGACAACCACCGTAGCAGAGAGAACGGTAGAACGTGTCGCTCTGGACGGTGAGATCAATGTTGAAGAATGCAAGGGCTTGAAGGCCACGATCGCGGATGTTTTTGGTGATTTGGATGTCCTCAAGGATCTGCAGAATTCAATCAATGATAAGAAAGCAGCGGATGCTGAAGAGATTTCGGAGAAACTGGTTGAGCAGGCTCTGGAGAAACTGGAAGAAAGAGATGAGACTCTTACCCAGGAGATCTTCCGTGAAGCTGAGCGCCAGATCCTTCTTTTCAATGTTGACCAGAAGTGGATGGATCACATCGATGCTATGGATCAGCTCCGTAATGCTATCGGTATGAGAAGTGTTGGTCAGAAGGATCCGGTAGTAGAGTACAGACTGGAAGGTTCTGACATGTTTGATGAGATGAATATGCTCATCCAGAACGATACTGTACGTCTGATCATGAAGGCGAATATTGAATCCGGTCAGAGAATCGAGCGTAAGTCTACTGTTCGTAAGCTTCAGGAAGGACATGGTTCTGCACAGCTTGATGCAGTTGCTCAGCGTGCCCAGTCCGGTGAAGATGCGAAGGCTCATCAGCAGGCAGGAACCACGGAGAACCGTGAACCGGCCAAGAGAGATTCTAAGAAGGTAGGCCGCAATGATCCGTGTCCGTGCGGAAGCGGTAAGAAGTACAAGAACTGCTGTGGAAAGGATGTAAATGACTGATCTGGACTATTCTTCGAAGATTAAAGAGGCTGCGGAATATATTACCGGCATCGTATCGGAGATTCCGGATACATGTCTGGTTCTTGGATCCGGACTTGGTCCTTTGACGGACCGGGCAGAAGTGCTTGAATCGATTCCTTATGCCCAGATTCCGCATTTTCCTAAGACTACAGTTGTCGGACATGAAGGACTCCTTCTGGTTGCAGTATTGTCCGGCAAGAAAACGTTTATCATGAAGGGCCGTTTCCATTACTATGAGGGCTATTCCACTCAGGATGCGACATTCTATGTGCGTGTAATGGCCAAACTGGGTGTGAAGAACCTGGTTATGACCAATGCAGCAGGCGGTATCAATACTTCTATGAAACCAAGCGAACTGATGGTGATTACAGACCATATTTCGCTGTTCTGTGATTCGCCCCTGCGTGGTCCCAATCTGGATGAATTTGGTGTCCGTTTCCCGGATCAGACTCATGTATACGACCCGAAAATGATGGAGACTATCCAGTCTTGTGCCAAAGAATTAGGAATCCCGTTACATCAGGGAGTATACGCATATACCCGTGGTCCGCAATATGAGACACCGGCAGAAATCCGTGCTCTTCGTACTTTGGGTGCGGATGCCGTAGGTATGTCTACAGTTGCTGAAGCGATCGCAGCAAGCCATTCTTCTATGAGAGTTTTGGCTGTTTCTTGTATTACCAATTATGCTGCCGGCATTTCCGGTCAGCCTTTGTCACATGAAGAGGTGATGCAGAATGCCAATGCATCATCGAAGAACAGCATTGCATTGATGGAAAAGTTCTTTTCCAGTATTTAAGGAGGACAAAATAATGAGTGAACTCCCACCGTATGAGATCAAAGATATTGCACTGGCGCCTGAAGGACACCACAAGATCGATTGGGCATACAGGAATATGCCTGTTCTTCGAATCATTGAGAAGGAATTAAAAGAGACACTTCCTTTCAAGGGCCTGAAGATTGCTGTCAGCGTACATGTGGAAGCCAAGACCGCCAATCTCGCACTTGTTCTCCGTGAAGGTGGGGCAGATGTTGCTCTTACCGGATGTAATCCGCTTTCTACACAGGATGATGTGGCCGCTGCTTTAGTCGAGCGTGGCATGAAGGTATATTGTATACATGGCGCAGATCCGGATATGTATCGTCGTCATCTGGAAATGACACTGGCTTTTGGTCCGGATATTGTCATCGATGATGGCGGTGATCTGGCAATGCTTCTGCATTCTACTCATAGTCATCTCGTTCCGAAGATGCTGGGTGCATGTGAAGAGACGACTACCGGTGTTCACAGACTGAAGATCCTTGAAGAAGAGGGTCGTCTGGCTTATCCTGTCATTGCTGTTAACGATGCTCGCTGTAAGCATCTTTTCGATAACCGTTTTGGTACAGGTCAATCCGTGTGGACGGCGATCATGGCGACGACTAATCTGGTAGTTGCCGGTAAACAGGTCGTTGTAGCAGGCTTTGGAATGTGCGGTAAGGGTGTTGCTCTTCGTGCCAAGGGTATGGGAGCCCGTGTTATCGTTACTGAGATCGATCCTGTCAAGGCTTGTGAAGCCATTATGGAAGGCTACGAGGTCATGACCATGGACGAGGCAGCACCTCTTGGTGATGTTTTCGTTACGGTAACAGGCTGTAAGGATGTAATCACACGTCAGCACTTCGAGAAAATGAAGGATGGCGCGATCTGCTGTAATGCCGGTCATTTCGACGTGGAGATCAATCTTGTCCAGCTTGGCGAGATGGCAAAAGAGAAGAAAGAACTCCGTAAGAATATTGACGGATATGTATTAAATGACGGTAGAACGATCTGTATCTTGGCAGAAGGCCGTCTTGTTAATCTGGCTTCCGGTGACGGACATCCGGTTGAGATCATGGATATGAGTTTTGCCCTGCAAGCTCAGAGTGCACGGTATATAGCGGAACATGGCAGCAGCCTTGCTAAACACGTATATGATACTCCGGAGATGATTGATAATCGTGTAGGTGAGTTCCTTCTGAAGTCTAAGGGCTATAAGATCGATAAGCTTACACCGGAGCAGGATCGCTATATCCATTCCTGGGATTTGGAGTAAAGTATGAATAAAGCCGTATTGTTTTCTGATTTTACCATTATCACTTCCAATGATGATGGTAATGTAAGTGTCCTTGAACATGGCTATTGCGTCGTTTCAGAGGATAAGATCTGTTACGTAGGTACATCATCGGAAGACGCTTCTAAGGTTGCATCTGAAATATCGGATGAACAGAATGATGTTTACGAAGGAAAGAATAAGATCCTTTGTCCGACTTTCGCCAATGCTCATGCACATATGCCTATGTCAATCTTCCGGAATATCGCGGATGACTTTGCTCTGAATGACTGGCTTTTCGGAGAGATCATTCCCAGAGAGGATAAGATGATCGAAGAAGATTTCCGATTTGGTCATCTTCTTTCCATTGCGGAAATGATCGAAAGCGGTACCGCTTGTGCGGCTAATATGTATGACGGAGCCAAGATCACAACGAAGGCTTCGGTTGAAGCCGGTTTCCGTGTGCAACAGACCATTATGGGTAAGAAGTGTGTAGACGGGAAGTGGTCCACGGATGCGAAAGATGTGGAAGATTTCAATGCTTTCTGCCGCGATCTGAATTCAGATCTTATCACCAGAAGTCTTCTGGTACACTCCGTCTATCTTTATCCGGAGCATCTTTATCCGTCTCTCGCAGAACTGGCGAAAGCCTATGATCTTCCGGTAAGTGTGCATATTTCTGAGACTCTCACGGAACTTAAGAATTGTATGGATCAGTATGGATGCTCTCCTGTGGAGAAACTGAATTCTGCTAATCTTCTTTCCGATACGACTGTAGCGGCTCACTGTGTTCATCTCAGTGATGCTGATCGTGCCATCCTCTCGGAAAAAGGTGTATGGATCGCACATAATCCTTCCAGCAATATGAAACTGGCATCGGGTTTTGCCGATACTCAGGCTATGGAGAAGATGAATATGCGTCTTTGCCTGGGAACCGATGGAGCGGCCAGCAATAACAACCAGGATATGTTTATGGAGATGCGTCTTGCCGCTTTCATGGCGAAAGGTTCAACTCTGGATCCGACTGTTCTTCCGGCTTCCCGTGTGTTCCATATGGCGACACGAAACGGCTATCTGGCATGCGGTTTCTCAGATTGTGGTATTATAGAAACAGGCATGAAAGCGGATATTCAGATCATCGATTATGACTGTCCGCAGATGTGGCCGTTAGGTAATCCGATCTCTGCTCTCGTCTATTCTTGTGGACCGAAGTGTGTAGAATCTGTGATGATCAACGGAAAGTTTGTACTTTATAAGCATGAACTTACGACCCTTGATAAAGAGAAGATCTTCGCGAGTACGAAGAAAACCATGGAAAGATTGAAATAAGAGAGGTTCTCTCTTATTCACGCGCTTATAGCTCAGCAGGATAGAGCGTCCGCCTCCTAAGCGGAAGGCCGCTGGTTCGAATCCAGTTAAGTGCACCATTAAAACAGCCCCGAGGCGGATCCGCTTCGGGGCTGCTTTCTTTTTATGGCTGCCGCTGCAGGCAGTTTTACAGTTTGTTAAAATCTCCTGACTGAAATGCGTGGTATACTGACTTTGTAAGCGGTTTGAGCCGCTTTCATTCTATTGTCAGGGGGTATGTATCATGTTTCTATTATCAACACTGATCAAGACGGGTGATGTCATCGATCGTAACGTTGCCTACGGGATATGCATACTTTTCGGCATTGCCACTTTGATCTTTCTGATACTGGCGATCCTTTCCTGGCGCGATTATTTCAGAAATAAAAACAACCACTGATTTCCTGCAAGATCAGATCGAAACATTACCAGAGGCGGCATCCGGATTGAAGATGCCGTTTATTTGTTCATCGGTTAAATCGATCTGGAACAGTTCTTTATAGTATTTCTTGGCTTCAGCTGTGATATCAATATCAGAGAAAAGGTCCGGATAGGCACATTTGGCCAGGAATAAAAGCGTGATCGGTGTATCGGCTCCCGGAGTATAGCTTCTGTACATTCCAAGAGGCATCTTATATACATTCTTGTTCTTTACGGCTTCGATTTCACTCCAGTCATAGTTACTGATACTGTTTTCGTAAAGATCCTTCGGATATGCCTGATTAAAGTTTGTGATGAAGATCAGGGTCGGATTCCATGTATATACCTGTTCGATATTCACTGCTACGGAGTTGTCCTGTGTCAGTTCTTCACCCACATTGACGGCACCGATAGCGTCTGCCCACCACTGACCGAAGAATTGCTTTCCGGATGTGGTAATAGTTGTATCGTCGATCTGGAACAGGAAGAATGCGCGCTGTTTCTGGTCAGGAGCGATCTGGGAAACACGGTCAGATACAAGTTTATAGATCTCATTGGAACGCTTGGCAACTTTCTCGGCCTTGTCGTTCATCTGGAAAATCTCACCCAGCAGAGAAAACCAGTTATTCAAAGTCTCGATGGCATTGTACTGCCACTTGTTAACGGAAACACCGATGGCAGCAAATCCGCGGCTGGTAAGCAGTTCACCGAGGGATTTATTGGTTGCGCTGTAGAAAACAACGTCCGGTTGAAGCTTGGCCAGTTCCTCGATATTGACATTGGAACCATCCATGAAGGACGTGGATGCATTCAGGAATTCCGGATACAGCTGACCGAGAAGACCGTTCTTGGCGGCGATCATGCTGGCCTGGTTCATGCCGACTATCTTTTCGGCAGAATCGAAGAAGATTGTCAGGACAGAAGGAAGCGGGAAGATGTCACATACTACGATACGGTCGATCTTGTTCTTGACTTCTACCTGGTTGCCGTTGTGATCCGTAACGATGTGTGTGCCGTTCTCATCGGCCTTCTTTTCGCTCTTCTTGCATCCTGCAGGTACCAGGCACAGAAGAAGAGTCATCATCGCAAGGATCAGGGAAATACTTCTTTTGAGTTTCATGTGTTTTTACCTTCTTTGTTTAGTTTTTCGGAAATATCTTTGATATCGCCGATCAAGTTAAGCATATTTTTTCGAAAGATCCTTCCGGAGTAGGCTTCATGTGGCCAGTCCACAAAATCAGCCTTATCTGTCAGGATGTTCCGGTATATGGGGTCAGCGATGACCGTTCCGGCGCCCTGAAGAGAAGCTTCAATGTCCTCTTCGTAGGGAGTATAGCGGTCATACGTGCGGAGAAACGTGCCGTCATTGGTCGGGCACAGGACAGTAAATGACCGTCCGGTCTCCAGGAATAAAGCAGTGGCAAGACTCAGAGAACTGATCTCTTCGCCGATGATGAAATCTCGAGAACACTCATCAGACGTTGTAGTCAGTAAAGGTTCATTCGATCCTGAAGCATAGAGTTTTTCCATAGCGTCAAGAAGCTTGCGGGAGAAGACCTGACCAAAGGGAACACCTGCCAGGAACGGCGTGCCGTATTTCTCTTTCAGGTATTCGGCAACAGCAAGTCCGGTGGAGGATACCACGAGATTGATATCAGCCGAGCCCAGTTCTGTGATCGCATCCCATGACGTATTCATGGCCAAGGTACTGTTTACAGTCCATCCGTTATCGGAGAAGAACTTGCACATGGATTCCACTTGTCCGTTGGTGGAGAAGTCCAGTGGGGTGACACCCAGAATATTCAGAACATGGTTTCTTTTCGGCGTTGCTTCGTCGCGGCAGAAACGCTGCGCGATAGCAAGAAATGCGCGAGATGCGCCGGAGACATAGGTGTTCATGCCGGTAGTGTTAAATCCGAATGTCGGGATGCCGGTCTCGTTTTCGATCTGCATGGCCACGCTTTCGCCGTCAAATCCCGTCATAGCGGGGATAGGTGTACCGGCAATGGCAATGAAACGAGGGTGAAACCTCTTCGCTTCGGTTACGATATCTGAAATGAGTTTATTATCGTCTCCAAGTATAGCTTCCATCTCCGATATGGCAGATACGAAAAGCATACTGTCCATGTCGTACCAGCGCGGTTCATCGTGTGTAGTGTAGGTTGAATTGCATCCTGACGCATCGTGGATAATGACCATGCCTCCCAGCTCGAAGAGGGAAGAAGCAACGCCGAAAGCGTCTGCGCTATAGGTAGATAGAATACGGCTTGTCTGTTTCATATGCAGCTTTCACACCTCCAGGCTTTGCGCGAGATCAAAGTACGGATATCTTTCTCGTGGAGGAAGGCATCCTCCATCAGGGAACAAAGATCCAGGATGGCCTGGTATCCATAGAATCCGGCATTCTCCACCAGATCAACAAAGTGCGGCGCACCGTTAAAATGGGCGGCTTTCTGACCGATGCAGAGATAGTCGGAACGCTGATGATCGGCAGCAAACCGCATCTGCGCAGAAAGAGTTGGCCAGATCTCCAGATCCGGATGGGTCTTGCACAGGGCTTCATAATCTTCTTTCTCTTCGCCGATAAACGCATCCGCATAGACACGTTTGACATTGAATCCATGCTCCAGAAGAAGCCGGGCCAGTCCCAGGGGACGGGTGAAAGCGGTATAATCGATCGCAATCGGCGTATCCTTGATCAGTTCCTTCGCATGTTTAAGCGCCGCTTCACATGCTGCTTCCTCGGCCTCGAAGTCCGGAAACGCGATAGGGAGCTTCTTCGCGAGAAGTTCAACATTTTTACGGATCTCGGAATAGGTGAAGGTGAAAGGAAGATACAGAAGCGTACCTCCAAGACGCTCCGACAGATCCTCTCCGCCGACTTTGGCAGAAGGGTAATCTACGATGTAGTATTCGGCCTGCGCCATTTCCTGGTATTCCGCATAAGTCTTGCATTCCGTCAGCTCGAAGATCCGGATACCCGCCTGGTTCAAAGCTTTATACAGTGTGCTTTCTTTTTCCATAGAAAAGTCATTCCCGATAAAAGCAACTGAACCCTTCTGGATCGTTGCGGGTTTAAGCAGACTATAGAAGCGGCTGCGCATGATCTGGTCCGGAGTTCTGCCGCTCTTACGCATGATAGGATTCATGTAGCAATCGGTAAAATCGATATCAGGATAGCGGGAAGACAGCTCTCTATATACCATCTCCAGGTCACATCCGCAGAAATGATGTACACAACTCGTATAAACCAGCACACACGGCGGTTTCTCTGGAAGCGTATCGATGATATGACTGACACCCTCGATGATCAGGTCTTCCATATTGCCCTCGATGAGATTGCTTTCTTCTACGGCGACCGTCGAGAAACGGTCCTGCGCCTTCATCTCATAGGCCGTTAACACAACACCACGCAGGCAACTTGCGGCACACACGAAGATCTCGTGGGCCTCCGGGATCAGCATGCCCTGATGAGCGATGTTCCAGGTGCCACGGGCAGGAGAAGAGAACTCCAGTCCTGCTGCAAAAGGACTTGGAAAGGAGATTTCCTTGATCGGTATGGGTTCGATGGCTACATCTTGTCCATTCACTTTACGTAACATATCTTATTCCTCACATGCGGCCAGTACATCCTCGGCCAGTTTTCTGTATTCAGAAGCCATTTCACTGTCCGGATAAGCCTCGATCACGGTCTTGCCGAGATCCTCGGCATCCGTGACGGTCGTGCTTCGGGACAACGTTCCGATGATTTTGCTATGAATATCGTCTGCCAGTTCTGAGACTTTCTTATCCTCATCCTTTACATCTCTGCGGTTCAAGATGATTCCGCCGAGAGAAGCATAACCGCGGCCCTGGAAATTCTCCAGCGCAACAGCTATATTGGCGGCAGCATGGATCGCCATGTTCTCGCCGGAAGTAATGATGAAAACCTTATCGGCATATCCGCCACGCATTGGCATAGAGAAACCGCCGCATACAACGTCACCCAGAACATCGTAGAGGACGACGTCGGGCTGGTATGTCTCATAGGCACCTTTCTCTTTCAACTTGTCCAGCGCAGCAATGATTCCGCGTCCTGCACAGCCCAGACCCGGAGTCGGTCCGCCGGCTTCCACGCAGACGATGCCCTTATAACCGATTTTTACCATCTGGTCGAGCTCCAGAGCTTTGCCATATTTGCGGATCAGCTCCAGCACCGTCTCGATCTTATCCTGACCATGAAGGGAAGACGTGGAATCTGCCTTCGGGTCACATCCGATCTGCATGACCTTAAGTCCTTTGTCCGCGAATGCTGCGGCGAGATTGGAAACCGTGGTGGATTTACCGATACCACCCTTTCCGTAAACAGCGATCTTGATCATAGTTTTGTCTCCTTTTCTTTGGCATATGTTACTTTGCAACTGACATCCGGAAGTAACGATAAGGCGTGGGCCAGTTCCTCGATCCGCGACTTCGGACCATCCAGATTTACAGTGATCATATAGACATTCCTGGAGCGATGGGGCATACCCATACGACCAAATAAGATGTCATTATATTCATGAAGCAGGGAATTGATCTTCCCGGATTCCTCGAATTCTTCGCAGATGATGGTGATCGACGCCAGCGTGTCCACATCGCCTGAAACTTCAGTTTCCGTCAACGCATCGCCCGAGACCAGAGCCACCGGAATGATATTGTCGATCTGATTATTCTCCGTCTCGATACTGCCGATGACCGCTTTGACACCGAATGCACTTTGTATATTCTGTTCGGTAATGATCTCTTTGACCGGCCCGAAAAGAACTTGTCCATGGTTCAGCAGTAATGCTTTGTTCGAACGTCTCAATGCGTGCTCCGGGAAGTGAGTGTTAAACAATACACCCACACCTTCCGAGGCCAGCTGGCTCAAGGTATCCAGCACGATGATCTGGTTTTTTAAATCCAGATTGGATTCCGGTTCATCCAGAATGATAATACCGGGATCACTTGCCAGCGCGCGGGCAATGAGAGTCATCTGCAGTTCGCCTCCACTGATCTCGTTACATTTTCTGTCCTTGAGATGCGCAAGCTGCAGTTTCTCAAGGATAGAGACTGCCTTATCGATGTCTTTCTTCTTTGGCGTAGAGAATACGCCGATCTTACTTGTCATACCGAACAATACGGATTCCAAGACCGTGTAACTTCCGGATATGCCATGGGCCTGCGGGACGTAGGAGATCTTCGACCACAGACGGGAGGGCGTCATCGAGGAGATGTCTTCATCGTCTAGCTTTGAGGCTCCTTCTGTCCAGGAAAGAATGCCCATCAGCGCGCGAAGTAAAGTGGTTTTGCCTGCGCCATTGGGTCCCAGTACACTGATGATATCGCCGCTTTGCAAGGTAAAACTTACATCTTTAAACAACGGTTCTCTTTTCGGATAGGAAAAGGACGCATGAGTGATTTCCAGTTTCACAGACTCCAGCCTCCTTTCTTACGCATAAGGAAAAGAAAGAAGGGGGCACCGATGATGGCCGTGAGGATCGAGATCGGAATCTCGGAAGCCGTTGCCGACCGGGCCAGAGTATCCACAAGTACCAGAAACGTTCCACCCAGGGATAAGGAGGCGGGAATCAGGAAACGGTGGTCGTTCCCAAACATCATACGGCACATATGCGGCACGATCAGACCGACCCAGCCGACCTGCCCGCACATCGAGATCGAGGAAGCGGTAGCGGCGGTAGCGCAGATGATGGCAATGATACGCAGTCTTCTGATGTTAACCCCGGATGTCATAGATTCCTCCGAGGACAGCAGAAGAAGATTTAATCTCCATCTTAGCAGGAAAAGAACCAGCACCGAGAGTGCGATGGGGACAAGTCCGATGGCTAAGGAAGTATAGGTAGCAGACTGAAGACTTCCCATGAGCCAGTATGTGATAGAGGGAAGCTGTTGTTCCTGGTCTGCAGTGAATTTAACTAGGGATACCAGTGCTGAGAAAAGAGAACCCATCATGATACCGGACAAAACAATGGTATTCATGCTGCGATCCTTGCCCTTCGCGGCCATGGCTGTCAGGAATACGGCAACACAGCCGAATCCGAAAGAGATCAGCTGCATCGGGATAAGAGAGATGCCGAGAAGAATGGATAGAACGGCACCGAAACTGCTGCCGCCGGCAACTCCCAGTGTGTCCGGTGTAGCCAGAGGATTCTGGAAAAGACTCTGGAAAATTAGACCCGCGCAGGACAGTGCCGAACCCACCAGAAGACCCAGAAGGATACGAGGGAGTCTGACATTCCATACAGTAATGGACACCAGCGGAGTCACTTCGAAGCCGTCGCTGAACTTGGAAAGAAGCGCACGAAATACATCTGGTACCGAAACCAGGTATCTTCCGCAAACCAGAGACAGAAGACAGGCAAGGATCGGTAACAGGACTAAGATAACGACATATCTTGCTTTCCAGGAACCGTTCTTATTCTTGATCATCTTGACTTACCACATTAGAATAGGCGGTTTTGGAAGTGATCCCCGAAAGACGTCCGATCTTGCCGGAAAGAGTATTGATGGCATCTTGAGGAGCATCGATGGCGATGCTGATGATGTTGATATTCTTTTCACGATAGGGAATGCCCATTCTTCCGATGATATACTGTCCGTATTCATGTAGAAGGGCGTTGAGTTTATCGACTGATTCCGGAGATTCGACGATAATACTGATCAATGCAACTCGTTTTTCCATGTTCGGTCCTTTCTGCATTGCGGGCAGTAAAAATGCCACACTCTGCGTAGAAAGACGTGGCAACACCAGAAAAGATTTATGGGTGTCCGATCTTTCACTTAGTAATACTTCATGTCAGATGACGATTCTCCCAGTAAATTACCATGATTTTACTGAATCGTCAATTTAATTCGCTTGACATATTATGAATAAATCGGTATATTTTATGTGCTTTAGATTGCAATGCCAATGTGGCTCAGGGGTAGAGCAATTCACTCGTAATGAATAGGTCGTGGGTTCGATTCCCACCATTGGCTCCAGAAAACTGTTGTATTCGGAACACTTCGTTTCGGTATAACAGTTTTTTTCTTGCCTTTCTGCTCTTTGATGGTTTATTTTCGCAATTATTTGTATAATATTTGTGGAGATTAGGAAAGGAAAGAAGAGCGTATGCATCCATCGTTTCAAAATCAGCGATTCCGTCGGCATGTCCGCACTTTTTCCGCCATCTTCATGATGATCTCCATTCTTTTCACTTGCGGATGCAGAAAGACGAATAATGTTTTCCCGGAGATCTCCGAGTCGACAACGGAATCCGAAGAGACGCAGACATCCTCAGTTGAGAAAGAAGAAAGTACTTTTACCATTACCGTGGCCTCTCCGCTGTCCCAGGAATCCTGTAATTATCTGGCTAAACTGTATGTTTTAAAGAGTCAGGGAAAACTTCCCGAAGGTACGACAGGTGAGAATATCTCCCTGGATTATCTGGACGGCGTGGATCTTCCGTTTATTGTGAATACACTCATAACATCCCGTACAGGCTGTAATGCCGATAACCTGATGAAGTGGCGTGCCGAAGGAACGATGCCGGATGTTTTTCTGACAGACAGTTTTGATACTGTTTCCGGGTCAGGCCTTGTTCATTCCTTGACAGAATATCTGGCGGCGGATCCCCTGTATTCGACAGAGAATATCGATCCTGCTTTACTGACGCCTTTCTATCAAGGAAGCAACTACTATGGCATACCCTGTCAGGCTTCCGTAAACCTTCTGTACTGTGATATGGAAGTCTTAAACCAGGCCGGGATCTCGTCCGTGAGTTTCCGACAGGATAAGGCTTCTTTCGAAAACCTTCTTTCGAAATTGCAGGTAATAAATGAAGGTGAAGAGGGCAGAAAGATCCTGCCATTGTACCAGGCGCAGAATCTGATCTCCTTCCTTCCGTGTTCGCTTTATGGTTCGCAGTACCTTTCCTGTGCGGATGAATCCGCTCGTAAAGAGAAAGCCATGACCGATTCCATTGCCTATATCAAGAGTCTTGTCAGTGCAGGTTATGCCTATGAGAGTCTGGATAAGGAAGAAAGTGATGCGCTTTTCCAGGGCATGACTCCGCTTCTTTCTCGTAAAGTCGGAATCTGGGTCGGTTCCACTGATGAGATCATGATCTTCGACAACTACATGCCGAATACCCTCAGCATGATGCAGATGCCGTCGCTGAATGAGGACGAATATTCCGCTCCGCTGATCACGCTTTATCCGCTTTGCGTATCTTCTTCCTGCACGCATCCTGCTGAAGCCGCGTCTTTCGCCACTTTCCTGGCACTGGATGAAGATGCGCTGCTTCTTACAGCAAGATTATCTCCTTCAGAGGGATTCCTTCCGGTGGTGAAGTCCGCCGGTGTCTGGAAGAATGCCGTGAATTCTCAGAAATACGGTTCCTGCCTGTCCCAGTATCAGGCACTTTTCGATAAGGCGATCTTTATTCCGTCAGTCACTTCCAGTGAGAAGTATCAGGCGGATCAGCAATACATTTCGACCCATCTGGAACAGTTGATCGTTGAACCGAAGACAGAAGAACCCGAGTAGAGAAAGGAGACGTTATGCTGGATATTGCCTTGTCTGCCATCCGTGTTATGGATACCGCACGAATCATAGAATCCTCTGTGCTTGATGATGTGACAGATGATGTGGCTTCTTTCGTCCGTAAAGTGGTCAACGACCACACGAAGAAATACTTTATTGCGGAAGTGAAAGCGCTGGACGGCGTCTATATCCTCGGCATTCTCGGTCTGGAGAATATCTCAGGGAAGAACCGAAGCGGCGAAGCCTCTATGTATTTCAGCAAGACCCTGCCGTTTCTCGGTGACAGTGACTATACTGAAGAGACCGGTATGGAGTATTACGTGGCTTCTATGGATCTTCTGCTGAAATATGCTTTCTTTACGATGAACCTTCACCGCATTTCGACTATGGTTGCTGTGACGGACAGCTTCACAGACCAGATCGTTCAGGCCTGCCAGATGCGCCAGGAAGCACTGCTTTCTGAAGCCGTCTGTATCGATGACACCTATCAGGATGCAGGACTTTTCAGTATGCTGGACTCCGAATATCCGAATTATTCTGTAGGATTTGTGCCTTTCCCTCGTGGCGTGATCGCCGTTCGGGGAGATAATACGACCATCGAATCTACGCATTTCTATGCATACGAGAAATACATCGAAGAGACCCTGGACAGAAATGTGGCGATCCATATGGGTATCGCGGATGAGAAGGGTGTGCTGAAACCTCACGATGCATCGGATTTCGAGAATATCTGGAATATGAAGTTTCCGGACGAAGTTACAAAGTGCATGAAGGAACTGGCCGAATATTTCGGCAAGAGACGCACTACCTTCACCGTACACGCTTTCTCGCCATACGGCAGTGCTTTTCAGAAGAAGGTGTGGGAGAAGATCCTCGAGATTCCATACGGTGTGACCCGAAGCTACGAAGAGATTGCGTTAGCCCTGACCGGCAACGACAAGATCGCGGCCAGAAATATGACCCGTGCTGTAGGTTCTGCCTGCAGAGATAATCCGTTACCGATCCTGGTTCCGTGTCATCGCGTAGTCGGTAAAGACGGTAAACTTGTCGGTTTCCATGGTGGCCTGGAATATAAGAGTTATTTGCTTGACCACGAGTTGTTCGGCATACATCTTTGCTGAACCATAAGAATCAGGAGGTTTTATGTCCAGAATATCTTTGTCCCCATCCACATTACTTGCTCCTGTTCCGGTAGTTATGGTCTCCTGTGCAGGAAAAGATCCGAGAAAGATCGAGACCCGTCCCAATATCGTGACCGTAGCGTGGGCAGGAACCATTAATTCCGAGCCACCGATGGTGTCGATCTCCGTTCGGAAATCCCGACATTCCCACCAGTTGATCTGTGATACACAGGAGTTCGTGATCAACCTGGTGTCCGAGAAACTGGCGAAAGCCTGTGATTTCTGCGGTGTGCGTGGGGGAGATAAGTACGATAAGTTTGAAGAGATGAAGCTTCATCCTGTGGAGATGGAGAATCTTCGTTATGCTCCGGCTATTGAGGAGTCTCCATTGTCGCTCGGTTGTGTTGTGAAAGATATCATCGAGCTTGGATCCCACGATATGTTCCTTGCCGAGATCGTCAGTATTGCTGCGGATCCGGCACTTATGGATAAGAACGGGAAACTTTGTCTGGATAAGGCTAAGCTTATCTCGTTTTCACATGGTGAATACTTCAAGACCGGCGAGAAAATGGGCTTCTTCGGGTATTCGGTCGCATCGAAAGCAGCGATGAAGAGAAGAATGCCGGGAAAGACAGTCAAGAAGAAAGAGGCGGGGAAATCATCCGTTAAGAAGGAACGGTCCGCTAAGTCTGATCCGACGAAGAAATCTGTGAAAACAGGCAAAAAGAAGTAGTGTTTCGACCCGCATTCTTTATGAGAATGTAATGAAAAATATAGTATATTGAAGTGCAAAAAAGTTGACAATCCAACTGTTCTATATATAAAATTATATGGTGTTCATTTTTAGAACATATAACTTGAATCTTGAAAATTGAATATTGGAGGTGAGTACCATTAAACTGTGGTTAGCAATTCTTTTAATCGTAATTGCTTTCGTAGTCGGTGCTCTCATCAGTGTATTGTTTTCTGTATTATATTATCGCAAGGGTATGTCATTAAAGCAGAAGAAGCTTGAAGAAGACATGGCCAAGGCTGAAGAAGATGCTGAAAAGATGATTGGTGAGTCGCAGAAGGCTGCGGAAAGCAGGAAAAGAGAACTTCTATTACAGGCGAAGGAGGAGATCACCAACGCGAAGTTGGAACTCGAGCGTGATGTGCGCGAGAAGAAATCTGAGATCGCCCGTGAGAGAAACCGTTTGGATCAGAAGGAAGAATCCCTCAACAGAAAGATCGAAGCTATGGAACAGAAAGAGACGGCTTTGGATCAGCGTGTCAGTGACGTAACGGCTATGGAGGAAAGAGCCAAGGCACTGGAACATCAGAAAGTGGTTGAGTTGGAGAAGGTTTCCGGATTGTCCGTGAGCGATGCTCGAAACTTGGTTTTGGATGCTGCTAAGCAGGAGTACAGTCACGATATGGCTGTGATGCTCAAGCAGATGGAAGAACAAACAAAGGCTGATGCAGATAAGAAATCCCGTGAGATAGTCGTGAATGCTATCCAGCGTTACGCATCAGATTATGTGTCCGAGGTGACAGTATCGGTTGTGTCCCTGCCGAATGACGAGATGAAGGGACGTATTATTGGCCGTGAGGGTAGAAACATCCGTGCGATCGAGACAAGCACCGGTGTGGATATTATCATAGACGATACTCCAGAGGCCGTTATTCTATCGAGCTTTGACCCAATTAGGCGTGAAATTGCTCGTTTAACGATCGAAAGATTAATTTTGGATGGACGTATCCATCCTGCGAGAATCGAAGAGATGACGCACAAAGCCCGTAAGGAAGTAAACCAGACCATCAAGCAGGAAGGCGAGAGAGCGGCCTTCGATACCGGCATTGTCGGCTTGAATCCTGAGATCATCAAGTATCTCGGTCGTCTGCGTTATCGTACGAGTTACGGACAGAATGTTTTACAACATTCGATTGAAGTCGCCTGGCTTGCAAGCATGATGGCGGCGGAATTAGGTCTTGATGAAATGCTTGCTCGAAGAGCAGGTTTGTTACATGATATCGGAAAGGCTGCTGACTTCGAACTGGAAGGTTCTCATATTGATCTGGGCGCAGACATTGCCCGCCGTTATAAGGAAAATGATACGGTGATCAATGCCATCATGTCCCACCATGGCGACTGCGAACCGACATCCGAGATTTCTGTCTTGGTTGCCGCTGCTGATGCGATCTCCGCTGCGAGACCGGGTGCACGTCGTGAAAACATGGAAACATATGTCAAGAGAATCCAGAAGCTCGAAGAAATCGCTACAAGTTTTGATGGTGTAGAGAAAGCCTTTGCGATCCAGGCAGGTCGTGAGATCCGCGTGATGGTAAGCCCTGATAAGGTTTCCGATGACGATATGATCCTGAAAGCTCGTGATATCTGTAAGAAGATTGAGGAAGAGCTGGATTATCCGGGACAGATCAAGGTGAATATTATCCGTGAGACACGTGCTTCGGACGTGGCAAAGTAAGAAGATGAAAGAAATGAATGGGCCGTTTCCCGTAAGGGAAGCGGCCTTTTCATTTTGTGCATTTCACGAATTTCTCTATTATATAAGGTATTTACCTGATTTTATGGTAGAATACACATTAGATTTTTTAGAATTGAGGAAAGTAGATTGCGCGTACTCTTTGTTGGTGACGTGGTTGCTCATCCGGGCAAACGGATATTGAAGAACAGATTGCATGCATACATTACCGAAAAGGCAGTGGATGTATGTGTCGTGAATGCTGAGAACGTGGCCAACGGCCTGGGGATCAACTACACTTCGGCGAAGGAGATCCTGTCTTTCGGTGCGGATTGTATCACTCTTGGGAATCATTCTTTCTCCTGTCCGGATTATCTGCGTTTTGCAGACGAGCTGCCGAATGTAGTCCGTCCTGCGAATATTTCTGGGAAATGGCCTGGTTTCGACGAGTATCTTATCGATAAAGGTGAGAAGGGAAGACTTCTTGTGGTGTCTCTTCTGGGTCAGGTATCGATGACGCCGATCCCGAATTCTCCTTTCGAGTATTTCAATGAGAATTGCGAGAGATGGAAGACTCAGTACAAGCCCACCAATATCCTTCTGGACATCCACGCCGAAGCAACAAGTGAGAAATGCGCGATGGGCTATTTTGCCGATGGAAAGGTCTCTTTATGCATGGGTACTCATACGCATGTGCAGACGGCTGACGAACGTATCCTTCCTTGCGGAACAGGATATATAACGGATGTCGGCATGACAGGTTGCCGGGATGGAGTCATCGGAATGCAGGTAGAAGCTTCCCTCAGAAGAATGAGCGATAAACTGCCGGCGAAGTATATGCCGGCGGAAGGTCCGGCCATGATCAATGCGATTCTGGCGGAACTGGATACCAATAACGGAAAATGCTTGAGCATTGAAAGGATACAGTTATATGAATGATGAGAAAAAGATCACATGGGTACACTATGTACTTTACGTACAGTTGTTTATCGTGCTTGCCGGTGTGGATCAGTTCACCAAGAACCTGATCACCAAGAGTCTGGCGGTATCGCAGGTAAAGCCGATCATTGGTAATTTCTTCTCCTTGATGTATGTGAAGAACCGTGGCAGCGCGTTCAGCCTGCTGGCCAATAAGAACTGGGGTATTACCATTCTTTCCGTCATTTCCGCTATTGCCCTGGTGGTGATCCTTTTTGTTGCGTTCTTCGTTCTGGTCAAGTATAAGAGCACACGTCTGAGCCTGTGTCTGATCTTTCTTTCGGCCGGTACGCTCGGAAACCTTATCGATCGTATTCGTCTGCATTATGTTGTGGACTTCCTGCGTTTCGATTTCGGAAGCTATACGTTCCCGATATTTAATGTGGCTGATATCTGCATTACGGTATCCTGTATCGTTCTTGCTGTTCTGTTGATCTTCAGCGACAGATTTATTCCGGAGATCCCTTTCAATTCTAAGAAGGATAATGACGAGGAAAGCGATGATTGAGACTTTTTCTGTTGAGAATTTCGAAGGCCGTGTAGATGCCTATATTCCGAAGGCCTGTCCTGATCTGTCCCGTTCCCGTGCAGCCCAGCTGATCGCAGATGGTGCAGTACTGGTGGATGGAAAACCTGTCAAAGCATCGTTCAAGGTTTTCGGAGGAGAGAGTATATCGATCGATTTCCCGGAACCGGTAGATACAGATGCCAAGCCGGAAGATATTCCTCTTGATATTGTATACGAAGACAGTGATCTTCTGATCATCAATAAACCCCAGGGTATGGTGGTGCATCCGGCACCGGGACATTATTCCGGCACGCTTGTCAATGCACTGCTTTACCATTGTCAGGGGCAGCTTTCGGATATCAACGGTGTCATCCGCCCGGGTATCGTTCATCGTATTGATATGGACACTTCCGGCCTGATGGTTGCTGTTAAGAATAATGAGACTCATATGGCTATGGCCCGTATGATCGCTGATCATGAAGTTGTCCGTGAGTACAGGGCCTGCGTCTATGGTATCGTGGATTCCGACAAGGGTACGATCCATGCACCTATTGGCCGCGCGCTGAATG
The DNA here is from genome assembly GCA_001604185.1 of Clostridiales bacterium Firm_16. Taxonomy (GTDB): domain Bacteria; phylum Bacillota; class Clostridia; order Saccharofermentanales; family Saccharofermentanaceae; genus Scatonaster. The sequence continues at coordinate 191,031 of LVAV01000028.1, read as the reverse complement.
ACAGAAGAAAGATGACAGTCTGTGAGGGCGGAAAGGATTCCATTACCCACTTTACTGTATTGGAACGTTTCCGTAAGGGTACGGACCTTCTGTGCCGCCTGGAAACGGGAAGAACCCATCAGATCCGTGCGCATATGACTTATATCGGTCATCCTTGTATCGGCGATCCGTTATATGCGCCGAAGCGCGAGAAGTATAATCTGTCCGGTCAGGCACTGCATAGTACTTCGATCCGGTTTATTCATCCGAGAACGGAAGAAGTGATTTCTTTTTCCGTAGATATACCCGACCACTATAAGAAGCTTCTAGAGATCCTTCGAAATGATTGTTGAGGAGTAATAACGTGTACGAAGAGACGCTGATAACTGTAAAACATCTGGCTGAGATCACTGAGAATAACTGCTCCTGGCTGAAGATTGCATCCGAGCTTCTGGCCTGTGAGATGGTGCCGGTCAATAACGGTATCTCCGTAAAGGGAGATGTCGGTCCTATTGCCCGTGCCGAATCGGTACTGGAAGCAATCGATACTTTCATCGGTAAGGGAGAACAGCTGGATGCATCGACCGTCCGGTATCTCTGCCTTCTTGAGAAGGAGAACCGTCTTTCGGAATTCCTGGAAGAACAAAGTCCGATCCTTTTTACGACTCCACAGGGACGTACTATCCGGGCCAAGACCTTGGGTCAGCGTGTCTATGTGGATGCGATCAGTAAGAATGATGTAGTGATCTGTAAGGGACCTGCGGGCTCCGGTAAGACGTTCCTGGGTGTAGCTATGGCTGTTCTGGCGCTGCGTAACCGTTCTGTCTCCCATATCATTCTGACGCGTCCTGCGGTAGAAGCCGGTGAGAAACTGGGTTATCTTCCGGGTGATATCGAGGAGAAGGTGGATCCGTATATGCGTCCGATCTACGATGCACTCCTGGAGTTGATGGGAAGAGAGAATTTCGAGAGAAATCTGGAGAGAGGGATCATTGAAGTTTCTCCGCTGGCATATATGCGTGGCCGAAACCTCGATGACGCGTTTATCCTTCTGGATGAAGCCCAGAATACGACCATCGAGCAGATGATGATGTTCCTGACACGTATGGGTATGAATTCGAAAGTATGCGTATGTGGTGATACGACGCAGATCGACCTGCCCTTCGGATATCGTAATGGTCTGGAAGATGCCATGAAAGTCCTTACCGGCATTGACGGTATAGAGATGGTGGCATTAAAAGAGGGTGATATTGTTCGAAATCCATTGGTCCAAAAGATCATTATGGCTTATAATGCAAGAGAAAGGAGTGACCGGAAGGATGCGGAACAATAAGCGAAACCAGAAATTATTCAAAGCGATTCGTATCTCTTTGCTGATACTTCTTGCCGCATTATTGGTCACTATCGTATACTTCGGATCTCTTCCCCAGAAATACAATGTTTCCCAGGGTGCTATGAGTGATTACGATATCACGGCGACCCGTTCCGTTATCGATTCTTATGAGACGGAGAGAAGAGCGCTTGTTTCCAGAACCGAGGTTCTCCCGATCTATGTGATCTCTGATGAAGTTACCAAGCAGAACAAGGTAAATGTGGAGGAGTTCTTCAATTACTGTGAGGGTCTTCGTAAGAATAATGTAGACGAATTCGGTACGGTCCTGAAGACGAAACAAGAAATGGCCAATCTTCTTAGAACAGCCATTAATGAGTCTTACGGTATCGAACTTTCTCCTGCTGTTGCATACACCCTCGCGAATATTTCTTTCGTGGATTTCTCTAACGTGCAAGGTTATGCGATTTCTATTACCGATATTCTTTCCATGTCGTCTCTTGACGCACAGCAGCTTCCTATTGAGATCAACAACAACACCTCTGAGATCAAGGATTCCGAGACATATAAGAATATGTCCTATGTTTCGAACGCAGAACTTCTCAGAAGTGTTCTTAATGCCATCTTAAAACCGAATGCAGTATATGATTCGGAAGCGACCGAGGCAGCAAAAGAAGCCGCTTATAACGCGGCCATCAGCGAGCCTGCCATGATCCAGAAGGGAACGCGTATCGTAAGTATCGGTGAAACCATTACCCCGCATATTTACAGACAGTTAGAAGACTTGGACCTGCTTTCCGGATCTCGTTTCGATCTGAAACTGTTGATCGGTATTGTGGTTTATATCTTCATCATCTTTTCCGTAGGTGCTTTCTATCTGGTACGTCATGAAAGCAGATTTACGCTGGATTCCAAGACCATGATCTCCTTGACCATTGCCTTCGTTGTTCCTGTGATCTGCAGTATCTACCTGACGCAGATGTCTCCGTTGTTCTCGGCGATCGTCTTTACCAGCGTCATCTTTGCAACGTATCTTGGTATACAGAGCGGTATTATTTTCAGTTCGCTGGCACTTCTCGTAATCCTTCCGATGAGCGGATTCAATACTGAACTGGTCTTTGTTTCTATTGTTGCCATCTTTATCAGCTCCGTAATCGCGGGCCAGAGAAGTCACCGTTACAATTTTGCAGTACTGATCATCTTTACCTGCCTTTCGGCGGTGATTGCTTCTTTCGGATACAGTCTGGTGACCCAGGCTTCGAAGACGGATACTTTCAACTCCATGCTATGGGCCGGTATTGGTACCGGTTCATCTGTGGTGGCAGCTATCGGTTGTCAGCCGATCTTCGAGTTGATCTCCAATACGGCATCTCCGATGCGTCTGCTGGACCTGGCCCAGCAGAGCAACCCTCTGATGAAGCGTCTTTTCCTGGAAGCTCCGGGCACCTATCAGCACAGTATCATGGTTGCCAATCTTGCCGACTCTGCCGCAGATGCCATCGGTGCCAACGCACTTCTTGCCAAGGTCGGTTCCTATTATCACGATATCGGAAAACTGGAAAGACCTCAGTATTTCACCGAGAACCAGGCTGATGGTGTGAATCCTCATGATTCACTCAGTGTTCAGGAGAGTATTGAGATCATCACATCACATCCGTCTGACGGATTAAAACTGGCGAAGAAGGCTTTCTTACCGATGCCGATCCAGAGCATCATTCTGGAACATCACGGTACTACCTGCCCGGGATACTTCTATCAGAAAGCCAAGAAAGAAGCGGAAGATCAGGGTCTGCCGCCGCCGGCAAAGGAAGAATTCAGTTATAAGGGTACGGTTCCTTCCACGAAGGAATCAGCGATTATCATGATCGCGGACTCCTGCGAAGCGGCCATCCGCTCCAAGGGAATTCATACAGTTCAAGAGGCGGAAGTGCTTTTCCGTAAGATCATTAAACAGAAAATCGAAGAAGACCAGCTTGTCCGTTCCGGACTGTCGTTCCATGATCTGGAATTGATGATCAGCGCATTCCTGCAGGTCTATGCCGGTTTCTTCCATGAAAGGGTGGAATATCCTGAATGAGTATACAGATCGAAAACAAGACCCGTTCTTTTACCAAGGAAGAGCAGAAGCTTTTCTCCGATTATGCGGGAAAAGCTCTTGCTACGCTTCTTTCTTCTGATTTTATCGATAAGCGTATCCACGAATCTGCTGAAGTGAGTGTGGATGTCCGTCTGGTCGGTGCAGAAGGAATCCGTAAGATGAATCAGGAGTATCGGAGCATCGATAAGGTAACGGATGTTCTTTCTTTCCCGGTACTGGATATGGTAGACGGAAAGTTGGATGCTGACTTGATGCCCTATGACTATGCTTTTGACGAGAAGGGTAAGAAGATCCTGCCCATCGGTGATGTTATCATCTGTCCGGAGCGTGCCAGAAAACAGGCGAAGGAATATGGCCATTCCATGGAAAGAGAGATGGTCTTTCTTTTCGTACATTCGCTTCTTCACCTCATGGGATTCGATCATGAGAACGGAAGAGACGAGACAGCAATGTTCACAAGACAAGAGGAGATCCTGACTTCCATCGGTCTTACGCGGGATACTGCTCCGGTGGTGCCTGACAGTGACCGTGATTCGGAGAACGCTAAGTCACAGGGGTCCTCGATCCTTGCTCCTGAGGAACATCCGGTAGGCGAGATGTTGCCTCATTGCGGATATTGTGCCTTGATCGGCCGTCCGAATGTGGGTAAGTCAACGCTTCTGAATGCCATTACAGGCATGAAGCTTGCCATCGTTTCCCATAAGCCGCAGACCACAAGAAATGCGATATCTGCGATCTATAACAGAGAAGATGCTCAGGTGATCTTCGTCGATACTCCCGGTATCCATACGCCAAAGTCTAAACTTTCCGAGTTCATGGTGGACACATCTTTCCGCTCTGCCAAGGGCGCAGATGTGGTCGTCCTCATGGTTGACGGACGTTTCGATAAGCCGGCTTCCGTAGAGAAGAAGATCGTGACTACAGCTAAGAAACTGAAGAAGCCGATGATCCTTGTGATCAATAAAGCGGATGCGGTATCCAAGGAATCCCTTCTGCCACTGATCGCTAATTATTCTCAGCTTGCTGAATTTGAAGAAATCGTGCCGATCTCTGCCTTGAAAGAAGACGGCATCGAGGAGTTGATGGACATCATTATCAGTAAGCTTCCGTCCCAGCCGAGATATTTTCCTATCGAGGAAGTGACGGACCAGACTGAACGTGAGATTGCCGCGGAGTTGATCCGTGAGCAGATCCTGCACTATACCAACGAAGAAATCCCTCACGGAACGGCCGTAGAGATCGATTCCTTCGAGGAAGAGATGAGTGATAACGCCGTTGACAGTTATGACCGCAGTCTTATCAAGATCCATGCGTCCATTATCTGTGAGCGGGATTCCCATAAGAGCATCCTTCTCGGAAAGAACGGTCATATGATCAAGCGCATCGGTACCGCAGCTCGTGAGAATATCGAGAAGATGACAGACTGCAAGGTCTTCCTGGACCTTTATGTGAAAGTACGTAAGGATTGGAAAAACAGACAGGTCTTCCTGGATGAGTTCGGATATAAGAAGAAGGAAGATTGACCTATGGCCGGCGCGTTCTCGATCCGCGGTGTAGTGATCCAGTCCCGTCCCCATAAAGATCAGGATGCGATCATTACTATATTGACTTATCAGCAAGGCCTGGTGCAGGCCACGGTTCCCGGCGCCAAGAAACATTCTTCCCGTATGGCATCCCTTGCCACACCGCCTTTGCTTGCGGACTTTGTTCTCAGTGAGAGTAAAGGATTCTATTATCTCAAGGAAGGGGAGACGGTAGAGAGTTTCCGCGGACTGTATCAGTCTTTCGAGGCTTTGACGGCAGCTTCCCACATTCTGGAAGTTACGAAGGACACCGCCGTAGATATCGAATCTGCCCAGGCGCTGTATCCGCTGCTTCTTTATGTGCTGTATGACCTTTCCCAGCATCCTGAGAAATATCGTCAGATCGTGGCGGCTTTCGAATGGCGTGTAGCCGATGCTCTGGGTTTCGGATTCGACCTTAGTGAATGCGACTGCGGTAAGCCCAACGAGATGCCGACGCGCGCTTTCTCCTTCAGTAAATGCCGTCTTTATTGTTCCAATATGGGTTGTGTATCGAAAGCCAAGGATTATAAGTTCGTATCCCTGGGGTGTGTAGAGGCACTGCGCTATATCCGTGATGCCAAACTGGAACGTCTCACGGCTTTTCGTGCGGAGAAGTACGTGCTGGACGATCTATGTGCTGTGACCCGTCAATATCTTTGTGAGCGACTGGAAAAGAACTATGACAAGATGAATATCCTGGATACACTTCCTCCAGACACTTCAGGCGTCTCCGGTTCTTCGGGTTCACAAGATCCGAACGGCCTTTGAGATATGCTTTTTATTCCAGCTCGTCCCACTGGATCTGCGCATCATCAGACAAATATTCTACAGATCTCCAATGTTCCGGATAAAGAGGTACATAGTCCTCTCGGCAATATCTTTCATCCATGAGTATGATAAATCCTTTATCGTTTTCATCCCTGATCACGCGGCCGGCGGCCTGCAGGACTTTCTCCCAGCCCGGATACTTATAGGCATATGAGAAGCCGTCACCTAACTTATTCTGATAATACTGTGACAGGATCTCTCTTTCCTTCGAGACCTGAGGAATACCGACACCCACGATAAAAACGCCTTTTAATCGATCGCCAACCAGATCGATACCTTCACCGAAGTGACCTCCCAGCACGGCAAATCCGAGAAGCGTCATGTCCCCGTGCTTTTCGAAACGTTCCAGGAACTGTTTTTTCTGTTCTGCGTTCATGCCGGCAGTCTGAAGCATCAACTCGATATCCGGCTTGCCGGATGTGGCTTTATATATTTTCTGGTAGACCATCTCCATATAAGCAAAGGAAGGGAAGAACACCATGAAGTTCTCGTGATGTCCCGAAATCATGCGCAAAATGGTACTGCTTACTTTTTCAGCAGTGAAATTACGCTCCTGATAGGTAGTCTTGATATCCTTCAGCACGATGACCTGCAGATTCTCAGGCGGGAAAGGACTGGGTAAAGTCAGCATCTTGGAGAAAGACGTGTCTTTGCCGACGATCATGGAGCGGTAATACTGCCCCGGAGACATGGTGGCCGAGAAGAAGACGGCGTTATGGCTGTCTTTCAGAATGGCTGCAATCTTATCTGCGGCATCCAGACAGTCGAGACGTACCGTCACGTCATATTGTTCGTTGTCACAGATACCGGAACGTGTGACCTCCAGTATGTACGTATCATCGTAATGCCATTCCAGGATCGTCAAGAAGAAACGCGCTTCGAAATAGAACTCCGACAGGATCCGTCTCTTGCCCCGATCTTCCAGATCAGCCAGGATATTTGCGATGTGAAAGCACAGCGCCCACAGGAGCTGATACAAGGTCTGCGGCGCTTTGCGTGTGGCACGGAAATCTTCTCCGATCAGAACTTCTTTCTCATCGATATGTTTCTCCACCATGTTTAATCCGGCGGAATCTTTCTCCAAGGCATAATCCAGAACGGAAAAATAGTTGGCCACCTGATGCGCGTATTTGGCCGTCTTGTCCGAAATCGTAGACAGAAGCGGAAGGGCTGCAAGAAGTGTACTTCTGGAGAAATCCGCACTGAACATATCCCGGGAACGGGAGATCATGTTGTGGGCTTCATCGATGAGGATCGTGTGGCAGAAGTCACTGGCCACGAAATATCTCTGCAGGTGGATCCTGGGATGGAACACATGATTGTAGTCGCAGATGATCACATCACACATGTTGGAAGCATCCAGCTGCAGTTCATGGGCGCAGATCCGATGCTTCTGGGCCGTGCGGCGGATATCCTCCGGATAGATGGCATCCAACGCATACAGTTCCTCCAGAGCCGCGTTCAGACGGCTATAGTATCCGTCGGCGTATTTACAGAACTTACTGTCGCAGAACTCCTCGCCGGCAGTACACATGCCTTCCTTCGGCGCCAGAAGGATAGACTTGAGAACCAGTCCCTGATTTCGCATATCACTGATGGCCTTGTCGGCCACTTCGCGGGTGGCCAGCTTGGCTGTTGCATAGAAGATCTTGCCTTCCTGGGCATTCGGAAGCCACTTGACGGAAGGGTAGAGGGTGCTGATGGTCTTGCCGATGCCGGTTGGCGCCTCGGCGATCAGGGTTTCCTTGTGTTTCAGTGCGGACAGCACCGCCTGCATGAAATCCTTCTGACCGCTTCGCATCATGGAGTACGGGAACTTCATGTCCTTGATGGAACGGTTTCTCTGGTCCTCATAATCATGGATACGGTTTGCTTCGGCCTCATACAGAGCCATTGTTTCTTTGAAAAACTCTTGCGCTTCATCTCGTGTGAATACGGAAGTTTTCTCGAGAAACTGGTAGTTGATGGCCGACACATACCGAAGTGTGATCTGTAATTCCGAAAGATCCGGATGACTCAGATAATAAAGGTGTGCATAGATCTTCACCTGGGCTTCGTGAGTCGGCAGGATCAGCTGCTCGACCTTCTCGACGACACGGTTATGAGTCTTGATCTCAAATATCGTCACCTGCGGAGCCGGCTGACTTTCCGGCTCCGACTGCTCATCGTAATTTCGCTCGATGACGCAATCGGCTCGACCTGCGATCTGCAGGCGGAAAAGTTCAAATTCCAGCTCAGTAGACAGGGAGTATTCAGAAATGACATCGTCCACTTCATATTGCTTTTTAAGATCTTTGAAAACGCGCTGATGTACACGGGTGCCTTCCTGGCCGGAAACGCCCCCGAATGAAGCTCCCATCAGAGATCCGGCTCGATATATCCGCTCACTGAGGGCACGTACAGAGATTTTATGAAGTGCTTTTTCCATAGAAATATTATAGTACAATATGAATATTACGTAGTGTATCAATTCACTTATTCATCATGAGGTGGATGCTTTGATCAGATAATCCGGCAAAAATGCAATTTCGAAAATATAAAATTTCAAAATCGCATTGTGCAACCTGATATTGAGTGATATACTTCGTTTTGTTGAGTATAAATTTGAATATTACAAAGGAGTAAATTGCATATGGCTATTCGAATTGGTATATATGGTTATGGTAATCTCGGCAAGGGTGTAGAAGCGAGCATCGCTCAGAACCCGGATATGGAACTGGTCGTCGTATTTACACGTCGCGATCCTTCCACGATCTCTATTAAGACTTCCACAGCAAAAGTAATGAATATAAAAGATTGCGCTTCCATGAAGGATCAGATCGATGTATTGATCCTCTGTGGTGGTAGTGCTACAGATCTCCCGGTTCAGGGACCGGAAATGGCGGCTATGTTCAATATCGTAGACAGCTTCGATACACATGCCAACATCCCTCAGCATTTCGCTGAAGTAGATGCTGCTGCCAAGAAGGCCGGCACCGTCGGTGCAATCTCCGTTGGCTGGGATCCGGGTATGTTCTCTCTTGCCAGAGTGTATTCTTCCGCGATCCTGCCGGAAGGTGAGAGCTATACATTCTGGGGTAAGGGCGTAAGCCAGGGCCACTCTGATGCCATCCGTCGTGTAGAAGGCGTCAAGGACGGCAAGCAGTACACTATCCCGGTAGAGAGCGCTCTGGAAGCCGTTCGTTCCGGTAAGCAGCCGCAGCTGACAACTCGTGAGAAGCACACTCGTGAGTGCTTCGTCGTTGCAGAGGAAGGCGCTGATCTCAACAAGATCGAGAACGATATCAAGACTATGCCGAACTATTTCTCCGATTACGATACAACCGTACACTTCATTTCTGAAGAAGAACTGAAGAAGAACCACAGCGGTATTCCGCACGGTGGTTTCTGCATCCGTTCCGGTGTTTCCGGTTTCGAGAAGGAGAATAAGCATGTTATCGAGTACAGCCTGAAGCTGGATTCCAATCCGGAATTCACAGCCGGTGTCCTCGTAGCTTATGCTCGTGCTATCTATCGTCTTTCCCAAGAAGGTGTTTCCGGTTGTAAGACAGTTCTGGACATTGCTCCGGCTTATCTCAGCCCGCTTTCTGCAGAAGAACTGCGTAAGAGCATGGTCTGATCTTCGCAAGCATCCAATCAAGTGAACTTTAGAAAGAGCGGTCAAATGGCCGCTCTTTTTGTGCCTGGAGAGGATTTTAATACAATCTTAATACCATTTCCCATCCTCTTATGCTTTCTTTAAATCCGTTCATTTATATTGGCATCAAGAGAGATACGAAAGGGTCATTTTGTGGCAGAACATCATCTTAGAAAGAAGAAACTCACACCGTTTCAGACCATCATCCTGGCATTTGCCGCTGTGGTGCTGGCCGGGGCACTTATCCTGATGTTGCCGGTGAGCTCGGCGGCGGGAAAGTTCACACCTTTCCATGAAGCCTTATTTACATCTACGTCCGCTGTTTGCGTTACGGGCCTGGTCATTCATGATACCGGCACATACTGGTCCATGTTCGGTCAGTCTGTGATCCTTTTGCTGATCCAGATCGGAGGTTTAGGTGTCATTACGGTGGCGGCGTCCTTCGCTTTACTTTCCGGCCGTAAGATCTCACTTCTTCAAAGAAGTACCATGCAGGAGGCAATTTCCGCTCCGAAAGTCGGCGGTATCGTGAAACTTACCAGTTTCATCCTGAAAGCTACATTCATCTTCGAATTCGGAGGGGCTCTGGCCATGATGCCCGTATTCATACGGGATAATGGAGCGCGGGGCATTTTTTTGTCGTTTTTTCATTCAATATCGGCATTCTGTAATGCCGGATTCGATATCATGGGACGTTCCAGCGGGAAATTCAGCTCCCTTACGTCTTACCGCTCTCAACCTGTGATCAACATCGTGGTGATGCTTCTGATCATTCTCGGAGGTATCGGCTTTCTTACATGGGAAGACGTATATACCAACAAGTTCCACATTAAGCGTTACCGGATGCAGAGTAAGGTCATTTTCGCAGTGACGGGACTTCTGATCCTTATTCCGGCCGTTTATTACTTCCTGGTGGATCTTCGTGTTCTGCCGATGCAGGAGCGTATCCTGGGATCACTTTTCCAGTCTGTGACACCGAGGACCGCAGGCTTTAATACCTATGATCTGACCTTGCTGAGCAGTGGAGGTAAAGCCATGATGATCACGCTTATGTTGATCGGCGGCTCACCGGGATCGACAGCCGGTGGTATGAAGACCACCACTATTGCGGTCCTTTTTGCCAATGCGATATCCGTATTCCGCAGAAGAGAAGAACCCCATCTGTTCGGACGAAGGATCGATAATCAGGTGATACGTTATGCGTCCACCATCATTCTGATGTATATGACTCTGTTTGTTGTCGGTGGTCTTTGTATCTCAGCCATCGATGATCTTCCTATCGGTACATGTCTTTTCGAGACCGCGTCAGCGGTGGGAACCGTAGGACTTTCCCAGGGCATTACACCATCGTTAAGTATCGCTTCGGAGATCATACTGATGATCCTCATGTTCTTCGGACGTGTGGGAGGCCTGACATTGATCTTTGCCGCCATCTCCGGCAATCATCCCAGAGTCTCCAAGCTGCCTCAGGAGCGTATCACTGTCGGATAAGAAATCGGGTATAAGAAACCTTGAAGATGAATCAGAAAGGATAGAAACATATGAAATCAGTACTTTTGATCGGATTAGGCAGATTCGGAAAACACGTGGCCATGCAGCTCAATGAGCTTGGACATCAGGTCATGGCCATTGATATCAAGGAAGAGCGTGTCAACGATGTCCTCACCTTCGTGACCAACGCGCAGATCGGCGATAGTACGAATCCGGACTTTCTGCGAAGTCTGGGTATTTCTAACTTTGATATCTGTATCGTGGCCATCGGTAATAACTTCCAGAGTTCTCTTGAGACGACATCACTTCTGAAGGAATTAGGCGCAGCGAAGGTGATCTCGCGTGCGGAACGTGGTGTGCAGGAGAAATTCCTGCTTCGCAACGGTGCCGATGAAGTGGTCTATCCGGAGAAGCAGATGGCGAAGTGGACGGCGATCCGCTACAGTGCCGACCATATTCTGGACTATATCGAGCTGGATCACAGTCACGCGATCTTCGAAGTAGAAGTACCGAAGTCCTGGATCGGTGAGACCATCGGAAGCATCAATATCAGAAGAAAATATAACATTACCATTATGGCGATCAAGCAGAACGGGGCCATGAATATGAATCTTTCTTCAGATACCATGTTTTCCGGTACCATGTCCCTTATGGTCCTGGGTGAATACAAAGACATTCAGAAATGCTTCCATATCTAAGCTTAAGTGAAGCGAAAATCTTTAGAAAGGCGAGTGCGAAGATAGTATATGCAGTTACGTGACATACTGTTGCTGTTGATATTTGTCGGATTGTTACCGTTAGGTCTTTTCCTGATGAAACGTCTGGATCATTTTCTTGACGATGAGCATGTCTCTGTCAAGAAACCGGAAGAAGTATCGGAGAGACCAAAGTGTGTATCCTTGTCCGATCACTCGTCCGATGAAGAGATTCTGAAGACCATACATGCATTTCGTTCTGAGCACGCGCACTTCTCTGTAGTCATCAGTGAAGAAGAAAAGGATAAAAACGCTTCATAATGCTATAATCTTTACCAGACAGGTGATTAAAGAGTAACAATATGAGTGGCAAAGACGAGAAAAACAGAAATACATTTTCTTCGGAAGCAACACGTGACCACGTGCTGGTATGTGTTTCTTCGTCTCCTTCCAGTCCCTATATTATCCGAACCGCATCCAGAATGGCGAAGGCTTTCGGTGCCGGTTTTACGGCGCTTTATGTCCGTACTCCGCTGTCGGAAAATATCTCGGACACCGACAGCAAGCGTCTGGATGAGAATATACATATCGCCGAGGAAGAAGGCGCGGATGTGGTTACCGTCTATGGAGAAGATGTGGCGGCCCAGATTGCTGAATTTGTCCGGGTCTCCGGTGTAACCAAGATCGTTCTCGGCCGCAGCAGCACGTTGCACAGACATTTCTGGAACAAGCCGCCTTTGACGGAGAAACTGATCGATCTGGTTCCGTCTGCAGATATCCACATTATTCCGGATATGACCCTTGATAAGGCAAAAACTCCCTTACGGATGTTTTCTCTTAAGCAGTTTATCGTTTACCCCAGAGACCTTCTGGTCATGGTCCTGATCACGGCTCTGGCTACCGGCATCGGATATTTCCTCAGCTATAACGGTATCGATGAATCCACCATTATGGCCATCTATATCCTGGGCGTACTTCTGGTATCGTTATTTACCCGAGGATACACCACCAGTATTATCAGTTCACTTTTCAGTGTATTGGCCTTCAACTTTTTCTTTACTGAGCCGAAAATGTCTCTGCATGCTTATGACTCGCGCTATACCGTGGTTTTTGCAATCATGCTGACGATCTCCGTCGTAACAGGTGCTCTTGCCGCTAAGCTGAAAGATCACGCCAAGGTATCGGCGCAGTCAGCGTTTAAGACGAAAGTGCTTTTCGATACGAATCAGATGTTGCAGAAGGCTAAGAATGAAGAAGATATGATGAGTGTGACGGCCAGCCAGCTGATGAAGCTTCTGGACCGGGATATCGTGATCTACCCGGAGAATGAAGGAACCGTTGATAAGGGATTTCTGTATTCCGAGGACCCGGAAGTCAATAAAGATGTGCTGTTTTCTTCCGCTGAACGGGAAGCGGCCCGCTGGGCTTTCGAGAACCGGCATCGTGCAGGCAAAATGACCGAACGTTATTCGGATGCTGTCTGCCTTTATCTTGCGATCCGGATCCATTCCAATATCTATGGCGTCGTAGGTATACATATTCCCTCTAAAGCCCTGGATTATTTCGAATACAGTATGGTTCTGTCCATTCTGGGTGAATGCGCTATGGCCATCGAGAACAAGCGCAATGAGACCGAGAAGGAGAGAACAGCCTTACTTGCCAAGAATGAGCAGATGCGAGCGAATTTCCTTCGAACCTTCTCCCATGACCTTCGCACGCCGCTGACATCCATATCCGGTAATGCGGCCAATCTGCTGTCGAATTACGAGAAACTGGATGAGGAGTCTCGTAAACAGATCTTCTCGGATATGTATGACGATTCCCAGTGGCTCATCAATCTGGTGGAGAATCTTCTTTCTGTTACCAGGATTGAGGAGGGAAGGATGCAGCTGAACCTTTCCGCCCAGTTGATGGAAGAAGTCATCGATGAAGCGATCCGCTATATAGTCAGAAGAAAGAAAGACCACGAGATCACGGTTTCTTATCTGGACGATATTCTGCTGGCAAAGATGGATGCCAAGTTGATCATACAGGTCATCGTGAATCTGGTGGACAATGCCTGCAAATATACCAAACCCGGATCTCAGATCCATATCACCGCGCGCCGTCAGGATAAAGATGTTCTTGTCAGTGTTGCCGATAACGGTGATGGGATCCCGGATGACGTCAAACCGAAGGTCTTCGATATGTTCTATACCGGGAATAATACTCTGGCAGATGGCAGAAGAAGCCTCGGTCTGGGTCTTTTCTTGTGCCGCTCGATCATTTCGGCCCATGGCGGTACGATTTCTGTAACCGATAACGAACCGCATGGTTCAGTCTTTAGTTTTACGATTCCTTCAGATGAGGTGGTTATCAATGAATAAAGTAAACATTCTTGTAGTGGAAGATGATGCACCGGTCAGAAACCTGATCACAACGACTCTCAAAGCCCATGAGTATAAGTTTATTACCGCGGTGGACGGCGAGAGCGCCATTATGCAGGCGTCGACCAATAATCCGGATATTATCCTTCTTGACCTGGGTCTTCCGGACATGGACGGGATCGAGGTCATTAAGAAGGTGCGTACCTGGTCCAATGTTCCGATCATCGTCATCAGCGCCCGTTCCGAAGACTCGGATAAGATCGATGCACTGGATAACGGAGCAGACGATTATCTGACCAAGCCTTTCTCGGTAGAGGAACTTCTTGCCCGCTTGCGTGTAACGCTACGCCGTCTGGCTGTACTGCAGAATGAGATGAATACGTCGAATGCCTCTGTATTCACTAATGGAAAACTATCCATCGACTATGCCGCAGGCTGTGCCTATCTGGGAGAAGAGGAGCTGCATCTGACGCCCATCGAGTATAAACTTCTGTGCCTGATGGCCCGTAATGTGGGAAAAGTACTGACTCACACCTATATTACTCAGAAGGTGTGGGGGAGCAGCTGGGAGAATGATGTGGCCTCGCTCCGTGTATTCATGGCTACTCTTCGAAAGAAACTGGAGTCCGCGCCGGATTCGCCGCAGTATATCCAGACACATATCGGTGTCGGCTATCGCATGATGAAGGTGGAGTGAGTAATCCCCGGAAGAAAAAAGAGAAAAGAACAAACCCCGCAACGGTTGTCGTTACGGGGTTTTCATTCTGCATGGTGCGGATAGCAGGACTTGAACCTGTATGACCTTGCGATCACTAGCACCTGAAGCTAGCGCGTCTGCCAATTCCGCCATATCCGCGAGTGCTTACTTATATTACTATTAGATTCAGAAAAATGCAAGGCAATTTCGAAAATTAAAAGTCGGTATTCGTAAATGATTATGTTAAAATATAAACATAACAAAACTTGGGAGGTGATTTAATTGGATATTAAAGCCAAAATCGATGAAGTTGTAAAGAAGGTACAGGGCGATCCGTCCATTGCCACGAATTTTGAGAAAGAGCCGGTAAAGACCGTTGAAGGAATCATCGGTGTAGATCTCCCGGACGATGTGATAAACAGCGTAGTAGACGGTGTTAAGGCTAAACTCACAGCAGATACTGCCGGCGGCATCGTAGATAAGATCAAGGGACTGTTCTGATCTTACACAATTTCACATTTTAGCTTAACAGAACTCTGGGCTGGCTCATTTACTTAAATGAACCAGCCCATTGCTGTGAGGAGTGAAAAAAATTATCATCAGTGCCGGACGCTCGAATCCGGGAGTGATCTTATTTGCGGCTTCTATCAGCCGTGCAGGAACTTGAAGGACTTCAGCTGCACATTTCCGCCACCACGATAAGTGAGGTACAGCGGTGCTACGCCATCAGCTACCTTCATGGAAGCTGTATACTTTCTCCATACCGTCATAAAGGTGACAGGCAATTCGCAGAGAATCTCTCCGTCGATGCTTGTTCTGACTTCGAATGTGCCGTTGCCATAGCCACGGACTGTCAGCTCAATGCCGGTTACGCCCTTAAGGTCGAAATACTTGAATCCGATCGTGGTACCTTCAAAGATAGAAGAGACATATCCGGTTTCATGATCGCCGTCTTTACCATCTTGAATGATGCGGGCCACATTATGCTGACCGACATACGGATCGTTATTTTCATTTTTGCTGCTGAAGATATTGCAGGCGATATAGGACGGATATTCTTCTGTATCACGAAGCGGACCGCCGTTGAGGCCACAGGAAGTCATCTCAACCTGGGCAATCTTGCCATTCTCGTCAAAGGCGATCTTCTCAACACAGCCCTGACGGCAGTACCAGGTATTGTTGGTATGTCTGTGATAGAAGATGTACCAGTCATCACCGATCTGTACGATGCTGCCGTGGTTGTTGGCACCGTAAGCAGACGGCTTCTTTGCATCCTTATAACTGTCGATTCCGATATCGCAATTGCTTACGATGACTCCGCCGTAGGTGAACGGACCTTCCGGACTCGTTGACGTAGCATAGCAGAGTTCGTGCATGACCTGAGAAGAATAGATGAAATAATAGATGCCGTTTCTCTCACGGATTGAAGGTGCTTCGAAGAAGGCGTGACCTTCAAATTCGGTTCCGCCGGCATACATAGTTCCGGGAACGATAAATTCCGGTCCTTTCTTGATGGTAAGCATATCCGGTCCGAGAACCGTGACCATGGCACCATGACGAGAAGCATCGGTCTGACCGCAGAATCCGGTATAAAGGTAAGTGGTGTCTCCAATGGTGATGACACCCGGATCGAACTGCGGCTCGTTTCCTTCTTTCTCACCCAGAAGCGTTCCGTCTTCGTAATGAACATGACCATAGAATTTGTATGGTCCCTGTGGAACCGCACTCTTAGCTACAGCTACCACGCTCTTGTTGTCCAGGACATAGAAGAGGTAGTAGTTGCCATCCGGACCTGCGGTAATATCCGGAGCATAGAGACAACCCTCGTTGTTCTGGTTATCCGGATCGTCTGTACGACGGTAGGAAATACCTTCATATCTCCAGTTTCCGAGATCATCAACAGGGGCAGACCAGCTTACATAATCACCCGGGCAGAATGCGAACCAGTTGTAGTAGTCGTGGGAACCATAAACATATACACGACCGTTGAATACATAAGGCTCTCCGTCCGGGACATACTCCCACGGTGGAAGATATGGATTGAAGGCCTGCTTCTTCATCGGTACGGCAAGGGCTGCAACACTTGCATCGGAACGCGGTGCGCTCTCGAGGTTGCCTAATGTACGGTCTGTCAGGAAATCCACGAAGAACTGGATATATTCGGAAGTCTGTACTTTCGGGATACAGCCGTCAGCTGTGAAGTGCATTTCGTTTCTGCTTTCGTCCGTATAGGCTTTCCACTCAGGCATCGCCGCACCGGTGATATCTTCGCCATTCGGATTACCGTTCTTGACGAAATTAGTGATATAGTTCGTCATCTGTCTTGCGATATCGAAATGTCTACCTACGAAAGGTCTCCAGCATGCGGCTAAAGTCTCGAAGAAGAACCACAGATCGACAGAGTGGAAAGTTCCAGGGTTATCTTCGCCCGGAATATCGACCTCGAAACTGTAGTAGAAGGAAGGCGCTGTTGTCTTCGCCATTGCTGCCTTAACAGAACACTCGATTCCGCGGACAGTTGCGTACTTGTTACCATCGACAACTTCATACGCTTCCGGGAAGGAGAGGAACTTATCCGCTCTGGCACCGAAAACATCTCTGGCCTGCTTTTCGAAACTTTCCTTGGAATCGGCAAACATGAAACTCGGGAATTCGTCGAAGGTGTTACCTGCCAGAAGCGGAACATTGGCCTGCTTGCCCTCCAGCATTAACTGGAAAGGTTCACCTTTAAGATAAACATGGTCAATACAAGGCGTGAAGAAGAACATGTTCTCGTTTCTAAATTCAGCATATTTTTCGCGGATCGTGGATGCATCGATCTTTCTGGCTTCTTCGATGGTTGAAACGCCAAGTTTCTCGGCCAGGAAACGTTCGCCCATTTTGCAGGTTTCTTCGATCGGCTTCGGGGTGATCACGCTGTCTTTGATGAAAGGACTCTCGATAATACCGGAGTATATAATTGCTTTCTGATAAAGTCCGATGCTGGAATCAGATGTCAGGTGGGTCAGAACGCTGCCACCGCCTGCGGACTGGCCGGAGATCGTAATATTCTTGGGATCACCGCCGAAGTTCTTGATGTTCTCTACGACCCAGCGGATACCGGCCTGCTGGTCCAGATTACCGAAGTTAGCAGGAGCATCCGGAGATTCCTTGATGAGATCCGGGTGAGAAAGGAAGCCCAGTGCGCCCAGACGATAGTTGACGCTAACAACGATCACACCGCGCTTGGCAATGTTTTCACCGTTGAATTCCATTTCGCGCGGATAACCCCACTGGAATCCGCCACCAAAAAACCAGATGAGAACAGGAAGATTGTCGTTCTCGGAATTGGCCGGAGTCCAGACATTCAGATACAGGCAGTCCTCGTCCATTTCAATATCTTTATCAACGTGCCACTCACGGCAATAAATATCGGTTCCTACACCAGGCTGATCCTGTACAGAGATCGGAGCAAAATAACTGCACTCACGGACACCTTCCCAGTTCGGGCAGGGCTGTGGGGCCCGCCAACGGTTTTCACCAACCGGCGGAGCTGCGAAGGGAATTCCCTTAAATACGGAGATTCGGGTGTTGTTACCCTGGAATCCACGGACAAGACCGTTCTTTGTTTGTACGAGTTTAAGCATCTTGCGCCTCCTTGTTTCTTCTATATTCATAGAATAATTTCATATTAATGTTCTGGCTGTAATCGCCGAAATCTTCACCGAAAAGCGTCAGGCCGCCACAGTTGGTCGTCTCTTTGGGAACGGCGAAGGTCAGATCGATACGGCTGTTGTAGTCCAGGTTCAGATCTTCGATCGTGGCGTTGCCGATCTTACTGGTACCGTCAATGAAGGTTCCTTTCTCATTGATGAAAAGAGTCTTCAAAAGTCCGTACTGGTTCAGCGGAGCCGGCCACCAGGACGGGGAGATCAGACCTTTGCGGTCACCGTAGTCACCCGGACTGATCCAGGTGCCCAGCCGGGTATCGTTAATGTAGAAATAAATATCACTTGGATAATCGTTATTGTATTTCGGACATTCCGATGAGATCTCAAAAGAAATCTGCAGTTCACGGATCGATTGTCCGGCTTTCAGACGGTTGGGAAGATTATATGTGATGCTTCCGTAACCGAGCCAGAGGATGCCTGCCTTAAATCTCTCAGGATAAGAGAAGACCCGTGGATCGTCCAGTTCACCGATAATGTCCTTCGGTGTACAGATTCCACAGGTCGGATGAATGTCACAGGAAGTATAATGACCGACGGCGATGCTGTCTTCGTAGAAAGGAAGGGGACTTTCGTTAGTGTCCTTAAACATATCTATAATAATCCGGTCATGAACGGGAAGAACGATCTTCTGAACTCCACGTTTACCTGATGTGGTCTTGATCTGTACCAGACCGGCTTTCTCAAGCTTGCTGACATGAAGGGTGACGGCACTGTTGGTAACTCCAAGGATATTCGCCAGGTCATTCATGCTGAGATTGTTGTTATCGTAGATCATTTCCATGATCTGGATACGTGTTTCCGTGCTCAGCGCCTTGAAAACCTCGGTTGCTTCCTGTAGAGAATGCAGACACAGCATGTATTATACCCCCGTGCAAATGTCACTGTTTAACTGAAATTTGAAATGCTTCATTTCAACCACCATTTAATCTTAATCAATTTATTGGTTAACTTCAACATGAAAAAGTATAGTTTTTTCATGATGTTTGTTTATTTCACAAATTCGTTCTTGATTTTTGCCTTTTGCTAATGTAATTTTATATCAACTTCATAGTGAATCATTTAAGTATTCAGTTGATTGAAAACGTTTTTTGTTTCACTTTCTTTGAAAGGAGTCCCTATGTTTAAACTTGTTATCGATCCTCAGAAAGAACTGGGTCACATCAATCCGGAGATTCAGGGCCATTTCTCCGAGCACCTCGGACGATGTATTTATGGTGGTGTTTTTGTCGGAGAGAATTCGGATATTCCGAATACCAATGGAATGCGTAATGATGTTGTTTCCGCTTTAAAAGAACTGAACATTCCGGTTCTCCGCTGGCCAGGTGGATGTTTCGCTGACGAATACCACTGGAAAGATGGTATCGGTGAGAAATCACTTCGTAAGAAGATGATCAATACCAACTGGGGTGGTGTTGTTGAGGATAACAGCTTTGGTACACATGAATATATGGAACTCTGCCGTCAGCTGGGCTGTAAGACCTATATCAATGGTAATGTCGGTTCCGGCACGGTACAGGAGATGAGCGAGTGGGTCGAGTACATGACTTTTGACGGTGTTTCTCCTATGGCAGAACTCCGTAAGAAGAACGGTCATGAAGGCGCCTGGACTGTCGATTATTTCGGTATCGGTAATGAGAACTGGGGCTGCGGAGGAAATATGGTTCCGGAGTATTATGCCAATCAGTTCCGCCAGTATCAGTCATATGTAAAGAATTACAATCCGGATAAGAAGATCAGTAAGATCGCCTGTGGTCCGAATGCCCAGGATTACGTCTGGACGGAAACGGTACTGGATCAGTGCCATAAGCTATCCGGTTCCTGGAATAATGCCCATGGTTTTATGGATGGTATTTCACTTCATTACTATACGCTTCCTTACGATTGGGCGAAGAAGGGAGCAGCGACCGGTTTCAATCAGAAAGAATGGTATATGACTTTAAGCAAGACTCTCTTTATGGAAGAACTGGTCACCAAGCATTCTGCTATTATCGATCGATATGATCCGGATCACAATATTGCTCTGATCGTGGATGAATGGGGTACATGGTACGATGTAGAAGAAGGTACGAACCCGGGATTCCTGTATCAGCAGAATACTATGCGTGATGCTTTAGTTGCCGGTATCAATCTCAATATCTTCAATAAGCATTGCGATCGCGTGAAGATGGCGAATATTGCCCAGCTGGTCAATGTACTTCAGGCCGTGATCCTGACTGAGGGTGATCAGATGGTGAAGACGCCTACGTATCACGTGTTTAAGATGTATCGTCATCATCAGGACGGCACATTGGTGGAGAGCTTCGTGGATACGAAGGAGATCGGTCTGGAAGAGCAGTACAAAGTTCCGAATCTTCACGAGTCCTGCTCTAAGGATAAGGACGGTCGTTATCACATTACTATCGCAAATCTTTCCTGTGAGGAAGATTATGATGTGGAGACCAATCTCCTGGGCAATGCAGTAGCCGGCGCGACCGCAGAGATCGTAAGCGGCGCTATGGACGCGAAGAATACTTTTGACGTGCCGGAGACTGTAAAGGTCGAATCCTTCGATGGTATTTCTGTCAATGGCGATAAGATCTCCTTTAAGATGCCAAAGTGCAGTGTAATGCATATCGAGGTCGAGCTGGCATGAATCAGGCGAAACCCTGTATAAAGTGCCTTCTTTCCGAGATGAAGGATGCAGATCTGATGGAAGTCATCCGCAACGGCATCGAGGGAATCCGACCGCAGGATCGCTCTTCGGAAAAAGATTATCAGGAACGCTTAAATCTGTGTCGTTCTTGTGATAACCTTATATCCGGGACGTGTCTTTCCTGTGGTTGTTATGTAGAGATACGTGCAGCGATAAAAACCGGGCGGTGCCCGTTGAAAAAGTGGTGAGGTGTATATGGATACGAAACAATTGATCATGGATGGCAGAAGTGTTCTGGGAATCGAGTTCGGTTCTACCCGTATTAAGGCGGTCCTGGTAGATGAGAAGGGTAATCCCATCGCATCCGGAAGCAAGGAGTGGGAGAACGATTTTCTGGACGGAATCTGGACCTATTCGGATGAAGCAATCTGGAGCGGCCTTTCCGATTGCTATGCTGATCTGAAGAAGAATGTTAAGGAACAGTATGGCGTTACGCTTACGAAATTCGGTGCCATCGGTTTCTCTGCCATGATGCATGGCTATCTTGCATTCGATGAGAACGATAATCTTCTGGTTCCTTTCCGCACATGGAGAAATACCATTACGGAAGAAGCAGCTGACAAACTGACAGATGCTTTCCAGTTTAATATTCCTCAGAGATGGAGCATCTCACATCTTTATCAGGCGATCCTGAACGGTGAAGCACATGTGCCGTCTATCCGTCACTTCACTACCTTGGCCGGTTATGTACATTTCCGTCTTTGCGGGGAGAAAGTACTCGGCATAGGTGATGCTTCCGGAATGTTCCCCATCGACTCCAACACCAAGGATTACGATGAGACCATGCTTTCTAAGTTTGCCTCCTTGATCGCGGATAAGAATTTCCCTTGGTCTATCAAGGAGATTCTGCCGAAAGTACTTTCCGCCGGAGATGCTGCCGGTGTTCTGACAGAGACAGGTGCCAAACTTCTGGATAAGGATGGAGATCTTCAGGCCGGCATTCCGATGTGCCCGCCGGAAGGTGATGCCGGTACCGGTATGGTGGCAACTAATTCAGTTCTTGTGGAGACAGGTAATATCTCAGCTGGTACATCTGTATTTGCTATGATCGTTCTGAAAGAGAATATGAAGAATCTTCATAAAGAGATCGATATGGTTACGACTCCGGTCGGTGATCCTGTTGCCATGGTACACTGCAATAACTGTACTTCCGAAATCAATGCCTGGGTGAAACTTTTCGATGAATTCGGAAAGCTGATGGGCCAGGATTTCGACCGTGGAGCACTTTTCGAGAAGCTTTACGGTGTTGCTCTGGAAGGTGACAAAGATTGTGGCGGACTGGTTTCTTATAACTATTTCTCCGGTGAACCGGTGACCGGTTTCTCAAAGGGAAGCCCGTTGTTCTTCCGTAGTGCCGAAGATAGCTTTACACTCCCGAATTTCATGCGTATGCATCTGTATTCTGCATTGGCTGCGTTGAAGGTAGGTCTGGATATCCTGACAGAAGAAGAGAAGGTCAAGGTGTCCAAGATGTATGGTCACGGTGGTTTCTTCAAGACTCCGAAGGCCGGCCAGACTATCGCTTCTGCAGCCATCGGTTCTCCGGTCTGCGTTATGGAGACAGCCGGTGAAGGTGGTGCCTGGGGTATCGCTCTTCTGGCTCTTTATATGGTCACGAAGAAAGAGGGACAGAGTCTGCCGGATTACCTCAACGAAGAAATCTATGCCGGTGCCAAGGGCAGCGAGCTTTCTGCGTCGGCTGAAGATATCGAAGGCTTCAAGGCTTTCATGAAGAAATATGTAGCAGGTCTTGCCGTAGAACAGCAGGCTGTGAAGATCGGGGAGTGAGAATATGTTAGAAGAACTCAAGCAGAAAGTATTTGAAGCCAATATGCTTCTTCCGAAATATGGTCTGGTAACCTTTACATGGGGAAATGTCAGTGCCATTGACCGGGAGAGCGGGCTTTTCATCATCAAGCCGAGCGGTGTACCGTATGAGACAATGACTGCGGACGATATGGTTGTCATGGATCTGGACGGAAATCGCGTGGAAGGCAGATATAAGCCATCCTCAGATACACCGACCCATCTGATCCTTTATAAGAGATTCCCGAATATCGGCGGAGTAGTGCATACTCATTCATCTTATGCCACATCCTGGGCACAGAGCGGACGGAGCATTCCTTGCTATGGAACGACTCATGCGGATTATTTCTACGGAGAGATTCCGTGTGTCCGTTGCCTGAACAAGGATGAGATCGAAGCGGATTATGAGACAAACACAGGTATTCTCATCGCGGATTCTTTTGAAGCACAGGGAAAAGACTATGAGGCGGTTCCGGGTGTTCTATGCAAGAATCACGGACCTTTCACCTGGGGCAAGGATGCCCATGAAGCCGTGCACAATGCAGTGGTCCTGGAAGAGGTCGCAAAGATGGCATATCGCACGGAAATCATTAACAAAGAAGTGCTTCCTGCGCCTTCTGAACTGCAGGATAAACATTATTTCAGAAAACATGGAAAAAATGCTTATTATGGTCAATAAAAATGCTATAATGGAATAACCAATTAAGGAGGATTAAAGACATGAACAACATTCCAGAAATTAAATTAGGTATCGTTGCTGTTTCTCGTGACTGTTTCCCGATCGCTCTCTCTGAGAAGAGAAGAAGCGCAATCAAGGCAGCTTATAAGGGTGATCTTTATGAGTGCCCTGTAACAGTTGAGAACGAGCTCGATATGCTCAAGGCGGTAGAAGATGTCAAGAAGGCTGAGTGCAATGCATTGGTCGTTTTCCTTGGCAACTTTGGCCCTGAGACACCGGAGACTCTCATTGCGAAGAACTTTGATGGTCCTTGCATGTTCGTGGCTGCAGCAGAAGGTGACGGAGACATGGTCAATGGCCGTGGCGACGCTTATTGTGGTATGCTCAACTGCTCATACAACCTCGGTATGAGACATCTTGACGGATATATTCCTGAATATCCTGTCGGCACAGCTGAAGATATCGCAGCAATGATCGCTGACTTCGTTCCGATCGCTCGTGCAGTTATCGGTGTTAAGAACCTCAAGATCATCACATTTGGTCCACGTCCGCAGGACTTCTTCGCTTGTAACGCTCCGATCAAGGGCCTCTATGAGCTGGGCGTAGAGATTGAAGAGAACTCTGAGCTCGATCTTCTCGTTTCCTACAAGGAGCATGAGAATGACCCGCGTATCCCGGAAGTTTGCGAAGATATGGCTAAGGAAATGGGCGAAGGCAAGTACTATCCTGAGATGAGTGCTCGTATGGCTCAGTTCGAACTGACACTGCTTGACTGGGCAGAGAAGCACAAGGGTTCCAGAAAGTATGTAGCATTTGCTGACAAGTGCTGGCCGGCATTCCCGTCCCAGTTCGGTTTCGAGCCTTGCTACGTTAACAGCCGTCTGGCTTCCCGTGGTATTCCGGTATCCTGCGAAGTAGATATCTACGGCGCACTTTCCGAGTACATCGGTATCTGCATCTCTGACGATACTGTTACTCTCCTTGACATCAACAACTCCGTTCCGCAGTACATCTACGACGAAGATATCAAGGGCAAGTTCGATTACAAGCTCACAGATACATTCATGGGCTTCCACTGTGGTAACACCCCTTCCTGCAAGATGTGCTCCGACCGTGCAATCAAGTATCAGCTCATCCAGCACAGACTCCTTGAGCCGGCTGGTTCTGATCCGGATTTCACACGTGGTACTCTTGAGGGTGATATCGCTGCTTCTCCGATTACTTTCTATCGTCTGCAGTGCAACAGCGACGGAGAACTCGTTTCTTACATCGCTGAAGGTGAGATCCTCCCGGTTAAGACACGTTCCTTCGGTGGTATCGCTATCTTCGCTATTCCTGAGATGGCAAGATTCTATCGTCACGTTCTGATCCAGGGCAGATTCCCGCATCATGGTGCTGTTGCTTTCGGTCACTACGGTAAGCTGATGTTCGAGACATTCAAGCTCCTCGGCATCTGCCCGTGCAAGATCGGTTACAACAAGCCGGCCGGTGATCTGTACAAGACAGAGAATCCTTTCAACTGATTGGTTAGAAGATTGAATTGATCTTACTGAGCGGTCCTTGGTGGTGACACCGGGGACCGTTCTTTTATTGTTGTTTTTCAATCACCAGTCCCTTTGGCTTTTAGTTACTGCAGCTATTTGTTATAATAGGATAATATTAGATCAAGATTTCATAGGGTCTGGATAAGAGGAAATGGAATCTTGTTTTGGGGAGTCCTGGATGATCAAGAAAGCGTTGATACGTTTCCTGAATAATTTGAAGTTGCATAATAAGTTTCTTATTATGTATGTTTTCTGTATGATCATCCCGTTGATCCTTACCGATACAGTTATTTTCTATTCCATCTATCAGCAAGAGTATAACTTGAAGATGAACGAGCTCAAGAATACGGCCATTGCGTATCAGAATGAAATGACCAGTATCATCAATTATGATGCCAAGATCGTACAAGCTATCTGCGATACACCGGCACTTCGACAGTTTCTCGATTTCGAATATACTGATCCGCACGAATACTATCTATCATTTTACGATTTCGTAAATAACTCTTTCTTTCAGACCGTTACCGGTATGAGAAATGACCGTATCACGATTTTTACGAATAACCCGACGATCAGTAACGGTCAGTATTTTAGACGTCTTTCCACCGCTCGTGAACAAGAATGGTTTGAGCGATTTACACTTACGGGCAAGAATGAGCTTCTCATGATATATCAAGATGACAATGCCGACCCGAACTACGAATCAACCCGTAAAATGATCTATATTCAGCGAGTCAAGAATGTATACGATAGTAAGTACGATAAGATCGTATCAGTAGAGATCGATACACAGAACGTAGAGAAGTCCTTGTTCCAGGTGTCCAATGCATATCCGATGTATATTTCCGTCGGTAATTACACAGCCTTTACTCGTTCGGAGGATTTTATCTATAGTTTCAATACTCCCGAACAGAAGGATTTCCGTTTGTCTGTAACGCATTCCTTCGATATTTTCGGATGCACGGTGGATATTCACGTATACAGTGACGATATTCTGATCCTGCAGGTGATTTCGGACAAACTTTGGCTGATCCTCGTGTTCGTTCTTTTCACACTCGTTATTCCAATCATTCTTATGAAACTGATCGAGGTATCTTTGTCCAAGCGTATCTCCATGCTGGGAAATGCTTTCCGCGGAAGTTCGAAAACCAAGTTCCAGCCGATTGCGGATATTGAAGGTAATGACGAGATCTCCAATCTTATGAATAACTATAACCGTATCGTACAGATCAACAACGGCTTGATCAATACACTTTATAAGGATAAGCTGCGTGAACAGGAGAGTGATCTGGCCAGAAAGAATGCAGAACTGCTTGCTTTGCAGAGTCAGATCAATCCGCACTTCATGTTCAATGCTCTGGAGAGTATCCGAATGCACAGTATCCTGAAGGGCGAAGATGAGACGGCTGAGATGGTAGAGAAGCTTGCCGTTATGGAGAGACAGAATGTTGACTGGGGAGAAGACCTGGTAAGCATTAAGAAAGAGACGGAATCTATAGAGGCGTATCTCTATCTTCAGAGCTACCGTTTCGGTGACCGACTCTCTTTCGATATCGACATCGAAGAAAATTGTGACCGGTATCTGATCCCGAAGTTGACGCTGGTAACTTTCGTTGAGAATGCATGTGTACATGGTATTGAATCCAAAAGTTCGGCCGGATGGATCTTCGTTCGAGTCTATAAAGAACGTGAGGTGCTTTGTATGGAGGTAGAAGATACCGGCGACGGCATGAATGAGTCTGAAGTCAGTAATCTGAATCAATCTATCGCCAATGTAAGTATCGACCAAATTAAAGGGAAGAAGCATGTAGGTATTCTTAATGCCTGTCTTCGTCTGAAGATCCATTTTGAGAATCAGGCTTCGATCGTTGTGGAGAGTGAACGGGGCGTAGGTATGAGTGTTTTGATCCGTATCCCGTTAGATAAACTGAAGATGGTGAAGGAGTGACCGTATGTTAAAAGTGATGCTCGTTGATGATGAACCGTATATCCTTCAGGGATTGCAAGTTCTCGTAAACTGGAATAAAGAAGGATTTGTTATTGATGCTCTGATGACAAATGGTGCAGAAGCTATGAAGTATCTGAAAGATCACGAGGTCGATCTGATCATTTCGGATATTCAGATGCCGATGATGACCGGTCTGGAATTACTGGAAGCGATCAACAAAGAACATCTGTCGGATGCCAAAATCGTACTTCTTACCGGCTTTGACGACTTTTCCTATGTTCAGAAGGCGATTCGTAATAACTGTTTCGACTATATCCTCAAGCCGGTAAGTAAAGAAGATCTTGTGGCTCTGCTCCGCAAAGTGGCTAACCTCAATCAGGAGAAATCCATAGTAGAAGAGAAGCAGAAGAAGATGGAAGATGCCTATCTGGCATCCAATCTGATTTCGATCATTAAAGGGAAATATGATGATAATAACGTGGAATACGTTAAGAATCACCTGCAACTGGCAGGCAAACTTCGTTTTGTTGATTTTGAGATCATGACGGAAGGTATCTCGGATGAAGAAGACGATTATGATCTGCGTCTTCTTCAGAAGCAGCTGTTTTCCTCGTTAAAGGAAATCTTGAAGGAAAACTCCAACCACTTTATCTTTGATGTATCCTACGACAAAGACAATTATGATGTAGGTTTTATATATTGTGAGAATATGGCGACCCGTCGAGACATGACAGAACTGGATTTTTTCCAAATGATCCTGAAGAAACTGGAAGTTGTTTTTGCCAAGCCTGTACGTATCATGTGCGGTAAAATGGTCGCCGATGTTTCCTCTTTGTCGAAATCTTACAGTTCCTGTGCCCGAATCAGCAGTATTAAGGGCTTTCACAGACAGAAGGATCTGTATTTCTATGAAACAGATATTCAGGTAGGGCAGAGCGGCATCGTTCTTTGTAAGAACAGTCTGGATGAATGTATCAATGCGATCCAGAGCAATGATCATGATGCGGTCCGGGAAGCCGTACAGCATCTTTTCGAAGATATGAACAAGTCAGAGGGGAACAACAATGTTATCGACTTGAATATCAACTATCTGCTTTTCCAGCTGATCCATCTGGCTACAGAACAGGACGATAACGTAAACCAGGAAGAAGTTATCCAGTATATTTCCGAGATTTCATTTGAAAAATCTGAAATCCGTGGTAGTGCAGAGCATCTTGAACGTTTTGCCATCGAGTATTCGGATTATCTGAACGGACTTCGTAAAAACGTATCCAGAGGAATCCTTGCGAAGATCGAATCTGAGATCAAGGAACACTATGCAGAGAATATCAGTTTAAGAAATCTGGGGGAGAAATTCTTCATCAACAGTTCGTATCTGGGTCAGATCTTCCGGAAAAAGTATAACCAGTCTTTCAAGGATTACCTGACAAACTATAGGATCAATGAAGCTTGTAAGCAATTAGTCAACTCAGAAAAGAAGGTCAACCAGATTGCTGCGGATGTAGGGTATAAGGACTGTGATTACTTTATCCGTAAGTTCATCGAGACTAAGGGTTGCACGCCTTCGAAGTATAGAAAGACCAACCGGGAAGTTTAATGCATATCGCATAAAAAACGTATCGTTTCGTCTGTGCTTTGTTGTACTTTTTTACCTAGACTTTTTCGGGTATGTAGTAAGAGTTTTTCGGGTTGTTGAAAAGAGCATAGATAACTAAAATTAAGTCAAGATGTCATTTATATGACGAAAAACATTTTTTGAGGAGGTTATGTAATGAAATCAAAGAAGATTTTCGCGCTCACAATGGCTTGCATGATGGGTTTTGGTGCACTTGCAGGTTGCGCAAAGAAAAAAGATGAGATCTTGAACTGGCGTTTCTTCGCTGCTATGTACGGCAGTGAGATCAATGATGGAAACGAGATTCAGGAACTGATCGCAAAGGACACGGGTATTCGTGTTAAGGAAACATGGCTGGTTGGCCAGACTGCTTCTGAAGCTATCGGTTCTATCGTTGTTTCCGGTGATCTCCCTGAGTTCATCGATGGTGGTGACGGTTGTGACGATCTCTACAAGGCTGGATTGCTGGTTGCTTGGGATGATTATCTTGCAAAGCCGGAATACTCCAATCTGAAGGAAATGTATTCTGATGATGAGTGGGAAAAGTTCCGTAAAGAAGATGGTCACATCTACTGGGCAAACGTATTCAACAACAGCTGGGAAGGCAAGCCGGTATCTCATGGATACAACGATGAGGCTTTCTGGATCCAGGCAAGAGTTCTTGAGTGGGACAACTATCCGGTAATTGAGACATTGGATCAGTATTTCGATCTTCTCGAGAGATATTACGAAGCCAATAAGACAAACCCGGATGGAACCAAGATCATTCCTTACACATGTCTCTGTGAAGACTGGAGATATTTCTGTATTGAGAATGCTGGTCAGTTCCTCGATGGTTATCCGAACGACGGTTCCGTTCTCGTTATGAATCCGGATACAAACCCGACAATCGGTGACTACAACACCACAGCTACAACAAAGCGTTACTTCCAGAAGCTCAATGAGATTTATCACAAAGAGATGATGGATAAGGAATTCGCAGTTCAGACATACGACCAGTACATGGCTAAGCTTTCTACCGGTGCTGTTCTTGGTATGTGTGACCAGTGGTGGGACTTCTCCGCTACAGTAAACGATAACTTCAAGCAGCAGGGCTTCGATAAGCTCGGTTACAACTACGTACCGATGGGCCCGACAATCGATAAGGGCATGAAGAATCGTTGGTATTGCGGTGTTGCTGATACTCTGAACCACGCTTCTGGTATCTCTGTAACAACAAGCTGCAAGGATCCGGATAAGGCATTCAAGTTCCTGAACAGAATGCTTGACCAGGATATCCACAACCTCCGTTTCTGGGGCGTTAAGGATGTTGACTACGTAGTAGACGAGAGCACAAAGGTTATGTCCAGAACACAGGCTCAGCGTGATCAGTGGGCAGACCCGAACTATCAGAAGTCTCACGTATGTGCATATGGTTACTTCCCGCAGTGGGGTGGTATGTCTCGTGACGGTATCAACACCATGAACCCGAACGATTCCGACTCTGAGTTCTTCGCCGGTATGGCAGAACCGCTCAAGAAGTGCTTCGACGCTTATGGCTTCACTTCTTACTGGCAGTTCCTGCGTTCCGACCTGACACAGCCGGTATATCCTTGGTATCCGATGTACTCTTACTCCAACAACCTCAAGACAGATAACGATGCCGGTGTTGCCTGGACAAAGATGGGCGAAATTAAGCATCAGTGGCTGCCTGAAGTTGTAATGGCAGATGACTTTGAAGCTAAGTGGGCTGAGTATCAGGAAGCTTATGCAGCATGCAAGCCTGAGGACTTCCTCAAGTACATGCAGGAGCAGCTCGATACTTACAAGAAGTAATTTAAGTCAGTAATTTAGGTGGTGGCAACCACAGTTATAATTGACTGTGGTTGCCATTTCTAAACTTTAGGGGAGGCAAAGTTATGAGCCTTATGAGAGGAAATTCTCCGGCTTTGAAGGAAAAGAATTCCAAAGCTGAGATGAAAAGACAGGGCATTCTGCTTATTATCGCGGCTCTGTTCGTTATCTATGGTATTGTGTTCTATTATTTGCCATTGTTTGGATGGATCATGGCATTCCAGAACTACAAGATCAAAGATGGTATTTTTGGCTCTGAGTTCGTAGGTTTAAGATGGTTTAAGTTCCTGTTCTCGGATGCTACATTTGTACGAGTTATTCGAAACACTCTTTGCATGGGTGTTATCAATCTTGTTGCTACTACGATTACAGCAATCGGATTCGCTATCCTGCTGAACGAAGTACGCAATACGTTCGGAAAGAAATTAGTTCAGACAATTTCTTATCTCCCACACTTCTTATCTTGGATCGTCGTAACAGGTATTATCGCTGATGCGTTGTCCCTCAACGGTATCGTTAATGAAGTACTTGTTAATTTACATATTTTGAAATCGCCTATCAGTTTCTTCATGTACAAGAAATATTTCTGGGGAATCGTTGCATTCAGTAACGTTTGGAAGGAAACAGGTTGGAACGCCATCATCTATCTTGCTACAATCGCTTCTATCGATCCTGCTCTTTATGAAGCAGCTGCGATGGACGGTGCCGGCAGATGGCAGAAGATCAAGCACATCACACTGCCTGGTCTGCGTCCGACAATCATTATTCTTCTTATCATGAATATTGGTAACGTTATCAATGCTGGTTTCGAAGTTCAGTACTTACTCGGTAATGGTCTTCTGAAGCCTGTATCTGAGACGATCGACATCTACGTATTGAATTACGGTGTTGGTAAGATGAATTATTCTCTTGGTACCGCAGGCGGCGTCTTTAAGACATTCGTTTCCATCGTCCTGATCGTAGTCTTCAACTTTGTTGCTAAGAAGACCGGCGATGAGAGACTGTTCTAAGGAGGTGGCGTGCTATGAATTCCAAAAAGAATAAAATCAAAATGAGTAAATGGGATTGGGCGTTTGTCATCTGTAATACAACTTTCTTAGTTTTATTCTGTATCGTAACGCTCTATCCGGTTCTCAATACATTGGCCCTTTCCTTTAATGACGGCCTTGATGCTGTTAAGGGTGGAATCCACTTGATCCCGAGAAAGTTCTCCACTCAGGCATACAGTACAGTATTTAATATCCAGGGTATGCAGACCGGTATTATCGTAACGGTTGCACGTACGGTTCTTGGTACATTGCTTGCTTTGCTGGCTAACGCGTTGATCTCTTTCGTAGTTTCCAGAAGAAAGTTCATGTTCCGTAACGGCCTGTCTCTGTTCTGGGTTATCACAATGTACGCCAGCGGTGGTATGGTTCCGGTACTCATGCTCTTCAAGACAATGGGCCTGACCAATACTTTCTGGGTATACATTATTCCTGGTCTCGTAAGTGCATTTAACGTTCTTGTTCTTCGTACTTACATGGAGAACCTGCCGGATTCTTATGAAGAGTCTGCACAGCTCGATGGTGCTGGTTACATGAGAATCTTTATCAGCATTATTTCTCCTCTTTGTAAGCCTGTTTACGCTACAGTTGCTCTGTTCGTTGCAGTTGGTCACTGGAACTCCTGGTTCGACGCAATGCTGTACAACAGAAATGCTCCTCAGTACACAACTCTTCAGTACGAGTTGCAGAAACTCCTCAACAGCGTAATGCAGCAGAGTGGTAATGCTACAAGTGAAGGTAAATCAACTTCTGCAAAAGTTACTCCTATCACGGTTCGTTCCGCTGCTACCATCGCAACCATGTTGCCGATCATCTGCCTGTATCCTTTCCTGCAGAGATATTTCGTAACTGGTTTGACAATCGGTGGTGTAAAAGAGTAATTCCGAAATTGCACTTTACTACCTGTCCTGCGAAAACAGGGCAGGTAGTATTTTTTTCGGCAAATAATCTCCTTCAAATGCAGGAGAACATTATAATCTGATACCTTTCGTATAGTATGTCTATTGTCGAAGAGCGAAAAGGGAAGTATGATTGTTTAGTGAAAGAGAAACCAGTGATTCGGACAGTATGCTGAAGTTTGAAGCTGATCTGTTCTGTCCGGATTCCGGAAGGGGAATAGAATGAACTTATTAAGATATGACAGTCCACTTATGAACTTCATAAGTACTGTTACTGATCTAGTAATACTGAATGTTCTTTGTCTTTTGTGCTGCATTCCGATCGTAACCATCGGTCCGGCATTGACGGCAAAGTATACTGTGGCGATGAGGATCGTTCGTAAAGAGCATCCGACTATCTTTAAGCAGTTCTTCGAGGCCTTCAAGGAGAACTTCAAACAGTCCATGATCATATGGAGTGTGCTTCTGGTGGCCTGCTTGCTGGTGTGGCTGGACTGGTCCTGGATGATCGACACCGGATTCATGAATGTTCCAACCGTGTATTTTGCAGCGGCTGTTTTTATCACAGTGATTCTCAGTTTCATAGTTATGACGATCTTTCCGATCATTTCTCGTTTCAAAGTAACTGTAGTTGAAGCATTCAAGGTTTCTGCATTGTTCTCGATGCTTTACTTCTTTGCCTTGGTTGCCATTAACGTACTTATCTTTTTCTCCATATATGCATGCATTCGCTGGATGCGCTGGCTTCCGTTGGTGCTGGTAATCTCGCATACTACGATCGTATTCTGCCTTTGTGTCACACTTCAGAGAGGTTTCAAGAAGCTTGAAGCTCGTTTTGCAACCGATGAGGATTCTCCCGAGGCCATGGAAGAGATGGCAAAAGCCAGTGTTCAGCCGGAGACAGAACACACGGACATCCGTGAGATCGCAGAGGCGAAGAGAAAGAAACAGGAAGAGGCTAAGCAGAAGAAAGCTTCTAAAAAACTTGAAGTTGAGGAGAAGCAATGAGATCCGAGCCAGAGTCAGAAGAGAAGAGAATCGCCAATGGGCAACGGAAGTTCTCCGAATTAAGCGCGAAAGGTAAAATCACGGTTTTCCGTGATTATTATCTTTTACCTATTCTGCTTGTTCTTGCTTTGATCGCGGGTATTGTGTGGTTTATCCATGACGGTATTACGAATAAGAAGACGATCTATAGTGGTGCAACGGTAGGTTTCGATGTTTCTGATGATGGGAATATTGTTCTGACACAGGGATTTATTGATTCTATGGGATCCGGATACAGTAAGAAACAAGCTGTGCTGTCTCGGGATGCCATTATGAAAGCTCAGGAAAATGCAGAATATAATCAGCAGTCTTTTGAGTACGCCTTTACTGTTCAGATCAGTGCCGGAGAATATCAGTATGTTCTCATGGATAAGAAGAATTTCGAGCATTACGCAGGATATGATTTCTATTCCTCTATGGATTCTTTCCGGAGTAATGCGTTCAATAGTGAAGTTTTCTATGAAGGCGACGACGGTCATGCATATGGGATCTGTCTGCCGGAGCGTGTATTAAAGAAGATCGGAGTGGAAGGGAAAGAAATCTATCTTGGTTTTACCGTGAATGGTAAAGCTGGCGAATTAAATGAGAAGTTTCTTACTTATCTTTTCTCATAAAGGAGGCAGATTATGCGTATATCCAGTATTTACAGCAATGGAATGATTCTTCAAAGAGACCGGGAAAACACTGTTCGTGGACAGTTCGATGAAGGCGAGACACTGTGTGCCGAATTCGATGGTATATCTCTTGAAGTGGTCCAGGATACTGTCAAAATGATCTGGTCAGTTCTTTTGCCTGCGAAAAAAGCCGGCGGACCGCATACTTTTACTATCTCTTCTGATAAGGAGAAGATCGAGATTTCCGATATTCTTTTCGGAGATGTATATATTCTCGGTGGCCAGTCAAATATGGAACTGCCGCTGATATTGACGACGGATATGCACGTCGATGAGATCGAATCGGCTGATTTTGCCGATATCCGTCAGTTCGAAGTGCCGAAGATTCCGTTGTTTGGTGAGAAATGGGACATTCTCAGCGGTGGTAAATGGGTAAATGCTGATCAGAAGAATATCTTCGGGTTCAGCGCCATTGGTTTCTATTTTGCCAAGTATAAATATCTCAAAGATAAGATTCCGGTAGGTCTTGTTCAGACGGCAGTCGGAGGTGCGCCTGTTGAGAGCCTGATGAGTGAAGAGAATCTTCTTGAGTCCATGGAGAAGATCTATCCGGTTTATAAAGATACCGGCTCCTGCAACGGAGATAAGAGTAAATGCTGTCTGTGGTGTTATAAGGATATGCTCAAGAAATATTCCGATCCGGAGTACGTTGCAGCAACACAGAAAGCTGATATGGATAGAGAACAGGGCTGGTATGCTGATCTTGCCAAGCGGGATCCGGGTATGCAGAATCACTGGGAGAATCTCTGGGAAGAAAGTGTGGAGACTCGTTCTTTCCATATGCCATCTACTTTCTATCAGACTGACCTGCAAGATTATAAAGGTTCTGTATGGCTTCAGAAAGTGGTGGATGTTCCGGCTGATTTCTGCCAGGACAAAGTCGAACTTCGTCTGGGTACGTTGATCGACGGAGATGATACCTATGTCAACGGTGTCCGTGTCGGTGGATGGGGATTTAAGTATCCGCCGAGAAGATACTGGCTGGAGAAAGGCCTGCTGACTCCGGGTAAGAATGTCATCACGATCCGCCTGATCATGAATAATAATATCGGCGGCGCAGTGATCGAGACTCCGTATTGCTTGAAGTATAAGGATGCCGAGATCTCTCTGGAAGGGGAGTGGAAGCTGCGTATCGGTGTTTCTGCCGAGCCTTATGAAGGTCAGACTTTCTTCATCTGGTCTCCGACAGCACTCTTTAATTCTATGCTTTATCCGATCCGTGGTTTGAACTGCAAAGCCATGCTGTTCTACCAGGGTGAATCCAATTGTGATTATCCTCAGTACTATGGTGAGCTGTTGACCGATATGGTCCGAGAGTGGCGAGAGCTTTTCGGGCAGGAGGCTCCATTCCTTATGGCCGAAGTGACGCACTGGCTCGGAGAGGGTCCGGTATATGACAGTGATCCTTTCGATGGTGTCCGCGAAGTGCAGCGCAAAGTAGTTTCAGATATCCCGAATGCATATCTGATCAAGACTTACGATCTGGGCTGGTACAATGATCTGCATCCGCAGAATAAAAAGGAAGTCGCACTTCGTTTCCTGGATATCTATGAGCAGGAGAACTTAGGTTGATTCCGGATCTTTCTTGAAATCCGCCAGAGGATTCTTGGAAACGGCTTCGTGCAAGGTTTCGTCATCGACGTGGGTATAGATCTGCGTGGTGGCGACGCTCTGGTGTCCCAGGATCGTCTGCAGACTTCGAATGTCGACTTCGCCGTATTTATACATAAGGGTGGCCGCTGTATGACGGAGTTTGTGTACGGAATAGGTCTTTGTGTCGATGCCGGATCGGGCAAAAAGTCCCTTAATGATGTTCTGGATCATCTGGGTGCTGATGCGGGTGCCCCGTTTACTTAAGAATAAAGCCTGGGGGTCTTTCTTGGGCATCTGATCTCTTACCGGATAGTAATCCTGAAGCGCACGAAGGCAAGCCTGATTCAGATAGATCGTCCGCTCTTTGTTACCCTTACCGACTACTCGTAATGTATCTTCACGGATATCGGAAAGATCGATACCCTGCAGTTCAGAAAGACGCATACCACAATTCAGAAATAAAGTAAGAATGCAGAAATCGCGCTCGGCACTGGCTTTTTCAGAATGTTCCGCTGTCTGAAGAAGATGGACACTCTGATCCAGATTCAGATATTTCGGGAGCCTTTTCGGACGTCTCGGAGTCTCAAGTTCATAGGAAGGGTCATCCTTGATGATCCTTTTCTTCTGGAAAAGATAACGGAAAAAGGACTTAAGTGTGGCAGCTTTTCTGGCTCTGGTAGCAGAAGAAGCTTTTCTTTCTCTTGAAAGATAGATCATGAAAGCGAAAAGATCATCCTGTGTGATCCGATTCAAGAAAGCTTCGTTGATATCGTCGATCGGTATGTCTTCGAACTTCATATCTTCACTGATCTTGACTTTGCCAAGATCCATCTTCAGGAAACGGAAGAACAGGATCAGGTCATACCGGTATTCCTTGATGGTTAAAGCAGATTTCTCCTGAACAGCCTGCATGTATCGAAGATACTGGTCCAGTATCGGGAAGGTTGCTTGTTCACCGGATGATTTACCCTTTGGACGTCCCATTTTCGTCTCCTTTCCTGTCATTAAACTCATAGTATCACAACAACGTTGAAAAAATGTTGGAAATATCTTGTATTATGATTTCTGTTGCGATATAATACACCCATCAAAGACAAATGTCCACGGTGCGTGGACACACAAGAGAGGAATCGTGATTGATATGAGTAAGTTAAGAGTAGGCGTAATCGGCGCAACAGGATATGTCGGACAGCGTTTCATTTCGCTGCTGGATAATCATCCCTGGTTTGAATGTGTTGCAGTAGTTGCTTCCCCTCGTTCTGCCGGTAAGCCATATGCCGAGGCAGTAGAAGGCCGCTGGAAGATCGATAAGCAGATGCCGGATTATGTGAAGAACATGATCGTTGAAAGCACGGATAATATTGAAGCAGTATGCGAGAAGGTTGATTTTGTTTTCTGCGCTGTTGATATGAAGAAGGATGAGATCCGTGCTCTGGAAGAGAAGATCGCTAAGCTGGAGACTCCGGTTATTTCCAACAACTCTGCTCATAGATGGACTCCGGATGTTCCGATGATGGTTCCTGAGATCAACTCCGATCATGCAGCGATCATTGAGAAGCAGAGAGAGAGACTCGGTACAAAGCGTGGATTTATCGCTGTTAAGCCGAACTGCTCGATCCAGAGCTATGTTCCTGCTTTGACACCGCTTCTTTCCTTCGGTATTAAGCAGATCTCTGTATGCACCTATCAGGCTATCTCCGGTGCCGGAAAGACATTCAAGGACTGGCCGGAAATGGTAGGCAACATGATCCCTTATATCGGTGGAGAAGAAGAGAAGAGTGAGCAGGAGCCGCTGAAGGTCTGGGGTCACATTGAGGGCAACGAGATTGTCAAGGCTGACGCTCCGGTCATTTCTGCACAGTGCTACCGTGTAGCTGTTCAGGAAGGTCATACTGCCGCTGTTTCGGTTTCCTTCGAGAAGAAGCCGACAAAGGAAGA
This sequence comes from Clostridiales bacterium Firm_16, assembly GCA_001604185.1. GTDB lineage: Bacteria > Bacillota > Clostridia > Saccharofermentanales > Saccharofermentanaceae > Scatonaster. Next base: position 153,321 of record LVAV01000028.1, on the reverse strand, counting down.
AATGTTTGAGGCCTGGAAGAATTTCAAGGGCGTTCCGCAGGAGCTGGAACTTCCGCACGCACCGAAGCAGTTCCTCCAGTATCTGGAAGAGGATAATCGTCCGCAGCCGGCTCTGGATGCCTTGTTCGGTGATGGTATGGGCGTTTCCATCGGTCGTCTGAGAGAGGATACAATCTTCGACTACAAGTTTACCTGCCTGTCCCACAATACTCTTCGTGGTGCAGCCGGTGGCGCAATGCTGACAGCAGAACTTCTTTATAAGAAGGGTTATCTGACAGCGAAGGACTGATTTCGATCGGTAAAAACATTGAAGATCACAGGTGGAGTGGCATTTATTGTCACTCCACCCGATTTTTTTGAAAAAGGTGTTGACGAGAAGAAGGATTATCGCTATAATCTTTCTTGCGCTTTGACAAATGGGTACAAACTCAAACAAGCGGGCCTTTAGCTCAGTTGGTTAGAGCAACCGGCTCATAACCGGTCGGTCCTGGGTTCGAGTCCCTGAAGGCCCACCACATTAAAGCTAAGCAACATATATATACATTTCGAGGGAGAATTCCCGAGCGGCCAAAGGGGGCAGACTGTAAATCTGTTGTCACCGACTTCGGTGGTTCGAATCCACCTTCTCCCACCAAGAGAGATAAATCCGAAAGGGTTTATCTCTTTTCTTTTTTTCTTTATATGTTTCTATAGTGTATAATTAATTCAACTTCAAATTTACGGAGGACAGAATCCATGAATATTCTTGTCAGTGGTGGTACAGGTTATATCGGATCGCATACTTGTGTTGAGTTGATCCAGGCCGGCCATGATGTAGTTATTTTCGATAACCTTTCTAACTCTAAAGTCGATGTATTGGATAAGATCGAAGAAATCACAGGGAAGAAGCCGAAGTTTTATCAGGCAGATATGCGCAATGCCCAGGAACTTGCTCCGATTTTTCAAGAGAACAAGATCGACGGTGTCATCCATTTCGCAGGATTAAAAGCTGTCGGCGAAAGTGTGGCAATGCCTTGGGAATATTACAATAACAATATTTGCGGCACGTTGAACCTTATTTCCGAGATGAAGAAGGCCGGCGTCAATAAACTGGTATTCTCGTCTTCTGCTACTGTATACGGAGATCCGGCCTTTGTTCCGATCACGGAAGAATGCCCGCTGGGCGTTACCACCAATCCTTATGGTGAGACTAAGAAGATGCTGGAACGTATCCTGATGGACTTCCAGAAAGCCAATCCGGACTGGCACATCATGCTGCTTCGTTATTTCAATCCTATCGGCGCACATGAAAGCGGCCTTATCGGAGAGGAACCGAACGGCATCCCGAACAACCTGATGCCTTATATCATGCAGGTAGCAGTCGGTAAGCTTCCGATGCTTCGTGTATTTGGTGATGATTATGATACACCGGATGGTACAGGTGTGAGAGATTATATCCATGTTGTAGATCTTGCACTCGGTCACGTTGCGGTCATGAAGAAGTTCGAAGATCAGCCCGGTGTGTATATCTACAATCTTGGAACAGGTATCGGCTATAGTGTTCTGGACATCGTTAAGGCTTTCGAAAAGGCAAATGATATCAAGATTCCGTATCAGGTCGTAGAACGTCGGCCCGGTGATATTGCGACATGTTATTCTGATCCGTCAAAGGCAGAAAAAGAACTTGGCTGGAAGACGAAGTTTGATTTGGAACAGATGTGTGTCGACTCCTATCGTTTTGCCCGCAAGATGTTAAATACCGCGATTTGACAGTGGTTTTTGAGTGTGCTAATATTATCTCCGTCGCAACGGGGTTGTGGCGGAATGGCAGACGCAGCAGACTCAAAATCTGCCGACCTTAAATCGTATGGGTTCAAGTCCCATCAGCCCCACCAATGAACATGTTGATACCCCCATGGACGAGCAATCATCCGTGGGGGTGAGTCATGTCAGGGTATAAAGCGACTTAGCATACGAATAATATGAAAGAATTGTCATTTACAAAGTACCTAAATATGAAATACTATATTTAGTTGTATGCATAACATATCAAAAGGAGAAGGTTAAATGGAAAATCGTTCTGAAATCACTAATGCAGATCTGGAGAAATGCAAAGACATTATTACGAAGATCACTACCTCATATTATCAGAAGATGGTTGGTCAGACCCGACTGGGATGGTCGTTGCTGATCTCTATCATCTCGAATGGACATATCCTGCTGGAATCGGTTCCGGGTCTTGCTAAGACCACAGCCGCTAAGACATTGACGGATGCGGTAAATGGTAAATTCTCCCGTATCCAGTGTACTCCGGACCTTCTTCCGAGTGATATCATCGGTACCCAGATCTTTAATTACACCACGAACACATTTGAAACCAAGCTTGGCCCGGTTTATGCCAACTTTGTTCTTCTCGATGAGATCAACCGTTCCAGTGCGAAGACACAGAGTGCTATGCTTGAAGTCATGCAGGAGCATCAGACGACCATCGGCGGTCTGATCTACCAGATGCCGAAGATCTTCACGGTTATCGCGACACAGAACCCGATCGAGCAGGAAGGTACTTATCTCCTTTCCGAAGCTCAGCTGGACCGTTTCCTTATTAAAGAGAAGATCGATTATCCGTCTCAGGAGGAAGAATTTGAAATCCTTAACCGTATCGAGAAGGATGTATTCTCCCATACTGAGTCTGTTGTGGAACTGGAAGATCTTTATTTCCTGCAGCAGTGTGCCAAGAAAGTTTACCTGGATGATTCCATCAAGCGTTATATCATCAGCATCGTAAGTGCGACACGTAATGCCGAGAAGTTTATCGGCAAGGAACTTGCCGAGTACATCATCCTTGGTTCAAGTACCCGTGGTTGTATCTCTCTTATGGAAGTTTCCAAGGCAGTTGCTCTGATCAACGGTCGTGGTTATGTTACACCGGATGATGTCAAGACATTGATCCACAGTGTATTGCGTCATCGTATTTCCTTGAACTTTGCCGCCGTAGCCGATGGTGTTACAGAAGAACAGATCATCGATAAGATCGTAGGAGCCATTACCGCACCATGATTCTGGATTACATTTCAAGAATAAAGGCGAATATATCGATCCATACCAACATCAAGGCATCTAGTATCCTCGATGGATCCTATAAGTCGGTCTTCATGGGACGAAGCCTCAATTTCGAGGATCTCCGTGAGTATATTCCGGGTGACAACATCCGAGATATCGACTGGAAGGCATCCTCTCGAAGCCGTTCGTTATTGGTAAAGCGTTTCGTTGCGGAGAAGAAGCACAATATTCTGTTGATCTTCGATACCGGTGCGAAGATGAATGCGCATACCGATAATAATGTGGAACTAAAGAAAGATGTTGCAATCTATGCAGCCGGTACGATCGCCTATCTTACATATTCAAATGGCGACTTTGTCGGAGCCCTCTATGATATTGACGGCAAAATGAAGTTTTTCCCTTTGCGTACCCGTCTCTATGATGTAGAGAATTTTCTCGCGTCCTACGATAAGGACGTCCAGCATTCGAAGAAGTCCGACCTGAACAAGACCCTGGAGTATCTTCTCAAGCATTTCAGAAGAAAGATGGTCATATTCGTAGTTACGGATATGAAGGGAATCGATTCGATTCAGGAACAGCTACTAAAGAAGTTGATGTGTCAGCATGATATGTTGTTCATCAACATCAATGATGCTACTATGGCCGGAAAACCGGCCTATAAGATCGACTCGAATCATTATCTGCCTGCTTTTATCACGGAAAACAAGAAGCTTGCCAAGATGGAGCAGTTGATCCGTGAAGATATCAGTGAGAAGAACGAGAAGAAACTCAAGCATCATGCAATTCTTTGTACCAATGTCGGAACGAAGGAAGATATTTCATACAAGATTACGGAATTATTGGAGAAACACAGATATGCAAACATCCGTTGAATTACAAGATCCATTCTCCTATGCCTGGCTTCCGTTGGTGATTCTTGGTGCGCTCCTCGTTGCAGGTATCGTTACGCTTATTGTTCTTTATTATCTTAAGATACTGAAGCAAGGAACAAGAAAGGTTCCGAAGCCGAAGGAAGAGAAGCCGGTTGTAGTCAAGAAGAGAGATCCGATGGAGATCCGTATGGACTATCTTTCCCGAATCGATGTCGTGCAGCGTAAATATGTCAGCAAAGAGATCGATGTACGTATCGCCCATCAGGAACTTTCGGCTATCGTCCGACTTTTCGTTAATGAGATGACCGGTGTCAATACCCAGACTTTCTCTCTTTCTGAGTTGAAGGCCACGCGGTTTGCCAGTGTAAGTTCTCTGATCGAGGAATTCTATGCGCCTGAGTTCGCGCTTCGTACCGAGAAAGATACGATGAACTCTATTTCAGATGCAAGGAAGGTCATTCAGGCATGGAATTAAAAAATCCTATTGCAATCTATACCGGAATTCCGATCATAGTGATCCTGGCCTTGTTAGGGTTCGGGTTCATAAAGAGCAAGAAAAACGGAAAGAAGGTCGCAAACACAGAGTTTGTTGAGCAAACTTCCTATTTCAGACGCAAGGTTCTGGAATTCCGAGTCTGTAAAGTTCTTCTTATTGCGGCACTGGTAGTCGGACTTACTTCTTTGATGGGGCTTCTTGCCAGACCATCAAGGGTATATAAGCATACGACGGAGATCCATAACCGTGATATCATGCTTTGTCTGGATACATCCGGATCCATGTTCGAGGTCGATCTTCAGGTCGTCACGAAGTTGAAAGAATTCGTTAAGAACCTCAAGGGTGAGCGTTTCGGCATTACTGTCTTTAACTGTCAGACTGCAACCCTTGTCCCGCTTACTACAGATTATGATTATATTCTGGATTCCCTGGACCAGATTGCAGAAGCATGTAAGATCGCGCTGGGACTTGATACGGGATATCTTAATTCAGAAGCATTAATGAAGTATCAGTATATCATCGATGGCACACTTACCGACTCGTATGGTTCCGGTTCCTCGCTGATCGGTGACGGTCTGGCCTCTACGATCTTCCAGTTCCCGGATCTGGAAACGGATAAGGACCGTACTCGCGTTATTATTCTGTCTACGGATAATGAACTGTATGGCGATCCATTCGCTACACTGGGTGAAGCGGCTGATTTGTGTATGGCCTACGACATAAAGGTATTCGGCGCAGCTCCTGAGTATGTTGTGGATTATGAAGATTATAAAGCTGCCTGTGAAAAAACGGGTGGTGCTCTGTATACAATGACATCCCCTACGATGGTCGATGATCTTGTAACTTCACTGGAGAAGACAGATACATCTGTATTATATAAAACAGATGTCACCGTTACAGAGTTCCCGGAAAAACTGGTGATTCTATTTGCAATTGCTATGTGCACATATTTTATCGTTAGCAGAAGGTTAAGAGTATGACAACAAATCCGATTATCCCAATTTGGTTAATGACTATTCTTTGTATCCTTATGCTGGCTATGAAGCGAAAGGGTATATGGAACTATATCCGTCAGATCCTGATCGTTGGTTTGATCTTCACATTGAACCTCCGTATTATGGTGCCGTCCGGTGAAGTAGAGAAGCGGGAGATGAATCTTGACGTTCTCCTTGTTATTGATAATTCCATGAGTATGCTTGCGGAAGACTACGATGGTAACGGTCGAAGGATCGATGCCGTTAAGAGTGACTGTGAATATATAATGGATAAATTGGAGGGCGCGCATTTCTCGGTTATCGAATTCGGAAATGTCGCTTATCGTCTGACACCTTTTACAAGTGACAGAGATATTATCATGACTGCTATTAATTCCATGGAAGGCCAGACTCAGTATTATGCGAACGGAACAACATTAAATACTCCGTTTATAATGATGAAGGATACTCTGGAACGTGCAGAGGAACAGAATCCGGATCGTCTCCGCCTGGTTTATTTCTTCAGCGATGGAGAGAATACATCGAAGAAACAGAAACTGGGATCTTTCAAGAGTGCAGAACCGTATATATATAGCGGCGCTGTTCTGGGATATGGTACGGAAAAGGGCGGAAAAATGAAGGTTCATTCTTATGAGGGTGACTATGGCGAGCCATTCTATATGCAGACACGCGATTCGAAGGGAAAGCTTGTGGATGCAATTTCCAAATACGATGAAAAGAACCTGAAATTGATCGCATCCGATCTGGAAATCTTTTATTACCATATGACAAAGCCGTCTATGATCCGCGATGTCATTGCTGAAAACACGGATTATATTACCAAAGTAGCAGATATGGATACCAACAAGGTTAATGGATATGCCGAGACATATTATTGGTTTGCGATCCCGCTGGCCGTGTTGCTGATCTATGATCTTGTTTACTATAAATGGAGGTTGAAAGAATGAGAAAGACAGTCATTTACATTGCATTTACCGTTCTCGGTCTGGTCCTTTTGAAGTTTAGTTTTACCTATTTCTATAATGAATGGGTCATTTCAAAGTATAAAGACGGATATTATAAAGAGAATTTCTCACTTCTTGAAACCATGAATTTCACGGAGCGATACATAGTTTATTATAATAACGGAAACGTTTACTATAAGCAGAGAGATTACGCGGAAGCCATCAAGAACTATGAGATTGCTCTTGAACTGGATCCGCCGGAAGAAGATGACCGGGATTGTCAGATCCGAATCAATCTGGCTTTGGCAAAACTTGCCATGTTGCCAGAGGAGGTGGAAGATAAGGAAGCCTTAGACGAAAGGATCGAAGTTCTCAAAGAATGCCTGGATATTCTGTCTGAGCATGAATGTGCGACGGATGATGGAGATGGACACAACAACCGCGCTCAACGTCTTTATGATGAGATCAAACAGATGCTTGAAGAAGCGGAGCAGCAGAAAGAAAGTCAGAGCGAATCTTCGGATGAATCGGATTCGCAAAACGATACCAACGACAGTTCCGGCAATACAAATCCCGATGGAAGGGGTGCTGACGAATCACGCCAGAGTCAGATGCAGAGTGAATTGAAAGATCGTATGTCCCGTGCAAACAGTGAACGTGCTGACCAGCGCCGAAAAGCTCAGGGTCAGGCGCAAGACTGGAACTGGTATTACGATGAAGATCCGGTATGGTAATTTTGCCTGTTGCCTTTTTCGAAAGATTGGATTATCATCTTATCAGCGTAACCTTTAAGTCTGTTCCAAGAGAGTACAGAAAGGTAATATGTCGATAATATTGAACCGATTCCTGTAGCCTAGCTGCATGATATATACTGGTATGAAGAACCGACTTTAAGGGATGCCAATAGCCTGAGAAGTCGGTTTTTTGCCGTTTGTTTGATGGGAAGGAGTGATTTACTTGAAGGAGTTTCATGAGAAGACCGTTCTTATGGATGAACAGGCTGTGCACCGTGCTTTGATACGAATTGCACACGAGATCATCGAGAAGAACAAAGGCCTGGAGAATGTGGCTTTGGTCGGTGTCCAGCGAAGAGGTGTGCCCATGGCTAACCGTATCGCAGCGATTCTGGAAGAAGTAGAAGGCATCAAGCCGGAAGTCGGAATCCTGGACATTACCTTTTACCGTGATGACCTGAGCACGCTTGCGGCGCATCCGGTCGTTAACGGAACGGCGATGGCTTTCAACATCAATGATAAGAAGATCGTCTTGATCGACGATGTACTGTATACAGGTAGAACAGTACGGGCAGCGATCGAGGCGATTTTTGATATGGGACGCCCTGCCTGCATTCAGCTGGCAACTCTCGTAGACCGAGGACATAGACAGCTTCCGATTCGTTCGGATTATGTAGGAAAGAATGTACCGACATCCAACTCGGAAATGGTGCAGGTCCAGTTTACTGAAGTAGATGGACAGGACCGGGTCGTCCTGTGTGAAGAGGTGAAATAATGGGACTTAAGAGCAAGGATCTATTAGGATTAAAACAACTTACGGCAGAAGAGATCATGGAGATCCTCGATACTGCCAAGACCATGAAGATGGTGCTGACTTCCGGTAACAAGAAAACATCCCATCTGCAAGGAAAATCTGTCGTAACACTATTCTATGAGAACAGTACGAGAACAAGACTTTCCTTTGAACTGGCATCTAAGTATATGGGATCGGCCAGTGCGAACATTACCACATCGGGCAGCTCGGTCAACAAGGGTGAATCCCTTCTTGATACAGCCAGAACCATCGACATGATGGCTACTGACATCATCATTATGAGACACAGTCAATCCGGAGCGCCGCATTTCCTGGCACCTCGGGTGAAAGCCTCTATCGTAAATGCCGGAGACGGTATGAATGAACATCCGACACAGGCGCTTCTGGATATGTTCACCCTCTATGAGAAGTATGGACATATCGACGGCCTCAAGGTAGCGATCTGCGGAGATCTTTACCACAGCCGCGTAGTACGAAGCAATGTGATCGGCCTGACCAAGCTTGGCGCCACAGTAAGTGTGGCGGGTCCGAGGACCATGGTTCCGATCGGTCTGGATAAGATGGGATGTACCGTCTGCAGAAACGTTTCGGAAGCAGTCAAGGACGCGGACGCGGTCATGGGTCTGCGTGTACAGCTGGAACGTCAGCAAAAATCATTATTCCCATCAGTTGCCGAGTATGCCAAGTTCTACTCAATCTCGGAAGATGTTCTTAAACTGGCCAAGCCAGGCGCATACCTGCTTCACCCGGGTCCTTGTAACCACGGTGTGGAACTTCCGACATGCGTATATGACTGCCCACAGTCAGTGATCAACGAACAAGTAACGAATGGTGTAGCTGTCCGAATGGCCGTGCTGTACCTGCTTATGGCAAGGAGAAATCAAGAATGAATCGAATTTTGATCAAAAATGCAACCCATTATTCTAAGAATGAAAAAGTGGATATTGCTCTGGAAAACGGCGTTATTGTGTCTGAACTTTCCGGCGAGGCAGATAAGGTCATCGATGCAGATGGTCTGACGCTTTTCCCAGGTCTTGTAGATATGCACTGCCATCTTCGTGAGCCGGGCTTCGAATATCGCGAGGATATAGAAACAGGAACCAAAAGTGCAGCCAAGGGCGGTTTCTCAAGCGTGTGCTGTATGCCGAATACGAAACCTGTCTGCGATAATGCTGCAGTAGTGGAAGGAATCCTTCGTAGAGCGGAAATTGTGGGCTCTGCCAATGTGTTCCCAATCGGCGCTGCCAGCAAAGGGCTCGAGGGCAAAGAACTGGCTGAGATCGGCCTCATGAAGGAAGCCGGAATCGTGGCGGTATCTGACGACGGAAAGCCGATCGCAACGGCAAATCTTCTGAAGAAAGTCCTGGAGTATGCATCAGACTTTGATATTCCGGTACTGAACCACTGTGAAGAGATGAGCATCTCGGAAGGTGCCATGAATGACGGCGAAGTAGCCACTTCCCTGGGACTGCGCGGAATACCCGCCATCGCAGAAGAGATCATGATCGCAAGAGATATCTTGACTGCTGAGTACCTGGATATGCCGATCCACATCTGCCACGTAAGTACCAGAAGAGGAATCGACATCATCCGACAGGCCAAGAAACGTGGTGTAAAGGTCACCTGCGAGACCTGTCCGCACTATTACTCACTGACCGAAAATGCCTGCGAAACATACGATACTAACTTCAAGATGAATCCGCCGCTTCGCTCAGAAGATGATCGTCAGGCCGTGATCGAGGGATTGAAGGATGGAACCATCGACTGCATCGTAACGGATCACGCTCCGCATCACATCGATGAGAAGGATATTGAATTCTCTCTGGCCAATAACGGAATCATAGGATTTGAGACGGCTTTTGGTGTATCCTATACATATCTGGTCAAGCCGGGATATCTGACACTTACAGAATTGATCGAGAAGATGGCTGTCAACCCATCTCGGATCCTGAGACTGGGAAGAGGCACACTGGATACCGGCATGCCGGCAGATATCATGCTTGCCGATCTTAACGAAGAGTATGTCTATACAGAAGAGGAGATTCTTTCTAAGGCCAAGAACTCGCCTTATATCGGAACAGATCTTCAGGGCAGAGTAAAACTTACGATAACAGGGGGAAAGATCACTTATGATGAACTTCGCTGATGCACTATTAGGAAAGATAGCACAATGCAATAACCCGACAGTCATGGGTCTGGATCCGAAACTGGATTATCTTCCGGAAAGTCTGTTGAACCGTTTCAAATCTCAAGGCGGAAACAAGCAGGCAGCTACCGAAGATGCTATCTTCGAATATAACCGCCTCTTGATTGATGCTGTTTATGATATCATCCCGGCCATCAAGCCACAGTTCGCCTATTATGAGATGTACGGTATTTTCGGCATCCAGGCCCTGCGCAAGACCATCCGTTATGCACAGGATAAAGGCATGCTGGTCATCGCGGACGCAAAGAGAAACGATATCGGAACGACAGCGACAGCCTATGCCAATGCGATCATCGGCGAGACGAAGATCATCGATGAATCGACAGAAGCCATGTTCGACTGTGACTGCGTAACAGTGAATGGTTATCTCGGCATTGACGGCATCAAGCCATTCATCGATGTCGCGAAGGAGAAGGGAAAAGGCCTCTTTATCCTTGTACGTACTTCCAATCCTTCAGCAGGCGATCTTCAGGATCTGAAACTGGAAGATGGCCGTATGGTATATGAAGCGATGGCTGAAAATGTTGAGAAATGGGGTCAGGAAGTAATCGGTGAATCCGGGTTCAGCTCGGTTGGCGCGGTAGTCGGTGCCACATGGCCGGAGCAGGCCGTGAATGCCCGTAGAATCATGCCTCACGCATTGATCCTGGTACCGGGTTATGGCGCTCAGGGCGGATCTGGAAAAGACGCGGTGGCTTCTTTTGCCAATGGAAAAGGCGGCATCGTCAATGCTTCCAGAAGTCTGATGTGCGCCTGGAAGAAAGTCGATTATGATCCGATGGAGACCACAGATATGGAAGGACCGTCCGGCGAGAAACTCCTGGGATTCCAGAAAGCAACTCGTATGGAAGCACTCCGCATGCGTGATGATCTGAATCAGGCTCTGGCAGAACAGAAATAATAAAGGTGAAACATGAAAGCAGAATACAAGATCAAATTGATCCATAAAATGGTTCTGGGTGACACTTGCGCGGTCCTGACTTTTTCCTGTCCGGAAATCGCAGAAAACGGTCATCCGGGACAGTTCGTCAATCTTTCCTGCGATCACTTTCTGAAGCGTCCTTTCGGCATCATGAGTGTCGACAGGGAGAAGAAAACTTTCAGTATCGGTGTTCGCAAAGTCGGTAAAGGCACGAAGGAGATCCTTTCCTGCAATGAAGGTGCAGAGTTTACCTGTCTCGGTCCTCTGGGCAACGGCTTTTCCTTCGAAGGCGTAAAGAAACTTCTGCTGGTTGGCGGTGGTACCGGTATTTTCCCGATCTACTTTGCAGCACAATATGCGAAGGAGAACTCAATTCCATGTACTGTCGTGAACGGCTATCGTAGTAAGACCGATGCATTCCTTTATGATCAGTTCGCAAGCATCTGCGACAATTTCCATGTCACCACAGATGCGGGAGATCTGGGTGTGCAGGGTAATGTTATGGCTTATCTTGAGAAGATGGATGAGACGGAACTTGAAGGCAGCACATGTATGGTAGTCGGCCCGGGTATCATGATGAAGAAGGTATCAGAATGGGCTCTGGCAAAAGGACTTGTATGTTATGTTTCTCTCGAGCAGCGTATGGCTTGCGGCATCGGCGCCTGCCTGGTATGTATCTGTAAGATCAAGGCAGAACAGGAAGGAAAAGAATTCGTACACAAGCGCTGTTGCAAAGACGGCCCGGTATTCAGAGCCGAGGAGGTGATCTTTTGAGTCTTAATGTGAAAGTCGGAAACGTAAGTTTCAAGAATCCGATCATCCTGGCTTCCGGTACATGTGGTTTCGGAAGAGAACTGGCTGAATATATGGACCTTTCAAAGCTGGGTGCACTTTCTTCCAAGGGTCTGACTCTGCTTCCCAGAGACGGAAACCAGGGCGTACGTGTTGCGGAGACACCCTCCGGAATGCTCAACTGTGTAGGTCTTCAGAATCCAGGTGTAGAGGCATTCCTGGCAACGGAACTGGACTACATGGTTCAAAGCGGAGCCGGTGTGGTCGTAAATGTTGCCGGTCATTCCAATGAAGATTATATTCAGATGGTTGAAAAACTGGATCCATATAGTGAGAAGATCGATGCTTTGGAACTGAATTTTTCCTGTCCGAATGTCAAGGAAGGCTGCATGGTCATCGGAACTTCTCCGAAGGCGATCGAAGCACTTGTTGCAGACCTTCGTAAGCGTACTGATCTCCCGTTATGGGTCAAGCTGACACCGAATGTCGCATCCATCTCCGAGACCGCTAAGGGAGCAGAAGCCGGTGGTGCAGACGCCGTCGTTGCCATCAATACCATGCTGGGTATGGCAATCGATATTCGCACGAGAAGACCGCTCCTTCATAATAATACAGGCGGACTTTCCGGTCCTTGTGTGAAACCGGTAGCCCTTCGTATGGTCCATGAGATCTATGATGCGGTGAAGATTCCGGTAGTGGGTTGTGGCGGTGTAGCAACTTATGAAGATGTTCTGGAGTTCATGATCGCCGGTGCTTCGGCTGTAGAACTGGGAACGATCTCCCTTGTACATCCGACACGTCCTGTAGAAATCGTAGATGACCTGGAGAACTATGTAAAAGAGAATAATATCGATGAACTGGCGTCCTTGACCGGTACGCTTCAGATGTGGAGGTAATTCTATGAAGAACATTACAGATTATTTGTTTGAAACCAATGCACTCCGTGTAAGCGATCCGGAGAAGCCGTTCTGGTATGCATCCGGTACACTTGGACCTTTCTATGTAAACACCCACTTTCTGATTGAATCAGAAGAGAAGGCCAACCAGCTGCTGGCTCTCATTGAGGATGCTGCCGCATCTGACCGGACAGAATTTCTTCTGAAGATCCTGCCTTTCGTAAAGGAACAGTATGAGACCAGTGCTTCCTACAAAATGGTCATTGACCTGATCGTAGAGAAAGCCAAAGAACTGGACTTCGACATCATTTCCGGTGGTGAGCGCCGTGACTTTTTCTTCTCTCTGATGCCGGCTTATCTTCTTGGCAAGCCGCACCTGAGTATCTTCAAGGATGGGGAGACGTTCTTCAGCGAGAATGTATCTGAAAAAGCCGTCAAAGTTTCCGATAATGATCTTTCCGGCAAAAAGTCACTTCATATTGCTGACCTGATCACGGAGGCTTCCAGTTATACTAACGCATGGATCCCGTCTATCCGCGGAGTCGGTGCACAGATCACCGATACCATCGCAGTGATCGATCGTCTTCAGGGCGGCGAGGCTAATCTTGCCAAAGAAGGTGTGAACATGTACACCTTTACCAAGATCGAACCGACATTGTTCGATGAAGCAGAGAAGAAGGGCATCCTGACAGCCGCACAGAAAGAGATGGTTGCCGACTTTATCGCAAGTCCGATTGACTACATGAAGGCATTCCTTTCTGCACATCCTTCATTCATCGATGAGCAGATCGCACTTGGCGGGAAACCTAAGCAAAGAGCTGAAATGGCAATCTCCAGAGGCTATGTTCCCGGAAGAACCGAAGTATGACAGAGATTATTAAGACCACTCCCAATTTAGGCATTACTTATGTCCTGAACTATCAACGACGCAATTCGCTTAAGATCACGCTCGACGAAAACGGGCGTGTTCTTGCTTATGTGCCAAGAACGGCTTCGATGGAAGAGATCAATCGATTTGTTGAGCAACATGATGCCTGGATCAAGAAACACCGTGTTAAAGTTCTGGAACAGATCAGTATTCCATACTGCGATGCGGCTGAGCAGAAGAGAAGAACGGTGATACTGAAAACGTGGGCCAGTTCTTTTCTAGAGAAATATGACGGAAAGAAGCCTACCCGTATCTCTGTCAAGAATATGTCCGGACGCTGGGGATCCTGCGGCTCAAATGGCGTGATCAACCTGACCGTTTATCTGCTGGATGTGGAAGAACCGCTTCGCGAATATGTGATGTACCATGAGCTGGCACATCTTTATTACATGGACCACTCCCAGAAGTTCTGGAACCAGGTCGGGTTAAATTGTCCGGATTATCAGGCGAAACGCAAGGCGCTGCAGCGTTACCGGCTTCCGAAAAAACCTTCCTGAATACATTGTATCTGGTGTTGTATTCCAAAATATTTTGGTATACTAAGTATTGTGTATTATGATAATCAGAAACCCCAAATTATCTTGATATTTGAGGGGTTTCAAGAAACAAGAGGGATATTTTATGAAAAACATACCGCTTTATGAAGTGCGTCACATTGAAGATCTGCGAGACATGCTCAAGCAGAGCGTGGAGCTCTATGGAGATCTTCCGCTTTTCTACTATAAGAAGGTGAAGGGCGGCGAGTACGAGTACTATACTTTCAACGAGTATAACAAGGCAGTACAGGCTATGGGGACAGGTCTTTCCCATCTTTGCGGACTGGGTTCGCGTATCGCGATCCTGGCGGAGACCCGTTATGAGTGGTATGTTTCATATCTGGCCACCACTAATGGAACCGGTATCGTAGTTCCTCTGGATAAGGAACTTCCTCCGGAAGAAGTAGCCAGCTGTCTGAACCGTGCGGAAGTAAACTGTGTGATCTATTCGTCCTCGAAGCAGAACGTGATCGATCAGATCAAGGATACGATCCCTAATGTGAAGTTCTTCATCTGTATGGATAAGACCGATAAAGCCGGTGTCGAGTATTTCTATGATGTTCTGAACAAAGGTCAGGAGTTACTTGATTCCGGAGACCGTCTGTTCCTGGATGCACCGCTCGATCGTGAGGCCATGACCGTACTGCTGTTCACCAGTGGTACGACAGATCGTTCTAAGGCCGTTATGCTCTGCCAGAGAAACATCTGTAAGAACCTGGAAGGTATGTGTCAGATGACTTACATCGACCAGAATGATATGTTCTTGTCGGTTCTTCCTTTGCATCACACTTATGAATGCACCTGCGGATTCCTGTGTCAGGTATACCGCGGATCCCATATCGCGATCTGCGAAGGTCTTCGTTACATCGTTCCGAATATGCAGCAGTCCAAGGTTTCGATCATTCTTGTGGTTCCGCTTATGCTGGAGAAATTCCATAAGAGCATCATGTCGAAGGCCAAGGCTACAAAGAAGATGGCCAGAAAGTTCGAATTCGGCAGAAAGCTTTGCCGCTTCTTACTGTTCTTCGGTATCGATAAGAGAAAGAAGATCTTCAAGCAGGTACATGAGACTTTCGGCGGAAATCTTCGTCTGATCATCAGTGGTGGTGCCGGTATCGACCCGCAGATCCTGCAGGATATGCAGGACATGGGTTTTGCCTGCATTCAGGGTTACGGTCTTACGGAGTGCGCTCCAATCCTGGCTTTGAACCGTGACTGTGATTTCAATAACCGTGCAGCAGGACTTCCGCTTCCGGATGTTGACGTTCAGGTCGTGGATAAGGATGAGAACGGCATCGGTGAGTTTATCGCCAAGGGTGATAACGTCATGATGGGTTACTATAAGAACGAAGAAGCAACTAAAGAAGCACTGGATGAGAACGGTTATTACCATACCGGCGATCTCGGATATATCGACAAAGACGGTTTCTGCATCATTACCGGTCGTAAGAAGAATGTTATCATCGCCAAGAATGGTAAGAACGTATTCCCGGAAGAGATCGAGACCATGCTCTGCATGTCTGATTATGTAGAAGAGTGTCTGGTATCCGGTGAGGAAGAGAATGACGATGTCATCATTACCGCAACGATCTTCCCGTGTATGGAAGAGGTCAAGAAACTTCTTGGTGAGAATCCGGACGACGACGCTGTTCAGAATCTTCTCGAAGAAGAAGTTTCCAAGGTCAACAAGAATCTGGTCAACTATAAGCACATCAAGCGCGTGGTATTGAGAGATACTGAATTCGATAAGACAACAAGCAAGAAGATCAGAAGACAGTATAAGAAGTAAAAAGGAGTAGTATTCATGCTATCTCAGGCAAGTATTGAGAGGATACTTTCGGCGGCATTGTCTGTCGGTGGTGATTTCTCGGAAGTCTTTATACAGCATAAGAAGTCATCGGGTGTGGCTTTATTGAATGGAGTCGTGGAATCCACGACTTCATCTATTGATTGTGGTATCGGCATCCGCATTCTGAAAGGCGACAAATGTGTATATGTGTATTCCAACGATGTGAATAACGAAGAGAAACTGGTTCGTATGGCCCGTTCTGCATCGTCTTCGCTGAAAGCAGCCGAGCCGGGAAGAACCGTTTATCTGAAACCGATGATCGAATACCATTCGCTCCCTTATCAGATCTCGCCTACCAGTGTTTCGAAATCTGAGAAAGTATATAAGCTCAGAAAAGCGGGGGAGGCAGCGAAGAACTATTCCTCGTTGATCACCCAGACTTCTGCTTCGACTGTAAATGGTGAGACAGATATCTGGATCGCCAATTCCGATGGTTTATATGTGCAGGATCATCGTTGCCGTACCAGAATGACCATTACGGCCATTTCCAGTAAAGGAAACGATAAAGAATCGGGGTATTATGGTCCGGGCAGTGGTGAAGGATACGAATTCTTCGAAAGATGTGATCTGGAAGCACTGGCCGTAGACGCAGCAAGGATCGCGTCGACTATGATCGATGCCAAGCCTTGTCCTTCCGGCAAGATGCCAGTAGTTATCGGTAACGGATTCGGCGGAGTTATTTTCCACGAAGCCTGCGGTCATGCATTGGAATCCACTTTTGTCGGTGTCAAGTCTTCCTGTTTCACGGATATGAAAGGCAAGCAGATCGCAAGTCCTATTGTCTCTGCTTATGACGATGCACGGATCGATCATGAATGGGGCAGTTATGCAGTGGATGATGAAGGTACACCTTCTTCCACTACGTTGCTGATCAAGGACGGTATCCTCAACAGTTATCTGATCGATAAGATCGGCAGCAGAAGAATAGGAGAACCTTCAACAGGATGTGCAAGAAGAGAGGATTATAGTTATGCTCCAACATCTCGTATGTCCAATACCTTTATTGCAAATGGCACGTCCGATCCGGAATCCATTATCGCCGAGACGGAATATGGTCTTTATGCCGCGAATATGGGCGGTGGATCTGTAGATACTTCAAGCGGCGAATTCAATTTCGCGGTCAATGAAGCATATATGATCCGTAACGGAAAGATCTGTGAACCTGTGAAGGGTGCCACATTGGTAGGCATGTGCAATGAAGTACTTATGAATATAGATCGTGTCGGTAACGACCTGAAACTGGCCCAGGGTGTCTGTGGTTCAGCAAGCGGAAGTGTGCCGGTAGATGTCGGTCAGCCCACGATCCGTGTGTCAGAAATCACTGTCGGCGGCCAGGGCTAAGAGAGGAAGAATATGGACAATAAGAATCGTCAGCTCATAGATGCACTTTTAAAGAAAGCCGAAGAAGAAGGTTTTCAGGAGTCAGAGGTTTATTTTGTTTCAGAAACCTCGACGACAGTACAGGCTTTAGAAGGAAAGATCATCCAGTTTGAAAGCTCAGATACAACGGCCCTTTCTTTCCGTGGATTATATAACGGACAGATGGGATATGCCTATTCGGAGGATATTTCAGAAGAGATGATCCCGTTTCTTATTTCACAGGCCAAGGATAACTGTCAGATCCTGGAAGTAAAGGAGAAGGTCACCGTTTATGAAGGTGACAAGGAGTATCCTCAGTTCAACGGATTCAGCGAGGAATTGGCCAAACTCGATTATGCCGATATGGCCAAAGCTGCTTTGGATGCAGAAAGAGAAACATTGGCTTACGACAAGCGTATCCAGGCGGTAGATGATTGCTACGTTGTGTATGAATCCGGCGAGTTATACATCTGTAATTCCAAGGGAATGGTCTGTGAAAGCGTAGATAACGGCTTTGGCGTAAGTATCGGCTGCCGGGCCAAGGACGGAGATGATGTGCAGACCGCCGGGAAATCCTGGTCTTTCACACGTTATGAAGATTTCGACGCAAAGAAATATGCTTCTATCGTCGGTGAACTCGTTATTTCCAAGCTGGGAGCGAAAACCATTCCTTCCGTAAAAACTCCGATCGTTATGGACCGCCTTGCCGCTAAGAGTCTTCTGGGTTCTTTTGCCGGTTCATTCTCTGCAGAAGCGATGCAGAAAGGATTGTCCCGTTTAGCAGGTAAAGTTGGTGAAACCATTGCCAATCCGGCTATCACATTGATCGACGAGGGCATGATCGAGGGAAGTCAGTTATGTATTCCTTTCGATTCGGAAGGTGTTGCCGCCAAGAGAACTGTGCTGATCGATAAAGGCGTTTTCAAATCTCCGCTACATAACCGCAAAACCGCTCTGGTGGAAGGTGTGGAGAGTACCGGTAACGGCTTCCGCAACAGCGCCAGGGGAGCGGTAGGCATTTCGACGTCCAACCTGCATTTCGAAAAAGGCGCTTTCACGCAGCAAGAGCTTTTCGAGAAGATGGGAAATGGTGTGTATATCACAGCGATCCATGGACTTCATGCCGGTATTAACGGTGTTTCGGGAGATTTCTCTCTGATGTCTGAAGGATTCATGATCCGTGACGGAAAAAAGGCCGAGCCGGTCAATCAGATCACCATTGCGGATAATTTCTTCGAGATCTTGAAAAAAGTTGAGTATCTGGCAGACGATATTGATTATATGGCACCGGATGCCAGCCACTGTCAGTCTCCGAGCCTTCTTATCCCGGATGTATCTGTATCCGGAGAATGATCTCTGATCACAGGATCCTCGGATTCTTGTGATTCTTCTGGAATTTTCTCTTCTTCGTCATCTTTACGAAGAGAACAATGGCCAGGATAACGATCGTGATAAGAACGATCGTAACAACAGCAATAATGAGGATCGTGACCGGATTGATATCGGAGCGGTCCTCTGTTTTTTCGGTTGGTTTGATATCGGCGTTCTTATTTACGATTCGAATCGTCATGGAGCCGATCCGGAAGGATTTGTTCTCGGAAAAATGACGATAGATCGGCAGAACGATATCCTGAACATCCTGTTTCGGATCGATCACGACTCCGGAAAGATCGATATCATTACTGTAGCCGGTATTTGCCAGAGACAGCGGTATCGAATAGTATTCCAGAAGCTGGATATTGGTGGAAGCAATGGTCAGATCGGTACCGGTCAGAACCGATTCGATCTTAGACAATGTAGACTGCTGAATCTCGGATAATTCGGTTTCTTCCACTTTCGTTGTTGTATATCTGCTGAAGCAATACTCTAGGAGTTTCATCATATCATCGTAACGCGTCTCAGCATTACCTGCACCAAGCAGTACGCCAACCAGACGACGACCTTCTTTCTCGGCTCCGGCAATGATGGTGTAGCCGGCAGAACTGCTGAATGCGGTCTTTCCACCGATGTAATACTCGTAAGCGATAGAAGGGGTCGAGATGAAACGGTTTCCGTTATTCAGAATACGCTTATCATTGTATTTGTTGGTCGGATTCATGGTATAGGATGTAGTAGTCGCGACCTTTACGTAATCCGGCTGCTTAAGAGCCTGCTTCAGAATGATGGCCAGGTCCCGGCAAGTCGTCACATGATCTGCATCCGACCGACCATAAGGGTTGGTGAAGTGTGTATTTGTGCAGCCAAGTTCACGAGCCCGGTCATTCATCATCTCAACAAAATTTTCCTCCGAACCGCCAATATGGATCGCCAATGCCATGCAGGCATCATTGGCGGACTTCAGGATCGAAGCATACAGACATTCTTCCACGGTTACGATTTCGCCCTCTGTAAAGCCAATGCGGACATAATCATCCGGAATCGTACTGTACATTTCCTTGGTAATGGTAATCTCATCGGATAATTGGAGACGCTCCAGAGCAAGAAGGATCGTCATGATCTGGGTAATGCCGGCAGGTTCGGAAGGATTATCGTAGTCCTTACCGATAAGCATGGTGTCAGAAAGAGAGTCATAAATCAGATAAGAAGCGGCATCGGGTACAGGAACACCTGCCGGATCCTTATCCAGTAATTCATCTGACGGATTTCCTAAAGTATCGGATACCACTTTCTCCGTAGTCTCGACAGAAGTTTCCGTGCTTGCAGAAGAAGTCTCCTCATCGGCCCGGATCCAGACCGTAAGAGAAGACAGCAGAAGCATAAAGGATAGAAGCCAGATGGCTGTTTTCATTGCAGTCGAGCGACCGGCTGACGTCATATGCATATTTGTGTTTCCTGTTCAAAAACTGTAACGTATGTCATTTCCAAAAAACGATTCTTCGTGTATCATTAGATAGAAAATACGAAAATAAATCGAAATAGAAATCGAGGTAATTTACGTGTCAACTGTTATTGTATCGCAAGATGAGTTATTGCGCTATAACTCTGTTCTTGAATCCTTGAAAACCAAGATCCGTGACCGGATCCTTGAAGAAGGAAGAAATCTCACTTACTATATCCGCACCTATGGCTGTCAGCTGAATGAATCGGACAGCGAGAAGATCGCCGGCATCCTTGAATCCCTTGGTTTGATCCGGGCACAGGAAGACGATATTCCTGATTTTCTTTTCTTGAATACCTGTACGATCCGCGAGAACGCGGATGTGCGTCTTTTCGGAAATCTTGGTATGTATAAGACTTGGAAGAAGCAGAATCCGAAGCTTTTCATCGGGGTTTGCGGCTGCATGATGAAACAGCCCGCGAACGTGGAGCGCATTAAGAAGAGTTTCCCCTTTGTTGATACATGTTTCGGTCCGCAGGATATCCATCTGCTTCCGCAGATCATGGAGAAGAAACTGTGCCAGAGGAAACGTGTTTTCAGTGTATCAGAAGAGGACTATCTGGTAGAAGACAATGATCTTCCGGTATCCCGCGAGAGAAAATTCCGGGCCCTGGTGCCGATTATGTATGGATGCAATAACTTCTGTACGTATTGTGTTGTTCCTTATACCAGAGGCCGCGAACGTTCCCGGTCTTCCGAGAAGATCCTTTCCCAGCTTTCCGATCTTGCGAAAGAAGGATATAAAGAAGTCATGCTTCTGGGGCAAAATGTCAATTCCTACGGAAACGATAAAGAAGGTGAGATCTCCTTCGCCGAATTACTGGCCAGAGCGGCGCAGATCCCCGGTTTTTCCAGGATCCGTTTCATGACTTCTCATCCGAAGGATATCTCTGATGAAGTCATCTATACTATGCAGAAATATCCGAACATCGAGAGGCACCTTCATCTTCCGATGCAATCAGGAAGCGATTCCGTGCTGAAGCGGATGAACCGCCACTACGACCAGGCTCAGTATCTTCGTACTGCTCTGAAATTCAGAGAGTGCCTGCCGGATGCCACGTTGTCTACAGATATCATCGTAGGATTTCCGGGTGAGACAGAAGAAGATTTCGAGATGACCATGGATGTGATCCGCAAGGTCAAGTTCGACAGTGCTTTTACATTCCAATATTCCAGAAGACCAGATACGAAAGCCGCGGCTTTTCCGGATCAGATCCCGCAGGATGTGGTCACAGAACGCTTCGGAAGACTTCTTGAGCTTCAGAATGCACTGACACTGGCCTCGAACGAATCGGTTGTCGGTAAGGAAGAAGAGATCCTGATCGAGGGACAAAGTGCCACCGCACCGAATGTATTGACCGGCAGGACCCGTTCCAACCGCCTGGTGAATTTTACGATTCCGCAAGGAAAAGTATTGCGTGGCAGGTCTATTGACCCGAATGCCGCAGATTTCAACGCAGATGATCTGGAAGGCGAACTGGCCATCGTGAAGATCACGAAAGCCAAGCCTTTCTCAGTTGAAGGAGAATTGGAGAGCTTCATCGATGGATAATGAAGAACTGTTAACTTATGCAACCGTAGATTCGACCAAGCTTTCTCCCATGATGCGTCAGTATTTCGAGATGAAAGATGTGGCTAAAGATGCGATACTCATGTTCCGCCTGGGCGACTTCTATGAGATGTTCTTTGACGATGCCATCCTGGTTTCCCGGCTCCTGGAATTAACGCTGACTTCTCGTGACTGCGGTCTTGAGAAACGTGCACCGATGTGCGGTGTACCGCATCATTCTGCGTCTTCTTATATGCAGAGACTGGTGACCCAGGGGTATAAGGTTGCCATCTGTGAGCAGATGGAAGATCCGGCCCTGGCAAAAGGTCTGGTCAAGCGTTCTATTACCAGAGTTCTTACTCCGGGTACGGTTACGGATACCAATGGTCTGGATGATAAGAAGAACAACTTCCTGGCCTGTGTTTACAAGATCGGTATGCAGTATGGTCTCGCTGCCGCGGATATCACCACCGGCACCATTGAAGCGACCCAGCTGATCACCGGAAATACTTCCGCACACCTGGTGAACCTTCTTTCGAAATACCGTGCTTCCGAGTTGATCTATAATGAGGATTTCTTTAAAGATCCTCTCTTTACTTATATTTCGGAAAACCTTGTCTCTTCGGTAACGCTGCGTGCCAACTCGGATTTCCGTAGCGGCCTTTCCGAGCGTGTGCTTCCGGAAGAGTATAAAGAAGACTCATCCTCTACCAAGAATAAGAAAGGGAAGAAGTCCTTT
This sequence comes from Clostridiales bacterium Firm_16, assembly GCA_001604185.1. Classification (GTDB taxonomy): domain Bacteria; phylum Bacillota; class Clostridia; order Saccharofermentanales; family Saccharofermentanaceae; genus Scatonaster. Next base: position 130,773 of record LVAV01000028.1, on the reverse strand, counting down.
GCCGAAGAGACCAAGAACGTGCTTCTGCTTTCTGCCATTGATGCGATCCTTGCGTATCTTGATGAGACGCAGCAATCCTGCGTAACACACTTTTCCGAGGCGAGGATTTTTGAAGTATCGGATACTATGGAACTGGATGTAGCTACCAGAACTAATCTGGAGATCACCTCCACCATCCGTTCTAAGTCCAAGAAGGGAAGTCTTTTGTGGGCCATCGACCTGACACAGACGTCCATGGGCGGCAGATTACTTCGACAGTTTGTCGAGGAACCATTGATCGATATTTCCTTGATCCGTGACCGTCTGGATGCAGTAGAGCAAGCCAAAGAATCCTTCATTATGCGACAGGAATTGCGCGAGGCGTTGCAAGGTGTCTATGACATCGAAAGACTTGCTTCCAGGGTATCTCTTTCTAACGTAAATGCCAGAGATCTTCTGAGTCTGCGGAACACATTAGCAAAACTGCCTTACATTGTCGATTGCGCATCGCATTTCAATAAGGGTGTCCTGGCCAAAGCTGTTTCGGATCTGGAGCCGCTGACCGACATTTACGAACTTCTGGATGCATCTATCGCAGAAGATCCTCCGATTACCATCAAGGAAGGCGGACTCATCAAGGAAGGCTATAATGAGGAAGCTGACTATCTTCGCAATGCCTCCATCAATGGAAAATCCATCATTCTGGAGATGGAATCCAAGGAGAGAGAAGCAACCGGGATCAAGAATCTGAAGATCAATTATAACAAGGTCTTCGGTTACTATATTGAAGTATCTAAGGGTAATATTCCGCTGGTGCCGGACCGCTATATACGTAAGCAGACTCTCACTACCGGTGAGCGTTACATTACTGAAGAGATCAAGAAGATCGAGGACACCATTGTCGGATCTACTGCGAAACTGATCAACCTCGAGTACGATCTTTTCTGTGATATCCGTAGCAAAATCGCACTACAGGTACATCGTCTGTTCAAGGTGGCTTCGGCTATCGCATTGATCGACGTGATTATGTCCTTGGGTGAACTGGCGGAAAGAAACAATTACTGTCGCCCGAACGTGGATGAATCTGCTGTTCTTGAAATCGAGGACGGACGTCATCCGGTTGTCGAGAAGATGCTGAAAGATGGTGAATTTGTTCCCAACAGCATCAATATGAATGCAGACAGCAAGCGTGTCATGATCCTTACCGGTCCGAATATGGCTGGTAAATCGACCTATATGAGGCAGACTGCTTTGATCGTACTTCTGGCTCAGATCGGAAGCTTCGTTCCGGCATCCTCAGCCCATATCGGTGTAGTTGACCGAATCTTCACCAGAATCGGCGCGTCAGATGATATTTCCCTCGGCCAGTCTACATTTATGGTTGAGATGAACGAAGTGGCATCGATCCTTCGTAATGCCACATACCGCAGCCTCCTGCTTCTGGATGAGGTAGGAAGAGGTACCAGCACCTACGATGGACTGGCAATTGCCTGGGCGATCATTGAATTTGTATCGAACCGTTCGATCATGTTTGCCCGTACGATCTTCGCCACGCACTATCACGAATTGAACCAGCTGGAGAAGACCATCGAAGGTGTATATAACGCACATGTTGAAGTAGAAGAGAAGAATAAAGAAGTCAGTTTTCTTCACAAGATCTCCATCGGCGGTACTTCCGACAGTTACGGAATCGAAGTGGCAAGGCTTGCAGGCGTGCCTGTCGATGTAGTTAACCGCGCCAATGTCATTCTCTCTGAACTGGAGAAAATGAAGAAGATGGCGATCACATATGAATCATCAGAAGGAGAAGAGGAGCGTTTCGAATCCCCTATGTCCGGTCAGCTTCCGATCTTCGCACCGAAGGACGGATATAAGAATGACTCGGATTCTCTCCGACAGGAATTGGCGGATATGGATATTTCAAGGATCACACCGCTTGAGGCCATGAACATTCTGTATTCGCTCATTGAGAAAGCGAAAGGAGATACATGATATGTCCAGGATCCAGGTTTTGGATGCGGCAACAGCCAACGCCATTGCAGCCGGCGAAGTAATTGAAAGACCGATGTCCATCGTAAAGGAATTGATGGAGAACTCCATCGATGCAGGAGCAACCCAGATCACCGTAGAGATCCAGGATGGCGGTATTACGCTGATCCGTGTTCGAGATAACGGCTGTGGTATGGATGAAGAAGATGCCAAGAAAGCGTTTATCTGTCATGCCACCAGTAAACTACGTTCTCTGGACGAATTGTTCTCATTACATTCAATGGGTTTCCGCGGCGAGGCTCTGGCCAGTATTGCGGCGGCATCTAAAGTCACATTGACTACAAAGGAACCTCTCGCTGAGAGAGGAACCTGCGTAAAATATGAAGCAGGTCAGTTTATCTCCTGTACTTCTGTAGGCGCCCAGAGCGGCACAACAGTAGAAGTGCGGGATCTTTTCTATAATCTGCCTGCCCGCTTTAAATTCCTGAAAAAGGACCAGACCGAAGCGAACTACATCCAAGTCCTGGTGGAGCGCTTCATTCTCTGCCATACAGATATTTCTTTCCGGCTGATCAAGAATGGAAAAACAGTGCTTAACAGCCCCGGAAACTGTGATACCAAATCCGCACTTTATACTGTTTATGGTAAGGAAATCGTTGATTCTTGCCGTGAGATCGACAGCAACATTGATGGTATCACCGTGAAGGGTTTTGCCGGCCTGCCGATTATTTCTCGTGCATCACGATCCGAACAGATCTTCTTTGTAAACCAGCGCCTGATTCGTTCGAAAACGATCACATCTGCCGTAGATGCAGCGTACACCAACATGTTGATGAAGGGTAAATATGCTTTCGTGATCCTGGACATCTACATGAATTCTGCCGAACTGGACGTAAATGTACATCCACAGAAGGCAGAAGTACGGTTCTCGAATGAATCGGTGATCTATCGCGCCGTATATCATGCGATCCTGAATACTCTGACCACTGAATCCATGAGTCGCGAGTACACGTTCCATCCGGAAGAAGAGAAGACGGTTGCAACAAAGCCGGAACCGGCACCGTTACCGTTTACTCCGGTGGCCACGCCGACCATCACTAAGCCGAAAGAGGATGTATCTCTTACGGATTCACTACCGTATCAGGAAGTAAAGAAGCCTGCTGAGGTCGCAAAGCCATTTCCGGAAAGAATCGGATATTCCAATATGCATTTTGCAGAAGAGACCCCTTCGTATCAGCCGGTGGCTATACCTGTTGAGACAAAGAGTGCAGCTTCGGATCCCGAACCTGCTGTAAAGGAAGAAGAATATACACAGCCAGAACTTCCGGTTTCCGCTAAGGAAGAAAGTCTCCATGAGCTGACTTCCTCTCGCGTCATCGGTACTCTTTTCGATACATATATCCTTCTGGAATCGAAAGAAGGATGTCTGATCATGATCGATCAACATGCCGCTCACGAGAAGATCCTTTACGAGAAACTGGTAGCGCAGGAGATGGCCAAAGAGATCGTCACGCAGCCGTTACTGACACCGGTCATTGTTTCTATGTCCCGTTCCGATGTGTGCTTTATCGAAGAGAATAAAGACAGACTAGCCGATATCGGATTTGAGATCACATCCATGGGAGATCGGGATATTGCGATCCGTACTGTACCTGCACAAGTCGATCCGAACCATGTGAAAGAATCTTTCATCCTCATGATCGATGAATGGATGCATGCCAGTCGGACACAGAAGAATGCGCTGATCCTTTCTCTGGCCACGGCATCCTGTAAAGCCGCTGTCAAAGGTCACGACAAGCTTCATGATATCGAGATCCAGGGACTTCTGGAACAACTGGTTCAGCTCGATGATCCGTATCACTGTCCTCATGGACGTCCTATCGTGATCCGTCTATCCCAGAATGAGATCGAGAAAGAATTCAAGCGTATCGTCTAAGGAGAAGCTATGACTGAGCAAGAACTGTTTTCTATCACAGGGCATAAGTGCATACCTGTTATCTGTGGTCCTACTGCCAGCGGGAAAACAGATTTTGCTATCCGCATCGCTTTGGAAAACAACGGGGAGATCTGCTGCTGCGATTCCATGCAGATCTATAAGACTCTTTCAGTCGGTACGGCTAAACCAACAGAAGAGGAGCAGAAGAAGGTTCCCCATCATCTGATCGATCTGGTTGCGCCGGATGAATCGTTTAATGTTGCCTCTTATCTGGAGAAGGCTTACGAAGCGATTGAAGACATTCTTTCCAGAGGGAAACTTCCGGTTTTCTGTGGCGGGACCGGACAATATGTATCCGCACTTTATAAAGGTATCTCATTTGATGATGCCCCTGTTGACAGGGAACTGGAAGAGGAATTGTATGCCCGGGCAGAGCGAGACGGTATCGATGAACTCTATAAGCGACTGGAAACCCTGGATCCTGAGGGAGCATCGAAGATCCATCCCAATAATACAAAACGTGTGGTCCATACACTGGCTCTGTGTCTTTCTCTTGGAAAAACGACAAATGAGATCCATCAGGAATCTCTCAAAGAAGGCGCCAGATATCCTTTCCGTCTTTTCTGTATAGACTGGCCACGTGAAGAACTGTATGCACGTATCAACCGTCGAGTGGATCTTATGATGGAGCAGGGGATCCTTGAGGAAGCCCGTTGGCTTTACGATCAACATCTGGACAAGAATATCACAGCGATGCAGGCGATCGGTTATAAAGAATTCTTCCCCTATTTTGAGCAGAGATGTTCACTGGAAGAATCGATTGAAAAACTGAAGCAGCACACACGCAATTATGCGAAGAGACAACTCACCTGGTTTCGTCATTTAGACGGAATTTGCTGGGTTTCTCATGAAAATTTGACAGAATATACGCCGAAATTATAATTGACAGTACCGATTATAACGCAATAGTATAAAATTATCCTGTCAGAATCATGCTTTTTCCTTGAAAACGTGTTACTATTGCCTCACAAATATTTTCAAGGAGGGATTTATATGATAAAAACAAACTCAATCAGGCAATCTCGCACGTTTTCAAATGACTGGATGCGCGGTCCCAAGATCAATGATCTTCGTAACAACGGGTATAAGACCAAGTATCCTGAAAACAACTCCCGATCTCCGATCCATGTCCATGAAATCTTTCTGAACAGCTGCAGAAAAGAATTCACTGATGTGGAAGTCGTGACGAAATCAGGGGAGATCATCATCGGAATCATCGACGGTTATGACCAGGATACGATCGTTCTTCATAACGAGATGACCCAGCTTCTGATCTATAAGCATTCAATCAATTATATTTCCCCAAGAAACGGAAAGCGACTCATTATCCCGGAAAGAGAAATGAATCGCGTTTCAGAAGAAAGCTTAGTAATAGATGAGAAGAAGGTCAATTGACTTTCGATCGGAAGATTCCGGATACCACACCTAGAATACGACAATCGTCATCTTCGAAGGGAATCGGTGAATAAGCCGGATTCTCAGGAAGCAGCAGGGCATGGCCGCCACGATAAGACAATCTCTTCACGGTAGCCTCGTTGCCGATCAAAGCAACAACGATCTGATTCATATTCGCCATATTGTCACGGCGTACAATGACATAATCTCCATCCATGATATGTGCATTGATCATGCTGTCACCACGGACCTTCAGCATGAAGTATTCAGCAGAATTGAAATACTCGGAAGGGAAGGGCATATATGATTCGACGTTCTCCTCCGCTAAGATCGGCACGCCCGCTGTAACCGTACCAACAAGAGGAATCTTCGTCATAGAAGACGCATTAGATTTCTTCTTGCTTTCCTTAATAAGGATCGCGCGTCTCTTACCTGGAGTATACTCGATCTTACCGGCTTCCTGAAGTCGGTGCAGGTGTGCATGAACAGTAGAGGTAGACTTAATACCGACACCCTGACAGATCTCGCGAACAGAAGGCGGATAACCTTCTTTCCTAACATAGGACACGATAAAAGAATATATGATTTCTAATGTTTCATTCAGATTGCTTCTGGTAAACCTGTAGACGCCCATATATCGACCTCCGTGATTTTTTATTTCATATTATCATTCCTTCTATCGGTTGTCAAACGATTGTTCGTATCTAAACAAAACAAAGAAAGGAACACCTATGAGAAGAAAGAAAGACTTCGATCATACAGCTTTCGTAATCATTTCAATCTGTACGTTATTGCTCCTGGCTTTGGGAATTCTTTCCTATATGATGATTATCAACCCGTCTATAAGTAAGTTGTAATGCACATCATTTCTCATTGTGCTATAATCTTCATATCTTAAAAGGAAGAAGAAGAGATGGACGAAGAATTACTCAATTCCAATACGCCCAATGAGGAAGGAAACCGCGACCCATGGTGGGAAAGAGCGTTGTTTGCAGTACTCCATTTTTTTGCATTCATAGGACGAACGACGTGGAATTTCTTTAAGAACCTTCCGGGGAAGATCTCCCAGAAAATCAAAGAAAAAATTGCTGAGAAAAAGAGGATGCCTAAGCGCAAATCCATTCATAAGGTCTATGTTCTTGTGGGCTACACCACTAAGGAATATGTTGACCGAAAGTTTCGGAAACAGCGCTGGCTGCTCATCATCCGCAGAATTCTGGTCGTATGTATCATCGCACTCATCCTGATCATGATCTACCGATGGGTCGCACCGCAGATCGATACCGACGAGTATAAACAGATGATCGGTATCAGTGACATTCAGGATCTCACACAGAGTGATCCGTTTGCCACCGAAACAACAAAAGCCGGAATCGGTCTTGAATCTGAAGCGGTGACACCAATACCATCCAATACAACAATACCTACAACGAATCCGACTACATGATCGTGGTCGGATTATTTCATTTGTAATTCTTTTGAAATAGAGGAAAGAGCTATATATGTAATTAAACAAAATCACAGTTTTGTTTAATTGAGGAGACCTGAAATCAAGAAAAGAGGTATTATATTCTGAGTATGAAAAAATGTGCCCGTTTGCCGGCATGATTCCATAGGATCATAATCCAAGGACCAACGCCGAAAACCGACACATTATTCATGACCGCTCAGGAGCGTTTTATTTTCTTTCAGACGATAAATGATACGAAACGGATCATTCTATTTAACGGATCATTCTGTTCAATGCACATACAACTGCACGCAGTGATGATTTCGTAACGGAACTTGAGATGCCTGCTCCAAGATGCAGATTCTTATTTTCATCTTCCAGCTGTACGTATGTAATAGCTGCTGAATCTGATCCGCTCTGAATGGCGTGCTCATTATACATCTTAATCGAGATCTTAATGTTCAGAGTTTTTTCCAGACCATTACAGAACGCATCCAACAAACCGATACCATCACCATTAACGGAAATGATCTCATCTGATTTCTTCAAGTTAACTGTTACATGTGCTTTCTTGTCGCCAAGCGATTCCTCGCGATAACCGATCATATGATATGGCGTCATAACATTTACATACACCTCATCAAACAGATCGAAAAGTTCTTGCGGCATCAGTTCGCTGTGACGATTCTCGGATTCGGAGGTCACGATCTGCATGAAGTCTTTCTGGAATGCCTTAGGCAGGTGCAAACCGAAATTGCGCTCCATAATATAGGCCAGGCCGTTTTTGCCGGACTGACTGTTGATCCTTATGATCGGATCGTAGTTTCGACCGACATCCGCAGGATCAATGGGCAAATATGGCACATACCACATATTTTTTCCTTTGACATTTTCCATGCCTTTCTGGATCGCATTCTGATGTGTGCCCGAAAACGCCGTAAATACAAGCCTTCCGGCCCATGGCTGTCTGTCACTGATGCGCATTCCGGTACAAGCTTCATACATATCAATGACATCATCCATATTGGAGAAATCCAGTTCCGGATCCACACCTTGCATGAACATATTCATGGCGATCGTAATAATATCCGCGTTTCCTGTACGTTCTCCATTACCGAAAAGCGTGCCTTCTACGCGGTCTGCACCGGCCATCAAGGCCAGTTCGCTGGAAGCAACTCCGGTACCACGATCATTATGAGTATGCACAGAGATTATAATAGAATCTCTGTATTTGGTATGGGTCGCAAAGTATTCCACCATGTCCGCAAATACGTTTGGAGACGACATCTGCACGGTTTCCGGAAGATTGATAATGACTTTCTTATCCGGTGTCGGTTTCCAGATATCCAGTACGGCATCACAGATCTCTACGGCAAAATCAGGTTCCGTTTCCGAGAAATTCTCCGGCGAATACTCCAGAAACCATTCCGTATTGCTTTCATCCTGATCAATCTCCGCCTGGATCATCTTCGCGCCGTTTACTGCCAGTTCTTTGCACTGTTCCTTGGTGAATCCGAAGACCACTTCACGCTGAAGCTTCGACGTCGCGTTGTAAAGATGCACGATAGCTTTATCCGCACCCTTAACTGAATCAAAAGTTTTATGGATCACATCTTCGCGGGCCATTGTCAAAACCTGAATGGTCACATCTCGTGGGATCAAACTGTTATCAATAAGATAACGCGTAAATTCGTACTCGGTTTCCGAAGCTGCAGGATAACCGACTTCGATGGTCTTGAAGCCGATCTTCACCAGAAAATCGAAGAACTGAAGTTTCTGGTTCATATCCATGGGCACTTCCAATGCCTGATTGCCATCACGTAGATCAACGCTGCACCATATCGGAGCCTTGGTGATCGTACGATTCGGCCATTGACGGTTTTCTAACCGGATCTTGGGCGGCATGGAATACTTGTTATTCTGCATCTTCTCTTCCCTCCTTAGTCAAAAATCAAACAAAAAAGCTTTCGTCTCTATTAAAGAGACGAAAGCCTTAACTTCCGCGGTACCACTCTTGTTCATCCGTCTTCGGATGCGCTCTGCGAATACGGGAAAAGAACTGTCTCTTCCGATATTCTGCTCTCTGATAACGGTGAGCCTCCGACTTCATCTACTATCTGGTTCAATGAAGCGCACTCCGGGGTGAGTTCAGTAACTCTTCCTTATCAGCTCGCACCACCCGCTGACTCTCTGTTAAAGGAAATCGGAACTTACTATTCCCTTTCATCGTGTTAACTGATGTATTTAAATTATCACAATTAATCCGCATTGACAAGTCATTCCCGAAAATGTCGGAAATAACGGATATTAGGCATGTTTTCGCGGTTGGCTCCGAAGAATCAGATCAATTCTTCGGATAAGAACGCTTCACGATCTGTGCCATCTCACGTACACGCTGGGCCAGTTCTGCATAGGCTTCCGGTGTCAGCTGCTGAGCTGCATCGGAAAGGGCATGCTTCGGATCCGGGTGTACTTCGATGATCAATCCGTCCGCACCGGCTGCAACAGCGGCCAGAGCCAGAGGTTCAACATACTGGGCTTTACCTGCGGCATGGCTCGGATCTACGATGATCGGCAGGTGTGTCTTACCCTTTAATACCGGAACAGCACTGATATCCAGTGTGCTTCTGGTTGCCGTCTCGAAAGTACGGATACCACGCTCACACATCATGATATGGTAATTTCCTTCACTCATGATATATTCCGCGCTGCCCAGCCATTCATCGATGGTCTCGGCAATACCACGTTTCAGCATGACCGGAATACCGGATTTACCGACTGCAGACAACAGACGGAAATTCTGAGCATTTCTGGCACCGATCTGGATGATATCCAGATAATTAGATGCATATTCGATATCGTTCTCGGATGTGATCTCGGAAATGACCAGCAGGCCATAACGATCTGCTACACGACGAAGGATCTTCAGACCTTCTTTCTCCAGGCCCTGGAATGCATACGGCGATGTTCTCGGCTTATATGCACCACCACGGAGCACCTTGACTCCGCAGTTTACCATCTTCGAAGCAACGGCCTCGACCTGGGCTTCGCTCTCTACGGCGCAAGGTCCGGCCATCATGACCAGTTCTTTGCCACCGATGGTGACGTCCTTTACGTTAAAAGACGTGCCTTCCGGTCGGAACTGACGGCTGGCCAGTTTATAGGATTCCATGATCGGAACGATCTTCTCAACGCCGGTAAGTACTTCCAGCGAGCCCGGTGTAAGTCTTGACTTATCACCGATGACGCCGATGATCAATCTCTCGGCACCCTCCGACACATGGGCTTTCAGCTCATTCTTCTCCAGTACATCAATGATCTCATGTACCTGAGAATCACTGGCACCTGGCTTTACTACAATAATCATTTTAACTTCCTTTCTTTTGGCACATCATGTGCCAAACCTACCATACTACGAGAAAGCATTATATCTCATTTCATGTTCTCGATAAAGCATTTATATGCAAGATAGGTAAAATAAAGATCGATCTTACTGATCACTTCATACGGAGCATGCATGGAAAGCACCGGAACGCCGCAGTCAATGACCTCCATACCGAGTTTGGCAAGATAAGCAGAGATCGTTCCGCCGCCGCCGGCATCTACCTTACCCAGTTCACCGGTCTGCCACGGAATATCGTTCTCGGCAAAGATACGAAGGATCGATGCGAAGAACTCACTGTTGGCATCGCTGGCACCGGACTTGCCTCTGGCACCGGTATATTTCTCCATCTTCACGCCCTTGGACAGATAAGCAGTATTCTTCTTATCGGATACATTGGCGTACTTCGGATCGAAAGCGTTGGAAACGTCTGTAGAAAGCATCTTGGTATTGGCAATGCACTTTCTGTAACCCAGCTCGTCATAGCCGTTATTCAACTTGGCAAAAAGCTCTACCAGGAAGTTCTCATAGAGTCTGGACTGGGCGCCGGAGTTACCGTAGGAGCCGATCTCTTCCTTATCAGAAAGCATGCAGACAACGGTACGTGCAGGTGCTTCCTGTTCCATAACAGCCATCAGGGCCGGATAAGCGCAGACCTTATCATCATGGCCGTAAGCGGCAATAAGAGCACGGTCGAATCCAACGTCTCTGGCCTTCATCGCCGGTACGATCTCGATCTCGGCAGAGACGAAATCCTTCTCGTCGATTCCATACTCATCGTTCAGAAGCTTCAGGATCGCGAACTTGCAGGCATTGGAAGAATCATCTTCCGGAAGCTTGCTGCCACCGATGATCACGTTCAGGTCTTCACCCTTAATGAATTCACTGGCCTTCTGACTCATCTGCTCAGAACCAAGGTGCGGCAGGAGATCGGAGATATAGAAGATCGGATCTTCATCCTTCTCACCTACGCAGATAGAAAGCTTTGTTCCGTCTTTCTTCATGATCACACCGTGGATCGCCAGCGGGATCGTAGTCCACTGGTACTTCTTGATGCCGCCATAATAGTGGGTCTTAAAGAAGCAGATCTCATCCTCTTCGTAAAGCGGATTCGGCTTGAGATCCAGTCTCGGAGAATCGATATGAGCGCCCAGGATATTGAAGCCCTTCGCAGGTGCGTCCTTACCAACTACAGCAAACATAAGTCCTTTTCCCTTGATGGAGGAGAAAACCTTATCTCCGCACTTAAGAGATTCCTTAGATTCGATGTCCTCGAATCCTACATCTTTCAAAGCTTCGACCGCATTGTTAACGAATTCTCTCTCGGTTTTGGAGATGTCAAGGAAAGCCTTGTATTCCTCGGCAAAAGCCATAGTATGGTCAATATCGTCCTGGGAACGGACTTCCCAGAGATTCGGATAAGAAGCGAAAAGTTCCTTCTTCTCCTTCTTGTTTTTCTTGGTCTTCTTCTCAACCAGATCCTTCGAAGTTTTCTTTTCTTTAGCCATGATATATATTCCTTTCTACACTTAGATAGATAACAAAAACAGTACTAACATATGATACCACAATATGCAGTTAATGGTGACTAACTATCTTGAGATTTCAGCAGTTCGACCAATACAGATACAAAGCTTCTGATCTCCTCTTCTGTATTGCTTCTTCCAAGGCTAATACGAAGAGAACTCTTTGCCTCTTTCTCCGAAAGGCCGATAGCAGTAAGCACATGCGAGACCGCAGATGACCTGGAAGAACAGGCCGCTCCGCCGGAACAGGCAAAGCCACGAAGATTCAACATCAGAAGAAGCTTCTCCCCGTCTTTTTCCGGGAATGAGAAATTCACGATTCCGGAAAGATGCGTATCCGGATGCCCGTTTACAAAGGCGTCCGTGTATGCGGAACAGACCGACCGGATCAGAAGGTCCCGAAGATTGCGGATATGCGTCTCCGTTTCCTTCATTTCCGCAACAGAAAGCTCCAGAGCCTTAGCCATTCCTACTGCTCCAGGGAGGTTCTCTGTACCGGCACGATGAGTAAATTCCTGAGCCCCGCCATTCATGAACGAGGAAATATCTGTGCCTTTACGAATGTATAGACCACCTATTCCTCTCGGACCATGAAACTTATGAGCGGAAAAAGATAGCAGGTCCACACCCAGGTCGTCAACATCAACGGGAATCGTTCCGACAGCCTGGACCGCATCGGTATGAAACAAAGCTCCACTCTGATGTGCGATCGCGGATAATTCAGTGATTGGTTCCAATGTGCCGATCTCGTTATTAGCAAGCATAATAGAAACCAACGCAGTATCCGGAGTCAGAGCTTTTGCCAGAGAATCGGGCGAAACAAAGCCATACCGGTCTACCGGCAGGATTGTCAAGGAATACCCTTTCTGTTCAAAATAGCGGCAGGATTCAAGGACTGCAGGGTGCTCGATGGCAGAGGTTATGATATGTCGTTTCGAGCTGCCAAGTGCGTCTGCGACACCTTTGACCGCCCAGTTATCCGACTCGGTTCCGCCGCTTGTAAAGAAGATTTCATCGTTTTGGGCATGAAGAGATGCGGCTATCGATTTTCTCGCTTCTTCCAGAAGTTTCCTGGCCTGCTGCCCTTCTTTATGCACAGATGACGGATTTCCGGGCATGGAAAAAGCGGGAAGCATAACTTCCCGCACTTCCGGCCGGATCATAGTCGTTGCGGCATGATCCAGGTAAATTCTTTTTCTCGAAATATCCGTATCCATTAAAGATATTGTAACTGTTACTCCGTACGAAGTGCAACTACCGGATCTTTCTTAGCGGCCGATCTGGACGGAATAATACCTGCGATCAGAGTCAGGAGGACACTGATGGCAACCAGGATCACAGCGGTGATGATCGGTAATACAGCCGTCAGGTTATTCAAACCGGTAAGGGAGTGTACGATGTAGTTGATCGGGATCAACAATACATACGTGATCAGGACACCCAGAAGACCGGAGGTAAATCCGATGATAACGGTCTCAGCATTAAACATACTGGAAACGTTCTTCTTCGAAGCACCCAGGGAACGCAGGATACCGATTTCTTTCGTTCTTTCCTGAACCGAGATCAGAGTGATAACTCCGATCATGATGGAGGATACGATCAAGGAAACAGCTACAAATGCGATCAACACGTATGTAATAGCATTTATGATCGTAGTAACGGAAGACATCAGGATACCGACATAGTCTGTATACTTCAGTTTCTGCAACTCCGGAACGGATTCGTTATACTCGTCAATGCAGTCAACGATGATGTCTTTGTTCTCAAATGTCGAGGCGTAAAGGCTGATACCGGAAGGCTGGTCCAGATCCAGATCACCCAGACGCTGCAGTGTGAAATCATAAGTATAGTTGGAGAACTCAATCGCGTTGTCATAGAAGGTCGCGCAATAAGCATCATCAAATCCTTCCAGAGCCTTCTCCAAAGCTACAGACAACTCTTCCGGAGTCTTGGTGCTGAGTTCCTTCTGCATGTTCTCGCCGTATTCTGCAAGATACTGTTCACGGATTCCTGCAGCAAAAGCTTGCTTCATGTCATCGTCGGTCATCTGAGAGATGTAGCCATTGATAGTCGCTTCATCCATACCCATTTCTGTGGCCATTTTCTCGCGCATCATGGCTTCCATGGTCGGACGGTCAAGCTGGCTCAAAGTTGCCTGTACATACTCATTGATCATGTCCTCTGTTGGAATGCTCATGACTTTCACGTACATATCTGCCTTACCCTTACCATCAAGATCTTTGACATAATTTCTGAAGTAAGCAGCCTTCTCAGCCTCAGTCAGAGCTGCAGTCTCATCCTTGAAACGCAGTCCGGAGGTTACATCGAACTTCGGGTTGGCTTTCTGAGCCTTGATAGCCTCAGAATCACGGCTCTCGTTGATGATGTATTCGGTCAGCATATGTGTGTAACCGATGGTACCGTGATGGCTTGTCGAAACTGCATCTTCATTCGGGCGTACGATACCGACGACCTTCAGAGAAAGAGCATTGTTATAAAGGTAATTCAGGCCCTGTTCTGTGGTACGCAGGTCATTATATAGACCTGTAGACGCATCATAACTCCAGCAAGCAGACGGAATGACCGAGCGGAATTCCAGACCGCAGATCTCTTCATATGACCAGTGATGATCAGTGTACTGCATAGTCTGCTTGTTCATAGCAGCAGTCATCATGTCCTTGATCTCCTGCTCCGTCTTCAGACCCAGAGCATAGAGGGTATAGTCATCCAGCTCATTGTTCTCGTCAACGAAAAGAAGGATCTCATCATATTTCTCCGGCCAACGTCCATAGACCAGATCGTACTGCTTATGAGTAACCTGGTTGGTAGATTCCCCGTTGGAACCTGGAAGAAGTTCACTCCACAAAGTCATGGAGTTACCGATCAACTGACCGGTCTGGCTGCTAGATGCCGTTCCACTGACGTCAAAATTGAACATTGTAGTTGAGAACTGGCTAAACAAAGCAGACATCAACTCAGTTGTATCAGAATGGATGATCTTGCCTTCAACGTTCTTAGTGAAGATCTGCAAATTCAGATTATAAGAATACTGCACACCGGAAAGAGCCTTGGCAAGTTTGCTATCTTCATTTAATTTCTCGGTCTCGATATAGTTCTTAAAGGAAGAAAGGTCATTTTCCTGTGTCTCAACGGAAATCAGGGAGTTCATCAGATCATAAAGCTTATACTTCTGATAGATGGCATCCTTATCATGATTCACTGTCGTCGTTTCATTTCCTACGAAGGAATTCAGAAGTGTGGACAGGTCAACAGTCTGTTCCTGGATCTGAAGCGGATAGGCTGAGATCGTGTCTTCCTGCACTTCATTGATGAAGTTATTGGTACCCTGTGATACCGAATAGATCAAAGCAATGCCGATAATACCGATGGAACCGGCGAAAGATGTCAGGATCGTTCTACCTTTCTTGGTGAAGAGGTTCTTAAGAGAAAGGCCAAAGGATGTGGCAAAAGACATAGAAGGCTTCTTCTCTGCTTTTTTGGCGGCTTTTCTGGCCTTCTTATCGCGTCCGTATGCTTCTGCATACTTCTCCTTACCCTTTTCCATTTCCTCGTCTGTAAGCGGCTTGGAATCACCGGTGATCTTACCATCAAGCATATTGACGATACGTGTGGAATACTTCTCAGCCAGTTCCGGGTTATGTGTAACCATAATGACCAGCTTATCCTTCGAGAGTTCTTTCAGGATATCCATGACCTGAACACTGGTTTCCGTATCCAGAGCACCAGTCGGCTCATCCGCAAGGATAATATCCGGATCATTAACGATCGCACGGGCAATGGCTACACGCTGCATCTGTCCGCCGGACATTTGAGCCGGCTTTTTCTTTAGCTGATCGCCAAGACCAACCTTCTTCAGCGCTTCAATCGCGCGTTCACGACGCTCTTTCTTACTTACACCGGAAAGTGAAAGTGCGATCTCTACATTAGAAAGAACATTCTGATGCGGAATCAGGTTATAGCTTTGGAATACAAAACCAATAGAATGGTTACGATATGTATCCCAGTCACGGTCCTTGTATTCCTTTGTGGAAACTCCGTTAATGATCAGATCACCGGAAGTGTACTGATCTAATCCACCGATAATGTTCAGCATCGTTGTCTTACCGCAACCGGACTGTCCAAGGATGGATACAAATTCACTGTCACGGAAAGTAAGATTGATACCCTTCAGTGCCTCTACTGAGTTCTCACCGGCGGCATACACTTTTACAATGTCTTTCAGCTCAAGCATGATGTCAATTTCTCCTTTGTGTTTCTTCTATTTACTCAAATATATCTGTCTTACCGAAGTCCGGATCATTCACTTTAACTTCATCAACGATATCCCGGATCACCTTACATGACTCAATAAAGTCCAGGATCTTCTCTTCACCAAAACGATCGATTATGGCACTGGCATACAGGAGGATCTCATCACGACTTCTCTTGAGCTTGCTTCGACCCTTATCGGTAATGCTTACCATAACTTTGCGGCCGTCCTTCGGATCGGAATTCTTCACGATCAAACCTTTATCAGCCATTTTACGAAGCAGAACAGCCACTCTGGCCGTGCTGACATTCATAAATGTACTGATCTCACCTGCGGAAACCTCTGAATCAGAGGAAGCAAGAAAGCCTAAAACATTCCCGATTCCAACTGACGTAACGTCGATCTGCTGAAGGAATGCAATAGGCTTAATACTATTGAATTCATTAAGGATAGAAATGATTTTCTGTTCTGAAGCCATATACTCATCTCCTGATTGCTAACTGGGTTAGATTATATGATTTCAGTATAAAATGTGTCAATACACAAATACACAGATTTCCGTATCTGATTCGTGAATTCTTTGTTACTTATGATATTGGGAAAAGAAACAGCAAGTATCAATCCTTCTTGTCGGGTTGATCGGAAGCCTTATTTTTCAGGTGGTCCATCCACTTTCTGATCTGCACCTCATAGCCAAGATTTCCGGGCTCGTAGTACTTAGTACCTACCATCTCATCCGGCAGGAACTGCATATCGACATAGTGTTCCGGGAAGTCATGAGCATATTTATATCCTACGGAATATCCAAGATCTGCCATACCCTTAGCAGGGGCATTACGAAGATGCATCGGGACCTCACCGGTGCGCTTATTCGCAACATCTGAAAGTGCCTTATCAATAGCAAGATAGGAACTGTTGGACTTCGGACTGGTGGCTACGGTAACGACCGCTTCTGCAAGCAGGATCCGTGCTTCCGGCATACCGACCGCCATGACACCCTGGTAGGCTGCCATAGCTACAAGGATCGCATTAGGATTTGCCATACCTACATCTTCCGACGAACAGATCAGGATGCGGCGTGCAAGGAATTCAATATCCTCACCGGAATGCAACGCACGGGCCAGATAAAAAATTGCAGCATCCGGATCACTTCCGCGCATAGACTTGATCATGGCACTGATATTGTCATAGTGACTCTCACCATCGGTATCAAAAGCAAGAGAACGCTTCTGCATACAATCCTGCATAATATTCTCATCGATCGTGATGGTCCCCTTCTCATCAGGCGGGGTCGTGATGTAAGCAAGCTCCAGGGAACGAAGCGCGATCCTGGCATCGCCATTACATAGGTCAGCTATGTAAGCAAGTGTTCGGTCAGAGATATCGATTGGCTCATTGCCTAATCCTCTCTCCTTATCCGTGAGAGCCTGCTTCAAAATTGCAATGATATTCTCATCCGTTAAAGGTTTCAACGCCAGAACAGTAGATCGGGAGATCAAAGCTTTGTTGACCTCAAAGAAAGGATTCTCTGTAGTTGCACCGATCAGAATGACTGTACCGTCTTCTACATGAGGCAGCAATGCATCCTGCTGCATTTTATTAAATCTATGGATCTCATCGACGAAAAGCACCACTCGACCACTGGGAGTAAAGATCGGGTTCTTCGCATCCTCAACGATTCGTTTAATATCGGACACACCTGCGGTAACGGCGTTGATACGCTCGAATTTCGCCGAAGTTGTATGTGCAATGAGTCGGGCCAGAGCCGTTTTACCGGTGCCCGGAGGGCCAAAAAGGATGATCGAGGACAGACGGTCTGCCTCAATCATCCTTCTTAACATCTTACCTTCACCAAGAATATGTTCCTGGCCGATATATTCTGAAAGTGAGCGCGGAGCCATCCGGAAAGCCAACGGTTCTCTCTTGGAATAAGCCTCATTTACGCCCATATTCAGATAATCCTTATCAAAATATATCAGTACTTCATATCCGGATAGAGCGGATACTTAGCGGTCAGCTTAGCAACGTCAGCCTTGATCTCTTCCTTGGACTCCTCAAAGGAGAAGATAGCCTTCGCAATACAGTCAGCGATAACAACCATATCCTCTTCCTTCATACCACGAGCGGAAACAGCAGCTGTACCAACACGCACACCACTGGTTACGAACGGCTTCTCAGGATCGAATGGAATCGTGTTCTTATTGGCTGTTATGTTGACATCATCCAGACGGAGCTGGAGCTCTTTACCGGTAACGCCTGTTCCACGAAGGTCGATCAGCATCAGGTGATTGTCAGTTCCACCGGAAACAAGATTTACACCCTTCTTCTTCAGTTCTTCTGCCATTGCAGCAGCATTCTTTACGATCTGTCCCTGATATGCACGGAACTCATCTGTCAGTGCTTCCTTGAAAGCGACAGCCTTAGCTGCGATGATGTGCATCAGAGGACCACCCTGCTGGCCTGGGAAAACTGCGGAATCGATCTTCTTCGCATACTCTTCCTTGCACATGATAATACCGCCACGCGGTCCACGAAGTGTCTTATGTGTTGTTGTGGTTACGAAATCAGCATACGGTACCGGGTTCGGATGAAGTCCTGCAGCAACAAGACCGGCGATGTGAGCCATATCAACGAAGAGATATGCACCGACTGCATCAGCGATCTCACGGAACTTCTTAAAGTCAATGATTCTCGGGTATGCAGAAGCACCGGCTACGATTACCTTCGGCTTCACTTCCTTAGCCTGCTCGAGAAGCTTGTCATAGTTGATGGTCTGAGTCTCCGGATCTACCTGATAGAACTCAGACTGATAAGTACGACCGGACACATTCAGCTTCATACCATGTGTAAGATGGCCGCCGTGAGAAAGGTCCATACCGAGGATCTTGTCGCCCGGCTCAAGGATAGCAAAGTAAACTGCTGTGTTGGCCTGTGCACCAGAGTGTGGCTGTACATTTACATGTTCAGCGCCGAAAAGCTTCTTAGCACGCTCGATAGCAAGAGACTCAACGATGTCAACATACTCACAACCGCCATAATATCTCTTTCCCGGATATCCCTCAGCGTATTTGTTCGTTAACGGCGAACCGGCAGCCTCAAGTACTGCCTCTGTTACAAAGTTCTCCGAAGCGATCAACTCAATCTTGTTACGCTGACGCTCGACTTCCTGCGTAATAGCCTGAAATACCTCAGGATCTTCAGCTTTAATATGTTCAAACATGGGATACCTCCGTATGAATACATTTTATCTATAATATGATAATCAAAATATAGGAATACGTAAAGTCTTTCTACAAGACGAAACACACAAAAAAGAAATGGGTTTCCTCACAAATTGTATCTCTTCTGTTCCACAAAAGCTTCAAATGGTTTCCCAAAGAAGAAAAAAACCGCCCGTCGGACTTTTGTCCAACGGGCGGTCATTCACTTGATCAAAAGTTGAATCAGATTGATCCACGCTCGATAGCATACTTCTGGCAGATTTCTGTGAACTCAGGCGAGATTGCAAACAAGGCCATTACATCTCTTCTGGACTTACCATTCTTCATCTCGTTCAGCCAGTAATCCAAGCCACCCTGCTCTGCTTCACGACCCATGAATGTCGTGTACAAACGCAAGATGTACTCCTTATCAGAAGTCTTGAGCTTACGGAACTCATCAGACTCGAAATACTCTCTTGCGGCATCAGCACCGGTACGCTCGAGGTTGGTCAGAGCCAGAGACCAGTACTTCAGACCCTCTTCATCAGGATCACGCTTGAGGCAGCAGGTATAAAGACGTGTTGCGAACTCTTTAGCGTTCTTAGAAGCTACAGTAGCCTTAGCTGTCGGAGCACCGGACTTAACACCATAGCCTGCGCAGATGTTACACCATTCCTTGGAATCGATGAAGCCCCAGACAACTCTCTCACGAGTAGCGCCCTTCTTGAGCTCACCGAGCCAGAAATCCTTACCATTCTTATCAGACTCACGTCCGAAGAATGTTCTGTAGAGGACATCCAGGAATTCACTGTTGTTCAGACCACGCTTTGCGAACTCGCCAGCGTCGATCAGGAAGAATCTTGCGCAATCAGCACCGGTCTTTCTGCCGGATTCGATCTCGTTTACCCAATACTTCTTTCCTTCCGGTTCAGATTCACGCTTCAAAGCGATTGTGTAAAGACGCTCAACGAAGTCGCCGATGGAACCATCGCCCGGAACAG
Source organism: Clostridiales bacterium Firm_16 (assembly GCA_001604185.1). Classification (GTDB taxonomy): domain Bacteria; phylum Bacillota; class Clostridia; order Saccharofermentanales; family Saccharofermentanaceae; genus Scatonaster. The sequence continues at coordinate 110,585 of LVAV01000028.1, read as the reverse complement.
GAGTTACGTCTCCGCCAGGAGTCGGAGTCTTAGTGATGGTAGGTTCCTTATCACCGTAAGGAATAGCAGCTACAACACCCTTGAATGCATCAGTACCAACTGTAGCAGCAATCGGATATCTGACTGTAGCATTAGAGCAGCCATAGAATGCTCTGTTGCCGATCTTGGTAACTGTCTTCGGAACAGTTACATCCTTGAGGTAGACGTTGCCTTCGAAGGCAGAAGCACCGATCTCAACAACGGTCTTATTAGTTGTAGAATTCTTACCTGTAGATTCTGTCTTCTCAACATCTACTACTGTAAGTGTAGAAGGAATATCGAGAGTGCTTACTTCACCATAGAACTTCTTAATGGACAGAGTCTTGTCATCGATGTCCTCGATACGATAAACAGCCGAGCAACCAGTAAATGCATCATCAGCTACGGAAGTCTTAGAAGGAATACGGATAGTTTCGAGCTTTGTGCACTTCTTAAATGCCTGAGAACCGATCTTGGTTACAGAAGACGGAACGCTGACATAAGATACGTCGGTGTAATCATACGCATTATCAGCAATCTCTGTTACAGCCATCTTGTAAACCTCAGAAGGAACAAGAACAATACGGCTGTTTCCGAGGAACTTCATAATGGTAACCTTACCGTTGTTGATCTCTACACGGTGCAGGTTAGTGTTGTTTCTGAATGCGGACTTCAGGATAGCATCATCGATAGAAGCGATTTCAACAGCCTTCAGTGAGCAAGATGCAAATGCATTGTTACCAATGTAAGTGATAGTATCCGGAATACGTACATATTCAAGATAAGTACAGCTAGCGAAGCAACCCTTCGGAATATCTGTAAGATAATCATTCTCAGGGATAAGTACATACTTCAGGGAAACACACTTACTGAAGGAATACTGACCCAGGAAACGCAGTGTGGAAGGAAGCTTAAAGTCGTCAACCAGATCCAGAGAACCGGATGTGCCGACATTACCGAAGCAATCAGCAAATGCATAGTCTTCGATGCTTTCAACCTTGTTCAGATTGAGTGTCTTCAGATTTGTACAACCACGGAAGCAGCTGTTCGGAATAGTTGTTACTCCGGAAGGAACAACGATCTTACCGATACTTGTGCAGTTTCTGAAAGATTCTTTACCGAAGTATACCAGAGAAGACGGCAGCAACAGCTCACCGTTTCTGCCCAGGCTGGAGCAGTCCTTAAATGCACAGTCACTGATAGTTGTAACAGAATTGTTCATTGTTACGTTCTCAAGAGAAGTACATTCTTCGAAAAGGCTTTCAGGAATAACAGCATCTGTTACACCGGAAAGATCAACAGACTTAAGAGAGGAACACTTAGCGAAAGTGTACTTATAGAGTACTTCTACTCCGGAAGGAATAACGATCTGCTTCAGAGCGGAGCACTCATAGAATGCGTAAGAACCGATCTTAGTAAGAGCACTCGGCAGCTGGAATGCAGTAGCAGACTTACAACCACTGAAAGCACTATCGCCGATTACTTCGAGGCTTGACGGCAGTTTACCTGTGAAAACAGCCTTCTCGCAGCTTGCGAAAGCGTAGTCACCGATCTTTGTCAGCTTGTTACCGGAGAAAGTGATCTTCTTAATGTTCTTACAACCGGCAAAAGTATACTTGTTGATTGTCTCAACATCCGGAATGATAAACTCTGTGAAGGATTCACAGTTCTGGAAAGCAGAAGGACCAATGTTTACAACATTCTTAATCTTGTTATTGCTGGAAGAAGCGATATCCTGAAGAACTTTACAGCCCTTGAAGCATCCGTCACCGATACCGGTAAGAGCGGTGGAAATATCTACTGTCTTCAACTTAGCACAGTTGTAGAAAGCCTGCTTGTCAAAAGTACCGATAGAATCACTCTTGCAAACAAAAGATGTCAGCTCAGCGCACTCAGCAAATGCAGACTCACCGATCAAGAACAACTTAGTACAAGAAGCCGGAATCGAGAATTTCTGAAGCTTTGTCTTTGTAAAAGCTTTCTTCATGATTCTGTAAAGCTGAGAATTATTCGGCAGATTGAAGTACTGGAGTTTCTCACAGGCTTCAAAAGCGGACTCACCAACAACACCCAAAGAAGCAGGAGCATCGACTCTGGTAAGACCTGTGCACTGCTTAAAAGCTTCTTTATCAATGATCTCTGTACTATTGTCAGAATCGAATGTAATCTTCTCGAGCAAAGTACACTCCTTGAATGCCTTGCAGTCGATCTCAACTACAGAAGCAGGAATCTCAATATGTGTAATACCTGCGCACTTTGTAAACATACTGCCGCAGATTCTGTTGAAGTATGGGTCATTCTGCGGGAAGATAACTTCCTTAAGAGCAGTACAGCCCTTGAAAGCTTCATTACCGTAACCAGGAACAGCACCACCGATTAAGCCGGCTTCACTGCCTTCAACGCTGAGAGGAACAATGAGAGAATTACAATCAGAAAGATCAACCTTCTCAAGGAGCTGACATCCATCAAAAGCGTTATCACGGATATACTCGAGGCCGGTAGAGAAATCAACTGTTACGAGACCTGTACACTCCTTAAATGCAGAAGCACCAATCGTCTTAACCGTATCCGGCATATCAACTTTAGTGATCTGGTAGCCTTTACAAGCTTCATCGGCAATTCCGACAACTGTAAATTCTTCATTAGTATCACAATCTACCACTGTTTCCGGGATACCAAGGTCCTTGCTGTTCGTCTTGTTATCATAGTAACCGTTGAACAGACATCCACCAGGTGTAGTTGAGTCTAAATATCCATAGAACTCCTCTTCACCGGTAATAGTGTTAAGACCTTTACACATTTTGCCAGGAGTAGACCCCCAAGCGTTAACTTTTGTTTCGTTTTTGAAGTAAACGAAACCCACAGCCCCAACCAAGACCGTGGTGACTGCTAAGGAAACCAACCTTAGCCCTTTTTTCATCAACATAGTATTCCTCCTTCTTTTATACATAGTTTCTCACTATATTCAAGGTAAATTAATAATAGCACTTGCCTATTAGAAACGTCAACGAAATTTGGCGTCTGTTGCCTTTGATTTTTTAATTAAGAGGCGTTCTCTCGATTTTATATGTTTCTATTGATTCCACTCCTTTGGCAACGAGCGCAGGAATATCCAATTTCGACTCTGCCTCAATAATATGTTTCTTCTGAGGATGCGTCTTCGGGTGCTTAGCAACAAAAACCGTGCAACAATCCTCATAAGGCAGGATCGAAGTCTCGAAAGCGCCGATTTTACGGGAGATCACTGTGGTTTCTTCCTTATCCAGTCCGATCAACGGGCGGAATACAGGCATAGTCTTAACTACTTCATTCGTGATCTGGATCGCCTCGATGGTCTGGCTGGCCACCTGACCAAGGCTTTCTCCGGTTATCAGGCACTGGCAGCCCTGTTTATTGGCCAGTTCTTCAGCAATCTCGAACATGACCCGGCGCATAGTGATCGTCAGCATGTCCTGAGGGCTGTTCTTGTACAGATCCAACTGAATATCTGTAAAATTGCAGACATGAAGCAGGATCGTTCCTGAAAACTGGGAAACGATACGCGCAAGATCTTTTACCTTATCCAAGGCTCGTTCGCTAGTATAAGGATACGAATGGAAATAGATTGCCTCAAGCTTCATTCCTCTCGACGCCATCATGTATCCTGCAACCGGACTGTCAATACCGCCGGAAAGAAGCAGCATGCCCTTCCCTGCCGTGCCGACAGGCAGACCTCTATGGCCTTCCAGTTTCTCACTGTAGACAAATTTATCCTCCCGAACTTCGATAAAGATCGTGAAATCCGGATCATGGACATCAACAACCAGTTCCGGGTGCGCATCCAGGATCGCTTCACCAACATCGCAGCAGATCTCCGGGGAGGCCAACGGGAAACGCTTGTCTCCACGCTTGCTCTCCACCTTGAAGGTCTTGTAATCATGTTCGCTGAGAATATCATCAGTCAGACGGCAGGCCTGAGCCTTGATCTCTTCCATGTCTCCCTGAAATTTGCGAACAAGACTTGCGGAAACCAGACCGAAAACCTGAGTTACGGCACGCAGTACAAGGTTCGCATTCTCCTTATCCTCGAGCACATCCGGATTGGAATCCTTCGGCTCGATCCAGATACGGGACTGACTCTGTACAATAGAGAATGCACCATATTCCTTCAGTCTCCAACGAAGATTATCAATAAGCTGGCGCTCAAACTTACCACGGTTCAGGCCCTTAAGAGCAATCTCACCCATTCTTGCCAATATGATCGTCGAATAAGAACTCATAACACTCACCTTTAGACTTTATATTTTTCGTAGATATTTCGGATCGCCGCCACAACAGTATGCATTTCTTCTTCAGTATTAAAACGATTGAAGCTGAACCGGACGGCATTCTGGGCGATTTCTCTTCGTATGCCCATTTCCAACAATACATAACTTACTGCTTTTGTCTTGGAAGAGCAAGCAGAAACCGTAGAAACATAGATCTCCTTCTCTTCCAGACAGTGAAGCATCGTCTCCGACTGGAAAGACGGGAAAGACACATTCAGCACATAAGGAAGAGCGTCAACCGGAGAAAGGATCACGGCGCCCAGTTCCGAAAGGTCCTTGGCAAAAGCATCGCGTAATGATGTGAGTCTGTCCAGATTCTCCTTAAGATTCTCCGTTGCTTTCTCTAAAGCTAATGCAAAAGCACTTGCCAGATACGGGCTCTGGGTGCCGGAACGCATGCCGCGTTGTTGCCCGCCTCCGATGATCAGAGGCTGCACCCGCACGCCGGACTTTATGTAAAGAAGGCCGAAACCTTTTAAAGCATGGATCTTATGACCGGAAAAAGAGGCCATATCCACTCCCATACGTGAAAGAGAAATCGGAAGTTTGCCGAGAGACTGGACACAGTCCAGGTGAATACGGGTGTTATGGTTCTTCTTATTTCGGATCGCAACGATCTCCTCCAGCGGCAGGATCGCACCGGTCTCATTATTCACATGGGTAAAGGTGATCAGTGCCGTATTTTCATCGATGGCATCAGAAAGAGCCTGCAGATCCGGTTTTCCGTCAGCCATTACCGGAATGTAGCAGATCTCGTAGCCCTCTTTGGACAGACGCTCAAGAGATTCCAGAGATGCTTTATGCTCGGTCTTGGTCGAAATGATCTTCTTCCCGGCTCTGGGATTAAGGTGTACATAACCCATGATCGCCGTGTTGACGGACTCCGAACCACAAGACGTAAAGAAAAGTTCTTCCTTCTTGCAGGAAAGAAGCTTGCTGATCTTATCGGCGCTCTCATTGAGGTTCTTCTCAGCCAGCACTCCAAGGCGGTGAAGTGATCCGGGATTGCCGAAACCATCTTCACTGCTCAGTGTTTCATAAACCAAACGAGCCACTTCGGGAAGTGGCTTCGTGGTAGCACTATTGTCAAAATATATGCTCATAACTCTTATACCGTCAGTTCGGGTTCCTCCATATCGAGGTCTGCACCATAAAGTTTCAGTACCGGTTCGACATCGTTCTTCAAGAAGGATGTGACCTGCTCCGGGCAACGTCCGATATAAAGCTTCGGATCCAGAAGTGTATCCAGAGAATTCTTATCCAGTCCGAATGCAGGATCCTCAGCAATACGGCTAAGAAGATCGTTGGGCTTACCCTCTTCCTTGACGACCTTACCTGCAGCCATAGAGTGAACACGGATCTTCTCGTGGAGATCCTGACGGTCACCGCCGCGCTTTACAGCTTCCATCATGATGTTCTCTGTCGCCATGAAAGGCAGCTCATCCATGATGTGCTTATGAATCATCTTCGGATAGACAACCAGTCCGGATACGACATTCTGATAAATGCTCAGGATCGCATCAACAGCCAGGAAAGCTTCCGGAACACTGATACGCTTATTAGCGGAGTCATCCAGTGTTCTCTCGAACCACTGCTCAGAAGCTGTCATTGCCGGGTTCAGTGCATCCGCGATCACATAACGGGACAGGGAGCAGATACGCTCGGAACGCATCGGATTTCTCTTATAAGCCATAGCCGAAGAACCGATCTGTGTCTTCTCAAAGGGCTCTTCGATCTCCTTAAGATGCTGAAGCAGACGAATATCATTACTAAACTTATGAGCACTTGTTGCAATACCGGAAAGAGTATTGAGAACCTTGGCATCCAGTTTTCTTGTATAGGTCTGGCCACTGACAGAGATGGATGCTTCGAATCCCATCTTCTCAGCGATCATCTTATCCAGTTTCTCAACCTTGTCGTGGTCACCCTGGAAAAGATCAAGGAAGCTGGCCTGGGTTCCTGTGGTACCCTTGCAGCCCAGCGGCTTGAGGCAGGAAAGTGTGTAATCCAGTTCATCCAGGTCGATCAGAAGATCCTGGAGCCACAAAGTGGCACGCTTACCGACAGTTACCAGCTGAGCCGGCTGGAAATGGGTAAAGCCCAGGGTCGGCATAGCCTTATACTCATCAGCAAATTTGGCAAGCTTATCAATGACAACGACCAGTCTCTTACGGGTCAGGAGCAGAGCCTCACGCATAAGAAGGATATCTGTATTGTCTCCAACGTAGCAGGATGTTGCACCAAGGTGGATGATACCTTTCGCCTTCGGGCACTGTTCGCCGTATGCATGAACATGAGCCATGACATCGTGACGTACCAGCTTCTCTTCTCTTGCTGCTACATCGTAGTTAATATCATCTTTCGAAGCTTCCAGCTCTGCGATCTGCTCATCGGTAATGTTCAGACCCAGTTCTTTCTCACAAGTAGCCAGATAGATCCATAGCTGTCTCCATGTACGGAACTTGTGATCCGGCGAGAAGATCGCCTTCATTTCTTTACTGGAATAACGGGAATTGAGCGGACTCTCGTAAATCTCTTTCATGCGCTTACTCCTCCAAAAGTTTTCTTACAGCAGATAGTTTAGCACAAACCGAGAGAACTGTAACCGCAACTTCGATATCTTTTACATTCGGGAAACTCGGTGCAATACGGATATTGCTGTCAGACGGATCCTTACCGTAAGGATAGGTTGCGCCGGCCGGAGTCAGAGCAACGCCGCACTCTTTTGCAAGTTTAACGGTTTCCTTCGCGGTTCCTTCCATAACGAACAAAGATACGAAATAACCGCCCAGAGGATTATTCCAATGTGCTACACCGCTGCCTTCGAACTCTTCCTTGAGGATCTTCAGTACCATCTCGAACTTCGGACGGAGGATCTCAGCCTGCTGGCTCATGATCTTCTTTACTGCTTCGAGATTCGGTACGTACTTGGCATGCATCAACTGAACGATCTTGTTCGGACCGATGGACTGAACGCCCAGATACTTTCTGGCGCGGGTCGTATTTTCTTCATTTGCAGCCATGCAGGCAATACCGGAACCGGCGAAAGTGATCTTACTTGTAGAAGCAAATTCATATACACGGTTCGGATTACCGGCTTCACGGGCCAGCTTAAGGATATCCGGCAGAGTTCCCTGCTTATCAGCATCATCATAGAGGTGATGTACAACATATGCATTATCCCAGAGAATACGGAAGTCAGGAGCAGCAGTCTTCATGGAAACCAGACGCTTGCATACTTCTTCGGAATAAATATATCCATCCGGATTGCTGTAAAGCGGCATAGCCCACATACCCAGGATGCTCGGATCCTCAGCTACAAGCTTCTCTACCATATCCATATCCGGACCATCTTCGTTAAGCGGAACAGCGATGAGTTCGAAACCCAGAGTCTCGGTTACGAGGAAATGTCTGTCATAACCCGGTACCGGACAGATCCACTTACGGTTCGGGATCTGTGCCCAAGGCTTCTCGGACTCGATCTCACCGAAGATAAGGGAACGTGCAATAGTATCGTACATCAGCTGCAGGCTGGAATTATTGCCGACTGTAACCAGAGAAGGATCCACATCCAGGATCTCACCAAAAAGGTTCTTCACTTCCTTGATACCATAAGGCACGCCATAGTTACGGCAGTCAGAACCATCTTCTGCCTTCAGATTATCTGTATCCAGGAGGGTCGGCATCTTATTAGCCAGATTCAACTGATCCGGACTCGGCTTACCACGCGTCATATCAAGAGTCAGATTACGGGATTTCAGATCATTGTATCTGATCTCCAGGATCTTCAGCACTTCTTGCAGTTCTGCTTTGCTCAATTCGCGATACGTCTTCATTGCCGTCGGCCTCCTTGGTTTCTATACCATTTCTACTTGAAAAGAACTAAAAAAGAATTTTCGGTAGCTCCGTCTTGCATTTTAAGAAAACACAACTCGTCCAGAGCCTTACCCATTATGGTATATTTGAAAGATTTTGGCAAGCAACTTGCAAAACGAATTTCAAAAATCGGTGAATTGTCCAAAAGAACCACTTTTACCAGGCACTTCGATGGCATTTTAACAAATACAGATATAAATACCTACGGGTGACAGATCTTGCAAGGCTGATATCCATCTGCGATCAGCTCTTCCCGATCGCCTTTAAAGTACATCTTGTTTTTCTCGCTCATCTTCCTGACGGCCTCGCAATTCGGCCGGTGGAATTTGAAAGAACTCGTATTGGCAATGTAATCACAATCATGCTCATCTACCGGGGGTTCCTCGATCAGGCCCGGGGCGAGGAAGATATCACCTGAGGGTTCTTTTTCCGTAGTCACCGTGAGCGACTCCCCGTCACTGCTCACAAGAATCGTTCCATGCATATCGGTCCGATACAGATCCACATCCCGCTCTTTGAGCAGATCCAGAACGTCTTGTTTCGGGAATCCGTACGAATTCTCATAACCGCAGGAGATCACGGCAATCTTGGCCGAGACTTCATCCAGGAAATCATCGGATGATGAATACTGACTGCCGTGATGGCCGACTTTCAGCACGTCGCTTTGAAGATTCACGTCGGAGTACAGCATCGAGTACTCTTCGTCATACTCCGCATCGCCGGTATAAAGAAATGACGTATTACCATATTCGACCCGGATCACGATAGAGTTGTTATTCGTTCCCTCTAATTGCTCAATAGGCGCAAGAACGGTAACTTTCGCACCACCGAGAGACAGTTCCGTACCAGGGTCAGGGATCTCCAGTTCTACCTTCTGCTTATTCAAGTATTTCATAAAACTGGAGAATGGACGGCTGTCGTATTCGTCCACGGAGCAGAATGCCCGTTCAACAGTAACCAGATTCAGAGCCGCTGACAAACCGCCGATATGGTCATCATCCGGATGGGTGGCAACGATATACTTGAGATGCTCGATCTCATTCTTCTTGAGATAGGAATAGATCAGGTCGGATTTTTCAGATGAACCGCCATCGATCAGCATGGCCTCGCCGTCACAGACGATCAAGGATGCATCTCCCTGGTCCACATCGATGTAGTGTGCAACCAGCCAGCCATCGTGTTTCTGCGCCGGGTCAGAGGATTGAAGAGTTTCGGAAGTTTCTGTCTCGGTGTCCGTACTTTCCGTAAGATCCGTCTCTACAGGTGTTTCTACTACGGTCGTCTCAGACTCGCTTGTTTCATCGGAAGTCTCGGAGGTCTCCAAGGTTGTGATTTCTGTTGTTTCGGCTGTCGTGGCCGAAGATGTCGTGATTTTCTCTGGAGTTGTTGAAACCTTACTATCGAAAACTTCCGAACAAGAACAAGACATTCCCATAATTAATGCTAAAAGAACAGCAAGGATCGTCTTACTCTTACGGAAAAAGAACTTCATATCACGCTCACTCATTACATTAGTCTTGTTCACTCAAAGGGTGTAAACTGTACATCCAGTATATTGCCCTGCACATCGTGAATCACGCCGGCAACAAAGAAAGACACTCTGTCTAAAGAGATGTCGTTCTCTTTACAATAGTATACAGCAGTTTTCATGATCTTACTCTGCTTCTGGCGAGTGACGGCTTCTTCCGGCGTGCCATAGGAAAGAGACGAATGTCGTGACTTTACTTCGATCACCAGGATCTTGCTTTTATATTCACAGATGATATCGATCTCCCCGACCCGATGCACGGCATAATTTCTTGCAAGGATCTTCGACCCGCGGCGCTCAAGATAACCTGCGACATATTCTTCAGAGCTGTTTCCGATATCCCGGTTTCTGGTCATAGGCCGTCCTTTCGATCACGAGAACGTGTGTTTCAGGAATCAGTGCATCTTCTTAAGAAAACTCATTCTGTGAATAGGAGAGATTCCCAATTCATGAATAGCGGCATAATGCGCTGCCGTACCATACCCCTTGTGCTGTGCAAATCCGTATCCGGGGTATTCTTTATCGTACTCGACCATGATCCGGTCTCGAGCCACCTTCGCAAGAATGGAAGCGGCCGCAATGGAATTGGACTTTGCATCACCCTTGATTATGGGCTTTACAGGAATACCTGTACCGGAAAGGTTCACGGCATCGATCAGAAGTACATCCGGCTTTACCACCAGGCCTTTGACTGCAGCACGCATGGCGTTTTTAGTTGCTTCAAGGATATTGACCTGATCGATCTCCTGGGGTTCGACCCGGATAATGCAGAATGCCTTCGCCTTCTCGACGATCTCATCGTACAGCATATCTCTCTTCTTCGGAGATAATTTCTTGGAATCATCTAATCCATAGATCGGCTTGTCAGGATCCAGGATACAGGCTGCTGCCACAACCGGACCGGCCAGAGGACCTCTTCCCGCCTCATCGATACCACAGGCAATCGGAGTTCCCTCAGCTATACATTCATTCTCGAAGGCCGACATTTCCACATATTTAGCTTTCAGTTTCTCTTCACGAGTCATAGTTACTCTCCTTTATTTGTCCGGCTGATCAGGGGTTTCCAGAGAAATCCTTGCAATACGGGTATTGCGGAAATCATCGAGGAACAGCTTCGCAAAACGCTCATCGTTGATACGACCGCCGGAAAGAATACATCCCATCTTACGGGCCGCTTCTTCGAAACGTTCATAATCATCCTCGATATACTCATCCGATCCTTCCGGAGCCAGCTTATAACGGGTATACAGATCCTGGGGATAGAGCTTCTCAATCAGTTTCATTCCGGAGAAAGCAACGTCAACTACATCGACCACTTCCACTTTTACGGCACCGGTCAATGTGAGAACAAGCTGATTTCTCGGTGTTCCCAGTCTCGGCCAGAGTACACCCGGCATATCCATCAGTTCAAGCTGTCCGTCGGATCTGGCCCACTTAAAGTCGCGGGTCACACCCGGCATATCTCCGGTAACCGCAATCTTACGGTTGCAAAGTCCATTGATCAGCGTAGACTTACCGGAATTCGGTACACCGACGACCATCGCACGCACAGGTCGTCCGATACGACCTTTCGCCTCCGCTTTAGAAAGCACATCTTTGCAGGCTTCCACTGCCATATTTCTAAGTTTATCCAGGCCCTTCTTATGAGAAGCATCGATGGCAATGGCAGAGATACCCTGGGACTTATAGTAGGCAAGCCAGGCCTCCGTCACCTTCTCATCTGCCAGGTCGGCCTTATTCAGAACGACGATCCTTGGTTTCTTGGCAACCAGCGAATCCAGTTCCGGATTACGGCTGGAGATCGGAATTCTGGCATCCACGGTTTCAAAAACGATATCCACGAACTTGAGTTTATCGGACACTTCATTCAGCGCCTTGCGCATGTGACCCGGAAACCAGTTGATATTACCTTTTGCCTCGTTCATAAGCTCATCCTTTGAATTAAACCAGAAAGCTTTGCAGCTTCTTGAAATATATTATCCCATTATACCACTACAGGGCCGGTACAAGTTCTTTTGCCTGAAAGTAATAAACGCAATTATTACTGATTCGTAATGTGACAGTTTAGAAACGATTCCACGCCCTCAAGTAAGCTAATATGGTTTCATAAACTTCAAGGAGCGACATTTATGAAGAAAACAATTCTATCCTTACTTCTGGCAGCAGCCATTCTATCCACAACAGCATGCCAGAGCAATCAGACTACAAACACATCATTAACGACCAGGACAACCGCACAGCAGACTACAACAGCTTCGATCGAACCCACAACAGAGAGCACACAGGCGCCAACCACAGAAACAACCGCTGCACCTTCGAATCCGGTTATCGGTCCTCAGAAATTATCTAACCAGACCCAGCGTGCGAAAAACCAGTACAACATGGACGTCAAACTGGATACAGAAAAGCATCAGCTTAACGTTACTCAGAAACTGAAATACGTCAATAATACCGGAGCTGATCTCGATGAGATCTACTTTAACGCAATTCCGGCTGCCTATTCCAAAAATGGCGGCAAAGTTTCTTTCGAATCGATTCAGGTCATGGGAAAAGAATTATCCATGACCAATGTTAAAGAAACCGTATACAAAGTAAAACTCGACACACAGCTAAAAAAAGGTGACTCATTAGATCTGGATATGCAGTATACACTCACCGTTCCCGAGATCCCAAATCGATACGGCTATGTTAAAGAGTGCTATAATTTCGGCAATTTTATCGCCACTCCGGCTCTCTATGAAAACGGTAAATGGCTTGTTCAACCCTACATTGATATCGGAGATGCCTTCTATACGGAAATATCTGATTACAGAGTCAAGATCGATGTTCCAGAAGGGTATACTGTATGTGCAAGTGGAACACTGAAAGATGGCATTTATGAAGCAAATGATATGCGTGATTTCGCCTTTAGTGCCGCAAAAGACCTGAAAGTGCTCACAGCTAAACACGAAGATTGCAACATACACGTCTATTATAGCGAAGCATGCCAATATCAGGCAGAGACAGTCATGAAATCTGCTAAAGAATCCTTAGAACTGTTTAACAAGACACTTGGCAAGTATCCGTATGAATCTTTAAGTCTGCTTCTCTGCAGCGTAGCCGATGACATTGGCGGGATGGAATATCCCGGAATGATACTTTTGCAGACGCATAACAACCAGGACTTCCTTTATAAGTATATGAACGGCCACCTTTCTGAGGATGAACTATTGAAGACAATCGAAAATGATGATCTCGAATTGGGTCTGCCTTCGAGAATAGATGGTAAACCTTTAAGTGCAGACGATTTAAAGAAGGAAATACTTACAATGACCAGCAACCTGGACATCTGTACTGCGCACGAAATTGCTCATCAGTGGTTCTATGGGATCGTAGGAAACGATGAGATCCGTCACGCCTGGCTTGATGAAGGATTTGCCCGTTTCTTTGATCACTATTATGCAGAGAAATGTATACCGGAACTGGATTCTGAAAGATTTGGAATCGGAGACCTGATCGGGGTTAACCAATATTATACTGATCATTACAACGGGATCGCCAACGGAGAAGTGTACGCCGATCTGAATAAATCATTATATGATTACCGCACGCAGCCGATGGATTACTGGGATATCTACGAGAAAGGCGCTGCTCTACTTGCTAAATTCTACTATGATCTCGGTGAAGAAGCTTTTGTCAAAGCTATGAAGGAATACGTGCAGACCTTCGCTTTCACAGAAGTGGATCCGGAAGAATTCAAAGAGTTCTGGTCGAAAAAAGGTAATTTCGAAGAAGTATTCAAGATATACTTCTGAAATAAGTCATCTCAGAAACAAAAAAGAGACTGTCTGATAGACAGTCTCTTTATTTGTATCGATAATTGAATCGAATCACTTCTTAGAAGAAAGCTTCTCTGTGATTCTAGCTGCCTTACCAACGCGATTACGCAGATAATAAAGCTTCGCTCTTCTTACACGGCCCTTACGGACAATCTCAATCTTATCAATGTTAGGAGAATGAACGGGTAAAACACGCTCAACACCAACTCCATAGGAGAGACGGCGAATTGTCATGGTCTCAGAAAGACCGCCGCCCTTACGTGCAATCACATAGCCTTCAAATACCTGGATACGCTCTCTGGAACCTTCCTTGATCTTCAGGTGTGCTTTAACAAGATCACCAACTTCGACCTCGGAATAGCTATTACGCAGATTATCCTGCTCGACTGCTTTAACTAAATCCATATCTGTTTCCTCCTCTTCCGATAGATGTTCATGCCGGATCTTGCAGCGGACCATCCCTTTTAGCCGTTATATGTTACCATAACGAATTTTCTAATGCAAGCATTATTTATTGATTCTTTTGTTTTTCCACAAAGTATGCATAGCCGACTTCGTAAGGATGATCGAAAAGCATGCAATCTCTATGTTTTCTAAGAGTAAAGATCACCAGCAGATCCCCGCATCCGCCAACAACACCGATCACGCCGAAAGAAAGCAGAAACCAGCTTTGAATAAATATGGAGATGACTATCGGGATCACCCCGAGAATAATCGTGGGCCCGATGGCTCCCAGACAGTATACCGGTCGTGAAAGTGCTTCCCGGCAATGGCAGTATGGTGTCAGGTTCTTGGCATTAAATCCGAAGTCAATACTTCCCCACTTCTTCTCACATGCGAAGTGCCAGAGAAAGCCATGGATAAACTCATGAACAAAGATGGCCACAACGTACACAGCAAGAAATATCAGCATCCAGAGATAATGATTCATCGAACCGAAGAAATCATAGATCGAATCCCTGCCGTTTACCATCAGATAAGTGCAGGCTGAAATGCCGCCGACGATCACAAACACCAGAATTCCGAAGATATTGGCGAAAAGCACGCTGATCTTCTCTAATCTGGCCTCATAGCCTTTCGCATCCATTTCAGCAACGAGGTCTTCGTACTCTTGTTTCTTTCTGGCACGAATTGCTTCGTTCTCCACTTCAATTCTCATTTATGTCAGCTCCGAGGTTGTCGTTTCTACGATTCTCTTCGTCGATCTGAAGGATCTTCTTCCAGTCTTCCGAAGAGATCTCCAGTCCTTCCAGCATATCCGGGCGGCGCTTCCAGGTATCGTAGAGACCATGGAGTCGCTTCCATTCCTTGATCTTCGCATGGTTTCCGGAAAGCATCACTTCCGGAACCTTCTTATCGTGCCAGACATTCGGCTTGGTATACTGCGGCGCCTCAAGGTATCCCTGCATATGGGACTCTTCCTCATAGGCTTCCGAATTAGGCAGAACACCTTCGATCATGCGGGATACACAATCGATCACAACGCATGCGGCTACCTCTCCACCGGTCAATACATAATCTCCGATAGACATGTCCTCATCCACGATCTCATCTAATACTCGCTGGTCGATGCCTTCGTAGTGTCCGCACAGAATGACAATGTGATCGTACCTGGCAAGTTCTTTTGCCTTATTCTGAGTAAGGACCGAACCCTTCGGACTCATGAAGATGCAATGGGGTTTCTTCTCGGTCTTGGCATCATAAAGTGATGAAAACGCCTGGAATACAGGTTCGCACTGCATCAGCATGCCGGTGCCGCCGCCGAAAAGCGTATCGTCTACTTTGCCGTAGCGGTTTCCGGAGAAATCACGGATGTCCACCGCCTCGATCTGCAGTATTCCCTTCTCCTCCGCGCGGCCGATTATGCTCTCGCCGAGGAAACGCTTTACCTGTTCAGGAAATAACGTTAAAACAGAGAACTTCATATGCAGCCTCACTCGTAGATCTCATAAAGGCCTTCCGGAAGAACGACCTGCATGACGCCTTCTTCCAGATCAACAGACGTAACGATAGCATTCAGGTAAGGGATCAGAAGTTCATTCTTACCCTTGCGCTTAACGATGATAATATCACTGGCGCCGGAATTCATAATATCCTTGATGGTACCAAGTTCGCCACGAGTCGCATCGACAACAGAAAGGCCGATCAGATCTGCGATGAAATACCTGTCCTTCGGAAGTTTGACCGCATTCTCGCGGGATACCGCCAGAAAACAGCCATTGAACTTGCCGACCTCGTCTCGGTCATCGATACCTTCGAACTTCAGAAGTGTCCGGGTATCGTCGAAACGCACGCTCTTGATCTTTCTTTCTTCCTTGAGACGCTCCTTGTCATCTAGGATCATACATTCTTTCAGGCTTGAAAAACGGCGCACATCGTCCGTAAGAGGGGTAATTCGCACCTCTCCACGTACGCCATGAGCGCCGCCGATCTTACCTATGATCAGATAATCTTTCATCCTACGATATCAACGATCACACGTCTGCCTTCACGAAGGTACTTTGCCTTCATGATGGAACGGATCGCCTGAGCACGACGACCGCCCTTACCGATGACCTTACCCATATCGTCAGGATTGACTGTGAGCTCGAGAACAACTGTGTTGCCTCTCTCAGACTTCTTAACCGAAACATCCTCAGGATGGTTGACCAGAGACTTGGCCATTGTAGTTAATAATTCCATTTTCTACAAATGCAGCATGTAGATAGAAGTAGGTGTGCTGCTTTCCTCCGTTGTAAATTAAGAAGCAATTACTTCTCGATAGCACCAGACTTCTTCAGAAGTGCACGAACAGTATCTGTCGGCTGTGCACCGTTAGCGATCCACTTCTTAGCGGCTTCGTTGTCGATCTTGATCTCAGCCGGATCTGTCAGAGGATTGTATGTACCAATCTCCTCGATGAAACGACCGTCACGCGGATAACGACCATCTGCAACAACTACACGATAAAAAGGAGCCTTCTTTGCACCCATTCTTCTCAGACGAATTTTTACTGCCATTTTTCTTTCCTCCTAGCAATATTAGTTCTTATGTTTTTCTATATATTCTCGCGTCTTCTCCCTCTCGAAAAGCACTATCGTTTCGGGTTTCGCGTGAACATCAACTTAGAAAGGAAACTTCTTGTTTCCTCCAAGGCCGCCCAGATCTCCCAGACCACCCATCTTTCCCATACCCGGGAACTTGCCAAAGCCTTTCTTACCGCCCTTGGTCATCTTACTGAACTTCTTCATCATCTCCGAAGTCTGCTCATATTGACGGACCAGCTGATTGACCTGCTGAACTGTCGTACCGGATCCGGCTGCGATCCTTCTTCTGCGGCTCGCATTCAGGATAGAGGGAACTCGACGCTCCTTCTTGGTCATGGCCCGGATGATCGCCATATTGGTATCGATGACCTTATCATCGATATCTTCTTCCTTGATCTTTCCGGAAGCACCCGGGATCATACCCAGAACATCCTTCATAGAACCCAGTTTCTTGATCTGCTCGAACTGGGCAAGGAGATCATCCATATTGAAAGTATTGCTGAGCATACGCTCGACAGACTTGGCTGCTTCTTCCTCATCGATGGTCTGCTGGGCCTTCTCGATCAAGGACAGGACATCGCCCATTCCCAGGATACGGTCCGCCATACGGTTCGGGTAGAACTCTTCGATATTCTCGATCTTCTCACCGACGCAGATGTACTTGATCGGCTTTCCGGTCATCTTACGGATCGAGAGCGCCGCACCACCTCTGGCATCACCATCGAGCTTGGTCATGATGAAACCGTCCAGACCGATACGCTCTTCGAAGCTCTGGGCCACAGCCACGGCTTCCTGACCGATCATGGCGTCCACAACGAGAAGCTTCTCATGAGGCTTGACGTAATCACCGATCTTGATCAGCTCATCCATCAATTCTTCATCTACGGTCATACGACCGGCGGTATCGACGATCAATGTATCGCACAGAAGATACTTGGCACGCTCAACACCTGCTTTGGCAATAACAAGCGGATCTTTCTCTTCCGGCATAATAAAGGACGGTACATCCACCTTCTGAGCCAGCACTTCCAACTGCTTGGCAGCAGCGGGTCTGTGCACGTCAAGGGACAGAAGCAAAGGACGCTTGCCATCCTTCTTAAGGATATTAGCAAGTTTCGCAGCGGTGGTCGTCTTACCGGCACCCTGGAGACCATAGAGCATGATCACCGTAAAACCGGAAGGAGACACCATCAGCTTATTGGATGTGGAACCCAGAAGTTCCACCAGGGATTCATGAACGATCTTAACGATCTGCTGACCCGGAGTCAGGCTCTTCATGACATCGGCACCCTTGCATTTCTCCGACATATCCGCCACGAACTCCTTTACGACGGAATAATTAACATCCGCCTCAAGGAGAGCCATACGGATCTCTTTCATCATGGCCTTGATATCCGCTTCCGTGACACGGGCACTTCCACGCATCTTCGCCGTGATATTCTGAAGTTTTTGCGACAAACTTTCAAACATGTTTCTTATAATTCCTCAACCAGCGTTGCAAGCAATTCCTTTGCCCGCGCTTCGTTATGTTCCTCCAATGCCGCAAAAGCACTGGCGATCGTCTTTTTCTGTTGTGTGAAACGCTCCACGAGCTTCAGTTTCTCTTCGTATTCCGTAAGCGATGACACGCCACGATGGATCGCATCATGTGCCGCCTGTCTGGAAATGCCGCAATCTTCAGCAATTTCAGCCAGGGACATATCCTCTTGGAAACGAAGTTCAAGGATCTCTCTGGTCCGCTCGGTAAGCAGCTGCCCATAAAAGTCAAGCAATAAGCACACTTGCACGCTGTCCATAAGAGAACCCTCCTTCACACCTGAAGAAGAATAACAAACAATTAACTGCGTGTCAAGTGTTTTTACTTGTCAGTCTGAAATATGGCTCAATTCGGGAGAAGTGACTTCACGAACACTTCCGGATCGAAGTCCACAAGGTCCTCTGCACTCTCGCCAAGACCTGCAAGGAAGATCGGAGCTTTTGTCGAATGTGCCACAGCGATGGCCACACCACCCTTGGCACTTCCATCCAGCTTCGTGATACCAATACCGGAAAGCTTCACGGCCTTGGAGAATACTTCCGCCTGGATCACGGCATTCTGACCGGTGGTCGCATCGATGATCAGCAGCGCCTGCGTATTGGCCGAAGGTGCCTCACGCTCAATAACACGGCAGATCTTGCTGAGCTCATCCATCAGATTCTGCTTATTATGGAGACGTCCTGCCGTATCAATGATCAGAACATCTGCACGCTTGGCAATGGCAGAATGAACCGCATCATAGCATACTGCGGCCGGATCCGAACCTTCTTCATGGGAGATAACATGCGTATCCGTCATTTCACCCCAGGCTGTCAACTGTTCGATAGCCGCTGCACGGAAAGTATCCGCCGCTGCCAGCATAACCTTCTTGCCCATCTGCTTGTAACGAAGACAAAGCTTACCGGCTGTTGTGGTCTTACCGGTTCCGTTGACTCCTACCATAAGGATGATATTCAGATTATTCTCTTCAATATTCAGTGTCTTCTTCTCACCCAGGATACTGAGCATCTTCTTGGAAACGATATTAATGACCGCTTCTTTGCTGTCGTCACCGGTCTTCTTGATGGAATCACGGACTTCGTCCATGATGGCCAGACTTGCGCCTACACCACAGTCCGCCTGGACCAATAAAGCTTCCAGGTCATCCAGCATATCTTCATCAAAGTGTCCCATTGAAGCAGAGATCTTCGTAATTCCCTCGGCTACAAAGTTTCTTGTCTTGGCAAGTCCACGCTTAAAAATATCAAAAAGTCCCATTCTTACCTCCTGTTACTGACCGTCAGCCCTCACTCAGGCGCATGGAGAGGATCTTGGAAATACCTCTCTCCTGCATCGTAACACCATACATACGGTCACAAGCTTCCATTGTTCCTTTTCTATGCGTAACCAGGATAAACTGGGAACGCACGCAGTATCTTCTTACAAAATCCGTAAAACGGTTAACGTTCGCATCGTCCAATGCGGCCTCAACCTCATCGAGCACACAGAACGGTGACGGACGAAGCTGCAGTATTGCGAAAAGAAGTGCGATCGCTGTCAGGCATCGCTCACCACCCGACAGAAGCGACAGACTCTGCAGTTTCTTTCCCGGTGGCTGTGCCTTGATATCGATACCGCAGTTCAATACATCTTCCTGATCTTCAAGAAGGATCTCCGCCGTACCGCCATTGAAAAGATCGGCAAATACGGTCTTGAAGTTCTCATTGATCTGGGCGAAATGCGTCATAAACTGTTGCTGCATCTCCGCGATCAAGTCAGAAATAACCTTGTTCAGGTCGGCCTTGGCTTTCTCGATATCATCTCTCTGCGCGCACATGAATTCATAGCGCTCACTGATCTTCTGGTATTCTTCGATCGCATTGATATTAACCGGTCCGATGGCCTTGATCTTATTTCTCAGTTCATTGACACGCTTCTGTGTCGCCGACAGATTATCCAGTTCTCTTCTGAATTCTGCCGCCGTATCGTATGTCAGTTCATGATTCTCCCAAAGACGGTTCTTACACTCATCGACTTCGAGTTCGTACCTTTCCAGTTTACTTTCCAGTTTCGTCTGCTCAGTCTGCAGTGCCGACAACTTCGTCGTGACCTCAGAGACATTCTCGATGAATCCGGCAAGTTTGCCATCCAGTTCCGCTTTTTCCTTCACGATTTCACGGATCGCTTCTTCGAACTTCTCGTCTTCTTCCTTGAGACCTGCCTTGAACTGTGTCATCTCTTCGAACTGGCTCTTGATCTGTTCTGCCGCCTTACGGGACTCTTCGCACTCGCTCTTGATCCGCTCAAGGTCATCGTTACTCTTCTGCTTATCTCTTTCGAACATACTGATCATCTCGGTAGAGGTACTGATGGAACCCTGCACCTTCTCCAGACGTACACGGAGATCTCCGATCTGACCACGCATCTTGTCCAGACTATCCTGGTCTTTCTCGAAAGTATCTGCCGAAGAGGAAAGTCTCTCCTTCATCTCCACGATCTCGTCTTCACGTTCTGCGATCACCTGATTCGCTTCTTCAAGGTCCGACGAAGAAGATAACTTAGAAGCAGAGATGGACTCCAGTTCTTTTTCCACGGAAGTAATTCTCTCCAATGTGCGCTTATAGTCTTCTTCCGCAGCTTCAAAAGCACTTTCTACGCGAATACGGTTGTGTGTGAGGGACTGCATCTCTTCTTCCAGATGCATCTGCTCTCTGGCAAGATCCTTGATCTGTATATCGAAATCCTGCTTCTGGGCTTCCATCTTACCGATTTCCCGCTCCAGAGAAGTATATTTCTTTCTGAATTCATCCAGTTCACGGGCACGTCCCAAGAGGTTCGCGCCCTTCTTATTGATACTACCACCGGTCAGAGAACCACCAGGATTCACTACATCGCCGGCCAAAGATACCACACGGTAGGCATACTTGGCTTTCTTCGCCATAGCAATACCATGATCAAGGGTATCGACTACGACGATCCTTCCCAGAAGATTCTCCACGATATCCCGAAGTTCATTTCTCGTCTCCACCAGTTCAGAGGCAAGTCCGATATATCCGATGGAATTCTTCGCATCGCGCAGATAGTCCGGTTCCAGCGAACGCGGACGGATAGAATCGATCGGAAGGAATGTAACACGTCCCAGGCGATGCTCCTTCAAGTGATCGATCAACATGGACGCATCACGGTCATTCTGGGTAACCACATTATGCACAGACTGACCAAGAGCAATCTCAATAGCCGTCTCATATTCCTGATTCACTTTCAGAAGTTCACCCAGCACACCGATCACGCGAGACGACAGATTAGGAATCGCATCCGTACTGGAAAGAAGTCTTCTTACGGACTCCTGGTATCCTTCACGGCTCTTCTCGAGGTTTTCCAGTGTCTTGATGCTGAATTCACAGTTAGAAAGCAATCTACGCTTCGTTTCCAGATCCGCGGCAAAATTCTCCGATTCTTTACGCTTGGCAGACACTTCCATCTGCTTCTCAGAAAGAGCGCTGGCCAGTTCTCCTACATCCGTCAAAGCTTTCTTCAGGTCAGCGTCGGCCTGGTCACGGTTCTTCAAGGCCTCATCGCGCTCGCCGATCATGATCATGCGGTCTTCCGACAAAGACTTGATACGGGCTTCCTTGACCATCATATCACTGGACAGATGGTTGACCGTATCCTTGGCCTCATAGAGTTCTTGATTCAACTGTTCGATCTTCTTACGCAGTTCCGACTGTTTCGTCTGGGCGCCTGTCATCTGCTCGATCAAAGCCTTCTGGGAAGATTCTAAAGCAGTAAGTTCATTGGACAGGTTTTCCTTCTCCTGCTCCATCTTGCTGCGATTGGCCACATGCTTGGCGATTTCTTCGTCCAGACGTGCGATCTCACTTGCATGGGCATCATCCGTACCCTCTGCTGCCTTGATACGCAGCAGCATCTGATCATGTCTCTCTTTGAGGACCACCATCTGATTATTGATTTCATGAATCTTCTCGGTAAGATCCGATCTTTCCTGTCTCTTATTCTCCAGTTCTTCCTCAAGGAAGGAGGAGCGCTCGGTCAGCGTACGGTTCTCCGTACGGATCTTCATAAGAAGGGTTTCCTGCTCAGAAACCGCATCAGAGAGGCTCTTTCTCTCCTCACTGCTGGCATCGAGGAATGCCTGGTTTCTATCGATCAGGTGCAAGATCACGGCAATATCGTCCTTCTTCCACTCGTCATAGAGCTGGTGATACTGCTTGGCCTTCTCTGCCTGTTCCGACAAAGGTGTGATCTGATTGGACAATTCTTCCAGGATATCGTTAATACGCAGAAGATTCTGCTCCGAAGCGTGAAGTTTACGCTCGGATTCTTCTTTTCTCGTTTTAAACTTCACGATACCGGAGGCTTCTTCCAGAACTTTACGACGGTCTTCCGACTTGGTTGAGAGGATATCGTCAACTCGGCCTTGACCGATAATGGAATAACCGTCTTTACCAAGGCCTGTATCCATGAAAAGCTGCTGAATATCCTTCATTCGGCAGTTTACGTGGTTGATCTGGTATTCACTCTCACCGGAACGATAAAGTCGACGGGTAACCTGAACTTCATAATACTCGATCGGCAGGATTCCGTCCGAGTTATCAAGCGTCATGGAAACTTCTGCGAAATTCATGGCACGACGAGACTGGGTACCGTTAAAGATGACATCCTCCATCTTGGCACCACGCAAGGTCTTCACGCTCTGCTCACCGAGGACCCAGCGGATCGCATCGGTAACATTACTCTTACCGCTGCCGTTCGGGCCGACAATGGCAGTCATTCCCTTATCAAACTCAATAAGAGTATATTCCGGGAACGACTTAAAGCCTTGGATTTCCAGTTTCTTTAAATGCATCGATACTCTCGTTTCGTTAAGATTAGATATTGATTATATCATAAGAGAGAAAACACGGCACAGCGGAATTAGCCCCACTTCTCCAAAGCCAGTCTCGACGCTTCCTGTTCCGCCTGTTTCTTGCTTCTTCCTGTGGCCCGCACGTATTCTTCGCCATCAAGGAATACCGCTACTTCGAAAGTACGGTCATGGACCGGTCCTTCCTCATTAACAACATCGAAAGTCACCAGATGTGCGTTATGACGGGTTTGCGCCTTCTCGAGCAGTTTGCTCTTATAGTCGAAGATCAGTTCACCACGGACCGCCTGTTCGACATAATCGGAAAGAAGGCTGAGGATCACTTTCTTCGCACAATCAAAGCCGCCGTCCATATATACCGCGGCAAAAAGGGCTTCCATCGTATCTGCCAGGGTTGAGACTTTCTCTCTGCCACCTGTACCTTCTTCACCCTTTCCCAGCGAAAGCAGCTGCCCTACCTTCAGTTTGTTCGCAACCTGAGAGAGTGTCCGCTCGCATACTACAAGGGCCCGGGTCTTGGAAAGCTTTCCTTCATCCCATTGAGGCTTTCTGTTATAGATCTCCTCACCGATAATGAAATCAAGGATGGCATCTCCTAAGAACTCCAGTCTCTGATTCGAGACGATGCCCTGGCTTCGGTGTTCATAGGCATAGGTAGAGTGAGTCAAAGCAAGAAGCAGATATTCCCGGTTAGTAAATGAATAACCCAGTTCTTCTTCCAGAACCGTATGGTTCGATGAATACGATCGTTCCATAACGCTTTCCCCACTTTCTCAAAAATCTATGTACATAGTATACCGAAAAAAGAAATGCTTCAAATGGTTTTCACCACTTGAAGCATCTTTGCTTAACAAATTTCAGACGTAAATTACATCTTGCTCTTAATGAACTCAACTGCATCGCCGACTGTCTTAATGCGCTCAGCTTCCTCATCCGGAATAGAAATGTTGAACTCCTGCTCCATAGCCATAACGAGCTCAACCATATCGAGAGAATCAGCATTCAGATCATCTACAAAGAGAGAATCCATTTGTACACTATCTTCAGAAACGTTCAATTGATCTACAAGAATAGATTTAACACTTTCAAATACAGAATCAGATGACATATTTAAAACCTCCTGTGAAATTGCCATTTGCAATCTTCATATATGTTTTTAAACGAAGAATATAGAATTGTCAATACACAAATCACACTTTTTAGGAAAATATTTTGAGTTTCAAACAATTATTCATTCTCTTTGAAATACTTAAGGTTTTTCAACAAGTAATCCATTCCCGAAATGATTGTCATTGCAATGCTTATGAGGAAAAGAATATTTCCAACGCATTGAACTGTATCTACGATAGAAGCATGTCCCCATCCCTTGAAAAGGAACTCCAGAATGCGGATCAAGAGAGATTCGAACATCAGATATGTGATTGCGATCATCTGGAATACTGTCTTTATCTTTCCGATCATCTTAGCGGCCATGACTACACCCTGCGCACTTGCCAGCATACGGATACCCGTAACGGCAAATTCACGAAGCACAACGATACATACCCAAACCGAAGATATACGGTTCAGATCGACCAGTGCGATCAGCACGGAAATGACCAGCATCTTGTCGGCAAGTGAATCCAGGAACTTGCCAAGATTGGTGATCAGGTTATATTTTCTGGCGATCTTTCCATCGATAAGATCCGTTACGGATGCAATTACGAAAAGCACCGCCGCGATAATCATGCCGTACTCAGAGATAAACGCATTCCAGCCGGATGCATCGATCCCCGGAAGCGAGATCGGGAGCATGAACAACAATATCACAGGGATCAACAAGATCCTGGTTAGCGATAATTTATTGGGCAGATTCATCTTCCGTTACTCCTGTCAGTTCATAGGGCGTACAATCCACGATCTTCACCAGGACTTCGTCTCCCGGTTCCAATGGCCGATTGGTAGAAGCTACGTAGATCACCGAATCGATTTCCGGTGCTTCCTGATAACTTCGCCCCAAGTAGAATATACCATCATCAGATGGAGAATCAATAGTTACACGGATAATTTTGCCGACTCGCTGTTCGTTATACCGAAGTGAAATTTCCTGCTGAAGCTCCATAACACGGGCATATCTGCGCTCTGAAACATCCTTTCTGACACGTGGATGCATATTGTATCCCAATGTATTTTCTTCCGGAGAATAGATAAAGCATCCCAGGCACTGGAACTTCCAGATCGAAAGATTCTTCAGAAGATTCTCGAAATTCTTTTTCTTCTCTCCCGGGAAACCTACCATGACCGTAGAGCGGATCACGATATCCGGCATAGCCTTGCGCAGTTTAGCCAATGTCTTCGTGATCGAGCTGACAGTATCTCTTCTGCGCATCTTCTTCAACACTTCATCATCACCGTGCTGTACCGGAATATCCAGATAATGCAGGACCTTCGGATTGGAAGCCATCTCCTTGATGAATTCGTCATCGATACCATCAATATATGCATACATAATACGTATAGATCCGATACCTTTGATTTTGGCAAGTTTACGAAGCAGCTCGGCAAGACACTTCTTGCCGTACAGGTCTTTACCATAACTTGTAGTATCCTGTGCTGCCAGAATAATCTCTTTAATGCCCTTCTTAGTCAGGAGCTTGGCTTCTTCCAGGATATCCTCCATCGGACGGGAGATATATTTCCCTCTAATTCGCGGGATCGCACAGAAAGCACAACCATTCGAGCATCCTTCCGCAATCTTCAGCCACGCATAGGAACCGGTGGAAATATCCCGATCCATCTGCATATGAGAAAGGCTACCCGGTTTTCCGATATAATCGTTCCAGGTGAATGATTCCTTCTTAAACAATTTACCGATGATCTCGGCAATATCCTGATAATGAGCCGTTCCCAGTACAGCGTCTACTTCAGGCAGAGACTTCTTGATTTCTTCCGGATAACGCTGGGAGAGGCAGCCGGTCACAACAATATATGAAATATTGCCATTTGGCTTCTTCATGGAAGCAACATCCAAGATCGTATCGATTGCTTCCTTCTTGGCACTCTCGATAAATCCACATGTATTGATGACAGCACAATCCGCTAAGGAAAGGTCATTGACCATCTCATATCCTGATTTCTTCAAGATCGCGGTCATACACTCTGAATCCACCAGGTTTTTCGAACAACCCAGTGAGATCATGGCAATTTTCTGCATCTTTACACCCCACCAGAAAAAGATTTCAAATGTTATTCTACATCACGAATGAGTTTTCTGAAAGAAGAAAGTGCCAATGAGGAGGAATATCCCCTACTCTCAAGATAACGGATCGCTTTAGCCAGTTCACGTTTCGCCTCTGAAGGATCAGCGGAAAACGAATCCTTCGGATAACGAGATAGAATCACATCCATAATCGTATTCTCATCCGAAAATTCCTCATCCGCCAGAACTTCATCTATCACATCGTAAGGGATCCCCGCCTCTTCCAGCCGAAGTGAAAGCTTGGCACATCCTTCCGCCTTTGCACCACTTCGGGAACGGAGGATCTTCATTGCGTAACGACGATCATCCACATATCCGTCTTCGATCAACTGCGTAATAACATCATCGATCACATCAGAAGAAAAACCCTTGTCAGAAAGGAACGTGCGTATTTTCCCGGATGAAGAAACAGCGATGCCTATATGGGCGATCGCTTTGTTTCTCGCTTCACTATATTGTAGATCTCGATCCATGTCAGACATGAAAGAATCCTCTGTGGTACCGAGTATCAGATATCGATTCCAAGGATATCATCCTCATCCTCGTCCGCAACGTCTTCTGCCTGTGCTGCGGCATCTTCTACAGTCTTGCCGGCAATAGAATCACGGATCTTACGCTCGATTTCATCACGGATATCAGCATGATCCTTCAGGAACTGCTTAGCATTATCCTTGCCCTGACCGATCTTCTGACCATTATATGCAAACCAAGATCCGCTCTTCTCCATGATATCTTTATCTACGGCCAGATCGATGATACAGCCTTCCTTAGAGATACCTTCACCATACATAATATCGAATTCTGCTTCGCGGAACGGCGGAGCAACCTTATTCTTTACGACCTTAACACGAGTGTGGTTACCGATTACCTCACCACCGTTACGGAGAGATTCTA
This sequence comes from Clostridiales bacterium Firm_16, assembly GCA_001604185.1. GTDB lineage: Bacteria > Bacillota > Clostridia > Saccharofermentanales > Saccharofermentanaceae > Scatonaster. The sequence continues at coordinate 83,479 of LVAV01000028.1, read as the reverse complement.
CACGACGAACATCCAGTCTTACAGAAGAATAGAATTTCAAAGCACGTCCGCCTGGAGTTGTCTCCGGATTACCGAACATTACGCCAACCTTCTCACGGAGCTGGTTGATGAAGATGCAAACTGTACTGGATTTGCTGATAATACCGGCCAACTTACGCAAAGCCTGAGACATCAGTCTTGCCTGAAGACCAACATGGGAATCACCCATCTCACCATCGATCTCGGCCTTCGGAACCAGAGCCGCTACGGAGTCGATAACAATAACGTCTACCGCACCGCTTCGAACCAAAGCTTCCGTGATCTCCAGTGCCTGTTCACCTGTATCCGGCTGGGAAACGATCAGTTCATCGATATTGACACCGATCTTACCTGCATATACCGGATCAAGAGCATGCTCTGCATCGATAAATGCTGCTGTACCGCCCTGCTTCTGGGATTCAGCTACAACGTGGAGAGCAACGGTTGTCTTACCGGAAGACTCAGGTCCATAGATCTCAATGATACGGCCCTTCGGAAGTCCACCGACGCCCAAAGCCAGGTCAAGAGTCAGAGCACCGGTCGGAACAGAATCCACAACCATGCTGGCCTGCTCGCCCAGACGCATAACTGCACCCTTACCGAATTGTTTTTCTATCTGCATCAGAGCAGCGTCTAAAGCCTTATTACGCTCACTGTCTACTTTCTTGGAAACATCCTGAATTGATTTATTGGAATCTTTCTTAGCCATACCCTGACCTTCCTTTCTCGAACATTCGTTCCACGCTTATTATCTTAACAATACATTACCACATCGTCAAGCGGTTTTATCCGACAAATTTCGACATTTTTCATGCCTTTGTCGAAAGAATAAACGAATGATTCGATAAGATCAGGCTTTGGCTTTTCTCCTCTTGAAAATCCTGGACAGATAGCGATCCGATACCGTCTTCAATTCTTCCATCTTCAGAACGAAAGCAATCGCGAAATAAATACCGAATCCGAAGACAGCACGTACCATAAGCCATACAAGCTGGAAGATCTTTCTGTCCGGAGCATAAGGAATCAGATTAATAAGGTAAAGTCCCCCGATCATGATCAAGAAACAGATCACGGATTTCACGATGAACGGACGTAGTCTTCTGGGCGCCAGCTTCTTGTTCCGGCAATATACAAGTGCCAGAAGGATCAATCGAACAAGACATGCCAGAGAATAGGCAACGGATAAGGAGATCGGACCGCATCCCAGTTCTACCAGGACATAACAGGACATAAAATTCACGATCATGGAAATGATACCTGCAAACAGTGGGAATCGTGTTTGTCCGATAGCGTAGAAAGCCTGATTGATGATGAAAATAACGGACTGTGTAATAATCGCCGAACAATATCCGACCAGGAAGATCGCTGCCAGTTTTGCCCGATCATCGGAATAGGATTCAGACCATTTAAAGGCCGCCTTCACAACATCCAGTCGTAATACCAGGAAAATACCGGTACAAGGAAGCACAAGGAACAGCGCATTCTTGATACTGGAAGAAAGCAGTTTACTGGCCTCCTGGAATCTCTTGGCGGCAAAGTGTTCAGCCAGAGACGGAAGCATGACAGTACCAATGCCTACTGCAAAGATACCATAGGGCAACTGCCAGAGAGTCTCCGCATTACGGAGCGCAAAAACAGATCCCGTATCGAATCGGGTTGCAAAGGATTTCAGAATTACCATATTCAGCTGAACGATCGACGCAGAGATCAATACCGGCACGGCTATGCGGAACAGCTTTCGGAACTCCGGGTTCTTGATATTCAGAGACGGGCGGAAATGACGGACCTCTTTTCTTCCCATATAAAGCTGGAAAAGGAAGTAGATCAATGCAGATGCCATGATTCCGAATCCGGTCATGTACAGAGCTTTTTCATTAGAAGCACCGAATATACCGATGGAAAGCAAAACACAGACGTTATAGATCGTCGGTCCAAATGCTGTTGAACCGAATTTCTTATATGCATTCAGAATACCGATACAAAGCGCAGCCAGCATCATGAAGAAAATCTGGAAATACAACGTTCGGGCAAGATTGGCACCCAGACGGATCATCTCCGGATCATCACCCTGATTAAATACTTCATAGATCACATTCGAGAACACTTCTCCCAGAATGACTACGATCAGGAGACATACAGACATAAGAGTGATAAATACATTTACACCCTTCCACACTTTATCCGAGGTGTGATTCTCGATAGAACGAGAAAGTGTCGGAGTAATGGCCGACTGGATCGAGCCGCCGACTAGCAATGCGAAGAAAAAGTCCGGAAACTGGAAACCTACCGTGATTGCATCACAATAAGTCGTATCAAACTTACGAGAGATCAACACCTCACGCAAAAAGCCCGATCCTTTCGAAAGGATCAGGCCGATGATCATGAATATGGTCGAAACAGCGAGGCTTTTGGTTGCCTTTTTCTGTGAGTCTTTACGAAGCTTCAGATTATCATTGTTGCTCATGACAGTCTCATCCTGATCAGATTAAATGCATGCAGTACAGCAACATGACGAACACGGCTACGATTACCGCTAAGGTGCACTTCCTTTACTTCGGTTCCATTCTCGTCCGAGATCGCAAGATATACGAGACCAACCGGCTTCAGTGCACTCTCGCCTGTCGGACCGGCAATACCGGTGATGGAAACAGCAATATCCGTACCAAGAAGTTTTCTGGCGCCCTCTGCCATCTCCTGGGCACATTCACGGCTGACTGCACCAAGATTATCCAGAACATCCTGAGAAACGCCAAGAAGATTGGACTTAACTTTATTACCATACGATACAACTGATCCCATAAATACCTGGGAAGCACCAGGAATATCAACGAATTCGGAAGAAACCATGCCGGCTGTACAGCTCTCTGCGAAGCAAACTGTCTTGTTCTGGGCAAGAAGCATATCATACGCAACCTGCTTCAGCGGACGGGTACCGATCTCATAGATGGCCTGGCCGAAGCGTTCCTTCATAATATCAAGGATCGGAGTGATCAGATCCTTCTCTTCTTCTCCGCTTTCGATACGCTGTGTAACACGGAACATACACTCGCCTTCTGCGGCATACGGAGCAATGGTCGGATTCGTCTGGGCATCGATCAGATCACTGATACGCTCGGCTGCAGCCGATTCACCAATGCCGAAAAGATGAACAAATTTGGTGACAAACATAGAATCACTCATCTTCTCTAGAACAGGACGCACCTCTTCATTGAACATCAGAGACATTTCTGACGGCGGACCAGGAAGCAGAACGAAGTGAACAACTCTGTCCGGCTCTTCATCTGACGGGCAAGCATAATCGAAAATCGCACCCGGAGCGGTACCATTATGGTTAGCAAGAATAGTAGCACCTTCAGGAAGCATTGCCTGCTTTCTGTTATTCTTCGGCATATTTCTGCACATCTTGCGGAAATACTCACTCATGTTCTGGAAGCTCTGCTCGTCGAAAACAAGTTCTTTTCCGGCAACATCCGCTGCTACACTCATGGTGATATCATCAGTTGTCGGGCCAAGACCGCCGGTCATGATCACCAGATCTGCACGGGAAGCACTCTCCTTGATCTGCTCGGCAAGTCTTTCGTTGTTATCACCGACTACGATCTGGCGATAAGATGAAATACCCAGAGAAACCAGTTCTTTGGCAAGAAACTGGGAATTGGTATTGAGAGTATGCCCCATCAATAATTCAGTACCGACACATATGATTTCAGCAGATCGAATGCTCATATTATGCACGTCCTTTCTCGATTCTTTCGAAAGCCTCAAGTGTATTCTGCAGAAGCATGGTGATGGTCATCGGACCAACACCGCCAGGAACAGGTGTAATGGCAGAAGCGATATCTACAACATCATCGAAATCTACATCGCCACGAACTTTACCGTCTTCACAGCGGTTGATGCCGACATCGATAATAACAGCACCCTCTTTAACGAAATCCTTCGTTACGAAGCCCTGCTTACCGATGGCAACGATCAGGATATCGGCCTGCTTGCAAATCTCCTTGATGTTCTTGGTCTTAGAATGAACAACAGTAACTGTAGCATTCTCATGAAGCATCAGGGACGCAACCGGCTTACCTACGATATTGCTTCTTCCGATAACCACACAATTCTTACCGGACATATCAACATTGGCATACTTAAGAAGTTCGATACAACCCTTCGGTGTGCAGGAAACCAGGCAATCTTTACCGATAGAAAGAAGTCCCTTATTTACCGGATGGAAGCCATCTACGTCCTTCTCAGGTGCAATAGCGCAGATTACGGAGAACTCATCCATATGCTTCGGAAGAGGCAGCTGGCACAAAATACCATGCACATTCGGGTCCTCATTTAATGTACGGATCAATTCCAGCAGTTCCGCCTCGGAAGCTTCCTCAGGAAGCGAATAACCAAAAGACTGGAAACCAACCTGCTCGCAAGCCTTCTTCTTGTTATTTACATAGATCGTGGAAGCAGGATTCTCACCAACCTGGATCACAGCCAGTCCCGGCTTCTTGCCATACTGCTCGGCAAGTTTCTCGGTGTCCGCAGTGATTTTCTCACGAATAATAGATGACAGTTCTTTGCCTGAAATAATAGTAGCGCTCATGAATTACCCTTTCTTTGCTTTGATCTCCAGCCACTGGGTCTGGTCGATCAATATTTTTCTCGGTTTACTTCCTTCGAAGGGACCGATATACCCCTTATCAGCCATACGGTCGATCAGTCTGGAAGCCCGAGGATAACCTAGATTCAATCGTCTCTGAAGGATCGATACAGAGGCATATCCGGCCTGTAGAACGACCTCAACAGCATCGTTGAACATCTCATCCTCTCCATCGGATTCCTGTGCGGCTCCGGCAGAAGAACCGCCGGACTTTGAAGCAGAAACGATGGCGTCTGCAACTTCCTCATCATATTTTACATCATTATTGTTGCGAATATAACTGGTAATCTGCTCAACTTCCGAATCCGAAACAAATGCACCCTGACCGCGTACAGGCTTAGCGGCACTCTGTGGATAATAAAGCATATCGCCCTTACCAAGAAGTTTCTCGGCTCCGACCATATCCAGGATCGTACGGCTGTCTACCTGGCTTGATACGGCAAAAGCAATACGCGACGGAATATTAGCTTTGATAACACCGGTGATAACATCAACAGATGGTCTCTGGGTCGCGATCAGAAGATGGATACCGGCAGCACGGGCCATGGCTGTCAGACGTGAGATGGATTCCTCAACTTCCTTAGAAGCAACCTGCATCAAGTCAGCCAGCTCATCGATTACGACCAGGATCAACGGAATCTCAGGATCCTTATTGCAACGCTGGTATTCGTTATATCCCTTAAAATCTCTGACACCTGCTTCTGCGAACTTGGCATATCGGTCGGTCATCTCATTAACCGCCCAGTTCAAAGCATTTGCAGCCTTCTTCGCATCCGTAACAACCGGACAAAGTAGATGCGGGATTCCCTTATAAACTGCAAGTTCTACGACCTTCGGGTCGATCATGATCATCTTGACCTGATCCGGAGATGCATGACACAGAATACTGATAAGGATCGAGTTAATGCAGACCGACTTACCGGAACCCGTAGAACCGGCAATCAGAAGGTGCGGCATTTTACCAAGATCACAAAGGATCGGCTCACCCGGAATATTCTTACCAAGTGCAACAGTAAGTGGCGATTCAGCTTTCTGGAACGCCGGTGATTCAAGGAGATTTCCGAGATGTACGGCAGATGTTGTCTTATTCGGCACTTCGATACCCACGGCAGATTTACCCGGGATCGGAGCTTCGATACGAATAGATTGCGCCGCCAGAGCAAGAGCAATATCATCCGAAAGATTTGTAATACGGCTTACTTTAATACCCGGGGCCGGAACCACCTCGAATCTTGTGATCGCAGGTCCGCGAGTAACGCCATCCAACTTCGCTTCGATACCGAAGCTGCGAAGAGCAGAGATAAGTTTCATACCCTCAACATCCTGACCGTCACTTCCTTTGTTCGAAGGCTGTGGTGTATCATGTGCCAGGATATTTGTCGGAGCCTTAACATATTTCTGCGACTTTTTCGGTGCCTTTGCGATGGCAGGCACATCAACCGGTGCGGGCTGACTCGGTTCTTCGACAAAAGTTCTGACTTCCTCGATCTCCACCGGACGGGAAAGATCGGCAGCAGGTGTTTCCGAAAATACCGGAGGAGGCACAGGAACAGGCTGAGTATCAGCAGTCTGCGGACGATTATATCTCTCATTCGGTACAGGGGTCGGACGCTTCATATCATGAAGATCCGGAACACGGATCTGTGTACCGCCCATCTCATGTACTTTATAATCCTCATAGGGTTCCGAAGACACTTCAGGAGAAGGCAGGATCGTACCGGCCTTCGGTTCTTCCGGCGGTAGATCGATCCACTGAGGCTCATCCTCAGCAGGCGACTCTACCTTCTCAGGCTGCGGGATCTGCGGATTACTGAAACTGATATCTACACGAGGATCGTTCGGAACCTCTACTTTTCTGGCTTCCGGAGACATATCTTCTTCATGGAGAAGATCAAAGTCGAAATCCTTCTCACGATCCGGTCTCGGACGTTCATTCATCTTAACGTCCGTACCATCCAGATCAATGAAACCTTGTGGGCCGGACGGCTCATCGAAAGGAGAAGTCGGTGGAATCACCACGACTCTTCCCTGAGGCATATTCTGCATCTTCACAGGCGCACCGGGTCTTCTCTTCATGGCGCGTTCCTGTTCTCTCCACTGACGATCCTGACGCAAAGCTTCCGTCGCTTTCTGACCTGTGGTCTTGATAACATGTGCAGTCTGGACCGCTTTGTCACGGATACTGATATTGAAGATCAGCACGATCTGAGACAGGGTAAAAGCAATCAAGATAAGCAGTGCACCGACTTTGGCAGCAAGAGCACGAAGCGCTAGGGCAATCGTTCCTCCGATCACACCGCCGGACAATACAATATCTCCGGATGGTGCGCCAAGAACAGACTTATCCATTCCAAGTTTCCAAAGAAGTGAGATGGTTTTAGTAACCTGAACCTCATTCGCTGGCGGAACTGTACAGGCCCGCTTCACATAGACAGGACTTACGGTACAAACAGCAAGGATCGAAGCCACGCAGACCATAAGGATCAGTACGGCTCGTACACGTCCCTTCGCGACTCCCGGACGGGATTCGATAAAGAAATCAACAGCTGCATATAATAGAATAACGGGAATGAAGTATGCGGCTACACCAATCAGACCGGTGCCGATACCGCGCAGAAACTCGCCGAGAAAACCGGTCACAGACGTCGGCAGATAATAAGACAACCCAAGCAGGATCGCCACAGCAAAAAGGATCACACCTGTTACTTCATGTTTTGAGTTTGTTTTCTCTTTCATCAGACTCCAACCATTCTTGCTGTTTTCAGAAGCGCGGTCACGGTTTTACTATCTGTGATCTCGCCTTTTTCGATACGTTCGATCGCCTCACTGAGAGGCATCTTGATCACCTGAAGGAATTCGCCGTCATCCGGATTTCCTTCACCGTCTTTCAGATCAGTTGCCAGGAACATATAGATTTTCTCAGAGCAATATCCGGGTGAAGATAATGTATATCCCAGGCTTTCCACTTTACCGGCACACATACCGGTTTCTTCCTTCAGTTCACGAATGGCACAAGCCTTAGGGTCCTCGTCTACTTCCAACTTTCCGGCAGGAAGTTCCAATAAGACCTGTTCGAAAGGAGAACGGAACTGTCTGACCATATAAACATTATTCTGGGAATCCAACGCGCAGATCGTTGCACCACCGTTGTGCTTTACGATCTCTCGACCAGTCAACGTACCATCATAGAGTTCAACTTTCTTCAGTTCTACCTCGAAGACACGTCCCTGAAATACAGACTGTCGCTCCACGGTTTTTTCGATCAGTTGAGCATCTTCTGCCGCAATATTCCCCTTCGGCTTAGACATCTTCCTTACCCTTCTCCCTGTACTTTCTTCGTCGCCGCTACAGCCAAAGCATCGCAGCGGTTATTGTACTGATTATCCGCATGGCCCTTGACCTTGATCCAGGTGATCTTGTGAATACCCGCAAGACGGTCTAGTTCCTGCCATAAATCTATATTACTAACTGTTTGTTTCGAACTGTTTTTCCATCCGTTACGTTTCCAAGACATGATCCAGCCCGCAGTAAAGCCATTTACCAGATAGGCGCTGTCACTGTACAAAGAAACGTCACATGGCTTTTTCAATGCCTGAAGCGCCGAGATGGCTGCCATCAGTTCCATGCGATTATTCGTTGTTAATTTCTCGCCACCGGAGATTTCTTTCTCTACACCGCGGCACATCAAGATGGCACCCCAGCCCCCCGGACCCGGATTTCCTGAACAAGCTCCATCGGTATAGATATCTACGTGAATGAGTTCCGCCACGGATCACTTTCCCCCGGAAAGAGCCTTTGTCTTAAGATCAGCTGCAACAACTGCATCTTCCACAGCTGCACGCAGACCGCCCTTTTCAAGTGCGAGAACACCTTCAATGGTCGTTCCGCCAGGAGAACAAACCTGATCCTTCAGGATGGCAGGATGTGTGCCCGTCTCCACCATCAGCTTACCGGAGCCATATACCGTCATAGCTGCAATGTCCAGAGCGGTCTTTCTCGGAATACCGAGCTTAACTGCAGCATCTGCCATTGCTTCAATGAAAAGCATGACATATGCCGGACCTGTACCGGAAACACATCCGATGGCATCCAACGTTTTCTCGTCACAAGGAACCACAATTCCGCAGGTTCCAAGAAGTTTCTCAACGAATGCCTTAGCCTCATCGGAAACATTGCGAGTGCATACCGCACATACGCTGGCACCTACCAGAGCCGGAGTATTCGGCATAACACGTACAATCGATGTATCCGGCGCAACCAGACCGGAAATACGATCCAGCGTAACTGATGCTGCGATAGAAATCACAACCACGTCTTTTCTCAGAGAGTCCTTCAAAGAAGAAACGGTCGCATCGAACACCTGCGGTTTAACTGCAAGAAGAACATAATCCGCGCCTTCAACACAGGCCGATGCATCCGTATAAGCAGAGCATCCTGTTTCCTGCGCTAACTCTTCTACTTTCGCTTTATCAATATCACAGAGACGAACATCCGACGGAGCAAGGATTCCGCTTTTAATGAATCCTCCTACCAGCGCACGTCCCATATTTCCTGTTCCGATTACTGAAAATACCATATATACACACCTCTACTCGTTTTCAATACTACGTATAAAATCATAACATTCTACTTGACATCATGCAAACACTTGAGTAATATATTTCATGTTGTCTGAGTTCATCAGATCCTTATAGGGGAGTGGCTCAATGGTAGAGCAGCGGTCTCCAAAACCGCTGGTTGCATGTTCGAATCGTGTCTCCCCTGCCAAAGCAGACTGTCGGTACTGATCCGACAGTCTGTTTTCTTTTATTCTCATTAAGATTTCCACGCTTTTTCTCGAAAAAAACTTGCATTTCGATTCTTTTTCCATTAGGCTTCTTCTTGTTGATTGTTTTTTATCACGGAGGTATCACACATATGGATGTTGTTTGTCTGGATATGGAAGGCGTACTTGTTCCGGAAATCTGGATCGCTTTTTCCAAGGAATCGGGCATTCCCGAACTTTCAAGAACGACACGTGACGAACCCGATTATGACAAACTGATGCGCTGGAGACTCGGTATCCTGAAGGAGCACGGTCTTGGCCTCAAAGAGATCCAGGACGTAATCTCCCGGATCGATCCTCTTCCCGGCGCCAGAGAATTCCTGGACGAATTAAGAAAGAAGGCACAGGTCATCATTATCAGCGATACCTTTACCCAGTTTGGTATGCCACTTATGGAGAAGCTCGGTTACCCTACGCTCTTCTGCAATACTCTTGAAGTCGCTGAGGATGGCGAAATCACCGGATTTACCATGCGTTGCAAGGAATCCAAGCTGACCACGGTCCGTTCTTTGCAGGCTATGGGCTTTGATACCATTGCTGCCGGCGACAGTTACAACGACCTGGCCATGATCCAGGCCAGCCGTAAGGGTTTCCTATTCCGTAGTACCGAGAAGATCAAGGCTGATTATCCGGATATTCCGGCGTACGAAGAATTCGATGAATTCCTGTCCGCTATCCTGAAGGAATTGAACTGATCTATTCCTTCGATCTCATAAAGAGCAAAAAAGACGACTGAATCATTTCTGAATCAGTCGTCTATCTTTTTATCTTTCAATGCCTTCGATCAGAGCGAATCTGTGAAGTTGTAGTTGTCTGCAGAACCAGCCGGGATGATGTCCATAACTAATGTGTACTTATCTTCCAATGTACGCAACGTTACCGCATATGCGAAATCACCGTCTTTGATCGCTACGGCATCCTTTGCCGAAGCCTGGGATACTTCCAGGGCTCCGGTAATACTACCGTAGCAGACTGTTGTATTACGGTCCGGGTAAAAAGCCTGCATAAACGCAATCATGAAAATCTCTGCATTTCCCAGAGCTTCCGCTTGATTGAAAGTGATCGAGAAACGAATTCGAATCAGATTCTTTGAAGTCTTATTCTCGAAACCCACTACAGAAACAGGCGTACTAAGAGAATTGTTGATCGTCATATCGAAAACCTTCGCCTTGGCATCTTCTTCCACAGAAGTACGATAAGTCGGTTCTACCATAGTAAACCCGTAAGGCGCGAGAAGCGTCCTAAATGCTTCTGTATCATGGTACCGATTGCTGTACTCAGCCTGTGTCATGCCAAGGTCAGAACTACCGCTTAAAGAATGAACAAGATAGTATACACCGCCGCCTAATACTACGAGGGCAATAAGAATACCAACAAGAGTAACCAGGTCGAACTTAGCCTTCTTCTTCTCTACAGAAGGCAGTTTGTCTTCCACTTTAGCCTTCGAAAGCTTGACGATCTTCTGCGCCTTGTCATCGGTAGCCGATTCCATCTCACTTGCGAGTTCTTCAACCTTCTCCAGTGTCAGATTTCTCTCCTGGGCACGCTTCTCATAGAATTCTTCTACCTCTTCGGAGATCTCATCCTCTGCACCCTCAACCGATTCGCTTATTTCATCGGCATTATCTGAGATCTTCTCCTCGAGATCTACATCACTCTCAGAAGACTCCTCATCCACAGTCGAATAGTTTTTCGTCTTCCTGGTGCTGGCCATTTCCTCGACCTCTTTATCCATACCCATACCGGCAAGTTTTACCGTCAGGTTCTTCAGGTCGACTTCCGGGGCCTCATTCTTATTCTTTTCAAACTTAGCCATGTTCTGTTTCCTTTCGAAAAGTACTAAAGAAATAATAATCATTATCCGCTAAATGCGCAACTTTTTTCTTGCCCGAACCTCATTTCTTCAGAACAACTTGTCAGTTTCCGAAGAGTTCGATACCATAAGTACAGAAATGATTAGGAAGGTAAAGCTTATGGATAACCGGAAGCATTGTCTGATCACCGGCGGATCCCGCGGAATCGGTGCCGCCACAGCTTATAAGTTCGCCCAGAACGGCTATAAAGTCACTTTTTTCTATCGAGCTGACAATGAATCCGCCCAATACACACTGGAACGGATCAAGAACATTACCTATGACTGTCTTGCTTTGAAAGTCGACGTTCGAGACAACGACTCTGTTCTTGCTGCTGTCAAAGAAGCGGTAGACCTCTTCGGTCCTGTTGATGTCCTGGTCAGCAATGCCGGCGTGGATAAGATCGAACTTTTCACCGAAACCACTTCGGAAGAATGGAACCGGATCATGGACACCAATATCGGAGGACTCTTCAACCTGTCCCAGGCCGTTCTTCCTTCCATGATCGCACGCCACACCGGCTCGATCATTACCGTCTCCTCTATGTGGGGCGTTACCGGCGCCTCCTGTGAAGTTGCCTACTCCACATCCAAGGCCGCCATTATCGGTTTTACAAAAGCCCTCGCCCAGGAGGTCGGTCCATCCAGCATCCGGGTCAATTGTGTGGCCCCAGGTGTGATCGATACCGAGATGAACGCATCCCTGGATGATGAGACCCGAGACTCACTTTGCGAATCTACACCTCTATGCCGCATCGGAAGCCCAGAGGAAGTTGCCGATGCCGTCTTCTTCCTGGCAAGCGACGAAGCCTCTTTTATCACCGGGCAGGTGCTTGGCGTAAACGGCGGCTTCGTTATGTGATTCCATCACGCTTCTGAATTCAATAAAATATAGAAAAAGAGGGTGTCTTGCGACACCCTCTTCTATATTATTTTCTATGCGATAAATTATCAGATGAAAAGCTTGTAGAACATCCAGCTGCAGAAAGAATCTGCGAAATAGAAGGCAGCCATAGTAGCAAGCAAGAAATACAAGCAAGTTACTTTAGATTTGTTCTCTTTATTGTTCAATGCATACTCATAAATAACGAGAATCATAAAGATCGTAGCCAGAGAAGTGAAGATCGAAGAGATGGAGAAGAAATTGATATCCATCGCAAGATAAACCTTCGTGTTGATGAAAGCAAGCAGACGCATAGCGATCATCGGCATACGAGCCATACCAACAAGAGCTACAGAAGACAGGAAGCTTAACGGCTTCAGTCCGAACAGCTTTGTGAAGAGAGTGATAATTCCCATCAGAGCAGCAATAATACCGATCTCAGTAAAGAATGAACAGAAAGCATACTGTGCAATCTTAACCTTGTTATTGATCAATGCCAGGATGAACTCAAGAAGAACAAATCCACCTGCAAAAATCAGACCAAGAAGCCATCCGGACGGCTTAGCACGATTAAGGATCGCATCGATCGGATTAGCGAAGAAATCTTTAAAGAAACCGCCAAAATCAAGATCGATATTGGAAGGTGCCTTAGCAACCGGAGCTGCCACAGGTGCTACCGGAGCCTGCGCAACAGGAGCCTGTGCGATCGGAGCCTGTGCAGGAGCCTGAGCTACCGGAGCCTGAACCGGAATCTGCTGTGCTGCTGGATCTGCGACCGGAGCTGCTACAGGTGCTGCTACAGGAGCTGCAACCGGTGCTGCTGTCGGGATCGGGCTAGGTGCGCTCATCGGATTGCCGCAATTCGGGCAAGTAGCGCTTCCGTCTGGAACCACATTACCGCATTTTGAACAAAACATAATTAACCTCCTCTGCCACTACATGCATAGTAACTATTAAAATAGGTGGTCGGAGTGACCTGACTTGAACAGGCGACCTCTTGCACCCCAAGCAAGCACTCTAGCCAACTGAGCTACACCCCGACGCTACTTAAATTCTAACACAACATGTTATAGTGTCAACCGAATTTAACGGTTTCAAAGCATAAATAAACTGCCCTAAAACCGAAAGTTTTAGGGCAGTTCAGCATTTTTATCAAATCTATTTTGAGATCAGAACTCGCGGGAGCGTGCACCCGGATGCGGAGCCTCGCCACCGTTGTTGTCATCAGAAGAATCTCTTCTCTGACGCTTCTCGAAACGATCACCATGACCGCCTCTTCTCTCACGACCCGGACGGTCACTTCTTCTCGGAGCTGCTTCCTCCTCTACATAACCTTCCGGCTTCTCCATGCAGTCACGCATAGAAAGGTTATATCTGCCCTGGCTGTCAACTTCAAGGAGCTTGACCTTAACAACGTCGCCTTCCTTAACAGCATCCTCAACATTCTCCACACGGCTCCATGCCATCTTGGAGATATGTACCAGACCTTCCTTACCCGGCAGGAACTCTACAAACGCACCGAACTGCATCAGTCTTGTTACTACACCTTCGTACTCTACGCCAACTTCCGGATCAGCAACAATACCCTTGATGATTGCCATTGCCTTAGCAGCAGCTTCCTGATCAGGTGTTGCAATGTGCAGGATACCATCATCATTGATATCGATCTGAGCGCCGGTATCAGCAATGATCTTGTTGATAACCTTTCCGCCAGTACCGATAACCTCACGGATCTTGTCAACCGGGATCTGCATGGTGATGATTCTCGGAGCATACTTGCTCAGCTCAGCACGTGGTGCAGAAATTCTCGGGAGCAATACCTCATTGATGATCTGCTTTCTACCCTTCTGAGTAAGTTCGAAAGCCTTACGGATGATATCAAGAGACAGACCGTCAACCTTGATGTCGACCTGAATAGAGGTAATACCATCTTCTGTTCCGGCAACCTTAAAGTCCATATCACCGAAGAAGTCTTCGATGCCCTGGATATCCATGAATACCAGGAAGTCATTCTCATCTTCTTCGTTTACGATCAAACCGGTAGAGATACCGGCAACCGGCTTCTTGATCGGAACACCGGCATCCATGAGAGCCAGTGTGGAAGCGCATACAGAACCCTGAGATGTAGAACCGTTGGACATCAGGATCTCAGATACTGTACGGATCGCATACGGGAATTCTTCCTCAGACGGAAGTACCGGAACCAGAGAACGCTCAGCAAGAGCACCGTGACCGATCTCACGACGTCCCGGAGAACGGGAAGCCTTAGCTTCACCTACGGAATAACCCGGCATGTTGTAGTAATGCATATAACGCTTTGTTACTTCATTATCGAGACCATCGAGAGTCTGGGAGAAGGAAAGCGGAGCAAGAGTACAAGTTGTCATGACCTGTGTCTGACCACGCTGGAAAAGACCCGAACCATGAACTCTCGGGAGAAGTCCTACATCGCAGGACAGCGGACGGATCTCGTCAAGACGACGACCATCAACACGAACATGCTCCTTGAACAGGTAGTTACGAACAACCTTCTTCTCAAGCTTATAAACTGCATCTGCCAGATACGGGAGATACTCTTCGTTCTGCTCGGTAAGATACTCCTCGATCTCTTTTGTCAGAGCTTCGATGTTAGCATCACGAACGGACTTGTCTACAGCGAGAACAGCCTGACGCATCTTATCCCAGGCAAAATCCTTAACAAGTGTGAATACTTCTTCCGGAACATCTGCAGATTCGTATGTGAACTTCTCCTTACCGATCTCAGCAACGATTCCGTTGATAAAGGAAACGATTTCCTTGATCGTCTCGTGACCTACAGCAATTGCCTCGAGCATTGTCTCATCCGGAACTTCGTTAGCACCGGCCTCAACCATGCAGATCTTCTTAGCTGTACCGGCCAGAGTAACATACATACGGCTCTCGTTTCTCTGTGCCTCAGTCGGGTTGATGATAACATCATCACCGATCAAGCCGAGAACAACGCCGCCAACCGGGCCGTTCCACGGAATATCGGAAATAGCGATAGCAATAGATGTACCGATCATGGCAGCGATCTCAGGAGAGCAATCCTGATCAACAGACATAACCATGTTAGATACAACTACATCGTTTCTGAGATCCTTCGGGAACAAAGGACGAATCGGACGGTCGATAACACGAGATGTCAGGATCGCTTTCTCAGAAGGACGGCCCTCTCTCTTGATATAACCACCCGGGATCTTACCAACAGCATACATCTTCTCTTCGTAATCAACGGACAGCGGGAAAAAATCCACGCCCTCACGAGGAGTCTTAGAAGCAGTTACTGTGGAAAGGATAACGGTCTCACCATAACGGATAAGACAAGCACCATTGGTGAACTGGGCAAGCTTTCCTGTTTCAACAACGAGCGGACGGCCGGCCAGTTCCATTTTAAATGTACGTTCTTCCATACATACCTCCATAAAACTGTATTCTCAGGAGGTAGCTTGTAGATTCACACTCCGTACAAGACGGGATATCAATCTACCCACTACGCTCCCTGAAAAAGATTATACGTACGCATACTGCGCAACATATCTATATTAAAGATAAGAGACAAAAAAAGCAAGCAGAAACGGAAAATATCAAGAATTCACACAGAAAAAAGCCGTCCTTCGTTTTCACGAAAGACGGCCGGGATCCAAAATAATGTGATCACTTTCTGATGTTCAAACGAGAAATGATTGAACGATAACGCTCGATATCGATACGAGCAAGGTAGTCAAGAAGACCTCTTCTCTGACCTACCAGCATCAGCAGTCCACGACGGCTGTGGTGGTCATTCTTGTGAACCTTCAGGTGCTCAGTAAGATGATTGATTCTAGCAGAGAGAATTGCAATCTGTACTTCCGGAGAACCTGTGTCACCCTCTTTAAGAGCGTACTCCTTGATGATCTCAGCTTTGTTGATCTGTCCCATTGTTATTTACCTCCATAATCCTGTAGCAAAGTAAATGGTCGGAACCTTCCATAAACTGTGACTACGGCAAAATACTTCGGTATCTTAACACACAGAATCGGGATTGTAAATACTTACGGCGAAAGAATCTTAATATATCGGGATTTTTCACCATAATCGATGGATTCAACCACCTTGTCGATCTCTTTTTCACTATAAGGAGCACGTACGACTTCCAATCCTCTCCAGGTGTTTCTTCCTGAAGTCTTGGAAAGATACATGGCCTGGTCTGCCAGGTTAACATGTTCATCTACCGAAATCGCCGTCGGTTTCTCATCGAAAAGCGGGAAAGGCGTATAACCGATACTGCATGTCACCGGGCGGTTCTTGTCACCATGACCTGTGATCCTAACGTTCTTGGCAAAAATCTGGCGTACGTATTCTGCGTAATCTTCCATTCTTTCCGGATACTTCAGGCAGACAATCATGAGGAACTCCTCACCGCCGTTTCTTATTACAACTCCGCGTTTTCCGACCATCTTACGAAGCGTCTTGCCCACAAGAGCCAATATCACGTCACCATACTGATGACCGAAATCATCGTTGATGTACTTGAAGTGATCAATGTCGATCATGAAGATCGCAACCATATTGCTGCCGTAGGTCTTTTGCGCTTCAGAGTCCTGGATATCGCAGAGCATTTCTGTCTTCAGCATATTGCTTAAAACCTGCTTAAAATACTTTCTGTTAAAGCATCCCGTCGTCTCATCATAATACTTCTCATTACCGGCAATAGTAATATATCGATCTACAGAATCGATCCAGGTACCGGTAGAAGATACCTGAATAAACGGGTTGTCTTCCACGAGCTGCCGCATCTCCTGCGGGAATGCATTGGAGGCATCCTCCGTCTTCTTCTGGATTTCCCCGATAATGTTCTCTGTTGGAGAAAAAATCAGTTTATCAAAAAGGAAAACAAAGAACGTACCCATCAGAAAATCGATGAATACCATGCCGAGGATAACGGTAAGAAGGATCATTCCCTGTGTATGTCCCATCGTCCCCCAGGCCGGGAAAACCGGGTACTCCAGAATATAAGAAAGAAAAGCATAGAGGAACAAGCCTACGATCGAAGAAAAGAGCGTAGTGCTGATATAAATGAAAACAGCAGCGTCGGAAAGCTTCTTCCATCTTCCCACGGCAAACACATTTTCAAAAAACTTCCTAATTTTACGCAAGTAATAAAAGAAAGTCATACTTCATCCCCCAATGATGCATCTATTGAAATTATATCATTCTCTCAAATCCTAAAATGAGAATAAACTGTAAACACGAGTCAACAGATTTTGATAAAGTGAAATGGGCTTTTCCTCTTTACTTTACTAAGAATATGATTTAGCATTGTCCTAGTAATTTATTATAAAGGAGTGTATATTATGAATCTTTCACCACTTCAGAAAGCAAGATACGAGTATCAGCCGAAACTTCCGGGCATGCTCAGAAACGGTATCGCAGAAATCTGTGTTAAGGAAGGCGCTGCTACTCAGAGTGTAGCTGACCAGGACAAGATCCAGGCTCTCTTCCCGAACACATACGGAAAGCCGGAGATCACTTTCGAGAAAGGCCAGAACACATCCGCTGCTAAGAAGCAGGTCGTTGGTGTTATCCTTTCCGGCGGACAGGCTCCAGGCGGACATAACGTAATCAGTGGTCTCTATGATGCACTGAAAGCAACCAACAAGGACAACGTCCTTCTCGGTTTCAAGGGTGGTCCGGACGGACTTCTTAAGAATGACTACGTAGAATTCGACGACAAGTTCATCGATTCTTACAGAAATACAGGTGGTTTCGATATCATCGGTTCCGGTAGAACCAAGCTCGAAACACAGGAGCAGTTCAACATCGTTGCTGAGAATGCTAAGAAGAATGGTCTTACAGCAATCGTTATCATCGGTGGTGATGACTCCAACACCAACGCTGCTACACTGGCTGAGTACATGGCTGCAAAGAATACAGGTATCCAGGTTATCGGTTGCCCGAAGACCATCGATGGTGACCTTAAGAATGAGGACATCGAGGCTTCTTTCGGTTTCGATACAGCTACCAAGACATATTCCGAGCTCATCGGTAACATCGAGCGTGATGCTAACTCCGCTAAGAAGTACTGGCACTTCATCAAGGTTATGGGGCGTTCCGCTTCTCACGTAGCTCTCGAGTGCGCTCTTGAGACACAGCCGAACATCTGCCTTATCGGTGAGGAAGTTGCTGCTAAGAAGATGTCTCTTGCACAGATCACCAACTACATCGCAGATGCAGTTGAAAAGCGTGGCAACAACGGTGAGAACTTCGGTGTAGCAATCATTCCGGAAGGTATCGTAGAGTTCGTTCCTGAGTTCTCTGCTCTCATCGCTGAGATCAATGAGCTCCTTGCCGGCGAGAAGACTGCAGCTTTCAATGCACTTCCTGACTGGAACGCTAAGTATGATTTCATCAAGGCTGGTCTCAGCGCTGATGCTTTCAAGGTATTCGACATTCTGCCGCAGGGTATCCAGCAGCAGCTCTTCCTCGAGCGCGACCCGCACGGTAACGTTCAGGTTTCTCTCATCGAGTCTGAGAAGCTCTTCTCCGAGATGGTTAAGGCTGAGCTCGCTAAGAGAAAGGAAGCTGGTACATATAAGGGCAAGTTCGGTGCTCAGCATCACTTCTTTGGTTACGAAGGCCGTTGCGCTTTCCCATCCAACTTCGACGCTGACTACTGCTACTCTCTCGGCTTCAACGCTTTCATGCTGATCCAGTATGGTTTCACAGGTTATCTCTCTAAGGTTTCCAACATCTCCAAGCCGGCTGAAGAGTGGATCGCCGGTGGTATGCCGATCACCAAGATGATGAACATGGAAAGAAGAAACGGCGAAGATAAGCCGGTTATCCGTAAGGCTCTGGTTGAGCTGGACGGCAAGCCGTTCAAGTACTTCGAAGCTAACCGCGAGAAGTGGGCTGTTGAGACATGCTTCACTTATCCGGGTGCTATCCAGTACTACGGACCTGCTGAAGTTTGCGATCTGACAACCAGAACACTGGCTCTGGAGCATTCCTGATCCAATAAACCAATCAAGAAACATTTGAGGGTGTCTCAACGAGACACCCTCTTTTTATATCTGCTGATTACTTAGTTCATCCACATAAAAAAGGACGTCCCGCAGGACGTCCTTCTTATTGTTTGTTTTCTTACAAAACTTACTCTTCGAGGATAGAATCCGGATAGATCTCTCTCTTCGCATAAGTTGTGTGCAGGAGCTCGTGAGCCAGGTGACCATTCGGAGCACCGAGGAACTCTTTGTAGAGCTTGTCAACCTGAGAGTTCTTGTGGCTCTTACGGATCGGCATGATCTCGTCTTCTTCGTAGAGGGCCTTAGCACGCTCAGCACGGATATCGATATCCATGAGTTTCTGAGCCGGTACCTGAGGCTGACCACCACCGCAGACGCATCCACCGGAGCAACCCATGATCTCAATGAAGGTATACTCAGGAGCGGAACCGTCCTTGATTGCATCAAGAAGCTTTCTAGCAGCAGCTGTACTGTGGGCAACAGCTACACGGATGTTCTTACCACCCAGGGTGAGTTCAGCTTCCTTAATGTCAGCATCTACGCCACGAACTGCCTTGTATTCGAACTCAGGCAGATCTTTCTCTTCGAGAATGTCGGCAACTGTACGAACAGCAGCTTCCATAACACCACCGGTAGCACCGAAGATAACAGCAGCACCGGAATACTCACCGAGAAGATCAGCATCCGGACCTTCATCCGGCAGGCTGTTGAAGTCCAGACCAGCTTCACGGATCATGCGAGCCAGCTCACGTGTTGTGATAACAACATCAACATCACGCAGACCATCTGCATTGACCATCTGCTCTCTGGCAGCTTCTGTCTTCTTAGAAGTACAAGGCATTACAGATACAACAACGATATCCTTAGGATCGATGTTATTCTGCTTAGCGTAGTAAGACTTAATGATTGCACCTTCCATCTCGTGTGGAGACTTACATGTGGAAAGGTTCGGGATGAATTCAGGATAATAGAATTCGCAGAAACGGATCCATCCAGGTGAGCAGGAAGTAATCATCGGGAGAACGCCGCCGTCCTTGATACGGTTCAGGAGCTCTGTTCCCTCTTCCATGATGGTAAGGTCAGCACCCCAGTTCGTATCGAATACCTTATCGGCACCGAGACGCTTCATAGCGGCGAACATCTTACCTGTTGCACGAGTTCCGATCGGGAGACCGAACTCTTCACCGATACCGGCACGAACAGCAGGAGCAACCTGCATAACAACGTGCTTTGTCGGATCCTGGATTGCAGCCCATACCTTATCGGTCTCTTCCTTCTCATGCAGAGCACCAACCGGGCAGGCAATGATGCACTGACCACAGTAGATACACGGAGCATCTGCCATAGAGATGTCGTAAGCAGGACCAACAGATGTGGAGAATCCACGGTTGATGAAGGACAGAACACCGATGCCCTGCTTCTTACAAGCAGATACGCAACGTCCGCACTTAACGCACTTGCTGCCATCGCGAACGATGGAGAAAGACTTATCGTCGAATGTAGACGGGCTCTTCTCACCTTCGAAAGTTACCTTACGGATACCATACTCTTCAGCCAGAGTCTGGAGTTCGCAGTTCTGGTTACGGATACAGGACAGGCAGTCACGGTTATGATCGGAGAGGATCATTTCGAGAGTAGCTTTTCTGGTATCACGAACCTTCTTGCTGTTTGTATGAACGACCATACCTTCGTTTACCGGCATAACGCAGGCAGCAGCGAGGGCACGAGCCTTCTCAACTTCAACGAGGCAGACGCGGCAAGCGCCAACTTCGTTGACATCTTTTAAATAACACAGGGTCGGAATCTTAATGCCGGCTTGTTTAGCTGCTTCAAGAACGGTGTAGTTCGAAGGAACTTGTACCGAAACCCCATCAATGGTTACATTGACCATATCCATTTTGTTTCACACTCCTTTATCGAATTGACGATCGTCACTTGAATTATCTCTTCTGAACAGCCTTGAACTTACAATTCTCGATACAAGCACCGCACTTGATGCACTTTGTAGTATCGATAGAGTAAGCTACCTTACCAACCTCACCTGTAATAGCGTTGACCGGGCACTTCTTAGCGCAGAGAGAACACTTCTTACAGATCTCAGGATCGATGTAGTATTCTGTGAGGCCCTTACATACATGGCAACGGCACTTCTTATCTACTACGTGCTCCACATATTCTTCACGGAAGTGCTTCAATGTGGAAAGGATCGGGTTAGCTGCTGTCTGACCAAGAGCACAGAGAGAACCATTCTTCAAGGAAAGAGCGATCTCTTCGAGGGAGTCGATATCTTCGAGTGTTCCTGTACCATCAGTGATCTTTGTGAGAAGCTCGAACATTCTCTTAGTACCGATACGGCACGGAGAACACTTACCACAAGACTCGTCAACGGTAAACTCGAGGAAGAACTTCGCGATATCTACCATACATGTGTCTTCATCCATTACGATCATACCGCCGGAACCCATCATGGAACCTGCAGCTACGAGGTTATCGTAGTCGATCGGAGTATCCAGGAGAGATGCAGGAATACATCCGCCGGACGGACCACCGGTCTGAACAGCCTTGAAGGCCTTACCATTCGGAATACCACCACCGATATCGAATACGATCTCACGAACTGTGGTACCCATCGGGATCTCAACGAGACCAACGTTGTTTACTTTACCGCCGAGAGCGAATACCTTAGTACCCTTGGACTTCTCAGTACCGATAGAAGCGAACCAGTCAGCACCCTTGTTGAGGATAACCGGGATATTTGCATATGTCTCAACGTTATTGAGGATAGTCGGCTTACCGAACAGACCCTTAACAGCCGGGAACGGCGGACGAGGTGTCGGATTACCACGCTTACCTTCGATAGAACGCATGAGAGCTGTTTCCTCACCGCATACGAAAGCACCGGCGCCAAGACGGATATCCAGATCAAAGGAGAATCCGGAATCGAAGATGTTCTCACCCAGGAGACCATATTCTCTAGCCTGATCGATAGCGATCTGCAGTCTCTTAACAGCGATCGGGTACTCAGCACGGATATAAACATAACCCTGGTGAGCATCGATGCAGTAAGCAGCGATAGCCATAGCCTCGATAACGCTATGCGGGTCACCCTCGAGAATGGAACGGTCCATAAATGCACCCGGGTCACCTTCGTCGGCGTTACAGCATACATACTTTGTGATGCCCTGGCCTCTGTTACCGGAAGCGAACTTCCACTTCATACCTGTCGGGAATCCACCGCCGCCACGGCCACGAAGACCGGACTTGATGATTTCCTCGATGATCTCATCCGGATCTCTCTTCTCGGTAAGGATCTTACCAAGAGCCTGATAACCGTCATGAGCGATATATTCATCAATATTCTCCGGGTTGATGTTACCACAGTTACGAAGAGCAACACGCATCTGCTTCTTGAAGAAGTTGCTGTCATTAGCAGAAGTCTTGTCGGAAACAGGAGTGTCATGCTTAGCAACCATCAGGCGCTCTACATAACGACCCTTGAGCAAGTGCTCACTTACGATCTCGGAAACATCCTCAGGTGTTACGCGATAGTACATAACGCCTTCCGGATAGATAACTACGATAGGACCCTGGGCACAAAGGCCGAAGCATCCTGTCTGAACTACTTTTACTTCTTTTTCAAGTCCCTGAGCCGGAATCTGCTGTTCAAACTGCTCTAAGATCTTAGCAGAATTTGAAGATGTGCATCCTGTACCACAGCAAACAAGGACGTGCGCACGAAATAAATCCATGATTAAGCCTCCTTATACTTTGCGATAATACCGGGAATCTCATCCGGTGTCAGACGACCATATACATCGTCACCGACCATGATAACCGGTGCCAGACCACAGGCACCAACACAACGGCACGCAGAAATCGAGAATTTACCATCCTTGGTAACATCTCCGTTCTTAATGCCCAGAACATCCTCGATCTTGTCGAGCAGGGCCTGCGAACCTTTAACATAGCAAGCTGTACCCAGGCATACGCTGATCGCATTCTCTCCCTTCGGCTTAAGCGAGAAGAAAGAATAGAACGAAATAACGCCGTAAACCTCAGCAACAGATACCTCAAGTGCATCCGCTACTTTTCTCTGGACAGGAAGCGGCAGATAGCCGTAAATTTCCTGAGCCTGCTGCAATGTAGCCATCAAAGCCTTCTGGCCCTGGCCCTTGTATTTCGAAAGAACTTCATCGAGCTTTGCGCTCATTTCTTCCGGAGTCATTTTTTGTTTTCCCACAGTTGACTCACCTCCCACATGGTAGGATAACATATCTCCAAAATTCGCTCAATGGAAAAGATGAAAATTCTCACACATAAAATCCTAAATGTTGCAAAAATGACTATTTCCGTCATCAAATGAAAATCATTTTGCGTTCCTTTTCTGAACGTTTCCTTTCCTTTTTCCGGAAAAATAAGTAAAATGATTAGCATACTTTTCGCAAGGAGATTCTATGCAGCTGACCATCACGATCTGTCCGGAAGACAGTGGGCGCAAGATATACGATATTTTACGGGACCGCTACCAGATGTCCAATCTGCTCTGTAAGCGGATCCGACTGTACGGTGAACTGTATCTCAACGGCTTCCCTGCCCGCATGATCGCCGAAGTACAGGAAGGTGACGCGATCCGGATCATCTACGATGACGCAGAAGGAATCATCCATACTAAGAAAGATACTGATATAAAGATATACTACGAAGATGACTGGATCATCGTCTGCGAGAAACCCGGTAACCTGGTGACCCATCCTTCATGGCAGCATATGGATGACTCACTTCTTCAGAGACTATGCGATCAGCGTCTTCATCCCATTATGAGACTGGACCGGGAAACATCTGGTCTGATCGTGATCGCCAAGAACGGGTATGCCCATAATACTGTTTCCAAGAATAAGATGGAAAAAGAATACGTCGGCATCGTGTACGGGGCTTTCGAACCTGCGGAGGGCACCATTGATCTGCCCATCGGAAGAGATGAGAATTCCATCATGATCCGTATCGTCCGGGAAGATGGTCATCCGTCCATCACTCATTACAGGACTCTTCAGGTCTATCCGGACAAGAATCTATCCGTCGTATCCTACAAGCTGGAAACCGGCCGCTGTCATCAGATCCGTGTGCATTCTCGCCACCTGGGTCATCCGCTGATCGGCGACGGTCTTTATGGTCCAAAGTCACAGGATTTTCCGTATCCGGATATGCCCCATATCGAGAACGAAGAAAGAATCTCACGGCAGGCGCTGCACGCTTG
Organism: Clostridiales bacterium Firm_16; assembly: GCA_001604185.1. GTDB lineage: Bacteria > Bacillota > Clostridia > Saccharofermentanales > Saccharofermentanaceae > Scatonaster. Next base: position 58,974 of record LVAV01000028.1, on the reverse strand, counting down.
CAAGCTCGGATTCTATCACCCCATCACCAACGAATGGATGGAATTCACTTCAGAAATGCCGGAAGATATGCGAGCTCTTATCGACGCTCCGCAATAAGATCGGAAGCCAGGATCCGGGAATTGGTATCAGACGAATTACCGGACAGCAGGCGGGCCACTTCAGATATACGGCCTTCCTCATTCAGGAACGTAACATTGGTCTTGGTCCTCTCCCCGCTTTGATCCTTAGAAATAAAGAAATGCTGGTCAGCTGCCGCCGCGATCTGGCCCATATGTGTGACACAGAATACCTGATGGAAACGGGAAAGCTTCTTCATGGAGTAAGAGACCGCCTTCGCCGCTTCGCCGGAGATACCGGAATCCACTTCATCGAAGATCAGTACAGAAGTAGCATCCGCTCTGGCCAGGATCGTCTTAATGGCCAGCATGATACGTGCCGCCTCACCGCCGGACGCAGTCTTGGACAGAGGTTTCAGGTCTTCTCCCTTATTCGCGGTAAAAAGAAACTCCACTTCATCGTAGCCGGTCCTGCTGAAGAACCGCTCTTTCGGACGTTTCGTAAAGGACACTTCGAAACTTGCATTGGGAAGTCCCAGGAACTCGATCTCCGAGACGATCTCGGATGACAGTCGCTGTCCTGCGGCGACCCGCACCACATGAATGCGGTCCGCCAGCTCCATCAGTTCTTTTTCCACACGAACGCGTTCTACATTCAATTGCTTTAATCTCGTGTCCCCTTTACTCAGGATCTCCAGTTTCTCCTTCGCGCTCTGCAGGAATGCCTGCATGGAAGCCACAGAACCGCCATACTTCGCAGCACAGCCGCGGAGCTTCTCCAGACGGGCCTCGACTTCATCGTACGACTCATCGGAGAACGATTCCAGCTTGGCCAGATCAGTGTGCATGGCATCCAGATCCATGCAAAGTGAACGAAGCTGTTCGGCGCTGGAAGCAAGGCTTTCGTCCATTTCGGCCAGCGCATCCAGATGCTCGGAAGCATTCTTGATAGAAGCCATCGGAGAATCGGAGTCCTCGGAAGACAGTGCGGATAAGACATAGGAAAGATGCAGATTTCTCTTCTCGGACTGCTTGAGGATCTTCAACTTCTCCACCAGCTGCTCTTCCTCGTCTTCCTTGAAAGCGCCGTCTTCGATCTCCTGGATCTGATACTTCAGAAGATCCTGCATCTGCCGGCTCTTCTCCGGATCAGTCTCATATTTCTTTCTTTCAGTCAGGATCTCTCTGTATTCTTCCAGTTTCGCGGAGAAAGCAGAAAGATGCGGCTTGATCTGGTCTCCCAGATATGCATCCAGGATTCCCAGATGCTTACTGCTGTCGAAGATCGTCTGCTGATCATGTTGACCATGGATATCAACTAAATACGTTCCCAGTGATTTCAGAACGGATACCGGCATGGTCCGTCCGTTGATACGAACTATGCTGCGGCCATCCTTATTGATCTCACGAAGCAGGATCAGGGTATCTTCTTCCGGCTCAATACCGAACTCCTCAAGGAGTTCACTTGGGATAATGTTGGCAATATCGTCGAAAACAGCTTCGATAACGGCCTTATCGCAGTCTTTGCGCACATAATCACGACCGATACGATGTCCCAGCAGGGCACCGATCGCGTCGATGATCAGGGATTTACCGGCACCGGTCTCACCTGTCAGGATATTTAATCCGGACGACGGCGAGAAAGATGCATACTCTACTATGGCAAAATCTTGTATCGTAAGCTGTACTAGCACAAAAAGCCTCTCTTAAAAGTCAGCGTTGTTTCGGTTATTCATGTCCTTGATGGTGGCATTGATGGCCAGAGCATCCTCATAGCTTGGGGTCGCAATGAATACCGTATCGTCTCCGGCGATAGATCCTACGACACCCGCCAGATGAATGGAATCCAGCGCGGATGCCGCTGCATTCGCCATGCCCGGCAAGGTTCTTACCACAACAAGATTCATGGCAACATCACTGGACAGTACGGAATGGGAAAACACGGACAGAAGTCTTCCCGGCGCTACATCTCCGGTCCGATCCAGCACACTGTATTTGGTACCGCCGGAAGGAAGCGTAACTTTAATGATCCCCAGATCCTTAATATCTCTGGATACGGTCGCCTGGGTTACCTGCCAGCCGGCAGCCTCCAGTTCCCGGGCCAGTTCTTCCTGGGTACTGATCTCTTTCGCACGGACTAATTTCAGGATTGCTTCCTGACGCTCATTTTTCGCCATCTTCATAGAAACTACCTCTTGCACGGATCTTCTGTCTGACGGTCTGGTAGAAATTCTTGTAACCGATTCGGGCTACAACTACCGGATTCTCAGACTTCTTCAGGATAATACGGTCATGATATTCCAGCATGATATTCGGACGGCCGTCCAAAGACAGCACCGGTACATCTGTGAAACGACCGATATTGATCTCGATCTCACTGTCACCTGATACGATATAACTTCTGTTGTGAAGGGTGTGCGGACATATCGGTGTGACCATAAACACATCCAGTTCCGGCTTCACGATCGGACCACCGGCTGCAAGGCAGTATGCGGTAGAGCCCATCGCAGTGGACAGGATCACACCGTCTCCGGAAAGACGCTCCACATAGTCATGGTCGATCAGGAGATCAAGATTGACTACATGCATATTCACTCCACGAGCGATCACTGCATCGTTGAGGCATAATCCGTGTTCCTTCACCGTACCGTCTTCCGAACAAAGCGTAACATCTAATTGCGTGCGGTTCTCCAAAGTGTATTTGCCGGCAATAAGACGGTCAACGGCATCTTCGAAGTCTTCTTTCTGGATCTCCGTAAGAAATCCGATACTTCCCAGATTCACGCCGATCAAAGGCACTTTGCATTCCAGATACTTATGGGCAGCCCGAAGGAACGTTCCATCGCCGCCCATGGAGAAAAGAATATCACAGGAAGAATAATCACCCAGAGTCGCGCCCTCTTTCTCAGCCAGCGAAGTTCCCTGGTAACGATTATCCAGAACCACTTCACATCCCTTGGAAAGGATCACGTCTACAGCATAGGAAGAGAAAGAAAAATCAGGATCTTTATCCTCATTCACAACAATTCCGAATCTCATGGCGCCCTCCGTTATAGAAATACTTCTATTGATTATACAGATTTTTTTGTAATTATGCATCATTCTGACAGGATAATTTCGCAAAGAATCCTGCGGATTTACGCATTAAAGCGTCATAGATCGCATATTCATTCCTATGATTATGGAAAATCACTTAAACTGAAGGATCGTCTCAACAATGGACTTCGCATCCATTTTTTCTTTCTTAAGCAGGATCTCTCTGCTTCCGGCAACCAGCGGGCGGTCGGAAACACCTAATGTAACATAATGCTTAAAGGTTGAAAGAAGATTCTCCTCTTCGAGGCAGGACAAGAAATACTTTCCGAAACCGGCATGCACGATACCATCCTCAATAGTAACAATGGAATGAACATCACTGAGCAGAATCTTCCATGCATTCATATCAAGCGGCTTTACGCAACGGACATCGATCACGCGGCAGGATATACCTTTGTCTTCGAGTATCTCGGCAGCAGAAAGTGCCTGTTCCGCCATGATGCCCAGGGACAGGATCGCCACATCTTTACCATCACGAAGGATCCTCGGTCCGATTCCTTCTCTGGCCGGGATCTCTGAGAGTGATTCACTTTGTCCTCCACGTGGATAACGAACTGCCACCAGACCACGACCCTCAGCTACTGCCCATTCGAGCATCCGGTCCAGTTCTGCGAAATTGCAGGGAGACAACAGAGTAACATTAGGCATAGACAGCATCATGGAGATATCATAGATACCCTGATGTGTCATACCGTCGGCCCCGACAATACCGGCACGGTCCAAAGCGAGGACCACATGCAGGTCCTGCAGACATACGTCATGCAGCAACTGGTCATAAGCACGCTGAGCGAATGTGGAATAAAGTGCCACTACAGGAATAAAACCGTTGGTCGCCATACCGGCTGCCATGGTCACGGCATGCTCCTCAGCAATACCGACATCGAAGAAGCGAAGCTTCATGTGCTTTCTGAATTCCGCCAGACCGGTACTGGTCATCATGGCAGCACAGATCGCAATGACGTTCTCATACTTCTGTCCTACCCGCACCATGGAATCCGAGAAGCACTTGGTAAATGTCATCTTATCGGAAGGCACCACACCCTTCTCTTTGTCAAAAGAAGAAACGCCATGGTATGCGGAGGGATTCTCTTCGGCAAGAGGATAACCCTTACCCTTCTGGGTCACGATATGGATCAATACCGGTCCGTTGATCTCTTTAGAGATTTCCAGTTTCTTTTTAAGAAGCGCGATATTGTGTCCGTCAAATGGTCCGAAATACTGAAATCCCAGGTCCTCGAAAATAACCGGAACATTCCGGCGAATGAATAATCTGAACCAGGTCTTGATCATCATAATGAACCGGGCGATAGGACGTCCGATCAGCGGGATCGCCAAAAGGAATCTCTCTACACGGCCCTTCACTTTAATATATTCTTTCGAAGAACGCAGTTCCGCCAGCGCTCTGGAAAGTCCGCCTACATTCTTATCGATGGACATCTGGTTATCGTTCAAGATAACTGTGAGATTTTCACTGAAGTGTCCGGTATCATTCAATCCTTCGAACGCCATACCACCTGTCATTGCGCCATCACCGATGACCGCAACAACATGCCCGTCATCCCCCTTCAGTTTCTTGGCACGCAGAAGTCCGAGGGCGGCAGATACAGATGTACTGCTATGTCCTACACCGAAAGAATCGTAAACACTCTCGCTTTGCTTCGGAAACCCTGCTACACCGCCATATTGACGAAGGGTATGGAACTGGTCTTTTCTGCCGGTCAGAAGTTTATAGGCATAGGCCTGATGTCCTACGTCCCACACGATCTGATCATGGGAAAGATCGAACTCGGAAAGAAGGGCGATCGTTAACTCGATCACACCGAGACTGGACGCAAGATGACCACCATTCTGTGAAACACGGTCCACAATGACGTCACGAAGTTCGTCCGCAAGTGCGCGGCATTCCTCGAAACTCAGTTTCGCCACATCAGATGGCTGGTTGATCTTGTCTAGAATCGGGTGCTGGTCCATGGCGCACTTCTCACTGGATACGATTCTGCAGAAGTTCACTTAAGAGACGCAGATCTCGAACTTCATATCCCAAATTCTTCAGTCCGTCCAAGGCACGGAAAACATCTTTATATGTATCATCCAGCATCTGCTGGGCATTTGATTCACCGAAAACCGTGACAAATGTCGACTTCTCATCACGCTGATCTTTACCGACCGACTTTCCGAGAATGGATTCGTCCGCCTGGACATCAAGAAGATCGTCCTTGATCTGGAATCCAAGACCGGTTCCTTGACTGAAGGACTTGATCAGATTATATAACTTCTTATCTTCTCCGGATTGAGCCGCATAGATCAGATAAGGAATCAGGCACGCCGCATTGATCAGTGCGCCTGTCTTCTTCTCATGTAATTCACAGAGCTTACCGGTATCGATCTTCTTTCCTTCCGAATCCAGATCGATGCTCTGGCCGCCGATCATACCGTTGATACCGGCACAGTCCGCCAGGAACCAGGCAGCATTCACAGTATAGGAATGCTTCTTGACCGCTGTAAAAAGGACCTCATATGCGCGATTAAGCAGCGCATCGCCTGCCAGAAGCGCGAAGTTCTCGCCGTTGGCAACATGACAGGTAGGTTTTCCTCTACGCAAAGTATCGTCATCCATACAGGGAAGATCATCATGGATCAAGGAATAGGTGTGGATCATCTCGATCGCAACCGCGAAATCATCGATCACATTCAGATCGACACCGAGCATATCCGCAAACATATACATCAGTACAGGACGAATACGCTTTCCTCCTGCAAGAAGACTATATAAGGATGCAACGACTGTTCTGTCCTCACCCAATTTCTTCGGGAAAACCTGGGGAAGTTTCTTCTCCAGACGTTCCTGATATTTCTTCATACTTACTGAAACATTACTGGCCATGACACACCTCGATCAGGAAAAATCACTTTCACTCGAGCCATCTTCTGACAGGACGCTGATCTGCTTCACGATCGAATCCAGTTTCTCTTTACAGTACTTGGACAACTCCATGCCTCTGGAATAAAGCTTGATCGAATCATCCAACGAAGCCTCTCCGGACTCCAGCTTAGAAATGATCGATTCCAGTTCTTTTGCCGCTTCTTCATACGACATATTTTCAGTATTATCAGCCATTTTTCAAACCTCTTTTTCCCTAACCGAAGTGACAACGGTCTTGATCGATCCGTCTGCCACATGAATCTCCAATTCACTATTTATATTAACACACTTTATCGAATCCACTGTTTTCGAATTGCTGTCCGTAACGTAGGAATACCCGCGGCTAAGTACAGCCATAGGATTCAAAGCCTCGAATTTCGCAATATCCGAGAACAGACTCTCTCTATATCCGGAAACAACATTCTGCATGGTGTTAGCCATACGTTCCGTGATCTGATCCATCCGAAGCTGTTCATTACGGATACGTACTTCCGGCATCATCAACGCACGGTGCTTCGAAAGAAGCTCAAGCTTGTGGCTTTGTCGCTTAATGAGATGATCCATAGAAAGCTTCAGATCCAGACTAAGCTTAGTAAGCCGGTGAATGATCTCTTCCTTATTCGGCATCACCAGTTCTGCAGCAGCCGACGGAGTCGGGGCACGAAGGTCCGCACAGAAATCGCAGATCGTATAATCTGTCTCGTGGCCGACTGCCGAGATGATCGGCGTCTCACAAGCATATACGGCTCTTCCGAGTCGTTCATCGTTGAAGCACCACAGATCTTCAATGGAACCACCGCCTCGTGCCACAATGATGACATCAATATCTTCCCTCTTATCCAGCGTCTGAATACCCGCGATAAGCTCATCAACCGCTTCCTTCCCCTGTACGGCAGAAGGATAAAGCAAAAGATTGAAATTCGGGTATCTTCTGGAAAGTACATTTATAATATCCTGGATAACGGCACCCTTCGGAGAAGAAACAACGCCGATCCTCTCAGGCAGAAACGGAATCTGCTTCTTATGTGATTCATCGAAAAGCCCTTCCGCAGCCAGTTTCTTCTGAAGCAGTTCGAACTCCTTGGCAAGCTGCCCCTGTCCTTCTTCCTGAAGGAAAGATGCGATGATCTGGAATCTTCCATCAACGCCATACAGGTCAGCACGACCGAAAAGGAGTACCTTCATACCATCTTCAGGAACGAACTGAAGATGCTGGAAACTCCCCTTAAAAAGCACACATCTCACAGAGGATTGTTCATCCTTTAAAGAAAAATAGGCGTGACCTGACGGATATTTCTTATATCCGGAGATCTCGCCCTTGACGCATAACTGACAAAGCACATTGTCATGACTCAACAATGTGCTTACATAAGCATTCAGATCCGATACGGAGAAAACAGGCTTATCCATTGTTCTGCAAGTCTTTGCCGATGTTACCAAGGATAGCATTGATATAACCCTTGGAATCCTCGGTGCTATAACGCTTGGCCAGAACCACAGCCTCATTGATCGAGACATTTACCGGTACATCTTCCATGTGCAGCATCTCATAGACGGCAATACGGAACAACACCACATCGATCTTCGGAAGACGGCTCTGCTTCCAGTCCTTGAGATATTTCGAATAGACCGCATCCAGTTCATCTGCCTTCTCGCAGACGCCATCTACCAGCATATTGAAATACGGAAGATCCTCATCATCCAGAGGATACTTCTCCAGGTAGAATTTCTTCAGATCACTGACCGGTTCCTTGCGGAAATCGATCTGATATAAAAATGCGAAAGCCGCTTCGCGTGCTTCTCTTCTACTCATCTAAACCTCCCGGGCGGAAGGATCTTATCCATCCAGTCCTTAATCTTATCTTTATCCGAAAACAAAAGCGCACCAATCACATATCCCGCAATTGTCAGCAGGATGATGAACAACGTCTTGAAGAAGCCGAAGATCACCAGAAAAAGGGCGAAAACGAACGCGATCGCGGCACCGATCTTGCCCGAATTCTTATCCTTCAGCATATCGAAGATTTTAACGATCAGCGCTCTCATCCCTTAGCGCTCCACTTTCGCAACTACAGGCTCCACGCGGCTGACTTTCACGGATACGTTCTCAACAGTGATACCTGTGTAACGCTCAATGTCTTTCTTGATTCGCTCCTGTACCTTACCCATTGTGGAAGGCACTTCTACGTTGGAATACAATACTGCATTCAAGTGAACGCGGATCGCGTTGTTCTTGGCGGAAGAAACACGGGCACGGGCCGTCTTGATACCGACCTGGGCACTCTTGGCCGAGTTCAGTGCGATACTCTCGATCGCATCCACGCCGATCTCTACATGTCCGATATCTGTCTGACGGATACGCGTCTTACTGAGACGACCGTTCATCAGGCAATAGGTTACAGTCATTACACAGGAGATCAAAAGCACCAGCAATACAGCCAGATAGATGTACTTCTTATACGGATCGGTAACGATACTGGACAGAGGTGACAACAAATCTGCGAAGATGCCGTCATCCGCCAGCGCATAAAGCAGCAGCAATGAGATTACTGCCAGCAAAGTGGAATACAAGATCAGTATAAAACGAATGAGCCGGTTCATGAACCTTTCTCCTCCCGCAAAACAACACCGCAGACATGGACATTCACAGATTCAACTACCAGGCCGGTGAATTTCTCAACATCTTCCTTCACACGCTCCTGGATCGCCCATGCTACTTCTGGAATAATCATACCATAATATACGATCGGATAGACAGTTACAGAAACAAATCCTTCTTCATTCTCAGAAAACTCGACCCGGACGCCCTTCCCTTCATGAACAAATCCCAGGGATTCCTTCAACGCTACAGGAACGGACGCCGTAAGACGAGCAACGCCCTCCGTACGCAAGGCGGCTTCTGCTGCATACTGTGCAACAAAGCCTTGCGACATCGAGCGTTCGCCTTTGATCGATTCCGATACGAGATTCTCACCCATATTGTGAATTCCCTCTTCGAAAAGAGTACTCAAAACGTGAAATTATGCACGCTCGAGGTACTCACCTGTACGTGTATCTACACGGATGATCTCATTCTGGTTAACAAACAGAGGAACCTTAACGGTAGCACCGGTCTCAAGAGTAGCGATCTTAGTTGCGTTGTTGGTCGTATCACCACGAACACCAGGCTCGCACTCAGTGATCTCGAGTTCTACAACGATCGGAAGCTCAACGCCGAAGATCTCACCCTTATAAGAAAGAACCTTACAGATCATCTCTTCCTTCAGGAAGCGGATGTTCTCACCGATGTTCTCCTTAGCAATCGGACGCTGCTCATAGGATTCCTGATCCATGAAGTAGTAAAGATCACCATCAGCATAGATAAACTGCATATCATTGCGCTCCAGCTGTGCCTGTTCGAACTTCTCATTCGGGTTGAAGCTGCGCTCAACAACAGAGCCAGTCTTCACGTTCTTGTACTTTGTACGTACGAAAGCGGCACCCTTGCCAGGCTTAACATGCTGGAATTCCACAACCTGGAAAACCTGACCGTCCATCTCAAAGCACATACCATTTCTAAAATCACCAGCGCTAATCATAAAAACTCCTCCGAAATATTCACATAAAATTGTTCTCTATATAATTACGCTATAATATTTTACTTGAGCGTTTCTAATTGCGCAAGTAAAAACCAAACAAATCTCGATTTTTTCTATTTTCCACAAAAACAGGGCTTCACAGCCTCTTATGAAGTAACAATTACCATACTATTTTCAGAGAAAAAGACCATCCTTACAGTTCTTGCTGTCCATAGGGATGGTCTGCTTCAATCGTGTTAAATAAGCCTTCCGGATCCAAATATAAACGGACCACAGGAATTAAGTTCAGTTTACCGTGTAACGGGCAGGCTCACTCATAGAACCATAATAGGTGGTTCCATCAATGACCGTGATGGCGCGGATCTTGAAATAATACGTCTGTCCGCTTGCCAATCCGGAGCAGTTTCTGCTGGTTGAAGAAACGGTAGCAAGTCTTGTATAGCTGCCATCCGCCGACGTGGAGCGATATACAACATACCCTGTCGCACCGCTTACCGCATTCCAGCTGACTTTAGCGGTGTTAGCAGAAGCCTTCACAGCCTTCACGTTTTCAGGAGCCGGCAAAGACGGTACTGCACTAACAACCGGACTGAAATTGCCGTAATACTTCGTTCCGTTGATCTCGATATAAGAACGGACTTTGAAATAGTACATCGTTCCGCTGGTCAATCCGGGGCACTTACGGTTCGTAGCGTTCAGTGTAGCAAGGCGTGTGTAGGTACCGTCAGGCGTAGTAGAACGATATACCACATATCCGGTCGCGCCGGGAACCGCATCCCACGCAAGTTTTACGGCTGTATTGGAAACAGATGTCACCTTCAGTTCGCTTGGACCTGCAATAGGCGGAACCACGCTGACTGTTTCACTGTTATCACTATACTTGACAACACCATCGACCTGAATAATGGCTCTGACCTTGAAGTAATACATCTTACCGGCAGTCAGTCCGGTGCAGACACGGTTCGTTCCTTCCACTGTACCAAGACGTGTATATGAACCATTCTGTGTCAGAGAACGATATACTACATAACCCGTCGCACCCGGAACCGCGTCCCAGGATACTTTAGCTCGCGTAGAAGATGTCGCAACGGCTTTCACATTATTTGGAACCGCCGGATTCGGGGTCAGTGTATTATCGATTTCAATCGAGAATTCGACTACATTCGATGCATAGTCTGTGTAATAATCTCCGTTTCGTTGTTCAGCGAATACAATCAGTTTATACTTTCCGCTCGGAAGTCCGGAAGGAATCTTCATTTCAGCTGTTCCGTTCTTGCTGCGATATGCAATGCAACCGTAATAGATCGGAGTTGCGGTAGAATCCAGAAGAACAACAGAAACACACTCGTCCTTATCTGTTGTTTTCAGAACGGCATCACTATAGGAGATATGACAGGTCTGACCGGCATATACTTTCTGTTCTTTCAGATAAGCGGTGAACCCGGATCTTTCTCTATCCAGAATAGTGAGTTTCCACTGATTCCCGGTATAATCCTTGATCTGTGACAACGTGCCCACATTGGCGGACGCGGAAGGTTTGCCGTTTTTAGCCGGGGAAGCCAGTACAACAGAGGCCATCCGCAGGTTAAATGCAGGACGCACGCCCTTCTTCGTGATACTGTCGATGCCCAGATAACTCAATGCACCATTAATATTCACATAAGCCGAAAAAGAAGACTTATATCCTGGAGAACGAAGCCAATATTCCGCGTCGGTCTTACGGATCGACGGATCCAACAGAAAGGCTTCGTTGGAAGAAAGCGCCCACAGATGCGCCGTGCTAAGTTCTGATCCGGCTACACCGTCTGTATAGGGTTCCTCTGAGAGATAGTCACCAACCGGTATCCGACGTGTTGAGAATGCACTCTTCTCAGCTTCCGAGAAATCATTTTCGGAGATACTGTAGACATTATCATGGAGTGTAGATCCGCTATACTCATTTTTGAGTCCTTTCTCATCGAAAGGAACCTCAGTCTTGATCACTTTATTGGAAAGAAGTGTTAAGTTTCCACGGTTATAATTGTGTCCGACTCCATGTTGGTCATTCCCGACAACGCGCCAGGCAATAGGAGATTTACCATCCGCTCCGAAATAGACAGTCGCCGCCTTCGAAGTATTGGAATCGAATCCCAGCACACCTGCCCCCACACTAATTGCCTTTCTGGGTGTTGCAGCACTTACTTCACTACTTCCGTTCGGTAAAACCGACAAAAAAATACTGACTGACGATATCACACTCATCGCCACAGCCAGCACACGCTTCCTACTGTTTCCCTTCATCACAGGACCTCCTCAAATTGCAGACAGTTCGTCTCTTTTCACTTTTTTCCGATAACAGACCCCCCGATCTCTAGTATTTCGAAATAGCGAATTTTCCATTCTTTCAATGGTATCAGTATATTTTCTGTCAAAATACTTGTCAATTCTTTTTACCGCATAAAAAAACGCTTGGACGTTTAATACCCAGGCGTTTTTCTCTGTTTTTCAAATGAGATACTTGCTTATTATTTCACCGTGTACTTTTTCGGAGCTGTGTAGGAACCATAACAAGTCTTTCCATCTACAACATTGATCGCACGAACCTTGAAATAATATGTCTGCCCTTTCTTCAATCCCGTACACGTACGATCCGTAGTCTTTACTGTCCCAAGGCGGGTATAATCTCCATTTTCTGAAGTAGAACGATAGACCACATATCCGGTTGCTCCCTTCACTTCATTCCAGTAAACCAAGGCTGACGTCGACGTCGCTCCGGGGATAACATTGATATAATCAGGTTTTGGAAGTGGCGGAATCGCCGATACCGGCGAACTATACTTTCCATAATATGTGGTTCCGTCATATGTAACGATCGCACGAACCTTAAAGTAATATTTCTTTCCACTCGTTAATCCGGTGCACTTTCTGCTTGTGCCCGTCACCGTCCCCAGACGCGTGTATGTACCATTCTCAGACGTCGAACGATAGACCACATATCCTGTCGCACCCTTCACCGCATTCCAGGAAACGGTTACGGCCGTATTTGAAGACGAAGTCGCCTTCACTCCACTTGGCGCCGGGAATGGCGGAACCACACTGATCGGGGAAGTAAAATCACCATAATACTTGACCGAATTAATATACATGACTGAACGAACCTTGAAATAGTACTTCGTTCCGGACGTTAGTCCAGGACAGCGCCGGTTTGTTTCTGTAACTGTCCCCAATTTCGAATATGTTCCATCAATAGAAGTAGACCTGTACACTTCATATTCATCTGCATAAGATGCTTTTTCCCAGGTATGTTTTACACTTGTTGAAGTATCCGCAGATCCCTTCAGCCCCGTCGGCGCCGGCGGCTTAGGTTTATTTAATATAATCTTCACCTCATGAAGATACGAGCCTGCGCAATTTGACACATCAAACGAGTACGTTCCGCATATTGGACTGTTGATGATCCTCACAGCCGGAGCAGGTACGCTCGAAGTATTTACAACGCTGAAATCGTAGACTCCATCCTTATCCACATCGATCAATATAGATTTATCATTGATATAACATCCGACCATATTACTTGTCATGAGACAAACAAGTGCATCGCATTGCCGCTGGTTTAGATCTACATATGAATAATCACTAGGCAATATAATAGTCGTCACATAGTCACTCGGTCGTTCTAATAAAATAGGAGTACCGGCATAATCAGAAAGCTGATCAACATTCACATAATCATATTTCGAAGTTCCATACCGTTCTGCGAAAAAGTAAACATAATAATTCCTTCCCCATTTAGACAAGTTGAAATTCGAGGGAACGTCAAATGTTGCCGTACCTGTTTTAGATATAGAAGACGAGAGTGTACCATAATACAGAATATTTGATTTGTTCGCGTTATTTTCAGCATATGGTTTATCAAGGATCATAACTGATAATTGATCTGATTCATTAGTTTCGAAAGAAGCAGTATACGGAATAGAAACCGTCCTGCCCGAAATGCTGGTTTTTTTACCGGAAGTAAGAGAAACACTAAATGAAGGTTCAATCAAAGTCAACTTATACTCTGTCCCCAAAGATCCATAATTCCCCTTGATTGCCGTTGAAAAGAGTATTGAAGAAAGCTTAACACTAAAGGCAGGGGCTACACCTTCTTTATTATCTATGTTTTCACCATCCAGATAGCCATGTTTACTTACTATTCCTGCTAATTGATTCTTAAATGGTCCAAATGCAGATCGTAACCAATAGGTATTATAGGCGGTACTACCAATTGTCACTTTCATACGATTCTTTACCGTTTCATGTTCCGCTCCATCAAAACCGACGTACGGCCAATACCCGTAACTGGAATTTAATATATCCTCAGCATCTAAAACAAATATTTTCTCTTGATTCGTCAAGGAGATAAATTTCTTGAACCAGCCCATAGCAAATTCGTCGATATGGGCCAAATCGTGTCCGGGAACGTTCTGCGTTAAAATTGTTTTTCTTTCTCTCTCAGTAAATATCTCATCACTTCCATAGTATTTATCACCATTAAGAAGTTTGTTCAAAGCACAATAATACCAAGCACTTTCACCATTGTCTTTATAAAAATCTTTTACGAAAAGCGCAGCGTCACTATCGAGGAACAGACCACCGTATGGAGATGTTCCTTCTTTATTCAGCACTCTGAATTTCATCGGAATACAATCAATATTCCTACCGGTTTTATACGTGCCATAATACACATAACTTCCATTCCATACATCATCAGCCGAGCTCGGGATCTTGGGATTCGAGATCTGATCCACACCTAAACGCGTATTACTAGAAGTCTTCGTCGTACGATCATTCTCCGCGCGAATCCCTTCGGATCCGTGAATGCCGGATATCAACGGAAAACTGACCGTTATAGCAAGAAGACCCAATACCAATTTCGAAATCATCGATCTCACATTCGTTAACATCTGATCAATCCTCCAAGAAAACAAAAAGCACAGGGATATTCCCCAAAAGCGATATATTGCAAAAGAAAGAGAAAACTACTCAACCTAACCCAGTTACATTTTATCTGCTACGTGAGCAAAGAGCAACAGGGAAAGTTGTCAGGCACATAAATTACAGTCAGTTGATAGTTTAGAAACGACAGATTTTCCGGATGATCCACTCCGGGAAACGTTTCAGAACAACGTAGAATACCTCTTTCTTCGTGTAGCGGTCCACCAAGATCGTGTAAACACCGGCCCGATTACCGGCCGCTACATCTGTGAATATCTGGTCTCCAAGCATGATCGTTTTATTCTTCTGCGCTCCGATCAATTCCATCGCTTTAAGAACTCCTGAAGGATTAGGTTTGTGTGCATAGGAAATGCAAGGGATCTTCAGCATTTCGGCAATCTTCTTGGATCGTTCTGACTTGGCATTGGAAACGAGACAAAGGGAGAAACCGGCATTCTGCATCCTCTCCACCATGTCGTAGGAATAAGGCACCGGTTCTTTATGATGATCCGGTGCAATGGTATTGTCAAAATCGAGCATGATATATCGGAAGCCCTTCTCTGCCAAAGCTTCAAAATCGATGTCACTTACCTTTTTCGCCACCATATCAGGGCGGAAAATGTTACCCATGCCGACTCTTCCTTCTCTTTTATGTCGAATAATAATGTATGTAGCATACCAATCATCAAAAAAAACCGCAAGTATTCGGTATTTACTTGCGAAAAACACTAATATAACTATATAATGGCTACTTGAAGATATTAATAGGAGGATCAGGAAATCTCCTGAAATAAATATGAAGGTAACAAAATTCGGTGGTTCTTCCCTTGCAGACGCCACGCAAATCAAGAAGGTCTGCGAAATCCTTACATCCGATCCGGAAAGACGTGTGATCGTTGTTTCCGCTCCCGGTAAGAGAAACTCTTCCGATATCAAGGTCACGGATCTTCTGATCGCATTAGCAAATGCCAAGATCAGCGGACAGCCCGGTAACCAGGAGCTGGAAGCTGTATTGAATCGCTTCTCTTCTATCTGTGAGGAATTGGACATTCTCGAGGTCATGGATTCGATCAAGGAAACCATTACAGAATCCGTATCACAGCCGGTCAAGGATGCTTCCCGATTCATGGATGCCACCAAGGCATTGGGCGAAGACAGCTGTGCACGTCTGGTAGCCACCTATCTGAATAAGATCGGCTTCAAAGCGACCTACTGCAATCCGAAGGTTGCCGGACTCCTTCTGGAAACAGAGGTCGGCGGTCACGTAAAGATCCTTCCGGAATCCTACGACAATCTTGCTGAACTGTCTCATCTCCGTGAAATCTGCGTATTCCCAGGATTCTTCGGTTATTCCAAGGAAGGCGAGATCATCACATTCTCTCGTGGTGGCTCGGATATCACCGGTGCCATCCTTGCTGCAGCACTCCACGCATCCGTTTATGAGAACTGGACAGACGTTGATAATGTGTATGCAGTTAACCCAAATCTGGTAAAGGATCCGTTCCCGGTAACGGAGATCACCTACGACGAAATGCGTGAGCTTGCTTATGCCGGTTTCTCCGTTCTCCACGAAGAAGCTCTCTATCCTGCATTCGTTCGCGGCATTCCGGTAAACATCCGTAACACAAACAATCCTTCCAGCAAGGGTACCATGATCGTTGCCAAGCGTACACACTACGATTCTCTTGTGACCGGTATTGCCGGTGAGAAAGGCTTCTGCGCCATGAATATCAGCAAGTATCTCATGAACCGTGAAGTCGGATTTGTTGTGAAAGTACTCTCCATTATTGCTGACGAGGGAATTTCCATCGAGCACATGCCTTCTGGAATCGACTCGATCTCGATCATCCTTCGCTCTTCTGACTTCACACCGGAGAAAGAGCGCCGTATCATCCAGCGTATCAGTCTGGAACTCAATGTTGACAATGTATCCGTTAACCGTGATCTGGCTATCGTAATGATCGTCGGTGAAGCTATGGCGAACACTGTCGGTACTACGGCCCGTGCTGCCACTGCTTTAAGTAAAGCCGGTATCAACCTCGAACTGATCAACCAGGGCGCTTCCGAGATCTCCGTTATGTTTGGTGTGAGAGAAGAATATTGCTCCTATGCTGTAAGAACCCTTTATAAAGAGTTCTTCAGCTGATACTTTTTCCAGTAACAATACATAAACGCAATCGACCCACCCTAACGGGTGGGTTTTCTTTATCATATTAACGATCATTGCAGATTCGAAAAAAGCTAAAAAACGCCTCAGGCAGTCATTACTGCCCGAGGCGGTGAATAAATCAGATGGATCTATGTCAGATCATCGAACCGTGATGCTTACCGGTTCTGATGTGATTCCGTAATACTCCGTTCCGGCGATCGTTGTCACGGCACGGACTTTGAAATAATACTTTGTGCCGGATGTCAATCCTGAGCAGACTCTGTTCAGGGATGAAACAGTTCCAAGGCGTGTATATGTGCCGTTCTGACTCGTTGCACGATACACGATATAAGCAGTTGCTCCCTCAGAGCGGTCCCAGGATACTTTTACCGATGTGGAGGAATTACGCACCACCTTCACATTACTTGGAGCAGCGCACGGTGGCACAACGCTCACCGGATCACTCATTCTTCCGTAATACTTCTTACCGTTATATTCAACATAGGCACGTACTTTGAAATAATACCTTGTGCCGGATGTAAGTCCCCTACAAATTCTGCTGGTAGCGGAAAGTGTTTCAAGACGTGTATATGTACCATTTTCAGAAGTAGAACGGTAAACGACATACCCTGTCGCGCCGGAAACTGCATTCCACGAAACTTTGCCTGCGGTGGTCGAAGCCGGCGATGCAGACACATTCAGCGGAGCCTTTAATTGCGGAACGCCTGCTACAACGGTACCCTTTCCATAATACTTCGTACCGGAATACTCAACATATGGAACTACCTTGAAGAAATATTGTTTTCCGCTTGTAAGTCCAGGGCATCTGCGACTGGTTGTGGTCACATTTCCAGCTAGAGAATAAGTTCCATTCATGCTCGTACTACGGTAAACAGAATAACCTCTTGCACCAGCAACGGCATTCCAGGAAACAACAACTGAACCAGTCGTATCTGCCTTCGTTTTCAGACCCGTAACCGCATCAAGGATCGTTACTGCAGAAGCAACGTTGCTATAAGGACTATATACCTTCTGGCCGTCCGCGAGATTATATGCACGAACCTTGAAGAAATACTGTTTTCCACTCTCGAGATTTACCGCAGTTTTATTCGTTACCGAGCTGTCAACAGATCCGATATTCGTGTAGGTACCGTTCGCTGAAGTGGCACGGTAAACCGTGTAACCCGCGCACTGGAAATTCGGATCCCAAGCCAGTCTAATTGAGGAAGTGGAAGTTTGTGACGCTTGCGCAACAAGACCACGCGGTGCCTCAGGGGCTTCAACATTTGAATTATCAACAACGATCGGAATATTCACGATATTAGAAATGTAATCTGTCTTCTTGTTTCCGGAATTGATCTCGGAGAAAACCCTCATAGTATACTTTCCGCTCTGAAGATCTACAGGAATACGAATACTATTCGTACCATGATCTTCACGATCAGAAAGACGTCCGTAATACACAGGCACATTAGTCGGATCAAGTAAAACAACAGAAACGCGTTCATCACCGGAATTCGTGAGAAGCTTCGCACCGGAAAACTTGATGCTTACAAGCTGACCAGCAGAAACCGAACCTGATGTTGTTCTTTCAGCTGAAAAACCAAATCTTCTGGCGTCTTGAATAGTAAGTTTCCATTCATTTCCATTATAATCAGGGATTTTAGCAAATTCGCCCTTGGCGGTTTGCGGTTTACCCTTCGTCGCAGCAGATATCATAACAATGTTGCTGTAATTGAGCATGCAGGCCGGACGGATGCCAAAATTATTCGCAGAACCAATCGTACCTGTCGGATTAAAATCTCCGCCAGGATATACCATCGCCACATCATAATCGAAATGTCCTGGAGTTCTAAGCCAATATGTCTGATCACACTTTAACAGTTCAGAATTGACCTTAAATGCCTCGTATGTAGAAAGAGGCCAGAGATACTGATTGTATACCGTAGTACCGGATACACCATCTGAATAAGGTACGCCTACTATGTGTTCCTCCACAGCAAGTGTGCGCGTTCTGATTGCATTCTCTTCCACCTGTGTAAGGCAGTCATCACGAATCTCATCCATTCTGATTTTCAGGAGGGAGTCATCATAATCATTTCCATTGTTCGTGCAGAATTTGGTACTACCAATCGTTTTCTCTGCAAGAAGCGTAATTGCCCCGTCAGCAGTTGCCACGCCGAAGTTATTAGAGCCGATCGGACGCCACTTTAGTGGAGTATCTCCATCCATACCATAATAGATTACGCTTGCCTCAGGCCGGTTATAATATACACCGGCAATATTCGTGCCGAATTCAACCGATTTGACAGCCGAATCAGCCTTGACCATGTTGTTCTGTTTCGGTAAAACAGACAAAAAAATACTGACTGCCGCACCAATTCCTAATGCAGACGCCAGCAAGCATTTCTTCATTCTCATTTAGAGGACCTCCTTTACTGTTGGACTAATAGTCCAATCACACATCTCCCAATAAAAGATCCCCCCATCTATTAAATTGTCGAAATAGTGAATTGTGTTTTTTTAACGTTTGCTATTATATTTTTCCTCTTTCTTTTTGTCAATGACATATTTCAAAAAACCGACGCCACATTTTTCGGAAATATGCTAACAAAAAACTTCCCGTCGCGTCCTCGGAATGAAATCCGATGATGCTAACGGGAAGTTTCTTTTTTGCAAAATAATAGGCGATCAGATGAGATCAGCAATATCTGTGTTCACACCTGTCAGACCGACATAAGCGCCACTCTTTGCTTCAGAAGATTCTTCATGAGCCAGGAGCCACTTGTTGCAGGCAGTCATCCACTTATCTTCTTCATTGATCGGTGTCAGAGCCGGAACAGAGCCGTTGGTGCCCTTCGGCAGAACGATAACGACCTTGAAGCCTTCGCCCTTCTTTGCAGAACACGGAGCATAATGCAGGGATGTCTCGTAAACTTCAACAACCTGACCCTTCTCAGCCTTGAAAGCCATAACCTTGGATGTGTCGAGCTTACCGTCTACGATATCGTCAGCCTTAGCAAGAAGCAGGATGAAGTCGGTAGATCCGATGTTCAGCTCACTGTCACGGTGATACTCCAGGCAGTTAAGCTTGGTGTTGTGGCCATTGCAGTAGCCCAGCTGGATCGGCATTCCGCCGTATGCATTATTCTGAAGCTGACCGAAAGCCTTGGTATACTCCAGATCTGCGCAGCTCATTACATAGTCAACGCCTTCCGGAAGAGGAGTCTTCTCGTCCAGTGCCTTGAGAAGATCGGATACATCGTAACCTTCCAAAACCTTGCCATAAGGTGCGAATTCTTTGTCCAAAACGCTATAGATCTTCATTGATTGATCCTCCTTGGTAAAATATTTACGCTCCTTCTATTGTACATAAAAGGAGCGTAAAAGAAAATGTTTTTTCAATGATTTCGAAATCGATTTCGAGTATGCCGTATGACTAGGATCAAACGTTAGCCAGAGCCTGCTCAATGTCAGCGATAATATCCTTCTTATTCTCAATACCGGTAGAGAAACGGATCAGATCCGGACTTACACCTGCGGCCTTGAGTTCTTCGTCATTCATCTGGCGATGTGTATGGGATGCCGGATGCAGAACACAGGTACGTGCATCTGCAACATGTGTGCAGATAGCAGCAAGCTTCAAGGAATCCATGAACTTTATGCAAGCCTCTCTACCGCCCTTTACCCCAAAGGACAAAACGCCGCATGTGCCGTTCGGGCAGTACTTCTTGGCTTTCTCATATTCCTTATCACCTGGAAGACCCGGGTAAGAAACCCATGCGATCTTCGGATGATTCTGCAGATACTCGGCAACAGCCTGGGCATTCTCACAGTGACGCGGCATACGAAGGTGCAGTGTCTCCAGTCCGAGATTAAGAAGGAATGCATTCATCGGGCCCGGAATAGATCCCAGGTCACGCATGAGCTGAGCAACTGCCTTCATGATGAAAGCTGACTTTCCGAAACGGCCTGTGTAAGATACACCGTGATAAGTCTCATCCGGCTCTACGAGACCTGCAAATCTCTCCGGATATTTAGCCCAGTCAAAAGTACCCGCATCAACGATGCAACCACCGACGGAAGTAGCATGACCATCCATGTACTTGGTCGTGGAATGGATAACAATATCAGCACCCCACTCGATAGGACGGCAATTGATCGGAGTAGCAAATGTGTTGTCGATCATGAACGGCAGTCCATGCTTATGAGCCGTATTGGCAAAAGTTTCAATATCAAGAACGTTCAAAGCCGGGTTAGCAATAGTCTCACCGAAAACCAGCTTGGTATTCGGCTGGATCGCAGCCTCGATCTCTGCTTCAGTCGCATCCGGGGACACGAATGTAGCGTCGATACCCATCTTCTTGATGGTGTGCGCGAACAGATTATAGGTTCCACCATAAAGCGCGGAAGAACAAACAATGTGATCTCCTGCCGAGCAAAGATTGAAGATGGAATAGAAGTTTGCAGCTTGTCCGGAAGAAGTCAGCATGGCAGCTACGCCACCTTCCAGCATACAGATCTTCGCAGCGACAAGGTCACTTGTCGGATTAGCCAGACGTGTATAGAAATAACCACTCTCCTCAAGATCGAAAAGACGACCCATCTGCTCTGTCGTAGAATACTTCCACGTGGTGCTCTGTACGATCGGCATCACTCTTGACTCACCGTTCTTCGGTTGATATGCGCCCTGTACGCAATTGGTCTCAATACTGAACTTATTATCCATATAGACTTCCTCCTTAGATAGCACTAGCTATATACAGAATAAGATTATAACATAATAATTTTGATTTAAACGTCGAATTTCTGGCACAAAAAAACCGGATCATTTCTGATCCGGTCTGGTGCACCTTCAGGGACTCGAACCCTGGGCCCACTGATTAAGAGTCAGTTGCTCTACCAACTGAGCTAAAGGTACATATTCGCTCGTGTTCCTTGCGAACGTTGATTATTATATCGATGATGTTTCAGGTTGTCAACACACTATTTCGAAAAACTTCGAAAAATCTGAAAAAACCTCTTTTCTCCCAAAGATAATCAGATTTTGAGAGGATCTTCCCGTCATTCTTTCTCGGCTCAGAAAGCCCCCTGCATCTCCTCTTTCTTCTCAAGAAGGATCGTATC
This sequence comes from Clostridiales bacterium Firm_16, assembly GCA_001604185.1. Lineage (GTDB taxonomy): Bacteria > Bacillota > Clostridia > Saccharofermentanales > Saccharofermentanaceae > Scatonaster. The sequence continues at coordinate 37,088 of LVAV01000028.1, read as the reverse complement.
CGCAACAGTTTTCTCCACTTCTCCCTTCTCTACAAGAACCGCAAGATACGTGACGAGGAAATTATATTCCTCTATAGAATCGACATACCGAAGGTGTGCTATGCGCTCCTGATATCCGAAGAACGTGACAAATTCCGGTTCTTGTTCCAGTACATATCTATCCGGGTTCTTATGAAACTTGAAAGAGCCGGACTGAGAGTAATACTCTTTGTACTCACCATCGTTGATCCTTCGAAGAGCCTCGCGAAATGCAGCATCGATCATCTTCTCTCTGGCAGCATCCACTTCAGTATGCTGGAGCATGGCATCGATCCATTCACGTGATGCTGTTTCCATAAACGTTGTATCCGCCAGGACTTCGAAATAACAGCTCCGGATATCCGGCAGGCAATACACCGTATCTACACTAAAGGAAGATTCGCGTGTAGATAACACACCGCCAATATAGAAATTCGCATTGCGTGAGAGTATGGAATAAATCTCATCTACGTCCTCTCTGGACGGATAGAGAACTTCGATCCTGTTCAACCCGAATTTCTGACATACCGCATCCGGATCACCTGTTATCAAGGTCTGCATATACTCATTGACCAGAGTGACCAGTTCATGTTGCTGATATGTTGACTCTTCGGACTCACTCGTCAGATCTGCATCATCGGTCTCGGAAGAATCAGATGTTGCCTTCGTCAAATCCTGATCCCAGTCTGAGCATGAAACGAGCAAAGGCGCAGTGCACAGGCACAGCGCCAAAGCCAGAATACTTGCTAAAGACCGGAAAAGAGGCTTCATTCTAAGAACCCTTTGCCGAATCAGCCGTAGATGAATTCTTCACCGTTCGCACGGATCACTACCTGGTTCTCCGAGCCTTCCGGTAAAGCCTCTACACGACCTACAACACGGGACTCGATATTGTACTTCTTTGCGATGGCCATAATGCCTTCTGCTACTGACTCATTGCAGTAGAACTCGATTCTGTGGCCACAGTTGAATACCTGATACATTTCCTTCATCGGGATCTCGCCGGATTCATAAATAGCCTGGAAGATCGGCGGAAACGGGAAAAGATTATCCTTGATGATGCGCAGATTTTTACCGAAATCACGGCACTTAGCCTGTCCGCCACCCGTGCAGTGGATGATACCGGAGATCTCATTTCTATACTGATCCAGGACATCACGGATGACCGGAAGGAATGTTCTTGTCGGAGAAAGAAGTGCCTCTGCTACAGTCTGCTCACTTCCAGGCAACTTATCTGTCATGCGGAACTTACCACAGTATACTTTATCTTCAGGAATAGTCTCAGAAACAGATTCCGGATATTCCTTGAGGTAATCCTTGCAAAGAAGCATATGTCTTGCAGCGGTAAGACCATTCGATGAAATACCGGAATTATAGCTGTCTTCATAAGTCGCCTGACCGAAGGAAGCAAGTCCTACGATCACGTGACCGGGCTTGATATTCGCAGCATTGATGACGTCTTTTCTGGCAATTCTTGTCACCAGTGTCGAATCTACGATAAGAGTACGTACCAGATCACCGACGTCGGCGGTCTCACCACCGCACATGGTGATATCGAAACCCATATCCTGCAGTTTACCGACGATGGCGTTATAACCCTCGATAACTGCGGCAATGCACTTACCATCTACACGATGGGCATTTCTTCCGATGGTATTGGAGATAGAAAGCTTCTTCAGGGCACCGACGCATGCAAGGTCATCGGTATTCATGACCAGGGAATCCTGGGCAATGTTGCGGAACCACTTCAGATCTCCGGTCTCGCGATATGCGATATATGCGGCCGAAGACTTGGTACCAGCGCCGTCAGCATGGATCGCCGTACAATAATCCGGATCACCGGCAAGATCATCGATCAATTTACAGAATGCACCCGGGAAAGCTCCCTTATCCTGATTAGCAACTGCCTTCTTTACATCATCCTTGGTCGGTGACACACCGCGGCTAAGATACGATTCTGCCATGTTCTTGTCCTTCTTTCTCACTTTTATATTTCATGTACCGCATAGACGGTACGTATTGACTAGACATTTTCTAAGTTGAACCTGTAAGCCGGGTTCTGTCGAGAATGATCATCTATCTAGACCGGAAATCTCGTTCCGGCTCAAGCCGCCTCCTAAAGACCTGCGGACCACAGTTACTGTCTTACCACGGCGTTGCTCCGAGTGGGGTTTACAAGGCCGATCCGTTACCGGACCGCCGGTGAGCTCTTACCTCGCCTTTTCATCCTTACTGCTCCTTGCGGAGAAGCGGTTTTCTTTTCTGTTGCACTTTCCTTAAAGTTACCTTCACCGGGAACTGCCCGGCACCCTTGTCCTATGGAGCCCGGACTTTCCTCACGCACGGCCTTTCAGCACCTGTGCCCGCGATCATCCGGTCCAGCTCAGAAAACACTACTATTATAATCGAACGTGGTGTTTTCTACTAGCGATTTTCATCACCATTTGTGACCGCCAAACACCGTTACCGGCAAATTCGGCAATTTGCGCAAAAGCTGTTTCTTTACACTTGGAAGTACTATGCGTTCTGTCACCTCGTGTCCTGCCACGATGGCGGCAATACCGGAATCTTCCAGTTCTATCATATGGTGATGTTTCATCTCACCGGTCACTACGACTTCTACATTGGCATTGATCAATGCAGGGATGCATTCATCGTCAAAAGCTCCTCCTTGCAGGAATACGCGGCTGACCGGACGGTCTTCATCTGTATTGAGGATCACTCCGGAAGCCCCCAGTTTCGCCTTGACCAGTTCCGCATAGACCATCAGTGAAGTCTCCTGGGAACCGACACTACCGCAGATGCCGAAATCCGCACCCGCTAAAGTCATCGGCATCACGAGGCCCAGTTCTTTTGCCAGAGACTGATTCACGCCCTGCTTGGCCAGATCCAGATTAGTATGGGCTGCGTATACATGCATATCATTCTTGATAAGTTTTCGGATCACAGCGCCACGTGCAGTCTGGTAATCGATTTTATTCACCGGCTGGAAGAACAGCGGATGGTGCGTGATGATCATGTTGGCCCCTGCTTCAATGGCCGCATCTACGGCTGCCATGCCGGCATCCAAAGCAAGAAGGACACCCTTGACAGTCTCTGTTTCATCTCCGATCATCAATCCCACATGATCCCATTCCATGGCAAGTTCCGGCGGAGCGATGATCTTCATCGCTTCGATCACTTCAGAAACAAGATACTCATTACTCATAATAATTCCTCCCAGATTTTAAGGATCTCGGCACAGTCCGGATTGCCTAAGGCTTGTTTCTCCATAAGCTTACGGTTATGCGCCATATACTCCGTGAAAAGCTCCGGCTTCTCACGAAGAATGAAAGGTCCGAGATAGTACTCTTCCTTGGAAAGAAGATAGCGCTCTCCCCGGCCTTCCGTTCGAATAACAATATAATAGCGGCCTCTTTCTGATGCGATTTTTTCCTCTACGATAGGAAGACCCGCCTCAGAAAGAAATGTCCGAAGTTCATAGAAAGACCGCTGGGGCTGAAGCACCAGCGATACATTCTTAGATGGATACTTAGTCAGGAACTCCTGGAGGATCTTACGGATCTCCAGCCCTCCCATTCCGGCAATTACGATCGTAGCTCCGTCCGGCACATCCACTCCGTTCAGACCGTCTGTACAACATACCTCAGAGGTCTCCTCATACCCGCAAAGACGCAGAAACTGTCTCGTCCGTTCAGCCGGCTGGGCATGGATATCCGTAGCGATCAGTCCGTTACACAGACCTTCTCGCAAGCAAAATGCGCCCAGTTTCCCATGATCCGACCCTACATCAATAACGACATCGGATTTTCGGATCAAGGAAGCAACGGCAGAAAGTCTTGGTGAAAGCTCGATCTTCTCCCGCGTCATCAAAGCATCCTCATCTTCTCTTTCAGATACTTCAGATAGGCAATGGTATCGCTGAAAGCCTTGACCGTCGCATCCCGGTCCGGTCCGTCCGGCATCACATCCAGCCGCTTGGCCAGATCATCCTTGGACCTGGAATACACCATAAGACGCACCCTATAAAGATAATCGATAGTATTCTTCATCAGATCATCGCGGTCTTTACCGTATTTCACGCTTACCAGAGCCTCTGCCAGTGTATCTCTTGCCGGTCTCTGATTCAGGATCAGGTTATCTCCTGCCAGAAGAAGCCGGTTGGAATCTAGTTTTCCTTCTTCCAGGATTGGAAGGATCTGCTGCACGATGGTCCGCATCGTACCCATACTGAAGTCCGTAACTAAAGGCTTATCGTGATATTTCTCCACAAAGGCCCCATAATCTGAACCCAATGTCGCCAGAAGGCAGATCAGCACCAGTTCTTCCTTCGTAGCCGTCTCGCCCAGCTGTTTCTCCGGGAGAACCGAAGCTTGTTTCTCGACCTCTCGTCTGCTTCTTGTAACGGCTTCCTCACGGTTCTTGACAGACAGCTTACCGACTTCCGCCATGACGGCATCCTTAGACACACCCAGGATCTGCGCCGCCTGATTCGCCGCACGTTCCCGAAGGATCAAGTTATCCTCCCAGGACAGATACGTCGAGATCAGCTGCTGGAAAAGAACTGAATCAAATCTTCCCTCGTCGTCCGTACTCTGCAGGCGCGCCGACTCCACAAGATAATCCAGTACCGGTAACGCGTTAGCCACCACTTCGGCGAACTTTTCTTTACCATATTCACGGATAAACTCATCCGGATCCTTGCCGTCCGGCACCTTCGCCACACGCACCTGAGTCGTCATACCGGAATGCTTCTTCTTTCTGTCCATTAGCATCTTCAGACCACGAAGCGCCGCATTCTGACCGGCCCGGTCCGAATCATAGAAAAGGACTACTTCTTCGCAGTATCGCTCCAGAAGGTCCAACTGACGCTCCGTGAGTGCCGTACCGAGAGACGCCACCGCATTGGTAACGCCGGCCTGATGCATGGAAATAACATCCATATAGCCTTCCACCACGATGATCTGCTTCATCTTGGAACTCTTGGCAAAATTTAAGGCATAGAGATTTCTCTGCTTGGAATAGATCGGAGTCTCCGGTGAATTCACGTACTTCGGCTGCCCGTCACCGATGATTCGTCCTCCGAAAGCAATGAGTTCACCCATAGCATTGAAGATCGGGAACATAAGACGGCCTCGGAACAGATCGAAGGTCTTGCCGTTCTTATTCACGAACAATCCGGATTGATTGATCTCATACTGGGTGAAATTCTTCGAGATCAGATGATTATATAAGCCGTTCCAATCATTCGGAGCATAGCCCAGTCCGAATTTCGTAGCTGTGGCAGGTGTGATCTTACGCTTAGTAAGGTAAGCCTTCGCCTCCTTGCCTTTATCGGATCGGAAGCAAGCGTAATAATATCGGGCCGCTTCCAGCAGAACTGCCTTGAGCCGCTTACGCAGGTGCTCTTCTTTCCTGTAATTATCGTCATCGGGTTCCGGGATCGTCACTCCGCACTTCTCTGCGAGAAACTTCAACGCTTCCACATACGTAAGATGCTCGATCTCCATAATGAAATTCACGACATTTCCGCCCTTGTGGCATCCGAAGCAATAATAGATCTGTTTATTCACTGACACGGAGAAAGACGGTGTATCTTCCGAATGGAAAGGACAAAGGCCGAACATGTTCTGGCCTGAATTCTTAGTAAACTGGACATATTGTCCGACGATCGAAACAATATCGCTTCGAGAGATGATCTCTTCCACCACTTCATTGGGAATACCGTTACGGCCGCTGCTCATAAGTTCCATCCTTTTCTCATAATGCCCCTTCCCGACAGGGAAAAGTATTATGCATTTATTTTATCACAGGACATGACGCTTCGAAAGAAGGAAGCATCTTCTAACGCAAAATGGAGTCTCCCTGTCCTTAGGGGAAACTCCATTTCATATCATGTCAATTCATCTGATAGAACTATTCTACGAGGTATCCGTAGAAAGGTCAAGATTATTCTTTCTCGATTGTCTCTTCCACAGTTTCAGCTGCATCTTCAACCACTTCAGAAACCTTCTCCTTGCCCAGGTCCAGAGCAACCTTCTTCTCGCTCTTCGGCTTCTCTTCCTTTGCAGCCGGAGCCTCAACCTTGGCATCACGAGAGATGATGTTGTTGATGGCACTCTTCTTGAAAGTAACAAGTGTATTGGCAGCACTGGTCATGATCGTGACCTCGTCGTCACGGATGTTGGCTACCTGTCCGCACAGACCGCCGATGGTAATGATGCGGTCACCGACACGCATTTTATCCACTTTTTCCTTGAGTTCTTTTTCCTTCTTTCTCTGGGGACGCAGTGCGATAACATACCAGAAAATAATGAAGACCGCGAAAATCGCCAACATAATAAGGGTACTCGCACCCTGTCCCGGAGTACCTTCACCTGCGCCTGCTGCGGCATCCAAAAGTAACTTAATCATTCTAATTCCTCCATCTTTTTATCTTCCAAGAGCAGACTCTTAGTCTACCATTGATTGCATATTGTACATACCCGGACCTTTATCCGCCATGTAACGGGCGGCCGATACAGCTCCACGTCCGAAAACGCTTCTGGTCTGGGCGCTGTGCGATACGGTCAGGATCTCCTCACCACCGATAAACATGACTTTATGCTCACCGACGATATTGCCGCCGCGGATCGAAGAGATACCCAGTTCCTTCTTGTCTCGCTGCTGACGCTTGGACTGGCGTTCGAACACGTATTCCAGCTGATTGTCGCAGGACTCATTGATGGCGTCCGCGATCATCAGAGCGGTTCCGGAAGGTGCATCCAGTTTTCTGTTGTGATGCTCTTCCACGATCTCGATATCATATCCGGGATACAGCTTGGCAGCCGCATCCTTCACCAGCTTGATCAACATATTGATGCCCAGGGACATGTTTCCGGAATAGAACACGCCGACCTTCTCGGAAAGCTCCTTCAGTTCGTCGATCTGGAAATTAGAAAGACCGGTGGTACACATAACCAGCGGTTTCTTCTTCGTATCAGCCAGCTTTACGATTCCGGCAAAAGCACTTACGTGGGAGAAATCAACGATAACATCGAATTCTTCCTGGCACTCCAGAGGATCCTTGTAGATCGGGAACGCGGAATTCGGATTCTCAACCACGTCCGAACCGGCAACAATCTTCGTATCTTCGTATTCTTCACACATCTCCGTGATTACACGGCCCATACGACCCATGCATCCACTCAAGAAAATTCTTACTTCAGACATAGTAAACTCCTTCACTCAGACGGGATCAGGCTTGCGGATGAAAAGACAGATCATATGTCTTCAGCACTTCTGCCAAAGCATTTCTGCCCTGTTCGCTCATCTCACAAAGCGGCATACGGCACTGACCGATATCCCATCCCAGAAGATTGAGTGCTTCCTTGACCGGAATCGGGCTCACATCAGAGAACAGTGCTTTTACCAACGGAACAACGTCTGCCTGGAGCTTCGCAGCACCCTTCACATCACCCTCGAGGAACTTCATGACCATGTCATGCATCGTCTCAGGGACAATGTGGGCAGCAACAGAGATCACGCCCTTACCACCCATGGAAAGGAGCGGGACCACCAGTCCGTCTTCACCGGAATAAATAACCATATCATCACCACAGAGAGCTACTGTCTCCGGAACCTGATTAAGATTACATTCCTTAATACCGACGATATTCTCGATCTCGGAAAGTCTCTTATATGTAGCAGGAGCAATGTTCAGATTCGTTCTGGAAGGAACGTTGTACACGATGACCGGAAGATTAGTCGCCTCGGCAGTTGCGAGGAAATGACGGAAAAGTCCTTCCTGGGATGTCTTGTTGTAATAAGGAGTAACCGCAAGAAGTGCATCGGCACCGATCGCTGTCGCCTCTTTTGCAAGCATGACACCATGACGTGTATCATTGCTTCCTGTTCCGGCAATAACCGGAACACGTCCATTAACATATTCAACTACTGTCTTGATGGTAGCAAGATGCTCTGCATCCGGCATCGTTGCGCATTCACCGGTGGTGGCTGCCACCAGGATCGCATCCGTCTTATGTGCTAAATGGAAGTCGATAAGCTCCTTGAGTTTTTTGGTATCTACACCTCCTTCGTTAAAAGGTGTAATCAGCGCTACGGCCGAACCAACAAATACGGGCTTCTTCATAACTCATGCCTCCATTTCTTTAATTTTCTTGTTTAGTAATTGACACTTATATGCATCAAAAACCTCATAAAATCATACCACCTACTATACACAAACGTCAATTGGAATTATAATAAGAAGCTATGAAAACAAGCGATTTTTACTACGATCTACCAGAAGAACTGATAGCCCAGCACCCTCTTACAGACCGTTCCTCTTCACGTCTGATGACCCTTGACGGAACGACCGGTGCAGTTTCACATATGCATTTTTCCGATATCACTTCTCTTCTTCACAAGGGAGATGTGCTCGTCATCAATAATACCAAGGTCATTCCGGCCCGTCTTCTCGGCGTTCGGAGCGATACCGGATCCGCGGTGGAGATCCTTCTTCTGCGCCGGATCGACGAGAATCATTGGGAGACCCTTGCCCGTCCTGGCAAAAAGGTCCGCCCCGGTAAGCGTCTGACTTTCCTTCCGGGTAAACTGGAAGCGGAGTGCGAGCAGGTCCTCGAAGACGGAAACCGCATAATGCGATTCGACTTTAACGGAATCTGGGAAGAAATCCTTGACGAAGCCGGAACCATGCCGCTTCCGCCCTATATTCATGAACAGCTTCAGGACAAGGACCGGTATCAGACGGTCTATGCGAAGGAGACCGGTTCGGCCGCCGCGCCGACAGCCGGCCTGCACTTCACGCCTGAACTTCTTACTAAGATCGCAGACATGGGCGTAGATATCGCAGAAGTCACGCTCCACGTCGGACTGGGCACCTTCCGTCCGGTAAAAGTGGAAGATGTCTCTGAACACCATATGCATTCTGAGTGGTACTGCCTCGATGAGAAGGCTTCTTCTATCATCCGCCGTGCCAGACGAGAAGGCCGCCGGGTCATTGCTGTCGGCACCACAAGCTGCCGGACACTGGAGACTGTAGCAGCCAAGGATCCTCGTATGCTTCCCTGCTCCGGCAACACTGAGATCTTCATCTATCCCGGTGTGCCTTTCCGATGCATCGATGGTCTGATCACGAATTTCCACCTGCCGGAGTCCACCCTGATTATGCTGGTCAGTGCTTTTGCCGGCAAAGAACATGTCCTGAATGCCTACCACACCGCCGTCGAGGAGAAATACCGTTTCTTCAGCTTCGGCGACGCGATGTTTATCACGCCTGAGAAACCGAGACTTCACAGTCCTCTGGAGGAAGAAGAATGAGTAAATACCCCGTTTATTACGAGCACATCCACACCTGCAAACAGTCTGGTGCGCGGCTTGGCCGTGTCCATACTCCCCACGGCACCTTCGATACGCCGGTCTTCATGCCGGTCGGTACGCAGGCGACCATCAAGGGTATGTCGCCGGAAGAAGTGGAGGATATGGGTGCACGTATCATCCTTTCCAACACCTACCATCTCTGGATGCGTCCGGGAAACAAGGTCGTTGCCAAGGCCGGAGGGCTTCACTCCTTCATGAACTGGAAACATTCAATTCTCACAGACAGTGGCGGATTCCAGGTTTTTTCCCTGGCTAAACCGAAGGACATCAAAGAGGAAGGTGTACGTTTCAAATCGCACATTGACGGTTCTTCTCACCTTCTGACTCCGGAATTATCCATGGAGATCCAGAATGATCTTGGTTCGGATATCATTATGGCCTTCGATGAATGCACACCGTGGCCATGTGAGCACTCTTATGCCAAGAAATCTCTGGAGAGAACCACCCGCTGGTTAGAGCGCTGCATCAAAGCACACCAGAATCCGGATTCCCAAGCCTTGTTCGGCATCATCCAGGGTTCCTGTTTTGCCGATCTTCGTAAGCAAAGCGCGAAAGAGATCACGTCTTTCGATCTTCCCGGATATGCCATCGGTGGTCTTTCCGTTGGTGAGCCAGCCAACCTGATGTATGAGATGCTGGAAGAGACTGTTCCGCTCATGCCGGAAGATAAGCCTCGTTATCTCATGGGAGTAGGTACACCGGACTATCTGATCGAGGGTGCGATCCGCGGTATCGATATGTTCGACTGCGTACTTCCTACCCGTATCGGTCGTAACGGAACCGTTATGACACGTGACGGACGTCTGATCGTCCGTGATGCCAAGAATGCCGAAGACTTCCGTCCTATCGAGGAAGAATGTGACTGTTATGTCTGCAGAAATTATAGCCGCGCATATGTCCGTCATCTGCTGAAAGCAGGCGAGATGTTCGGTCTGCGGCTTTGCTCCTGGCACAACCTTCACTTCCTGCTCCATCTTATGGAAGACGTCAGAAAAGCCATCGCAGAAGACAGACTTCTGGATTTCCGTGATGAATTCTTCGCGAGATATTATAAGAAGTAATCTGTATCAGTTATCCAGCATGGACATGACTACCATCGTGAAATCCAGCGTCATCTGCTCGAGATTGTCATCTTCGCAGACAGCGATGACGGCGTAATACTGGCCGTTCAGATTCATGATGCAAGCCGTGCAGTTCAGATCTGTACCACCCTGGGAAACAGAATAATTACGGATACGCACATCGAAATCAGTGTCAACGATAGGTGTTACAGCCTTATATCCGCCGGAAGCATATCCCAAAGCCTGCTCAGCTACGGAACATGCCTCGATCATGGACTTCTGTTCACCCAGTTCCACGACGCGCAGGTTATTCTTCTTTACATCCAGCGACTTGAGGGTAAGCTCAACACAGTTCAATCTGTTTGCCGTCTCCCCCATCTTCGTGCCGGAGATGTTTTTCTTATTGTAAAGGAACTCATAGGACGGGCTGGATTCACTGATATAATGTGTATACGAACTCTCTTTATCAGAATCATCCTGCACGCTGGCCAGAATTCCCTTGATCTCATCCCAGTTGTCGGAAGAATACTCACCGAATTCACCTACACTCATGACACCGCAGGTAATATATGCACCGGGCATGTCTTTCGATTCACGTATGATGATCGTTACATCATACTTTCCATCTGAATTGGCTGCGTTTGCATCCAGCATAATCGCATAAGAATCCTTAAGTTCAATGAAGCTCAGACCATCTTTCTTCAGATCGAAACTATCGTAGCCGAGAGTATTCTCCACATACTCTTTAACGGTGGAATCACGAAGGGCAACGAAATCATCCAGGGATTCCAGACGGCCGTCTTCGTAGTGCGAAATGAAATCACAGTATACAGCACACTGTTGATCTTTTCTTACGAAGGTATAAAGGCCATCCTTGTTCTCAAACTTATATGTATCCGGCACTTCTACGAAGAACTTTCTTTCCGGGTCATTATAGGTCTTCACGCCGTCGCCGTCGGAGATGGACGGATCGGCATAAAGCGAGGACTCCGTGGGTTCTTCTGTCGTCTCGGATGCGGTAGTACGACTCGTTCTGGCCGTCGTTTCTTCGGCTTCCTCCGCGTAACGGTTATACAGGTATATGCCTGTAGGTATGCCGGCGCCAACAATCGCGATACATCCAGCAATCACATATGTTATCGGTTTCTTCCAGATACTGGGTTTCTTCACTTTCGCGAACTGGATCGACGGACCGGTTCCGCTTGGCTGGGCCGGAGCGAACTGAGGAACAGAAGTTCCCGGCTGACCGGCATTGGCTCCCTGCGTCGCCTGGGCCTGGGTCTGTTCCAGAATCGAAGGTGAAAGCATCTTCTGAGGAGCCTGCACATTCTGGGCGTTCTGGACTGGATAGTTCTGCGCGCCCTGAGCATTCGGATAATTCTGTGCCAATGGAGCTGCTTCCTGCTGCATCGCCACAGTCTTGCCCTGAACCATATCCCCTTCAGACACATTGAGTGACGCGGACGGAATGCCGTTATCGTTCATGGAAGATGTCGGAAGCGGTGTTGTTACCGGAACCGGACGGACTACCTGTCTTCCGGTTAATGCTTCGGAAAAAGAACTCATATCCGGGAATCGTTCGGAGGCTTTCACTGCCAAAGCTTTCATCAAAGCATCGTTCGCATTCTGTGGCATCTCGACACCAAGCTGGATCGGGCTGGCCAGTGAATCTTCGTGAACACGCTCGATGGAATCCGGCGGCATAACACCTGTCAGGATCAGATACATCGTGGCAGCCAAAGCATATTCATCCGACCACGGGCCCTGATTTCCATGTTTTCTATATTGTTCTTCCGGGGCAAAACCATGCTTCAGAATAATAGACTTGCTCTTCTCTGTATCAATGGCCAGACGTGCTGCGCCGAAATCCAGAAGACGGGTGGAACCGTTGCGCATAACAACGATATTATCCGGGCTGATATCACGGTGCAGGAGATTATGTGCATGTACATGAGCCAGCGAATCAATAATCGGCAGGATCAACTGGATGGTCTCCTGGAAAGAAAGCTTTCCGCCCCGCATCTGGGTATATTTCATCAGGTCCACACCTTCGATGTATTCCATAACGAAGTATGCGGTATTGTTCTCACGGAAATAGTCCTGGACCGTAACGATATTCGGAACATCACGAAGCTTGGCCAGAAGTCTTGCCTCTTCGAGGAATTTGCTGGCGCCTGCATCGAATTTCGGCTGTTCCTGTGGTGCAGTTACCGTCATGGTATAGCGGTCCGAGTCACGAAGCGCAATGCCGGACGGCAAGTATTCCTTGATGGCTACGCTGATTTCCAGTGTCAGGTCGAATGCCAGATATGTAACACCAAAGCCTCCGACACCGAGAACCCGGCCGGTCAGATATCTACCGTTCAGGATCGTTCCGATAGGGAGCGCAACAAACGGATGCTTGGCTTTAGCAATATCGAATCCGCAATTCGGACAAGGTCCTTCTCCTGTATGAGGTTGAAAACAACCGAAACAAAGCTTACTCGTATCCATATCCTAACCCACCCGTTTCATATACGTTATCAAGCTGATATTATCCCCTCTGAAGGAGCTTCTCTGAATCGCACGAAGCAGCATCTTATCGGCCCAGTCTTTCGCGCTGAAAGACTTGTTGAGGTCAATGAGCATCTCTACTTCATAGACATTCTCCCAGAAACCATCGGAACATACCAGTATTCCGTCATCCGGAGACAAATCAAATTCCTCCGCATGTGGTTCCACAGTATCTTTCTGGCCGATGCAGATATTCATACCTGTGCGGTCCTCCTGTTCGCGGATCGCCTCGTATGGATACTCGCCTCGCTCGAAAGCCCGGTAGGCCATCGTGTCATCCACTGAATGATGCTCCATCGCTTTGGAGGAAAAATGATACATTCTGGAATCCCCTACATTGGCCCAACTGCATTTGTTATTACGGATCCGAAGTACACAGATCGTTGCGCCGGCGCGCCGGAGATTCACGTTATCGAACTGCATGGCGCGGAAACGCTCATTGACACTCTTGCAAACATCCGAGGGTTCTTTTTCCTCAAGAAGTTCGGCAATGGCCATGTCACCGATGATCTTCGAAGCTTCATCGCCAGACGGCAGACCGTTCAGTCCGTCGCAAAGCACGATCAAGATCTGATCATCGTGGGAAATGACCTGATGATAGTCACAGTTCGGCTCGTGACCGCCACAATTTGTGTACGAATAAAAATCCATATTACTCCCGGTTCACCATGAATTCATTCACCTTATCCGCGAGCGAGAATGTTGCTCCCGGCATCAGTTTCTCCTGAACACCCTTCGTCAGTTTTCTTCCGTCAGCAAGGTATGTTCCGTATGTCGATCCATTGTCCGTCAAGATGAAAGACTTGGTTCGTGCATCATAGAAGATCGAGCAGTGATTCGAACTGATACCCGGCGTGTTTTCCGGGAAAATGATCGTACAGGAATTCTGATCTCTTCCGATGGTCATCGTCTTACCTGTGATCTCGTATCTCTGGCCCGCATAAAGTCCACGTGTGCAGAGCAGATATGCCTTCTTTCCATCATCCTGCTCACCCACCATAACCACTTTCTTATTGGCAACAATAGCAACGATCAGAAGAGCTACACCACAGGCAGCAGCGATACTTGCAAAGATGATGAACTTCTTCTTCTCGGAACTGATGATCTCTTCCTGTTCCTTTACTTTGCTGTCGATCTTCTTTAAGAAACTCTTATGATTGCTTTCCTGTTCGCTTTCATAATCGTCAAGATAATCTTCACTGTCGATATATTCGATATCATTCTTCTTCAGGATCTTCGTGACTTCATTCGAAACGATCGAGAAATTGACGCTCTCTGTGTCGGTTCTGCCTTCTGTATTCATACCGATGAAGAATCCGTTCGGATCGAAAAGCGGTCCGCCGGAGTTACCGTGCGTGATGAAAGCATCATGCTGGAATGTCTTGAATGTCTGACCCATCGGCATAACATCTGTCTTACTGATGACACCACTGGTAACAGTCTGGCTGGCAATGTCAGAGGAGAAAGTACTGTCCATCTTATTGGCCTTATCCGGGTATCCGATGGCCGTACAACGTTCACCTGGTTCAACCTCGGAAGAATCACGAATAATAACAGGCTTACGAAGATCTGTCGGATTATCGATCTTCAGGATCGACATATCCAGATCGCTGTCATACTGATAGAAAACAACTTCCGGAACCTCATAAGTCTCGGCATCGAAATAGATACGCAGGTCGAAATTCCCTTCCTGATGAAGTTGTACTACGTGACCATTGGTAACAAAGTACTGGACATCCTCATCCAGAGCTCCAACAGCATATCCTGAACCATATGCAAGTTGTTTACCGTCAGATAGTGCAATAAACACCACCGATTCCTGATTATCCTTGGTCGTCAAAGCATACCCCGTATCGTCTGTAGGAGCAGTATACTTCTCCATCTTGACTTCGGTCAGTCGTTTCTCAGCCTTTCTCCACGGAACAAACGCCATCACTGCCAGTATTGAACTTGCCAGCAAGCCCAATGCCAGCACGATCATTACTACTCGTTTCACCCACTTCATTTTGTACCTCCAATATCATGCACAGCGAAAACGATCGCCGTGTAATTATCTTGAAACTTCTTATTCTTACCCATTATACCCTTTTCAAGCAGTTCTGCGCACTCCGCAGGTGGATGCATCATACACTCCCGGACTTCATCGAAGCTCAGCGTATCGGTGATTCCGTCAGAGCAAAGCAGATACACATCCCCGTCCATGACCTGCCATGGAACTACGGAGAAATCAGCAGCCACATGCTTTGCACCCATGAATTCAGTTAAAGCCGGTGCATCACTGTTTCCCTGTACCTGTTCAAGAGAGACAGCACCCTCTACGACACGCATCAGGAGATGATTTCCATATTCCTGACGATAGTTCATGGCGAAAATCCTGCCGTTTCTTAGCAAAAGCAGATCACTGTCTCCCACGGACGCGAACCAAAGCTTGTCGTCCTTAAGGAACGTGATGATCACGGTCGTTCCGCCTCTTCCACAGTATTCGGCAAAAATATCCGCGGAGAGATCTTCCAGGATCCATCCGTCTTTAAGTGCCCCAAAATCGTATGGGAATTCTTTGATTATATCGGAGACCAGCTTGTTGGAAATAGCGGCACCGGAATCCATGCCACCCATTCCATCACAGAGAACGGCAAGAAAACCCTTATCCTTCCATTTTCCGTTAGGAGAAAAGCCGAAAGCATCCTGCTGTTCTTCGCGCTCTCCTGTCCCCTGGCAATTGCCGATCTCGATACGGAAATGCCCATTATCCATCGAAGAACAGGATTGACCGGATTCATTTCCGTTACTGTTCTTTTTACCTTTTCTTCCACGGATCACAATAGCGAGTATCAGGCCAAGCAGGAAACAGATACAGACGCCAATTCCGATAACCAGATAAAGATGATTCTGAATATATGTCATGATAGCTTGAAAGTTCACGAATTCCGATACGTTCCTTTCTTACCACGAAAACTTGTCGCTGCAGACAGGCATAAACAGAAGCCTGGTCTGACCGATTCCGATGATATCATACATGTTCAAGACTGTATCCTCTTCGATGAATGTACCATTAACAGATACTTTCTTCTCCGGATCAGCCTTAGAAACGGTGTAGGTCAGCGTGTCCTTATCGTAATGGATCACTCCGTGCGGGCTTCTGGAAACAGAAGGATCACGGAACAATGCGATCTCATAGTTCTTCTGACGCCCGATGATTGCCTTATTCTCCTGGAATACAAAGCTGGCTCCTGTCATCGGTCCATCGACGCATACCAGAAAAGCTCTGGCATGAATTCGTGGCAGATAGTCCATATCGGACTCTGTCATAGCCACTGTGGCGCCCTGATCACGAGGCATCATGCCCGGGAACGGTCCTCCCGGGAAACCAAAGGCAGCGAAAGCTGCCGCTTCCGCAGACATCGGCTGTCCACCGGTAGAAGCCGGGGCGCCGCCCTGAGACGGAACCGGGAATGTTGCTCCGGTTTCTTCGGCTGCGACCGGAACCGGATTTTCCTTCACGGCCAGACCGGATACGGCATACGGACGATCATATTCCGGTTCACTAACCGGAATCGGAGTCGGATTCTCCTTGACACCAAGGCCGGTCACCTGGAACGGTCTGGGTTCTTCATTCATCTCCTGTGCGGGCGCAGCAGGGGATGCAGCAACCGGTGCGACCGGAACAACCGGAGCAGCAGGAATATCAACTACAGGCGCAGCAGGAGCAACAGGCACTGCCGGTGCATCAACTACAGGTGCTGCAGGTACGGCAGGTGCAACCGGAGCCGCAGGTGTTTCAACTACAGGCTGAGGTATAAACTGCTGTTGTGCAGGCTGTTGCGCGAATTGTTGTGGTGCCGGCTGCGTTACAAACTGCTGCTGTGCAGGTTGTTGCGCAAATTGTTGAGGTGCCGGCTGCGGTGCAAACTGCTGCTGTGCAGGCTGTTGCGCGAATTGTTGTGGTGCCGGCTGCGGTACAAACTGCTGCTGTGCAGGCTGTTGCGCGAATTGTTGTGGTGCCGGCTGCGGTGCAAACTGTTGCTGAGCTGGCTGTTGCGCAAATTGTTGCGGAGCAGGCTGTTGTACCGGAGCTACCGGCGGCATGAATTTCTCTTCCTGAGGTGTAATGGCTACGGTCTTACTCACGGCCGGAGCACTTGGTTCCATATAATCAATCGCAACTGTTTTACTTACCTGGGGCTGTGTCTCAACACCCTCGACGGCAACCGTTTTACCACAAGAAGGCTGCGGGATCTCCATATTCGGGGCTATCGGTGGCATTACGCTACGCGGCTGACTTGTTATCTGACTACAGTATGGACAAGTTGAATTGCGGTTTTCATCGTAAAAATGGCCTCGGCTACATTGGATCATAACGTTCACCTCATAACAAAATATGTTATCATTTTAGCCCAACTGCCAAAAAATGTATACCAGAAAACTCAATCAGTTCTCCTCTTCAATATAGTCTTGAATCAGTTTCCAGGACTTGTATGTCGCCAGGAAAGTCGTAAATCCGAATGAGAAAAGCAAGTAGAATAACATGGCTACGGCATAGCCAAACTGTTCCAAAGTAAAGATCAATACACCCGGAAGTACTAAGAACAATACGACTTCCAGCAGGAAGAAACAGAATGTGAATGGAAACTTCGTGATGGAAAGCAAAGCAGAATTCTTATACACATCCTTCAAAGACAACTTAGTGCATGCGATCAGAGGATAAGTATAAACCTGCATATTGCCCCAGAACACCAGAATACATGTAAAGAATCCCTTGAAGAAGACAGATGCAGATCCAAGGAAACCATTCTGATAATACCCGATGTTGAAAAGCAGGATCGCCGTCACAAAAATGGAGAGAATACTTGCTCCAAGGGCCTTCTTCCAACTCATCTTCATACCCTTAACAAAATCTGTCTTGAATCGGGCATCTCCGGTCAGGACATTACGGAAATAATAACAGATGCCCGCCTGAATGGGGCCGTTGATGACAAACAGCATACCGGTCATCATCAATTCAAGCACAAGAGAGGCCATATAAAAGACGCTGTTAGCCGCTTCTTCAGCGGTTCCTATATCTGTAACAAAGCCGTTTTGCACAAGAAAATCACCTAATTTGTTAGGCATAAAGAACGGAAAGATCAGCGGTACAATAAACATGATCATGCAAAGACTGATCAAGATAGAAAGCGTATTGGCCAAGAGTATCAAGGCATTACAACCCATCACCTTGCTCCAGTTACGACCGAAGGCCCGCATAAAGCTTTTCGGTACTTCCACGCTTTCACCTGTCGAATAATTCTGCCGCTTTAATTCCATAAATGTACCATCTCTTCCTTATGCTTACATACTTCTGCAATTGCACGTTCTGCATATGCAAGATTCTTCTCTTTTTTCTTTCCACGAACTTTATATCCCAGAGGCGCAACCAGACCGAAGTTCGCGTTCATGGGAACAAAATGTTTCACATTCGGGTCCGAAATATAAGACGCCATAGCACCTATCATGGTCTCTGATGAAAAGCGGACATCATGGTCGATATGAAGCGCATCACAAGCACTGTAGAAGCCTGCCAGATAGCCGGATGCAGTAGACTCGATATAACCTTCTACACCTGTGATCTGACCGGCAAATGCAATACGAGGTTCATTACGCATCTGATAGGTAGGCATTAAAAGTTTCGGAGACTCGATATAAGTATTCCTGTGCATGACGCCCATTCTGGTAAACTCAGCATTCTGAAGTCCCGGGATCATGTGGAAGACACGTGTCTGTTCAGGAAACTTCAGTCGAGTTTGAAATCCGACGATATTATAGATCGATGCCATACGGTCATCCTGTCGAAGCTGAACACAGGCATAGGGTTCTTCCCCGGTTCGAGGATCGATCAGACCCACCGGCTTCAAGGGTCCGAACCGCATCGTGTCATAACCTCTCTTCGCCATGGTCTCGATCGGCATACATCCTTCGAATACTGTTTCTTTATCGAAACCCTTCACATCAGCAAGTTCTGCTGAGATAAGTGCTTCATAGAAGTTTCTGTATTCTTCTTCATTCATCGGGCAGTTCAGATAATCATCTCCACCTTTGCCATATCTGGACATAGCAAAACAAATCGAACGGTCAATACCGGATTCCATGACAATCGGAGCCGCGGCATCGAAAAAATGCATGTCCTGATGTCCGATCCGTTCCATGATATCATCATAAAGATCTGCGTCCGTCAGAGGACCGGTAGCTACAATAACAGGACCTTCATCCGGAATACGATGGATTTCTTCATAAATCACCTCAATATTTGGGTGATTCAGAATCTTTTCAGTAATATAACCCGAGAATTCTTCACGATCTACGGCCAGTGCGCCACCGGCAGGAACCTGAGCCTTATCGGCCGCTTCCATGATCAGTGAACCCAGGATACGCAATTCTTCTTTGAGCAGACCTACACCGTTCTCCAACTGATTGGAGCGAAGGGAATTACTACACACCAGTTCCGCGAATTTATCGGAATGATGCGCCGGACTCTTTCGTACCGGTTTCATCTCATAAAGACGCACCTTGGCACCCAGGCGAGCTGCCTGATAAGCTGCCTCAGAACCGGCAAGGCCTGCGCCAATGATCGTGATATCCGGTTTGTCCATACTTTATTACTCCTCTGGATTCTTCTTAGCTTTCGACTTTTTTGTCTTTTCCGGCTTCTCTTCACCTTCTGCTTTCGAAGACTTCTTCGGAGCATTCTTCGGGCAATCCTTATTGGCACATTTCGGATAAGCACGTCCGCGGAACCGCTTCCATACCATGTAACTGCCGCAGGTATCGCACTTCTGACCATCGATAGGGAGATCCCAGCTGATAAAGCCGCAATCGGCATCCGAACCCTTCTTATCACAAGTATAGAAAAGGCGTCCCTTATACTTTGTAGAACGATGGGATACCAGACCACTTCCACACAGCGGGCAGGATCCCTTTACAGATACTTCAATATTCTTCGTATATTTGCATTCCGGGAAATGAGAGCATGCGATAAACTGTCCGAAACGGCCTTCCTTGATAACCAGGTCATTGCCACATTCCGGGCACTTCTCGCCGGTCTGCTTCTCGGCCATCTTTACCTTCGAAACATCAGAACCTGCTTTCACGATCAACTCATGGAAAGAAGGATAGAATTCTGAAAGCACTTTGACCCAGTCTTTCTTACCAAGTTCGATCTCGTCTAGTTTCGACTCCATGTCCGCGGTGAAAGACACGTCAACGATCTCCGTAAAGAAATTCGTAAGAAGATCGGTAACAACATTTCCAAGTTCTGTAGGATGGATTACTTTGCCTTCTTTATCGATGTAATTACGCTCCAGGATCGTAGAAATCGTCGGCGCATACGTGGACGGACGGCCGATTCCCTTCTCTTCCAGCATCTTGATCAAGGTTGCTTCCGTGAATCTCGGCGGCGGAGCCGTAAACTTCTGTTCAGATTTCAGATCGATCAATTTCAGCTGCTGACCGTCTGCCAGATCCGGAAGTTTAGCCTTCGTATTCTTCTCATCATCCGTGAGTTCGTCATTCAGATCTGCATATGCAGCCAGGAAGCCCTGGAACTGAACTGTCTCACCCTGCGTACGGAAGATCGATGTGTTACATCTTACATCAACCGATACGGTATCTACTTCAGCCGAAGCCATCTGGGAAGACAGGAAACGGTCCCAGATCAATTTATAAAGCTTGTACTGATCCAAAGAAAGAGAATTCTTGATGGCATCCGGACTCAGTTCGAAATGAGCCGGACGGATAGCTTCGTGGGCATCCTGAGCAGAGTTCTTGTTCGAGTACTTTCTCGGGGACTTAGGAAGATAACGCTCACCATATTTCTCGCTGATCAGCTTTCTGGCTGCAGTCATTGCTTCTTCAGAAACACGTACGGAGTCTGTACGGATATAAGAAACGAGAGCGACCTGACCCTGTCCGGCAATCTCTACGCCTTCATAGAGCTGCTGTGCAACGCTCATCGTCTTTCTTGACGTAAAGCTGATGCGACGGGATGCTTCCTGCTGAAGCGTACTGGTTGTGAAAGGAGCGAAAGGCTGACGAAGCTTTCTTCCCTTCTTTATAGTATCGACCACATACTCACCATTCTTAAGAGAAGCAAGTAAAGCATCGGTTTCTTGTTGATTGGAAAGCTTGACCTTCTCGATTTTGCCGCCTTTCTTTTCTCCGTGATAACGGGTACGGAAAGAAAAACCACTACCGTCAGCCGGGCAGAGCTCTGCATTGACATTCCAGTATTCTTCAGGCTTAAACGCTTCGATCTCTTTCTCACGGTCTACAACAAGCTTCGTTGCAACGGACTGAACACGACCGGCAGACAGACCTTTTCTGACTTTGGTCCAGAGTAGCGGTGAAAGCTCGTAACCAACAAGGCGGTCCAGAACACGACGGGCCTGCTGGGCATTTACCAGATCAATATCAATTTGTCTCGGAGAAAGGATAGCATTCTTAATGGCTTTTTCAGTAATTTCGTTAAACGAGATACGGCAATTCTCATTCAGATCTATATTCAGAACTTTGGCAATGTGCCAGGCAATGGCTTCTCCCTCACGGTCAGGGTCGGTTGCGATATACACTTTTTCGGCATCTGCCGCATATTCCTTGAGTTCGCGGATTACTTTCTCCTTGCCACGCATATTAATGTATGTAGGTTTGAAGTCATGCTTGACGTCTACACCCATGGTCGAAGAAGGCAGATCACGAATGTGTCCGACGGACGCTGTGATCTTATAATCCTTACCAAGATATCTTCCGATTGTTTTTGCCTTTGCCGGTGACTCAACGATCACTAAGTTCTTGCTCATTTTCCTGTTCTCCGTAAAACTGATTTCTAACATTTAATATATATAATTCATTATTAGCGAATTGTCAAAATGTATTTTTCGTTTTCATTCGTGATTTTTCCTTCCAGTTCTAGTTTTCCCAGTTCCATCGAAACCGCTTCGTAGGCAAGGCCGGATTCACGGACGATCTCATCTGCATTCAATCCTTGTGCTACCAGAAGTTCCATGATCACAAGCCGGATCTCATCATCCGTCAGCTCTTCCGGATGCTGTTCTATCTTCTCCTTAAGAAGGTGCATTCTCCATTCTTCCTTGATTTCTTCGATCTCTCGGAAGAATACAGCTCCGGCCAGATACGCCAGTAGATCTTCCGGTTCCGAGGCAATCTGCGCGCCATCCTTCATGAGACCCAGATTCCCTTTAGATGTATCTGAATAGATGGTTCCGGGGATCACGAAAACTTCTTTTCCGTGGGCCGCTGCAAAGTTAGCCGTATGCAGTGTTCCGCTGTTCTGCCCCGCTTCCGTAATCAGAACACAGTCTGACAAAGCGGACAGAATACGGTTTCTAGCCGGGAAGTATTGGCGGATTGCCTTCGTGCCGGGCATAAGTTCAGATATCAGCAGTCCCTTCTGTTCGATCTCCTGAAAAAGTTGCAGATGATCTCCAGGATAGACGGTATCCAAGCCACAAGGCATGACGGCGATGGTCTTTCCTCCCGCATCCAGACAGGATTGATGTGCTATCCCATCCACACCTCTGGCAAGACCACTTACGATCACCACATCACGAAGAGCCAGCGCTTTGGCGAACTCTCTTGTTACCCGTCTTCCGTATGCGGAGGGCTGCCTTGTACCAACAATAGACACCTTCGACTTCTTCTGATGAAGAAGTGATGCATCACCTCGAAGATAGAGGATAAGCGGCATATTCGGATATGGTTTCAGGCACTCCGGATAATCCTCATCATACATACCGACGGCCTGAATATTTCTCTTCAGCACATATTCAACGTATTCGTCGAAACGATCGTAAGCCGCTGAGTTCCTGTACTCTCTCCACTTTTCAAGCTGTTCAGGAGACAGCATTTCTTCTGTAAAGATCGAATCCTGTTCCTGGCAGATACTATCCATGGACTCGATCTTTTTATCCGCGATCAGGCGACGAATCTGACTTCCATTCATGATCTTCTTGTGCATGATAAGTGAGCAAAACAGTTTTTCTTTCAAATTCTTGTTTTCCATTCTCTTAACCTCCTGTATTCGTTGTATTCCACTGTGGCATCCTGTATGCCAGAGCTTCCGTGATATGTTCGCAGCGCACATCCTCCTGGTCCTGAAGATCTGCGATCGTACGGGACAGACGAACCAACCTTCTGAGCCCTCGGACAGACAATTTCAGTTGATGTGCTGCAGACGCGGCAAATTCACTTTCTTTACTGCCAATGCGAAAGAGCTCTGCCAGATAGGCTTCCTGGCACTCCCCGTTCTTCACTCTCGGAATGCCGAATTCATCACATCTTCGATACTGTCTCTCCCAGACTTCCGAGATACGGTCTCTCCATCGGAGACTATCCGACCCGCTTTCCGAGTAAATCGTCTCCATCATGGCGGCTTCTGAGATTCTCGGCATATAGCAGTAGATATCCATTCTGTCCAGAAGCGCCCCGCTGATCCGTCCCTGATAACTCCGGACCATAGATGCTGTGCACGTACACTCCGCCGGGGATTCGATTCTCTTTCCGCACCTACATGGATTCATTGCCGCCACCAGCATAAACCTCGCCGGAAAAACACTTGTCCTGCAGTTTCTGGATATCTCTACTTCCCCTGTTTCCAGTGGCACACGAAGCATATCCAGTACTTTGGGGGAGAATTCCGGCAATTCATCCAGAAACAGCACACCGTGCAGGGCACGGGAGATTTCACCTGGAACCGCATATCGGCCTCCACCTACCATTGCGGAAGGCGTACAGGTGTGATGTACATATCGGAAAGGTCGTAAGCATGAAGAAAGATCTCGTGAGTCCAGCACAGACAAAGCACTCTCTACACGAAGCAATTCAATCTTCTCCTCACGTGTAAGTGGTGGAAGGATACCCGCGATGATCTGGGCAGAAAGAGATTTACCTGTGCCCGGCGGTCCGGAGAAAAGCAGATTGTGAAACCCGGCTGCAGCAAGCACAATCGCCTTCTCTGCCTTTGGCTGACCACTAAGACAGGAAATATCCACTTTCGGCCCGGGTAGATCCTGATCCAATTCGAAGGATTCCGGTACAGAATCGAAGGGCTGTTTCAGGTGTGCTATGGCATCCGCCAGACTATCCACTCCCTCAGCCGTCACTGACAGCAAAGAGGCTTCCTGCATATCTTTCTTAGGAATAAGAAGGATATCTCTCTTCGATTCCGATAACAGAAGCATTCGAGAGATACTTCCCGGAACCGGGCGGATCTCCCCTGTCAAAGATAGTTCACCATATGCCATCACATTCTTATAGATACTCGTAAGCTGTCCCGACGCCATAAGGATTGCCAGCGCAATGGGAAGGTCGAAGGAAGACCCGGATTTATGAAGATAAGCCGGCGAGATATTCACCAGCAGACGCTGATTGGGAAAAGTAAAGCCACAGGAGCGTATACTGGCCCGAACCCTTTCCTTGGATTCCCGGATGGACGAATCTCCGAGGCCCACCACTTCAAACCCGGGAAGTCCCTGAAATATCGACACCTCTACTTCTGCCTCACAACCTTCCAGACCTTGCAGATAAACTGTCTTAACCTTGGCATTTCTTGATTTCGCACTTGTCATATGCCTACTCCTTCCGTCAGGATTTCCGTTATTGTACAGAAATCGGTTTATCCATACAGAAGAATTTTTCGACAAAATACGACAATTCACGGAAATATGCTATAATGTGGGTTCGTAGATAGTCGATTCAAGTATGATTTTGAAGTTTTGATATAGAAACGAGGTCACTTTTCATGAAATTAGGTATCGTTGGACTGCCGAATGTCGGCAAGAGTACGCTTTTTAATGCCATCACCAAGGCGGGTGCAGAATCCGCAAACTATCCTTTCTGCACCATCGAACCGAACGTAGGTGTCGTGTCTGTTCCGGACAACCGTCTGGACAAACTTGCCGAGATGTACAATCCGGAGAAGTATACGCCGGCCGTGATCGAATTCGTCGATATCGCAGGTCTGGTGCGCGGTGCCAGCAAGGGTGAAGGTCTGGGTAATAAATTCCTCGCCAACATCCGTGAAGTTGACGCCATCGTACATGTTGTCCGTTGCTTTGACGATACCAATGTCGTACACGTCGACGGAGGTGCTAACCCGAAGCGTGACATCGAAACCATCGAACTGGAGCTGATCCTTTCCGATATGGAATATATGGACCGTCGTCTGGACAAGGTCAGAAAAATGATGAAAGGCGGCGACAAGAAGTTCCAGGCAGAACTGGACTGCTACGAGAAGATCGCAGCTACTCTGGAGCAGGAGAAACCGGCCCGTTCCCTCACCTTCGACGATGAAGAAATGGAATTCGTCAAGGATCTGGCACTTCTGTCTCTCAAGCCTGTTCTCTATGTTGCCAACATCGCAGAGAGCGATATATCCAATCCGGACATCGATTACGTAAAGACAGTAGAGCAGATCGCAGCTAATTCCGGTGAGGAATGTGTCGTGATCTCCGCAAAGATCGAAGAAGAGATTGCTATGCTGGACCCGGAAGAAAAAGCCATGTTCCTGGAAGAACTTGGTCTCTCCCAGTCCGGTCTCGATAAGATGATCCAGGCAAGTTATAAGCTCCTGGGTCTCATTTCTTACCTCACTGCCGGCCCGCAGGAAGTACGTGCATGGACCATCAAGAACGGTACCAAAGCACCGCAGGCCGCAGGTAAG
Source organism: Clostridiales bacterium Firm_16 (assembly GCA_001604185.1). Taxonomy (GTDB): domain Bacteria; phylum Bacillota; class Clostridia; order Saccharofermentanales; family Saccharofermentanaceae; genus Scatonaster. The sequence goes on along the minus strand of LVAV01000028.1, from coordinate 11,369 downwards.
ATCCATTCTGATTTTGAGCGTGGATTCATCCGTGCAGAAGTTGTGGCATTCGATGACCTGATGGCTTGTGGTACATATGCCGCCGCCAAGGAAAAAGGACTTGTGCGTTCCGAGGGTAAGGAATACGTCATGAAGGACGGCGACGTTGTGCTCTTCCGTTTCAACGTTTGATCGATCGGTAAAATCCAGAAATAAAAAAGCAACCTTACGAGGTTGCTTTTTCTTTGCTCATTATTATTCAGATATCACTTATTCTTCTTTTCAAACCGATTAAACACAGTAACCAGCATCACCGAAGACAAAGCAAAAACGCCGAAACTCAGGGCATCTGCCAAGAAAAAGAAAAGCTGCGGTTCCCCCTTCTTCGCAATAGCGATACACATAACCAGTAAGGCCGCAGAAGAAAAGACCAGTGCCGAAACAGCAAGATACTTAGCTAAAGTCTTACTCTTTTTCTTGAAAACGAAGTACAGAGACGGGGCAGCTACAATACCAAAAGCCAATATGCAGATCGTAAAAATCACGGCAACGTTCATATACGGATCCCTCTCTCGTTCAACTCTGATTTCACGGCCTTCTCGATCTGTTCTTTAAGATCATCCAACGTGCCGTCATTCACGAGAACCACATCGCCCAGCTCCTCGTACTCTTCACGAGTCATCTGCATGGCCATACGTTTCTTGGCATCGTCTCTGTCCATACCGCGCTGCACCAGACGATCCAGACGGATTCCATCACTACAGCTTACGACCCAGATCTGATTACAGACATCCACAAATCCGTGTTTGACCGGGATCGGTACATCCAGAACGATGATTTTCACTTTCTTCTCCGCTGCTTTGGCAATTTCTGAAGCTATGGTAGAAAGCACATATTTATGGACGATAGCAGAAAGCTGGTCCAGTTTCTTCTTTTCCGAGAAAACGAGGGAGGCCACATAGGAGCGGTTTAAACCGCCCTTTGCACTGATGGCACGAGGTCCCAGAAGCTGCGCGATTTCCGGGAGCGCACACCCGTTCACAGCCGTTACATCCCGGGATATCTCATCGGCATCCAGCACCTGAATACCATGTTCACGAAAATAACCGGAAACCGTGCTTTTACCGCTTCCGATTCCTCCAGTGATTCCTAATACAAACATGTTTCTCTCCTATTCTTCACGCCTGCACATGCATGAGGCGTCACTTTATTCAATTAATGTGCTTCGGACCAGCTCTTTCCGATTCTGGCTTCTGCTACCAATGGAACATCCAGTGAAATCACCGATTCCATTGCTTCCTGAAGTACTTTTGCCGCATGCTCCGCCACATCTTCTCGGGCTTCCACGATAAGTTCGTCGTGAACCTGAAGGATCAGATGTGCATCGAGTCCTGCTTCTTTAAGTGCTTGAGATGCATGATTCATGGCCAGCTTGATTATGTCCGCCGCTGTTCCCTGGATCGGCGTATTCATCGCAGCACGTTCGCCAAAGTTCCGGATATTTCTGTTGGCAGAAGACAGCTCCTTAAGAACTCTTCTTCTTCCGAAAAGCGTCGCTACATATCCCTTGTCATGGCCTTCCTGCTTAAATCCTTCTAAGCACGGACGAATCGTCGGGAATTGACGATAGTATTCTTCAATATACCGATGGGCTTCTGCGATACTGATTCCCAGATCCTGAGACAGACCATAGTCGCTAACGCCGTAAACGATACTGAAGTTTACCCTCTTGGCCGCAGAACGCATACCGTGATCGATCATCTCAGGCGGTACACCGAAGATACCGCAGGCCGTCTTTGTATGGATATCCCGGCCTTCCAGGAAGGCAGCAATCATCTCTTCATCATGAGAGATCGCCGCCAGCAGACGAAGCTCGATCTGAGAATAGTCGGCATCAATGAGAACATATCCGTCCTTGGCTACGAAAGTCTTACGGATCAAGGCTCCAAGATCCGTGCGGATCGGAATATTCTGCAGGTTCGGATCTGAGGAAGAGAGTCTTCCTGTATTGGTCATTGCCTGACTGAAGGTAGTATGCACACGTCCGTCCTTCGGGGAGATACTCTTCTTCAGTCCCATGACGAAAGTAGAATCCAGTTTCTGGATCTGTCTGTATTCAAGTACCAGATTGACGACCGGATGACGGTCCGCGATCTTCTGGAGCTCCTCGGAATTAGTAGAATAGCCGCCACTTGAAAGTTTTTTTCCGGAAGGAAGCTTTAATTTCTCGAAAAGAATATGTCCCAGCTGCTTCGGAGATAAGATCGTGAACTCTTCCCCGGCCGCCTCGTATATCTTCTGCTCCAGATCGGAGAGACGTTCATCGAATTCCTTATGCAGTGCATCGATCTGTGCAACATCAACCAGAACGCCCCGACGTTCCATACGATCCAGCTCCATTACAAGTGGCATCTCGATCTCGTAGATCAGTTTCTCGATCTTCTGTTCCGCAATCTCGTCTTTCTGGTAATAAGAAACAAGACGCACCAGAAGCAGGCGGTATGCAAAATCCAGGAAATCTCTGGTACCGAGTTCTTTCTTCTCTTCTGCAGGCGCAGCAAAAAGGGACATCAGATCCGGCTGTTGATATGATTCTTTCTCACCGTCATCGTTCTGTTCATACTTCTCCAGCATCGGGAAAGGACGGCGTGTGGAGTGCTCCACCAGCATCTCGAAAGACGGATCCGCGCCTTCAATGTGATTCAGTACAAAGCCTGCAATTTCCACGTCAAATACGTGAAGGAAAGAAAGCCCCTCTTCCCAGCTCTTGAAGTGTTCCTTCGCCCGATACATGACCGGTGCATTTTCAGATGAAGTACCAACGCCCCTTTCAGCAAGAAGCGTCAGGAACGTGCGGATCGACTGCTCATCAGTCCAGACATAGACCTGATCCGCAAGAACGGAAACACCCAGTGCAAGGCACGGTTGCCGTGTGAGATCCATCGCAATGGGATTATCACGAGAGATCGTCTTTCCGATTTCCTGAAAAGATTGCGTTACATCCTGATTCAGCAGGATCTGCGGCATTTTACCGCTCAGACCCGGATAATTCTGAGGTTCGGCTTCAAGATTTTCCGTCTCAGCCTGTTGCGCCTGCGATTCATCGATATTCCACTTCTTCATCTGGCTACGGAAGCCGTACTTATAGAAGCAGGAAGCCGTGCTTTGCATATCCAGCGGTTTAACCTTCAGTTCATCCAGTGTGATCGACAACTCCGCATCGGTCACGATCTTGGAAAGCATCAGTGACAGGTATGCATTATCCTTATCTGTAACGAGTTTTTCCCGAAGTTTCGGGCTCAATTCATCAACATGCTCATAGAGGTTATCCAATGTCTGATACTTGCCGACAAGATCCATGGCGCCCTTCTCACCGATGCCGCGGACCCCGGGAATGTTATCACTCGGATCACCCATAAGAGCTTTTGCCGTAACAAAATCAGAAGACGGAATATGGTAACGCTCTCTGAAAAGCGCTTCGTCATAGTATTCTGTAGCACTTCCGTCCTTCTTGGTCACGGGCATAACGATCTTCGTGTGCTCATCAATGAGCTGGAAATCGTCCTTGTCTCCACTAAGGATAAAGACTTCGAAACCTTCTTTGACTGCCATGGTCTTCAGTGTCCCGATCAGGTCGTCGGCTTCAAGACCGGCCTGCTCATATCTGGGGAAACCAATGGCATCCAGTACTTCTTTCAGAACCGGCATCTGAGCCGCCAGATCATCCGGCATGCCCTTTCTCGTACCTTTGTAACCATCGTAAGCCTTGTGACGGAAAGTCGGAGCTTTCAGATCGAACAGCGTACAGGTGTGCGTCGGTTCGATCTCGCCCATGTATTTGGAGAGAGTATTCAGATAGATATTCACGGCTCCGGTAGGTGTTCCGTCCGGTGCCGTCAGATTGTTTCTGCCCGCCGTCGCATAGTACGAACGGTTAATGATACTGTTTCCATCTACCAGAAGTATACGCTTGGCTTCAGACATATCGGTCTCTCCCGTCTTTACTTATTCTCTTTCTCCGCTTCCTTACGCTTCATCTCTTCACGGTAATGCGCCGTGCTGACCATGAGCTTGATACGGTTCAGCTGATTAGCTTCGCTGGCACCCGGATCATAGTCGATCGGAATGATATTGGATTCAGGATACTGTCTTCTCAGTTCCTTGATCATGCCCTTACCGGTAACATGGTTCGGCAGACATGCGAAAGGCTGAGCGCAGATAATATTCGGTACGCCGCTCTCGATCAATTCGATCATTTCTGCCGTCAGGAACCAGCCCTCACCATTATCGTTTCCGCAGGAAAGAACACTTTCGGCTTTCTTCGCCATATGACGGATGCTCTGGGGCAGCTGGAATTTACCTGTCTCGGCCATTCTCTTCACGATATGACGACGATAAGACTGGAGAAGATCGATTCCACGGTTGCTCAGCCATGCAGATTTCTTACTTCTACCGAAGTGTTCCGCAGCATAAACCGGGCCCATCGCACAATACAGGAAGAAGTCAAGAAGTCCAGGAACAACAGCTTCACAGCCTTCCTGTTCAACTACATCGATCGCATGGTTATTGGCATCCGGCTGGAACTTGACCAGGATCTCACCAACCAGACCGACACGCGGTTTTCTCGGGATATCCAGCATCGGGAATCTGTCGAAAGTATCGATGGTAGCATCGATCATGCGGCGATAAGAAGACGGACGACCGATCTTGGAACAATGCAGTTCCTTCAGAAGGTCTTCTACTGCCTTCTTCTCTTCATCAGTCAACGGTGCATTCTTGCAGGCTTCCGCCATGATGTATTCTGTTGTAATATCTTCGAATTTCTCCTTCGGGTTGAAGAAAAGTTTACCGCAACGGTTCCAGAACTGATACAGTGCATTGGCCGAACCCTTGATCTTCTCATATGGACGGACACGCAACAGCAAAGTCTGGAGCATATCGCCGTAGCATATAGCTCGAAGTGCACTATTGATAAACGGCAAAGTCGGCTTAAAACCCGGATTCTTCTCAAACTGCTGTACCGAGAGTGCGATGACCGGAATATCGCCATAACCCGCTTCGCGAAGTGCCTTACGCAGGAAAGCAACATAGTTCGTCGCACGACATCCACCACCGGTCTGTGTGATCAGCACGGTTGTGTTATCTCTGTCTACTTCACCGGAAAGGATCGCATTGACCATCTGACCAACTACGATGACCGTCGGGAAGCACGCATCGTTATTAACGAAACGCAGACCACACTCAATATCCGCCTGGGTAGCTTCCTTAAGCACCTTCAGCTTATATCCGTGATGATGGAATACTGCTTCCACAAACTCGAATTCGATCGGTGCCATCTGCGGTGCCAGGATCGTGTGGCGCTTCTTATGTTCTTCGGTAAAAGGAACACGCTTAATGGTATAAGACTTTCTCTCACGCTTCGGCATTGTCCCTTCTTTGCGGGCTGCTTCACGCTCATCCATAGCTACCTTCAAGGAACGCATACGGATACGGGCCGCACCAAGATTGCTTACCTCGTCGATCTTAAGAAGCGTATAAAGCTTACCCTGGGATTCCAGGATTTCCTGAACCTGGTCAGAGGTAACCGCGTCCAGACCACAGCCGAATGACGTCAACTGAACCAGTTCAAGATTCTCATTGGTTGCCACATATGCGGCCGCTTCATAAAGTCTTGTGTGATACATCCACTGATCGATAACACGGATCGGTCGTTCCAGTGTGCCCGGAACCGCTACGCTGTCCTCACTCAGAACAGCAAGTCCCAATGCATTGATCATCTCCGGAATACCATGATTGATCTCCGGGTCTGTATGGTAAGGACGACCGGAAAGAACGATACCCTTCTGACCGGTGCGTTTGAGATCCTCGATGACCTCCTGCCCCTTCTTGCGGATATCTGCTTTATAATCGTCGTACTCCTTATTACCTGCGGCTACAGCCTTCATGGCCTCATCCTTGGTTACGCCGTAATCGGCAAAAGCAATCGCCAGCTGTTCCGCCAGAGCCACATCGTTATCCAGCGCAAGGAACGGATTAAGATACTTGATACCCTTGTCCTGGATATTCTCCAGATTGTTCTTGATTACTTCCGGATAAGACGCTACGATCGGGCAGTTAAAATGGTTGCCGGAATTCTTATTTTCCTCTCTCTCGTACGGGACCGACGGATAGAAGATCGTCGTGATCCCCTTCTCGATAAGGCTTTCGATATGACCATGCACCAGCTTGGCAGGATAGCATACACTCTCCGACGGAATAGAATCCATACCCTTCTCGAAAAGCACATGGTTCGATCTTGGGGAGATTACAACCGAGAATCCCAGTTCCGTAAGCACGGTAAACCAGAAAGGATAATTCTCGTACATGTTCAACGCACGCGGAATACCGATCTCACCTCTGGGCGCTTTATCCTTGGCAAGCGGCTTATAACGGAACGTACGCATATACTTGTAGTTGATCAGGTTCGGAAGTGTCTCCTTCGACTTTTCCTTTCCCTCACCACGTTCACAACGGTTACCGGAAATAAAGCGTTCACCGTTAGAGAAAGTGGAGATCGTAAGCTTACAATGGTTTGTACAGAGCGGACATGTAGCCATCTCCGTCTCCATCCTAAAGTTATTCAGTTCTTCCAGTCCCATAAGACCGGATACTTTCTGCTCCTTCGGCATTCTGTTCTTTGCGATGATCGCCGCGCCAAAAGCACCCATCAAGCCGGCTACATTCGGACGAATGACTTCGCGCCCCGAGATCAGCTCGAAGCAACGGAGGATCGCATCGTTCAGGAATGTACCACCCTGTACGACGATCTTCTTACCCAGTTCCTGAGTATCGCGGATCTTGATAACCTTATAAAGCGCATTACGTACAACGGAATAAGAAAGACCGGCAGATATATCACCCACCGTAGCGCCTTCCTTCTGCGCCTGCTTAACCTTAGAGTTCATGAATACCGTACATCTGGTACCCAGATCAACAGGATTCTTAGAAGACAGCGCCTCTAGAGAGAATGTATGGGCATCCATATTGAGGTTTTCCGCGAAAGTCTGAATGAAGGATCCGCATCCAGAAGAACAAGCTTCGTTCAGCATAATGGAATCGATTACACCATTTCGGATCTTCATGCACTTCATATCCTGACCGCCGATATCGATAATGAAATCCACATCCGGGCAGAAATACTTGGCCGACTGGAAATGCGCCATAGTCTCGATCTCACCGAGATCCACACCCAAAGCCGCACGAATAATATTTTCACCATAACCGGTCACACAACTATTGGCAATATACGTCTCCGGCGGCATCTGTTCATAAAGCTGCTTAACGATATTAACGGCACTCTTTACAGGATTACCCTGGTTACTGGAATAGTAGGTATAAACCATCTGGCCCTGATCGTTGATCAGCACCGCCTTGGTCGTCGTACTACCGGCATCGATACCCAGATAACACGGGCCCTTCTGCTTGGCCAGCTGATACAGATCCAGCGTAGCCCGCTCATGACGGCGGTTGAAAGCTTCCCGCTCCTCTTCACTTGCAAAAAGCGGCGCAATACGCTTGATATCCGGCTCGAAGCCTTCTTTCGATGCGAAAGAAGCGATCAGGTCAGAAAGCTTCACTTCCTTACCCTTAGCTCCCAGTGCCGCACCCAGCGCCACATAGATCTGTGCATTATCCGGAATCCAGAAAGATTTCACCTGTGCTTCCAGTGTACGCTCGAAGGCTTTACGCAGTTCCGAGTTAAAGAACAACGGACCACCCAGGAACGCGATATGTCCACGGATCGGACGTCCGCAGGCAAGTCCTGCGATCGTCTGGTTAACCACTGCCTGGAAGATGGAAGCCGCCAGGTCCTCTTTCGCCGCACCTTCATTGATCAACGGCTGAAGATCACTCTTGGCAAAAACTCCGCATCGAGAAGCGATCGTGTATAACGTTTTATATGATTTGGCCATCTCGTTAAGGCCGTCAGCATCTGTTCTCAGAAGCGTGGCCATCTGGTCAATAAATGCACCTGTACCACCGGCACAGGTACCGTTCATTCTCTGTTCCGGAACAGGATGCAGGTATGTGATCTTCGCATCCTCACCACCCAGCTCGATAATGACATCTGTCTCCGGGTGATACTTGGAGATCGCCACCGTCTCGGCGATAACCTCCTGGACGAAATCCAGGCCCAGCCACTTGGCTACGGAAAGTCCGCCTGAGCCTGTGATCTGTACTCTCGCACTAAGATTCGGGAATTTCGTATTTACTTCTTCAAAAGCACTAAGGAGTTCGCCTGCAATGTCTGAGTGATGGCGTCTGTACTCCTGGTAGATTATGTCCTCTCCTTCTGTCAGAACGATCTTAATCGTAGTGGAACCGATATCCAGTCCCATATTAATCATCTTTTCCATCTACGTCCTTTTCCTTCTCTTTTACTTTTCTTGTTCTTATCTTCGTCGACTTGTCGGCCTTGGCTTTCTTCTTGGCCTCCATCGTCATCTTGCGCTTCAAGATACGTAATCTCTTCTTCTCTTCCTTATCGTGAATCTCTTTAGAAGACTGCTTTAATTCCTGCAGTCTCGTAGCCGCATTCTTAATAAATCGCTTTCTAAAGTCGTCATGTTCAGCCAGACTCTGACGGAAAGACGGTTCCAGGCACAGACACAGCACTTCATCCGGGATACCCAGATGCAGATCGAAAGGATTACCGAAAACATCTCGTGTTACCAGATGCAGCGTTTCACAGGCAATGACCACATTTCTCTCGAAATCGGCAAAATCGCCCTTCAATCCGAGGGGCATCATCAATCCATAGAAAGTAACGTGTACATATGGAAGATTTCTCGAGAAAATCAAGTGAAGCGCCAGAAGTTTCATATATGATTCCAGGCAGATGAATTCCTGGTCACAGATCAGGGAAACCGCACCCTTAGGCGCTATGGTGGCAATATCGGAATACTCATTCTCGAAACCATCCGACCACAGATAATAAAGGTCACGGTACACCGCTCTCTCAAAGGCATCGTAGTCCTTCGTCAGGGGTTTTGCCAGAATATCCCCACCGATGGTAAAAATGTAGTGTAGATATTCCTTTTCCTGGTGTGAAGAAACGCCTGCCCACTTGAAATACGCAGCTATATCCCTGGCATTATACAAATAGTTGATCATACAATCTCCTAACAGTCTTTTCGTGAAACAATATTATAACACAAAAGAACTGTTATTAGTAAGCATCTCGCCTTTTTGCCACTACCAGTGTAATACCAAGATAAAGCAGGATAAAGAATAACATAGAGCAGATCGTAGAAGCATAGCTCAAAGCCGAAAAATCATCGATCGTCAGCTCAACCTGAGAAGAAAGAGCAAGCAGACGGAGCGGCTTAATGAAAATCGAAGCAAAAGCAACGAGCAGATCGATAAAACCGAGTGTATAAAGACATGTAAGAACCGTTGCCATAACAAAGGATTTACGGATAAACGTGACCATATATCCGAATGTTACAAAGGCCGCATTGCCCAGCACGGCCATCAGGAAATACCGAAAAGCCAGCGACAGATCACCCATACGGACGTTGTTACAACAAGCAAAAGTGACCCCTGCCGTAAACAGGAAAAGAACTACCTGCATAAAGAATGTAATACATATCATAGAAAGCCACTGAACGAAAGCGATCCTCACCGGAGATGAGTTACCGGAATAATGATTCACATAGAAGCGGGATTTGAATTCTCTTCCGACAAAAAGCACGACCAGAAGCGAATACAACATAAATCCTATTCCACCGATCATCTGGATCCTCACAATGCCGGTCACATCGCCAAACTGCTGAAACGTATCAAGGGAAGATGAATAAACATCTAAATAGATCGCATCCGAAGGATTCGTTTCAGAAATCTCTGAAATCGCTTCTCTTATGGCATTTACCGCTCCGAAAGGATCATCGACCATAAACTTGATCAGGAAACAACAAAGACAGGCGCCCAGAAAAAGAAGGCCAAAGATGATATAGAAAGTCTTTGACCGGAATAATCGATAATAATTCGCTTTGAACTCTTTTAACATTCCTTGCCTCATTTCCCGGATCTGAATTTACTTTTACATTATAATCATTTACTCCCATGAATGTACTAAGAAAATATAAAGAATCCACAAGAAAAAACGGCTCCTGCATAATGCAGAAGCCGTTGAAGCTCGTTATAAATGCGGTTTCCCGCGGGTTTATCCGTTAAGAAACGGATGGTTCAGATTAGCCGATGCTCTCGACGTCCTCAACTGTTCCGAAAAGATTCAGTCTGAAAAGCAGAGCCTCATCCTCTACATTGGAGCAGTAAATCTTAGCATCAACCAGCTTGCCGCCTTCGATCAACTTCATAAGACCGGTGATCTGGCTGAGCTTGCTCTTCAGGTTGAACTTGTCACCTTCATCTGTAATAAGCATTACATCGCCGGTGCAGGAATCCAGAGCTTGCATAAACTGGTGAACATCTACATTGCTCATGTTAAAAGCTTTCATGGTGACTACCTCCTTAAATTAGTGATTTCTTTTTCCCTTTATTCTTCTTGCAGGTCATCTCTGACCTTGCAAGTTCATTATAGCTTTACGCTCAGACCGCGTCAATCTTCGTTTTGTAAATGTTGCACATAGAAATAATTGTTTTATTGTGCAAATAGCACAACTCAGAATTGTGCAGATTCACAGCAGGTCTCTGATGGTTCACACCTCGAATACGTCCATATTTCAAAGCTCAAGCCCTTCACAGAGAGCACTTCCTCTTCCTTGGCCGTACAGATCCATTCCGGATCACGGTCAAGATTCGGGAAAAACACATCCGCTTCAAATGCCTGATGGATCTTCGTCACAATACAAGTATCACAATAAGGCAGGAATTGCTCATAGATCTGGGCACCGCCGATAATAAAGAATATCTCTTCCGGTCTTTTTCTGGTATACTCCAGCACTTCATCGACAGAGTGCAGCACCGTAGCCTCCTCTACGAGATAATCGGTGTTTCGGGACAAGATGATATTCTCCCGTCCGGGAAGAAGTTTCCCCTTCGGAAAAGTCTCAAGCGTCTTTCTTCCATAGATTACAGGATGTCCCATAGTCTTCACTTTAAAGTTCAACTTCTGGTCTTCCGGCAGACTGGCCAGAAGATTCCCCTGAAATCCGATAGCCCAATTCTCATCTACAGCTACGATTGCTCGAATACTCATTCTTATCACCTGCTTCACTGATTAATCAGAACGTCGAATCGTCCCGCTTACTGTCTCAGTATACCATAACAGATTCTTTCCCCACCACGTTACGAAAACAGGGTGTCTGTATCACCTGCCATAACAAGGAATCATAACCACCCGTCGAACGGGTGGTTTGCACTAAGGCTATAAGCCTATGTTACCGGCC